>NZ_JBIVCR010000011.1:1668-2862 GCF_044746705.1 Curtobacterium sp. NPDC090217 | reverse complement strand
TTGTGTTGTCAAGTCTTCGGCTTATTAGTACCGGTCAGCTCCACGGGTCGTTAGTCCCCGCTTCCACATCCGGCCTATCAACCCAGTAGTCTGCTGGGAGCCTCTCACACTCAAGGTGCATGGAAATCTCATCTCGAAGACGGCTTCCCGCTTAGATGCTTTCAGCGGTTATCCGGTCCGAACGTAGCTAATCAGCGGTGCCCTTGGCAGAACAACTGACACACCAGAGGTTCGTCCATCCCGGTCCTCTCGTACTAGGGATAGATCTTCTCAAATTTCCAACGCGCGCAGCGGATAGGGACCGAACTGTCTCACGACGTTCTAAACCCAGCTCGCGTACCGCTTTAATGGGCGAACAGCCCAACCCTTGGGACCTACTCCAGCCCCAGGATGCGACGAGCCGACATCGAGGTGCCAAACCATGCCGTCGATATGGACTCTTGGGCAAGATCAGCCTGTTATCCCCGAGGTACCTTTTATCCGTTGAGCGACAGCGCTTCCACAAGCCACTGCCGGATCACTAGTCCCGACTTTCGTCCCTGCTCGACCTGTCAGTCTCACAGTCAAGCTCCCTTGTGCACTTACACTCGCCACCTGATTGCCAACCAGGTTGAGGGAACCTTTGGGCGCCTCCGTTACTCTTTGGGAGGCAACCGCCCCAGTTAAACTACCCATCAGGCACTGTCCATGAACCCGATCAGGGTCCTACGTTAGACATCCAAAGTGACCAGAGTGGTATTTCAACAATGACTCCACGAACACTAGCGTGCCCGCTTCACAGTCTCCCACCTATCCTACACAAGCCACTCCGAACACCAATACCAAACTGTAGTAAAGGTCACGGGGTCTTTCCGTCCTGCTGCGCGTAACGAGCATCTTTACTCGTAGTGCAATTTCGCCGAGTTCGCGGTTGAGACAGCTGGGAAGTCGTTACGCCATTCGTGCAGGTCGGAACTTACCCGACAAGGAATTTCGCTACCTTAGGATGGTTATAGTTACCACCGCCGTTTACTGGGGCTTAAATTCAGAGCTTCGGCCGAAACCTAACCCCTCCTCTTAACCTTCCAGCACCGGGCAGGCGTCAGTCCGTATACATCGTCTTGCGACTTCGCACGGACCTGTGTTTTTAGTAAACAGTCGCTTCCCACTGGTCTCTGCGGCCTTCAACGCTCACGGAGTGAATCCGGTCACGTG
>NZ_JBIVCR010000011.1:0-1570 GCF_044746705.1 Curtobacterium sp. NPDC090217 | reverse complement strand
CACAGACGACGGATTTGCCTATCGTCAGCCCTACATCCTTACACCAGGTTCACCTTACGGATACCATCGCCTGGCTCAGCTACCTTCCTGCGTCACACCTGTTCATACGCTAACCGCACCAGCATGGGGTCGAGCGTTAGACCGCACCGCTTCACCCCGAAGGGATCCACTGGATACGGGTTAGGACTCTTAGCACCACTGGATTAGCTTGGGCGGTTGTTCGCCGGTACGGGAATATCAACCCGTTGTCCATCGACTACGCCTGTCGGCCTCGCCTTAGGTCCCGACTTACCCAGGGCGGATTAACCTGGCCCTGGAACCCTTGGTCTTTCGGAGGACGGGTTTCTCACCCGTCTTTCGCTACTCATGCCTGCATTCTCACTCGTGTGGCGTCCACGGCTGGATTACTCCGCCGCTTCACTCGCCACACGACGCTCTCCTACCACTCCGCACGACTGAACCACGAAGGCTTGTCTAACATGCGAAATCTACAACTTCGGCGGTGTGCTTGAGCCCCGTTACATTGTCGGCGCGGAATCACTTGACCAGTGAGCTATTACGCACTCTTTCAAGGGTGGCTGCTTCTAAGCCAACCTCCTGGTTGTCTATGCAACTCCACATCCTTTCCCACTTAGCACACGCTTAGGGGCCTTAGTTGGTAGTCTGGGTTGTTTCCCTCTCGACGATGAAGCTTATCCCCCACCGTCTCACTGCTGCGCTCTCACTCACCGGCATTCGGAGTTTGGCTGACGTCAGTAACCTGTTGAGGCCCATCGGCCATCCAGTAGCTCTACCTCCGGCGAGAAACACGCAACGCTGCACCTAAATGCATTTCGGAGAGAACCAGCTATCACGAAGTTTGATTGGCCTTTCACCCCTATCCACAGCTCATCCCCTCCATTTTCAACTGAAGTGGGTTCGGTCCTCCACGACGTCTTACCGTCGCTTCAACCTGGCCATGGATAGATCACTTCGCTTCGGGTCTAGGACATGCGACTGAATCGCCCTATTCAGACTCGCTTTCGCTACGGCTGCCCCACACGGGTTAACCTCGCCACATATCACTAACTCGCAGGCTCATTCTTCAAAAGGCACGCCGTCACCCCTACAAGGAGGCTCCGACGGTTTGTAAGCAAACGGTTTCAGGTACTATTTCACTCCCCTCCCGGGGTACTTTTCACCTTTCCCTCACGGTACTTGTCCGCTATCGGTCATCTGGGAGTATTTAGGCTTATCAGGTGGTCCTGACAGATTCACACGGGATTTCTCGGGCCCCGTGCTACTTGGGATACACATCCGGCCATAACACCATTTCGTCTACGGGGCTGGCACCCACTACGGCCCGGCTTTCAAACCGGTTCGACTATGATGCGCTGTAACCGCCCCAGTCCGGCAGAACTGAGCGACGTGTCCCACAACCCCGACCATGCAACGCCCGCCGGCTATCACACATGATCGGTTTAGCCTCATCCGCTTTCGCTCGCCACTACTCACGGAATCACATGTTGTTTTCTCTTCCTGTGGGTACTGAGATGTTTCACTTCCCCACGTTCCCTCTACCCGCCCTATA
>NZ_JBIVCR010000010.1:0-3237 GCF_044746705.1 Curtobacterium sp. NPDC090217 | reverse complement strand
AACACCGGGGCGAACACCTTCCGGCAGCTGATCGCCCGGCCGACGTTCGGGCCGAACCCCTACCGGACGGGCGTTCCCGGTGTGTACCTGTGCTCCGCTGCCACCCCGCCGGGGCCTGGGGTGCACGGCATGAGCGGTGTCAACGCGGCGAACCGGGCGCTTAACGCCGCATGAACGACTTCCGGCCCGGGTGCCATCGCCCGGGCCGGGCTCGACCGGAGCATCCCCCATGTGCGCCGGCCGGGGACCCCTGCACGTGATGAGCGTGTGCAGGGATCAACCAGGAGCTTCTCGCTCCACAAACAGGAGAAACAATCACATGAGCAAGCACAAGCGCTCTGCCACACGCAAGATCGTCGCAGCGTCGACGATCGGTGCGCTCGCGGCATCCGGTGCCGCGTTCGGCGTCATCTCTTCCGCGACTGCAGATGAAGCGTCAGAGCCTCGAGGTCGCGCTGTATCTAATACGCAGGCCGCGACGATCTCGATCACTGGGCCCATGATTTTCTCGTACAGAGAGAATTCAAACTATTACGGATTGACGTTCGAGTACGTCAACGCCTACAGCACGATCGGTGGCATCAAGCGCTTCGGGTCTATCCGCGAGGCAAGCAATGCAAATCTTCCGTTGATGACGTATCCCGCGCCCGGGGAGACTGGCCCTATCGTGAACAGCAAGGGTCAGTGCGTCGCGATGGACAACTGGATCAACTATCCGAGGGTTGGGTTCAACACCCCACACAGTCAATGGGCTGATTGTTCCAGCAAGCCGTCTGGTATGACTATCTCGTTTACGAATCGCAACGGCGTCATGCTTCAGAATGGTCAGCAGAGCGTTGACATGTCTGGGGTAGCAAAACCTGCGGCGTTCGGCCAGCACGACGAAAGATATTGGGAGGCCAGCGGTACTCTCACACTGGTGACCCCGTTGCCGGCAGGAAACGTGAATGCGTCGGCGTCGGCTGCTGCTTCGGCGCGTGCTGATGGGAACAACAATCCGGCGGCGGTTGCTGCTGCGCAGGCGGCTGCGAATGATGATGCGACGTCGGTTGCTGATGCTGCGTCGGACATTACCGGGAAGTCGGCGGCGAAGGCTGCGGGTAATCAGGTGACGACTGCGGCGGCGGATGCGGCGCAGAATGTGTCGTCGGATCCTGCTGCTGCTGGTTCGGTGGCCGCGAAGGGCGCAGCGCTCGGAGACAACAGCTCGAACACGAATGGTGCTGGGTCGGTTGCGGCGAATGCGTCGCCGAACTCGGCGTCGAAGGGTGCTGCCATCGGCAACTCTTCGAAGGATGCTTCGGTGGAGGCGAACGGGAACCGGAACGCTGCTGCGTCGGCGTCGGCGTCGGCGGATGCCGATGGGAACAACAATCCGGCGGCGGTTGCTGCGGCGCAGGCGGCGGCGAACGCTGATGGGACGTCTGCGGCGTCGGCTGCTGCGGACGTCTCGGCGAGGGCTGCTGCGCAGATCGCGGGGAACCAGTTGACGACGGCGTCGTCGAACGTGACGCAGAACGCGGACACGGATCCGGGGAGCTCGTCGAAGGCTGCGGCGCGGGCTGCGGCGAAGGCGGACAACTCGACGAAGGCGAACGGGGCCGGGTCGATCGTTGGGACGGCGAACCCGGCGGCTGCGTCGCAGGGTGCGTCGATCGCGTCGTCGTCTGCGGATGCGTCGTCCGAGGCTGCTGGTGATGTCGACGGGAGCGAGGACGGCACGCCGGAGGGTACGAACGAGGGCACCCCGGAAGGCACCGACGACGGCACTCCGGAAGGTACGGACGATGGCACTCCGGAGGGCACGGACGATGGCACCCCGGAGGGCACGGACGATGGCACCCCGGACAGCAATGTCGATGGCACGCCGGACAGCAACGTGGACGGCACGCCGGACTCGAACGTTGACGGGACGCCGGATGGCAACCCCGAGGGCTCGAACGAGGGCACCCCGGAGGGCACGGACGAGGGCACGCCGGAGGGCACGGACGAGGGCACGCCGGAGGGCACCGTTGACGGGACTCCGGATGGCAACCCTGAGGGCTCGAACGAGGGCACTCCGGAGGGTACGGACGAGGGCACGCCGGAGGGGACCGTCGACGGGACCCCTGATGGCAACCCCGAGGGCTCGAACGAGGGCACCCCGGAGGGCACCGTTGACGGGACCCCCGAGGGCTCGAACGAGGGCACGCCGGAGGGCACCGTTGACGGGACCCCGGATGGCTCGAACGAGGGCACCCCGGAGGGCACGGACGAGGGCACGCCGGAGGGCACCGTTGACGGGACCCCCGAGGGCTCGAACGAGGGCACCCCGGAGGGCACGGACGAGGGCACGCCGGAGGGCACCGTTGACGGGACTCCGGATGGCAACCCTGAGGGCTCGAACGAGGGCACCCCGGAGGGCAACGTCGATGGCACGCCGGACAGCAACGTGGACGGCACGCCGGACTCGAACGTTGACGGGACTCCGGATGGCACCCCGGAGGGCAACGTCGATGGCACCCCGGAGGGCAACGTGGACGGCACGCCGGACAGCAATGTCGATGGCACGCCGGACTCGAACGTTGACGGGACGCCGGATGGCACCCCGGAGGGCAACGTCGATGGCACCCCGGATGGCAACGTGGACGGCACGCCGGACAGCAATGTCGATGGCACGCCGGACTCGAACGTTGACGGGACGCCGGATGGCACCCCCGAGGGCAACGTCGATGGCACGCCGGACAGCAACGTGGATGGCACCCCGGACAGCAACGTGGATGGCACCCCGGACAGCAACGTGGACGGCACGCCGGAGGGCACGGACGAGGGCACCCCGGAGGGGACCGTTGACGGGACCCCTGAGGGTGGTGTTGACGGTGATCCGGGTGCGAATGTGAATGCGGGTGCGTCGGTGTCGGCGTCGGCTGATGCTGATGGGGACAACAACCCGGCTGCGAAGGCGGCGTCGGAGGCGGCTGCGAACAATGACGGCACGTCGGCGGCGTCGGCTGCTGCTGACATCTCGGCGAAGGCGGCTGCGCAGGTGGCTGGGAACCAGAAGACGACTGCGTCGGCGGATGCGTCCAAGGACGCCAAGTCGAAGGCGAATGCGTCGTCGAAGGTTGCGGCGAAGGCTGCTGCTGAGGCGGACAACTCCTCGAACACCAATGGTGGGGCGTCGGTTGAGGCGTCGTCCAAGACGCAGGCGTCGTCGAAGTCCGCTGCGATCGCGGATGCGTCCAAGGACGCGTCCCA
>NZ_JBIVCR010000009.1:0-37603 GCF_044746705.1 Curtobacterium sp. NPDC090217 | reverse complement strand
GAACACGGCACGGAACTCCCGCGAATACGCCGCCTCGCGACCCACCACAACCACCCCAATCGCTCAAGGTGTTGCGACCACCGAATGAACCCAAGCTGTCGTACGACGTCGATGGTGTCGTTGCCCGGCGCACGCAACTGTTGCGCGTGCAAGGAGCGACAGGATCGCTGTCGTACGACAACGGCGGTGTCGTTCCGAGTCGACAGCGCCGCCCGTCGGCAGCGCCGCCCGTCGGCAGCGCCGCCCGCCGGCAGCGTCAGGCGGTGGCGACCACGGCCTCCCACGCGACGGTCTCGCCGTAACTGCGCTTGCTGAACGGCTCGAGCCCCGCGGGCCACGTCGGTTCCGGCGATCGCTTGCTGCGTTCGACGATCACGACGGCGTCGCGCGTCAGCCGGGGGACGAGCGCGTCGAGCACCTCGGCGATCTCGGACTCCGTGACGTCGTACGGCGGGTCGATGAACACCAGGTCGAACGTCCGGACGGTCCCGCGGAGGAACCCGAGGGCCGGCTGCGCGTGCACGTCGATGCGGACACCGGGGACGCGCTGCTGCACGGTGCGCGCGTTCTCGCGACAGACCGCCGCAGCAGCAGCAGCCCGGTCCACCAGGACCACCTCGACCGCGCCGCGCGAGGCCGCTTCGAGCCCGAGTGCACCCGTCCCCGCGTAGAGGTCGGCCACGGCCGTGTCGTCGACGAGCCCGCGCGACTCGAGCGAGGAGAACAGCGCTTCGCGCACCCGGTCGCTCGTCGGTCGGGTGCCCGACTTCGGCACCCGGAGCGTCGTGGAACCGGCGGCGCCGGCGATGATGCGGGTCATGCAGCAACCGTAGCGGCCACCAGGTCACGTTCCGACGTTCTCCACAGGTCGTCCTGGAGGCTCGGTGCACGTCGGTCGTCCCGGGTACCGTTGCCGTGTGGTCACCTCAGGATCCGCCGCGCCGGCAGCCCCGTCCGACCTGCAGTGGGGTCCGGCGCCGCTGGACACGAAGCTCGCGAACGTGCTCGGCGGCCGCACGGCCAAGGCGGTCGAGAAGGCGTTCGGGTACCGCACGGTGGGGGAGTTCCTCGAGCACGCGCCGCGCCGCTATGCCGAGCGCGGTGCCCTGACGGCGCTCGACTCGCTCGCGATCGGGGAATCGGTGACGATCGTCGCCGAGGTCGTCGACGTCCGCGAACGCACGATGCGCCAGCGCAGGGGCTCCATCCTCGAAGCGAAGATCGGTGACGGCAAGGGCCTGCTGACGCTGACGTTCTTCAACCAGGGTTGGCGGACGAAGGACCTCGTCGTCGGTGCCCGCGGGATCTTCGCGGGCAAGGTCGGCGACTACCGCGGCGCCCGGCAGCTTGCGCACCCCGACTACGAATTGTTCGACGCGGACGACCCCCGTGCAACCGCCGACCCCGAGTCCGAGGAAGCGATCCGGTTCTCGCGGCAGCCGATCCCGATCTACCCGGCCACCGCGTCGCTGTCCTCGTGGCAGATCGCGAAGGCCATGGCGGTGGTGCTCGACACCTTGCCGGACATCGCCGACCCGATCCCGTCCGGCGTCAGGGCCCGGCTCGACCTGGTGCCGTTCCGACGCGCGCTCGAACTGCTGCACCGCCCGGAGAAGGTGTCCGACTTCAAGCGTGCGCAGGACGCCCTCCGCTACCGAGAGGCGTTCGTGCTGCAGACCGCCCTGGTCCAGCGTCGCATCGCCGCACGTGCGACGGCCTCGACCCCGCGGACCGCGTCGCCCGGTGGGGTCCTCGAGCGCTTCGACGCGACGCTGCCGTTCACCCTGACGGACGACCAGCGCGCCGTCGGCGACGAGATCGCGCACGACCTGACGGAGTCGTGGCCGATGCACCGTCTGGTCCAGGGCGAGGTCGGCTCCGGCAAGACCCTCGTCGCCATCCGCGCGATGCTGACGGTCGCGGAGTCCGGCGGGCAGTCGGCACTCATCGCCCCGACCGAGGTCCTGGCGGCGCAGCACCTGCGGTCGATCGTGAAGTTCCTCGGCCCCGACCTCGCCGCCGAACTCCGTCCGGTCATCCTCACGGGGTCGCAGTCCACCGACGAACGCCGTCGTGCGCTCCTCGCGGCGGCGTCCGGCAGCTCCCGGCTCGTCGTCGGCACGCACGCGCTGCTCGGCGACAAGGTGGACTTCGCCGAGCTCGGCCTCGTGGTCGTCGACGAGCAGCACCGGTTCGGTGTCGAGCAGCGTGAGGCCCTCCGCACGAAGGGCGAGCGGCCGCCGCACGTGCTCGTCCTCACCGCCACGCCGATCCCGCGCACCGTCGCGATGACCGTCTTCGGCGACCTCGACGTCTCCACGATCGCCGGCATGCCGTCGGGTCGCGCGGGGGTGGAGACCTTCACGGTGGGGCTCGCCGAGCACCCCGGGTGGGAGTCGCGGATCTGGACCCGCATGGCCGAGGAACTCGGCGCCGGCCGGCAGGCCTTCGTGGTCTGCCCGGCGATCGACGACGCCCACGCCGAGGACGACGGCGAGCCGGAAGTCGACGCGGATGACGACACACCGAAGCGTGCGCCTGCCACAGTGCTCGCGACGGCGGAGCGGATGCGCACGATGCCGGTCCTCGACGGCCGCCGGATCGAGGTCCTGCACGGCCGGATGACCGGCGACGAGAAGGACCGCGTGATGACGGCGTTCGCGGCCGGCCAGATCGACGTCCTGGTCGCGACCACCGTGATCGAGGTCGGCGTCGACGTGCCGAACGCGTCGATGATGGCGATCCTCGACGCCGACCGGTTCGGCGTCTCCCAGCTCCACCAGCTGCGCGGCCGCATCGGTCGTGGGCAGTACGCGGGCGTCTGCCTGCTCGTCACCTCCGCCGAGCTCGAGACCACCTCGCGCGAGCGGGTCGATGCAGTGGAAGGGTCTGACGACGGCTTCGAGCTCGCCCGCGTGGACCTCGAGCTCCGCCGCGAAGGCGACGTGTTGGGGGAGCGGCAGTCCGGCGGGCGGTCGTCCCTCAACCTGCTCCGGGTCGTGCGGGACGCCGACATCATCGTCGATGCGCGGGAAGAAGCCGAACGACTGCTCGGGATCGACCCGTCGCTCGACGGGCAGCCCGAGCTCCGAGACGCACTCGCCCGGCGTCTGGACGAGTCCGACGCGGCCTTCCTCGGCAAGAACTGAACCGGCGGCGGGGCAGGTATCGTCGCGGGTATGACGCAGATCGCGGTCGTCCCCGGCTCCTTCGACCCCGTGACCCTCGGGCACCTCGACGTGATCGGTCGGGCGGCAGGACTCTTCGACGAGGTCCACGTCCTCGTCGTGCACAACCCCGACAAGAAGACCGCGATGTTCGACGCCGTCGATCGTGTCCGGCTGATCGAGGAGTCGTTGGCCGAGACCGGTGCGCCGGCGAACATCCGGGTCGGGGAGTGGACCGCCGGGCTCCTCGTCGACTACTGTCGGCAGGTCGGCGCGACGGTCCTGGTGAAAGGCGTCCGCTCGGGCGAGGACGTCGCGTACGAGACCCCGATGGCGATCATAAACCGGCACCTCGCCGACGTCGAGACGGTGTTCCTGCTGCCCGAGGCGTCGCGTGCCCACGTGTCGAGTTCGCTCATCCGGCAGGTGGCGACGCTCGGCGGAGACGTGTCGCCGTACGTGCCCGTCGTGGTGGACGAAGCACTCCGGAACGCCGTCGGCTGAGACGACACGGCAGCGCGCTCCTCGACGTCAGCCGTTGTCCGCGCTAGGATGGTCGATCGTGTCTTCCCCCGTGAACAGCCCCTACGCCCTGCGCGTGCGTGACCTCGCGCACCGCCCGGGCGAGATGCGCGAGCACACGCTCGACATCACCGTCCCCGAGACCCTCGGGGCAGGGGTCGTGGCCGTTCGCGAGGGCGCTCCGATCCACATCGAGCTGCGGCTCGAGGGCCTCCACGAGGGCGTGCTCGTCTCCGGGCACGCTTCCGCAGAGGCCACCGGGCAGTGCTCGCGCTGCCTCATCGACATCAGCGAACCGGTCGAAGTCGATTTCGCCGAGCTGTTCGCGTATGATGCCTCGGAGGATTTCGACTTCCATGTTCACGAAGACCACGTGGATTCTGAACCGGTCGTTCGAGACGCGGTGGTGCTGTCACTGCCGTTCCAGCCGGTCTGCCGACCGGACTGCCCAGGACTCGACCCGGTGACGGGGGAGCGCCTGGCAGACACGGGGCGTACGGCTCCCGAGCCGACGGATCCCCGCTGGGCTGCGCTCGACGGACTGACGTTCGACGAGAACGACAGCTGAAGTCCGAGAACGACAGCTGAAGTCCGAGAACGACAGCTGAAGAC
Organism: Curtobacterium sp. NPDC090217; assembly: GCF_044746705.1. Taxonomy (NCBI): domain Bacteria; kingdom Bacillati; phylum Actinomycetota; class Actinomycetes; order Micrococcales; family Microbacteriaceae; genus Curtobacterium; species Curtobacterium sp. NPDC090217. Next base: position 33,302 of record NZ_JBIVCR010000009.1, on the reverse strand, counting down.
CGAGCACGGCGCTCACAGCACCTCCACCGACTGACCACCGACCAACCGAAAGAGAACCACCATGGCCGTTCCCAAGCGCAAGCAATCCCGTGCCAACACGCACGCCCGTCGTTCGCAGTGGAAGGCCGCGCCGGTCCAGCTCGTGAAGACGATCGAGAACGGCAAGGTCACCTACAGCCTCCCGCACCGCGCGAAGGTCGTCGAGGACTCGGCCGGCACCGCCCTGTACATGGAGTACAAGGGCCGCAAGGTCGCCGACGTCTGATTCGGTAGCACGCATGGCAGCGACGTCCGGCTCCACGGGGTCCAACCCCGCGGGGTCGGACGTCGCTCGTCTGCGTGCACTGCTCCGGGTCGACGTGTCCCCGGAGTTGCTCCAACTCGCCCTGACGCACCGCTCGTTCGCGTACGAGCACGGCGGCATCGGGCACAACGAACGCCTCGAGTTCCTCGGTGACTCCATCCTCGGTCAAGCCGTGACGGTGAAGCTCTACCGCGACTTCCCTGATCTCGACGAAGGCGACCTGGCCAAGCGCCGGGCGAGCCTCGTCTCGACGGTCGCCCTCGCGGAGATCGCCCGGCTCAACGGCCTCGGCGCCTACCTGCGTCTCGGCAAGGGCGAGGAACTGACCGGCGGCCGCGACAAGTCGTCGATCCTCGCCGACACCGTCGAAGCCGTCATCGGCGCGACGTACCTCTCCGCCGGACCGGACGAAGCGACCGCGCTCGTCCTGCGCCTCGTGGAGCCGCTGCTCATCGACCCCGACCGTTTCGGTGCCGCGATGGACCCGAAGACGAGCCTGCAGGAGCTCGCGTCGTCGCTGACCCTCGGCAACCCGGCCTACCGGGTCACCGAGGAGGGCCCTGACCACGACAAGACCTTCCACGCGACCGTCGTGCTGCAGGGCGAGGACATCGCCTCGGGCTCCGGGTCGAGCAAGAAGACCGCCGAGATGGCCGCGGCGCTGGACGCCTGGACGCGCCTCTCCGGCCGGAGCACCGACGACAGCACGACGGCGGCGCCAGACCGCGCGGCAGAGCCCGCCGGCGCCGCAGAGCCCGCCGGGTCCTAGCGCGTGCCCGAACTCCCCGAGGTCGAGGTCGTCCGCGCCGGCCTCGAACCCGCGGTCAGCGGCGCACGGGTCCTCGCCGTGCACGTCGCTGACGAGCGGGCCCTCACGCGCCACGACGGCCCCGCCGAGGACTTCGCACACCGCCTGACCGGCAGGACCATCGCCGCCGCCGTCCGCCGTGGGAAGTTCATCTGGCTCCCGCTCGCCGAGCCGGGCGCCGACGGCCGGGCAGAAGCGCTCGTGGCACACCTCGGCATGAGCGGGCAGATCCTGCTCGGCCGCGACCGCCCGGCGGCGAAGCACCGCCGCATCGTCATCCACGTCCAGCCGGATGGGTCGGACCGCGACGGCACGCCGGAGTCTCCCGTCGAGCTCGAGTTCGTGGACCAGCGCACGTTCGGCTCGATGGCGATCGACGCGATGGTGCCCACGATCGACGGCGCTCCCGCAGGGTTCGCCGGCGTCGTGGACGACCGACAGCCCGATGCCCCTTGGCGTCGGAGCATCCCGACGCAGGTCTCCCACATCGCCCGCGACCCGCTCGACCCCGCGTTCGACGACGACCGGTTCGTGCAGATGGCGAGGAAGCGTTCCAGCGGCATCAAGCGGGTGCTGCTCGACCAGGGCGTCGTGAGCGGCATCGGCAACATCTACGCCGACGAGTCGCTGTGGGCCGCGAAGCTGCACTACGACCGGCCGGCGGACCGTCTTCCGCGGGCATCGGTGCTGCTGCTCCTCCACGAGGTCCGCAGCGTGCTCGCGCGTGCACTCGAGGACGGTGGCACGAGCTTCGACGCCCAGTACGTCAACGTGAACGGGCAGTCCGGCTACTTCTCGCAACGGCTCAGCGTCTACGGCCAGCAGGGGAAGCCGTGCCCGCGGTGCGGCACGACGATCGTGCGTGAGGCGTTCATGAACCGGTCCAGCCACATCTGCCCCGTGTGCCAGCCGCGTCCGCGCGCTCGCAGGCGTTAGCCTGACGCCGAACAGCGAGACACCAGCCAGCGAGCAGCGCGACGAGCGACACACCCGGAGACCGCCATGTACTTGAAGAGCCTGACCATCAAGGGGTTCAAGTCCTTCGCGCAACCGACGACGTTCGCGTTCGAACCAGGGGTGACCTGCATCGTCGGCCCGAACGGCTCCGGCAAGTCCAACGTGGTCGACGCCCTCGCGTGGGTGATGGGGGAGCAGGGCGCGAAGACGCTCCGTGGCGGCAAGATGGAGGACGTCATCTTCGCCGGCACCTCGACCCGTGGCCCGCTCGGTCGGGCGCAGGTGCTCCTGACGATCGACAACACCGATGGGCTCCTGCCGATCGACTACAGCGAGGTGACGATCTCCCGCACGCTGTTCCGGAACGGCGGCAGCGAGTACGCCATCAACGGTGAGAACTGCCGTCTGCTCGACGTGCAGGAACTGCTCTCGGACACCGGCCTCGGGCGCGAGATGCACGTCATCGTCGGCCAGGGGCAGCTCGACAAGGTCCTGCACGCCACCCCCGAGGACCGCCGCGGCTTCATCGAGGAGGCGGCCGGCATCCTGAAGCACCGTCGGCGCAAGGAGAAGACCCTCCGGAAGCTCGACGCCATGCAGACGAACCTCACGCGGCTGTCCGACCTCGCCGGCGAGATCCGTCGTCAGCTGAAGCCCCTCGGTCGCCAGGCCGAGGTCGCACGCAAGGCCCAGTCCGTCGCGGCCGTCGCCCGCGACGCCAAGGCCAGGATCCTGGCGGACGACGTCGTCCGCCTGCGCCGCGAGCTGCACGAGCACCAGGAGGTCGAGGCCGGCCGGAAGTCCGAGCGCATCGTCCTCACCGAACGCCTCGACCAGACCCGCGCCCGGCAGCAGCACGTCGAGCAGAGCATGGTCGGCGACGACGTCGACCGCGCCCGCACGGTCGTGCACCGACTGGAGAGCGTGCAGGAACGGCTCCGCGGCCTGTCGAGCCTCGCCAACCAGCGGCTGATGCTCCTCGCACAGCAGTCGGACGCCCCGCAGCAAGGCCCCACGATCACCACCGAGCAGGTCGCCGGGGTCCGGGCCGAAGGAGACCGGCTCGACGCCCAGGCCACCGCGATGCAGCAGGGGATGGCAGCAGCAGCCGACCGGGTCCGGCAGGCCCGTGCGACCCTCGACGCCCTCGACGAGCGGATCGCCGCGCAGGCAGCGCTCGTCTCCCAGCACGACCTCGACGCGCAGCGGCTCGCCAGTGCGGTCGACGTGGCACGGTCCAAGCGGGGCTCCGCCGTCGCCGACCGGGAGCGACGGGAGCGCGCGCTCACCGAGGCCACCGAACGTTCCCGGATCGCCGAGGCGGCCCTCGCGGACGTCGGGACGGACCCGTCGGCGGACACCGACGCCGATGCCCTGCAGACTGCGCTGGACGCCGCGCGCGAGCGGCTCGAACGGACGCAGACCGCCCGCGACGAGCTCCGCGACCGGCTGCACGGCATGGAACGCGAGCGGGACGCGCTCGACGCGCGCGTTGCCGCACTCGGCATGTCGATCGACGTCCGCGACGGTTCCCAGGCGCTCATCGAGGCGGGGCGTGCCGGGATCGTCGGCCGGCTCGCCGACCACCTCACCGTCACCTCCGGCTTCGAGGCCGCCATCGCCGCGGCGCTCGACGGACTCGCCGACGCCGTCCTGGCCGAGGACCGCGCAGCCGCCCTCGACGCCGTCGCACACGCCCGCACCGAGGACATCGGTCGCATCGACGTGGTCGTCGCGGACGCCGCAGGGACCACGGTCGGCTCCTCCGCACCCGCCGGCGTCCGCCGCGCCCTCGACCTGGTCAGCGGCCCGCCGACGCTGTCCGCGATCCTCGCGGACACGCTGGTCGCCGACTCGGACGACGTCGATCTGGAGGCCGTGCTCACCGCCGCCCCGCAGGCGACGGTCGTGACGCGGTCGGGTGACCTGGTCCGTGCGGTCCGCGTGACCGGCGGCGGTGAGCGGACCACCTCGCGCATCGAGCTCGTCGCGGAACGGGACGACGCGGTGACGCGCCGCGATGCCATCGCGACGTCCGTGGCGGAGCTCGCCACGAGCCTCCAGGCCGCTCGCATCGACGTCGACGACGCACGCCGCGCTGCGGACGACGCGGACCGGACGAGCCGCGCGCACGCCGCTGCGGTGGCGGAGTACGACCGGACGAGCGCGTCGGTCCGGGCGAAGGCGGAGAACGCCCTCGCCGAGGTCGAGCGACTCCGGGCCGCGCTCGGTGAGACGGACGGTGCCGTCGAGTCAGCGGAACGTGTCCTCGCCGAGGCCGAGCAGGCGCAGCAGGAGCACGCTGGGGCGCCGCGACCGACCGTCGACGCCACCGAACGGCCGGCGCTGCAGGACGCGCTCGAGGCGGCGCGTGCCGCGGAGATCGAACAGCGCATCCAGATCGACACCGTGCGCGAGCGGGCGCGGGCCGAACGGTCGCGTGCCGACCAGCTCGACCGGCAGCTCGAGTCGGAGCGTGCGGCGGCCGAGGAAGCGGCACGGCTCGCGGTCATCCGACGTGGACAGATGGCGACGGCCGAGAGCGTCCTCGCGGACCTGCCGGAGGTGCTCGGCGCGGTCGACCGCTCGCTGGCCGAGGCGCGCGTGGAACTCGCGACCGCGGAGTCCGAACGGTCGAAGCGCAACACCGAGCTGCAGACGATCCGGAACGAGGAACGCGAGCTGCGGGATCGCCTGCAGTCGATCACCGACGGTGTGCACTCGCTCGAGATGGAGATCTACGAGAAGAAGCTCCACGTGTCCGGCGTGCTCGACCGGGCGCAGAGCGAGCTCGGGCTCGTCGAGGCCGTCCTGGTGGCGGAGTACGGGCCCGACGTTCCCGTGCCCGTCGACGTGCTCATCGACCCCCGGGTGCTCGCGCGGAAGCACCGGGATGCCTCGCGGGCGGCCGCCGCCGCCGCAGCCGCGGTCGCTCCGGACGAGGACGAGGACGTCGACTCGGACTCCCCCGACTCCGCCGACGTGGACTCCGTGGACGTGGACGTGGACGTGGACCTGGACGTGGACGTCCCCGAGCTCGTCGACGCCGAGTCGACCCTGCCCGGCGGCCCCGCGCTGCCCGAGTTCGACGCGACCGACGACGTCGACCTCACCGAGGTCGAGACGGTGCCCTACGTGCGCGCCGAACAGGAGCGCCGGCTGAAGGCGGCGGAACGCGACCTCGGTCAGCTCGGCAAGGTGAACCCGCTCGCGCTCGAGGAGTTCCAGGCGCTCGAGCAGCGGCACGCGTTCCTCGCCGAGCAGCTCGAGGACCTGCAGAAGACCCGCACCGACCTCATGACGATCATCGAGGAGCTCGACGCGAAGATGCAGACCATCTTCGAGTCGGCGTTCAACGACACCCGCGAGGCCTTCGACGTCATCTTCCCGATCCTCTTCCCCGGTGGGTCCGGGTCGATCACGCTGACCGACCCCACCGACCTGCTCGGGACGGGGATCGACGTGCAGGTGAAGCCGGCAGGCAAGAAGATCGACCGCCTGACGCTGCTGTCGGGTGGCGAGCGGTCCCTGGCGGCGGTGGCGCTCCTCGTGGCGATCTTCACCGCGAGGCCCTCGCCGTTCTACATCATGGACGAGGTCGAGGCGGCGCTCGACGACGCGAACCTCGGGCGGCTGCTGACCGTGTTCGAACGACTCCGCGAGGCCTCGCAGCTCATCGTGATCACGCACCAGAAGCGCACGATGGAGATCGCCGACGCGCTGTACGGCGTCTCCATGCGGCAGGACGGCGTCTCGGCCGTGGTCGGCCAGCGCGTCCAGCGTCGCGACGCCGCGTAGCGCGCCGCCCGGCCCGGCTGCCCGCTGGCCCGCGGGGGAGTACCGCGAAAGCGACAGTTCCCCGCTGGACTCCGGCGGGGAACTGTCGCTTTCGCGGCTACTTCGCGTCGGCCTCCGCAGCCACCGTGGGCTGCGAGCCCGTCGGGGTCAGGCCGCGCGCACGACGCTTGTTCGAGACCACGAGGGACGCGACCGTCGCGACCGCGATCGTCAGCATGATGAACCCGAGCGAGAACCAGATCGGGATCTCCGGCGCCCACTCGATGTGCTCGCCGCCGTTGATGAACGGCAGCTCGTTGACGTGCATGGCGTGGAACACGAGCTTCACGCCGATGAACCCGAGGATGACGGCGAGCCCCTGGCCGAGGTAGATGAGCCGCTCGAGCAGCCCCGCGATGAGGAAGTAGAGCTGTCGGAGCCCGAGGAGCGAGAACGCGTTCGCGGTGAAGACGATGAAGGCGTCCTGCGTCAGACCGAAGATCGCGGGGATCGAGTCGAGCGCGAACAGCACGTCGGTGAGGCCGATGGCGACCATGACGAGCAGCATCGGGGTGAACAGCCGCTTGCCGTCGACCTTCGTGGTCAGGCGGTCACCGTCGTAGTGGTCCGACGTCGGGATGATCTGCTTCAGGACCCGGATGAGGCGGGAATCGCCTTCGTCTGCACCGTGGTCGTTGCCGCTGCGGGCCTGGGACCACGCGAGCCAGAACAGCAGCGCGCCGAACAGGTAGAACACCCACGAGAAGTTGTCGATGATCGTGACGCCGAGCGCGATGAACAGGCCGCGGGCCACGAGGGCGATCGCGACCCCGACGAGGAGGACCTTCTGCTGGAACTCCTTCGGCACCGCGAACGACGACATGATGATGAGGAAGACGAACAGGTTGTCGACCGACAGGGCCTTCTCTGTCAGCCACCCGGCGAAGTACTCACCGCCGGCCTGATTGCCGCCGAAGACCCAGATCCCGATGCCGAACACGATCGCCAGGGCGATGTACACGACGGACCAGAACGCGGACTCGCGGATGTGCGGCACGTGCGGCTTGCGCACGTGCGAGAAGAAGTCGAACACCAGCAGGCCGAGGATGCCGGCGATGGTGATGATCCAGACGAGGAACGGGACGTCCAAGGAGTTTCCCTTCAGGGGGCGTACCGGGTACGCCGAGGCCTGAAGGTCTCTTCCGCCGCGATCTGCTGCAACCGATCGCGACCGGCGCCCCGGATCCGGATCGTCCCGGACCGTACTGACGAGGTCACCGAGAGGGAATACTCCCCTTCGTGAGGCCGAGCATACCGGGGACCGGCATCAGCCGCCGCGCCCTAAGCTGGGAACATGGCGAGTTCCTGGTCACTGTCCTCCCGGCTGCGCGGGCTCTTCCAGCGGAAGACCATCGACGAGACGACGTGGGACGACCTCGAGACGGCCTTGATCGGCGCTGACTTCGGCCCGGACATCTCCGAGGAGATCATCGAGGACCTGCACGCCCGCGTCGACCGCTACGGCACGACCGACCCCGCCGACCTGCAGCGCATGCTCCGCGAGGTGCTCGAGGAACGGCTCTCGAAGCTCGACACCACCCTGAAGCTCAGCGCGCGTCCCGCGGTGGTCCTGGTCGTCGGCGTGAACGGCGTCGGCAAGACGACCACGATCGGCAAGTTCGCGAAGTTCCTGAAGACCTACGACCGCACGGTGCTCGTCGGCGCGGCGGACACGTTCCGTGCGGCGGCGGTCGAGCAGGTCGCGACGTGGGCCCAGCGTGCCGGGGTCGACGTGGTCCGCCCCGCCCAGCCCGGCCAGGACCCGGCGTCGGTGGCGTACCAGACCGTCGAGAAGGCCATGCGAGAAGGCACCGAGATCGTGGTCATCGACACCGCGGGTCGTCTGCACACCAAGGCCGGGCTGATGGACGAGCTCGGCAAGATCAAGCGCGTCGTCGAGAAGCAGACCGAGATCTCCGAGGTCCTGCTCGTGCTCGACGCGACGACCGGGCAGAACGGGCTCGCGCAGGCGCAGGCCTTCATCGAGGGTGCCGGTGTGACCGGGCTCGTCATCACGAAGCTCGACGGCTCCGCGAAGGCCGGGTTCGTGCTGAGCGTGCAGGAGAAGACGGGCATCCCGATCAAGCTGATCGGGCAGGGCGAGGGCATCAACGACCTGACCGGGTTCACCCCGCACGTGTTCGTGCAGAACCTCGTCGGCTGATTCCGGGTACCGTCTCGGCAGTACAGGGATCGTCCAGGTACACGGAAGGAGCCCTCACATGCCCGCACTCCTGATCATCGCGATCGTCGTCGGCCTCGTCCTGCTCTTCAGCGGCATCTTCGTCGGTGCACTGAAGTTCCTGCTCTGGGTCGGCATCGTCCTCATCATCCTCGCCGTCATCGGCTGGCTGCTGCGGAGCATCCGCGGTCGCGCGTAGCAAGCAGCGTGCCCTGAACGGGCACCACGCAGACAGGAGGCACGGTGCCAGCTGGCACCGTGCCTCCTGTCGGTCTGTGGCTCGTCCTAGACCGCCTGGCGGCCCACCGGGGCGTCCACCAGGTGCGCGAGGTGCGCCGGCACCGTGCCGCCGCGCGCGACGGTCGCACGGGCCCAGAGCCGTCCGGCACGGTACGAGGACCGGACCAGCGGACCGGCGAGGACCCCCGCGAAACCCATGTCCTCGGCGAGTTCGCGGAGCTCGACGAACTCCTCCGGCTTGACCCACCTCGCGACCGGCAGGTGCCGGGGCGACGGACGGAGGTACTGCGTGAGCGTGATGATGTCGGTGCCGGCGTCGTACAGCTGCCGGAGGGCGTCCTCGATCTCGGCACGTTCCTCGCCCATGCCGAGGATGAGGTTCGACTTCGTCACGAGGCCCGCGTCGCGCCCCTGCGTGATGACGTCGAGCGAGCGCTCGAACCGGAAGGCCGGACGGATGCGCTTGAAGATGCGGGGGACCGTCTCGACGTTGTGGGCGAAGACCTCCGGGCGGGCGTCGAACACCTGGCCGAGCTGGTCCGGGCGGCCGTTGAAGTCCGGCACGAGGATCTCGACGCCGGTGCCGGGGGAGTGCTCGTGGATCGCCCGGATGGTCTCGGCATAGAGCCAGGCCCCGCCGTCGTCCAGGTCGTCGCGTGCGACACCGGTGACCGTGGCGTAGCGCAGGCCCATGCTGGCGACGGAGTCCGCGACGCGTCGGGGCTCGTCACGGTCGAGCGGCTCGGGCTTGCCGGTGTCGATCTGGCAGAAGTCGCACCGGCGCGTGCACTGGGCGCCCCCGATGAGGAACGTCGCCTCGCGGTCCTCCCAGCACTCGAAGATGTTCGGGCACCCGGCCTCCTGGCAGACGGTGTGCAGCTGCTCGGACTTGACCAGGGCGGAGACCTCCTTGAACTCCGGACCCTGGGTCGCGCGGGTCTTGATCCACGCGGGCTTCGTCTCGATCGGTGTCTCGGCGTTCCTGGCCTCGACGCGGAGCATGCGGCGGCCTTCTGGAGCGAGGGTCATGCGGGGATCCGTTCGGCTGTGCTGATGACGGCGCCGCTGATGCGTGCGCCGGTGTGCATGCCGTCGAGCGCGTCCTGGACTCGACGTGCGACGGTGTCGGCGATGTCGTCGACGGTCACGGTTCGCGCTGCCGCCGCGCCGAGGGTGGTCACGCCGGCGTCGGCGATCCCGCACGGCACGATCGCGGCGTACGCGTCGAGCGCGTTGCCGCAGTTGATCGCGATGCCGTGGCTCGTGACGCCCTCCCCGACGTGCAGGCCGATCGCGCCGACCTTGTCGAACGTGCCGGCCGGGTTCCGGACCCAGGCGCCGCTGCGGCCGTCGACCCGTTCGGCGACGACCCCGACGGTCGCTGCAGCGTCGATGATGACCTGCTCGAGGTCGCGCACCCACGCCACGACGTCGAGGGGGTCGGCGAGCCGGACGATCGGGTAGGCGACGAGCTGCCCGGGTCCGTGCCAGGTGATGCGTCCGCCCCGGTCGACCTCGACCACGGGGGAGCCGTCCGTCGGCAGGTCGGACCGCTCGGTGCGTCGACCGGCCGTGTACACGGAGGGGTGCTCGCAGAGGACGAGTGCCCCGGGGGAGCGGCCAGCGACGACGTCGGCGTGGAGCGTCCGCTGCAGTGCGAGCCCCTCGGCGTAGTCGAGCAGTCCGGGCGGACGGAGGACCTCGAGTTCCGGCATGCTCCGAGCGTACGGCGTTTCTGGACTCCGTCCAACAAACCCGTTTCGGCGTGACAGGACGCTGCGGAACGGGGCCTGTAGAATCGTCGGATCATGGCGCAATTCGGATCCCTCTCTGATCGGCTGACCGAGACCTTCCGCAACCTGCGGACGAAGGGACGGCTCTCCCCGTCGGACGTGGACGGCACCGTCCGCGAGATCCGCCGGGCACTCCTCGACGCGGACGTCGCGCTCGAGGTCGTCAAGGCGTTCACCGCATCGGTGCGCGAGCGTGCCCTCTCCGACGAGGTCAACCGGGCGCTGAACCCGGCGCAGCAGGTCGTCCAGATCGTCAACGAGGAACTCGTCGGCATCCTCGGCGGTCAGCAGCGGCGGCTCGAGTTCGCGAAGAAGCCGCCGACGGTCATCATGCTCGCGGGTCTGCAGGGTGCCGGCAAGACGACCCTCGCGGGCAAGCTCGGCAAGTGGCTCAAGAAGGACGGCCACACGCCGATGCTCGTCGCGGCGGACCTCCAGCGTCCGAACGCCGTGCAGCAGCTCCAGGTCGTCGGCGAGCAGGCCGGTGTGCACGTCTTCGCGCCAGAGCCCGGCAACGGCGTCGGGGACCCGGTCAAGGTCGCGAAGAACGCGATCAAGGCCGCGGTCGACCAGCAGTACGACACCGTCATCGTGGACACCGCCGGTCGACTCGGTGTCGACGCCGAGCTCATGAAGCAGGCGGCGAACATCCGCAAGGCCGTCGACCCGGACGAGGTCCTCTTCGTCATCGACGCGATGATCGGTCAGGACGCCGTCACCACGGCGCGCGCGTTCCAGGAAGGTGTCGACTTCACCGGTGTCGTCCTGTCGAAGCTCGACGGCGACGCCCGCGGTGGTGCTGCCCTGTCGGTCGCCAGCGTCACCGGTCGCCCGATCATGTTCGCGTCCACGGGCGAGTCGCTCGACGACTTCGAGCCGTTCCACCCGGACCGCATGGCGAGCCGCATCCTCGACCTCGGCGACATCCTGTCCCTCATCGAGCAGGCCCAGGGCGCGTTCGACGAGGAAGAGGCTCGCAAGGTCGCGGACAAGATCGCGACGGACAGCTTCACGCTGAACGACTTCCTGCAGCAGATGCAGCAGCTCCGCAAGGCCGGCTCGATCAAGGGCATGCTCGGCATGCTCCCCGGCGCCAAGGGCATGCGCGAGGCGCTCGACAACTTCGACGAGCGCGAGATCGTCCGCACCGAGGCGATCATCCAGTCGATGACCCCGCAGGAGCGCGAGCTCCCGAAGCTCCTGAACGGCTCGCGTCGTCTCCGCATCGCGCGCGGTGCCGGCTCCACCGTGACCGAGGTCAACCAGCTCGTGAACCGCTTCGAGCAGGCGGCGAAGATGATGAAGACCGTCGCCCGTGGTGGCGTCCCGCAGATGCCGGGCATGGGGCCGATCCCCGGCATGCACGGCGGCAAGAAGCAGCAGCAGGGCGGCGGCAAGAAGAAGAAGGTCGGCAACCCGGCGAAGCGTGCGGCCCTCGCCGCCGGTGCGGCTGCTGCACCGCAGCAGGCGCCGAAGGGCTCCGGCCTCGGCCTCGGTGGCGGCAAGAACGGCAAGGCGCCCACCGAGGAAGAGCTGGCGAGCCTGCAGAAGTTCCTGGGTCGCTAGGCGCGACCACCAGACGGACGGGAGGCCCGGTGCCAGCTGGCACCGGGCCTCCCGTCCGTGTCGGGGCGGCTAGAGGGAGTCGCGCAGCTCCCCGACCAGGTGGCGGACGACCGCGCGCAGGTCGCCGTCGTTCTCCTGCGCGACTTGGAGCTGCCGCTGGTACGACGCGCCGCGCTCGATCATCGTGTCGAGGTGGTGCAGTTCCTGCTGGCAGCCGAGCCGCTCCGCGATCGGGTCCAGTCGCTCGACGAGGTCGTGCACCTCGTCCGTGACGAGCCGTTCGTCGCCGGCGGCGTTCGTGATGATCTCCGCCTCCATGCCGTAGCGGGCCGCGCGCCACTTGTTCTCGCGGATGAACCACGGCTGCATCGTCGGCAGGGTCTCCCCGGCGTCGAGCCGGTCCGAGCAGGCGGTGACGAGGCACTGCACGAGCGCGGTGACGGCACCGACCTCGTGCAGGGTCGAGATGCCGTCGGAGACCCGGTTCTCGAGCGTGCCCCACTGCGGCGACGGGCGGATGTCCCACCGGAGGTCCCCGACGCCCTCGATGACGCCGGTGTGCGTCAGGTCGCCGACGACCTCCTCGAAGTTCGCCCACGCGCCGAGCTGCGGCGGGAGTCCGCCGGTCGGCAGCTGCTGGAACATCAGGGCCCGGTTCGACGCGTACCCGGTGTCGGTCCCTGCCCAGAACGGGCTGGACGCCGTGAACGCCTGGATGTGCGGCACGTACGCGAGCATCGCGCCCAGGATCGGCAGTGCCTTGTCGCGGTCGTCGATGCCGACGTGCACGTGCACACCCCAGATGAGCATCTGGCGTCCCCACCACCTGGTCCGGTCGATGAGCGTCGTGTAGTGCTCGCTGTCGGGGGTGATCTCCTGCTGGTCCCACACCGCGAACGGATGCGTCCCGGAGCACATGACCTGCGCGTCGAGGGGTTCAGCGGCGTCGACGACCTCGCCGATGATGCCGGAGAGCTCGTTCGTCGCGCCCCCGACGGTGTGGTGGACGCCCGTGACGACCTCGACCGTGTTGGTCAGGAGCTCCTCGGTGACCTGTTCGTGCGAGCCGAGCCGCTCGCGGACGGCGGAGATGACCGCTGGGGCTCGTGGGGTCAGGTCGCCGGTGTCGCGGTCGACCAGTGGGAGTTCCCACTCGACGCCGATGGTCGATGCCGGGGACTCGGTGAAGCGGATGTCCATGCTGAACATCCTGCCCGGATCCTTGTCGGACACGCACAACGAACGCTTGTCCCGGTCGTGCGGTTTCGATTCTCAGGATTTCCCCATCAGGACTACCGTAGAAGCGCTCAACAGGGAAGAGGAACGCATGCAGCTGGTCGTACGAGGTACTTCTGCCCCGCTCATCGGAGAGCTCGACATCCCGGTCTCGAAGTACCACGCGCACCGCGCGCTGGTCCTCGCGTCGCTGGCGAAGGGGACGAGCATCGTCTCCGGGATCAGCACGACACGGCAGGTCGAGTGGACCGTCGGCACCCTCCGTGCCCTCGGCATCGACATCAAGCGCCGCGGGAACGAGTACCACGTCACCGGGCTCGGTGGGCGGTACGAAGCGACCGACGTCGTCGACCACGGGTCGCGCGGCGCCGACGGCATCCTGAACATGGGCTCGTCGGGCACGACGCTCTACTTCATGACCGGACTGGCATCCCTCGCGGACAAGCCCATGACGCTGTCGGGCATGAAGTACTTCCAGCGCCGACCGATCAAGGCGCTGCTGACCTCGCTGACCCAGATGGGCGTCGAGCTCGAGGCGACGAACGACTGCCCGCCGGTCACCGTCCAGCCGAAGCGTCCGCGCGGCGGCGACGTCACGATCGCGGGCACGCTCTCGCAGTGGATCTCCGGCCTGCTCCTCGTCGCGCCGTTCGCGGAAGAGGAGACACGCATCCACATCACGGGCGGCCGCCTCAACGAGCAGCCGTACGTGGAGCTCACCGTGCGCATGATGCGCCAGTTCGGCCTGCGGGTCGAGGTCTCCGACGACTGGCTCGAGTACCGGATCCCGGCGAACCAGCAGGCGACCCCGCACGACTACGTCATCCCGCCCGACATCGGCTCCGCCGCCTTCGGCATCGCCGCTGCCGGCATCCGCGAGTCCAACGTGCTGCTCCGCGGCATGACCTCGTTCACCACCGCGGACACCGACCACCCGGAGAGCGAGTTCCTCGACCTCGCGACGGCGATGGGCGTCCCGATGCGCATCGACGAGGAGACCGGCTTCGTGCGGATCGAGCACGACGGCTCCCCGCTGAAGCCCCTCGACATCGACTGCCAGCCGATCCCGGACCTCCTGCCGATCCTGTCCACGATGGCGACCTTCGCCGAGGGCACGACCCGGCTGTGGAACGTGGCGCACATCCGGCTCAAGGAGTCGGACCGCGTCGCCGCCATGCTGCAGCTGAACCGGATGGGTGGACGTGCCGAGCAGGGCGCCGACGAACTCCGCGTGACCGGTGTGGGTGCCGGTGAGCTGCACGGCGCGTCGATGTCGTCGTTCAACGACCACCGCGTGCTCATGTCGCTCGCGGTCGCCGCGTCGAAGGCCGACGGGGTCTCCGCGCTCACGTATCCGCGTGCCTACCGGATCTCCTACCCGACGTTCCTCGAGGCGATGAACTCCGTCGGCCTCGAGATGGAGGTCGGCGACGCCGAGGCGGCGATGGCGGCCGCTGACACCCGCGCCGACCGTGCCGACGTGTCGAACCAGCACACCGACCTCGGCGAGGACACCGACGCCGCGGCCCGTGCCGCTGACCTGCCGGAGCTCACCGGCGTCGACGCCGACCCGCTCGTGCTCTCCGAGAAGGTCCGGACGCTGTCCGAGACCGACCCGGACGGCCTCGCCGTGATCGAGGTCGGCGGTCCCGAACCCGTGAACACGACCTGGAAGGAACTCCAGGAGGAGGCGGACAAGGTCTCCGCGCTGCTCCTCGAGCTCGGCGTGCGCCGTGGTGAGTCCGTCGCCATGCAGCTCCCGAACTGGCGCGAGTTCGTGTCGATCACCCTCGGCGCGATCCAGATGGGCGCCGTCGCCACGCCGATCATGCCGGTGTTCGGCCCGCGTGAGACCACGATGACGCTGGCCCGCTCTCGTGCCCGCGTCGTGTTCCTGCCGAACGTGTTCCGCAAGCGTCGCCCAGCGCTCGAGCTCCTCGACGTGGTCGACGAGGCGAAGGCGCAGAAGCGTCGTCTCTCGGTCGAACACGTCATCGTGATCCGGTCGGAGGCGCGCGGTCAGGGCGACACCCCGACCAACCAGGCACCGCTGCCCGCCGACGCCGCCGAGCGCGTCGCGGCGAGCGAGTGGAACTGGCGCTACTTCGACACCGCGCTCGAGAGCGTCCAGGTCGACGTCGAACAGATCCGCTCGCACGCGCCGACGCCGGACGACATCTGCCAGCTGCTGTTCACCTCTGGCACCACCGGTGAGCCGAAGGGCGTGCAGCACCCGCACCGCACGCTCGGCCTCGCCACCGCGATGCACGTCGCGCAGTCCGGGCTGACGAGCGACGACCGGATCTACATCCCGTCGCCGCTCGCGCACCAGACCGGCTTCCTCTACGGCATGCTGCTGGCGTTCCGGCTCGGTGCGCCGCAGGTCATCCAGCCGGTGTGGGACGGCACCGTCGCCCTCGAGCAGGCCTTCGGTGCGGCCGGGGCGACCTTCGTGCAGTGCGCGACGCCGTTCCTGACCGACCTGGTCGACCTGGTCGAGGCGGGTGCACCGCAGCCCGAGGCGCTCCGCATCTTCGTCCCGACCGGAGCCGCGGTTCCCCGCGCCCTCGCCCAGCGGGCCAGCACCGTGCTCGGCACCGCGATCCTCGGTGCGTTCGGCACGAGCGAGACGTGCCTCGGCGCGCTGTCGAGCCCGTCCGACGACCCGGCGGACGCCTACGGACACGACGGTCGCGCGCTGCCCGGCATCAGGATCCGCATCGTCGACGACGAGGGCAACGAGCTGCCGGCCGACACCGAGGGCAACTACGAGCTGCACTCGCCGACGATGTTCGACGGGTACCTCGACCGCCCCGACCTGACCGACGACGTCTTCACCGAGGACGGCTGGTACAAGACCGGCGACCTCGCGAAGGTGTCGGCGAAGGGCTTCCTGTCGATCACCGGCCGCGTCAAGGACGTCATCAACCGCGGTGGCGAGAAGATCCCGGTCGTGGAGATCGAGAACCTGCTCTACCAGCACCCGCTCGTCACCGACGTCGCCATCGTCGCGATGCCCGACGAGCGCCTCGGGGAGCGCGCCTGTGCGTTCGTCGTGTCCGCCCGTCAGGGTGAACCGCTCGACTTCCGGACGATGCAGCAGTACCTCGAGAAGTCCGGGGTGTCCAAGTACTACTGGCCGGAGCGGCTCGAGTACATCGCCGAGCTGCCGCGCAACGCGGTCGGCAAGGTCCAGAAGAACGTCCTGCGCGAGCAGGCTGCCGCGCTCGTCGCGACGAAGGAGAAGTAACCGAGATGACCACGTTCAACGAGGCCGAGTTCCAGCAGCTCAAGGCCGAGGTCACCGAGTGGGTCCGCGGCCGCGGCGAGGACTGGGCGAACGAGATCGAGCGCACCGGCCAGGTGAGCCCTGAGCTCTTCCAGGAGCTCAAGGACAAGGGCTGGCTGTCCCTCGCGGCGCCGACCGAGCTCGGCGGGCGGGACATCCCGTTCTCCCGCTACCTCGAGATCATGGAGATCGTGTCGCGCTCGCACGCGTCGATCCGCATGCTCGTGCACGTCATCAACGGCACCTGGCGCGCCATGCAGCCGTACGCGAGCCCGGAACAGATCGAGCAGGTCGTCAAGCCCTCCGTCGCCGGCGACAAGCTCGTCGCGTTCACGCTGACCGAGGCCACGGCCGGCACCGGCGCGGACATCCGCACGACGGTCCGTCGCGAGGGCGACACCTACGTGATGAACGGCGAGAAGCACCTCATCACGTTCGGCGTCAAGTGCGACTACTGGCTCATCGCGGCGCGGCTCGAGGGCACGACGGGCCAGGACGGCACCGTCGCGTTCCTCATGCCGAACACCGGGCTCCCCGGTGCCGAGGTGATCGACGACTCGGACACCATGGGCATCCGCGGCACCGACCACGCGATCCTCCGCTTCACCGACACCCCGATCCCCGCGAGCGCGCTGCTCGGCGAAGAGGGCCAGGGGCTGGAGGTCGCACTGGGTGGCTTCCTGCTCCCGAGCCGCGTGTCGGTCGCGATGAGCGCCGTCGGCCTCGCCGAGCGTGCGAACGAGCTCGCCGTCGAGTACGCCAACGAGCGCGAGACATTCGGCAAGAAGCTCGCCACCCGCCAGGCGATCCAGTTCTACATCGCCGAGAACTACGCCGACATCGCCGCGGCACGGGCCCTCGTGCTCGAGGCCGCCCGGGCCTACGAGGAAGGCCGCCCCGACGCCGGCACGCTCTCCAGCGCATCGAAGATGATCGCGGTCGACATGCTCGCCCGCGTCACCGACAAGGCGCTCCAGGTGCACGGTGGCCAGGGCTACTGGAAGCGCAACGCCATCGAGCGCGTCTACCGTGACGCCCGTGCGCAGCGGTTCGAAGAGGGCACCAACGAGATCCAGAAGCTGGTCGTCGGTCGCGCAGTCGTGACCGGCCAGGCCGGGTTCTAGCCGCACCACGCAACCGACGGGAGGCTCGTGGCGGGCCCGCCACGAGCCTCCCGTCCGTATCCTGCTCACGCAACAAGAAGGACTGAAGTGACCGACAGCACCGCACCCATCGCGCTCATCACCGGAGCCTCCCGCGGCATCGGCCGGCTGCTCGCGCAGAAGCTCGGCCAGCGCGGCGCGACCGTCGTCGTGACGTACAAGGGCAACGCCGACCTCGCAGAGGAGTCGCTCGCAGACGTCAAGGCGGCCGGTGGTGACGGCATCACCGCGCAGGTCGACATCGAGCAGCCGGAGTCGATCGACGCCCTGTTCGACCTGGTGCGCGACACGTACGGACGCCTCGACTACTTCGTCGCGAACGCCGCGGCCAGCGCCTTCAAGCCGGTCGCGGACCTGAAGCTGCACCACCTGGACCGCAGCTACGCGACGAACGCCCGCTCGTTCGTCCTCGGGGCCCAGCGTGCCGCCGAGCTCATGGACAAGGGCGGCCGCATCGTCGTCGTCACCTCGTACGGCTCGCTCCGCGCGTTCCCGACGTACGCCGCGCTCGGTGCCGCGAAGGCGATGAGCGAGTCCTACATGAAGTACATGGCGGTCGAGTTCGGCCCGCGCCAGATCACCGTGAACGCGGTCAACGGCGGCCTCATCGACACCGACTCGCTCGAGTACTTCTACACGAAGGTCCCCGGCCAGGCGCCGATCGAGACCGTCTACGAGAAGCTGCCGCTGCAGCGACCGGGTACCGCGGACGACATGGCCGACGCGGTGGACTTCCTGCTGTCCGACAAGGCGTCGTACATCACGGGCCAGGTGTTGTCCGTCGACGGCGGGCTGACCGTCATCGCGCCGCCGTACTGGGCCGACACGACCTCGCCGCTGCGGGATGCCGTGCTGCCGGCCGCTCCGAGCGCATCGGACGCCTCCTAGCCATGACGATCGCCGCTGCCGACACCGCCGTCGCAACCGTCGCGTCCCCGTGGACGCTCGGCCCGCTGCACCTGCCCAACCGGGTGGTCATGGGGTCGATGCACACCGGACTCGAGGTGCACGACGACGGCGGTGCCGGGATGGCGGCGTTCTACCGTGAGCGTGCGGCCGGGGGAGCCGCGTGCATCATCACCGGCGGCATCGCGGTCAACGACGAGGCCCGAGGTGGCCCGGACTTCGCGGTGTTCGGCGTCGACGGTGCCGACGAGCGGTTCCGCGTGGCGGTCGACGCCGTGCACGAGTCGGGCGGCACGATCCTCGCGCAGCTCTTCCACGCCGGGCGGTACGCGCTCGTCGGCGGGATGACCGACCGGAACGGCGAGCCGCAGCGCGCGATCGCCCCGTCGGCGCTGCCGTGGGCCGCCGCCCGCGGGGTCGTCCCCGAGGCGATGACGACAGCCGACGTCGAGCGGACGATCGCCGACTTCGCCGCGGCCGCGCGATCCGCCAGGGACATCGGCTTCGACGGCGTCGAGATCATGGCGTCCGAGGGCTACCTCATCAACCAGTTCCACTCGCCGCTCACGAACCTCCGCGACGACGAGTGGGGCGGGTCGGCGGCGGCACGTCGGCGGTTCCCGGTCGCCGTCGTGCAGGCAGTGCGTGCAGCGGTGCCGGACATCGCCGTCACGATCCGGTTGTCCGGCGCCGACCTGATGCCAGGGTCCTCGACCGACGACGACGTCGACGCCCTGGTGCACGACCTGTTGCCGCTCGGGCTCGACGGGATCTCCGTCGGCATCGGGTGGCACGAGTCCCGGACGCCGACCGTGCAGGCCGCGGTGCCGCACGGCGCATGGCTGACCCACGCGTCCCGGATCGCTCGTGTCGTCCGGGCGTCGGCGTACCCGGACGTGCGGGTCATCGCCTCGAACCGCATGACCGACCTCCGCGACGGCGAGACCGTGCTGGCCGACGGGCTCATCGACGCCGTCGCCCTCGCCCGCCCGTTCCTCGCGGACCCGCAGCTCGTGTCGCGTTCCCTCGCCGGGCGCTTCGAGCTCGTGAACACCTGCATCGGCTGCAACCAGGCCTGCCTCGATCGTTCGATCGTCGGGCAGCCGGTCTCCTGCCTGGTGAACCCCCGCGCCGCGCGCGAGGTCGCGTTCCCGGCACGTCCCACCACCGAGCCCAAGCGTGTGGACGTCGTCGGCGGTGGGCCAGCCGGGCTCGCCGCGGCCGTGGACGCAGCCCGCCGGGGCCACGACGTCACGCTCTGGGAGGCCGCGCCGGAGCTGGGCGGGCAGTTCGGCCTCGCCGCGCTGATCCCCGGGAAAGAGGACTACGCCGCGACCGTCCGCGCCGCCCGGGCCGAGCTCGACGACCGCGGTGCGACCGTGCACCTCGGACGTGCCGCCACCGCTGCCGACCTGGTGGACAGCGACGCCGTGGTCCTCGCGCCCGGTGTGGTCCCGCGCGTCGTCGACATCCCGGGAGCGGACCTGCCGCACGTCCTGACGTACGAGCGTGCCCTGCGCGACGGCGTCCCCGCGGGCACCGTCGCGATCATCGGCGGTGGTGGCATCGGCGTCGACACGGCGGCGTTCCTCACCGAGTCGCCTTCCGAGGCGGTCCGTGCGACGTCGTTCGCCGAGCGGTGGGACGTCCCGGTCGCGCAGGACGTCGTGGGAGACCTGCCACAGCGCCAGCCGGTCGCGTCGCGCACGCTGCGGCCGGGCGACCAGGTCACCGTGCTCCGCCGTTCGGGCAAGTTCGGGCAGGGTGTCGGCCTGACGTCCCGCTGGGTCGCGCTCGGTCGGCTGCGCGACGCGGGCGTCCGGATGGTCGGCGGTGTCCAGGAGTACCTGCGGATCGAACCCGGTGCGCTCTGGATCCGCGACGAGGACGGTGCCGAGCGGATGATCCCGGCGGACTCCGTCGTGATCTGCGCGGGGCAGGAGACCGCTGTGCACGCGGACCGGGACGGTGCCGCCGGACTCGAGCCGGGCCTCCAGGCTGCCGGAGTGCCGTACGCGATCGTGGGCGGTGCGCGCGACGCACGGAGCGTCGACGCGGTGCGCGCGACGTCCGAGGCGCTCGAGGCGGTCGGCGCACTCGCACCGTGACGGCGCGTCCCGACTCGCTTCTCGCCGCGAAACCTGCAAGAATGAACGGTCGAATCGTGTCCGCTCGACCCTCTATCCAGCGGTACACGAATCTCTCGAGCTTTCACCGCGCGTGCCCCCACGCCCGCGGTTCCGGTTCAACCACAACAACACGCAACAGGAGCATTTGTGGCTGTCAAGATCCGTCTCAAGCGTCTCGGTAAGATCCGGGCGCCGTACTACCGTGTCGTCGTCGCCGACTCGCGCACCAAGCGCGACGGTCGCGTCATCGAGGAGATCGGTCAGTACCACCCGACCGAGGAGCCCTCGGTCATCAAGATCGAGTCCGAGCGTGCGCTGTACTGGCTCGGCGTCGGCGCGCAGCCGACCGAGCAGGTCGCCGCGCTGCTGAAGCTCACCGGTGACTGGGCCAAGTTCAAGGGCGAGAAGGACACCGAGTCCAAGGTCAAGGTCGCGGAGCCGAAGCAGGCCTTCGTCGTCGACACCGCCAAGAAGGCCGTCCTCAAGCCGAAGTCGGAGAAGAAGGCCCCGGCCGCTCCGACCGAGTCGGCCGACGACGCCGCAGAGACGACCGAGGCGTAATTCCTTGCTCGAATCCGCGCTGACGCACCTCGTCAAGGGGATCGTCGATCACCCTGACGACGTGCGCGTCGCCAGTTCCACCTCCGCGCGGGGCGAGGTCCTCGAGGTGCGTGTGCACCCCGAGGACCTCGGCCGCGTGATCGGACGCGCCGGTCGGACCGCCAAGGCGCTCCGCACCCTCGTCACGGCTCTCGCCGATGGCAAGCGGGTGCGGGTCGACGTGGTCGACACCGATTCCTGACGAGGCGACCCAGCTCCGGGTGGGTCGCATCACCAAGGCGCACGGGCTCAAGGGCGGTCTCAAGCTCGAGCTCTACACCGACGACCCGGATCGTCGGTTCACGCGCGGAGCGGTCTTCACGCTCCAGGTCCCCGAGGACTCTCCCTGGTCGGGGAAGACCATCGCCATCGACGAGCTCCGCTGGTACAACGGCCACCCGGTCGCGTTCTTCACCGGGATCGCCGACCGCGACGCCGCCGAGACCCTCGCACGGGCCATCCTCTGGGTCGATCAGGACCCCTCCGAGGAGACCGGCGAAGAGGACGCCTGGTACGACCACCAGCTGGTCGGCCTGCGCGTCATGCGCGACGGCGTCCAGGTCGGGACGGTCGCCCGCGTCGACCACCTGCCCGCGCAGGACCTGCTGGCCGTCGACACCCCCGATCGTGGCGAGGTGCTCGTGCCCTTCGTGGGCGCGATCGTCCCCGCGGTCGACGTCGCAGGCGGCACCGTGACGGTCACACCGCCGACGGGTTTGTTCGAGGACCCCGAGGACACGTCGCGCCCCGAGACGATCTCCTAGCCCCGTGCGCATCGACATCGTCACGATCTTCCCGGAGTTCTTCGGGGTGCTCGACGTCTCGCTCCTCGGCAAGGCACGACAGGGCGGGCTGCTCGACCTGCACGTGCACGACCTGCGGAAGTGGACGACCGACCGGCACCGCACCGTCGACGACACCCCGTACGGCGGTGGTGCCGGGATGGTCATGAAGCCGGAGCCGTGGGCCCAGGCGCTCTCGGCGCTGTTGCGGCCGGACGGGTCGTCGACGCTCGTCGTCCCGACGCCGGCCGGCACGCCGTTCACACAGTCGATCGCCCGGTCGCTGGCTGCTGACTCGGACCACCTCGTGTTCGCCTGCGGGCGGTACGAGGGGATCGACGCCCGCGTGTTCTCGTGGGCGTCGTCGCGGTGTTCGGTGGTCGAGCTCTCCCTCGGCGACTACGTCCTGAACGGTGGCGAGGTCGCGGCGATGGCGATGATCGAGGCCGTCGGGCGACTCGTCCCCGGTGTCGTCGGCAACCCGGAGTCCCTCGTCGAGGAATCGCACGAGGACGGCCTGCTCGAGTACCCCTCGTACACGAAGCCCGCGTCGTGGCGCGATCTGGACGTCCCCGAGGTCCTGCTCAGCGGGCACCACGGGCGCATCGCCGAGTGGCGCCACGAGCAGCAGGTGGAGCGGACGCGGCGCGTCCGGCCGGACCTGCTGCCGGACGCGTAGCGGGCCGAATCGCGCGTAGGTGGCCGAATCGCGCGCAGGAGGCCGAATCGCGCGTAGGTGGTCGATTTTTTCGGTCACCTACGCGCGATTCGGCTTTCCAGGGCGGGCGCGATGGGACGGAACGCGCACCGGACGGGAGGCTCGTGGCCAGGCCGCCACGAGCCTCCCGTCCGTCAGTCCGCGCGCTGGGCGCGACGCAGGGTCAGGATCTCCGGGCCCGCCGCGGTGACCGCGACGGTGTGCTCGACGTGCGCGGCACGCGAGCCGTCGACGCTCTTGAGCGTCCAGCCGTCGTCGTCCTGGTAGAGCTCGTCGGTGCCCTGCATGAGCCAGGGTTCGATCGCGACGACCAGCCCCGGTCGGAGCTTCAGTCCGCGTCCGGGGCGACCGTCGTTCGGGACGTGCGGCTCGCCGTGCATCGTCCGACCGACGCCGTGCCCGCCGAACTGCAAGTTCACGTCGTAGCCGCCCTCGTGTGCGACGGCGCCGATGGCGTGGGACACGTCGCCGAGCTTGTTACCAGGTGCGGCCTGCGCGATGCCGGCGGCCAGTGCCCGCTCCACGGTGTCGATCAGCCGCTGGTCCTCGGGGTCCTGGGTGCCGACCTGCACGGTCACCGCGGAGTCCGCGACCCACCCGTCGACGCTCGCCGCGAAGTCCATGCTCACGAGGTCACCGTCCTGCAGGACGGAGTCGTGGGGGAGTCCGTGCAGCGCGGCATCGTTGACCGAGGTGCACAGGTTCTTGCCGAACGGAGAGTTGCCGAACGACGGGTGGTAGTCCACGTAGCAACTGACGGCACCACGCTCCGCGATCATCCGTGCGGCCACCCGGTCCAGGTCGAGCAGGTTCACTCCGACGTCCACGGTGGTGAGGAGTTCGTCGAGCACATCGGCGACGAAACGGCCGGCGACCCGGAGTCCGTCGAGTTCGGCGGGGGTGCGGAGTTCGATCATGCGTCCATCCTGCCGCGTTTCGTGTCTCGGCTCTTCTGTGGCAGAATCGATAGCCGTGCCCTGGCTGGACCCTGCCACGGGGGAGTCGCCGACACCGGGCACACACCACTTCTTTTCCGAAACCGATCCGCGGCGACCCGTGTGCGTCCGCAGAGAGTGACCCAATCATGAGCCAGCTCCTCGACTCCGTCGACGCAGCGTCGCTGCGTACCGACGTCCCGGACTTCCGCCCGGGCGACACCGTCAAGGTCCACGTCAACATCATCGAAGGCACGCGCTCGCGTATCCAGGTCTTCCAGGGTGTCGTCATCGGCCGTCAGGGCCACGGCCTCGGCGAGACCTTCAAGGTCCGCAAGGTCAGCTTCCAGGTCGGCGTCGAGCGCTGGTTCCCGGTGCACTCGCCGATCATCGACCACATCGAGGTCGTCACCCGCGGTGACGTCCGTCGCGCGAAGCTGTACTACCTCCGCGAGCTCCGCGGCAAGGCGGCCCGTCGCAAGATCAAGGAGAAGCGCGACAACTGATCGCCTTCACAGCGACGGTCCGCTCGCGGATCGCCGTTCCGGGCCCTTCGTCGATGTACGGTTGTGCATCGACGGGGGGCTCTCCCTGTTTCTTGACTTCGAGGGTGGAATGACCGACACGACCGAGACCGAGGGCCGTCGGCCGCGTTCCTCGAAACAGCGGAACGGTGTGCTCACCTTCCTGCGTGACCTGCTCATCATCTTCGTCGCAGCGCTGCTCGTCTCGTTCCTGGTCAAGACGTTCTTGATCCGCTCGTTCTACATCCCGTCGGCGTCGATGGAGAACACGCTGCAGATCAACGACCGGGTGATCGTGAACGAACTCGTTCCCGACGCGGTCTCGCTGAAGCGCGGCGACGTCGTCGTCTTCAAGGACCCGGGCGGATGGCTGACGGGAGCCGAGGTGCCGAACGTCACGCCGCAGTCGCAGCCGGCGAAGGCGATCGACTGGCTCCTCACGCAGGTCGGTCTCGGCACCGGTGACAGCGACGACCACCTCATCAAGCGCGTGATCGGCCTGCCGGGTGACAAGGTCGCCTGCTGCAACGACCTCGGACAGATGACGGTCAACGGCGTCCCGGTCAAGGAGCCGTACCTCAAGCTGCCTGCAGGCGAGACCCGTGCGTCCGGGACCGACTTCTCGGTCACCGTGCCGAAGGGCACCATCTGGGTGATGGGCGACAACCGCTACGACTCGAAGGACTCCCGCTACAACGGGGACACGCCGTCGAAGGGGTTCGTGCCGTTGTCGGACGTCACGGGTCGTGCATTCGTGATCTCGTGGCCGACGAGCCGGTGGACCTGGCTCGACGACTACCCCGACGTCTTCGCGGGTGTGGAGGAGAAGGACCGGTGAGCGCGGTGCGGCCGTCGTTGCGCGTCGAGAAGGCGTTCTTCGCCGCCGGACGCGTCACGGTCATCGGCGTCGACGAGGTCGGGCGGGGTGCGATCGCGGGCCCCGTCGCCGTCGGAGCCGCTGCGGTGACCATCGACGTCCGGCGCGTGCCCCAGGGGCTCGCTGACTCGAAGGCCGTCTCCGCCGCCCGCCGCACCGAGCTCGTGCCGGTCGTCACCCGGTGGGCGCGGACCGCCGTCGGGATGGCATCGGCGTCCTACGTGGACGAGCAGGGCATCGTGCCGGCGCTGGGGCTCGCCGGTGCACGGGCGCTCTCGTCGCTGGCCGACTCGGGAGTGTCGTTCGACGGTGCCGTCGTGCTGCTCGACGGGTCGTTCGACTGGCTGTCTCGGGCGCTCCCCCCGGGGTCGTCGCCGCTCGACGTCACCGTGCGTGTGAAGGCCGACCGTGACTGTGCCTCGGTCGCGGCGGCGTCGATCGTCGCGAAGGTGGAGCGGGACGCGCTGATGGTGGCGGCGCACGACGATGCCCCGCACTACGCGTGGGCGTCGAACAAGGGGTACGGGTCGACCGCGCACTACGACGCCATCCGGTCGGTCGGTGCGCATCCGCTGCACCGGAAGAGTTGGCTGCACGCGGCGTCGAGCGTGGCGCTGGACGGGTTCGAGTCGCTGGGGTCGGTCGACGGGCTCGTTCGCTGAGTGCTCCGACGCTGGTGTCCCCGGAGGGGTCTCCGGCCGTAGACTGTGGGCGCAATGGATGACGACGAATTCGACGACTACGACCGAGAGGTCGAGCTCGCCCTCTACCGTGAGTACCGCGATGTCGTGTCGCAGTTCCGATACGTGGTCGAGACCGAGCGCCGTTTCTACCTGGCGAACGAGGTGGAACTCGCCCGGCGTGACACCGAGCACGATTTCTACTTCGAACTGACGATGAACGACGTCTGGGTCTGGGACGTCTACCGGTCCGACCGTTTCGTGAAGTCCGTCCGGGTGCTGACGTTCAAGGACGTCAATGTCGAGGAACTCACCACGCGAGAACTCGAACTGCCGAAGGAACTCGCACTCGACGAGTGATCGTCAATTCGACCGAATTGCTGGGAAACGCGCTGTCCTTTTCACGGGTGGACGGAATCCGCGATACTCTGGCCGGGATTTCACTTTCCCCAC
This sequence comes from Curtobacterium sp. NPDC090217, assembly GCF_044746705.1. Taxonomy (NCBI): domain Bacteria; kingdom Bacillati; phylum Actinomycetota; class Actinomycetes; order Micrococcales; family Microbacteriaceae; genus Curtobacterium; species Curtobacterium sp. NPDC090217. The sequence continues at coordinate 7,323 of NZ_JBIVCR010000009.1, read as the reverse complement.
GCGCCAGGAGGCCACAATGGCACAGAAGGTCACCGTCCAGCTCGTCGACGATCTCGATGACTCGCCGATCACCCCGGGTGACGGACGCACCGTCGAATTCGCATTCGACGGATCCACCTACGAGATCGACCTGTCGAACGACAACGTCGACAAGTTCCGCGAAGCGATCTCCGACTACGTCGCCGCCGCTCGCAAGGTGAGCGGCCGCCGGACCGGCGGCACCGGTGCCCCGAAGTCGGCGCCGAAGCGCGGCAATTCCGAAGAGCTCGCGAAGGTCCGTGAATGGGCCAAGGAGAACGGTTACGAGGTCTCCTCGCGCGGTCGTATCTCGACCCAGGTGCAGGAAGCGTACGCAGCGGCGCACTAGTCCCTGTCCCCGAAGCCCGGTCGATCCTCACGGTCGACCGGGCTTCGTCGTTCCTCCACAGGTCGATTGCTTCGGCATTCTCTGCACAGAGTTCCGATTCGTGGTCGGACGGTCGCGCCCGGTGGCGACGCTTGCCCCATGACATCAGGGACATTGGGAGCGCGTGGTGAATCGATCGCCGCGGACTGGCTGGAACAGCGGGGCTACGTCGTCGTGGACCGCAATTGGCGCTGTGCCCGTGGCGAACTCGACATCGTCGCGCGGAAGGGCACCGACCTGGTCTTCGTCGAGGTGAAGACCCGCGCGACTGCTTCGACCGGTCACCCGCTCGAAGCCCTCACCGCCCAGAAGCTCGCGCGGCTCCGGCTGCTCGTGCCGCTCTGGTTCTCGGCGCACCCGACCGAGCACGCGCACCGCATCCGGCTCGATGCGATCGCGGTGCACGTGATGGGGGACCACGCGGTCGTCGAGCACGTCGAGGCGATCGCGTGACCGACATCGGGCGGTCCGCAGCGGTCGCGTTGCTCGGCGTCAGCGGACGGCTGGTGGAGGTCGAAGCACACCTGACGAGTCAGCTCCCCGGGTTCAGCATCATCGGGCTCCCGGACACGTCGCTGGGGGAAGCGCGCGAACGCGTCCGATCGGCGGCGGCCAACGCGGGGTGTCCGCTGCCGGCGCGGCGCATCACGGTGAACCTGACGCCGGCGGCGATCCCGAAGCGCGGCTCGGGGTTCGACCTCGCGATCGCGATGGCGGTGCTCGCTGCCACCGGTACGGCACCGGGTGTGTCACAGCGCGTCGTCTACATCGGGGAGCTCGGGCTCGACGGCCGGGTCCGTCCGGTCCCCGGCGTGATCCCGATGACCGTCGCGGCACGGGACGCCGGCGCCGACCGGGTGGTGGTGCCCGTCGGTAACCTCGCCGAGGCGCAGGCGGTCCCCGACGTCGCGGTGACGGGCGTCGACTCGCTCCGTGGCGCCGCGATCGACGCCGGTGCGCTGCTGCCTCCGGTCGAGGTCGAGCCGGTGATGACGGACACGACACCGGCACTGCCACCCCCGGTCGCCGAACTCGCTGACGTCGTCGGCAACGAGGTCGGGGTCCGCGCGATGCTCGTCGCCGCCGCCGGTGGCCACCACGTGCTGCTGCTCGGTCCACCGGGTGCGGGGAAGACGATGCTCGCCGAGCGACTGCCTGGGCTCTTGCCCGACCTCGATCCGCCGGCTGCGCTGGAGGTCGCTTCCGTGCGCTCGATCGCGGGCCTCGGTGCCCACTCCTGGACGACGCGTCCTCCGTGGGAGGCACCGCACCACTCGGCCTCGGCGATCGCGCTGATCGGTGGCGGGTCCGGGACGATCCGTCCAGGCGCGGTCTCCCGGGCGACCAGGGGCGTGCTCTTCCTCGACGAGGCGCCGGAGTTCCCGCGCGCGGTGCTCGACGCACTGCGGCAACCGTTGGAGTCCGGACGGATCACGGTGCACCGGGCAGCCGGAGCGGCGGAGTTCCCCGCCCGCTGCCAGGTCGTCCTCGCGGCGAACCCGTGTCCCTGCGGGAACGCCGGCACCCGGGCGGACCTCGGCGGCCCGCCGTGCGACTGCACCCCGACGACGGTCCGTCGGTACCTCGGGCGGATGTCCGGGCCGCTGCTCGATCGGATCGACATCCGTGTGCACGTCCACCGGATGACGACGGCCGAGATGCGGAGGACCGACGGCACGACGCCGACCAGCGAGGAAGCCAGGGCGATCGTGTCCGTTGCCCGGGCGCGGATGGCCGAACGACTCGAGGGCACCGGGTGGTCCAGGAACGCCGAGGTGCCCGGCACCTGGTTGCGCGGGGACGGTCGGCCCGAGCCGGGTTCCACCGCGGTGCTCGACCGGGCGCTCGACCTGGGGACGCTGACGATGCGCGGCTGGGACCGGGTGATGCGCCTGGCGTGGACGATCGCGGACCTCGACGGCGTCGACCGGCCGGCGCGGCGCCAGGTCGGTGCTGCGGCGGCACTTCGGAGCGCGCTGTGACGGGCGGGTCCTCGCTCGGCGGGGTGGACCTCAGCGGTGTTCGGCCGGTGGCGTCGGTGACGGAGGACGCAGAGGTGGTGGCGCGGGTCGCGTGGAGTGCGTTGGCGGAACCCGGCGACTCCGGTGCCGGTGCCCTCGTGGGGGCGCTCGGGGCAGCGCGTGCGCTGGAACTCGTGTACGCCGAGGCGTCCGGCCGGGGCGGAGCAGTCGTGCGTGCGTGCCTCGGTGCCGTGGCTCCCGACGAACTCCTCGGGCTGCAAGCGACGGTCGATGCCGGACTGCGGCGCTGGGGCCCGCGTCTCGACCGCACCGATGTCGCACGTGCGGTGGAGCGTGCCGAGGCGGTCGGTGCGACGCTGCTGGTGCCCGGTGATCCGGACTGGCCCGAGCGGACCGCTGACCTCGGTGACCATGCGCCACTCGTGCTCTGGTGCCGCGGTCGGGCGGCCCCCGTGTTCGAACGGCCGACGCTCGCGGTCGTCGGCGCCAGGGCGAACACCCTTGCCGGTGCAGAGGCCGCTGCGGAGATCACGTCGTCGGCGGCGGATGACGGGTGCGCCGTCGTCAGCGGGGGAGCGTACGGGATCGACGCGGTCGCACACCGCGTGGCGATCGCCGCGGGCGCCCCCACGGTGGCGGTACTCGCCGGTGGGATCGACCAGCTCTACCCCGTCGGACACGTCGAACTGCTCCGGAACGTCAGCCGACAGGGGATGCTCCTCGCCGAATCGCCCCCCGGTACGCGTCCGACCCGGTGGCGCTTCCTCGCCCGGAACCGGATGATCGCCGCCATGGGCGATGCGGTCGTGGTCGTCGAGGCCGCCGCGCGATCCGGGGCGCTCAACACGGCGAACCACGCCGCACAGCTCGGACGCCCCGTGTTCGCCGTCCCCGGCGCGTTCTCGTCGCCTGCGTCGGTGGGGTGCCACCGTCTCGTCGCAGACCGGCGTGCGGAGCTCGCCGTCGAGCCCTCCGACCCGGCACGAGCCGCACTCGGGTTCCACGCCGGGACGGACTCGCAGGAGCCCGTCCCGTTGCGTCCGTCCGTCGAGGATCCCGATGTCGTCCGGGTACTCGACGCGCTCGGGCGACGGCCGATCGGTGACCTGGAGGCGGCTCGTCGATCGGGCCTGTCGGTGGCAGCGGCGGTCGATGCGCTCGCGCTCGCCGAGCTCCAGGGGCTCGTGCGGCGACAGCGAGACGGCTGGACCGTCACATGACGCGCCGCCGACGCCAGCCTGCCGCCGTCTTCGGACGCGCCTACGCTGGTCGCCATGGACGGCGATCGCGGAACCCTGGGCGGGGCGGTCACGTCCTTCCTGCGGGAGGCGCGAGACGTCCGCGGGCTCAGCGAACAGACGGTCCGGGCGTACCGGGGCGACCTCGAGGACCTCCTCCGCTTCACCGACGCCCACGGGATCGACTCCGTCGGAGCGGTGACGCTCGAGGTGCTCCGCGATTGGCTGTGGGACGCGAACGAGCGGGGGCTCGCGCGGTCGAGCATCGCGCGTCGGTCCTCGTCGGTCCGAGCGTTCACCCGCTGGGCGACCGAGGGCGGTGTGCTCACCGCGGACCCCGGTGTGCGACTCCGTGCGCCGAAGGGGGCGGCACACCTCCCACGGGTCGTGACCGAGGACCAGGTCCGAGGGCTCCTCGACGGGCTGGCTGATCGGGCCGCGGGAGACGATCCCGGAGCGCTGCGTGACGTGGCGCTCGTCGAGCTGTTGTACGCGGCGGCGATCCGCGTCAGCGAACTCGTGGGGATCGACCTCGTCGACGTGGACCGGTCACGGTTGACCGTCCGGGTGCTCGGCAAGGGCGGCAAGGAGCGTGTGGTGCCGTTCGGTGTGCCAGCCAGGGACGCGCTCGAGGCCTGGCTCGAACGGGGGCGTCCGGTGCTCCTGGCGGCTGCGGCCTCGACTCAGGCCACGGGTTCCGGGACGCCGGCTCACGATGCGCTCTTCCTCGGGGACCGCGGTGGACGGCTCGGGGTCCGCAGCGCCTACCGCATCGTCGCGCGGCTGCTGGAGGGGCTCCCCGGGGAGGGGCCGAGCGGGCCGCACACCTTCCGGCACACCGCGGCGACGCACCTGCTCGACGGGGGAGCCGACCTCCGTGCCGTGCAGGAGATGCTCGGCCACGCGAGTCTCGGCACGACGCAGATCTACACGCACGTCTCCTCGGCGCGACTTCGCGAGGTCTACCGCACGGCACATCCGCGCGCCTGACTCGACCATCCGACCGCCGGGCGAGCCGCCGTCCGTCCCGCCGCCGCGGGCCACCCCGTCCGGTGCTGTTCTCGTCCGCACCGCCGCACGGTGCGACGTTGCACCCCGGTGCGGACGTCGCGCCCCGTCACGATCGGGCGCGATGATCACAGCGGGGTGCGAACGCGGTCATCCCGGCCACGCCGACTCGGGGAGCAGCACGGGCCACTCCGCCGCGGGCAGGTACGGCGTCGGGTCGACGTACCGATCGTCGACGCGTGCGCCGAGGTGCACACACGGCGAACTCGCCGGACAGTGCCCGACCGCGACGTGTCCGACGACCGACCCCTGCTGCACGGAATCGCCGGCTGAGACGACCGGGGCGACCGAGTCCAGCGTGCTCACGAGCCCCTCGCCGTGGTCGATCGTCACCACCGGCCGCCCGGCGACCGACCCGGCGAAGGCGACGATGCCGTCGTCGACCGCGACCGCCGCCGTGCCGAGGGCCGCCGGGACGTCGATCCCGCGGTGCCCGGCGGCGTAGTCGTCGGCCGGGGCTTCCCACCCGCGCTCGACCACCCGCACCCCGGTGGGCCACACCCAGGGCGCCGCTGCCTCCCCGACGATGATCGTCGTCGCCGGGTGGGCCGCTGCCGGCGGGTCGGGGGACTGATACGTCCCGACGTCGCACCCGCCCAGCGCGACGAGCATTCCGGCGACGAGTGCGGGTGCCAAGGTGGGTCGGATCACGTGACCAGCCTGGAGCGGGGGAGGCGAGCGCAGGTCCGCCGACGCCGATCTGTGGAAAGTGAGTCCTGCCTCCAGGCTGTGGAGGGCCCGCGCGGACGCAACCAGCGACAAGACCGATGTCGTACGACAGCGACGGTGTCGTCAGGACGCGCGTGCAACTGTTGCGGACGCAACCGACGACAGCCTCGCTGTCGTACGACAGCGGATCTGTCGTTCCGAGTCGGGCGGGCCTGCGCCAGTCGAGTCGACTCCCTCGGAATCCGGTTATGACCACCCGCCGCCGAGGGAGTATCGTCGGGGCCGCTCCGGACCACGCAACGCCGCTCGGACGGCGAACGAGCCGACCGCCGGGGCACCGTGCAGCATCCCGCACGGCGGCAGAACCCAGGAGCATCGTGGCAAACACGTCCACCGGGCACGGCACCGACCGTGCGTTCAAGGGGAAGGTCACCGCGTTCGCCATCGCAGCAGCGGTGGGCGGTTTCCTCTTCGGTTTCGACTCGTCCGTGATCAACGGCGCGGTCGACGCGATCAAGGGCGAGTTCGGCCTGTCCGAGGCCGCCAGCGGGTTCGCCGTCGCCTCCGCCCTGATCGGCTGCGCGTTCGGCGCCTTCTTCGCCGGCCGGCTCGCTGACCGCTGGGGTCGCACCCGGATCATGTTCTGGGCAGCGGTGCTGTTCCTCGTCTCCTCGATCGGCAGCGCGTTCGCGTTCGCCACCTGGGACCTCGTGATCTGGCGTCTCGTCGGTGGTCTCGGCATCGGGACCGCGTCGGTCATCGCGCCTGCGTACATCTCCGAGGTGTCGCCGAAGGCCATCCGTGGCCGGCTCGCCTCGTTCCAGCAGCTGGCGATCACGCTCGGTATCTTCGCCGCGCTGCTCTCCGACCAGGTCTTCGCGGTCACCGCGGGCGGCGCTTCCGAGACCGTCCTCGGGCTCGCGGCGTGGCGCTGGATGTTCCTGGTCGGCGTGATCCCGTCGGTCGTCTACGGCATCCTGGCGATCACCCTGCCGGAGTCGCCGCGCTACCTGCTCGCCAAGGGCAGGACGGACGACGCGCGCGAGGTCATGACGAAGATCGTCCCGCGTGACACGGTGAACACGAGCCTGGAGGAGATCCAGGACGGCATCAAGAAGGAAGCCAACGAGAAGAAGGGCTCCATCAAGGGCAACCGCTTCGGGCTCCAGCCGATCGTGTGGGTCGGCATCATCCTCGCCGTTCTGCAGCAGTTCGTCGGCATCAACGTGATCTTCTATTACTCGACGACGCTGTGGCAGGCCGTCGGGTTCAAGGAGAGCGACTCGTTCCTCATCTCGACGATCACCTCGGTGGTCAACGTCGCGGTGACGTTCATCGCCATCTTCCTGGTCGACAAGGTCGGACGGAAGCCGCTGCTCGTGGCCGGTTCCGCCGGCATGTTCGTGTCGCTGACGATGGTGGCGATCGCGTTCTCGCAGGCCACGATCGTGAACGGCGCGCCGCAGCTGCCCGGCGCGTGGGGCATCATCGCGCTGATCTTCGCGAACCTGTTCGTCGTGTCCTTCGGCGCCACGTGGGGTCCGCTCATGTGGGTGCTGCTCGGCGAGATGTTCCCGAACCGCATCCGCGCGACGGCGCTCGGCGTCGGCTCCGCGGCGAACTGGATCGCGAACTTCGTGGTCACGATCTCGTTCCCGGTGCTGTCCGGCTTCAACCTGACGGTCACCTACGGCATCTACGCGCTGTTCGCCCTCATCTCGCTGTTCTTCGTGATCGCCAAGATCCCGGAGACCAAGGGGCGCTCCCTCGAGGAGATGGGCATCACCGCGGAAGGCGACACGGTCGACGCCAAGGCGTGACCGCAACCCCAGACGGGAGGCGGGGGGGGGGGGGGGGCCCCCCCCCCCCCCCCCCCCGGGGGGGGGGGGCGCCCCGGGGGGGGGGGGGGGGGGGGGGCGCGGGGGGGGCCCGCCCCCCCCCCGGGGGCCCCCCGGGGGGC
>NZ_JBIVCR010000008.1:0-42245 GCF_044746705.1 Curtobacterium sp. NPDC090217 | reverse complement strand
GCCCGGTCACATTCCGAACCCGGAAGCTAAGCCTCTCAGCGCCGATGGTACTGCAAGGGGGACCTTGTGGGAGAGTAGGACGCCGCCGGACTTCTCTTGCAACACCAGGGAACCCCTGACCAGTACTGGTCAGGGGTTTTCTGCGTTCCACGACCGTTCCAGGACTGTTCCAGGACCGCTCCAACGCCATCCACTGGGCCGCCGCAGCCGGGGTCGCCCGCGATAGGATCGTCGGCGTCATGACTGCGCCATTCACCACCGCCACCGGTTCCGACGTCCGCGTCCGATTCTGCCCCTCGCCGACGGGGACGCCCCACGTCGGCCTCGTGCGGACGGCCCTGTTCAACTGGGCCTACGCCCGGCACACCGGCGGCAAGCTCGTGTTCCGCATCGAGGACACCGACGCGGCACGGGACAGCGAGGAGTCGTACCAGCAGATCATCGAGGCGCTGCGGTGGCTGCAGCTCGATTGGGACGAAGGCGTCGAGGTGGGGGGACCGCACGGCCCCTACCGGCAGTCCGAGCGGTCCGACGTCTACGAGGACGCCATCGCGAAGCTCAAGGACGCCGGCCACCTCTACGAGTCCTTCGTGACGCCGGAGGAGATGGAGGCGCGGAACGTCGCGGCCGGTCGCGACCCCAAGCAGGGCTACGACAACCACGAGCGCGACCTGACCGACGACGAGCGCCAGGCGTTCCATGACCAGGGGCGTGCGCCGGCGCTCCGACTCCGCGTGCCGGACCGGGATCTGAGCTTCGACGACCTGGTCCGTGGCGAGATCACGTTCAAGCAGGGCACGTTCCCGGACTTCGTGGTGGTGCGCCCGAACGGCAAGCCGCTGTACACGTTCACGAACCCGGTCGACGACGCGCTCATGGGCGTGACGCACGTGCTCCGCGGCGAGGACATCCTGTCGTCGACGCCGCGACAGATCGCCCTCTACGAGGCGCTGTTCGAGATCGGGATGGCCGAGTTCATCCCGCGCTTCGGGCACCTGCCGTACGTGATGGGCGAGGGCAACAAGAAGCTCTCCAAGCGCGACCCGGAGTCGAACCTCTTCCACCACCGGGCGAACGGCATGATCCCAGAGGGGCTGATCAACTACCTCGCGCTGCTCGGTTGGTCGATCGGTCCCGACCGCGACGTGTTCTCGATCGACGAGATGGTCGAGGCGTTCGACGTCGCCGACGTGAACCCGAACCCCGCCCGGTTCGACCACAAGAAGGCCGAGTCGATCAACGGTGACCACATCCGCCTGCTTCCGCCGGCGGACTTCCGGGACCGCCTGAAGCCGTACCTGACCGAGTACCTCTCGGACCCGGCCACCCCCGAGCAGGAGCACGTGCTCGAGGCCGCGGCGCCGTTGGTGCAGGAGCGCATGCAGCTGCTCAGCGAGGCCCCGGGGATGCTCGGGTTCCTGTTCACCGCGGACGGCGACCTCGTCGTCGAGGAGGACGCGCTCGCGAGCCTCAAGGGCGACCCGACCGAGGTCCTCACCGCGAGCATCGCCGCGCTCGAGCCGCTCGACGACTGGCGGACCGAGGGGATCGAGGGTGCGCTCCGCGTCGCGCTGATCGACGGTCTCGGCCTGAAGCCGCGCCTGGCGTTCGGTCCGTTGCGTGTCGCGGTCTCCGGTCGTCGGATCAGCCCGCCGCTGTTCGAGTCGATGGAGATCCTCGGCAAGGACTCGACGCTCGCACGGCTCCGCGCACTCTCGGCTCGCTGACGTGTACGACGTCGCGGTGATCGGTGCGGGGCCCGCTGGTCTCAGTGCCGCGCTCAACCTGGTGCGGGCGAAACGGTCCGTGCTGCTGCTCGACGCGAACCGTCCGCGGAACGCCGCCACCTTGCGGTCGCACGGCTTCCTGACTCGCGACGGGGTGTCGCCGCTCGAGCTCCGGAAGCTCGGACGCGCCGAGGTCGAACAGTACGCAGAGGCCACGGTCGTGCAGGCGATCGTCGACAGGGTCGCTCCGGACGGCGACGGCTGGCGCGTGCACGGGACCTGGCGCGGCGCCGAGGTGGACGAGACGGCGCGCACGGTGGTCATCGCGACCGGGCTCCGTGAGGAGTTCCCGGCGTTGCCGTCCCTGCGGGCGTTCTACGGCACCGCGATGCACAGCTGCGTCGAGTGCGACGCCTACGAGCGGTCCGGCGAACCCCTGGCGTTCGTGTGCGAGACCGCCGACGTCGTCGACCGGGCGCTGCTCATCGCGGCGTGGACCGACGACCTCGTCGTGTACACGAACGGCACCGCGCCCCTCGACGCCGACGGTCGCCGCCGGCTGGCCGACGCGGGCGTGCGGATCGACGAGCGCCCCGTCGTCGACTTGGAGGGGGATCGGTCCGGGATGACCGGCGTGCGCCTCGCAGACGGCCACGTGGAGCCGCGCACGGGCGGGTTCGTCCGGCCGACGTGGCACGTCGACCTGGACTGGGTCGACGCGGCACTCGACCGCGACGCCGAGGGACTCGTGGTGGTCGACCGCGTCGGACGCACGACGGTCCCCGGGCTGTACGCCGTCGGCGACGTGACCCCGCCCGGGCCCGAGCAGCTCATCGTTGCCGCAGGGCACGGTGCGACGACCGCCGCCGCGGTGCACCGCGACCTCGTCGGTGGTCTTGCGGACCTCCGGGATGCTGTACAGTAGATGACCGTGCCCCGGACAACGGGGACGGAAGACCGACAGGTCTTTTGGGGTATGGTGTAATTGGCAACACAGCGGTTTCTGGTACCGTCGTTCTTGGTTCGAGTCCAGGTACCCCAGCAGATGTGAGAACGGCCCCCGGGATGTCCCGGGGGCCGTTTTCGTGTGCCGTTCACAGCACGTTCAGCGGAACCCGCGAGGATGCGCAGAACCGCAGGATGTCCGCACCCGCCGTCGTCACCCCTGGAACGGGGACCACTCGTCGACTTAGTGTCCGAGTGGCCGTACCGGACGGGCGGTCAGCAGACGATCCAGGGGAACTGCCATGACGTCCACCGACGCATTGCTCCACCACCGTTGGGACCACACCGCTGTGATCCCCGCCGCGGACGACCACTCGGTCCTCGACCGCTGGGCACGCGTCGTGACCGCGTACCCGGACGAGCCGGCCCTCGCCGGCAACGGCCGCGCGTGCACGTTCGCCGAGGCGGATGCGCTCGCGTCGTCGCTCGCCGCGGTCCTCGCCGAGCGGCTGCACCCCGACGACCGGACCGGAGCCGGCGTCGGCGCGGTCCCCGGCGGTGCTCCCGTCCCGATCGGCGTCATGGCCGGGCAGACGACCGAGGGCGTGGTGGCCGTCCTGGCGCTGACGATGGCGAACCGCGTCGTGGTGGTCCTCGACGACCACCTGCCGGAAGCCCGGCTGCGCCACGTGGTCGAGCTCGCGGGCGTCTCGGAGGTCCTCGCGGACGCCGAGCACGCGGACCTCGCCGCCTCGGTCATCGGCGACGCCGGCCCGGTCCACGACCTGGACGCACTGCTCGACGCGTCGGCGGACGCCGCGGACCGCACGGCCAGCGCCGATGCGGTGGCGCGGAGCAACGGCATCGCCGAACAGGAGCGACGTGGGACAGACCCTCTCGTGCTGGTCTTCACCTCCGGGTCGACCGGCATGCCGAAGGGCGTCGCGATGACCCACCGGCAGCAGCTGCAGAACGCCGAGCAGGACGCCGTCGCGCTCGGGCTCCGACCGGGGGACCGGTTGGGTCTCGTGCTCCCGCTGTCCTTCGCGGCCGGCTACCTCATGGCCTTCGACACCCTGTTGAACGGCGGGGCCATCGTGCTCCTCGACCCGCGGGACCTCGGCACCGAACGACTCCTCGAGCGGATGCCGGAGGAGGACGTGAACGTGCTCGTCTGCACCCCGCACCTCCTCCGGTCCATCGTCCAGACGAAGCAGGCGGTCCCCGGCGGCGCACGGCTGCCGTTCCGCTTCCTGATGACCGTCGGCGAACCGATCACCGGCACGGACGTCATCGCCGCGCGCCCGGTGCTCGACGCCGGGACGGTGATCTGGAACGGCTTCGGCGCGAGCGAGATGGGGTGCGTCGCGTACTGCTCGGTCACTCCGGGCGACGACGTCGCTCCCGGCGTGATCCCCGCCGGGTTCCCGCTCCCCGGCAAGACCGCCAGGATCGTCCGCGAGGACGGCACCCCGGCCGACCTCGGCGAGACCGGCGAGCTCGTGATCGAGTCCGACGGCCTCTCCGCCGGGTACTGGGGCGCACCGGACAAGACCGCCGAACGCCTCGGCGCGACGGACGACGGCACGCCGACGTGGCGTCAGGGCGACCTCGCGAAGCTCGAGGCCGACGGCAGCCTGGTGCTCCTCGGCCGCTCCGACGACGCCGTGAAGGTCCGCGGGTACCTCGTCGAGCCCAGCGAGGTCGAGGCAGCGCTCCGCGCCGTCGAGGACGTGCACGACGTCGTCGTCACCGCGCTCGTCGAGCCGCCGGCCGTCACCCGCCTCGTCGCCTACGTCGTCGGTCGCCCTGGACGTCGGACCCCGGCACCCGCGGCGATCCGCCGTGCGCTCCGTGATCGGCTGCCGGAGTACATGGTGCCGGCGTCGATCGTCCCGATGCCCGAGCTGCCCCGCAACGAGCGCGGCAAGGTCGACCGCGCGCTGCTCCCCGGCGCGCCGTCGATCGAGACCGAGATGGTGGAGGGCGAGTACGACCAGTGGGAGCTCGTCGTGGGGCAGATCTGGGCGGAGGTCCTCGGCCTCCGCGGTGTGCACCTCGACGAGGACTTCTCCGCACTCGGCGGCGACTCGCTCTCCGCCGAGGAGATGCTCGCGATCGTGCACGCCCGGCTCGGCGTCGACATGCGCGCGTCCGAGCTGCTCGAGCACCCCACGCTGCGCACCTTCGCACGGCACGTCCGCTCTGGAACCAGCGCGCTGCCGAGCCACCCGGACATCGTGAAGGTGTCCGAGGCGCGGACCCCTGGACGCCCGCCGGTGTTCTGCCTGTCCGGCGGCGGCGCGCTCGGCCTGACGTTCCTGCCGCTCTCCCGGTACCTGCCGGAGCACGACGTCTACGCGATCCAGCAGCACGGCCTGGAGCGGCGCGCGATCCCGGACCGCAGCATCGAGCAGAGCGCCCGGCGGTACATCGCCCTGATGCGCATCGTGCAGCCGCGCGGCCCGTACATCATCGTCGGGCACTCGCTCGGCGGCATCGTCGGACTCGAGGTGGCACGGCTCCTCACCGAGGCGGGGGAGGAGATCGAACACCTCGCACTGCTCGACTCGTACCTGCCGCGTACCCGGACCGAGGCCGCGCAGCTCAACTTCGCCAGGATGCAGCCCCGTGAGCCGCGGAACGCCGCCGTCCGAGCGCTCCGGCACGGTCTCGACCGCGCCGTGAAGCGCGTGCTGCCGTCCGGCGTGCCGTACGGGGACCTCTTCGTGCGTCGTGCGCGGGCCTACGGCGCCGGGGTGCTGCGCTACGGCGGCCAGAAGGACTTCGACGCGATGTTCGACCACGCCGAGATGATCGTGCGCCGGCACACGCCGACGCCCTTCCACGGGCGGTCGACCTTCGTGCTCGCGGAGGACAACCCGGACGTCGAGCGCTGGTCCTCGGTGCTCCGCGGGGACAACCGCACCGTGCACATCCAGGCGGAGCACACGTCGCTGCTGCGCGAACCGCACGTCGCGGAGCTCGCGGCGGAGCTGCGCGCCGCCCTCGGGACGGACCCGACCCGGTCCTGACGGCCCCAACAGACCGACGGGAGGCTCGTGGCGACCCCGCCACGAGCCTCCCGTCCGTCCCGGGGCGACCCGACGACCCACCGCAGCCCGCTTGCGGGTTTCCGTATCCGCACCCGCGGCCCCGCAACGGATCACCGATCGCATTGACCCGTCACCCCGCCCCGACGAAGGTGGGAATCCCCAGGGAACGGCGTACCCCCGCTCCCGACGGGAACGACGGTGCACCCTCACCGCCGTGCACCGCAGCTGACGTACCCGCGTCCTGAGTCCTCGCGTACCCCGAGGACCATCGACCGTCGCCGTGACGGTCTTCCCGATTGCAGCCCTGAACCCGACAGGAGCACCATGTCCGCCAGCACGATCCGTCCCCTGGACCCTCGCGTCTCGGTCGTCATCCCCGCGCGCAACGAGGCGAGGAACCTCGAGATCATCCTCCCGAAGCTCCCGCCGGTGTACGAGGTGATCCTGGTCGACGGCAACTCGGTCGACGACACCATCGCGACCGCGCAGCGCCTCATGCCCTCGATCAAGGTCGTGCAGCAGACCCGGAAGGGCAAGGGCAACGCGCTCGCCTGCGGGTTCGAGGCCGTCACCGGCGACGTCGTCGTCATGTTCGACGCCGACTGCTCGGCGGACCCCGACGAGATCCCGCGCTTCGTCGACGCGCTCGTCGCCGGCGCGGACGTCGCCAAGGGCACCCGATACGCCCTCGGCGGTGGGAGCGACGACATCACGATCGTCCGCAGCCTCGGCAACCGCGGTCTGAACGTGGTCTGCAACCTGCTGCTCGGCGCCCGTTACACGGACCTCTGCTACGGCTACAACGCCTTCTGGGCGGACACGCTGCCCAAGATCGGCCTGCTGTCCTCGACCCTGCCGAAGCCCTCCGACGGCTCGATGCTGTGGGGCGACGGCTTCGAGATCGAGACGATCCTGACCTGCCGCTGGTCCGCCGCGGACCTGGCGATCTCCGAGGTGCCGAGCCACGAGAAGCTCCGCGTCCACGGCACCAGCAACCTGAACGCCGTGACCGACGGCATCCGCGTGCTGAAGTCGATCATGCACGAGCGTCGCCGCGCCTCCGAGGCGCAGGCACGCGCGCGCCTCACCCCGGTCACGCCCCGCGTCGTCCCGACCGCCGTGCCGGCACTGGACGAGGAAGCCGCGTGAGCGTCCCGACGGTCGCGGTCGTCATCTGCGCGTACACGCAGCAGCGGTGGGGCGACCTGCAGGACTCGGTCGAGTCCGCGAAGCGACAGCCGAACGCCACCGAGGTGGTCGTCGTCATCGACCACGAGCCCGAGCTGTTCCTGCGTGCGACGGCGCGCTGGCCGGAGCTGCTGGTCGTCGAGAACTCCGAGGACCGGGGCCTGTCCGGCGCGCGGAACACCGGCGTGGCGCTCGCCGAGTCGGAGGTCGTGGCGTTCCTCGACGACGACGCGACCGCCGACGACGACTGGCTGGCCCACCTCGTCGAGGCGCTCTCGTTGCCGGACGTCGTCGGCGTCGGTGGTCGGGCGACCCCGTCGTGGCCGACCGCGACCGGTGCGGGTCCCTACCCCGACGAGCTCCTGTGGATCGTCGGCTGCAGCTACACCGGACTGCCCACCGAACCGGGCGACGTCCGCAACGTGATCGGCTCGAGCATGGCGTTCCGCCGTGACGTGCTCCTCGCCGCCGGCGGGTTCCGGTCCGGGATCGGCCGGGTCGGCAACCAGCCGCTCGGGTGCGAGGAGACGGAGCTCTGCATCCGGATCGCGCAGGCCGACCCGACCGCGAGGATCCGCTTCGAGCCGCGGTCGAACGTCTCGCACCGTGTGTCCCCTGATCGCGTCGCGATGCGGTACGTGCGGCGCCGGAGCTACTACGAGGGCATCTCGAAGGCGGTCCTCAGCCGTCGTGTCGGGGCGAAGGACTCGCTGTCCAGCGAGTCGACGTACCTGACGAAGGTGCTGCCGAAGGCGCTGTTCCGTGAACTCGGTCGGCTCGGGCGAGGCGGCGGGACCCGTGCGGTCGCGATCGTCACCTGTGTGCTCGGTACCGTGACCGGCTACGCCGTCGGCCGGTTCCTCGGCGGCGTCGTGGTGGCGTCGCCCGCACCCGTCCCCGTCGCCGTGCAGCCGGTGGGTGCACCGTGACGCGTGCGACCCTGGCGATGGTCGTCTCGCCGATCACCACGGGTCCGCTGTTCCCCACGTGGGACGGCGCCCTGTGGGTCGGCGAGGTCGACCGCGCGGACGTGCACGCCTCGAGCCACCGCGACGTCATCGCGCTCGACGGGGCCGAGGGGTACCGGCGTGCCCGGCTGCTCGTGCGCGACCACGGCGAGCCCCTCGGGTTCGTCGAGGCGGAGATCACCGAGCGCCGCCGCATCGGCGCGACGATCGACGTCCGCTCCCTGCAGCGCGCGATCCGGCCGATGCCGGCGCCGGCAGCGCGGGTCTCCTCGGTGTCCGGGACGGCAGCAGGTCTGGTGCTGCCGTCCGTCACCGTCGTGCTCTGCACGGACGGTGCTTCGGACTCGACGATGCGCTCGGTGCTCGCCTGCCGGTACCCGTCCTTCGACGTCGTCGTGGTCTCGCACGCGGCCGAGCCGGGTGACGACGCCGTCGTGACGATCGACGGCCGCACGGTGACCACGATCGCCGCACCGTCCGGCGGGCTCGCCGCAGCGCGGAACGCCGGCCTGCTCGCGGCGACCGGTGCGGTCGTCGCGTTCGTCGACGAGGGGGCCGTCGTCGACGCCGGGTGGCTCGACGCCCTCGGGACCGCGTTCGCCACGGACCCCGACGTCGCGTGCGTGACCGGCCTCGTGCCCAGCGCGGAGCTCCGCACCCCGGCGCAGCGGTGGCACGACGAGCGCACCCCGGCGGCCAGGACGATCCGTCGCCGTGTCCTGCGGCTCGGCGACGACCCGGGCGACCTCCCACTGCACCCCTTCGCCGCGTCCGCGTACGGCACCGGGGCGAACCTCGCCGTGCACCGCGCGACGGCCCTCCGGATCGGCGGGTTCGACACCGCCTTCGGACCGGGCACCCGCGTCGGCGGCGGGGACGACCTCGACCTCTTCACACGACTGCTGTTCGCGGGTGCCGCGATCGCGGTCGAACCCGCCGCGATCGCGTGGCAGCGATCGGCGGACGACGTCGCGTCGTTGCGCCGCGCCGCCGCAGCGAACGGCCACGGACTCGGAGCCTGGATGACCAAGAACGCCTTCGACCGCGAGACGCTCGCCGCGTCGATCGACGCTGCTCCCGAGGCCATCAGCGCCTTCGCGCGCCTCGGATTCGAGCAGGGGGACCGTGCGGCTGCCGTCGACGGGTCCGCCGCGTCCGAACCGCTCGACGTCGTCGACGCCGAGTTCGCCGCGACGAAACGTCGGCTCCGCGGGGTCGAACGACGGTCGGCGTTCACGGCGCCGTTCCTCGCGCTGCGCGAACGGATCGGCGGCGCCGGGACGATCGACCGGACGGCGCACGGTCGGCACGAGCTGCAGCGTGGTCTCGAGACCGCTGGACCGGTCCGGGAAGTCCCGACCGGTGCGATGGGGCCAGCTGCGCGCCTCGTCGCGTCCGGCCTCCTGGTGGGCGTCCTCGTCCTCGCCGCGGTCGGACAGCTCGTCGGCGTCCCGGTGCTCCGTGCGAGCGCGACAGCGGTGTTCCTCTTCGCGCTGCTCGGCGTCGCGCCGCTGCTCTTCCTGCGGCCGATGCCCCTCGCACGCTTCGCGGTCTTCGCGGTGACCGGGTCCTTCGTCGCCACGATCGGCATCGGCTACACGATGGCGACGTTCCACGTCTGGGACCCGGTGGCTCCGTTCGTCGTGGTGGTCGTGGGCACGGCGCTCGCGGTGGCGGTCGCCGTGCCACGTGACCTCGCCGAGCTCCGCCGGGCACGGTACGTCGCCGACGACGCTCCGACGCGGCGCCGGTGGGGGACCACCGCGACGGTCACGACGCTCTCGGTGGCCGGGCTCGCCGTGGTCGTCGTCACCGCGCTCACGCACACGGGCGACCCGATCAGGGACGGCCTGTTCGGCAGGCTCGGCGCCGGGCTCGTCGTGGGACTGGCGATCGTCGTCGCCGCGGCCGTGGTCGCGCTGGTCCGGGGCCGTGCCGTCGCCGTCCCCGTGGTGGTGTTCGGCGGCGCGATCCAGCTGGCGCAGGCCATCACGTACGGCATG
Organism: Curtobacterium sp. NPDC090217; assembly: GCF_044746705.1. Classification (NCBI taxonomy): domain Bacteria; kingdom Bacillati; phylum Actinomycetota; class Actinomycetes; order Micrococcales; family Microbacteriaceae; genus Curtobacterium; species Curtobacterium sp. NPDC090217. The sequence continues at coordinate 32,358 of NZ_JBIVCR010000008.1, read as the reverse complement.
CCCACGGTGATGGCGGCCGCTCGGCACATCGGCGTGCTCGAGTACATCCGGCAGTACGGCGGGACCAACCCCGCCGCTGACATCTTCCAGACGTGGTCGGGGCTCTTCGCCGCCGGTGCCTGGGTGGCCGACGTGGGCGGGATCCAGAACGCGATGGTCATCGCCGCGTGGGTCCCCGTCCTCCTGGCCTTCAGCACGACGATCGCCTCGGGTGTGCTCGCGTCGCACTGGCTCCCGGGACCACGGCGTCCGTGGATCGCGGCGTTCCTGATCGCGATGACCGGGTCGCTCAACACGACCTACTTCTCGCCGCAGTCGGTCGGCATCCTGCTGTCGCTCGTGATCCTCGTGCTCGCGACCGGACCGCTCCGCAGCGTCGACACGACGTCGGTGAACGGGATCGTCGCCGCGAAGCCGCGGGCCCGGAAGGTCGGGCTGTCCCGGATCGTCGGGATCGCCGCCATCGGCATCGTGCTGGCCGTGACCCACCAGATCTCGCCGTACCTGACGGTCGCTGCGCTCGTGGTGCTCGTCGTCTTCCGCCTGGTCCGCCCGTGGTGGCTGCCGTTGGTCGTGCTCGTGCCCGCTGTCGTGTTCGCGGTCATGAACGGCAACGTGCTCGACAAGTTCCTGTCCCTCGCGAACGTCGGGCGGGTGTTCGACAACGTGCAGCCGCCGTCCCACGGATCGACCCTCCTCCCGCAGCCGCTCGTCACGCGGCTGGCGTTCGACGTCCCGGCCGCCGCACTCGTGGTGCTCGGGCTCGCCGCCCTGGTCACGGTGCTGCTCCGTCGCGACCGCGTGCACTGGGGGCTGCTCCTCGCGGCGGCGAGCCCGGTCTCGTTGCTCGTCGCCACGAACTACGGCCAGGAGGGCATCTTCCGCGTCGTCCTCTTCGCCACCCCGTGGATCGCGATCCTCGCCGCGGCGCTGCCGATGCCGACCGGACGGCTGGCGTGGGCAGGCTCTGCCGTGCGCCGGGTGATGCGCCCGGCCGGTGTGCGGGCCGTCGTCGCGGGAGCCGGCATCGCCGCGCTCGTGGCCATCGGGGCGTTCGGGCAGACCGCACTCGACTGGAACCGCGTGATGACGCGCAGCGAATCGGCCGCCACGCAGTACTACGACCGGACCGCGCCGAAGGGCTCGGTGATGCTCCTCACGGGATCCGCGATCGCCGTGCCGAGCAACACCGGTGCCCGGTACTTCGACGTCTCGTACCTGACCCGTGAGGCCCTCGGCAACTACCAGGACCCGTCCGGCACCTACGACCCGGAGGCCGACGTGTCCGACATCACGGCGAAGCTCGTCGACACGTGGCCGGCGACCCAGTACTACGCCCTCGTCGCCGAGCCGTTCGGCGCCTACGGCGAGCGCTACGGGTACCAGACGGACGCGCACTACCAGGAACTCGCCCGGGCGATGGCGTCCTCGCCGTACTGGAAGCGCGTGTGGTCGTCGGGCACGACGGCGATGTACGAACTGACCCGCGAAGGGATGCGTCATGCAACCAGGTGACAGACGAGGGCCCCGGCGGACACGGCGAACGATCGCCGCGTCCGCCGCGGCCGTGCTCGCGGTCGTCGCGGCACTCGTGGTGGGTCCGGGGCTCGCGGAGACGGCCGGAGCGGCGACGCCGACGGCCGACTGCAGCGCCGGTCGGGTGCTCAACGTCGTCGCGCACCCCGACGACGACCTGTTCTTCCAGGGCACCGCGCTCCGGAAGGACATCGACGCGGGGCGGTGCGTCCGCTCCGTCGTGGTCACGGCCGGTGACGCGGGCTACCCCAGGTACTACTGGGAGAGCCGCCAGGAGGGCCTCGAGGCGGCCTACGCGGAGATCGCGGGCGTCGCGTCCGACTGGACCACCGGTTCCCTCGTCGTCGCGGGCCGGACGCTCCACACCGAGACACTGACGGCCGACCCCCGGATCAGCCTGGTGTTCATGGAGCTCCCGGACGGCAACGTCGAGGGGAACGGGTTCTGGGGCGACGGCTACCAGAGCCTGCAGCGGCTGTACACGGGCGACAGCAGTTCGATCAGCACGGTCGCGGACGCGTTCCACAGCGCGACCTACACGCTGGCCCAGTTGCGGTCGACGCTGCTCGGGATCGTGCAGGACTTCGCGCCGAGTGACATCCACACCCTCGACTACGAGGGGTCGTACGGCGACGGCGACCACAGTGACCACCACACCGTCGGGTACCTCACCGACGAGGTGCAGCAGCAGTACAGCGGCTCGCACACCTTCACCGGGTACATGGGGTACCCGATCTCGGACCGGCCGTCGAACCTCACCGCGGCGCAGACGGCCGCGAAGTCCGACGCGTTCTACACGTACGCGCCCTACGACGACCTGACGTGTGCGTCCGCCGACGCCTGCTCGAGCCGACCGGAGTCGTCGTGGCTGAGCCGCGAGTACACCGCCGGTTCGACCGCCCCGACCGAACCCAGCGATCCCGTCGATCCGGGCCGGACCGACGTCACGGGCAGCGCCACGGTCACGGCCAGCGCGGAGAACCCCGCTGACGGCCAGACCGCGCTGAAGGCGGTCGACGGGGTCGTCAGCGGGTACCCGGACGCGCCCACCGCCGAGTGGGTCGCTCCGTCTGGTCGTGCGGGCACGTGGATCCAGCTCGGGTGGTCCGGCGGCACGACGCTGTCGTCGATCGACCTCGCGGACCGGCCGAACGGCAACGACCAGGTGACCGGCGGCACGCTGACGTTCTCCGACGGGTCGAGCGTCACCGTCCCGGCGCTCCCGAACGGTGGAGCGGTGCAGACCGTCACGTTCAGCGCCAGGCAGGTGGCGTGGGCGCGCTTCACGGTGACGTCGGTCAGCACCACCACGGAGAACATCGGGCTCGCCGAGATCCGCGCGTACGCACCGGCAGGCACCACGACCCCGCCGCCGACGTCCGGACCGACGAACGTCACGGCGGCTGCGACGGTGACGGCCAGCGCGGAGAACCCCGCTGACGGGCAGACCGCGGTGAAGGCGGTCGACGGCGTCGTCAGCGGGTACCCGGCGAACCCGTCGGCGGAGTGGGTCGCCCCATCGGGCCGTGCCGGCACGTGGATCCAGCTCGACTGGGCGGGCGGCACGACCCTGTCCCAGGTGGACCTCGCCGACCGGCCGAACAGCAGCGACCAGGTCACCGGCGGGAAGCTGACGTTCTCCGACGGGTCGAGCGTGACGGTCCCGGCACTCGCCAACGGCGGCACGGTGCAGTCGGTGACGTTCGCCGCGCGGCAGGTCACGTGGGTGCGGTTCACGGTCACGGCCGTGAGCGCGAGCACGCAGAACATCGGGCTCGCGGAGATCCGGGCGTGGGCACCGGCGGGGACCTCGACGCCGACGCCGACCCCCACCCCGACGCCGACGCCGACCCCGACGCCGACGCCGACCCCGACGCCGACGCCGACGCCGACGCCGACCCCGACGCCGACGCTGTCGGACGTCACCGGCTCGGCGACGCCGTCGGCGGTGGCGGACAACCCGGCGGACGGTCAGACCGTCGCGAAGGCGGTCGACGGCGTGCTGTCCGGCTACCCGGCGAACCCGTCGGCCGAGTGGGTCGTGCCGTGGGGGCGGACCGGGATCTGGTACCAGCTCGACTGGTCGAAGCCGGTCGCCCTGCAGCGGATCGTCCTGTACGACCGACCGAACGCCAACGACCATGTCACGAGCGGGACCCTGACGTTCTCGGACGGCAGCCAGGTCGCCGTCGGTGCGCTCCCGAACGACGGTTCGGCGCTGACGGTCGACTTCACCGCCAGGAACGTGACGTGGGTCCGCTTCACGACCACGGGGGTCTCCGGCAGCACCGTCAACGTCGGGCTCTCGGAAGTCCGCGCGTGGGCGACAGCGGGATGACGACCGACGACGATCGCGTCGGCGACCGCGACGTCGACGCTGTCCGTCCGCTCGACCAGCTGGCTGCGGCGGCACACGGTGCGGCGCCGGCACACGGTTCCGGCATCGCCCGGCACCGTGTGCCGTTCCGCGCCGGTGGACGGCGCACCGCCTTCGCGGTCGGAGCACTGGTCGTCGCGGCCGGGGTGGTCGCGGCATCGACGACGACCGCGACCGGAGACGGCGCCGACCCGAGCGGGGTGAGCATGCCGACGAGCGACGGCAGCGGGTGGAACCGGGTCTTCTCGGAGGACTTCGACGACAGCACCCCGACGGGCGGATTCGAGGCGGACTACGCCGACCGGTTCTCCGTCTACCACGGGTTCGCGGACACCGCTGGGACCGGGCGGTACCAGTCGTCGGCGCTCACCGCGCACGACGGCATGCTCGACATGCGCCTCCGGACCACCAAGGGCGGCACCCCGCTCGCCGGTGGGATCGTGCCCCTGGTCGACGGGCGCTGGGGCGGGCAGACCGCCGGGCGCTACAGCATCCGCATGAAGAGCGACGAGGTCGACGGCTACGGGGTCGCCGTGCTGCTCTGGAGCGACGAGAACGTCTGGTCGGACGGTGAGATCGACTTCCCCGAGGGAGCGCTCGGCGCGCCGGCCTCCCTCAACGTGCACTGCCTCGAGGACCCCGCGGAGAAGTGCGTCCAGTACGAGACGGCCGCGTCCCTGGCGGACTGGCACACGTACACGATCGAGTGGACACCCGCGCGGATGTCGTTCCTCGTCGACGACGCCGTCGTGGCGACGACGACCCAGAGCATCCCCACGTCGCGCATGCACCTGGTCGTGCAGGCCGGTTCGAACGCCGGACACCCGCCGCGGAGCGCCGCCGGGTCGCTCCTCATCGACTGGATGACGATCGACGTTCCCGTGGACGGGGCCGAGCCGCAGGCGACCCTGCCGTCCGGCGGCCGACCGGTGCCCGACGACGGGACCTGGACCGCCGACACCTCGGGCGACTGAGCCGACCCGGTACCGCCGCGCCGGGCCGGTTGCGGCGGTAGCGTCGCGCCGATGCCGGTCGCGGCGGTCCCCGTCGGTCAGGCCCTCAGCGCCGCGCGTGTGCCTGCAGTGCGTCGAGCAGGGCGGTCACGTGCGGGGCGCGCCCGTAGCGGTCGAGCACCCACGTGCGGCAGCGTTCCCCGAGGGAGGGGTCGTGGACCGCCTCGTCGAGGACGTCGAGGACCCGCTTCGCCAGCACCTCGGTGTCCGACGGGTCGACGGTGAAGCGCTCCCACCCGTCGGAGAGGATCTCCCCGGTGCCACCGGACGCCGCGGCCACGACGGGGCGTCCGGTGGACATCGCCTCGACGACGACCCGACCGAAGCCCTCCGGCTCGATGGACGGCGCGACGACGAGGTCAGCGGCGTGCAGGAGCGGGACCACGTCGTCCCGCTCCGGCACGACGAGCACGGAGTCCTCGGGGAGCTCGGCGACGGCGCGGTTCACGGCGTCGGCCTCGTCCGGGTAGAGGGCGCCGGCGAGCACGAGGAGCGGCAGGCGTCGCCCGGACGACGCGGACGCGGGGACCGTCTCCGGCTGCCGTGCCGCAGCGGTCTCGAGCACGCGTCCCCACGCCTCGAGCAGCGCGAGCACGCCCTTCGCACGGGTGAGCCGTCCGTAGTACAGGACCGTCAGCGTGGCGTCGTCGATGCCGAGCACCGCACGGGCACGGTGCACGTCTGCCGGTGTCGCTGCGGGGAAGTCGTCGGTGTCGATGCCGTTCGGCACGATCGTGATCCGGTCGGCAGGCGCGCCGGCAGCGCCCCATGCCGTCGCCATCGCCTTCGACACGGCGAGGAACTCGGTCCGGCCACCCGCCATGGGCCCGATGCGGTTGTAGTTCGGCGCGTGGTGCAGGTGGACCGCGAGGGGCACACCGGACACCAGCGACGCGAGCCGCCCGAACGGCAGGTACTCCGGCCGGTTCAACCACAGGACGTCGAGGTCCGCACGACGGAGCCGCAGACCCTGGCGAGCGAACCGCCAGGCGTCGCGGACGGCCGTCCTGATGCCGAAGCGGTAGTCGACGGCGTCGTGCAGCGGCACCCCCATGGCCTCGAACGGCGCGCGTCCGTCCTCGGATCGTGGCGAGTGGGCGTTGCGGTGCCAGATCTCGACCTCGTGGCCGGCGGCGAGGAGCTCGGCCGTGTCCTCGAGGACGCAGCGTTCCAGCCCCCCGGTGATCGCGAGCCCCGTCGTGACGACGCCGATGCGGAGTCGCCTCGAGCCGTCCTGCGTGTGCTTCCGTCGGGTCATGACGCACCTCCTCGTGCTGCCCGCAGCCGACGGAGGAACCACGGGAGGCACCCGAGGACACCGATGATGCGGAACCAGTTCCAAAAGACGTCCTGCGGCACGAACAGCGATGCCGCCGCGACCGTCAGGGCTGCGAGCACGGGGAGCACGATCCGGAGACCCGGCCCACGCCACTCGCGTCGGTCGGGCAGCACGAACAGCTGCATCGCGGCGAGGACCACGTAGGCCACCACCGTCGCGATCGCTGCCCCGGCGATGCCGAACAGCGGGACCAGTGCGAGGTTCGCACCGATGTTCACGGCGCCCGCGATCGCGGCGATCACGCCGACCGCCACGCCGCGCCGCTCCACGAGCAGCAGACGACCGGTGGCTCCGCTCGCGACCACCGGGAACGCCGTGATCGCGACCACGAACACCACGACGGTGAGTTCCTCGACGCGGTACGACGCCGGTGCGAGGATCGGCAGCGCCACGGGGGAGACCAGCGTGACGGCCAGCAGCACGGGCGCGAGCATCCGGTACAGCTCGTCGCGGGAGTGCATGGCGAGCTGCCGGCGGGCGACGGCGTCGCGGAGTGCGGCGAAGTGCGGTGCCCATGCCTGGTTCGTGAACGACAGGAGCAGGATCACCGCGGAGCCGACGACGTAGGCGATCTGGTAGCGCGCGACCTCCTCGGGGCCGAGCAGCCGCTGGACGACGACACGGTCGCCGGCGTTCAGCACGAAGTACGACAGGTTGCCGAGCGCGATCGGGATGCCCAGCTTGAACGCGCGGGCGTTCGTCGCGCCGTCGAACAGCCCGGCCAGGCGCGGCCGCGTCGCCGCGATCCCGATGACCATCGCGACGCCCTGCGCGACGACCCCGCCCCAGGCGTACGTGGTCGCGTCGGCGTGCACGAGCGTGAGCAGCCCGAGGCCGATGATCGAGCCGCCGATCGACGACAGCAGACTCGTCACCGCGAACACCTTGATGCGGTCCTGCGCCACGAGGAGCGCCAGCGAGATCTGCACGATCGCTGCCGGTCCGGTCCAGAGCACCGCGACGAGGAGCAGCGGGTGGTTGCCGATGAACCCGGCGGCGTCGGCCCAGACCGGGATCGTGGTGAGTGCCACCACGGTGACGATGCTCGCGGTGACCATGCCGACGGCGAGGAGTCCTCGTGCACGCCGGTCGTCGCCGTCCTCGGCCCGCTGGAGCACCGACGCCTGGTCGATCCCGGCCACCGCCAGCACGACGAGCGCCTGGTACAGCGCGATCGCGGAGGCGAGCACACCGAACTCCGCCGGCGGCATGAGGTGCGCCAGGACGGGGGAGATGAGCGACGAGACGACCAGCTGCATCGACCAGACGACGACGTAGAGCAGCCCACGGCCGAAGAGCGCGTTCGCACCCTTCCGGACGGCGACGCTCCCCGTGTCGACCGCGCCGAGCGCGGCGTCGGACGACGCCGACGACGGCGCTGCGGACGCGGACGCGGCGGCGGAGGCTTCACGGGCCTCGCGCGCCTCGCGCCGGGTCTGCGGGGGCACGGTCACGGTGCGACCACCTCCGGCGTGGGCGGTGAGACGACCGGCGCCGCGGGGGACGCCCGACGTCGCAACCCGAACGCCTCGTCCACGACCTCGAGCAGGTCGGTGCTCCGCTCGGTCGAGAACTTCCGCGCGAACACGTGCGGCAGGTCCACGTCCGAGCCCGTCCGACGCTCGAGCAGCCGCCCGGCATCGACGATCGTCAACCACGGCGGGCTCTTCATCGCCGTGCCGTCCCATCCGATCCACCACAGCGAGTGCGGCACGTGCTCGTCGGCGAAACCCGGAGTCAGCGCGGGCGAGCTCAGGACCGACGGCACGAAGGTCTCGTCGGCGATCCAGCTCCGTCGCCAGAAGCGGACGAGGTCAGGACGCCGGTCGACGACGTCGACGACCGCTGCCGCGTGGTGGCGAGCCAGGACCTTGAGCTGCGAGCCGCCGGCGAGGACGACGTCGCGTGGCATCCGCCGGGGCACCGGGAGCCGCAGCATCGTCTTCCGCCACGCCCAGTGCCGGTACCGGAGCCTGGCCACACCACCGTCGCGCCCCCACGCCGGGAACGGCAGCGGGTGCACGGCGAGGAACGACTGCTCCCGGTGCGCTGCGAGGAGTCCGGTGATCTCGGCCGCGTCCGCGAGGGGGTAGTCGCTGCCCGTGAGCACCGCGACGTGCGAGGCGTCCGTCGTGGCGAGCGCCGCCCGGTACCCGGACACCTCCGCCTCGACGTTCTCCCACTTCGCCCAGCCGGTGCGGATCCTGGGGAGGACCACGACCCGTTCCGGCAGCCCGTCCGTCATCGCGCGGAAGACCGGTTCCGGCGTCCGCGCGTCGCAGTGCAGGAACACCGGGAACGGGTCCAGCGCCTCGACGAGGCGGCGGACGTGCGCTGGGTCCTCGTGAGCGAGGACGATGCACGCGGGCACCGTGCTGGGGATGGCCATGGACGCGACGCTAACCGCGCCGTTCCGGGCCGGACAAGGCGACCGGAGGCCCTCTGCGGGGAAGCGGCGGTTTCCCGCACCGCCCCGTCGTGATCAGCGTTTCCGGCGGAACTCCGGGCAGTCGCAGAGCGCGCAGTCGGTGCCGGGACGGTAGTGCTCGTGGGCGTCCTGGACGTGCCCGCAGACGCAGGTCGCGGCGTCGACGACGACCACGCGCTGCTCCGACGAGACGACGACACCGAGCTCGGTCGCGGGGCCCAGCGGCATTCGTCCTCCTCGTGCCCGACGTGCTGCCGTCGGGTCGTCTCCAGCGATCCTACGGGGACCGGACCGCTGACGTGGCGGCAAACCGCAAGAGGGACGACCGTCGCCGCATCCCGGCGGGCACGCCGTTGACCGCGCGCGAGGGTGCCCGGAGCATCGGGGACATGAGCGACCACCAGGCGACCACGACCAGCGTGCTCACCCTCACGCCCGCGATGCCGTCGCCGGACGCGCCCGCATGGCCCGGCGCGGCCTGGGTCGGCGCCGTCGACCGGCAGCAGGCGCTCGCCGCGTCTGCCGTCGAACTCGCCGGCGCCGACGGCTTCCGCCGCGCCCGACTCCTCGTCCGTGACGGACGGGAGGTCGCGGGCTTCGTCGACGTCGCGGTCGACGCGACCGGCGACGTGGACCCGGCCGAGCTGGGACCGGCCCTCCGCGCCCTGCGCACCACGAGCCTCCCGTCCGTTCCGCTCGGACCGACCGACGGCCGGATCTCGGTCGTCATCGGGACCCGCGACCGACCGGCCGACGTCCGTCGGTGCGTCCGGTCCGTCCTGGCGTCCGACCACCCCGACTTCGAGGTGTTCGTCGTCGACAACGCGCCGACCACCACGGCGACCCGCGACGTGGTCGCCTCGTTCGCGGACGCTCGCCTCCACTACGTCCTGGAGGCCCGACCCGGCGTCTCGCGCGCACGGAACGCCGGTCTCGCCCTCGCGTCAGGGGCCGTGGTCGCCTTCGTCGACGACGACGTGGTCGTCGACCGGGGCTGGCTCGCTGCGCTCGCCGACGCCTACGCCCGCGACGCGGACGTCGTCTGCGTCACCGGCCTGGTGCCGAGCGGTGAACTCCGGACCCCGACGCAGCGCTACTTCGACGAGCGGGTGACCTGGGCGCGGAACACCGACCGCCGGGTGTTCCGCACCGCGGCACCGCCGGCCGACCTGCCGCTCTTCCCGTTCTCGGTCGGGGCGTTCGGCACCGGCGCGAACATGTCCCTCCGTCGATCGGCAGCGCTCGCCCTCGGCGGGTTCGACGTCGCGCTCGGCCCGGGGACACCGTCCCGCGCGGGGGAGGACCCCGACCTGTTCACCCGGGTGCTGCTCTCCGGCGGGGCGCTCGCCGTGGAGCCCTCCGCGATCGTGTGGCACCGGCACCGCCCCGACCGCGCGGCGCTGCGCTCCCAGGCACTCGGGTACGGGACCGGGCTCGGCGCGTGGGTCGCGAAGCTCATGCTGCGCCCGCGGACGGCGTTCGCGGTCTTCCGACGAGCGTTCGGTGCCCTGCGGCAGCTCGGCGCGCTCGGCCAGGGCGCCGGAGAGGTGTCCGCGGCCGTCGACGCCGTCGGCGGGTGGCCCGTCGACGAGGAGTTCCGCGCGGCGACCGCCGGGCTCAAGCGCGTCGAGCTCGTGGCGGCGCTCTGCGGTCCGTGGCGCTACGTGCGCGGACGTCTGCGTTCCCGCGCGTAGGCGCGCGCCCCGCGTGCCGCGCTCCATCGCCCACGGAGCGGGCGGCGGGCGGCCGGCGCGGGCGCCGCGGCGGGCTAGGGGCGAAAGCGCCCCTCCTCGACCTCGCGCCAGAACCGACGGCTCTTGAAGTACGCCGCCGGGCCGAGCGGGAAGCCCCGGAACTCGTGGTACGCCAGGGACCGGGGGATGCGGGTGGTCGACGCCTCGGTGATGGTCTCGGCGGCCGCGTCGCGCTTCCCCGCGAGCCGCGACACGAGCTGCGAGAGCTTGATCTTGCCCGCGCGGGGCATCAGCCGCGCCAGGACCAGCGCGTGCCGGCGGTCCTTCGCGATGAGCTCGCACATCAGCGCGGTGAACCCGACGCCGTTCGAGTGCAGCTGCCCGTGCAGTCCCTCGAGGGTCTGGCGGTGCCGGTGGTGCACGACCGCGCGGGGTTCGAAGCCGATGCGGCCGCCGCCCCAGAGGATGTCGATGAAGATCGCGAGGTCCTCGCCACCGCGGGCGGGGACGCCGGCGCCGAGCACGGGGTCGAACCCGCCGACGGCGTCGAACGCAGAACGACGGACCGCCCAGTTCGCCCCGGCGCCGTACCCACCGATGCCGTACACGGCGAAGTGCTTACGGACCGTGCCGTCCGGGCTCACGGCAGAGGCCTGCGCGTGCCGCATGACACCGGGGACGTCGTCCGGGACGATCGTCACCGGGTCGAAGGTGCGCTCGCCGCTGAAGCCGCCGTAGTACGCCTCGTACCAGATCTGCGCGGGCGTCTCGAGCTCGACGGGCAGGATCATCCCCGTCACGGCGGCGACCTCGGGCTCGCGGACGAAGCGCGTGCCGATCGATCGGAGCCACTGCGGGTCCACGCGGACGTCGTCGTCCGTGAACGCGATGATCTCGCCGCGCGCGGCCGCCACCCCGCTGTTCCGGCCGATCGAGCAGCCGGGGCGCCGTTCCGTGACGAGTCGGACGTCGCGGCCCTCGAGGAGTCCCGGGAGCGCGTCGATCTCGGGGACCTTCACGCGGTTGTCGACGAGGACCACCTCGTAGTCGGGGTAGTCGAGGTCCTCCAGGAAGTCGAGCAGCTTGCCGATGTCCTCCACCCGGGTGACGATCGTCGACACCACGATCGAGATCATCGGCAGGTCCGCGTCCGGAACCGGGGTCGCTGCGCCGCCGACGCTGTGCTCGCGCTCCGCGACGAGCGGGGCGAGTGCCCGCGCGGCGTCGGCGGGGTCCTCGGTGAGGAGCACGTCGAGGGTCGTCACGGGGAACCCGCCGCGGTAGCCGACCACCAGCGCGGAGGAGCCGGTCTGGTCGGCGACGAGCCGTGGCAGCGGAGCATCGAGGTCGACGCTGACGACCCGACGGGGGCCGGGCACGGTGACGGGGGAGAGCTGGGTCATGGTCCGGACGTTATGTCGGTCCGGCAGTCTCCCTCTACGGCGGGCACCAGCAGTGGCGGGGATCATGCGGGGTTCCGCAGCCCGGCGCCGCATCGCCGGAGCGGCGGGTGAGCGCTCACCCAGGAAGTCTGGGCAACTCCAGAGGTCACACTCAGGTCACGGCTTCGATGCAACCGGTTGCAAAACGCTGAGTGCGGGCGTAGCTTCCACTCCCAGCAGGCAGCGTCGCCTGCTCCAGGTGGTCGTCGTCCGGTACCCGAGACGACGGCTCCTGGTGATCTCGATGAGGAGACAACGCTGTGAAGAACACACGCGCGAAGGTGCGACTCGCATCCGTGGCCGGGGTCGCCGTGATCGGCCTCGCCCTGGCCGGCTGCTCGAGCGGCAGCTCGGCCTCGGACGCCAAGGACGGGCAGGACAGCCGCGGCCCGATCACGTACGTCCAGGGCAAGGACAACTCGAACGTGGTCCGCCCCCTGATCGCCAAGTGGAACAAGGCGCACCCGGACGAGAAGGTCACGTTCAAGGAGCAGTCCGACCAGGCCGACCAGCAGCACGACGACCTCGTGCAGCACTTCCAGGCGAAGGACGACGGCTACGACGTGGTCGACGTGGACGTCGTGTGGACCGCGGAGTTCGCCGCGAAGGGCTGGCTGACGCCACTCACGGGATCGATGAAGGTCGACACGTCCAAGCTGCTGCCCGCCACCGTGAAGACGGCGACGTACAACAACACGCTCTACGCGGCACCGCAGACCTCGGACGGCGGCCTGCTGTACTACCGCAAGGACCTCGTGAAGACCCCGCCGACCACGTGGTCGGAGATGATGAGCGACTGCCAGATCGCCAAGGACAACGGCATCGGGTGCTACGCCGGCCAGTTCGCCAAGTACGAGGGCCTCACCGTGAACGCCTCGGAGGCGGTCAACAGCACCGGTGGCTCGATCCTCGGCAAGAGCGGGACGCCGGACGTCGACACCGCGAAGGCGAAGGCGGGCCTGGAGAACCTGGTCGCCGCGTTCAAGGACGGCAACATCCCGGCCGAGGCGATCACCTACCAGGAGGAACAGGGCCGCACGGCCTTCGAGAGCGGCAAGCTGCTCTTCCTCCGCAACTGGCCGTACGTGTACAACCTCGCCAAGACCGACGGCTCGTCGACGGTCAAGGACACCTTCGGCGTCGCTCCGCTCCCGGGTGCCGACGGCGTCGGCGCGTCGACCCTCGGCGGCCACAACGCGGCGATCAGCGCGTACTCGAAGCACAAGGCGACGGCGCACGACTTCCTCGAGTTCCTGATGTCGAGCGACACTCAGAAGTTCTTCGCGACCCAGGGCTCGCTCGCCCCGGTGATCGGTGACCTCTACACGGACTCCGAGCTGACGGCGAAGCTCCCGTACCTACCCACCCTGCTGAAGTCGATCCAGAGCGCGGAGCCCCGCCCGGTCACGCCGTACTACCCGGCCGTGACGAAGGCGATCCAGGACAACTCCTACGCGGCACTCAAGGGCTCGAAGAGCGTCGACGAGGCGATGAAGGACATGGAAGCCGCCCTCAAGGCGGCGACCACCAGCAACTAGCGGCTCGCGCCGCGTCGGACTGGAGGCATGGGTCACCCATGCCGGTGCCTCCAGTCCGCCCCTACTTGCGTCCCGACACCGGCAAGGAGGCCGTCAGTGTCAGCAGCAACCGAGATCCCAGCCGCCATCCCGAACCCCCAGGGTCTGGAGCCGCCCAAGCGGCGGCGCGGCGGACTGAACGCCGAACACGGCCGATGGGCCGTGTACCTGATCGGCCCGACGATCGTGCTCCTCGCCGTCGTCATCGGCTACCCCGTCGTCAGCGCGATCATCCAGTCGTTCCAGCTCGACGCCGGACTCGACAAGGCGACCGGCCTGTTCGTCGAGGGCGGCTTCGCGGGCGTCACGAACTACGTGCACTGGCTCGGCCAGCAGTGCGGCAACGTCACGTGCCCCCCTGGCAGCCTCGGCGCCCAGTTCTGGGTGTCGTTCGGCAACACGTTCTTCTTCACGGTCGTCACCGTGCTCGCCGAGACGCTCATCGGCGTCTGGATGGCGATCATCATGAACCGCAACTTCAAGGGCCGCGCGCTCGTCCGCGCCGCGATCCTGGTGCCGTGGGCAATCCCGACCGCCGTCACCGCGAAGCTCTGGTACTTCATCTTCGACGCGAACGGCGTGCTCAACCACGTCATCGGCCACCAGATCCTCTGGACGAGCGGCGAGTGGGCGTCCCGGTTCGCGGTCATCATCGCGGACACGTGGAAGACGACGCCGTTCATGGCGCTGCTCATCCTCGCGGGCCTGCAGCTCATCCCGGAGGAGGTCTACGAGGCCGGCAAGATGGACGGCGCCTCGACCGTGCAGCGCTTCATGCTCATCACGCTCCCGCTCCTGAAGCCGGCGCTGATGGTCGCGATCCTGTTCCGCGTGCTCGACGCGCTGCGCATGTACGACCTCCCGGCGATCCTCACCGGCGGCGGCGGTGGTTCCGGCAACGCCACGACGACCCTGTCGATCCTCGTGGTCGACCAGATCAGGCAGGGGTTCAACTCCGCCTCAGCGCTGTCGACGATCACCTTCCTGATCATCTTCGTCGTCGCGTTCCTGTTCGTGCGGTTCCTCGGCGCGAACGTCGTGCAGACACAGGCAGCCCAGCAGAAGGGTGAACTCAAGTGACCCTCGCAGCAGACCGTCCCCGGTCGTCGACGCGTTCGCGCGAGCGATCGATCGACCGCGCCGACGTCCGTGTCCAGCGGCACACCGGCCCGCGGGTCCGCACCGCGATCCAGGCGATCATCATCGCGGTGTGGTGCCTCCTGCCCTTCTACTGGATGGTGGTGACGAGCTTCCGCGACGTCGGGTTCACGTTCGACGCCACCCCGTGGCCGACGCACGTGACGCTCGACAACTACGCGACGGCGTTCTCCACCGAGCTCGGCAACCACCTCGGGCGGGCGCTGCTGAACAGCCTGCTGATCGGCGGCGTCGTGACGATCATCGCGCTGCTCGTCGGGACCTCGGCGGCGTACGCGCTGGCCCGGCTCGAGTTCAAGGGCAAGTCCCTCATCGCCGGTGCGATCCTCGCGGCGTCGATGTTCCCTGGTGTCGCGCTGATCTCCCCGCTGTTCCAGCTCTTCACGGACATCGGGTGGATGGGGACGTACCAGGCGCTCATCCTGCCGAGCATCTCGTTCGTGCTGCCGCTGACGGTCTACACGCTGGCGTCGTTCTTCCGTGAGATGCCGTGGGACCTCGAGGAAGCGGCGCGCATCGACGGGTGCACCCGCGTGCAGGCGTTCCGGCGGATCATCCTGCCGCTCGCCGCGCCCGCCGTGTTCACCACCGCGATCCTGGCGTTCATCTCGTCCTGGAACGAGTACCTCATCTCGTCCCAGCTGTCCTCGGACGCCACCCAGCCGGTCACCGTCGCCATCGCGTCGTTCGCCGGGACCCAGCCGCACCAGGAGCCGTACACGGCGGTGATGGCAGCGGGGACGATCGTCACGATCCCGCTCGTGATCCTCGTGCTCGTCTTCCAGCGGCGCATCGTGGCCGGCCTCACCGCCGGCGGTGTGAAGGGCTGATCGCCATGGCGTACCGCGCACCGCGTCGACCGTCGGCACCGATCGAGGAGGCCATGGGCTTCGTCGGCTTCTTCGGCGTCGCGTTCCTCGCCGTCACCGTGTTCTGCGAGTTCACCGGCCGACCGGCGCTCGGCTGGGCGCTCACCCTGTTGGCGTGCGTGCTCGTACTCGTCGCGCTCGACCGCTGGCGGGTCCGGGTGGTCCGTCGGTCGGAGGCCGCCGAGGCCCTGGCCGCCGGCCGCGTCCTCCGCCGCGACGAGCACCCGGTCGGGGTGCACGTCCCCGGTGGCCGCGCGCCCGTCGAGACCGTGTTCCGCGACCACGTGCACGTCGGGTTCGACGAGCGAGCGCCGCGACCGCATCGCACGCGAGCCGTCGCGCGGACCGGCGCCGGGCCCGTGACCCGTGACGCGGGGGACGCGACGCACGGCGCGGACGGCTGACCGGCCTCCCGGCTGTGTCCGATGGGGATCCAGGAGATCGCGACCGTCACCGGGCTGTCCAAGGCGACCGTGTCCCGCGCCCTGCGCGGACTCCCGACCGTGGCGGACACCACGATCGACCACGTGCGCCGGGTCGCCGACGAGCTCGGGTACGTCCCGAGCTCGGCGGCGGCCGGGCTCGCCACCGGGCGGCAGCGTGCCGTCGGGGTCGTCGTGCCGGTGTTCGACCGCTGGTTCTACGTCAAGGCGCTCAGCGGGGTCGACGCCGAACTGCGGCGGGCGGGGTACGACCTCGTGCTCTACAACCTCGGCGGCCCCGGGGGAGACCGTGACAGGGCGTTCCGACGGTCGATGCTGCGGCAGCGCGTCGACGCCCTCGTGCTGCTGTCGCTCGTGCTCGACGAGACCGAGCGGAGCGAGCTGCAGGTGAGCTCGCTGCCGACCATCGTCATCGGTGGGCCGGCCCCCGGACTCCGGAACGTCGGGATCGACGACGTCGAGGTCGCCGGCATGGCGACGGAGCACCTCGTCGGGCTCGGGCACCGGCGGATCGCGTACGTCGGCGGGCAGGACGAGGCGGGCATGAACGTCGCGGTGCCGTACCGTCGGCGGGACGGGTTCGTCGACGCGATGCACTGCGCCGGACTCTCGGTGCCGCCGTCGTGGATCGCGGACGGACGGTTCTCGTTCGCCGGTGGGGTGGACGCCGGCCTGTCGTTGCTCGGGCCGGGTGCCGATCGACCGACCGCGGTGTTCTGCGCCTCGGACGAGATGGCGCTCGGCGTGATGCTCGCCGCGGCTCGACTCGGCCTGTCGGTGCCCGATGACCTGTCGGTGATCGGCATCGACGGGCACGAGTACGGCGCAGCCGTCGGGTTGACGACGATCACGCAGGACCCCGAGGCGCAGGGACGTCTCGCCGCCCGCGCGGTGCTCGCCGAGGTCGACGGTGCCGCGGTCCGTCCGGTGCCGCCGTCGCCGGCGTCGCTCGTGGTGCGGTCGTCGACGGCGCCGCCGCGTTCCTGACGGGCGGGCGCTGCCCGCCGCCGCGGTCCTGGGCGGGCGCTGCCCGCCGCCGCGGGCCTTCGCACAACCGAAAGCAGTCCGCACCATGCGTACGCGCGGCGCGGACTGCTTTCGGTTGTGCGGCGGCGAACGGAACCACATCAGCACCCCGCGTACGCTCGGCAGCATGGAGGTCACGAAGCTCGAGCACGCCTGCCAGATCGTCGACGTCGACGGGGCGCGGCTGGTGATCGACCCGGGGAACTTCACGCGCGACGTGGACGTCACGGGTGTCGTCGCGGTCGTGCTCACCCACGAGCACCCCGACCACGTCACCCCGGCGCAGCTGTCCGGCATCCTGTCCCGGAACCCCGGCGCGGTGGTCTTCGGTCCGGGCGGAGTCGCCGCCGCGCTGCCGGACTTCGAGGTCGACGTCGTCACGGACGGGTCCTCGCGATCGGTCGGGCCGTTCGCGCTGACCTTCCACGGCACCCGGCACAACGTCATCCACTCGTCCGTCCCGGTGATCGACAACACCGGCCTCATGGTGAACGGGCAGCTGTTCTACCCCGGCGACAGCTACACCGTCCCCGGCGTCCCGGTCGAGGTCCTCGCCGCACCCGTCGGCGCCCCGTGGCTCAAGGTCGCCGAGATGATGGACTACGTCGCCGCGATCGCACCCCGTCGCGCCTACCCCGTGCACGAGGCGACCCTCTCCGACATCGGCTACGGCATGCACACCGGCCGGCTCCGCGAGATGGTCGAGCCCGCCGGTTCGCTCGTCCTGTTGCAGCCGGGCGAGTCGCTCACGATCTGAGCGGGGACCGGACTGGAGGCTCGGCTCGGCCCGTGCATGCACGCTGCGGCATGACGGCACACCCGGGCGACACGCCTCGTTTTGGCAGGTCGGACCGCTTGTGCCATACTTGTCGAGTTGTCGGAACGGCCCCATCGTATAGCGGCCTAGTACGCTGCCCTCTCACGGCGGTAACGCGGGTTCGAATCCCGCTGGGGTCACCACAGGTGGCTTAGCCCGAGTCCGACAACGTGTGCCGCGGCCCCATCGTATAGCGGCCTAGTACGCTGCCCTCTCACGGCGGTAACGCGGGTTCGAATCCCGCTGGGGTCACCAACCGAAGGTCCTCGTCCACACGGACGGGGACCTTCGTCGTTCCCGGCCTGGTGTCGCATGCCGGTCACCCTGCGGTGGCCACGTCGCGGACGACGAAGCGCGGGATCTCCACGGCGACCGTCGCGCGACACGTCGAGAACGTCGGGTCCGAGTGCACACGATCGAGTGTGACCACGACGGCTCCGGCGTCCGAGTCGAGTTCGACCGACCATCCGGCCGGGTCGTCGAGCGTCTCCGGAGCGCGCACACCGCGCGGCCGGAAGGCGTCGATCCGGTGGTCTCCGGAGCGTGCCGCGGCTGCGGCGACGGCAGCCTGTTCGACGTGGGAGTACAGCGACCGCCCGCGGAAGCCGTCCGGGACGACGATCCCACGCGTCGACGCCTCGGCGATCGCGACGGGATCGAGTTCGTCGACGCGTCCGTGGTTCAGCCCGTGCGGGAACAGCATCGTCGTCGCCGCGAACCGGTCACCACCGAGGTGCGAGCACTCCCAGGTCTCATCGGGGAACACCTCCGCCAGCCGGGCTGCGACCGACCGTCCGCGCACGGCGCAGCACTCGTCGTGCCGGCCGTGGGCGCACACGGCGAAGACGGGCCGGTCGGATGGCGTTCCGGTGCTGCCGTCGAGCGGGAGCGACAGCAGCTCGTCCGGGCCGTCGGCCTCACCCCACCGCACGGTCGCGAGCCCGGTGTCGACGACTGCCCAGCGCCACCGACCGGCACCACGGGACCGGCCGGGGCGGCGGATCGCGAGGATGCGCATCCCGGCTCGCTGCACCCGACGCGCGAGGGCGATGCCGGTCTCGGGCGGGAGTGCGGGGGAGTCGGCCCAGACGTTCCAGCCCCACGCACCCGCGACCTCGACGAGCAACCAGCGGCGCCCGGGGGACGCGGTGGCGGTGAGGTCCTCGTCGCGGGACCGGGAGCGGTCGCTGCACGCCGGCCCACCGGCCGAGCGGGGGAGTCGTGGATCGGCCGGACCCGTGCGTCGCCACTCGGTCACGACGCCGGTACCAGCACGCCCTCCCGGAGGAGCCGACGGACCACGACGACGGCGTCGTCCTCGTCGAGGCCCGGCAGGGACCCGACGGCGTGCGTCCCTCCGGCGTGCAGCGCGCGCACGGCCTGACCACACGATGCCGGCAGGCGGATCGTCGTCGTCGGCAGGACGACGGCCACGCGCTCGCCCTCGTCGCGGACGTCGGCGCGGAGTCCCTCGCGCCACCGGACCCGATCGCCGGCCGAGAGCGTGCCGAGGAGGTCGACCGTCTGCAGCGGGCGGACCGGCTCCGGACGGGTGGAGCGACGGAACCGCGACCCGACGGTGTGCGCGACCTCGTCGACGGCCGAGCCGACCGACGCCGACTCGAGGAACCCGATGAGGTCCTCGGCAGCGGCGCGGACGTCCGTCGCGATCTGGTCCGGGTCGCCGAGGTCGACACCGAGGGGCAGCGATGCGCGGAGTCGGTCCGATCGGAGCGCACGGGTGATGAGGTCCCGCGCGAGGTCGGCCCGGGTGACGGCGGGGATGCCGATCGTCAGGTGGATCGTCGTGCCGCCGAGTGCGGTCGCGGAGTGCAGCCAACCGCGAGGGAGGTAGAGCGCGTCACCTGGACGGAGCACGGTGTCGATCGCGGGTGCCCCTGCTGCCCGCGCGGCGACCTCGTCGCGTCGGTCGCTCCACGGTTCGTCGGCGAACGGGAGCTCGTGCACGGGCTCGTGGATCACCCAGCGCTTCGCCCCGGCGATCTGCAGGACGAACACGTCGTGCACGTCGTAGTGCGGGTCGAAGCCGCGCGACGACGCCGGCGTGATGTAAGCGTTGACCTGCGCGGGATGCCCGAGCTCCGCGACGAGCCGTCGCGTGAACTCCTGGATCGGCGGCCACGTGCGGTGGAGGCCCTGCAGGACGATCGTCGAGCCGGCAGCGAACTCGGCGAGGACCTTCTCGGAGCTGACCTGGTCGCCGACCTCGGCGCCGTAGCCACCGGGTGCGGTGAAGGCGCTCTGCGGGAGCACGGTGCCGTCCTTCGCCATCCGGATGAACGGCGTCCGGAGTCCTCGGAGCGAGAGCAGCTCGTCGGCGGCTTCGGAGGAGAACAGGTCGACGAACGTCGAGCCGAGGTCAGCGGCGCTGCTCAGGAGCGCGCGGCGACCCCAGTACTCGTCGGCGAACCGGGCGACGGGGACGGCGATGCACCGCTCGAGGGCGCGCGCCGTCTCCGTCGTCTCCGGTCCTCGGCTCACGCGGAGCCGTCCGCGCCGCCGTCGTGTCCGTTCGGGTTGGCGCCGCCGTCGGCCGGGCCTTCGCCGGCGTCTGCGGAGCCGTCGGCACCGCCGTCGTGTCCGTTCGGGTTGGCGCCGCCGTCGGCCGGGCCTTCGCCGGCGTCTGCGGAGCCGTCGGCACCGCCGTCATGTCCGTTCGGGTTGGCGCCGCCGTCAGCGGGGCCTTCGCCCGCGCTCTGGGGATCCGTGGTGATGTCGTCGTCGTTGATGCTCATGTGCGTCCCTCTCCGTCGTGCGGCCGGGTGCCGTCTGTGCCCGAGCGTAGGACGTCCGGCTGGCGGTGGTCCAGGTTCGTCCGAGCAGGAGGCGTGTTGCGGAGTCCCGGTAAGGTGGGGGAGTCGTCTGACCCGGCAGTGGGGCCTGCCGGACCCAACCGTGACCGATCGGTCACCAACGGTCCCTATCCCGAGAACACCGCACGCGCGGACGACCTCCGGCGTGCTCGGCGATAGGAGCACCTCCGTGCACGACGAACCCCGACGGCACCTCACCGACTCCGGGAACATCCCGATCGACCCGGACGTCGAGGTCGAGGAGTCCGACACCAGACCCGAGCGGCCGCCACACCTGCGCTGGGGGTACCTCGGCGTCGTGGCGCTCGGCGGGGCGATCGGGACCGCGTTCCGCGCCGTGCTGGCCGACCTCGTCCCCGCCGTCGACGGGATCAGCTGGACGATCCTCGCCATCAACGTCGTCGGGGCGTTCTGCATCGGGCTGCTGCTCGAGGCGTTGGCGCACCGCGGGCCGGACGTCGGTCGGCGTCGGCGCCTGCGGCTCTTCGTCGGCACAGGGGTGCTCGGCGGGTTCACGACGTACAGCACGCTCGCCGACGACACCGCGCAGCTGCTCGGGGACGGACGGTGGGGTGCTGGGAGCGGGTACGCGCTGCTCACGGTCGTGCTGGGACTGCTCGCCGTGGTCGCCGGGCTCTGGGTGTCGACGCTGCTGCGGCCACGGGGAGCCACCCGGTGAGCGCGCTCGAACTGCTGCTCGTCGCCGTCGGCGGGGGAGTCGGGGCGGCGCTCCGCTTCCTGCTCGACGGGCTCGTGAAGGCCAGGGTCAGCGGCTTCCCGCTCGGTACGCTCGTCATCAACGTCTCCGGGTCGCTGGTCCTCGGGCTCCTGACGGGACTCGGGCAGGCCGGGACGCTCCCGCTCCCGGCGGTCGCCATCCTCGGCACGGGCATGATGGGTGGGTACACGACGTTCTCGACGGCGAGTGTCGAGACCGTGCAGCTCCTCCGATCCGGCAAGACCCGGCTCGCCGTCCTGAACGGCCTCGGCATGCTCGTCGTCTCGGTCGGCGCAGCCGCGCTCGGCCTCTTGCTCGGAAGGAACACATGACCTCGGAACGCCCCGGCGAACTCGTCCTCGTCCGTCACGGAGAGACGGAGTGGTCGAAGAGCGGGCAGCACACCGGCCGCACCGACATCCCGCTCACCGAGAACGGGGTCGAGCAGGCGAAGCGTGCCGGCCGGTACCTCGCGGACCGCGACTTCGCGCTCGCGCTGTCGAGCCCGCTGCAGCGTGCCCGGGACACCGCTGCACTCATCGGCGTGGACCCCGAGGTCGACGAGGACCTGTACGAGTGGGACTACGGCGCGTACGAGGGCCTCACGACACCGCAGATCAAGGTGCTCCGGCACGGGCCGTGGGACCTCTGGACCGACGGCGTGCCCGCAGGGGACACACCGGGTGAGAACGCCGCCGAGGTCCGTGTCCGGGCTGAGCGCGTGCTCGACCGAGCGCGTCCGGTGCTCGCGGAGGGGCAGGACGCCGTCTTCATCGCCCACGGGCACGTGCTCCGCGCGATCGGCGCCGCGTGGATCCGGCTCGCGCCGCAGGACGGTGCCGTGCTGAAGCTCGGGACCGCGTCCGTCAGCACGCTGGGGTACGAGCACGGGCGTCCGGTCATCGACTCCTGGAACGTCCAGCCGGACTGACGTCCAGCCCGCCTGACGTCCGGCCCGACTGACGGCTGTCCCGGCTACCGCAGGACGGCGGCCATCCCGAGGCTCGGCGCGACGTCGTCGAGCCCGAGCGAGCGGTACAGCCGCTGCCCGGGCGGGTCCCCGATGAGCGACACGTAGGCGCCCTCCGGTGCCCGCGACCGGATGTCCGCGATGAGCCACTCGAGCACGCGCCGACCGAGACCGCGCCGCTGGTGCGCCGGATCGGTGGCGACGTCCGCGATGTGGAAGTACCAGCCGCCGTCGCCCAGCACGCGACCCATCGCGACCGGCGTTCCAGCCGCGTCGACCACGTGGCAGGCTGACCAGCTCCCGCTGATCGCGCCGGCGCCCTGGTCGGCCCGGACCGGGGTCAGTCCGGAGTCGCGGCGGAGGCGGAGGTAGTCGTCGAGCGGCGGCGGCCCGGCGACGAGTCGGTAGTCGTCCATGTGTCGATCCTGCCGGGCGCCGCCGACAGCCGCCGACGCGTCCGCCCGGTCAGACCGTGCGGATCGAGGTCGTCGCGCCGAGGGCTCGACCGCGGCGCCGTTCGATCGCGCGTCCGACGAACAGCAGCGCGACGCTCACCAGTGCTCCGAGCGTCGTCTGTGCGACGCGGTCCAGGGCGAGGAGCTCCGGCGCCTCGGGGAGGCTCAACCAGGAGACAGCGAGCGCGAGCGGCGTGAGGAACAGCAGGCAGACCGCGTAGTTCCGCGCGACGAAGATCTCCGCGAAGAACTGTCCGACGACCGCGATGAGCACGATCCACCACGCTCCGGGTTCGAGGAGCAGGATCCCGACCGCGATCACCGTGCCCCCGATCGTGCCGATGAAGCGCTGGAACGCCCGGAGGACGGTGTGCCGTTGCCGGATGGCCGGGAGCGTCGACACGACGGCGATCACCGCCCAGTACGGGTGCCCGAGCCCCGGGATGGTCTCCGCGATGGCACCGGCGACGAGGGCCCCGACGACGTTGAGCGCGACGGTCTCCCACAGTGCGGGGGTGCTGAGGATCCCGAAGCCCCGTTCCTTCATCGGCGCGAGCGGCCGGAAGCGGTGCGGCGCGCGCGGGTGCCACACGCGGCGGATGACGAACCCGGACATCGCGACGAGCCACGCCCACGCGACGGAGCACACGATGATCGTCGCGACGAGCGGCAGGTCCGACGGCCGCAGCGGCACGAGCGAGGACACCAGGAACGCGAACGTCGGGAAGATCGGCTGCGCCGGGATCGACCGGAGCGTGCTCAGCGTGCAGACCGCGACGACGAGCACGACGACCAGCCCGACGGCCTGCAACCAGAGGGGTGCACCGACGATCGAGACCGCGATCCCTGCGAACATGCACAGGGCCTGCAGTCCCCCTGCGATTCCCGTGGTCACGGCGCGCTGCCGGTACGGCTCCGTGGCGCCGAAGATCGCGGTGAACCCCGCGAACATCGCGAAGGCTGCGTAGCCCGGCATCCCGAGGGCGATGAGCAGTGCGAGGGGAGCGGCGCCCGCGATCGCGGCGCGCGTCGCGCCCTCGAGGTTGACCGTGCGGGCGGAGTGCGTCGGAGTCGTCATGTCCCGGCCATTCTCCCACCGCGACAGGTGTCGGAGAACGCGAGTCGAGCCTCCAGTCCGGCCGGAAACCGGCCGCGATGCGGGCTGCACCGGCGTCGGACGCGTTGGTATACCAGTGCTAGACTCGCCGGATCGCGCCGCGTCAGCGGCATCGAACCGATGCGAACGGAAGGGTCGAGGTCATGGGTAGGACACTCGCCGAGAAGGTCTGGGACGACCACGTCGTGGTCAAGGGCGAGGACGGCAACCCCGACCTCCTCTACATCGACCTCCACCTCGTGCACGAGGTCACGAGCCCTCAGGCCTTCGACGGTCTCCGCCAGGCCGGCCGCCCGGTGCGCCGCCTCGACCTGACGATCGCGACGGAGGACCACAACACCCCGACGCTCGCGATCGACCGGCCCATCGCCGACCCGACGAGCCGCACCCAGATCGAGACGCTCCGCCGTAACTGCGCGGAGTTCGGCGTCCGCCTGCACTCGCTCGGCGACAAGGAGCAGGGCATCGTGCACGTCGTGGGCCCGCAGCTCGGCCTGACGATGCCGGGCATCACGGTGGTCTGCGGCGACTCGCACACCTCGACGCACGGTGCGTTCGGCGCGATGGCGTTCGGCATCGGGACGAGCGAGGTCGAGCACGTGCTCGCCACGCAGACGCTGCCGCTGAAGCCCTTCAAGACGATGGCCATCACCGTCGAGGGCACCCTGCGCCCCGGCGTGACGGCGAAGGACATCATCCTCGCGGTCATCGCGAAGATCGGAACCGGCGGCGGACAGGGCTACGTGCTCGAGTACCGCGGTTCGGCGATCCGGGCGCTCTCGATGGAGGGGCGCATGACGATCTGCAACATGTCGATCGAAGCGGGTGCCCGCGCCGGCATGGTCGGTCCCGACCAGACCACCTACGACTACGTGCAGGGCCGCGACCACGCCCCGACCGGTGCCGACTGGGACGAGGCCGTCGCGTACTGGGACACGCTGAACACCGACGACGACGCGGTGTTCGACGCCGAGGTGTTCATCGACGCCGACGCGCTCGAGCCCTTCGTCACCTGGGGAACGAACCCGGGCCAGGGCGTCTCGCTCTCCGAGTCCGTGCCCGACCCAGCCGACTACACCGACCCCAACGACCAGGCAGCGGCACAGCGCGCGCTGGAGTACATGGACATCACCGCGGGCACGCCGATGAAGGACATCGCCGTCGACGCGGTCTTCATGGGCTCGTGCACGAACTCGCGCATCGAGGACCTCCGCGCGTTCGCGTCCGTCATCAAGGGGCGCACCAAGGCCGAGGGCGTCCGCGTCATGGTGGTGCCCGGCTCCGCACGGGTCCGGCTCGAGGCCGAGGCCGAGGGGCTCGACAAGGTCTTCACCGACTTCGGGGCCGAGTGGCGCTTCGCCGGTTGCTCGATGTGCCTCGGCATGAACCCCGACCAGCTCGCGCCGGGGGAGCGCTGCGCGTCGACCTCGAACCGCAACTTCGAGGGACGTCAGGGCAAGGGCGGCCGAACCCACCTCGTGTCGCCGCTCGTCGCAGCCGCCACCGCCGTCCGCGGGACGCTGTCGAGTCCGTGGGACCTGGAAACCGAAGCAGCAACCGCTCTGGAAGGGGCAGTCTGATGGAGAAGATCGGCACCGTCACCGGGATCGCCGCACCGCTGAAGCGGTCGAACGTCGACACCGACCAGATCATCCCCGCCGTGTACCTCAAGCGCGTCACCAAGACCGGCTTCGAGGACGCGTTGTTCTCCGGGTGGCGCCAGGACCCGTCGTTCGTGCTGAACCAGGAGCCCTTCGACCGCGCGAAGGTGCTCGTCGCCGGTCCCGACTTCGGCACCGGGTCGTCGCGCGAGCACGCCGTATGGGCACTCCGCGACTTCGGCTTCCGGGTCGTCATCTCGCCCCGGTTCGCGGACATCTTCAAGGGCAACGCGGGCAAGCAGGGCCTGGTCACCGCAATCGTGACCGAACCGGAAGTCGAGCGCCTGTGGGCCGCCATCGAGGCGAACCCGGGCATCGAGGCGACCGTGGACCTCGCGGCGCAGCGCGTGTCGCTGGGCGATGTGGACGTGGCATTCGAGATCGACGCTTACACTCGTTGGCGGTTGATGGAAGGGCTCGACGACATCGGGCTCACCCTCCGTGACGAGACCTCGATCACGGAGTTCGAATCCCGCCGTGGAAACTGGCGGCCGAAAACATTGCCGGTGAAGTAGTGAACTCTCTCGTACAGGACGCAGCAGCAGCTGGGGCACGCGTCGGGTTGAAGTCGGACGAGATCGTCATCCGCGGCGGCAAGCCGCTGGTCGGACGCATCGAGGTCCGCGGCGCGAAGAACCTCGCGACGAAGGCCATGGTGGCCTCCCTGCTCGGCGACACCCCGTCGATCCTCAAGGACGTCCCGGACATCTCCGACGTCAAGGTCGTCCGCGCGCTGCTCGAGGTGCACGGTGTGCGCATCACGGATCCTGCACGAGGCGAGCTCATCCTCGACCCGTCGAACGTCGAGTCGGCGCACTTCGCCGAGATCGACGCGCACGCCGGGTCGAGCCGCATCCCGATCCTGTTCTGCGGCCCGCTGCTGCACAAGCTCGGCGAGGCGTTCATCCCCGACCTCGGTGGCTGCCGCATCGGCGACCGCCCGATCGACTTCCACCTCGACGCGCTGCGCGCCATGGGTGCGGTCGTCGACAAGCAGGTCTCCGGCATCCACATCACGGCGCCGAACGGCCTCAAGGGCGCGAACATCGAGCTGCCGTACCCGAGCGTCGGTGCGACCGAGCAGGTCCTGCTGTCGTCGGTGCTCGCCGACGGCACGACCGAGCTCCGGAACGCCGCGATCGAGCCCGAGATCATGGACCTCATCGCGATCCTGCAGAAGATGGGCGCGATCATCACGGTCGAGCCGAGCCGCACGATCTTCATCGAGGGCGTCGAGTCGCTCCGCGGCTACACCCACCGCGCGATCAACGACCGCAACGAGGCAGCGAGCTGGGCCTCCGCCGCACTCGCGACCAACGGCGACATCTTCGTCGAGGGCGCGAAGCAGCAGGAGCTCATGACGTTCCTCAACGTCTTCCGGAAGGTCGGCGGCGGGTTCGACATCCAGGAGGACGGCATCCGGTTCTACCGGGAGCTCGAGGTCCTCAAGCCCGTCGTCATCGAGACCGACGTGCACCCCGGCTTCATGACGGACTGGCAGCAGCCGCTCGTCGTCGCGCTGACGCAGGCCGACGGCCAGAGCATCGTGCACGAGACCGTCTACGAGAACCGCTTCGGCTTCACCGAGGCCCTCAACGAGATGGGTGCCGACATCGTCGTGCACAAGGAAGGGCTCCCCGGGCACGACCGCCGGGTCGCCCGTCGTCCCTTCGAGCAGGCAGCGGTGATCACCGGCCCGACGAAGCTGCACGGCGCGAACGTGCGTGTCCCGGACCTCCGCGGCGGCTTCAGCCACCTCATCGCGGCACTGACCGCCGAGGGGGAGTCGCACATCACGAACGTCGGCATCATCAGCCGCGGGTACGAGCACTTCATCCCGAAGCTGCGCAAGCTCGGGGCGGACTTCGACTTCGCTGGCTGAGATGGCTGACGACCACCGCGGTGCGCCCGCGGGCAACGACCGTGGCGTGGCCGGCGGCGACCGCGGCGCACCCGACGGCACGCCCGGCCGCGACCTCGACCGTGTGACCACCGGCCTGCCGAACCCCGGCCGTCGGTGGAAGCGTGGTGACCTCAACCTGGCGTTCCGGATCACCGCGTTCTTCGTGATCCCGACTTTCCGGTTCACCGCGCGCTACCACTGGCACGGCCGGAACCGGTTGCCGGAGCAGGGCGCGTTCGTCCTCGCGCCGAACCACTACACGAACATCGATCCGCTCGTCGTGGGCACCGCGGTGTACCTCAGCCGCCGGCAGCCGCGATTCCTGGCGAAGGCGTCGCTGTTCCGCGTCCCCGTGTTCGGCAAGCTCATGAGCGGCATGGGGCAGATCCCGGTCGAGCGGTCTGGTCGAACCCGCATCAGCGATCCCCTCGGCGGCGGCCGGTCCCTCATGGAGCGCGGTGGCGCCGTGATCGTCTACCCGGAGGGGACGCTGACGCGCGACCCCGACCTGTGGCCGATGCGCGGCAAGACCGGCGCGGTGCGGATCGCGCTCGAGAACGACGTGCCGCTCATCCCGATGGCGCACTGGGGCACGCAGCAGATCATGGCGCGGTACTCGAACAAGCTCCGGCTGTTCCCGCCGTCGCGCGTGGACGTCGTGTTCGGCGACCCCGTCGACCTGTCGGCGTTCCGCGGACGCCCGATCGACCAGCAGCTGCTCACCGAGGCGACCGCCGTCCTGATGGACCGCATCACCGAGCTCGTCGAGCAACTCCGTGGCGAGCAGGCACCGGCGACCCGGTGGGACCCGTCGACGAAGAACCAGAAGGAAACCGGCAAGTTTGAGTGACGCACCCAGCACCGGCACGCGTGCCGGCGCACCAGGCCTCCGCCCGCACGACGACCACCCGGATCCCACGGCTGCCGCACGTGGCGCGGTCGACACCGCCGCGATCCGCGTCGTCATGCAGTCCACGGACAAGCCCCGCGTGGCGGTCATCGGTGCCGGCAGCTGGGGGACCACGTTCGCGAAGGTCCTCGCCGAGGGCGGCGCCGAGACCGTCGTCTGGGCGCGTCGACCCGAGGTCGCCCGAGAGATCACCGAGACCAAGCGCAACTCGGACTACCTGCCCGGCATCAACCTGCCGCGCACGTTGACCGCGTCGACCTCGTTGGCCGCCGTGCTGCAGGGCGCGCAGCAGGTCTACGTCTCCGTGCCGTCGCAGACGCTGCGGTCGAACCTGGAGGCCATCCGCGAACTGCTCCCGGCTGACGTCCCCGTCGTCAGCCTGATGAAGGGCGTCGAGAAGGCCACGGGTCTCCGGATGAGCGAGGTCCTGCTCCAGGGACTCGAGATCGACCAGGACCGCATCGCGGTGGCCAGTGGTCCGAACCTGGCGCTCGAGATCGCGCGACGGCAGCCGACCGCGGCCGTGGTGTCCTCGACGAGTGCCGACACCGCCAGTGCGGTGGCTGCGGTCGCGACCAACCCCTACTTCCGGTCGTTCATCAACACGGACGTCATCGGCACCGAGTTCGGCGGGGTGCTGAAGAACCTCATCGCCGTCGCGATCGGCATCGTGGACGGCGTCGGCTACGGCGAGAACACGAAGGCGTCGATCATCACCCGCGGGCTCGCGGAGATGACGGAGTTCGCCGTGTCGCTCGGTGCCCAGCCCTCGACGCTGTCCGGTCTCGCGGGACTCGGCGACCTCATCGCGACGTGCCAGTCGCCGCTGTCGCGGAACAACACCGCCGGGCGCCTGCTCGGCCAGGGGTACCGCTTCGACGAGGTCGTCCGGCAGATGAACCAGACCGCGGAGGGGCTGGCGTCCGTCGCGCCGATCCTCGAACTCGCGCGGGCGAACGGCGTCGACATGCCCATCGTCGGGCAGGTCGGCGAGGTCCTCGCCGGTAGGCTCGATCCGCGCAACATCGCGCCGCACCTCACCGAGACCGACGAGCCCCAGGGCGAGTGACCGGTCCGGCCACTCTGCAACCAGGAGCGCCCATGCCCACCAGCAGCACCACCGTCGTCGTCCTGTTCGGCGGCCGGTCGAGCGAACACGAGATCAGCTGCGTGACCGCCGGCGGGATCATGGACGCGGTCGACCGCACCGCGTACGAGATCGTCCCGGTCGGGATCACCAAGGACGGTGCCTTCACGCTGCAGCCGGACGACCCGGAGCAGTGGGCCCTCGTCGGCGAGCACCTTCCGACGGTGCCGGACAACGGCACGCGCGTCCGGTTCCCGAGCGCCGCCGAGCCGCGGCAGCTGACCGTCGAGCACCAGGACGGCACCGTCACCACGATCCCCGTCGACATCGTCTTCCCGATCCTGCACGGTCCGTTCGGCGAGGACGGCACCGTCCAGGGCATGCTCGAGATCGCCGGGCTGCCGTACGCCGGGGACGGCGTCCTGGCGAGTGCGCTCGCGATGGACAAGCACGTCGCGAAGGCCGTCCTCGAGCACGCCGGGCTCCGCGTGGCCCCGTGGACGACGGTGCTCCGTCGGCAGTGGCAGGCCGACGAACTCGGGGTCGCCGAGACGATCGCGGCGCACGGCTGGCCGCTCTTCGTGAAGCCCGCCCGGGCCGGTTCGAGCATGGGTGTGTCCCGGGTCGACGGGCCGGACCAGCTGGCCGCGGCGATGCACCTGGCGTTCGAGCACGACAGCAAGGTCATCGTCGAGCCCCGCGTCGTCGGTCGCGAGGTCGAGGTCGCCGTCCTCGAGGGTCGTGACGGCACGCCGCGCACGAGCCTGCCCGGCGAGATCGTCGTCGCCGAGGACGGCTTCTACGACTTCGCCGCGAAGTACCTCGGCGGGGACGAGCAGCTCCTCTGCCCGGCACCGCTGACCGAGGCCGAGACCGACGAGATCCGCTCCATCGGTGCCCGCGCCTTCGAGGCGATCGGCGGCTCCGGACTCGCCCGCGTCGACTGCTTCCTGACCGACGACGGTTTCGTCGTGAACGAGGTCAACACGATGCCGGGCTTCACCCCGTTCTCGATGTACCCGCGCTGCTGGGCGGCCACCGGGGTCAGCTACCCGGAGCTCGTCGCCGAACTCATCGAGCTGGGTCGCGCCGCCGTCCGCTGACGCGGTCGCACCGCGCGTGGTGGGCCCTTCCGCGCGTAGGGTGCCGATCCGCGCGTAGGAAGTCGTTCGTTCCGGCCACCTACGCGCGATTCGGCTTCCTACTGCGGGCGCGATGGGTAGGAACGCACGCCATGGCGGACGGGAGGCTCGTGGCGGGCCCGCCACGAGCCTCCCGTCCGGTGGTGGGTCGCGTCAGCCCTGCACGTCGGACGGGTCGAGGCACTCGTGCCCGTCCTTCGGCAGCGTCTCGACGGCGTTGCCGATGTCCTGCAGGACCTGGTCCGTGGTCTTCGTGGAGTCGATGACGACCTGCACCGCGGGGTCACGCCCGAACGTCGTGTAGACGATCTGCTTCCCCTCGTCGTCGCGGATCCAGTCGACCGACCCCTTCGAGAAGCACGGCAGGTCGGAGACCGTCGGGACCGCGACACCGCAGTGGTAGAGCGCCGCTGAGGGATCGCCCCACGCAGCGGTGGACTGGGCGTTCGTGTTGCGGAGCTGGTACTTCGTGTCGACCGCGTCCGGCAGGCGGACCTGGGCGGCTGCACACGCGGCGGCGTTCGCCGACGGAGCTGCGGTCATGGTGACGGCGTTCGTGCACCCGGTCAGTCCGGCGGCGAGGGCGACCACGACGCCGAGTCCGGCGAGGATCCGCAGGGGGCGGCGCACAGTGTCCATCGAGAGTCCAGGCTACCGTTCTCGTGTGGACGCGAAGGACGACCCCTGGACCGGACCGACCGTCGGGGAGCTCGGTGAACTCGTCGTGCTCGACCGGGTGACGTCGCGGCTTCCGCAGGGGTCGCCGCTCGTCGGGCCGGGGGACGACTGCGCCGTGGTGGCGGCTCCCGACGGCCGGTTCGTCGTGACGACCGACATGATGGTGCACGGTCCGGACTTCCGGTGGGCGTGGTCGTCGCCGTCGGACGTCGGGTGGAAGGCCGCGGCGACGAACCTCTCGGACGTCGCCGCGATGGGTGCGGTGCCCTCTGGACTGGTCGTCGCGATCGCCGCACCGCAGGACACGCCCGTCGCGGTGCTCGAGGGCATCGCGGACGGGTTCCGGCTCGCGGTCGACGCGCTCGCTCCCGGGTGCGGGGTCGTCGGGGGAGACCTGTCCACGTCATCGGCGTTCACGGTCGCCGTGACCGCCTTCGGCGACCTGCAGGACCGTGCTCCGGTGCTGCGGTCGGGGGCGCGCGTCGGCGACGTGCTGGCCGTGTCGGGTGAGCTCGGTCGCGCGGCGCGGGGGCTCGCTCGGCTGTTCCGGTCCGGTGTCGACGCGCACGGTGAGCCGTCGCGGGCCGCGGTGGTCGCCGCCGGACTCGACGAGGACCCGGACGTCGGGCGCCAGCGCCGACCGGTGCCGCCGATCGTCGACGGGCCGCTCGCTGCCGCTGCCGGTGCGACGGCGATGCTCGACCTGTCGGACGGGCTCGCGATCGACGCCGGGCGACTTGCACGGTCGAGTCGGGTGACGCTGGAGATCTCCGCGGCGCTCGACGACGTGGCGTTGCACGGGGGCGAGGATCACGGGCTGCTCGCGACGTTCCCGGCGGACGCCGTGTTGCCCGGGGGGTTCCGGCGGATCGGTGTCGTGCTGGAGCGCGGCGCGGCCGACCTCGTCCGCGACGGTGTCGCCGTCCCGACGACCGGGTGGGACCCGTACGCGGACTGGGACGGCGTCGCGGGCTGAGGGGGCGCGGGCGCGGGCGCGCGAGGTGGTTGCGCGGGCTTGCGCTCGGGGCGGCGCGAGGTGGTTGCGCGTGCAAGGAGCGACAGAGTCGCTGGGTGGATTCAGGTGGTGGTTGCAACACCTGTTTCTGTTGGTCGTGAGAGTAGTTGTTTGAGTGCTTCGGCGGGAGTCATCGCGTCGAGGCGTTT
>NZ_JBIVCR010000007.1:0-84928 GCF_044746705.1 Curtobacterium sp. NPDC090217 | reverse complement strand
GCGGGCGTCGTTTCTTTTTGCGGGTGGGGCGCGCTCTGGTGGGGGGGGGGGCCGCCCCCCCCCCCCCCCGGGCCGCCCCCCCCCCCCCCCCCCCCCCCCCCCCCCCCCGGGGTGGTGGTCGGTCCTACTTGCTGGTGACCTTGAAGCCCTGCTCGTTGCCGTACTTCACGATGGCCTTCTGCCATGCCTCGAGCCCGGCGTTCAGGTCCGTCTTGTTCTGGTAGGCCTGACCCACCGTGTCCGCGTAGACGCTGTTCGCGTAGACCTGGAACGGCAGGTACTGCCAGCCCTCGGCGACGTCGGAGGACGCCTTCGACAGGGTCTCGTTGATCGCCTCGCCGCCGAAGTACTCCGGCTTCTCGGCCGTGAAGGACGACGAGCTGAGCTGCGCCTTGGTGGACGGGAACCCGCCGGACTTGAGGAACACGTCGATCGAGTCCTGCGAGGAGTTCAGCCACTTCAGGAAGCCGGCGGCGAGCGCCGGGTTCTTCGACTGCTTCATGACGACCTCGGCGGATCCACCGTTGTTCGAGGTGACGTCGGACGAGCCGTCGTAGGTCGGGATCGGGGCGACACGCCAGTTGCCGCTGCCGTCCTTGACGCTCGACTCGAGCACGCCGGGCATCCAGGCACCCGTGACCATCGTCGCGATCTCACCGTTGCCGAGCTGCTTGTACCAGTCGTCGGTCCAGCCGGGCGTCTGCGAGAGCAGGCCCTTCTCGACGAGCTGGTTCCAGGTGGAGGTCCACTTCTTGGTGCCCTCGTCCTGCAGGTTCACCGAGACGTCGGTGCCCTTGACCTCGAACGGACGGCCGCCGGCCTGCCAGATCATCGACGTGGTGAAGCCGGCGTCTCCGCTGTCCGCGGCGATGTAGGCGTTCGGGTTCGACGCGTGGATCTTCTCGGCGTCCGCGACGTACTCGTCCCAGGTCTTCGGCGGCGTGGTGATGCCGGCCTCGTCGAAGGTCTTCTTGTTGTAGAACATCGCCATGGGGCCGGAGTCCTGCGGCAGGCCGTAGACCTTGCCGTCGAGGTCGACCGACTGCCAGGTGCCGGCGCCGTACTTGCTCTCGAGCGAGTCGAAGCCGTAGGACTTCAGGTCGACGAGCGAGTCGGCGAGGGCGAACTGCGGCAGTGCGAAGTACTCGATCTGCGCGACGTCGGGGGCACCGGAACCGGCCTTGATCGTGTTCTGGAGCTTCGTGTACTGGTCGTTGCCGGTGCCGGCGTTGACGAGCTTGACCTTGACCTTCGGGTACGCCTTCTCGAACGCGGCGACCTGGGCCTCGGCGGACGGGGTCCACGACCAGTAGGTGAGCGTCCCACCCTTCTCGAGGGCCTTGGTCATGTCGTCGGACGAGCCGCCGGACGACGAGCCGCCGGAGGCGCAGGCGGCCAGGGCGATCGTCGCCGTGACGCCGATGGCGAGGGCGCTGAGGCCGCGCCGGAGTCGCTTGTTCATTCGGGTGTGCCTTCCACTTCTTCGTGATGGGGTGTGCTGCTGGGGTGCGGGTCAGGCCTTGACGGACCCGGCTGCGAGGCCGGACTGCCAGGAGCGCTGGAGGAAGAGGAACGCGATCACGATCGGGATGATCGTGAGCAGCGATCCGGTGACGACGAGGTTGTAGATCGGGTGCGCGGAGACCCCGACGGCCTGGGCGCTCCACTGGTTCAGGCCGACCGTGAGCGGGTAGAGCCTCGGGTCGCTGAGCATGATCAGGGGCAGGAAGTAGTTGTTCCAGGTCGCGACGACGGCGAACAGGAGGACCGTCACGACACCGGGTGCGAGGAGTCGCAGGGCGATGGTGAAGAAGATCCGGAACTCGCCGGCGCCGTCCATGCGGGCCGCCTCGATGACCTCGGTCGGGACCGCGTCGACCGCGTAGGTCCAGATGAGGTACATGCCGAACGGGCTGATGAGCGAGGGCAGGATGATCGCCCACGGGGTGTTCGTCAGGCCGACGGCCGAGAAGAGCAGGAACGTCGGGACAGCGAGGGCGGTGCCGGGGATCGCGATGGCACCGAGGACGATCGCGAAGACCGCGCGCCGTCCGGGGAACCGGAACTTCGCCATGCCGTAGCCCGCGACGGTCGCGAGCAGGGTCGCACCGCCCGCACCGACGACCACGTAGAGCACGGTGTTGCCGAGCCACTGCAGGTAGATGCCGTTGTCGTAGGTGAGCGTCTCGCCGATGTTCTGGAAGAGCGAGAAGTCCGGGCCGAACCACAGGCCGAACGTCGAGAGCAGGTCGGCCTGCGACTTCGTCGCGTTCACCACGAGGTAGAACAGCGGCAGCAGCGAGTAGACGGTGATGACGACCATCACCACGAGCAGGAGCGGCGACTTGCGTGCGCGGGGACCGCGGCCCTTCGGGGCCGTCGGACGGGAGGCACGGGTACGGCCCGCCCCGCTGCGTCCGCGGGTGGTCACCGCCTCCGTCACGGTCGGGGGCTGGGTGTCGACGGCGCTCATCGGTTCTCCGCTCGGGTTCCGCGGACCTGCACGACGTAGGCGATCACGGCGGTGATGACGCCCATGACGATGGCGACGGTGGCGGAGTAGTTGAACTGCTGGCCGCTGAAGGACAGCGAGTAGGCGTACATGTTCGGGGTGAAGGCGCTGCCGATGACGTTCGGGGCGAGGGTCTTCAGGAGGTTCGGCTCGTTGAAGAGCTGGAAGCTGCCGATGATCGAGAAGATCGTGGCGATGACGATGGATCCGCGGAGCGCCGGGATCTTGATGGACCAGACGGTGCGGAACGGGCCGGCGCCGTCGATCTCGGCGGCTTCGTACAGGTCGGTCGGGACCACGCGGAGTGCGGCGTAGAAGATCAGCATGTTGTAGCCGACGAACTCCCACGTGACGATGTTGCCGATCGACGCCAGGACCCAGTCGGGGCTGAACGGCTGGAGCAGGTCGATGCCGAGCGCGCCGTTGATCGACCCGGTCAGACCGAACTGGTTGCCGTAGATGAAGCCCCAGATGAGTGCGGCGACGACACCGGGGACCGCGTACGGCAGGAAGATCGCGATGCGGAAGAACGACGATGCCCAGAGCCGCGCACTGTCGAGCGCGAGTGCGGCGACGAGCGCGACGAAGAGCATGATCGGGACCTGCACGACGAGGAACAGGGCGACCCGGCCGAAGCCGGTCCAGAACTTGGCGTCCTGCAGCAGCTGCAGGTAGTTCGCCAGGCCGACGAACTGGTTGCCACCGACGAGCTGGTCGCGGAAGAGGCTGAGCCAGAGCGCGTAGCCGATGGGCACGATGAGCATCGCGGTCAGCACGACCACGAACGGGCCGACGAACATCCAGCCGGTCCACCGGGCGCGCTGCCGACGTGGCCCGGACCGGGCGGCCGACCTGGCCTGCTCGAGCGTTGTCATGGGACTCCTTCGTCTCGCGTCGACATCGCGTTCGCGGCGATGCGACCTGATGTTGACGTCAACATCGTGGTCGAAGATAGCATGGCAACGTCAACATGCAACCGCGTGACAGAATCGTGACCGAAACCGCACCAGGGACGTGAAGGGATGCCCGCGATGACGACCGCCCCACCGGCCGGAGGACGAGCGCCCTCGATGGCAGCGGTCGCCGACGCGGCCGGCGTCTCGATGCAGACGGTGTCCCGCGTCGCCAGGGGCTTCGACAACGTCAGCCCCGAGACCCGCGATCGCGTCCAGCAGGCGATGACGTCACTCGGGTACCGCCCGAACCGAGCGGCTCGTGCCCTGCGCTCCGGGCACTTCCGCACCATCGGCGTGATCATGTTCACACTCGCGTCGTTCGGGAACATGCGCACGCTCGAGGCGATCGCCGACGCCGCCGGTGCCGCCGACTTCACGATCACGCTGCTCCCGATGGCGTCGCGCACGAAGGACGGCGTCCGCTCGGCGTTCTCGCGGCTGCAGGAGCAGGCGGTCGACGGCGTGGTGATCATCATCGAATCGCACGTGATGGACACCGCAGAGGTCGTCCTGCCCGACGGTGTGCCCGTCGTGGTCATCGACTCGACCGGCACCACCGACCACCCGGCGATCGACACCGACCAGGCACAGGGCGCCCGGTTGGCGACGCAGCACCTGCTCGACCTCGGACACGAGACGGTCTGGCACGTGGCCGGCCCCGCGATGTCCTACTCCGCTGGAGGGCGTCGGGCCGCGTGGGAAGCGACGCTCACCGACGCCGGGCGGACCGTCCCGCCCGTGTTCGAGGGCGACTGGGGCTCGACCTCCGGATACCGCGCCGGGCTCGAGATCGCCCGTCGCCCCGAGATCACCGCGGTGTTCGCGGCGAACGACCAGACCGCCCTCGGCATCCTCCGCGCATGCCACGAGGTCGGTCGCTCGGTGCCGGAGTCGCTCAGTGTCGTCGGCTTCGACGACTCGCCGGAGTCCGACTCGTTCTGGCCGCCGCTCACCACGGTGCACCAGTCCTTCGACGAGGTCGGCCGACGCGCGGTCAGCACGCTCCTCGGACAGATCGCAGGGACGGCGGCGGTCGCGGCGACCGATCTCGTACCGGTGTACCTCGTCGAACGCGCGAGCACGGCGGCGCCGGCCTGATCCGGCCGACGCGTCACTCGAGCGTCGCGACGCCCCGCCGGAGCACGTCCCGCGCGGCACGCGCCCGCGGGATCACCCACACCGCGCTCCACGTCGCGAGCCCCGCCCACAGCGCGAGCAGGATCGCGGTCAGCACGGGCGGCTGCTGGTCACGCATCGACCACGTCATCGCTCCCCAGCACACCGCGAGCACGATCTTCCCCCAGCCCGCGACCTGCTTGTCGGCCTCGGCCTGGACGAGCGGGATCCACACCGAGGCGGGGACACCGGCGGGCACCTCGCCCTCGGCCACCCACCGCTGCACCGCGACGACGCGCTCGTACCCGCCCCCGAGGCGCCACGAGCGCACAGTCAGGAATGCACCGATCGCTGCTCCGGCGGCACCGACGGGGATCGCGACGGCGACGAGCACCCCCGTCGTCGCACCGGCCCACGGCGACACCAGGAGCATCACGAGCACGACGGCGAAGGCCGCTCCGGCCACGCCGGAGCCGACCAGCCGCATCCGGCCGGCCTCATCGATCAGTCCGACGCCGCGCATGCCATGGACGGTACCCGCTCCGGACGGGAGGCTCGTGGCAGTCCGGCACCGAGCCTCCCGTCCGGCGGCGCGCGCGTTCCTGCCCATCACGCGCGACATGGGAAGCGGAAACGCGCGTAGGGGGCCGGAAAATCCGACCTCCTACGCGCGTTTCGACTTCCTACGCGCGGAAGCGCACGCCAGCGCGCGCTACCCGATCGAGAGCGCCGTCCAGCTCACCGGGGGGAGCTCGATCGTGACGGTGTCACCCTCGCGGCGAGCCGTCTCGTTCGTCCGGAGTCCGACCCGCGACGTGTTCGCCAGGTCGTTGACCGCGTGCAGGTCGTCGTCCCAGACACCCTCGGCGTGCACGTCGCCCTCGACGGACAGCCCCGACAGGTCGATCGTGACCGTCGTGCTCTCCGAGGGGTGACGGTTGACGAGGAACACCGCTGCCTTGCCGTCCTCGATCGTCGCGGCGGAGTCGACCACCGGGACCTGCCCGTACGTGCCGCCGTCGACCGTGTCACCGGACGCGATGACCTGCAGCGAGGTGCCGTGGGCGAGCCTCGACGTGAGCGAGAACGGGAAGAAGGTGGTCTGGCGCCATGCCGCACCACCGGGCTCGGTCATGATCGGGCCGATCACGTTGACGAGCTGGGCGATCGACGCCGATGCGACACGGTCCGCGTGGCGCAGCAGCGAGATGAGCAGCCCGCCGACCACGACGGCATCGGCGACGGTGTAGATGTCCTCGAGCAGGCGCGGTGCGACCGGCCACTCGTCGAGGGTGAACTCCTTCTGCATCTCGTTCCACTTCGAGATGGACCAGACGTTCCACTCGTCGAACGAGATGTCGATGCGCTTGTCCGACTTCTTGTGCGCCTTGACGTGGTCCGCCGCGGTGGTGACCGTGTCGATGAAGCGGTCCATGTTGACGCCGGACGCCAGGAAGGTCGGCAGGTCGTCGCCCTCTTCGTAGTACGCGTGCGCGGAGATGTAGTCGACGTCGTCGTAGGCATGCTCGAGGACGGTGCGCTCCCACTCACCGAACGTCGGCATCGACGCACCGGACGACCCGCAGATGACGAGCTCGAGGTCCGGCTGGATCTGGCGCATGCCCTTCGCCGTCATCGCTGCGAGCTTGCCGTAGTCGTCGGCGTTCTTGTGGCCGAGCTGCCAGGGCCCGTCCATCTCGTTGCCGAGGCACCACATCGTGACGCCGAACGGTTCCTCGCGGCCGTTGCGCTTGCGCTCCTCGGAACGGGCGGTCCCGCCGGGGATGTTCGCGTACTCGAGCAGCTCGATGGCCGCCTCGGTGCCGCGGGTGCCGAGGTTGACGGCGAGCATCATCTCGGAGCCGACCGAGTCGAGCCACTGCTGGAACTCGTGCAGGCCCACCTCGTTCGTCTCGGTGGAGTGCCAGGCGAGGTCGAGGCGACGGGGGCGCTCGTCGACCGGGCCGACGCCGTCCTCCCATTTGTAGCCGGAGACGAAGTTGCCGCCGGGGTAGCGGATCGTGGTGACGCCGAGCTCCTTGACGAGCTCGATGACGTCCTTGCGGAAGCCGTGCTCGTCGGCGCTCTCGTGCGCGGGTTCGTGGATGCCGTCGTAGACGTGGCGTCCGAGGTGCTCGACGAAGCCACCGAAGAGCCGGCGGCGCACGGGCCCCACCGTGAACGCGGAGTCGAGGACGAGGTGTGTGCGGGGCATGGATCTCCTTCGATCTGCTGGGCATCAGGCGTGCAGTGGCGGCCCGACTCGAAAGTGAGCGCTCACCCATCCGTAACGCTACCGGTATCCACGGCAGTGCGAAAGGGCTGGCGCATCATCGAGTCGCGGGCTAATGTGAGCGCTCACGGAGCACCTGCCCTGGTGTTCTCAGCCCGGCCCATCCCGATGGAGTGATGCCATGCCGAATCGACCCGTCCCACCCGTCCCACAGCTGCGAGGCGGCGCCTTCACCCGACGGAGCCTCCTCGCGGCCGGAGCCGCAGCGGCCACCGTGCTCCCCCTCGCCGCGTGCTCCAGCCCGATCGCCGCAGGCCTCGCCGGCAGCGCGCTCAACCCCGAGACCCTCGTGTTCTGGAACCTCTTCGGTGGCGGGGACGGCGCCCGCATGCAGGAGATGGAACGCGGGTACGCCAAGCAGCACGGCGGATCCAGCTCGCTCCAGGCGACGACGTTCGCGTGGGGCAACCCGTACTACTCGAAGGTCACACTCGCCACCGTCGGGAACAAGCCGCCGGACGTCGCGATCTCCCACCTGACGCGTGCGAAGCCGCTCTGGGACGGCGACCTGCTCGACCCGATCACGTCCGACGACCTCGCCGGCGTCGGCCTCGCTGCGAGCGACTTCAACCAGAAGGCATGGACGGCGCAGAAGACCGACGGCAAGAACATCTGCGTGCCGCTCGACACCCACCCCTTCGTGCTCTTCTACAACGTTGACGTGTGCCAGAAGGCCGGCCTGCTCGACGGTGACGGCAAGCTCAAGGACCTCACCGGGCTGGAGGCGTTCGAGAGTGCCCTCGCGGCGGTCGCGAAGGTGACGGGCGGCACCGCGCTCAACGTCGCGAACGTCAGCGAGATCGCGACCCCGTGGCGCTTCTTCTGGACGATGTACAACCAGATCGAGGGCGCGACGCCGTTCATCAGCGACGGCGGCGCGAAGCTGACCGTCAACGAGGACGCGTACACGAAGGTCACCGAGATGACCCAGAAGTGGGTGAAGAACGGCTGGCTGAACAAGGGCCTCGACTACGCCACCGCCCAGACCCTGATGTTCACCGGCAAGGCCGGCTTCTTCATGCAGGGCGAGTGGGAGATCAGCACGGCGCAGTCGATCAAGGGCCTGAAGTTCGGCATGGCGCCGATCCCGCAGCTCTTCGACAAGCCGGCAACCCAGGCCGACTCGCACACCTTCATCCTGCCGCGGAAGGACCGCACGCCGGAGCAGAAGAAGGCGGCGATGCTGTTCATCAAGCAGATGCTCGAGCAGAGCATGACGTGGGCGCAGGGCGGCCACGTCCCCGCGTACCTGCCGACCTACGACAGCTCCGCGTACAAGGAGCTCACGCCGCAGTCGAACTACGCATCCGCTGCCGAGACCGCCGTGTTCGACGACGCCGCCTGGTACGGCGGATCCGGTTCCACGTTCGAGAACACCGTCGGCGCACAGCTCGCACTCGTCCAGCAGGGCTCGAGCTCCCCCGCCGCCGCCATGAGCGCGATCAAGTCGCAACTGTCGACCTACCTCAACACCCCGAGCCCGCTGTGAGCGGCGACGTGAACACCCCGCGAAAGGCACGATGACGTGACTGCAGCACCAGTCCTCACCCGTCCCACGGGAGCGGCCACCGCTCCCCGTCGAGTCCGCACCTACCGCACCAGCCTCACCCGCGGCCAGGGCCGCAGCGGCTGGCTCTTCCTCGCCCCGTTCGGCCTGTTCTACCTGGCCTTCCTGCTCGGTCCGACGATCTGGATGATCGTCACGAGCTTCTTCAACACCTCGACCGTCCGCACGGGCCTCGGCAGCTTCGCCGGGTTCGCGAACTACGCGGAGATGCTCGGGCGCGCCGACTTCTGGTCGTCGCTCTGGCACACCTTGCAGTTCACGCTCTACACGACGCCGCCGCTCGTCATCCTGGCGTTCGTCTTCGCCGTGCTGACCAACCGGATGAACCGCGGCCAGTGGTTCTTCCGACTGGCGTTCTTCCTGCCCTTCATCCTGCCGTCGGCGACCATCTCGCTCATCTGGGTGTTCATCTTCACGCCGAGCACCGGCCTGTGGGCGAGCGTCCAGTCCCTGCTCGGGATGACCCCTGGTGCCGGTGTGCTGGCGAGCCCGAACACCGCCATGATCGGCGTCGCGATCGCCACGGTCTGGTGGACCCTCGGGTTCAACTTCGTGCTGTACCTGGCGGGGCTGCAGGAGATCCCCCGCGAGCTGTACGAGGCCGCCGCCGTCGACGGCGCGTCCAGCTGGCAGCAGATCAAGTCGATCACGCTGCCGCTCCTCGGCCGGACGACGACGCTCGTCATCCTGCTGCAGATCATCGCGAGCCTGAAGATCTTCGACCAGGTGTACCTGATGACGAACGGCGGGCCCGGCATCTCGACCCAGGTCTCGCTGCAGCTCATCACCGGCGTCGGCTTCACCGACAACCGGCTCGGCGCGGCATCGGCCGCGTCGGTGCTCCTGTTCATCGTGATCGTCGCGATCGCGGTCATCCGGCAGATCGTCGAACGCGCTGCCGCCAAGCGAGAGATCGGGGCCTGACATGACCGCCACCGAGAGCATCACCACCAGCCGGCCGAAGCTCCGTTCCGGCGTCTCGGCCGCCGCACCCGCGAACGCCGCGAAGATCGGTGTCAGCGGCAAGGGGTTCAACATCACGGCCGCGATCATCCTGACGGTGTTCGCGATCATCTGGCTGATCCCGAGCCTGTTCGCGCTGAAGACCTCGTTG
The DNA here is from genome assembly GCF_044746705.1 of Curtobacterium sp. NPDC090217. Taxonomy (NCBI): domain Bacteria; kingdom Bacillati; phylum Actinomycetota; class Actinomycetes; order Micrococcales; family Microbacteriaceae; genus Curtobacterium; species Curtobacterium sp. NPDC090217. Next base: position 75,370 of record NZ_JBIVCR010000007.1, on the reverse strand, counting down.
TCGGACAACGGCGTCGCGGCACTCGGCGCGAACTCGATCCTGTCGAACTGGAACCCGACGCTGCACTCCTACGCGGCGCTCTTCCAAGCCGGCGACATCTGGAACTGGTACCTTGCGAGCGGCATCACGAGCGTCGTCACGGCGCTCCTCACGGTGCTGTTCGCGTCGATGGCTGCGTTCGCCCTGTCCCGCCTGGTGTTCCGCGGCCGGAACCTCGCGTTCCTGCTCATCATCCTCGGGATCATGATCCCCACCCAGGTGCTGATCATCCCGATCTTCCAGGAGCTCAACGCCGTCAACCTGCTGAACACCTACTGGTCGGTGATCTTCCCGCAGGTGCCTGCCGTGATCGCGGTGTTCATCTTCAAGCAGTTCTTCGACGGCATCCCGCGTGAACTCGAAGAGGCCGCGCGCATCGACGGCGCGAACATCTGGAAGGTCTACTGGTCGGTCATCCTGCCGCTGTCGCGGCCGGTGATCGCGGCGGTGACGATCCTGACGTTCGTCGGGGTCTGGAACAACCTGCTCCTGCCGCTGTTCGTCCTGTCCAACCCGGACCTCATGACCGTTCCGGTCGGTCTGGCGACGGTCCAGGGCAGCTTCGGCCAGCGCTACGCCGACATCCAGGCCGGCGCCATCCTGGCGGCGTTGCCGCTGATCATCCTCTACCTGATCTTCCAGCGGCAGATCGTGGAGGGCGTGACGGGTTCCGGCCTCAAGGGCTGACGCGACCACACATCGGACTGGAGGCTCTGCGCACGTCGTGCGCAGAGCCTCCAGTCCGTCACGGACGCCGCGCCAAGCGGGCCGAATCGCGCGTAGGAAGCTGAATCGCGCGTAGGAGGCCCGGTGTTCCGGCCTCCTACGCGCGATTCGGCTTCCTCACGCGGGCGCGATGGGAAGGACCGTCAGGGGGTGGGGGTGACCGTCCAGGTCCCGTTCGTCTGGATGGCCATCACGCCGGGCAGGTCGACGTCGAAGGACTCGGTGAACGCCCCGGTGTTCCCGAACAGCTGCGGGTTGGCGGACGTCGTGAACACCCGTCCGGAGAACGAGTCGTCCGGTCCGCTCGGCCGGTAGTCGACCGTCACGTGCGAGACGTCGTCGGAGAAGAAGAGCACCGCGGGCCCGGTCCCCGACTGCGACCCGGACACGTACGGCAGGTCGTTCCAGCTGCGCAGGGTCACCGTCCACGGGCCGTCGGCCTCGACGATGATCGTCTGGTCCGGGGAGTCGCTCTGCAGGACGCCGGTCAGGAACGAGCCCCGCAGCGGCGCGGTCGCGCGTCCGAACGGCGACATCCGACCAGGGGCGGTGACGGTTGCGGTGCCCGTGCAGGACGAGCAGTCGAGCTCGACCACCACGGCGAAGTCACCGTCGGCGTGGAAGGCCACGTTGGACGACCCGGTCCCCGATGCGGTCGCGGACACGCCGCCGGAGACCGTCCCGGCGTCGACGGTGTCCGGGAGGGCCTGCGCGATCGCCGGCGTCGTCGCCGTCGGGGTGGGGGTCGGAGTGGGCGTCGGGGTCTGGGCCCGCGACGGCGTCCGCGTCGCCGGGGCCACGTCGGGCTGTCCTGATGCCTGCGCGCACCCACTCACGAGCAGCACCGCTGCCACGACCACGCCGACCACCGCTGTTCCCCGCACCGTCCCCATGCGCACAGCCTGGCACGATCCGGCCGGGTCAGGCCGGGACCGGCTCCTTCGCCTCGCGCTTCCAGAAGCCGGAGAACGTGATGCGGGACTTCGGCAGCCCAGAGCGGTGCAGGTGGCGACGGCCCTCGGTCGCGAGGGTGGACTCCCCCACGACGAACGCGTAGGCGTGCTCGTCGGTGGGCGTGTGGCGCCGGAGTTCCTCGAGCGCCGCGGCTCCGGGGACCGCGTGGACGTCGTCGCGGACGAGCCACGTGACGGTGACGCCGGCCGGTGCGTCGAGCGGGCGGACGTCCGCCGCGACCGGGACCTCTTGGATGATCCGACCGACCGCGTCCCGCGGCAGCGACGCCGCGATGCCGACCACGCCGGGCAAGCCCGTCTCCTCGGCGACGACGAGGACCTCGCTCGCGTCGTCCGGGCAGTCGAAGATGCAGCCCTGGTCGAGCATCGCCAGTTCCTGACCGGGACGGGCAGAACACGCCCAGATCGCCGCACGGCCCTCGAGCGACCCGTCCCCGCTCGTGTGCACGACGAAGTCGATGTCCATCTCGGCCGGGGTGACCGCGGTCGCCGGGCGGAAGCCGGCGACGGTGTAGTTCGCGCAGTGCGGGCGGGTCTCCTCGGGGATGGCGAGGAAGGTCGGCCACCACTTCGTGCCGTCGAGCTCCGGCAGGCGGAACGCGTCCTGGTGGGGGTGCTGCATGAACAGGCGGAACCAGTGGTCGAACCCGAGGTACCCGAACTCGTGCAGGTCGTCCCCGGTGATCGTGACGCGGTGCATCGACGGCGTCACACGTTCGGTCCGGACGACCCGGGCACGGAAGAGCCGGGGGTTCACGGGCAGGAGCCGCGGGTTCTTCGCCATGAGGCAAGGCTAACCTAAGATGGTCCGCGTGCCAGCCCCTACCCCCACTCTCGCTGCCCCTGTACGCGGCACGCGCGACCCCGGCGTCGGTGCCGCCGGCGTCCACCGGACGACGACCAGGCGGCGTACCACGATCGTCCTCGGCATGGTCGTCGCGCTCGCACTCGTCGTGGTCGCCAGCATGTTGCTCGGCAGCAACCGGATCGGTGTCGACCGTGTCCTCGCCGGGCTGATGCACACGGGGTCGAGCACCGACGACGCCATCGTCTGGGGGTCCAGGATCCCGCGCACGGCGATCGGCGCCGCGGTCGGTGCGGCGCTCGGGATCGCCGGACTGCTGATGCAGGGGCACACCAGGAACCCGCTCGCCGACCCCGGCCTGTTCGGGGTCTCCGCCGGCGCCGGTCTCGCCGTCGTGATCGGTGTCTACGTCTTCGGGATCACGAACACCGGCGTCACCGTGTGGTTCGCGCTCGCAGGCGCCGTCGTGGCGAGCGTCGTCGTGTTCTCGGTGACGATCGCGGGCAGCGGGACCGCCAGTCCCGTGCCGCTCGCCCTCGCCGGTGCCGCGGTCTCGGCACTGCTCGGCGCGCTGACCTCGTTCCTGGTCCTCACCGACCGCGACTCCCTCGACGCCTACCGACTGTGGGTCGTCGGCTCGCTCTCCGGCCGCCAGATCGACGTGCTCCAGGCCGTGTGGCCGTTCCTCGTCGCCGGGCTGGTGCTCGCCGTCCTGAACGTCCGGTCGCTCGACGCGCTCGGGCTGGGAGCGGACCTCGCGAAGGGGCTCGGCGAGAACGTGCTCGTCGCCCGGCTCGTCGGACTCGGCGGGATCACGCTGCTCGCCGCAGGGGCCACCGCCGCCGCCGGGCCGATCGGGTTCGTCGGGCTCACGGTGCCGCACGTCGCCCGGGCGCTCGTCGGCACCGGGCACCGCTGGGCGCTCCCCGCATCCGCACTGCTCGGGGCGGCGCTCGTGCTGCTCGCCGACGTCATCGGCCGGCTCGTCGGGGGCTTCGCCGAGGTCGAGGTGGGGATCATCCTCGCCGTCATCGGCGGTCCGGTCTTCGTCGCGGTCGCCCGCCGCCGATCGCTGGTGTCGCTGTGAGCGCCGTCAACACCGCGCGCGCCGTCGACACCGCGCGCGCGGCCGACACCGCCGACACGGTGCGCGCCACGCGCAAGGGCATCAGCATCGGGCCCGTCGGGCTCGCCTGGCGCCCCAGGGTGTTCTGGCTGACGATCGCCGCCGTCGCCGCAGCGCTGCTGCTCGTGGTCCTCGGCGTCGCGATCGGCTCGACGTGGATCGCACCGGGCACGGTCGTCCGGTCGCTGCTCGGCCTGGGCACCGGCCCTGATGCCTTCATCGTCCAGACGCTCCGGCTTCCCCGGGTCCTCACCGGCGCGCTCGTCGGGCTGACCCTCGCGGTCGCCGGTGCGCTGACCCAGACCTTCACACGCAACCCGCTCGGCACGCCGGACATCATCGGCGTGACCTCCGGGGCGAGCGTCGGTGCCGTGGCCGCGGTCGTCATCGGCGGTGGCACCTACGCCGTCGGTGCCGTGGTCCTCGGCAGCGGCATCCCCGTCGCCGCCACGATCGGCGCGCTCATCGCGGCGGCCGTCGTGTACGGGCTCGGGTGGCGCGGCGGCGTGCAGAGCTACCGGCTCGTCCTGGTCGGCATCGGGGTGAGCGCCACACTCGACGCGGTCACGAGCTACCTGCTCGTCCGGGCGCAGATCACCCAGGCGGCCGCGGCGTCGCAGTGGCTCGTGGGGAGCCTGTCGAGCACCTCGTGGGCGAGCGTCTGGCCGCTGCTGATCGTCGCCGCGGTGGCGGTCCCGATCGCGCTGGCCACGAGCGCCTCCCTCGGCATCGGGCAGCTCGGGGACGAGGTCGCCGTCGGCGTCGGACTCGCGATCCAGCGTCACCGCCTGCTCGTGATCGCGCTCGCGGTCGTCCTCACCGCCGCCGCCGTCGCCGCCGCGGGGCCGGTCGGCTTCGTCGCGTTCGTCGTGCCGCAGATCGCCCTGCGCCTCGCCGGCACGAACCGTCCGCCGCTGCTGCTCTCCGCGGCGCTCGGCGCGGTGCTCGTCCTCGCCGCCGACCTGCTCGCCCGCTCGGCGTTCCCCTGGCAGGTACCGGTCGGCATCGTCACGACCGTGATCGGCGCTCCGTACCTGATCTGGCTCCTCATCCGTCACCGCAAGGAGATGTCCCGATGACGACACTGCACGACACCACGACGACTGCACCGCACGACAGCGCCGTCGCGACACCGCCCGTCCTGGAGGCGCGCGGCCTGTCCGTCGGCTACGACCGCCGCGCCGTCCTCAGCGACCTCGACCTGCGCATCGAGCGCGGCACCGTGACGACGTTCCTCGGCGCGAACGGCTGCGGCAAGTCGACGCTCCTGAAGGCGTTCGGGCGGGTCCTCAAGCCGATCGCGGGCGAGGTCCACCTCGACGGCGTCCCGATCCGCAAGGAGCCGAACCGCGCCGTCGCCCGGAAGCTCGCGATCCTGCCGCAGTCCCCCGCCGCCCCGGCCGGCACGAGCGTGCTCGACCTCGTGATGCGCGGCCGGAACCCGCACCAGTCCTGGGCACGCCCGTGGACCGCCGAGGACGCCGGTGTCGCCGAGGAGGCGATCGCCGCGACCGGCCTGACCGAGGTGGCGCACCGCGACGTCGCGAGCCTGTCCGGCGGGCAGCGGCAGCGGGCCTGGATCGCGCTCGTGCTCGCCCAGCGCGCCGACACCCTGCTGCTCGACGAACCGACGACGTACCTCGACCTCGCGCACCAGCTCGACGTCCTGCGCCTGGTCCGGCGGATCAACCGCGACCAAGGATCGACGGTCGTGATGGTCCTGCACGACCTGTCGCTCGCAGCCAGGTACTCGGACCGGCTCGTCGTCCTGCACGACGGCGGCGTGGTCGCGGACGGCTCCCCGGTCGACGTGCTCACCCCCGAGGTCCTGCAGTCGGCGTTCGGGCTGCACGCGCGGGTCATCCCCGATCCGGTGACCGGCGCGCCGATGGTCGTGCCCGAGGCGGACGAGCACGACGTCTCGGGACTCGCGGCCGACGCGAACTTAGGTTAGCCTCTCCTAACGTGAAGCTCCGTACCGTTCTCCTCAGCGCAGTGGCCGCGTCGGCCCTGCTCCTCGCCGGCTGCTCGTCCACGGGCGCCTCCGACTCCGCGGGCTCCGGCTCCAGCTCCGCGGCCGACGGGGGTGCGTGGTCGTACAAGGACGCCACCGGCACCACCGTGAAGGTCGACCACACGCCGAAGCGCGTCGTCGTGCTCAACGACATCGCGATCTCGTTCGTCGAGTACGGCCTGCACCCGGTCGGCACCTTCGGCCAGATCCCGATGACGCAGGACAAGCGGTTCGACGGGCTCGACACCGACGGCATCACGCAGCTCGGCACGGCGTACGGCGACATCGACCTCGAGAAGCTCGCCGCCCTCAAGCCCGACCTCGTCGTCACGTCGGTCTACCCGAAGGACGAGCAGGGCACGCTCGACTCCTCGGAGCCCGGCTACGGCTTCAAGGACACGGCACAGCAGAAGCAGATCCAGGCGATCGCGCCGGTCGCGCAGGTGAAGTGGGGCGGCAAGGGCCTCGACGTCATCAAGGACATCACGGGCCTCGCCGAGTCCCTCGGGGCCGAGCAGTCGAAGGTCGACGCCGCCGAGAAGCGGTTCGACACCGCGAAGACGAAGCTCGAGACCGCGGCGAAGGAGAGCGACCTCACGGTCGTGTCGATGTACGCCGACGGCGACGGCGCGTACGTCACCCGCCCGGCGGACGAGCCGACGCTGCAGATGTACACCGACTTCGGGGTCGACCTGGTGAACCCGAAGCCGAAGGGCTTCTACTGGGGCATCTACAGCTGGGAGAACGCGGGCCAGATCACCGGCGACGTGATCCTGCTCTCGCAGCAGGGCTACCAGGTCGCGGACCTCGAGAAGCAGCCGACGTTCGCGGACAACAAGGCGCTCGTGGCTGGTCAGGTGCACAGCTGGACGTTCCCGGCGCTCGACTACGCCTCGCAGGCCGACTACATGACGGACCTGGCCGGGTGGCTGTCGGGCAGCAAGAAGCTGTCCTAGCAGGCAAGCACAGGACGAACGGGAGGCACGGTGCCAGCTGGCACCGTGCCTCCCGTCCGTCTCGGCGCGATCGTGAGCCGTCAGTCCAGCGGGAGCAGCGGCGCCCAGAACGCATCGGGGCCGTCGGCGACGACGGCGTCCGCCTCGAAGTGGAACCCGTAGTCGCGGACGAACTCGGCCGCACCGGCGATCTCGTCCTGGGCGTCGTCGCGGTCCGGCTCGAACAGGTACACGCCATGCCCCATCGTCACCCCGCTGTCGCTGATGACGGAGAGGTCCCAGCGACCCGGCTCTGCTCGTTCGATGCGGACGACGGCGGCCTGCGCCTCGGTGAAGTCAGCCATGCCCGTGAGCGTACGTGGTGCGGCTGCGCTGTGCCCCCGATCGCCGTGCCCAGATCGCCCGTGTCCCGCTCCCCGTCCCCCGGACCCCGAGAGCGCACCGAGCACGTCGGCATACGGTCGGCTCCACCGAAGAACTCCAGCACGCGAGGAAGGGAACGAACCATGTCACTCGGAGACAAGGCGAAGGACGTCACGCAGAAGGTCGTCGGCAAGGCCGAGGAAGCCGTCGGCAAGCACACCGACGACGCCGAGCTCACCCAGCAGGGCCAGTTCGACCAGGGCAAGGCCGAGGACCGCCTGCAGACGGAGAAGGCCAAGGACGACACCGGACACTGATCGTCCGGACACGATCCGCGGAAGGCGGCTGCACCGGCCTCGTCGGTGCGGCCGCCTTCGTCCGTCGACGGCGTCGGGGGCCACGGGTAGCGTGCTGCCATGCCCGAGGGTGACTCCGTGTTCCGCCTCGCGGTCCGGTTGCGGCAAATCGACGGGGCCGTCGTCCACCAGGGCGAGATCCGCGGCGGCCGCGCGGCCGGGCTGCGCCTCGACGGGCGACGGGTCGTGGGGCACGCCACGCACGGCAAGCACCTCCTGACGCGGTTCGACGACGGCTCGACCCTGCACACGCACATGCGCATGCAGGGTTCGTGGACGATCACCGGCGCCGGCCGACGACTCCCGGCCAGCGCCGCACGGGGTGCTCGGGTCCGGATGGGCCTCGACGACGGGCGCACGGTGTGGGGGCTCGACCTGCCGGTGGTCGAGCACCTCCGCACCGCGGACGAACCCCTCGTCCTCGGGCACCTCGGCCCCGACCTCCTGCACGACGGGTTCGACGTGCACGCGGCCGCAGACCGGTTGCGCGCCTCGACGGCGCCGACGATCCGGGAAGCACTCCTCGACCAGCGGGTCGTCGCGGGGCTCGGCAACCTCTGGGTGAACGAGCTGTGCTTCCTCCGCGGGCTGCATCCAGCCACCCCCGTCTCGGCGGCCGACGGTGAGCCGCTCCTCGCCCTCGCGCGGCGGATGCTGTGGCACTCCGCGACCACGCCCGACGCCTACCAGACGACGACGGGCCGCCGCGGGAAGGGGCAACGGCACTGGGTCGTCGGTCGTGCCGGGCGGCCGTGTCTCCGGTGCGGGACCGCGGTACAGGCCGCTGACCACGTCGACGTCGCCGGTTCTCCACCGCGGCGCGCCTGGTGGTGTCCGCGCTGCCAGCCGCTCCCCGCCCGCTGACCCGCCCGTCGACCCGACCGACACCGTGCGCTCCGTGCCGGGGACCGGTAGGAACGAGGGATGACGCAGGGCGGGTGGACCGAGGACGTCCTCGGCGCGCCGTACGAACGGCTCGAGCTCCCGCTCGGCGAGGACCTCGAGGGACCGGTCGTCGCGACCCTCGTCCGTCGGCGCCGATCACCCGCCGACCTGCTGCACGCCCGCGGGCCGCTGCACGGGGTCGACGTGCTCTACGTCCACGGCTGGTCGGACTACTTCTTCCAGACCGAACTCGCCGAACGCATCGAGCGGCTCGGCGCCCGGTTCCACTCACTGGACCTGCGGAAGTACGGCAGGAGCCTGCGCCCGCACCAGACACCGGGCCACATCGGGGACCTCGCCACGTACGACGAGGACATCGGCGCCGCCCTCGACGCGATCGCGTCGGAGCACCGCGGCGGGCGCCGCCTGGTGCCGATGGGCCACTCGACGGGCGGGCTCACGCTGTCGCTGTGGGCCGCGCGACACCAGGAGCTCGTGTCCGGGCTGATCCTCAACAGCCCGTGGCTCGAGTTCCAGGCCGACTCCGCCGTGCGGGCGTTCATCGCGCCACTGGTCAAGCTTGGTGCCCAACGGAACCCGCTCGCGCCGCTGCCCGCCGTCGATCCCGGGTTCTACACGCGGACCGTCTCGGCGTCCGGCGAGGGGAACTGGACGTACGACCAGCGGTGGCGGCCGGAGCGGGGGTTCGCGCTGCACCCGGGATGGCTCGACGCCGTCTTCGAGGGGCAGGCCACCGTCGAGCGCGGCCTCGGCCTCGAGATCCCCGCCCTCGTGATGCTCAGCGACAAGAGCATGCTGCAGCCACGGTGGGACGACGGCATGGCGCACGCGGACGTCGCGCTGAACGTCGACGTCGTGGCACGGCGGGCGCTCTCCCTCGGCGAGGAGGTGACCGTGCGGCGGCTCCGGGGAGCGTTGCACGACGTCGTGCTGTCCACGGAGCCGGTGCGCGAGCGCGCCTACGACACGATCGGGCGGTGGGCCGCGACGCTCGGGTGAGCGTCGGCACACCGCCCGCGCCGGTCGCTCGTCACCGCAGAGCGGCGACCGCCTGCTTCGTCGCCGCGGCGACCAGGGGGTCGTCGGCCTTCGCGTCCGACCGGTCCGTTGCCGTCATGACCACGACGACGATCGGTGCGCGGCCGGTCGGGTAGACCACCGCGATGTCGTTCCGGACGCCGTACTCCCCCGTGCCGGTCTTGTCGGCGACCGGCCACGCGGGGTCGACCCCGGCGCGGACCGTGCCCGCCCCGGTGGTGTTGTCGAGCATCGTGTCGCGGAGGAGGGTCCGGTCGGTGGTGTCGAGCGTCTTCCCGAGCAGGACCTGGCGCAGGTCGGACGCGAACTGCGCCGGGGTCGTGGTGTCGCGGTCGTCGCCGGGGGTGGCCTCGTTCAGATCCGGCTCGACGCGGTCGACGTTCGTGGTGCGGTCGCCGATGCCGCGGAGGTACCGCTCGACGGCGTCCGGGCCGCCGACCCGTTCGACGAGCAGGTTCGCCGCGGTGTTGTCGCTGAACCGCATCGCGGCGTCGATGAGCTCGCGGACGGTCATGCCGGCGTCCACGAACCGGCTGGTGATCGGGGCGTAGTCGAGCAGGTCGCTGCGGTCGTAGTGCACGACCGTGTCGAGGTCGGCATCCGAGTCGTGGGCGAGCACCGCCGCGACGATGAACGTCTTGTTGGTCGACGCGAACGGGAAGCGTTCGTCCGATCGGTACGACACCCGGTGCCCGGACGCCGTGTCGATCGCGGTGACGCCGAGTCCGGCGTCGTGCTGGTGCTCGAGCGTCGCGAACGCCCGGTCGGTGGAGTGTGTGGAGACCGACGCGGACGCGGAGGTGGCGGGTGCCGGTGACGCACTGCACCCGGTGAGTGCGATGACCGCCGCGAGGACGATCGCTCCGACAGGGGTGCTGTTCCTGGTTCGCATGTCCCCAGCATCCTGCCCCGATCCCATGCTGTCGAAGACCGAACGGCGCGGATCCATGCCACATCGGCATGGATTAGGGTGCACGGCATGGACCTCGTCGCCGCCTGCCGCGTGCTCGTCGAGGTGGAGGAACGCGGTGGCGTCACCCGCGCGGCCGCGGCGCTCGACATCGCGCAGTCGGTCGCGAGCCGCCGCATCGACGCCCTCGAACGACACCTCGGCGGCCCCCTGCTCGAACGGAGCTCCAGGAGCGCGGTGCTGACCCCGTTCGGCAAGGACCTCGTGCCGTCCGCCCGCCGGCTCGTCCAACTCGCGGACGAACTCGAGCTCGACGCCGACCGCGCCCGGCTCCGACCGGTGTCGATCGCCGTGCCGGAGACCTGCACGACCAGGGACCTCGCGGTCGCCGAAGCCACGGCGCGAGGAGCCGGCGTGCGGCTCGACCTGCGTCGGGAACCACCGGCACGCCGGGCCGAGCTCGCGGCTACGCGGACGGTGCGGGTCTCGATCGTCGCCGTCCCGGCCGCCGGCGCACGGTGGCAGGTCCCGCTCGGCGCAGCCGGCCGACGCCACAACGACCGCCCGCTCCGGCTGGAGGGGCTGCGCACCCGTCGCACGATCCGCCGGCACGACGACGACCACGGGAGTCGCCTCCGCATCGGACCGGAGGACGACGTGCCCCACGTCCGCGACGTCCTCGACCGTGCGGCGGAAGCCGCTGGGCTCCTGCCGTCCCAGCTGCCGACGGACGCGACGACGACGTCCTCGCTCGCCGCGGTCCTCGCCGACGGGGACCTGCTGCTGTGCTCGGAGGCGGAGTCCGTGGCGTACGGGTTGCACTGGCGACCGTTCGTCGGGACGGAGCTCGCACGCGGGTACGCCGTCCTCGCGGAGAGCGAGCACGACGCCGACGCGGTGCAGCGGGCGGTCGCCGACGAGCTGGCCGTCGCGCTGGGGGTGCCCGATGTCGGATGAACGGTTCCTCGCCGGGGTCCGTGACGAGCTCCGGGCGGCGGGTCTCCGCGCGTCGATCCTCGTCCGCGACCTCGACACCGGTCACGAGATCGCGCTCGACGCGGACGTGCCCCTCCCCGCGGCCTCGCTGACGAAGCTGCCGATCGCCCTCGCCGTGCTGGACCGCGTCGAGGACGGCCGGCTCGACGGCGGGCAGGCGGTGACCGTCCCCGCCGGGAACCCGACCGAGGGGACACCGGGCACCGGACGCTTCCGGCACGGGGCCGTGATCGCCGTCGACGACCTCGTGTCCCTCGCGCTGACGATCAGTGACAACGGGGCGGCGGACGCCCTGCTGGAGCTCGTCCCGCCCGCCGAGGTGACGGCGGACCTCGCCGCGCTGCACCTCACCGGCATCGCCGTCCGCCATCGGTTCCGCGACCTGTCCGACACCCCGCTGGAACGGTTCGCGCCCGAGGAGGCACACCTCGCCCACACGCTCGCGATCCGCGGGTCGACACCGGCGCACGGGCACCCCGTCCGGCAGCTCGACGTCGCGCGGACCAACACCGGCACGGCACGCGCGTGGGTCGACCTGCTCGCCGCGATCTGGAACGAACGGGGCATCCGGCCCGCCGTCGCGCACCGGCTCCGCGAGCACCTGCACGGCAACGTCATCCGGCACCGACTCGCCCCCGACTTCGCGTCGGACGCCTCGACCTGGGCGTCCAAGACGGGGACGCTCCTGAACCTCCGGCACGAGATCGGCGTGGTCGAGCACGCCGACGGCTCCCGGTTCGCCGTCGCGGCGCTGAGTGCGTCCGAGGTGGCCGCTGGAACCCAGCCGGCTGCCGAAGCCGCCCTCGGCGCGGCAGCCCGCGAGCTGCACGACCGGCTCCGCGACCCGCGGTGAGGGCCGACGCCGCTCAGGCTGTCAGAGGCTCAGGCGGTCGGGCGGGAGAACAGGTTCACGAGGTTGCCGTCGGGGTCCCGGAACAGCGTCGACCGGTTGCCCCACGGCACCGTCGTCGGCGGCAGCACCACGTCGTCGAGGTCTGCCCGCAGCGCGTCGAACGCGGCGTCGACGTCGTCCACCAGGAACTCGACGACCACGCTGCCGTTCGACTGCGCGATCGGCGCGTCGCTCGCCAGCATCGCGACGGTCGCCGGGGACGCCAACGCGAGGACCAGGCCGCCGGTGACGATCTCCGCGAACACCGGGGCAGGGCGGTTCGCGGTCGTCCCCGTGACGCGCTCGTAGAACGCGGTCATGCGGTCGAGGTCGTCGGTGATGATGCGGATGGATGCGAACTGCATGGTGGCCTCTCCGTCGGCCGCGGTGACCGACGTCCCGAGCATGCTCCACCGTGGCGACACCGTCATGTCGGTGTTTCAGGAACCGGTTTTTCAGGAACCGGTGCTTCGGGAACCCGGACGACCGAGCACCGGCCGGAGCACCCCGTGCGGGATGTCGAGCTCCTCGACCGCGATCGTCCGGGCCGGCGAGCGCTCCCCGGTCTCCTCGACGTGCAGCACCCGATCGCCGCGGAACACCCGGACGCCCTCGCGCAGGCGGCACCACGCGACGAGGTACCAGTCCTCGCCCTTGCCGATGTACCCGAGGGGCTCGACGAGGCGTTCGGACGCGGCCCCGTGTGCGTCCCGGTAGGTCATCCGCAGCACCCGCCCGTCGGTGAGTGCGCGCGCGAGCCCCGTCGGCGGTGCAGGACGATCGCCCGATTCCAACAGGTGCACCCTGCTCGCGAGCCGCGCCGTCCGTGCCGCGTCGTCCTCCGTCAGGACCGCCGTCACCTTGCGTGCGGCAGACGCCGCGGCGTCCCGGAACGGACTCCCAGCGAGCGCGCCGAGCCCGATCGACACGGCGAGTGCCTCGTCCACCGTGAGTCCGAGCGGCGGAAGCGTCGCGCGAGCGTCGATCGTGTAACCGCCGGTCCGCCCGGCGTCCGCCCAGATCGGGACGCCCGACTCCTGCAGTGCGCGGAGGTCCCGCTCGACCGTCCGCGTGCTGACACCGAACCGCTCCGCCAGCCGTGTCGCACTCCGACGGGCCGGCGCCGCGGCGCGGAGGTCCTCGACCAACGCGTACAGGCGGTCCGTCCGGTTCACACCAGGACCATACTGCGGCGCGGCGGCTAGCCTCGCGGCATGGATCTCTCCGTCAGCGTCGACGACCGGATCCGCGCCCTCACGACCGCGCTGGCCGACGCGGTCCCGGGGAGCGTCGTGACACTCCGTGGATCGCGGGCAGCGGGCACCGAGGACGAGTTCAGTGACATCGACCTCCGGTGGGGCGTCGGCACGATCGGCGACCGCGCGCTCGAGTCCCTGCCGTCGGCGCTCGGCACGATCGGCACGGTGGAGTCACTGCGCCTCGATCCGGACGAGGAACGAGACCGGCGACTCGTCTTCGTCCGGTTCACCGACTGGTCGCTCTTCGAGCGCGTCGACCTCGAGGTGGCCGGCGGGTTCGGCGACCGGGCTCCGTCGTGGGTCCGCCCGTGGTCGCCGGCCGAGAGCGCACTCATGAACGCGGTTGCCGCGGTCAAGGCGGTCGGCCGTGGACGCGGCGACGTCGACGGGCTCCTGGCACGAGGAGCGGCGCGACTCGGCGCCCCTCCCCCGCCCGGATCGGTTGCGGAGCGGATCGACGCGGTCGTCGAAGCGGCGGTCCGCGCCGACCCGGCGCAGCGGGCACTGGCGGCCAGGGTCCGCGCACTCGTCACGTGATCCGTGCCGGACGGGAGGCTCGTGGCGACGCCGTCACGAGCCTCCCGTCCGCCGTCGCACCCCGTCGCGAACGTCGCGCCCCGATGCGACGGGGCGCGACGTCCGCAACGGGGCGCGCTACGCGCGCTCCGCGCGCGACAAGCGCTCCACCGTGGCGTGTGCGCCGTCGGCGATGAGTCCGTCGAGGGCGTCGCGGTAGGCCGCGACGAATCGCTCGTCGTCGACGAGGTCGCCGAAGACCTGCCGGTTCGCGATGAAGGCGAGCCGGTCGTCCCGCTGCGTCATGGCGATCCGGTTGAGGGACTCGGCGAGGCGGTCGACGATCTGGATCGGCTCGCCGGACTCGTCGGTTCCCTCGTCGTACCTCGCCCACGACGCGACGATGCCGGCGGACAGCGTGACCGGGCCGCCGGACGCGAGGTTGTCGCGGACGACGGGCAGCAGCCACTTCGGGATGCGGTCGCTCGACTCGGCGCAGAGGCGCGCGAGGGTGTCCCGCACCTCGGGGTTCTGGAAGCGTTCGATCAGCGTCGACTTGTAGTCCTCGAGGTCGATGCCGGGCACGGGCTGCAGCGTCGGGGTCGCTTCCTCGTCCATGTAGCGGCGCAGGAACGTCGCGATGGCGGGGTCCTGCGTCGCCTCGTGCGCGTAGCGGTACCCGGAGAGGTACCCGAAGTAGCAGAGGCCCTGGTGCGACGCGTTGAGGAGCCGGAGCTTCATGAGTTCGTACGGCTCGACGTCCTCGACGATCTGCACGTCGGCGTCCTGGTACGGCGGTCGACCAGCCGGGTGGTCGTCCTCGAGCACCCACTGGAAGAACGGCTCGGCGACGACGGGCCAGGCGTCCTCGATCCCCAGGTCGTCGCGCACCATCGCCCGGTCGTCGTCGGTCGTCACGGGCGTGATCCGGTCGACCATCGAGTTCGGGAACGACACGTGCTCGTCCATCCAGTCCGCGAACGCCGGGTCCTGCAGGCGGGCGTAGGCGGTGAACATGTCCCGGGCGACGTGCCCGTTGCCCTGGATGTTGTCGCACGACATGACGGTGAACGGCTGCTCGCCACGATCGCGCCTGCGGCGGAGCGCCTCGACGACGAGCCCGAAGACGGTGCGGGGCGGCCGGTCCCCGCGGAGGTCGGCGACGACGCCCGGTTCGTCGGCGACGAACTCCCCCGTGACGTGGTCGAAGTTGTAGCCGCCCTCGGTGATGGTGAGGCTGACGATCTTCGTCTCCGGGTTCGCCATCTTCTCGACGACGGCGTCCGGGTCGTCCACGGCGAGCATGTAGTCGACGATGCTGCCGATCACGCGGGTCTCGAGCGAGCCGTCCGGGTGCTTGAGGACCAGCGTGTACAGGCCGCCCTGGTCGGCCATCGCGGTGGCCATCCTGCGGTCCTGCTCGAGGACCCCGACGCCGCAGATGCCGTAATCGCGGGCCTCCCCCTGCTGCAGCAGCCGGTCGATCACCATCGCCTGGTGCGCGCGGTGGAAGCCCCCGACGCCGAAGTGGACGATGCCGGCGGTGATCCCGGCACGGTCGTAGGTGGGGACGGTGATCCCGCTCGCCGCGATCTCGTCGAGGGTCTCCGGGGACAGGCGGACGGACATCGGTACTCCTTCGTACGGCGGTCGGGGCAACCGCCAGTCAACCACGAGCACACGTGTGCAGAACACCTGTTCCGCACGGGGTACGTGTCTGAAGATCCGCTCTACATTGGTGCACTCAGTGCATCGATGCACTTAGTGTCTTCGATGTGACCCTCTCGATCGACCGTCGTGCCGCCCTCAAGGCGAAGCACCGCGCGGCGATCCTCCAGGCCGCTCGCGACCTCGTCGAGGAACGTGGCGATCGCGACTTCAGCGTCGACGACCTCGCCACCCGTGCGGACATCGCCCGCCGCACGGTCTTCAACCACTTCGGGTCCCTCGACGAGGTCCTGTTGGCGGTCTGCGAGCAGGAACTCTCGGTGATCATCGACCGGTTCCTGAGCGACGTCGCGAACACCCCGGTCGGCGACGGCAGCCGGGCGTCGATGTTCGACGAGCTCGAGTCAGCCGCACGCGGGGCGGACATCGCACCGGCGATCGCGAGCATGTACCGGATCCTCGGCGACCCCGAGAAGGAGAACCAGAAGGCCGCCGTGCTCATCCAGACGGCGTTCACCAGGGTCACCGAGCGCCTCCGGATCGAGGTCGCCCGCCGCTACCCCGGCGCAGACGAGCTCGACGCGTGGCTGCTCGTCGAGTCCCTGATGAGCGGGATCGTCGTGATCGCCGAACACTGGCTGCGGACGACCGGGCCGCGCCTCGACCAAGAAGCGCTCGACGACTGGGACGCCCTGCTCGGCAGGCTCGTGCACAGCGTCCGCAGCGGGTACATGCCCGCGCACTGAGACTGCACCTCCAGGGGTCCGCCGGCGTGCCCCGCCCAACCAGCACCACCACAACGAAAGGAACGGGGCACCGCATGGCCGGTCTGCTCTACCGCCTCGGACGATTCTCCGCTCGGCGGCATTGGCTCGTGATCGTTTCCTGGATCGTGATCATGGGGATCGCGGGCGGCACGTACGCACTGTTCGCCGGGTCCATCTCGTCGTCGATCACCATCCCCGGCACCAAGACGTCCCAGGTGCAGGACGAACTCGCGGACAAGTTCCCGAGCGCGAACGGCGGCAACGGCACGCTGGTCTTCGAGACGAAGAGCGGCGACGCGTTCACCGACGCCCAGAAGACCGACATCGCGGACTTCATGAAGGACCTCGAGGACCTGAAGGGCGTCAAGGGCGCGACCAGCGGCTTCGACACCCAGCAGCAGCTCGACGACCAGCGCCAGAAGCTCGTCGACGGGCAGCAGCAGATCGACGACGGCCGCACGAAGATCACCGACGGGCAGCAGCAGCTCGACGCGCAGAAGCAGCAGCTCGAGGACGGCAAGGCGAAGATCGCCGCCGCCCAGGCGCAGCTCGACACGCAGAAGCAGCAGGCTGCGGCAGCCGGTGGCGCCGCGGCAGCCGCCGCCGAGGCCCAGCTCGCGCAGGCACAGGCGCAGATCGACGCCCAGCAGCAGCAGATCACCGCCGGTGAGCAGCAGATCGCCGACGCACAGAAGACGATCGACACGAACACGCAGAAGCTCGACGACAGCGAGCAGGAGCTGCAGCAGGGCACGAAGCTCCTCGACCTGTCGAAGGACATCCGCTTCGTCTCGAAGGACGGCAGCGCCGCGATCGGCACCGTCCAGTTCACGAAGTCCACGTACGAGGTCCCGCAGACCACGAAGACGGCCATCTCCGACAAGGCCGACTCCGCCGGCATCAGCGGCGTGAACGTCTACGTGTCGAACGACATCGCCCAGGGCGTGCCGTCCATCCTCGGCCCGGGTGAGATCGCCGGTGTCATCATCGCCGCGCTCGTGCTCTTCTTCATGCTCCGCACGGTCATCGGCGCCGCGGTCCCGCTCGTCAGCGCGCTGCTCGGCGTCGGCGTGGCGTCGCTCGCCGCACTGTCCTTCTCGAGTCTCGTCGAGTTCATCTCGGTGACGCCGGTGCTGGGGGTGATGCTGGGCCTGGCGGTCGGCATCGACTACTCGCTGTTCATCCTGAACCGACACCGGACCCAGCTGAAGCAGGGCATGCAGGTGCACGAGTCCATCGGGCTCGCCAACGGCACCTCCGGGAACGCCGTGGTGTTCGCGGGCGCGACCGTCATCGTCGCCCTGCTCGCGCTCAACATCACCGGCATCCCGTTCCTCGGTCTGATGGGCACGGTCGGCGCGGTCGCGGTCTTCTTCGCGATCTGCATCGCGACGTCGTTCACGCCGGCACTGCTCTCGCTCATCGGCATGCGGATCCTCCGGAAGAAGGAACGCGCACGCATCGGCAACACGGGCTCGACGCGGGTCCCGAACAAGCCGATGTCGACCTGGCGCGCGATCATCACCCTGGTGGCAGGGGTCGCCGTGCTCGGGACCATCGCCCTGCCTGCGGCGCAGATGCGTCTCGGCCTGCCGAGCGGCTCGTCCGAGGCCGTCGACTCCAGCCAGTACAAGGCCTACAAGACCCTCGACAAGGAGTTCGGCGCCGGTCAGAACGGACCGCTCCTCGTCGTCGCGACCCTGCCGAAGGCCATCGACGAGGACGACGTCACGGCGACCGAGGTCACCATCGGCGAGGCCATCGCGAAGAACGACGACGTCGACGCCGTCCTGCCGATCGGCGCGTCGAAGGACCGCTCGATCATCGCCTTCCAGGTGAAGCCGAACGGCGGCCCGGACAGCGTGTCCACGGAGAACCTCGTCAAGGACCTCCGCGCGCAGAACGTGACCGTCGACGACGGCAAGGCATCGCTCGGCGTCGCCGGCAACGCGTCGGCCAACATCGACGTGTCCGAGAAGCTCGCGAACGTCCTGCCGCTCTACCTCGTGGTGGTCGTCGGCCTGTCGCTCATCATCCTGATCATCGTGTTCCGGTCCTTCCTGGTCCCGATCACGGCGACGGCGGGCTTCATCCTGTCGGTCCTGGCGTCCTTCGGTGGTCTGACCGCGATCTACCAGTTCGGCTGGCTCGGCAGCGTGTTCGGGGTGCACGACCCCGCACCGATCCTGAGCTTCCTGCCCATCATCGAGATCGGCATCCTGTTCGGGCTCGCGATGGACTACCAGCTGTTCCTGGTGTCCGGCATGCGGGAGGCGTACGCCCACGGCGCATCGGCGAAGGTCGCCGTCCAGCGTGGTCTGCACGCCGGTCGCGCGGTGGTCACAGCGGCCGCGATCATCATGATCTCGGTGTTCGCCGGGTTCATCTTCTCGGACTCCTCCACGATCAAGCCCATCGGCTTCGGCCTGGCGTTCGGCGTGCTGGTCGACGCGTTCGTCGTCCGCATGCTGCTCATCCCGGCGGCGATGCACCTGCTCGGCCAGAGCGCGTGGTGGTTCCCGAAGTGGCTCGACCGCATCGTGCCGGACGTCGACGTGGAGGGCGCGAAGCTCGAGCGCTCCCACCCGGTCGCCGGGCACGAGGACACCCACACCGGTTCGCACGCGCTCCCCGTCGAGCCCGACGCGAACGCGCACGAGTCCGGTCACCCGCCGGCGCACCGCGCGTAGCGACGCACCAGCCTGGAGGCCCGGTGCCGGTCCGTCGGACCGGCACCGGGCCTCCCGTCCGTGCGCCCACCGCGCGCCGCGCCCGCCCGCGCTGCCCAGCCCGCGCTGCCCGCCCGCGCTGCCGACTCGGAACGACACCGTCGCTGTCGCACGACAGCAGTCCTGTCGCCCCTTGCGCGCGCAACTGTTGCGCCCGCGTGGGAACGACACCGTCGCTGTCGTACGACAGCGGTCCTGTCGCCCCTTGCGCGCGCAACCACCCGAGCGACCACCCGCGCAACCACCCAAGCGAGCACCCGCCCGAGCACGACACCACCCGCACGAGCACCCCACGCGCGATCGTTCGTGCACGAACGGTACGCTGGGCGCATGGCGCAGACCAAGATCGACCCCCTCGCCCTCGACCGACAGCTCTGCTTCGCGCTCGCGGCCACGAGCCGCAGCGTCATCGGGCTGTACCGCGACCTGCTCGAACCGATGGGTCTCACGCACCCGCAGTACCTCGTGATGCTCGCCCTGTGGGAGCACGACCCCCGCTCGGTGCGCGAGATCGCCGGCGAACTCCGCCTCGAGTCCGCGACGCTCAGCCCACTGCTCAAGCGGCTCGAGGCCTCCGGCTACGTCAAGCGCACCAGGAGCAGCAGCGACGAACGACAGCTCGAGGTCTCCCTGACGACCGCCGGACGAGCACTCCGCGAGCGCGCCCGCTCGGTGCCGATCACCGTCGCGGACCGGCTCGGGTGGCCGCTCGACCGTCTCGAACGGCTGAAGGACGAGCTGACGGAACTCCTCGAACTCGTCGACACCGTGTGATCCGCATTCGTTCGTGCCATAATGATGAGTGCACGAACGAAAGGACCATCGTGGGACGCTTCGGCAGCTGGTACGAACGCTGGAACAGCACGCTCATCCGCAAGATGGGTCCGTCGCAGATCGGCGCAGGGCACCCGGAAGGCGTCGACGACCGCAGCATCGACCGCCCGTGCCCGATGTGCGGCGCGGCGCTCTCGCGACACCAGGTGATTCGGCCGGAGGGGCAGGTCCGGTCCTCCACGCTGGTCTGCCCACGCGACTGAGCCCACCAAGACCGGGCCAGACGGGACTGCGTCGCCCTGGAACTGGGAATCGACCCCGTGCCGGAATTGCACCGAGCAACACGACGTTCCACCTCGTCGTGAAGCTCTTCGAACCCGCCACCTTCGGCGCACTCCCCCTGTCGAACCGCATCGTCATGGCCCCGCTGACCCGCACGCGCGCCGGCGAGCACGGCGTCCCGAACGACCTGCTCGTCGAGCACTACGCGCAGCGTGCGAGCCTCGGTCTCATCGTCACCGAGGGCACCTGGCCCGTCCAGGAAGGCCGCTCGTACCCCGGCCAGCCCGGCATCGAGACCGACGAGCAGATCGCCGGATGGCGTCGGGTGACGGACGCCGTGCACGCGGCCGGCGGCACCATCGTCATGCAGCTCATGCACGGCGGCCGGGTCTCGCACCCGTCGATCGCCGGCACGCCCCGCATCGTCGGACCGTCCGCCGTCGCAGCACCGGGACAGACCCACCTGGCCGACGGCTCGAAGGCCGACATGCCGGTCCCGCACGCGCTGACCACCGCCGAGGTGCAGGACGCCGTGCAGGGCTTCGTGCAGGCCGCCCGCAACGCGATCGCCGCCGGGCTCGACGGCGTCGAGGTGCACGGAGCGAACGGGTACCTCGTGCACGAGTTCATGTCGAGCACGTCGAACACCCGCACCGACCAGTACGGCGGCTCCCCGGAGAACCGTGCCCGCTTCGCGATCGAGGTCACGACCGCGATCGCGGAGGCGATCGGCGCGGACCGCACCGGCATCCGCCTGTCGCCGGAGCACGGCATCCAGGGCGTCATCGAGAACGACCCGGCGGACGTGCTGGCGACCTACACCGCCCTCGCCGAGGGTCTCGCACCGCTCGGCCTGGCGTTCGTCGACGTCCTGCACGCCGAGCCGACCGGCGAGCTCGTGCAGCACATCCGTCGCACGGTGGGCGCCCCGTTCATCGTGAACTCGGGCTTCAGCGCGCTGACCACCCGCGACGAGGCGATCGCCCTGGTCGACGGCGACCACGCGGACGCCGTCGCAGCCGGACGCGCCGCGATCGCGAACCCGGACCTCGCGCACCGCTGGGAGCACGGCGCCGAGCTCAACGATCCTCGCCCCGAGCTGTTCTACGGCCAGGGCGCCGAGGGCTACACCGACTACCCGACGCTCGCCGAGTCGCGCGCGACGGCCACCGCGTAGCAACCGGGCAGCAGGACCGACGGGAGGCCCGTGGCGGGATCGCCACGGGCCTCCCGTCCGTCACGGCGCCGGTCGGTCCTGGTCAGCGCCGTCCCACAGGTCGGCGCACTCGACGCGATCGGCGCCGTTCCGGCGCAGGTACGCGCCGGCACCCCGGTCCCCGTCGAGTTCGGCGCGGACCGCGGGCCAGTGCGCGCGACCGAGGAGGACGGGGTGCCCCGGACGGCCGTCGTGGACGGCCTGGCGGAGCGTGTCCACGCGGGGTCTCGGGCCCAGTACCCGGCGGACCGCCTCGGCCGGGAGCCCGGGCAGGTCGACCAGGGTGACCAGGCCGGCATCGACCGCCTGGTCCTCGTCGAGCGCGATGAGGCCGGCGTCGAGGGAGGCACCGAGCCCGTCCCGCCACCGCTCTGCGACGGTCACGCTGACCGCTGGTCGTGCGGGGACGAGCGCGCGGGCCTCGTCGGCGGCGGCACCGAGGACGACCACGACGCCGTCACAACCGCCGTCGAGCAGTGCCCCGACGGCCAGTTCCAGCCACGGCCGGCCGGTGTCGTCACGGACGAGCGCCTTCGGCCGGCCCATGCGCGTGCCGGCGCCGGCGGCGAGGACGAGTCCGACGGTCCGGGTCTGCATACCCCGAGCATGCCAGCCATCACGAGGCGAGCCCCTCGTCACGAGACGAGCCCGTCGTCACGAGACGTTCCGCGCCGGAAACGGGGCCGAAACACTCGTTTCCTAGTGTGGCGCCCACGACACCACCGATCGAGGAGATCAGCGATGGCCTGGAACCGGGGCATGATCGCGCACGGCCGACAGCCGATCAGCGCAGACGCCCTGTTCCTCCACGCCCAGATCGGACCCGTCCATGGACCTCGTCACCGTCCGCACCGTGCGGACGCCGTCGCACCGCGACGAACTCGCACTCGAACCAGGTGAGCGGCCGCTCGCCGGCGGCACCTGGCTCTTCTCCGAGGAGCAACCGGGGCTGACCGGCCTCGTCGACCTCACGACGCTCGGCTGGCCCGACGTCGAGCGGTCCCGCGGGACGCTCACGATCGCGGCGACGTGCACGATCGCGTCGCTCTTGCGGCTCGCACCGGACGACGACTGGCGCGCCTGGCCGCTCGTCGAGCAGTGCGCGAACGCCCTCCTCGCCTCGTTCAAGGTCTGGAACGCCGCGACGGTCGGGGGGAACGTCGCCGTCGGGCTCCCCGCCGGGGCGATGACCGCGCTGCTGTGCACCCTCGACGCGGTCGCCGTGGTCTGGACGTCGTCCGGTGGCTCGCGGCGGCTGCCGGTCGCGGGGCTCGTGCGAGGGGTCAGGACGCTCGACCTCGGACCCGGCGAGGTGATCCGGGCGTTCGAGGTACCGACGGCTGCGCTCCGTGCCACGACCGGGTACCGCCGGGTCGCCCTCAGCCCGCACGGCAGGTCCGGGGCGCTCGTGACCGCCAGGTGGGACGCGAGCGGGTTCGTGCTCGTCGTCACCGCCGCCACGCCCCGTCCGCTCGTGCTCCGTTCCACGACGATCCCGTCGGCGGCCGAGCTCGACCTCGCGATGGCCGCGCACGACGACTGGTACGACGACCCGCACGGCTCCCCCGACTGGCGTCGAGCGGTCAGCACCCGGTTCGCACACGAGCTCCGGGACGACGCGGCGAGCGCGGGAGGTGCGTCGTGAGGTTCGAGGTCGACGGCACCCGGCTCGACGTCACGCCCGAACCGGGGCAGGTGCTGCGGACGCTCCTCCGCGAGCACGGGGTCACCTCGGTGAAGAAGGGCTGCGACTCCGGCGACTGCGGCGCGTGCTCGGTGCTCGTCGACGGGACCCCGGTGCACTCGTGCATCACCCCTGCGCACCGCCTTGAGGGGCGGACCGTCACCACGGCCGCCGGACTCGGCACCCCGGAGCAGCCGCACCCGGTGCAGCGCGCGTTCGCCGACGCCGCGGCGTTCCAGTGCGGGTTCTGCACCGCGGGCTACGTCGTGACCGCGTCGACGCTCGACGCCGACGACCTCGACGACCGCCACCGGAAGCTCAAGGGGAACCTCTGCCGGTGCACCGGGTACCGCGCGATCTCCGACGCCCTGGACGGCGTCCGCAACACGGTGCGCGCCGGCGCCGGAGCAGCGGTCGGGCAGTCCGTCGCCGCCCCCGCCGCCATGCGCATCGTCACCGGGAACGAGGAGTACACGCTCGACGTCAGGAAGACCGAGGCGCTGCTCCACCTCGCCGTCCTCGGCAGCCCGCACCCGCACGCCCGCATCGTGTCGATCGACACCACCGAGGCCGAGGCGCTCGACGGCGTCCACGCGGTGCTCACCCACCACGACGACCCCGGCGTGCTGTTCTCCACCGGCCGGCACGAGTCCCGCCTCGACGACCCCGACGACACGCTCGTGTTCGACACGGTGCTGCGCTTCCGTGGCCAGCGCGTCGCAGCCGTCGTCGCGGACAGCGTCCGGATCGCCGAGCAGGCGTGCGCGCTCGTCCGCGTCAGGTACGAGGTCCTGCCGAGCGTGCACGACCCCGACGCCGCGCGCGCTCCTGGTGCGCCGCTCCTGCACGCAGACAAGACGACGGTCGAGCATCGCATCGCAGAACCCGCTCGCAACGTCGTCGCCGCGCTGCACGGCGAGACCGGGGACGTCGAGCGCGCGCTCGCGGGCTCCGCCGCGACCGTCGACGGCACGTGGACGACGGGTCGCGTCTCGCACGCCGCGCTCGAGACGCACGCGACGCGCGGTTCCGTCGACGCGGACGGGAGGCTCGTGCTGCGGACCGCCACGCAGGTCCCGTTCCTGGTCCGGGACGAAGTGGCGCGGGTCTTCGGTCTGGACCCGGACCGTGTCCGCGTGGTCGCGAAGCGCGTCGGCGGCGGGTTCGGCGGCAAACAGGAGATGCTCACCGAGGACCTCGTCACCCTCGCGGTGCTCCGCACCGGTCGCAGCGTGCAGTACGAGTTCAGCCGGCGCGACGAGTTCACGATCGCCCCGACCCGGCACCCGATGCGCGTCCGGGTCCGGCTCGGCGCGACCACGGACGGCACGCTGACGGCGATGCACGTCGACCAGACGATGGACACGGGCGCGTACGGCAACCACGGCGTCGGCGTGATGTTCCACTCCGTGAGCGAGTCCGTCGCGGTCTACCGCTGCCCGGTGAAGCGCGTCGACGCCGAGTCGGTGTACACGAACAACCTGCCGTCTGGGGCGTTCCGCGGCTACGGGCTCGGGCAGGTCGTGTTCGCGATCGAGTCGGCGATGGACGACCTGGCGCACGAGCTCGGCATCGACCCGATCGAGCTCCGCCGGCGCAACGTGATCGTGCCGGGCGACCCGCTCGTCGTGACCGACCCGCACGAGGAGTCCGACCTGCGGTGGGAGGGCAGCTACGGGCTCGACCAGTGCCTGGACCTCGTCGAGGACGCGCTCGCCGCCGGACCCGTGACCGAGGCGCCCGCGATGGACGGGCCACCGCTCGACGACTCCCCGGACTGGGCGACCGGCACGGGCATCGCGCTCGCCGCCATCGCGACGATGCCGCCACGGGGCCACCACGCCCACACCTCCGTCGAACTCACCGCGGGTGGTCGCTACCGGATCGGCGTCGGGACGGCCGAGTTCGGCAACGGGACGACGACCGTGCACACGCAGCTCGTCGCCACCGCGCTCGGGACCACCCCGGACCGGGTCGACGTCCACCAGTCCGACACCGACGCAGCACGCTACGACACCGGGGCGTTCGGGTCGGCGGGCGTCGTCGTCGCCGGCCGAGCCCTGTACGCGGCCGCGCAGGCGCTCCGGGAGGACATGACCGCGCGGGCGCTCGAGCTCGTCGCCGCGCGGACGCCCAGGACCGCCAGCGGGGTGCTCGGTCCGGCCGTGGTGATCGAGTCCGACGGGGTCCGGGTCGGCGACGAACATGTCACGGTCGACGAACTGCTGGCGCACGGTCCGCTCGTCGCGCACGGCACGCACGACGGGACCCCGCGGTCGCTGGCGTTCACGGTGCACGGCGCCCGGGTCGCGGTGCACCGTCCCACCGGTGAGGTCCGGGTGCTGCAGAGCGTGCAGGCCGTCGACGCGGGCACCGTGCTGAACCCCGAGCAGCTCCGCGGCCAGGTCGAGGGCGGTTCGGCGCAGGCGATCGGGTCCACGCTCTACGAAGAGGTGGTCCTCGACGACACCGGCCGGGTGACGACCGACAGCTTCCGCGCGTACCGCGTCCCGAAGATCTCCGACGTGCCGCGGACGGAGGTGCGCTTCGCCGCGACCCACGACCCGCTCGGACCACTCGGGGCGAAGTCGATGAGCGAGGCGCCGTACAACCCCGTGGCGCCGGCGATCGCGAACGCCGTGCGGGACGCCATCGGCGTTCGCCCGTACCGGCTGCCCATGACCCGCGACCGGATCTGGGCGCTCGCCACGGGCGTCGGCCGGCCCACCGACGGAGGTGCGTGATGTTCGAACTCGCACCGCGCCTCCTGGCCGTGCTCGACGGCGGCGACCCCGTCGTCGTCGCGACCGCCGTCGACGTCACGGGCAGTGCGCCCAGCGGGGCGGGCACCTCGATGGCACTGCTCCCCGACGGACAGGTCGTCGGGACGATCTCCGGCGGGTGCATCGAGGGGTCGCTGTTCCTGACCGCCGAGGAGGTCATGTCGACCGGGGAGCCGGTGCTCGAACGGTTCGGGTTCGAGGACCCCGCCGACGCGGTCTGGGCCCCTGGGCTGCGGTGCGGCGGACGGGTCGAGGTGCTCGTGCACCGCATCGATCCGTCGGACCGGGTCGTCGTCCGAGCACTCCGCGCGGCTGCTGCCGGGGACCCCGTGTCCATGGGACTGTCGCTCGAACCCGACACGCTCGCTGCCACCGACCGCTGCGACGGACGCGTCTTCACCGAGCACGCCGACGTGCGCGCACGGTGCATCGTCGTCGGTGCCGTCGAGTTCGCGGTCGCCGTCACCAACACCGCGGCGATGCTCGGCCACGCCGTCACCGTGGTCGACCCGCGTCCGGTGTTCCTGACCGACGAGCGGTTCCCCGCCGCACGGGAGCGCATCGTCGGCTGGCCGCCCCGGGTGCTGGCCGACCTGCCGATCGACGAGCGGACCGCCGTGGTGCTGCTCTCGCACGACGACCGGTTCGACGCCGCCGTGATCGACCTCGCACTCCGACGCGGGGCCGGGTACGTCGGCGCGATGGGCTCCCGCGCGACGCACGCCCGCCGGCTCACCGTGCTCCATGAACTCGGGACCCCGGACCTCGACCGACTGCGCTCCCCCATCGGACTCGACATCGGCGCGACGACCCCTGCCGAGATGGCGATCTCGATCATGGCCGAGGTGATCGCGGTGCGCACCGGTGCATCCGGTCGGCCACTCGTCGACGGCGCCGGGCCGATCCACGCCCCGGCGTTCCGGGGGCCTGCCCGCGCGGCTGTTGGTGACCGTGCGGAAACACCCTCGTGACACGCGCTCAATACCGTCGGAGCATGTCCCAGATCCTGATCCGCGGCGGATGGGTCCTCACCGCCGCCCCCGACCACAGCGACACCCCGGCCGCGATCCGCGACGGTGCGGTCCTGCTCGACGGCGACCGCATCGCCGCGGTCGGGACCTTCGCGGCCCTGTCCGCCGCGCACCCCTCGGCGACGGTGCGCGGCGGCTCGAACGACATCGTGACACCCGGCTTCGTGAACACCCACGGGCACTTCAGCGAGGGGCTCATCACCGGGATCGGCTCGCAGTACACGCTGTGGGAGTGGCTGCAGGAGCTCATCTCGCACGTCAACCCCGTGATGACCCGCGACAAGGCGTACGCCGGCACGATGCTCCAGGGCATCCAAATGCTCCGCAGCGGCGTCACCACCGCGAACGACATGTTCTGCTCGGACCCGATCCCCGGCGAACCGGCCACCCTCGGTGTCGTCCGGGCGCTCGAGGAACTCGGGCTCCGCGGTGTCGTCTCGTTCGGGTCGGGCGACGTCGACCGCGGCTTCGGACCCGGCCCGATCCTGGAGGAGTTCGACGCGCTCCGCGAGACCGCCGACGCCAGTCGCTACAGCACCTTCCGGGTCGGCATGTCCTCCATCGGGCGGTACACCGACGCAGCGTGGGAGTCGCACATCGAGTACGCCGTCGCGGGCGGCCACGGCATCCACGTCCATGTCCACGAGGTCCGCGAGGAGGTCACCGCCGCCCGCCAGCGCACCGGCCGCACGGTCGTCGGGCACGCCGAGGCCACCGGGATGTTCCAGGTGCCCGTGATCGCCGCACACAGCGTGTGGATGGACCGCGACGACCGCGAGCGCTACGCCGCGAACGGGGTCGGCGTCGCGCACAACCCCGTCGCGAACGGCATCCTCGCCAGCGGCATCGCACCCGTCGCGGAACTCCGCGCGCTCGGCGTGCCCGTCGGCATCGGGGTCGACGGCCCGGCCTCGAACGACTCGCAGGACTTCCTGCAGGCGATGAAGACCGCTGCACTCCTCGCCCGCATCCGTGACCTGCAGGCCACCGCGATGAGTGCGCGCGAGGCGTTCGAGATGGCCACCATCGGCGGTGCCGCTGCGCTCCGCATGGATGACTCGATCGGGTCGCTCGAACCGGGGAAGCGTGCGGACGTCGTCGTGTTCGACGGGGAGAGCCCGACGCTCGCGAACGTCCACGACCCCTACCAGGCCGTGGTCTTCGTGGCGGGCAGTCGGGAGATCGAGGACGTGTGGGTGGACGGGTCGCTGAGCCTCGAGCACGGGGAGGTGACCCGCGTCGACGTGCGGGAGGCCGTCGCACGGGCCCGGCCGCTCGCTCGGCAGCTCGTCGCCGAAGCCGGACTCGAGCGCCTGTCGGTGCTGAACGGCGGGGCGCTGGACGACACGGAGCGGCCGTAGCCGTGCCGAGCGACGCTGCGAAGTTCATCGGGAATCACTAGAGTCTGCACAGGTGGGGCTCAGGTGCGCCGAGGGGCGGCGCGAGGGGAAGCCCCCTGAAAGCGAGAACTGGTGTCCACATCGACTCCAACAGCGGGGCGGCGATCGATTCGTCGGTCCCTCCTGCTCATCATCACGTTGATCGCAATGGTCCTGTCCACAGTGGCCTTCGTGAACCCCCAACAGGCGCGAGCAGCTGGAACGTGCGGTTCGTACTGTGAGGGCATCTCTGGGGATCCCCAGACGCTGGCGAAACAGCTGGTGGGCTACAAGAACGACGGCAAGTTCTCCGCCTCTGTGGCAGCCAACGGCACCAACGACCTGTACAACTTCGAGATCGTTCCCATCGCCAACGGGAAGCCTTACCCCACATGCAACGTCGACGTCCGCACCCTGCAGACGATGGTGATCGTGATCAAGCGATTCGGTTCACTCTCGATGAACGATCTCAACCGCCAATGTGACAAGATCGCCCATAATCCGGCGTGTGGCACAAGCCTTTCGCTGCACTGCACAGATCCCGCGAGAGCGATGGACTTCGGAGCGGTCGGCGGAACGAGGGTCGACGGCACAGACCCGAGAAGCCACGAACTGCTCGATTTCCTCGACACATTCGTTCCATCGGGAACCCACGCACTACAGGACGTGTGCAGCGAGACAGGGTACCGACGCGGATGGACGTTCACCAACATGTCCGGAATCCCCGGCATCACAGATTCCTGCAGTCACCAGCACGTCGACTTCAGCAACGTCCAGGCCGGCCTGCGCCTGCCGACCGCATCGACGTCGACGCAGAACCGCGCGAACAAGCTCTACCCGAGCGGCCCGATCGGGTACAACTCGGGCAACAACGAAGAAGTGTTCGGCATCAGCGCCGCCGGTGACGTCGCACACAACTACTCCACGCCTGGTGCCGGCACCGGATGGAGTGGGTGGAGTTCCCTGCAGGGCAGCTCCAACACCAAGGTCACGACCGGGAAGAACAGCGACGGCAACGCCGAGGTGTTCGCCATCGGCGGCGGCGGCACCATCTTCCACAAGTGGTTCGTCCCGGGGACCGGATGGAGCGCGTGGAACTCGCTGGGCAGTTCCGGCTTCACGGACATGGCCCTGAGCTACAACGTCGACGGCAACGAGGTCGTCTACGCCATCGGCGGCGACGGCGTGATGTACCAGGCGTGGTTCGATCCCAAGACAGGATGGACCGGCTGGAGCTCCCTCAAGGGCGACCACTGGACCGACGTCACGACCGGCTTCAACCGCAACGGTGAACCCGAGATCTTCGCACTCGGCGGAGGGGGACGTGTGTTCCACAAGTGGTTCACCAAGGGCGTCGGATGGAACGACTGGGCTCTGGTGAACTCGGGTGGCGGCTTCACGAAGATCACCCTTGCCTACAACTCGATCGGTGATGAAGAGCTCTTCGCCATCGGCAGCGGCGGTTCGATCTCCCACGCCTGGTACGACGCCGCGAAGGGGTGGACACCGTGGAAGAGCCTCGGTGGGTCTGGCTTCGGTGACCTGGCCGTCGGCGTGAACGCTGGCGGCTTCGCGGACGTCTTCGGCGTCGGGAGCGATGGCGCGCTGTACCACGCCTGGTACGACCCCACCAACGACTGGAGCTCGTTCACCAAGCTCGGCGGCTCTGGCTTCAAGGAGGTCGCGATCGGCTACAACGAGAAGGACAACGAGGAAGTCTTCGCCATCGGTAGCAACGGGCAGGTCTACCACACCTACTCGACGCCTGGTCAGGGCACGGGATGGAGTGGCATCACGTCCCTGGGCGGCTCCGGCGTTCGGTGGGGATGACGCGGGGCTCCTGACGAACACCGACTGAACCGACCCCCACTGGGTTCCCCCGGGAGCCTGGTGGGGGTCGTTCGTTTCTACCGGCCGTTCGCGGCCAGACGGGCGCGGTTCGGACGAGTGTCGGCGGCGTGCTTCGTGGGGAGCACCGCTTCTGGAGATGGCAGGTCGCAGACGGGCCCGCCGCACGCACCGCGGCGGCGACCTCGTTGACCTGCAGAATTCGGCAAGCTCCCCATCATTTTCTGGAGGCGGCCACGGTCCGCCGAACGGAGGACTGTGGAGCGGCTCAGGCCGCTGCTAGCGTCCGATTGGATGCAATCCACAGCAGTTCGTCCCTACCAAAATCGGAACTAGTCGAGGCGCAAATGAAGACGACCATCACTCCCGGCGGCGAAGCTACAACTTCCGTCACACTCAAGATGCGGTTCGGTGCGCTTCTGCTCGTAGCAGCGGCAGTTCTCTCCGCGACGGCATTCACCGCCAGCCCGGCACACGCCGAGAAGATTGGCTCCCTGCTCACCATCGGGTGCGGGAACAAGTTTGCGCAGCTGAACTGGACGAGCACGGGAGAGGTTCACCTCTTCGGGTCGACCAATCGCGATTCCGCAGGCACGAACCTGCTCCGAATCGTGACGAAGAACGGCTCGTACAGCTACAACTCGGGCTACCACACCTACACGTTCCAGATCGGTGCCTCGACCGGGCACGTCACGAGTCTCAAGCAGGTTTGCGTGGCGCAGGGGTAACCAGCAGCACACCAGATGAGGGCCGTGATCTCGTTGTCAACGACGAGGTGACGGCCCTTCGTCGCGATCATGGAAGGGTGAAGGACTCCGGTGGCGCCCACTTGTGCTCGGTCACGGCGTCATGGTCGGGCGGACCTCCGACAGCTCATGAAGGCATTCATGCCCGCGGCCTAGTAGCACGGCCAGCAATGCAGAACGCCCCGAGCCGGTGGGCTGCGGGGCGTCTGCTGTTCGGTGTTTCGGCGGCCTGGCTACACCTGGCCGGTACTTCCGTGCGCTCGAAGGGACTCGAACCCCCAACCTTCTGATCCGTAGTCAGATGCTCTATCCATTGAGCTACGAGCGCGTGGCTGCCGAAGCGGCCGTGGAAGACTCTACAACAGGTGCAGGCCGGAGCGCCAATCGAGCAGACCACGGGCCGATGTTCGGCGTGTCGCCGGTCAGAGGCCGGCGAGCTCCTCGCCGAACACCTCGGCGAGGAAGACCTCGAGGGCCTGCCACGACCGTCGATCGGCCAGCGCTTGGTACTGCGCCCCGTGGTCGGGCGCGTCCGTACCGGGCACCGCGAACGCGTGCATCGCACCCGCGTACGTGACGACCTGCCAGTCGACCCCTGGTGCCGCACGCATCTCGTCCTGCCACGCGGCGACCTTGGCGTCGGGGACGACCGGGTCGGCCGCACCGGTCAGCACCAGGAGCGGGGCGCGGATCGCTCCGGCGTCGGAGGGCTCGTGCGTCAGCAGGTTGCCGTGGAAGGACACGGCGCCGGCGAGGTCGGCGCCGGTGCGGGCGAGCTCGAGTGCGGCAGACCCGCCGAAGCAGTAGCCCATCACGACGATGCGGGAGTGGTCGACGTCGGGGTCCTCGCGGAGCCGGTCGAGTCCGGCCTGCACGCGGGCACGCATGAGCGGCAGGTCCTGGTAGTACGACGACGCCACCTGCCCGGCGGTGTCGTCACCCGGTCGGACGTCCGCGCCGTAGACGTCGGCACCGAACGCGACGTAGCCGAGCCGCGCGAGCATCGTCACGCGCGCCTCGACGTGTTCGTTGACGCCGTGCCAGTCGTGGACGACGAGGACCGCCGGGCGCGGGCCGGACACCGCGGCGTCCTTCGCCAGGACCCCGGCGAGCGCCGTGCCCTCGTGTTCGTAGTGCACCGGTTCGACGGTGATGTCGGATCCGGCTGGTTCGGGAACGGTCTGCAGGACGTCGTCGATCGTGGTCACGTCTCCGGACGCTACCCCTGGATGTTGTCCCAGCCCTCGGGTCCCTCGGAGCCTGCGGGGTAGTCGTCGAGCGGGACCTTGCCGGCCTGCCACGCGGTGAGGAACGGCTCGACGACCTTCCAGCCCTGCACGGCGCTGTCGCCGCGGACGGACAGGGTGGCATCGCCTTCGAGGACACCGGCGAGGACCTCCCCGTAGGCGCTCAGCCGTCCGGGGTTGAAGCTGACCTCGAGCGCGGTGTGGTCGATCGTGTACGGGTCGCCTGCACCGTTCACGTTGAGCTCGAGCTGCATCTGGTCGGGGGCGATCCAGATGCGGAGCCGGTCGGGGCGCTGCACGCCGGTGAGCCCGTCGGGCACGTGCGGGGAGTCCTTGAACGTGATGACGATCTCCCGACGTTGCGCGCCGAGCGCCTTGCCCGAGCGGAGCGTGAACGGGACGCCCGCCCAGCGCCAGTTCGCGATCTCGAGGGTGATCTGCGCGAGGGTCTCGGTGCCGATCTGCGGGTCGACCCCGTCCTCGTCGACGTACGAGGGCAGGGAGCGGTCCCCGATCGTCCCCGCGGTGTACCGCCCGCGCTTCCCGGCGGTGAGCGGGTCACCGCCCCACGGCCGGACGGCGCGGAGCACGAGTTCCTTCTGGGTGCGCAGGTCGTCGGCGTCGATGGACGCCGGTGCTTCCATCGCCACCACGGCCATCACCTGGAGCAGGTGGCTCTGGATCATGTCGACCAGCGCCCCGGCCTTGTCGTAGTACCGAGCGCGTCCTTCGAGCCCGAGGGTCTCGTCGTAGACGATGTCGACCCGGTCGACGTGGACGCTCGACAGCAGCGGTTCGATGATGCGGTTCGCGAACCGCAGGCCGAGGAGGTTGAGGACCGTGGACCGGCCCAGGAAGTGGTCGACGCGGTGGATGCGTTCCTCGGGCAGGAACGAGTGCAGGACGTCGTTGAGGTGCTCTGCGCTGGCGGCGTCGGTGCCGAACGGCTTCTCGAGCGCGAGCCGGGTCCCCTCCGGCAGATCGAGCCCCTTGAGCACCTCGCAGCTCTTCTCGGTGACGGCGGGCGGCAGCGCGAAGTACACGGCCGGGTCGTGCTGGCACGCCGCGAGCAGTGCCTTCAGGTCGTCGGGGTCGGTGACGTCGGCCTTGCGGTAGCTCGATGCGTCGACGACGGCCTGCAGCCGCTCGGGGAGCTTCGCCGTGCCCTCGGCGCCCTCGTCCTCGTCCTTCGAGGCCTGCGCGTTCTCGAAGGACTCGTGCACGAGCTGCTTCCAGTCGGCGTCCGAGATGTCCTCCACGCCGGCACCGATCAGCTGGACGTCCCAGTCCGTCTTGACCTCGAGCAGGGTCGCGAGACCCGGCAGCAGCAGTCGTTTGGACAGGTCGCCGCTCGCTCCGAGGATGAGCAGTGTGGTCTGGAGGCTCGCCATGCCTCAGAACGTACCCACCGGTTCCGGCGCACGGTCGGCTCGCTCCAATACGGTGGAGGGAACGGCGCGAAGGAGCACCATGACGAACGAGGATACCGGACGACGACTGCGAGTGGTCGTCGTCGGCACCGGGATGATCGCGGCGGTGCACGTCCGTGCCGCCAGGGCGGCCGGAGCGGACGTGCTCGGAGTCCTCGGCAGGAACGCGGAGCGCTCCGCGCAGGTGGCCGCGCAACTGGACCTGCCGAAGGGGTACGGCTCCCTCGACGAGGTCATCGCGGACCGGCCGGACGTCGTCCACGTGTGCACCCCGAACGACCAGCACCACCCCCAGGCGCTCGCGGTGATCCGGGCCGGCATCAACGTGGTGTGCGAGAAGCCGCTCGCGGTGTCGAGCGAGCAGGCGGCGGAACTCGAACGCGCTGCGTCCGAGGCCGGCGTCGTGGCGACGATCCCGTTCGTCTACCGCTTCCACCCGATGGTGCGCGAGATCAGGGCGAAGATCGCCGACGGGGACCTCGGCCGCGTGCTCGCCGTCCACGGCCACTACCTGCAGGACTGGATGCTCGACGAGGACTCCTCGTCGTGGCGGGTCGACGCGGGCGCCGGTGGACTGTCGCGGGCGTTCGCGGACATCGGTTCGCACTGGTGCGACCTGGTCGAGTTCGTCACCGGCGAGCGCTTCGGGTCGGTGAACGCCGTGACCGACATCGTCTACCCGACCCGACCGGCCGCGTCGGGTCCGTCCTTCTCGGGTTCCCCGGACCCGGATCCCCTCGCCGACGCGTCGACGCGCGCCGAGGTCACCACCGAGGACACCGCCGTCGCGACGTTCCGGACCGGCTCCGGTCGCATCGGCAACGTGGTGATCTCGCAGGTCGCAGCTGGACGCAAGAACCGGCTGTGGTTCGAGGTCGACGGGACCCGCGGCAGCGCGGCGTTCGACCAGGAGCAGCCGGAGTCGGCGTGGTTCGGCAACGAGACAGGGGCGCAGATCCTGGTCAGGGACCCGGCCCAAGGGTCGCCGGACCAGCGACGCCTGGCGATCGTGCCCTCCGGGCACCCGCAGGGCTACCTCGACGCCTTCTCGGCCTTCGTCGCGGACACGTACGCCGCGGTGCGCACCGGCGAGGCCCCCGACGGTCTGCCCACGTTCGCCGACGGGGCACGGTCCGCCCGCATCATCGACGCGGTCGTCGCCAGCGCCGGCGACGACGCGTGGAAGGAGATCGCATGAAGCTCGGGATGCTCACCGCGTGCCTGCCCGGTTGGTCCCTCGACCGCATCGCGGAGTTCGCCGTGGAGCAGGGCTACGAGCGGCTGGAGGTCGGCGTCTGGCCGGGCACGGGCGGCCGAGACTTCGAGGCGGCGCACCTGCCGGTCGCGACCTTCACGGAGTCCGACGCAGCGCAGACCCGGGAGCTGCTCGACCGCACCGGGCTGGAGATCAGCGCGTTCGCCTACTACGAGAACAACCTCCACCACGACCCGGTCCGTCGCGCCGAGGTCCACGAGCACCTCAAGCACGCGATCGACGCGGCACAGGTGCTCGGCGTGCCGTACGTCGGCACGTTCATCGGCCGCGACAACGGCAAGTCCGTGCGGGACAACATGGTCGAAGGCAACCGGGTGCTGCCGGAACTCGTCGACTACGCCGGAGAACGAGGGGTGCGGCTCATCATCGAGAACTGCGTCATGGAGGGCTGGCACCCCGACGGCTCCCCTGGCAACATCGCGTACTCCCCCGAGCTCTGGGGGTGGGTCACGGGGCTCGGCTTCGGCCTGAACTGGGACCCGTCGCACCTGACCTGGATCGGCATCGACCCGGTCGAGACGATCCTGCCGTTCGCCGAGCACATCGTGCACGCGCAGGCGAAGGACGTCGAGCTCTTCCCCGCGAAGCGGAACGAGTACGGCTTCTTCGGCAAGGTCGACAAGGGGGACGACCCCTGGGACATGGGCTGGTGGCGCTTCCGGGTCCCGGGCCGTGGTGTCGTGGACTGGCCGCACGTCGTGGACCGGCTGTACGAGGCGGGGTTCGAGGGCACGCTGAGCGTCGAGCACGAGGACCCGCTGTGGGGCGGCACCGACGACCGGGTGCTGGAGGGCCTCCGGATCGCGCACCGCACGCTCCGCCCCCTGATCGCCGAGGAGCACTGACCGCCGAGGAGCACTGACCACACCACAGGTGTTGCCTGTGTGAACTTCATGTGACGAGTTGCGCCGAGGGCTGGCGCGTCCGCTGTACGTCCTCATAGGTTCATGGCCGATGAACACTTCCCACCTTCCCGGAACCCCGAGCACTCGGCGGAGGCGGGGCGTCCTCACCGGCGCTGCCCTCGCGACCGCCGGTGTCCTCGTCACCCTCTCCGTCCCCTCCGCAGCGGTCGCCGCCGACGAGATCGCGTCGTCGATCGACATCTACGACGTCAACGACTTCCACGGTCGCATCGAATCCGGCAGCGGCATCGCCGGCGCCGCGGTCCTCGCCGGCGCCGTCGAGCAGCTGCGCACCGCGAACCCGGCGTCGGCCTTCGTCAGCGCCGGCGACAACGTCGGCGCCTCGACCTTCACCTCGTTCGTG
This sequence comes from Curtobacterium sp. NPDC090217, assembly GCF_044746705.1. NCBI lineage: Bacteria > Bacillati > Actinomycetota > Actinomycetes > Micrococcales > Microbacteriaceae > Curtobacterium > Curtobacterium sp. NPDC090217. Next base: position 39,365 of record NZ_JBIVCR010000007.1, on the reverse strand, counting down.
CAGGACGACCAGCCCACCATCGACGCCCTCAACGCGATCGGCCTGAGCGTCAGCGCGATCGGCAACCACGAGCTGGACAAGGGGCAGGACGACCTGCGCGACCGGATCATCGGCCCCGACGACGACCGGAACGCGAAGTACGACCACGTCTCGGCGAACCTGGTGAAGAAGTCGGACGGCACGCCCGCGTTCGACCCGTACGAGATCGAGGAGATCGGCGGCGTCCGCGTCGGGTTCATCGGGGCGACCACGGAGCTGATCCCCGAGCTCGTCTCCCCCGCCGGCATCGAGGGTCTCGAGATGGCCGACATCGTGGACTCGGTGAACAAGTACGCCGACCAGCTCACCGACGGCGACGAGTCGAACGACGAGGCCGATGCCCTCGTCCTGCTCGTGCACGAGGGCGCGGCCGACGCGACCCTCGCGAGCGCGACCGGTGACAACGACTTCGGCCACATCGCGAAGGACGTCACCGCGAAGGTGTCCGTGATCTTCTCCGGCCACACGCACCAGCTCTACAACCACGCGATCGTCCCGACCGACGGCACCACCGCGCGTCCGGTGCTCCAGACGGGCTCGTACGGCGGGTACCTCGGGCACGCGAAGCTCACGATCGACCCCACGACCAAGAAGGTGACGGCAGCCACTGCGGAGAACATCTCCCTGACGACGGGCGCCTACCCCGCGGACCCGGAGATCACGAAGCTCGTCAGCGACGCGAAGGCCGTCGCCGACATCAAGGGCAGGGTGGTCCTCGGCACGATCGACGAGGACATGCTCCGCGCCAAGCAGACCGACGGCTCGGAGAACCGCGGTGGCGAATCCACACTCGGCAACTTCATCGCCGAGGTCCAGCGCAAGCAGACCGAGCGCAACGGCTCCCAGATCGCGTTCATGAACCCGGGCGGCCTCCGCACCGACATGACGTACAAGGCCTCGGGGAACGGCGAGCAGGACGGTGAGGTCACCTACCAGGAGGCCGCCGGCGTCCAGCCGTTCGCGAACACCCTGGTCGTCCTCGACCTGACCGGCGACCAGATCCGTCGCGCGCTCGAACAGCAGTGGCAGCCCACCGGGTCCAGCCGTCCGTTCCTGAAGCTCGGCACGTCGAAGGGCTTCTCGTACACGTACGACCCGACGGCAGCGGTCGGTTCGAAGATCACCGACATGCAGCTCGACGGCGCACCGATCGACGCCGGCACGACGTACAAGGTGACGGTCAACTCGTTCCTCGCCTCGGGTGGCGACAACTTCGGTGCGTTCAACGAGGCATCGGCGAAGGCCGACAGCGGCACCGTCGACCTGCAGGCCCAGGTGGACTACTTCACCGCCACGCCGGCCGTCGTCGTGAACGACGACCAGGGCGCCGTCGGCGTCACGATCACCCCCACCCCGGAGGGCGGCTTCCAGCCTGGTGACGAGGTCACCGTCGGGCTGTCGTCGCTGACCTTCAGCAACGCGGGCGACCAGTCCGGCACCGTCTCGGTCAGCGCCGGCGGCCAGGAGCTCGCGAGCTCCGCCATCGACACGACGATCGTCGACACCACGGACGAGCAGGGTCGGGCAACGCTGACCTTCCAGGTCCCAGGTGGGACCACGGCCTCCCCGGCTGCCGCTCGTGCACTCGGCACGGTCACCCTCGCCGCGGCGGTCACCCCGGCCGCCACGACCGAGGAGCCCCTCGTGATCACGCTGCCGAACGGCCAGCAGATCACCCTCGCGGCAACGACCATCCCGGTCGCCGCGGTCACCGACCCGACGGACCCGACCGACCCGGGCACCCCGGGTACCGGTGGCGGCGCGGGTGACGGTGCCGGCAGCGGCACGGGAACCGGCACCGACGTCGCCGGCGGCACGCCCGGTGCGACCTCCGGCTCCGGCGCCCTCGCCTACACGGGTGCCGACCTGGCGGCCCCGGCCGTCATCGCCGGCCTGCTGCTCCTGGCGGGCCTCACGGCCATGGTGATCGCCCGCCGGAAGCGCGCACAGGCGCAGGCGAGCGTGCAGGCGGACTGACACCGAGCCTCCAGTCCGCCGAACGGGTCGTCTCATCCAGGTGAGACGGCCCGTTCGGCCTGTCCGTGAACAGCAGATCACTGTGCATCCGCAGAACGGCGCGGTACTCTCTGCCTTGTCGCACAGCGACGCGTCGCGCTGGGTCGCCTCTCATCCCGGACGGTGGTTCCGCCCGGCGAGACCCCGTGGCGCGGGTGTCCTCCGTCTCCAGGGAAACGACGGAGGACACCCACTCACCACACGGTGTCGCTAGCGGAACAGCTGCTCGCCGATGTACGAGCCCTTCTTCGGGGCCGGTGGGATCGCGAACACCGCGGAACCGATGTGGGCGATGTACTCGTTGAGCCGGTCGACCGCGCCGAGTCGGCGCTGGATCCGGGTGAAGTGCTCCGGGTCGTTCACGTACGCCGCGAACAGCAGGCCGGCGTCGAGCTGGCCGTACTGGTTCAGCCCGTCGGTGTAGTTGTACGGGCGTCGGAGGATCTTCACGCCGTCGTTGTTCTCGTGCGCCGCGAGCGCCACGTGCGACGTCTCGTCGATCTTGCGGTCGCCCGATGCCGTGCGCGCGTGGAAGTCCGGCGTCGTGTGCTCCGTGCCGCCGGACAGGGGCGCGCCCTCGATCTTGGTGCGGCCGAACACCCGCTGCTGATCGCTGACGACGTCCGCGTCCCAGATCTCGATGTTCATCTGGATCTTCCGGACGACCTGGTAGGTGCCACCGGCCATCCACCCGTCGGCCTCGCCGTCTGGGTCGACCCAGACGAACCGGTCGTACTCCTCGTCGGTGGTGACGTTCCTGGTGCCGTCCTTGAACCCCATCAGGTTCCGCGGCGTGGTCTGCGACGGCCCAGCGGACGCCCGACCGAAGCCGAGGACGGTCCAGCGCACCGTCGCGGTGCCGCGGGCCATCCTGGCCAGGTCGCGGATCGCGTGGTACGCCACCTGGGGATCGTCGGCGCACGCCTGCAGCGACAGGTCCCCGCCGCTCAGGCCCTCCTGCAACCGGTCGCTCGGCAGGGTCGGGATCTGCCGAAGCGCGTCCGGCCGTCTCGACGCGAGGCCGAAGCGCTCGTCGAAGATCCCCGGCCCGAGCCCGACGGTGACCGTCAGGGACGCGGGCCCGAGGTCGAGCGCCTCCCCCGTGTCTGCGCCGACGCCGTCGCCGTGGGCGGGTTCGACGGAGCCGACGGTCTTGCCCGCCTGCAGCTGCGCGATCGACGCGGACCACCGGGCGAGGAGCACCTGCAGGTCCGTCGCGACCGACGACGACATGTCGAACGTCATGAAGACGCAGTAGCGCTGGGGTGTGGTGCGGATCCCGCCCTGCGGCTGCCGGGCGGCCGTCGCGTAGAAGGGGTGGCTCAGGGACAGGTCGATGGACTCGTCGCCGTTGGTCGCGGCGGCGAACGGGTTGACGCCGGTGGCGATGGTGGCGCCGGCGATCCCGGCTGCCGCGCCGACGCCGGCTCCGGCAGCGGCCAGTCCGGCACCGGTGGCCACGCCGGCGCCGAACAGCCCGCGGCGGGAGAGCGCGGGGCCGGCCGCGTCGGCGCCGGACGCGGCGTCGGCCCCGGGAGGGGTGCGCCCGTCCGTCACGCCGTGGCGACCTTCTCGGCCAGCCGCGACAGCGGGTCCTGCAGTGCCTGGACGCGCTGCGAGACCTCGTTGGCGTGCGCGGACTTGGCGGCGTCGTCCCAGCTGTCGAACCCGCCGAGGTCGTCGGCGTTGCGGAAGCCGTCCATCATGCTGTTCGTCTTGTCGAACTGCGCGGCGATCTGCTTCGTCAGCGTCGGGTCGAGCTTGGTCAGGCCCGGCTTCAGGTACGCGAAGGCCTGACGGGCACCCTCGACGTTCGCAGCGAGGTCGACGAGGTCGATGTGGCTGTACGCCTCCTCCTCGCCGGTGATCTTGTTCGACTGGACCTCCTCGAGGAGCCCGGCCGCACCGTTCGCCAGGTCCTCGGGCTTGTAGTCGAGCGTCGGGACGAGCTTCGCGAGCAGCGTCACGTTGGTGGTCAGGTCGGCCGCGTACTGCTTCGTCCCGTCGCTGATGGCACCCGTCTCGAAGAGGTCGCGCTCGACCGCGTGGAAGCCGCTCCAGCCGACGGCGGGGTCGAGGTTCGACGCCCGCATGTCGATCAGGTAGTCCAGGTTGCCGGCGTTGTCGGTGGCCTTGAAGCCCTTCTTCACGAAACCGTCGACGTCGCTCTCGACGTGCTCGTAGTACGGGCGGGCGTCGGCGTAGTCCTTCTTCGCGGCCTCGAGGTTCCCCGCGTCGATGTCGGTCTGCAGCTGCTCGACGGCGGTGACCATGTCGCTCACCTGGGCGTCGACGTACTTCGAGTACCCCGTCGCACCGGACTTCAGGAGCGTCGCGGCGCTGCTGTTCGCGGTGGAGGCGACCTTGCCGGTGACCGTGAAGTCGGTGAGTTCCCGGTCCGCTCCCGGGCAGTACACCTGGTACTTCCCGCCGCCGAGCGTCGCGGTGAACCGCACGGCGTCGAGCCCCGGTGCGAGGTTCTCCTTCTCGCCGAAGATCCGCTGGTCCTGCAGGAGCTCGACCTCGGTGATGGCGGTCGACGACTCGTTCTTCACGGTGAACGTCACGGGCCCGGCCGGCACCTTCGTGGTCGACACGGCGCACTTGTCCGAGCCGTCGTTCGTCAGCGTGATCGAGACGCGGGACACCTTCCCGGAGTCCGTGGAGTCGTCCGTCGCGGACGACGACGTGGCCGCGCACCCGGTGAGAGCGAGCGCGGTGACGACACCGAGGGCGCCGAGGGTGGTGAGGGGTCGGACGGTGTGCTTACCGAACGGCATAGTCGGGACTCCTTGCAGGGTCCCCGGCGGGCGGGCCGCGTGCGGGGACGGTTTCGGGGGTGTGGTCTGCGGGCGCCGTCTGACGACGGCGGTCACGGAGTGCGAGGGCGAACTGCGCGGCAGCTGCGATGCCGAGGGCGATCGGCAGCCAGGCCTTCCAGAGCGCCAGCTCAGCGGCCCGCGTCTGTGCGGCCGCCACGGTCGTGGCGGTCCGCTGGACGCGGGAGTCGGGGACCGCGAAAACACTGCGGTCGATCGTGGTGGTGCGAGCGGACGGGAGGCGCCCACCGCTCAGGGTGAGCACGGAACGTTCCGAGCTGGTCGCGTCCAGGACGCCGCCTGCGACGGTCCAGAGCGTGGTCGTCTCGGAGACGGCCCACTCCGCCCGGAACGGGCCGGGGTTCGTCGACGGCGAGATGCCGACGGGCACCCGGCCGAAGATCCCGACGAGGTCGTCCAGCGTCAGGGTCGTCGGTTCGTCGTCGCTGGTCGGGGTCCCACCGCCCGTGGTGGTCGATCGCCAGCGGTCGGCGGTCAGCCCCGCTCGGACGACCGTGCGGTGGGTCGACGCCGGGAAGTCCACGCGGGACTGGCTGCCGTTGCCCCTGGTCCGCAACACCGCCGATGCACCGTGCACCTCTGCGGACACCGAGGTCTGGTCGCCGGTCGTCGCGACGGTCGACGGGACGTGCACGCCGCCGGACGGCACGGCGATCGCGAGTGCGATCGCAGCGACGGCCAGGGTGCTGGCGATGCCGGTGCGGACCACGGGGACCCGTGCCGCCGCCGGCCGCCAGGCACGCGGCCAGAGCGAGATCGCGAGGACCGGGACCACGTAGAGGACCCATCCGAGGACCTCGATCACGCGGGGGTCCGGCGGGATCCCGAGGACGCCGGTGACGAGGGCGCCCTGCACGGAGCCGTTCGGCGCGAGCCAGCTGAGGTCGACGGTGCGCTGCTGCCCGATGACGATCCAGCCGGCCTCGTGCGCGCGTCGGAGCACCGTCAGGACGAGCCCGCCGGCGACGAACACCAGGAAGACGCCGGTGCCGGTGAAGAACTTCGACAGGTTCAGCCGGACGCCGCCGGTGTAGATGCCGTAGCCGATGAGGACCGCGGCCGCGATGCCGATCACGGCGCCGAGTGCGGCGAGCCCGGTGTCCGACGACGCCTGGAAGGTCGCGAGGAGGAACACCGCCGTCTCGAAGCCCTCCTTGAGGACGGCGAGGAAGGCCATGCCGGCGAGCGCCCACGCGGTCCCGCGGCCCATCGCCTGTGTCGCGCTCGCCTCGAGCTCCGTCGTCAGGGTCCGCGCGTGGGTGCGCATCCAGACGATCATCCCGGTGACGAAGACGACCGCGACGATGCCGATGACCGCTTCCATGCCCTCCTGCTGGGCCTGTGGGAGCGCCTGCTCGACGATCTGCAGGCCGAAGCCGACGGCCACGCTGAGCAGCACGGCGACCCCGACCCCGAGCCACATCGGCGCGAGCGGGACACGGTTGCGGCGCAGGAAGGCGGCGATGATGCCGACGATGAGCGTGGCTTCGAGGCCTTCACGGAGACCGATGACGAGGGTGGCGAGCATGGCAAAGGCAAGGTTAGCCTTACCTCACCCCTCCCGGCTACCCGTTCGGCGTGGGGTTTGATGGTTCTCATGAACCTGCTCTCCGCCGACGGCCTCGCCGCCGTGACGAACGTGCTCGACCTCGCCGGGGTCTTCGCGTCCGCGCTCCTCGGCGGAGCGGTCGCCCGGACGATGGGGCTCGACCTGTTCGGGTTCCTGGTCGTCGGGTTCGTCTCGGGGCTCGGTGGCGGCATGCTGCGCGACGTGCTGCTGCAGAACGGGCCACCGGTCGCGCTGACCGACCCGCTGTACGTGCCGATCGCGGTCGCCGGTGCGCTCGTCGCCTTCTTCGTGTCGTTCTCCGAGCGTGGGTGGGACCGACTGTTCACGTTCCTCGACGCCGCCGTGATCGGGTTCTGGGCGGTGGTCGGCGTGCAACGGACCTTCGACGCAGGACTCGAGTGGCCGGCGGCGATCATCATGGGCACGATCACCGCGGTCGGCGGCGGTGTCGGCCGGGACCTGCTGCTCCGGCGCGTGCCCGCGGTGTTCGGCGGGAACGCCCTCTACGCCTCCGTGGCGGTCGCCGCCTCGGCGGTGATGGTCGTCGCCTCGGCACTCGGCTCCCCGACCATCGGGATCGTCGCCGCCGTGGTGCTCTCCCTCGTACTCCGGTGGGGCGCCGTGCGGTGGGGCTGGGGGCTGCCGAACGGTCGCGACTGGCAGCCGCAGTCGACGCTGGCGTCCCTGCTGCGTCGGGGCAAGGGGATCCGTCCGGATGCGATCCGTCTGCTCCGTCGGCCGGGACGCCGCCGGGGCCCTGGGAGTGTGCACACCGAGGACGACGACGCGGACTGAGCGGGTTCCGCGTCCGGCCCCTCGGGCGTAGCATCGATCCCGCTGGGTATCGGACCCGGCACACGCACCCCGGTCGGACGGCCGGGCGCGTGCAGCGCACGGATGGGGACCGACGCGACCCGAACGCGCCGGAACCACCCGTGGTCGCGCGTGATCGGATGCACGGCGCGGCAGGTCCCCCGGCCCACGCGCGATCAGCAGAATGGACGGGTACGACCTCCACGTCTGCCCGGTGCCACCGGGCTCCGTCTGAACCAGGAACAGATGAGCGACGCTGCTTCTCCCGACGACCGCCAGACCTCGGCCAGGACCCCGAGAGCCGAGGTGCGCGAGCGCCTGCTCACCGCGGGTGCCGAGGTCTTCGCCGAACAGGGCGTGCACGAAGCGCGGCTCGACGACGTCGCCGCCCGCGCCGGGTTCAGCAAGGGTGCGGTCTACTCGAACTTCTCCTCGAAGGAGGACCTCGTCGCGCAGGTCATGCAGCGCGCGACGAACCTGGTGCTCGGCTCGCTCGACGAGCTCGTGCGCGAGGACATCGCCGCCGCCGACATCGGTGACATCGTCCGGGCAGCGTTCGGCCGCCACGACCAGAGCGCGCAGTTCGCCCTGCTGTCCGAGTTCCGCGGCTTCGCGATCCGCCGCCCGGAGCTCATGCCCGAGTTCGTCCGGCAGCGCCGGGTGCTCCAGGACGGCGTGCACCGACTCGTGCTGCTGTGGTTCGGCGCGCACCCGGAGATCGACCCGGGGATGCCGCTCGACGTCTTCTCGACCGCGCTCATCGGCGCGAACGTCGGCATCGTGTTCGACTCCCCCGCGCTCGACGGCGTGAACCCCGGCGAGGTCGTCGCCACCCTCGTCGAGGCCGTCATCCGCCCGCGCTGACCCGAGTCTCGCTCAGCCCGAGTCTCGACCCGCCGAAGACCCCGCGGGCCGAGCGCACGGCGCTACGCGGGCCGCCGGCGGCGCGGGCCGTCGTGCGACCAGGCGGACGACGGCGTCAGGCTGGGCGGCAGCAGGCGCGACCGGAGCCGCTGCGGGAGCCGGACGGACGCATCCAGGGCGACCCGTGCCTCCCGGACGGTCGCGACGAGCGCTGCCCCGTCGACCGAACCCGCCGGCGCGTAGCGCTCCTGGTCGACCGCGTCGACCGCCGCCTCCAGGAACGGCAGCACCAACGTCGGCACCGACGACCGGAGTCGCCCGAGCACGGCGCGCGCGGTCCGTGCGACCGCTGCGGCGTCACCGGGCGGTGCGAGGCCGGGCGCGTACCCGTGGTCGGCGACGTCGTCGAGGAGCTCACGCCAGGCCGAGACCGCCGGCGACCGGCCGTCGGCCACCGCGGCGAGCCGGGATCGACGGCGGACCGCCCGCACGGTCGCCGGTGCGACCAGCACCGCCAACGCGATCAGCATGCCGACCGCGAGCCCCCACGGCCCGTTGCCCGAGCCGCCGGTCGACCCCGCGGCCCCGGGAGCGGCTGACGCGCTCGGCGTCGGGCTCGCGGACGTGGACGGCTCGTTCGACGCGTTCGGCTCCGGCAGCGGCGTGGCGGGGTCGGCCGCGCTCGGCGTCGTCGTCGGCTCCGTGGACGACGTCGCCGCCGAGTCGGAGTCCGGCGTCGGTTCGAAGGCGACCCAGCCGGCGCCCTTGATGTACAGCTCGGGCCACGAGTGCAGCTGCCGGTTCGAGACCGTGTACTCGCCGTCCTCTTGCGTCCCGCCCGCCCGGTACCCGACCGCGATCCGCGACGGGATGCCGAGCGTGCGGGCCATCACGGCCATCGCCGAGGAGAAGTGCACGCAGTACCCCTCCCGCACCTGCAGGAACTTTGCGACGACGTCCATGCTGTCGCCGTCGTAGCCCTGCTCGACGGGTGCGGTCTCGGAGTAGGTGAAGAGGTCGCTGCGGAACCACTCCTCGAGGGTCCTGGCCTTCTCGTAGTCCGTCTCGGCACTGCCGGCGACACGGGCGGCCGTGGTCGAGATGCTCTTGGGCAGGTCCTTCGGCAGGGCGAGGTCGGTGCGCAGCTGCGCCGTGGACGGCGTCGGGTAACCACGCCCGTCGAACCGGTCGAGCCGACCGGCGGCGTCGATGGCATCGAGGTAGGCGTTCGCGAAGGTCGAGGCGCCGTAGACCTCGTACGTCGCCCCGCGTCGGGTCGCCGGGCCCGTGGAGCGCACGGTGTTCGAGTCGCCCATCCACCGCCACTGGTCGAGTTCGAGGTTCGTGGACTGCGACTGGATGGAGACCGCCCCGGACGGCACGGGGAGGTAGTTGCTCGACAGGCCGGTGATGCGGACGGTGACGTCGCCGCGGCTCGCCAACCGGGGGTTGATCCCGACGGCCCACTGCTGCTGGTCGGCGGTCTGGGCGTCACTGACGTCGGTGACGGTCGGGACCCAGTCCCCCGTCCCGAACTCGTCGAGGTCAGCGAGCTTGAGGTACTCCGGCTGCCCGTCGGACGAGCGGTACCGGAACACCTCGAGCTCGCTCGGCCGGCGGAGGTCCTGCCCGAGGTTGAGCAGCGTGCCCGGTCGACCCGGTTGGATCGGCGCCTGGATCGCCCCGGTGACACCGGACAGCCAGCTGGCGTTGAGCGGGATGATCGTCGGCAGCCCCACCGCGACGACGAGCGCGACGGCGCCGATCAGCATCGCCGGGAACGCCCGCTGCACCGGCCGGACCGAGAGCCACAGCAGCGCGAGGAACGCGAGTCCGGTGACGACGACGAGCCCCGTGCTCGCGGGGGTCCCGGTGACCACGCCCGGCACGATGAGGATCACGAGTGCCGGAGCCGCGGCGAGCGCCGCTGCGGGTGCGACCGTCGCGAGGAACAGCGACGCCGCCGCGACCCAGGCGATCGCGACCGTGACGACGAGCCGGATCGGGTCGGTCTGCGGGAGCGGTGCCGGGTTGAGCCGGATCGCCGCGATCGTCTGCCCGAGGGCTCCGTTCCCGTCGATCCACCCGAGCGGTTGGATGTCGTTGACGAGCGCTGCGGCGCACGAACACGCGATGAGCGTCGCGACCAGGGCGACGAAGCGGACGCCTGGCGACCGACGGCGGACGGCCAGCACGACGCCGACGAGGACCACGACGATGGCGAGGGCGGACGTCCACCAGGCGATGCCCTGCACGAGCGGGCGGAAGGCCAGCGCGGCGAGCAGGACGGGGACGGGCGCGAGGGCGATCACCCACGGCGACGGTGCGGCGCGGTCGTCCTCGCGGTCGAGGATCTCGCGGACGTCGGCCCGGCCCCTGCTGGCGGGGCGGGTGTCCTGCGCGGTCACCGCAGTGCTCCTGCACCGGCGACCGGCACGACGAGCGTCCGCCACCCGCCGCGGTCGAGGATCCCCCGCACCACCGGGTCCGGCGGCACGATCGTGGCCAGGATCCCGCGACTGGAACCGCTGGTCGACGACACGAGCTCGGCCGCCTGCTCGGCGGTGCAGTGTCCGGTGACGACGGCGGTCATGCCGTGCACGTCGCGGCCACGGACGTCGGGCAGCACGTCCGTCACCCGACGGGCGTCGCCGCGGACACGGACGTCCGCCAACCCGACGAGCACGTCGGTCAGCCCGCCGGCGTCTCCGGTGTGCCGGGTGTCGCCGCCGACGTCGTCGGTGACGAGCACCACGCGCGAGGTCCGTGCGGCGAGGGCCCGCGCGACGCTCGCAGCGACGACGACCGCGTGCTCGAACGCGGCGTCGCCACCGAGGTCGGCGAGCTCCGCCAGGTCGTCCCGCCCGAGCTGCTGGTACGACTCGCGGCGGACGTCCAGGGCGATGACCGCTTCCGGCGGCTGCGCCTGGGTGGTCTGGCGGACGTGGAGTTCACCACGACGGGCACTCTGCGCCCAGTGCACGCGGCGGATCGGGTCGCCTGGACGGTACGGGCGGAGTTCACTGTCGTCCGCTGAACCGCCCTGCCCGACACGTCCTTCGTCGGCGGACACCGCGCCCGCGAGCGCGCCCGTGTCCATGGCGGAGAGGGCCGTCGAAGCCGGGACCACCACCACTTCCTCCGGAGCGACCACGGGACGGTCGATGCGCAGCAGGCCGAACGGGTCCTCGACACGGATGGTCACCGGCCCGACGACCGTCCGGCCTCGGTGCATCGCGAGCGCCTCGACGTCGAACACCGCGGGCGGCACCGACGGACCGATCTCGACGAGGGCCTCGGCGTCGGACACGCTCGCGAAGGCGTCCTCGAGCTGTTCGCGCACGAGCAGGGTGGAGCGCGGCCCGATCGGCATCGTCGTCCCGCGCAGGGTGATCCGCTCGCGGTACACCTCGCCGACCTGCACCATCGCGCGTGGGGCCGCCCGGGATCCCCGCAGCGGCGCGGCGACGACGAAGGCCATCGCGATCCCGAGGACGACGAGCACCAGGAGCAGGAGCCCGGCGGACACGGCGACGCTCGTGGTCGCGACGAGTCCGCCGCCGATCAGGCCGATCCCGACCGCGATGACCGACCAGCCGCGGGCGGTCGGCCGGGGGAACGGCGTCCGACGGGCCATCGCCGCCGCACGCTTCGCCCACCGGTCCAGGACCGACCGCGCCGCCCCCGCACGGCGGAGCAGCGTCGAGGTGCCGGGCGGCTGGGTCATCAGGACCGGACTGGCGCCGCGGTGAACGGCACCGCGGTCTCCGAGACGACGCGCACGACGATCTCGCGCGCGGTGTCTTCGGCCGTGCCGCCGAGCCCGCGGGCGACCGGGACGAGCCGGTGCGCGAGGACGATCGGTGCGAGCTCCGCGACGTCGTCCGGGGTGACGAACGAGCGGCCCTGCAGTGCGGCGTGGGCGCGTGCGGCCTGCGCGAGGTGCAGGGTGGCGCGTGGGCTGGCGCCGAGCACCAGGTCGGGGTGGGTCCGGGTGGCACGGACGATGGCGATGACGTAGGCCTCGACGTCGGGAGCGACGTGCACCTGGCGCACCGACGCGACCATCGCGCGGAGGGTGCCGACGTCCACGATCGGACGCAGCGACGTCAGCGGGTCGCGGCCGCCGCGGTTGGTGAGCATCCGACGCTCGGCCTCGACGCTGGGGTACCCCATCGCGATGCGCGCCATGAACCGGTCGCGCTGCGCCTCTGGCAGCGGGTACGTCCCCTCCATGTCCACCGGGTTCTGCGTCGCGACGATCATGAACGGCGACTCGAGCACGCGGGTGACGCCGTCGACCGTGACCTGGGACTCGGCCATCGCCTCGAGCAGGGCGGACTGGGTCTTCGGGCTGGTCCGGTTGATCTCGTCGCCGATGACGACGTTCGCGAACACGGGGCCGGGCGAGAACCGGAACGTGCCGGAGGACTGGTCGAAGATGTTCACGCCGGTGACGTCCGACGGCAGCATGTCCGAGGTGAACTGGATGCGGTTCACCGACCCGCCCACCGATGCGCCGAGCGCCTTCGCGAGCACGGTCTTGCCGACCCCTGGGACGTCCTCCACCAGCAGGTGTCCCTCTGCGAGCATGACCGTCAGCGCCGTGCGGATCGCGTCGGTCTTGCCGTCGACCACCGTGGCGACGGCGGACATGATCGCCGCACCCGCGTCACGGACCTGGTCGACGGGGATGGCGAGGTCGGGGGCGTCCGGCACGCAGGTCTCCTCAGGGGATGGGGACAGTGGTCCGCGCATGCTACATCGGCCCGGTGACAGCGACCGGAGGATGTGTCACCGACCGCATCCGGGGACACACTGGAGGCCCGACCAGCGTCCGCCGGTCGGCGGACGTCGGTCGGGCCTCCAGTCTGGTGCCCCGCTCAGCCGACGCGCGCCGCCAGCGCTTCGTCCGCCGCGCGCAGCACGCGCGCCGCCACGGCGACGCCTTCTTCGCGCCCGAGCTCGGTGTCCTCGTGCTCGATGTTCACCCACATCTCGGGGTCCACCTCGTGGAGTGCCTCGAGGAACGCGGACCAGTACGCCTCGTCGTGGCCCTTGCCGAGCGCGACGAAGTCCCAGGCGGAGGGCTTCGGCCACTCGTTCGCCCACTCGTCGCCACCGAGGTTCGTGCGGGGCTCGTCCGGGGACAGCCGCCGGAACGAGTTGTCGAGGACGCCGTTGATCGCCGCCTGCGGGTTGATGCTGACGTCCTTCGCCGCGGCGTGGAAGACGAGCGGGCCGAGGTCGCGGACGACCGCCACCGGGTCCATCTGCTGCCAGAACAGGTGCGACGCATCGAGCTCGACGCCGACGTTCGTCAGCCCGCCACGCTCGACGAGCTCGCGGATCGTCGCCGGGTTGAAGGCGACGTTCTGCGGGTGCAACTCGAGCGCGACCTTGACGCCGTGCTCGCGGGCGATGGCGTCGATCTCCTGCCAGAACGGGACGGCGACGCTCCACTGGTACTCGAGGACGTCGAGCGCGGCGGAGTTCCAGGCGTTCACGATCCAGTTCGGGCGGACGCCACCGGGCTCCCCCGCCGGCAGGCCCGACATCGTGACGACGCGGTCCTGGCCGAGGCGGGCGGCGAGCCAGATGCTGCGCCGGATGTCCTCGGCGTGGGCGTCCCCGATCGTGCGGTCGGGGTGCAACGGGTTCCCGTTGCAGTTCAGGCCGGCGATGGACACCCCGGTGCCGTCGAACCGGGCGAGGAAGTCGTCCCGTGCCTGGTCGTCGTCCAGGATGGCGTCGATGTCCGGCACGTGCACCGGGGGCAGGAACCCGCCGGTGTTCAGTTCGATGCCGGTGAGACCGTTCTCCGCGATGGCGCGCAGGGCGTCCGCGAGGGGGCGGTCGTGGAAGATCGCGTTGTACAGACCGAGCTTCATGCGTGCTGCTCCTGCTTCGTCGTCACTGCGGCCCCGTCCGCCTGCGCGGACCGGACCACCGCGTCGAGGACCTCCATGTTGTGCACGCCGTCGTCGAACGTGGCGTTGCGCGGGAGCGGATCGGCGACGCCGGCGACCTCGTCGAGGAACGCGCGCGCCTGGTACTCGAACATCTGGTTCTGGCCCCAGCCGACGCCGGGTGCGTCCATCGCCATACCGCCGGCCACGTACGGGTGGTCCGGCCCGAGGACGACCTGGCGGTACCCACCGAGCCGGGAGCCGTCGGACTGCAGGGCGAGGCCGATCTCCGACGGCCGCTCCTGGTCCCAGCGCGCGGCGCCGCCCTCGCAGAAGACCTCGATCACCAGACCGTTCGGGTGGGCAGTCGCGACGCGGGACACCTCGAGCGAGCCGACCGCGGCACCGTCGCCGAAGCGTGCGCTGAAGGTGGCGTAGTCGTCGTTCTCGACGGCCTGCGTCTCGCCGGTCAGTTCGGCTGCTGCACCCCGGAGTGCGTGTCCGGCGGCGACGGGTCGCTCGGTGATCGTCGTGGTGAAGAGTCCACCGGTGACGCTCCGGACGTCTCCGGCGAGGAACTCCGCGATGTACGTCAGGTGCGAGCCGACGTCGGCGAGCGCGCCCGATCCGGGAGCGCCGGCGTAGCGCCACGAGAACGGGACGTCCGGCGAGGACCCGTAGTCGGTCCAGTAGCGGCCGGAGAGGTGCAGGACCTTCCCGAGGGTGCCGTCCTCGATCAGCTCGCGGATCGCCGCGATGCCCGGTGCGCGTCGGTAGGTGAAGCCGACGCGGGCGATCGTGCCCTGTGCCTCGGCGGCGCGGGCGGCGTCGGCCATCGCGCGGGCGTCCTCGAGCGAGTCGGCCAACGGCTTCTCGCACAGCACGTGCTTGCCGGCGGCGAGGAGCCCCTCGACGATCTCGCGGTGCAGGCGGTTCGCGACGACGACGCTCACCACGTCGATGTCGTCGGCGGCCGCGATCGCCCGCCAGTCGGTGTCGTGCCGCTCGAACCCGAAGCGCTGCGCGGCCTCGGCGGCGAGGGGCTCGTACACGTCCCCGATCGAGACGAGCCGCACGGGCGGCAGGGTCGGGGCGAACAGGGACGGGGCGTTCCGCCACGCGGCCATGTGGGCCTTGCCCGCCATGCCCGCGCCGATGACGGCGACGCCGATGCTCTCGCGCATGTGCTCTCCTTCGAGCTGGTTCTTCCGGTCCTGGCCCGTCGGGGACCGGACCGTCGGTTCTGGAACGTTCCCTTCTGGAACGTTCCAGAAGGGGTCGGTAGACTGTAGCCCCACCTCCCCATGTCCTGTCAAGGAGCGACCGTGTCGAACCGCCGTCCGCCGACGATCATCGACGTCGCAGCGCTCGCGGGGGTCTCGAAGTCGCTGGTCTCGATGGTGATGCGCGACGACCCCGGCGTCTCCGACAGCCGTCGCGCGGCCGTCCTCGCCGCCGCGGCGTCGCTCGGGTACCGGCCGAACCGTGCCGCCGCGATCCTCGCCGGCACCAGGACCCGCACGATCGGCGTCGTCGTCGACGACTTCCGGAACCCCTGGTACGTGCCGATGCTCGACGGCATCCGGTCGACGCTCGCACCGCACGGGTTGCGTCTGACGCTCGCCGACGCGGTGGCGAACGCGCACCTCGACAGCTCCCCGTTCGACGACCTCGTGTCGCTCCGGGTCGACGGCGTCATCCTCGGCGCCGAGAGCTCGGTCGACCTCCTCGTCCCCGACGACACCCCCGTGGTCGTCGCCGGCGAGCGCGCGTCCGCCCCACCCCGGCTCGACGTGGTGGCGTCGGACGAGGCCGCCGGCGCACGCATCGCCGTCGACCACCTCGTCGGGCTCGGGCACCGGCACATCGCGCACCTGACCGGCGCCGGTGGTTCGGCAGCAGCGCGGCGCGTGTCGACCGTCGCCCGGATGACGTCGTCCGGCGTCGAGCCCCTGGTCCTCGGGGAGGGGCCGACGTCCGAGCAGACCGGGTTCGACGCCGCGCGGGCAGCACTGGCCGTGCACCCGTCCCTGACCGCGCTGTTCGCGGCGAACGACGTGATGGCGATGGGAGCGATCGCCGCTGCGCGACAGGCTGGGCTGCGCGTGCCGGAGGACCTGTCGGTCATCGGCCACGACGAGACCCCGCTCGCGGCGTCGCCCCTGCTGCAGCTCACGACGGTCGACCCGCACAACGACGAGGTCGGACGGCTCGCGGCCGCCCGGCTGATCACACTCATCGGGGACTCGTCGCGCCCGGCACCGACTCGTGACCTCGTGACGCCCACCCTGGTCGTCCGCAGCACCACTGCTCCCCCGCGGGCATAGCGCCCCAGCGATCGAGTGCGCAGAAACGGGGATCCTCACCCGCCGGACATCCCCGTTTCCGCGCACTCGATCTCACCGACACCCACCGGCGCCCGGTCAGCGCGGCAAGGACATCGAGTTCAGGGACCACATCGCGACACCGTGCAGCCCGAGCTCCCGCGCGAGCGCCGTCCGCACGCGGTACGAGCGGGCATCCGACCAGTGCAGCTCGCGCCCGTCGTCGAGCTCCGCCGACCACTCCCCGTCACGGTCCGACCAAACTGCAGCGTCCCCCGCGAGACGCCGTGCTGCTCCCGGCCCCAGCGGCGCCTCACCCGCGCCGGGACCCCAGGCGTACCCGTACGACGCGATGCCGAGGTCGATCCGGTCCGCGCGGAGCCCCTGCGCCTCGGCAGCGTGCACCACCCGGGTCGCCCAGGGCAGCGCCCCCACCGTGCCGGGCCCGCTCCACGGACCGTGCTGGTCGTAGGTCATGAGCACGAACCGGTCCACGTGCTCCGAGAGTCCACGCAGGTCGTACCCGGTCGCCCGGAACCCGGCCGCCGACGTCGATGCCATCACCGCCATCGAGACCCGTGCGTCGTCGCCGAGCTGATCGTGCACGGCGTCCCGGACCGCGGCGGCGAACGCGACGAGCCCCGCTCGGTCCCGGGCCCGCAGCGACTCGAGGTCGATCTGCACGCCCCGCATCCCGGCATCGTCGGCGGCGCGGGCGACCTGGCGGGCGACACGACCGCGGTTCTCCGCGGAGGACAGCAGCGCCGTGCCGGCCTGCGGCGAGAAGTCACCGATCGTCGACGAGTAGTTGCTCACGAGGAGCTCGGCCGAACCACCCGCGGTCGACGCCAGTCCGGCCAGCCCTGCTGGTGCCTCGTTCAGGCGGGAGCCGTCGTCCGCGACCGTGACACCGTCGATCCCGATCGTCGTCGCGAGCGGGACGGCGTCGGCGACACGGTCCACCGCGGTCCCGCCGGGTTCGACGTACGCCTCGACCTCGAGCCCCGAACCGGACGCGCATCCGGCGAGCACCAGCCCCGACACGAGGACGGCCACCACGACACCCGCACGACGAACCACCCGGTCACGGTAGCGGGTCAGACGCGCTCGTACTCCAGGCGCTCGACCGCGGTCGCGAGCTCGTCGAGTTCCGGCACGCCGTGCGCCTCGCCCAGCGCTGCCTCGAGCGCAGCGGCGTGGATCGGCGCCGCACGATCGAAGAGCGCGGAGCCGGCATGGGTCAGCTCCGTGTAGAGCCCCCGACGGTCGTCCGCACAGAGCACCCGGGTCAGCAGCGCACGTTCCTCGAGCCGGTTCACGAGCCGCGTCGTCGCACTCGGGCTGAGCGCCGCGGCACGCGCGAGCTGCTGCATCCGCATGTGGAAGCCGTCCTGTCGCCGGAGTGCATCGAGCACCGTGAACTCCACGACGGACAGGTCGACCTCGCGCAGTGCCTGCTCGAGGTGCGACTCGATCAGGCTGTGCAGCGCGCCGAGGGTGCGCCAACCGTGTGCGCGGACCGCGATCGCCGTGTCGTCGATGCTCATGAGGACCTCCTGAAGTCATTGCGCACGCGGATAGTTGCTTGCGCACACACCTAGCGTGTGCAACTATTTATCCCGCGCTTGCAACTACCAGCGTACGCGGCATGCCCGCGGCGGACAACAGGAGAGGACCACGCATGCCTGCTGGACTCATCGCACTCGCGCTCGGCGGCTTCGGCATCGGACTGACCGAGTTCGTCATCACGGGACTGCTGCCGGAGGTCGCGGCGGACTTCGGCGTCACCGAGACCACGGCCGGCTGGCTCGTCACGGGCTACGCGCTCGCGGTCATCGTCGGCGCGCTCGGCCTGACCGCCGCCACCACCAGGCTCCCCCGGAAGCCCGTGCTCATCGGACTCCTCGTGCTGTTCGTCATCGGCAACACCCTGTCGGCACTCGCACCGACGTACGGCGTGATGATGACCGGCCGTGTCGTCGCCGCGCTCTGCCACGGCGCGTTCTTCGGCATCGGCTCCGTCGTCGCGTCGAACATGGTCGCGCGCGAGAAGCGGGCCTCCGCCGTCGCACTCATGTTCACCGGGCTCACCGCGTCGAACGTGCTCGGCGTCCCCTTCGGCACGTTCCTCGGTCAGGCGATGGGCTGGCGCGCCACCTTCTGGGCGATCGCCGCGATCGGCGGCGTCGCCCTCGTCGGAGTCGCCCTGCTCGTGCCCGCCACGAAGCAGGACGCGGCGCCGTCACTCGTCCGCGAACTCGGCGCGTTCCGCTCCGGCCAGGTGTGGCTGTCGCTCGGCGTCACCGTGCTCGGGTACGGGGGCATGTTCGGCGCCTTCACCTACATCGCGTACACGCTCACCGCCGTCTCGGGCTTCGCGTCGGCCGCGGTCCCGTGGCTGCTCGTCGTCTTCGGTCTGGGCCTGTTCGTCGGCAACTGGGCCGGCGGCCGCCTCGCCGCGAAGTCGATCGACCGGACACTCCTCGTCGTGCTCGCGAGCCTGACGGTCGTCCTCGCGCTCTTCGCCGTCGTCGCCACGAACCCCGTGCTCACCGTCGTGGCCCTCGTGCTCATGGGTGCGTTCGGCTTCGCCACCGTGCCGGCACTCCAGACCCGCGTGATGCACTACGCGGACCACGCCCCGACCCTGGCGAGCGGCGCGAACATCGCCGCCTTCAACCTCGGCAACGCGTTCGGCGCCTGGATCGGTGGACTGACGATCGCCGCCGGTCTCGGCTACACCTCGCCCATCTGGGCAGGCGCCGCCATCACCCTGGCCGGGCTCGCGCTCGTGGCCGTCGCCGCCGGCGCAGCGCGCCGCGGCGGCGCCGGACGCCCCGTGCGGACCGGGAGCATCCGCACCGTCGGCTGAACCGCGACCAGGTGACGGACTGGAGGCTCGGTGCACGCCCGCACCGAGCCTCCAGCCCGTCTGCCGCTCGCCGGACGGGCGCCCAGCCGACGCGACTACCGTCACCGGCAGGTGACCCAGGACCCCCGGCCGCCGGATCGATCTCGTCCGCAGCCGACCGGAAGCCGTCATGCATCCACCGCTCACCACAACCGCCCTCCTCGACAGGGCGTCCCCGACGACGCGCGGGAACGGGCAGTGTCGATGACCGCGCGAGAAGGCATCCTCTGGACCGAGACCTACGCGGGCCACTGGGAGGGATGCTCCGGGCCGACGCTCATGGGTGTCGTCTCCTGGCACGACGGGTACGCGGTCCGGTCCGCCGGGGGCGAGGTCCACGGGCAGCACAGCACACTCGACAGCGCGAAGGCGCAGCTCGAGGGCTGGATGCGCTGGCTCGACTCCACCGACGCGGCCTGAACACCTCCGGACAGCGAAGAAGCCCCGCCGATCGGCGGGGCTTCTGTCCGTGTGCGGAGACGGAGGGATTTGAACCCTCGGTCCCCTCAAAGGGGACTCCACCTTAGCAGGGTGGTGCACTCGGCCGGACTATGCGACGTCTCCATGCGCCCTTGCGGACGCACGCACCACCATACAGGAGGACCGGGGCGGTCTCGACCCGGTGTTTCCCGGCGGGCGCGTCGGGGTGTTCACCCATGGTCCCCCGAAGTGGGGACACCCGGGGGTTGTCTCCGTGTACCCCGGTCACTAGTCTCATCGGGACGCGGCGATCACGTTCCGGGGCTCGTCCCCGTTGTCGCGACACAGCACCCAGCGTCGCTCCCCGGCCTGGGCCCGGCTCGCCCGATGATCGGCGTCCGCCGAGGAGCGACTCCGCGGGGGCGTGACCACGGTCACGTCCCCGCTTTTTCGTGCCGCCTGGTCCAGCGAAAGCGACAGTCCCGCGGGCAAGCGCGGCCACACCCCCGCGAGAGCGACAGATTCGCACGGGCTTTCGGCGGACGACTGTCGCTTTCGCGGAGCGGGCCGGCCCGCAGACCGGCCGGCTACGACCCGAAGGCCTTCGAGCAGGTCTGCTGATCGGCGGACTGGCCCTGCAACCCGTCGATCGTGTCGGAGGTCGCGGGAGCGGACGGGGTCGCGGGCGAAACGGAGTCCGAACCGGCGTCGGTCGCGGGCGTCGTGGGATCGGCAGTGGGAGCCGACGGGTCCGCTGCAGGGGTCGAGGGAGTCGCGGCGGCGCTCGGGTCCGCCTCGGAACCGATGCCCGTGCTGCCGGCACCGAGCGAGAACGACTGATCGGCCTTGATCTTCTCGAACAGCTGGTCGGCGAGGTACGTCGTCGGCTGCACCTTCCCCGCGTAGACGCCCGTGCCCCCGGTCGCCCCCGGGTACTGCACGAAGTTCACCTGGTCGAGGGGCAGGTCCTGCAGCGCCCGCCCCATCTGCACCATCGTCCCGGCGTCGTTGAGACTCTGCGAGAGCTGCATGTTGGACGCCGCCGCCCGCGCGAGCTTGTACAGCGTCGCGGGCGAGGTCAGGGTCTGGTTCGACTTCACCGTGCGCAGCAGCGACGACAGGAACACCTGCTGCGAGCTGATGCGACCGAGGTCGGAGCCGTCGCCGACGCCGTGCCGTGTCCGGAGGAACTCGAGCGCCTGGGAGCCCTGCAGGGTGGTCGTCCCGGCGGGCAGGTCGAGCCCGGTGTAGCGGTCGTGGATCGGCGACGCCACACACACCGGCACGCCACCGATGGCGTTGGACATCTCGATGACGCCGTTGAACGACACCGCTGCGGAGTACTGCACGTCGAGCCCGGTCAGGCCCTGCACCGTCTGCACGACGCAGTTCAGGCCACCTTCACCCCACGCGCTGTTGATCGGCTGCGCGGACATCGCCGGCGTCGAACCGGAGCCGTCGGGCTTCTGGCACGCCGGGATCGGCGTGATGAGGTCACGCGGGATGCTCACCGCCGTCGCGTTCGTGTGGTCCGCGGAGACGTGCAGCAGGATGTTGACGTCGTTGAGGGTCGCGTCCCGCTCGCCGTACTGGGTTCCCTGCTCCGGGTCGTTGTCGGTGCCGACCACCAGCATGTTGAAGCCGCCCTTGTAGGCGCTGAGCACGTCGCCGCCGCTCTTCGCCTCGGCAACGGGCTGCCCCTGGATCTGCACGCCCTCGCCGAAGTCGTCGGTGACCTGCTTCGCCGCGATGGCCGCGACCGACGCGGAACTGATGAGGGCGACCGCGACCACCCCGGAGAGGACCTTGGCGACCGTGCCGAACGGGGAACGGCGACGCAGACGTCCGTGACGGGCGATCCCGCTGGCTCGGTTGAGTCGGTGGGATCGATCACGAACGTCGTTCACGGGCACTCCTGTCGTCGGCGGACACGATGGCGGCGCCGTCCTGATCGACGCCACGGTGGCCCCGCACGGCGCCGGACCGAGTCCGGTCGGGCCGCGGGGACGGCAACCGGTCAAGGCTGCCACAGGACCGCCTGACGTTTCAGTGTGCAACCAGCGCGAATCCTCGGTGAAGCCCGTCTTCGTGGGTCAGCCGCCGGCCGCGACCGCGCAGGTCTTCTGCTTGGCCGTCTGCCCGGTGACACCCGGCATGTCCTCGGGCGCCGACGATGCCTTCGCCGACGATTCCTTCGGCGACGACTGCTTCGCCGATGAATCCTTCGCCGACTGCTCGGCGGTGGAGGCAGCGGGGGCGGATGCCGCCGCTGCCGCATCGCGGTCCGTCGCACCGCGCCCCGTGGAACCGGCGTCCAGCCGGAACGGCCGGTCGGCGCGGACGGCTCGCATCAGGCGGTCGGCCGTGGCCTGCTCGGGCACGACCTTGCCGGGGAACGACGGGTCGTCGACGCTGCCGGGGTACTGCACGAAGGTGATCCGGTCGAGGCCGATCCCCTCGAACGCCCCGGCCATGTCGACCATCGTCGAGGGCTTCGCGAGCGAGGTGGACAGGGTGATGTTCTTCGACGCGGTCTTCGCGAGGCCGTAGAGCTTCGACGGGTCCCCGAGCGTGCCCTCGCTCTTCACCTTGCGCATCAGGGACGACAGGAACTGCTGCAGGCTCGAGATCCGTGAGAGGTCGCTCCCGTCACCGACGCCGTGCCGGTCGCGCAGGAACGCGAGTGCCGTCTTGCCCGACACCGTGTGCTCCCCTGCCGAGAGCTGCAACCCCGTGTAGGGATCGTCGACCGCGTCCGTCACGCACACCGGGACCCCGCCGACGGCGTCGGACATCCGGATCACGCCGGCGAAGCTCACCTGGGCCGCGTACGGGATCTCCATGCCGGTGACCTGCTCGACCGTCTGCACGACGCACTGCATCCCGCCACGGCCGTACGCCTGGTTGATCGGGGTGTCCTCGACCGCCGGTGATCCGCCGCACGCTGGCTGGTCGACGACGAGGTCACGGGGGAAGCTCACGGCGACCGCCTGGGTGTGGTCGGCCGAGACGTGGAGCAGGACGTTCGAGTCGTTGAGCGTTGCACCGCGTTCGCCGTACACCGTCCCCTGCGCGGGGTCGTTGTCGGCGCCGATCGCCAGCACGTTGAAGGCCCCGTCGGTCGACGCACCGTCACCGCCGACGTCGACCGCGCGCTGCAGGAACCCGTGGCCGACGTCGTACGCGGCGTACGCCGAGAGCGAGGTCGCGCTCACCACTGCGACGACGACCGCGATGCCGACACCGGAGAGCAGCCGTGCGACGCCGAGGTCACGTGGACGGCGCCCGTGTCGGGCACCGCTCACGCGGTACCCGGGGCCGGACAGCACCCTGGGGCGCCGACGCGCGTCGAGCACGTCGTCGAACCGCACGCGAGCGGCGTCGGGACCATCGGGATCGGTCACGGGCGGACTCCCTCCGAGCAGCCTCGGGTCCAGGCCGCTCGCCGGGGGACGATACCCGAGCCGGGTCACCCCGCCGCGGAGGCGGATCGGCTCGGCGTGCCTCGTTCGGGGGTCACGGCGTGCCGCACCCCCGGAGTCCGACCACACCGAGCACGACCACGCCGACACCGAGCACGACCGCACCGAGCCCGACAGCAGCGAGACCGATCATGCGGGAACCGCTGCGCGGAACCGATCGGGCAGCGTGATGAGACACCCCCCGAGCTCGCAGACGAGACGAGTGCACTCGTCGAGGTCTTCCCGCCCCGCAGCGGCCCGAGCGGCATCGACGAGCCCCTGCCGATGTCGTCGGTCCACCACGGCGTCGATGCCGTTCGCCAGGGCGACGTCGTCCGTGTAGAACATGTCGAGCACCGGGCGCTGCGCCGCCACCCAGTCCGCACTGACCGACGACCCGGCACGGCGGAGCAACCACGCGGCGAGCTCGACGAACGATCCCGCCTCGGTCATGCAGTCGCGGATCCAGAACGGGTCGAACCGCTCGGTCGTGGCATCGGCCACCGACGGCGGCTCGGCGAGCATCGTGCACGTGACGCGGATCCGTTCCTTCATCTGGTCGAGCGACCACTGCGCGATGACGACACCCACGTACCGCTGGACGGACACCAGCCGCAGCGCTTCGAGCGGGACGAGCGCTTCGCGCACCGGCGTCCGGGAGACGTGCATGTCGTCGGCCAGGTTGTCGAGCCGCAGACGCTGCCCACGCCGGTACTCACCACGCAGGATCCGGTCCATCAGCCGCAGGAACACGGCATCGCGGAGCAGGCTGCGCGGGACGCCGAGCGGATCGAGTGAACCGCTCTGCACACGCGCAACCGGATGTTCGTCGTACCCCATGCGACGACCTTCACGCACGGACGACACCACCAGCGATCAGCGGCCCCGATCGGTGGAGCGACCCACCGGCCACCAGGCTGTGGAGGGCACGGCTCCCGATCACCTCGTCTTGCATCACAGCACTCCCATGTCTCCGAGACCCCGGGCTGGGGTCGTTGGGATGACTGTGGCAGGGGTGCGGATCAGGCGCTAAACATTCCGGATTCCGTGTATCACTTGCGGGACTTCTCCTCTTCCTCCGCTGCGATCACCGACAGCGGCTGGGTCACGTCCTCGAGCCCCTTCCGCGCGGCGTCCACACCGAAGATGAGCGCGACCACCCCACCGGCGATCATCACCCCTGCGCCGAGCAGGTACCCCCAGAACAACGGCTCACGCGACGACCCGTCCCCGATGAACGCCCCGTAGATCGCCGGCGCGATCGCACCGAAGATCTGCGCGAGCGCGAAGAAGTACGAGATCGCCTGCGACCGCAGTTCGAGCGGGAAGATCTCGCTCACGGTGAGGTACGCACTCGACGCCCCGGCCGAGGCGAAGAAGAACGAGATGCACCAGAAGATCACCTGCACGGTCGCCGAGATCGCGTCGGCGCGGAAGAGGAACGCCGACACCGCGAGCACGAGTCCGGAGACCAAGTAGGTGCTGAAGATCATCTGCCGACGGCCCCACGTGTCGAACAGCCGCCCGAGGATCAGCGGTCCGAGCAGGTTGCCGATCGCGAAGGGGAAGAAGTAGACCGCCGTCTGCGACGTCTTCAGACCGAAGAAGTTCGTGAGCACCAGCGCGTAGGTGAAGAAGATCGCGTTGTAGAGGAACGCCTGCGTGATCATCATCGTCGCACCGACCAGCGTGCGCGTCGGGTACTGCCGGAAGAGCACCTTCACGATCGTCGTGAACCGGACGCGGTCCATCGGCGTGACCGACATCGCCTTGGACCGGTCGACCTCCGGCAGCTTCTGCCCCGTGCTGCGCTCGACCGACTCCTCGATCCGCGTCAGCGTGGCGTCCGCCTCCTCTTCCCGCCCGTGGGTCATCAACCACCGCGGACTCTCCGGGATGTGCCGCCGCAGGAAGATGATCGCGATGCCGAGCACCGGGCCGAGGAAGAACCCGATGCGCCAGCCGACGTTCTCGGCGAAGAGCGACGGGTTGAGCAGGTAGATGTTCGCGAAGGCGCCGAGGGCCGCACCGCCCCAGTAGGTGCCGTTGATGGCGATGTCGACGTGGCCGCGGTACTTCGACGGGATCAGCTCGTCGATCGCGGAGTTGATCGCGGCGTACTCGCCGCCGATCCCGAGTCCCGCCACGAACCGGAAGGCCGCGAGGAACCAGAAGTCCTGCGCGAAGCCGGCGATGCCGGAGCCGATGAGGTAGATCGCGAGCGTCAGGATGAAGAGCTTCCGCCGGCCGAGCCGGTCGGACATCCGCCCGAACACCAGCGCTCCGACCACCTGGCCGACCAGGTAGATCGTGCCGAGCGAGGTCACCTGCTGCGTGGAGAGGTTCAGGTCCGCTTGGAACCCGGCGTTCGAGACGATCTGGATCTCGAGGCCGTCGAGGACCCAGGAGACCCCGAGGCCCACCACGACACTCCAGTGGAACCGTGTCCACGGGAGTCTGTCCATCCTGGCCGGTACCAGGCTCGTGATCGTTCCGGAGGGGTTCGCGCTGCTCACGAAGGGGAACCGTACGCCGAGAACGCGGCGGTGGTTCGGACCTGGAACGAACGGCGATCCAGGCGCGGAGCCGGATCCCCCTATTCGAATCCGGCTCCGACGCCGGAATGACAATCATTGCAATCGCTATGAATACTCACAAGCGGACCGCCGGACGGGAGGCTCGTGGCCAGCTGGCACCGAGCCTCCGGTCCGATGCCCCTGGAGCAGGCGTACGCTCGTCGAGGTGACCCGACCCGACATCCGAACGGTCGGCGAGCTCCGCACCTCTGGTCACGTCCAGAAGACGGTCCGCGCCGAGATCCGCGACAACCTGCTCAGTGCCCTCCGCGAGGGCCGCGATCCGTGGCCTGGCCTCCACGGCTTCGAGACCACCGTCATCCCCCAGCTCGAACGAGCCCTCATCGCCGGCCACGACGTCGTCCTGCTCGGCGAGCGCGGCCAGGGCAAGACGCGCCTCCTCCGAACCCTGCAGGGCCTCCTCGACGAGTGGACGCCGGTCATCGCCGGCTCCGAGCTCGGCGAGCACCCCTTCGAACCGATCACCGCCGCCAGCAGACGGCGCGCAGAAGACCTCGGCGACGCGATGCCCATCGACTGGTGGCACCGCGACGGCCGCTACGTCGAGAAGCTCGCGACGCCGGACACCTCCGTGGCCGACCTGATCGGCGACGTCGACCCGATGAAGGTCGCCGAGGGCCGCAGCCTCGGTGATCCCGAGACGATCCACTTCGGCCTCATCCCCCGGGCGCACCGCGGCATCGTCGCGATCAACGAGCTGCCCGACCTGGCCGAGCGCATCCAGGTCGCGATGCTCAACGTGATGGAGGAGCGCGACGTGCAGATCCGCGGCTACGTGCTGCGCCTGCCGCTCGACGTCCTCGTGATGGCGAGCGCGAACCCCGAGGACTACACGAACCGCGGGCGGATCATCACCCCGCTGAAGGACCGCTTCGGCGCCGAGATCCGCACGCACTACCCGATCGAGCTCGACGACGAGATCGCCGTCATCCGGCAGGAAGCCGAGCTGACCGCGGACGTCCCCGACGCCCTCATCGAGATCCTCGCCCGCTTCACCCGGGCGCTCCGCGAATCGAGCGCGGTGGACCAGCGGAGCGGGGTCAGTGCCCGGTTCTCGATCGCCGGCGCCGAGACGGTCTCCGCAGCAGCGGTGCACCGCGCGGCGCGTCAGGGCGAGACCGACCCCGTCGCCCGGCCGATCGACCTCGAGACCGCCGTGGACGTCCTCGGCGGCAAGATCGAGTTCGAATCCGGCGAGGAAGACCGGGCCGACGAGGTCCTCGAGCACCTGCTCAGGACCGCCACCGCCGAGACGGTGCGCTCCCGGCTCCGCGGCCTCGACCTCGGTCAGCTCGTGGAGGCGCTCGACGGCGGCACGATGGTGACCACCGGCGAGCAGGTCTCCGCGCGGGCCTTCCTCGAGGGGCTGCCGTCCCTCGGCGAGTCCGACCTGTACGACCAGATCTGCGAGCGACTCGGTGCCACGAACGACGGCGAACGGGCCGGCGCGATCGAGCTCGCGCTCGAGGGGCTGTTCCTCGCGCGGAAGATCAGCAAGGAGTCGGGCGGGGGCGAAGCAGCGTATGGGATGTGAACAGCATGGCTAGTCGGCAGAACCGCCGGCTGACCCGTGACGCCCGGTACGGCCGGTACGAGGGCGGCCCCGACCCCCTCGCCCCGCCCGCCGACCTGTCCGAGGCGCTCGACGCGATCGGCCAGGACGTCATGGCGGGCTACTCCCCCGAGCGCGCGATGCGGGAGTTCCTGCGTCGCGGCGGGCGGGACCAGCGCGGCCTCGACGACCTCGCTCGACGGGTCGCCGAGAAGCGCCGCGAACTCACCGCGAAGAACAACCTCGACGGCACGCTGAAGCAGGTCAAGCAGCTGCTCGACGAAGCGCTGCTCGCCGAGCGTGGCCAGCTGGCGCGCGACACCGAGATGGACGACGGCGACCGCGCCCTCGCCGAGATGCAGCTCGACAGCCTGCCGCCCTCGCCGGCGGCCGCGGTGTCCGAGCTCGGCAGCTACGACTGGAAGAGCCCCACGGCACGCCAGAAGTACGAGGAGATCAAGGACCTGCTCGGCCGCGAGATGCTCGACCAGCGCTTCGCGGGCATGAAGCAGGCGCTCGAGAACGCCAGCGACGAGGACCGCGCCGACGTCCAGGCGATGATGCAGGACCTCAACCAGCTGCTCGAGGACCACCGCGCCGGCACCGACTCGCAGGAGCAGTTCGACGAGTTCATGGCGAAGCACGGCGAGTACTTCCCGTCGAACCCGCAGAACGTCGACGAGCTGCTCGACGACCTCGCCGCTCGCTCCGCCGCAGCCCAGCGGATGCGGAACTCGATGACGCAGGAGCAGCGCGACGAGCTCGACGCCCTGGCGCAGCAGGCGTTCGGTTCCCCCGACCTGATGGGCGCACTGTCCCAACTCGACGGGAACCTGCGCGCGCTGCGCCCCGGCGAGGACTGGGGCGGATCGGAGCAGATGGAGGGCGAGCAGGCTCTCGGCCTCGGCGACGGCACCGGCGTGTTCCAGGACATCGCCGACCTGGACTCCCTTGCCGAGCAACTCGCGCAGTCGAGCCCCGGATCCGACCTCGACGACCTCGACCTGGAGTCCCTGGCACGCCAGCTCGGCTCCGAGGCCGCCGTCGACGCGCGCACGCTCCAGCAGCTCGAGAAGGCCCTGCGGAACTCCGGCACCATGCGCCGCGGTGCGGACGGCCAGTACAAACTCACCCCGAAGGCCATGCGCCAGCTCGGCAAGAGCCTGTTGAAGGACGTCGCGCAGAAGATGTCCGGTCGCCAGGGTGCACGCGATCTCCAACGGTCCGGAGCATCCGGCGAGCCGTCCGGCGCGACCCGGCAGTGGGCGTTCGGGGACACCGAGCCGTGGGACATCCCGCGGACGATCACGAACGCGGTCACCCGAACCGCCGCGTCCGGTCGGACCGGGTCCGGCGTCCGCCTGACGATCGAGGACGTCGAGGTGCAGGAGACCGAGGCGAGGACCCAGGCCTGCGTCGCGCTGCTCGTCGACACGTCGTTCTCGATGGCGATGGAGGACCGCTGGGTCCCGATGAAGCGCACCGCCCTGGCGCTGCACACGCTGATCTCCACACGGTTCCGCGGGGACGACCTGCAGCTGATCGCCTTCGGTCGCGAGGCCGAGGTGATGGACGTCGAACAGCTCGTCGGCCTCGACGCGATGTGGGACAAGGGCACGAACCTGCACCACGCCCTCCTGCTGGCGAACCGGCACTTCCGGAAGCACCCGACCGCGCAGCCCGTGCTGCTCATCGTCACCGATGGCGAGCCGACGTCGCACCTGGAGCCGAACGGGCAGGTGTACTTCAGCTACCCGCCCGATCCGATGACGATCGCGCTGAGCGTCCGCGAACTCGAGAACGCACACCGGCTCGGTGCGCAGACGACGTTCTTCCGCCTCGGCGACGACCCGGGGCTCGCCCGGTTCATCGACGGCATGGCCCGGCGGGTCGACGGGACGGTCACGGCGCCGGAGAACGACGACCTGGGTGTCGCGGTGGTCGGCTCGTACCTCGGCTCGCGGCGCGGCAGCGCGCTCTTCCGCGACGACGACTGGGGCGGGTTCGGCCGGTTCGGCTGACCGGACCACAGCACGGACGGGAGGTGGGCCCCGCCAGCCGGTTCCGATGCGACGCGCCAGCGGCGTAGCGGCCGTGCCTGGAGGGACGGAGCCAGCTGGCACCGAGCCTCCCCCCACCGGCACGGCCGGCCCGCCGCTGGCGCGTCGGTCCGGAACCGGCGGCGTGGGCCCAGTCCGTCTCGTGGTGCGTCTAGAACAACGGCCAGGGAACCGCCGGACCGTACCCGGCCGGTGGCGGGAAGCGGCCGACGGCCGCCAGGGCGGCGCACCGCGCCTCGAGGTTGTCGATCTCGTCGACCGTCAGGTGCTCCTCGAGCTGCGCGCCCAGGTCGCCGTGCAGCGCGGTCACCACGCGGTCGATCCCGGCGAGCTCGTCGTCGGTGAGCGGCTCGTCGATCCAGCCCCACAGCACCGTCCGGAGCTTGTGCTCGACGTGGAAGGTCAGGCCGTGGTCGACGCCGTGCCGGTGCCCGTCCGGCATCGCGAGCACGTGGCCACCCTTGCGGTCCGCGTTGTTCACCACGACGTCGAAGACGGCCATCCGGCGGAGCGCCGCGGAGTCCTCGTGCACGAGCGTGACCGGGTTGTCGTGCTCGTCGATCGCCTCGAGCACGGTCAGCATCGGCTGGTCGGGCTGCTCGGCCTCGTCCGTGGGGATGACGTCCACCGCGTCCTGCTCCGGGTCGATCTCCTGCCAGCGCTGGATCATCCCGCGGCCGAGCGGACCCTCACCGAGCCACGTCGGCGGGACGACGCGCCAGCCGAACGCCTCGGACACCAGGAACGCCGAGTACTCACGGCCGGCGAGGGTGCCGTCGGGGAAGTCCCACAGCGGCTTCTCGCCCGCGATCGGCTTGTACACGACCTGCTCGCCGTCGAGGTCCGCCAGGAAGGTGGCGTTCGACGCCTCGCGGATGCGTGCGGTGAGCTGCACGCCGCTCGGTTCGGCTTCGCTCATGCGTCGCCGGGGGGCCGTCCGGCGGCCACGACCTCGCGCGTGCGCTCCACGAACGCGCGCGCGGTGCCGACCGGGATCTTGACCTGGAGCAGCTCGCTCGGCTCGGGCATCTCCACGACCGCCTCGATCTCACCGTCCTCGTCGGACTCCTCGGACAGGATCTCCAGCTCGTCCTCGATCGGGTACGCCTCGATGACCACCTGGGCCGTTGCCGGGTCGAACCCCAGGCTGAGGGCACCCGCACGGAACTCGGGCTCCACCGGCTGGTCGAGCGGGTCGACGTCGTACAGCTCACGTGGGACCGACGGCGGGACGCTGAAACGGTTCTCCTCCACCGTGGCGACCTCGTCGAGGAGTTCGTCGAGCTTCTCCGCGAGGACCGCGGACTGCTCCTTCTCGAGCGCGACGCTCACCACCCGGCGGCCGTCGCGCGCCTGCAGGTAGAAGGTCCGCTCACCGGGGCGCCCGATGGTGCCGACGACGAGACGATCCGGCCAGTCGAAGCCGTGGACGATGGGGGGCATACCCGCATTGTAGGAGCGACCGGCTGCGTCCGTTCAGGGTCTGTCAGTACCCGTCTGGTCTGTTGCGTTGCCCGCACCGCCGCCGACTGCGGCGTCGCCGGTTGGCGCCTGCGCTTTCGCGAGCCACGACAGGTCGCCCGACTCGGTGTTCGTCGCCGCGACCTCCGGTCGGTGCTCGCCGTACCGCACCACCGACACCGACGCTGGGCCGACCGTGATCCGCTGGAAGAGGTCGAGGTGCATGCCCAACGCATCCGCCAGGATCGACTTGATGATGTCGCCGTGGCTCACCGCGACCCAGACCGCGTTCGGGCCGTGCGCCGCCTCGATCTCCCCGTCGAGCCGGCGGATCGCCGACACCGCCCGGGACTGCATGGTCTGCATCGACTCGCCGCCGGGGAACACCACGGCGCTCGGGTTCGCCTGCACCGTGCGCCAGAGTGGCTCCTTCGCGAGGTCGGCGAGCTTCCGGTTCTGCCACTCGCCGTAGTCGCACTCGGTGATGCCGCGCTCGATGCGCTGCTCGGGGTCGCCGTCCTGGAACGCCGTGATCGCCCGCGCCGTCTGCCGGCAGCGCTCCAGCGGGCTGGACACCACCGCTGCGAGGGGGACTGCGGCGATACGCTCAGCGGTCGTCGCCGCCTGGCGCTTGCCGACGCTGTCGAGTGCGATGCCGGCGGTGCGGCCGGCGAGGAGGCCGGTCGCGTTCGCGGTGGTGCGTCCGTGCCGGACGAGGAGGACGGTCGCCATGGGGTCGATCCTAGGCTGGGCCCGTGTCCGTCCCCGACCTCGCGCCCGCACTGGTTCCCGAACTGCTCGTCTCCGACCTCGATGCGAGCCTTGCGTTCTGGGTCGGCAGCTGCGGCTTCACCGTGTCGTACGACCGGCCGGACGAACGCTTCGCGTACATCGTGCTCGGTTCGGCGCACCTGATGCTCGAGCAGGCCGGGGTGGGGCGGAACTGGGTGACCGGGCCGCTGGAACAGCCCTTCGGCCGCGGGATCAACTTCCAGATCACGGTGCCTGACAGCGACGTGATCGCCTCGGAGTTGCGGGCGGCGGGCTTCGCCCTCTTCATGGAGCCGGAGATCAAGTGGTACCGGGTCGACGGGGCCGAGGAAGCCGGCGTCCGGCAGTTCCTGGTCACCGATCCGGACGGGTACCTCATCCGGTTTCAGTCGTCCGTCGGGCGACGCCCCGTCTGACCCGGGATGATGGTCGGGTGCTCGTCTCGATCGTCTACATGAGTCGCGCCGTCGAGGAGTTCGACGACGCGGCGATGACTGCGCTGCTCCGGGAGGCTCGGCTCCACAACGAGGCGCTCGGCGTCTCCGGGCTGCTCGTCGCGAAGGGTGGCCGCTTCATGCAGCTGCTCGAAGGCCCGGCGTGGAGCGTCGACGACCGGTTCTCGGTCATCGCGAAGGACCCGCGGCACCACGAGGTGACCTCGCTGATCCGGGAGGACATCGAGAGTCGTCGGTTCGACGGGTGGTCGATGGCCTACCGCGGACTCGACGACGACGACCTGGCTGCGGAAGCGGGGTTCAGCCCGTTCCTGAGCGGGACGACGGACTTCCCGCGGTCGTTCGACCGGACGAGCGCGGCGTGGCTCCTGAAGTGGTTCCGAGATCGCGAGCTGCACGACGTCTGAGCGGTCAGGCGAACGACTCGTCGACGAGGGCCAGCAGCCGCTTCCGGTGCGCCCGCTCCACTGATGCGAGGACGAGCACCTGCCACATCGTCGCCACCGCAGGGAGTAGGTCCTGCCGACCGGAGCGGACGTTCGCGACGAGCTGCACGCCGGTGAAGTACGGCACCACGGTCGCGCCGAGCTGTTCTGGCGAGAGCTCCTGCCCGATCTCGCCTGCCGCGACCCCGAGGCGGAAGACGTCGACGACCCCGGCGATCCACTGCTCGTAGAAGCTCGAGGTCGCACCGGCCAGGACACCGTGCTCCAGCGACAGCCGGATCCCCGCGCGGACGACCAGGTCGTGCATGAGCAGGCCGGCGATGGCCCGGGACGCCCGGACGAGTGATCCGACCGGCGACACGTCGGTGAAGTCCATCGCCGCGAAGGTCCGGGCGTTCTGCTCGTCGATGACGGCGCGGGCGATCGACAGCTTCGTCGGGAAGTGGTGGTGGATCGTGCCCTGACCGACTCCGGCCGCGCGAGCGATCCCGGCGATGCTGGCCGTCTCGTACCCGTCGCGATCGAACTCACCGGCGGCGGCTTCGACGATCAGCGCACGTCGCCCCTGGCCTGCCGCATCTCCCACCGGTCCACCGTACCGACCGGCGGGAGCGCTCCCGGCCGTCAGGCCTGGTCGGCGTGCAGGAACTCCGCGATGGCGGTCGCGCCGCTGTTGAAGCGGTAGGTGCTGCCCGCCGTGCCGCTCTTCTCGAGCACGTCCGCGATCACGTGCGCGACGTCCCCGCGGGAGACCTTCGCGCCCTCGCCGTCCCAGTCGATCGCGCCGGTCGGCTCGTCGTCCGTCAGGGTGCTCGGCGCGACGATGGTCCACTCGAGTCCGGAGTCACGGACCACCGCGTCGGCGATCATCTTGGACTGCGCGTACGCGAAGAAGTCGTTGTCCTGCGGCACACCGTGGTCGAGCACGGAGCCGGACCACGACACCATCACGTACCGCTCGACGCCCGCGCGCTTCGCGGCCTGCACGGACAGCACTGCCGCATCGCGGTCGATCGCCCAGGTCCGGTCGACCGATACCCCGCCGGCACCGGCGGACCACACCACGGCGTCCTGCCCGCGGACCAGGTCCTCGAAGCCCGAGAGCGTCAGCTCCTGGATGTCGGCGACCGCCGGTTCGCCACCGTGCGCGCGGATGTCGTCGGCCTGGTCAGGGTTCCGGATGACGGACGTGACGTGGTGGCCGCGTTCGCTGAGGATGCGCGTCGCGAGGAGTGCGACCTTGCCGTGGCCGCCGAAGATGATGATGTCGCTCATTGCAACGACGCTACGCGGACCGCCTCAGCGCGGGGTGACCGCGACACGGACGTGGATCGAGCGGAGGGTGTGGGATTCGAACCCACGAGACATCGCTGCCCACCTGTTTTCAAGACAGGCTCCATCGGCCACTCGGACAACCCTCCACGACGCGGCCACGTGGCGAGACGTGACCGCGTCCCGAGGAGTCTAGCCGAGCCTCCAGGCCGGGAGCTGGAACACGACGACCCCCGATCGGAGCGATCGGGGGTCGTCGTGTCGACGTCAGGCCGGGCCCGTCAGGTCAGGCCTGCGGACGGTCGTCCTGGCGCCGGCGCGCGCGCTGCGTGGCGAGGAGCAGGACGAGGCCGAGCAGCAGCACGACGATCGCTGCCGGGACACCGATCATGACGATGTTCGTGCCGGTGAACGCGAGCTCCTGCGGAGCCGCCTCGACGGTGAACTTCTTCGTGATCTCCTTCGAGAACACCCACACCGTCTTCTGCGGAGCTGCCGCGCGAGCCCGAGTGGTGGCGTCCGTGTCCTCGGCGACCGTGTACTGGCCCTTCGCCTTGGCGGTGAAGGTCAGCGAACCGGCCGCGACGTCGGCCTCCGAGACGGTGTAGCTGGTCTCGCAGGACTCGACCTGCCCGGGCTGGAGCGCCTCGATCTCGCAGGAGATCGACGATCCGACCTGCTGCTCGACCTCGGCGCGGTCGAGCGTCCGGTTGCCGGTGTTCGCGAACCGGAACGACCCGGTGACGACGTCGCCGGGACGGAGCACGTCCGCCGAGGTCGACCCGGTGTACTCGCCGCTGATGTCGATGCTGGCAGAGGACTCCAGCGACACGTCACGGTGATCACCCGAGGAGACCGAGTCACCCGTGGGCGTCGTGCCCGCGGTGGTCAGGTCGAACCCGACCGTCCCGCGGTCGATGTCCTGCTGCGTCAGGATATACGGCGCCAGCTCGGTGACGACGTCGGTTCCCGGGGCCAGGGTGCCCTCGCCGACCTGCTCGGGGTCGCCGTCCGACACGACGGACTCCAGGCCCTCGAGCGTGACGTTGCCCGCGTTCGAGACGGTCGCGGAGAGCACGACCTCGTCCCCGACGCGCGGAGCGGAACCGTGCTCGGTCTCGGCGAGGTGCGCCGAGAGCACGGACTGCAGCTGCGGTTCCTGCAGGAGCATCACGTCAGCGGACTCGTCCGCCGAGGGCGTCTGCCCCTTCGGTCCGGTCGCGGCAGCGGCGAGCGAGAAGCGCACCGTGCCGGCGTCGATGTCCGCCTGGGACAGCGTGTAGCCCGCGATGGCGAGCTTCGCCGTCGCGTCCGGAGCGATCGTCTCCGGCGCCTGGACCGTCAGGTCCTCGTGGCCCGGCAGGGCAACCTGCACGTCGGCGAGGGTGACGGTGCCGGTGTTGGCCAGCGTTCCCGTGAGCGTGACGGTGTCGCCCGCGTTCGGGGCGCCCTTCGCGTCGAGCTCGGCGCCAAAGCGCGCGCTCATCGTCGCCTGCTGCTCGAACTCGAGCTCGGACTTCGCGTCGTCCTGGACCTGCTGGTCCTTCGGACCCACCGCCGCGACCTGCATCGGGACGCTCAGCGTGCCCGCGTCGATGTCCCCCTGGGTCAGCGTGTAGTCCGACACCGACACGGCAGTGGACGCACCGGGAGCAAGACGCTCCTCGGCGACGGACACCCGAAGCCCATCGAACCCGGGGACGGCGGCGGTCACATCGTGCAGGGTGACGTTGCCGCTGTTCCGGATCGAGCCGGTGAAGGACACGGTGTCGCCGGCCTTGGGGGCCTTCTTGCCGTCCAGCTCGCTGCTGAACTTCGTCGATACGGCCGGAGCCTGCGCGATCGTCGCCTGCGTCGCCTTGGCAGACGCCGTCACCTCGACACCCTTGGGCGCCGTGCTCGTTGCAGTCGCGTCGAACGTGATCGAACCACGGTCCACGTCGGCCTGCGTCACCTTGTAGGAGCCCTCGACCGCGCACTCGACGGACTTGCCGGGCGCGATGTTCGCGGGGCAGGTGACGGTCATGCCACGCTCACCGTCGATGACGATCGTCGTGTCGCGGATCGTGACGTTGCCCGTGTTGGAAGCGATCACACCGAGCGAGACCTTGTCGCCGACGCCCGGGTCCGACGTGGTCTTCACGACCGGCGCCAGGGCGAGCCCCGCACCGGCAGCCTGCTCGAGATCCAGACTCGCGCCGGCCTCGCTGTTGGCGATCTGACCCTTCGGCCCGTGCGACTCACCACGCATGGTGAACGCGACGGAACCCTCGTCGATGTCGTCCTGCGTCAGCGGGTAGGCGGCGATCGTCACCGGCACAACCGCTCCCGGTGCGAGCGCACCGGACGGCACCTCGACGGCGATGTCGTCGCGGCCGAGCATCGACGCCGCGATGTCGGACAGGGTCACGGTACCGCTGTTCGACAGCGTGCCCGTGAGGGAGACGGTGTCACCGGCCTTCGGCGTGCGGTCGACGTCGAGGGACGCTCCGAACCGCGACGTGAGGGCACTGCGCTGCTCGATCTCGAGATCGGCCCGTGCGTCGTCCTCGACCTGCTGGTCCTTCGGACCGATCGCGGCGACGTCCATCGGGACGCGCAGTGCGCCCGCGTCGACGTCCGCCTGGGTCAGGGTGTAGTCCGACACTGACACAGCAGTCGACGCGCCAGGGGCGAGCTCGTCGTCGGCGACGGCGACGGTGAGGCCGTCGAAGCCCGGGACGGCAGCGGTCACACCGTGCAGCGTCACGTTGCCGCTGTTCCGGACGGACCCGGTGAAGGAGACCTTGTCCCCGGCCTTCGGGGCCTTGCCTGCGATCGCGCCGGAGAAGGTCGCGGACACCTCGGGGGTCTGTGCAACGGTCGCCTGCGTGGTCGTGGCCTTCGCCTCGACCTCGACACCCTTCGGAGCGGTGCTCGTCGCGGTGGCCGCGAACTCGACCGATCCGTGGTCCACGTCCGCCTGCGTCACGGTGTAGGAACCCTCGATGTCACAGTCGATCGACTTCCCCGGTGCGATGGTCGCAGGGCACGTGACGGTCATCCCGCGATCACCGTCGATGACGATGCTCGTGTCGCGGAGCGTGACGTTCCCGGTGTTCGAGGCGCGGACACTCAACGTGACCGTGTCGCCGGCGCCTGGGTCGCCGGTGGTCTTCACGACCGGTGCGAGGGAGAGCCCCGCGCCGGCGTTCTGCTCGCTGGTGCTCACCGTGGCGGAACCGGAGCCCGGAACGGGAACGCCCAGCCGGGAGAGCGCGGAGATCGTCACCGAGTCGTCGATGCTGCCGGCATCGACGTCGTCCTGGGTGACGTCACGGGCGGGCGTGGTGCACGACACCGTGGCGCCGGCCGCGATGTCGGTCGCAGCGCACGAGTCGGCCGACTCGCCGAGCGTCAGGTCGTGGACCGCGACGTTGCCGTCGTTCCGCACGTCGTAGCGGAACGCGATCTGCTCGCCGAGGTCCGCCACCGCGTCGCCGTTACCACCGGTGATGACCGGGGTGCCGGTCACGGTGAGTGCGTTGCGTTCCGGAGCGAACTCCACCGAGTCCGTTCCGGCGAGGTCGAGCCCCTTGTGCGACGTCACCAGGTCGGTGTCGACCGAGTACGTCCCGGGCGTCGTGGTCGTGACGTCCACGGAGATCGTGCAGTCCGCGGCGCCCTCGGCGAGGTCACCCTGCACGCTGACGGACGTCGCGCCCGCGGCTGCGGTCACGTCGGGCGACGCACACGTCGTCGACGTGTTCGGCGTCTGCGCGACGGAGAGCCCGTCGGGCAGGTCAGCGGCGAACGACCAACCAGGCTTCTGCCCGTGCTCGGTCGTGTTGATCACGCGGTACGTCAGGCGAGCGGTGTCGCCGACGATCGGCGTCCCGGAGAGCGACTGCGTCATGGTCGGCGTCGAGTCGACGATGGACACACGGTCCACGGCGCCGTCGTTCCCGGCGCCGGACGCCTGCTGGTTGCGCATGATCCAGCGCACGGTGTCGCCGTCGAAGAGCAGCCCGCCCTTCGAGACGAACTCGCCGCCCTTGACCGTCGTCCCGGACACCACGTACTCCTGGGAACCGCGGTCGGTGCAGGGGTCGATCGGGGTGTCCGCGATCTTGTGCTCTTGGTCGCCGTCGACGAGTGAGAAGTCGAGGAGCGGGTGGTTCGCGCTGCAGTTGACCGCGGCGCCGCTGACGCCGAACGACACGAAACGCCCGGTCTGTGGCAATTCGAACGGCTTCACCGACTCGAGCTGGATCTTGTTCGCGCCGGGGTCCCCACCCTGCGTGTAGGCGCTGACGATGTGGTTGGTCGCTGGGTTCGTGCCGGTGATCTGTCCGAGGGCGTTCGCGATCAACTTCAGGCCGGTGTTGCCCGCGGAGTCGCACGCAGCCAGTGAGGCGCTCGACTGACTCGTCACGATGCCGTTGCATCGTGCACCGTTGATCCACACCGGGTCACCCGTGTAGGTCTCACCGGCGGCACCGACGTACTCGCTGACGAGCTTGGCGGCGGTCCAGTTCCCGTTCTCAAAGTCCTCGACGAGGAGCAGCTCAGGGTCGCGTGCCGTGACGTCGGCCGACGCTGCGGAGGCGGGTCGAGCCTCCCGTCCGGAATCGGCAGTCGGCTGCGGCGCAGCCGACACCGCGACCGTGCCGAGCAGCGCGGTCGTCAGGCCGAGCGCGCCGCTCGCGAGGAGGATTCCCTTGCGCCGCGCGCCAGGGGGTGCCTTGTGTTTCATGTCGTCACTTTCGGAGTTCGATGCAGAGGTGGGAAGGGTGGATCGGCAGATCGGGAAGGTGCCGACCAGCCGTCAGCCAGTGGGCACCGCATCCGTCAGCTCGCACGCGAGCGGTTGCTCGGGAGCATCGAGGTGCCGTCACAGAATATCGTTGATATTTATATATTTCAAGTATCGCATGCGCGAGCCGGGAGGCTCGTGGTGCGCTGGTGGGGACCGCTGCGGTGATCAGTGGTCCCCACCAGGGCATGGCAGTGGGGAGCCCGCAGTGCGCGGACTCCCCACCTGGGGTCAGGCCTTGTCGGTGGCCTTGTCGGTGGCCTTGCGGCGCTTCGCGATGAAGAGCACCGCGCCGCCGAGCAGGACCAGCAGGCCCGCGATCGGTGCGACGACCGGGAGGACGTCCGAGCCCGTGAACGCGAGCTCGCCCTTCTGCCCGTCCGCGTTGCCAGCAGCCGCGCCCGACGCGTTCGAGGACGAATCCGCCGTCGCCGCCGAGGACGCAGCCGCACTCGCGTTGCCGTTCTTCGCAGCAGACGCCTGCGCGTGCGTCGAGGACGAGTTGTCCGCGTTCGCCGCAGCCTTCGCCGCGACACTCGCCGACGCGTTCTTGTCCGCAGCCACATTCTGGGTCGCGTTCGCCGAGGCGGTCGTGACCATGTTGCCCGCGGTCTTCGCAGCAGCCTTCGCCGTCACGTCCGTCGCAGCCGACGCCTGCGAGGTGGCGTCGTTGTTCGCAGCAGCCACCGCAGCAGCCTTCGCAGCCGGGTTGTTGTTCCCGTCCGCATCCACCGACGCACCCGCCGACGCCGAGGCGTTCGTGTTCGGGTTCGGGTTCGCGTTCGACGC
>NZ_JBIVCR010000006.1:0-126030 GCF_044746705.1 Curtobacterium sp. NPDC090217 | reverse complement strand
GGCCCCCGTCAATTCCTTTGAGTTTTAGCCTTGCGGCCGTACTCCCCAGGCGGGGCGCTTAATGCGTTAGCTACGACACAGAAACCGTGGAAAGGTCCCTACATCTAGCGCCCAACGTTTACGGCATGGACTACCAGGGTATCTAATCCTGTTCGCTCCCCATGCTTTCGCTCCTCAGCGTCAGTTACGGCCCAGAGATCTGCCTTCGCCATCGGTGTTCCTCCTGATATCTGCGCATTCCACCGCTACACCAGGAATTCCAATCTCCCCTACCGCACTCTAGTCTGCCCGTACCCACTGCAAGCCCGAGGTTGAGCCTCGGGATTTCACAGCAGACGCGACAAACCGCCTACGAGCTCTTTACGCCCAATAATTCCGGACAACGCTTGCACCCTACGTATTACCGCGGCTGCTGGCACGTAGTTAGCCGGTGCTTTTTCTGCAGGTACCGTCACTTTCGCTTCTTCCCTACTAAAAGAGGTTTACAACCCGAAGGCCGTCATCCCTCACGCGGCGTTGCTGCATCAGGCTTTCGCCCATTGTGCAATATTCCCCACTGCTGCCTCCCGTAGGAGTCTGGGCCGTGTCTCAGTCCCAGTGTGGCCGGTCACCCTCTCAGGCCGGCTACCCGTCGTCGCCTTGGTGAGCCATTACCTCACCAACAAGCTGATAGGCCGCGAGTCCATCCCCAACCAAAAAATCTTTCCACCACCAGACCATGCGGCCGGCGATCATATCCAGTATTAGACGTCGTTTCCAACGCTTATCCCAGAGTCAGGGGCAGGTTACTCACGTGTTACTCACCCGTTCGCCACTAATCCACCCAGCAAGCTGGGCATCATCGTTCGACTTGCATGTGTTAAGCACGCCGCCAGCGTTCGTCCTGAGCCAGGA
Organism: Curtobacterium sp. NPDC090217; assembly: GCF_044746705.1. Taxonomy (NCBI): domain Bacteria; kingdom Bacillati; phylum Actinomycetota; class Actinomycetes; order Micrococcales; family Microbacteriaceae; genus Curtobacterium; species Curtobacterium sp. NPDC090217. Next base: position 125,136 of record NZ_JBIVCR010000006.1, on the reverse strand, counting down.
TCAAACTCTCCGTAAAAAAATTACAACCAACACCGAAGTGCCAGCGAGTTGATCTTGACTGTTGACTGTCTACTGACAATCTTCAATCCAAAAGGAATTGTCTCCGACTCGACCAGCAAAACCGGCCGAGCACGGGGTCAATAAATTGGCATTGACAATGTGCACGCTGTTGAGTTCTCAAGGACCAGACGCGCCGAGCTTCTTCTCCCTGAAGGGAATGCCCGCTCGGGCAACTTCGGTACTGTACCACTACTTCAGTGGCGGTCTTTCGACCGGCTTCATTGGAGTGGGTGGTCCCGCTTGAGGTCGGCTCGGCTGGACTGCATCACCGGGGCTTTCGCTCCGGGTGACCGTCTCGGCTTCTCCGCCGCACCTTTGGGGTGACGAGTAAGAACTCTACGCACGATCCGCGGATCGGGCAAACCGGGGCTGCACGACGGCGTGTCGCCCGGAACGACGGGGAACAGGTGTCGTCGAACGACGAAGGGCCCCACATCCGGGTGGATGTGGGGCCCTCGGTCTGGTCGTCACTTGCGGGCGATGACCGGGTTCTTCAACGTGCCGATGCCGGAGATGGTCACCTCGACGACCTCGCCGTCGCGGATCTCCCCCACGCCGGCGGGGGTCCCGGTGAGGATGACGTCCCCGGGCAGGAGCGTCCAGATCGACGACACGAACTCGATGAGTGACGGGATGTCGTGCACCATCTCGCTCGTCGACGCCACCTGGCGCAGGTCGCCGTCGACGCGGGTCTCGAGACGGATGTCCGACGGGTCGATCTCGGTCTCGATCACCGGGCCGAGCGGGCAGAACGTGTCGAACCCCTTCGCCCGGGTCCACTGGCCGTCGCGAGCCTGGAGGTCACGGGCGGTCACGTCGTTCGCGATCGTGTACCCGAGGATGACACTCGCGAAGTCCTCGCGCGTGACGTTCTTCGCGAGCGAACCGATCACGATGGCGAGTTCGCCCTCGTGATCGACGCGGCCGACGCCCTCCGGCAGACGGATGGGATCGTCCGGGCCGATGACCGAGGTGTTCGGCTTGAGGAACACCACGGGGTCGTCACCCGACACGTCGTCCATCTCGTCGGCGTGCTCGGCGTAGTTGAGTCCGACGCCGATGACCTTGGAGCGCGGGATCACCGGTGCGAGGAGCTTCGCTTCCGACAGGGGCACCCGCTCCCCCGTGGTCTCGAAGCCCTGGTACATCGGGTCTCCCGCGAGCACCACCAGAGCGCGCTCGTCGAGGATGCCGTACCGGGGGTCTTCACCCTTGCTGCTGAACCGTGCGATCTTCACCGTTCGACCCTACCGACGCCGAGCCCGGGATCAGGACGCGTCGGTCAGCTTGGTCATCCACCCGTGCGGGTCGGGACGACGGCCGGACTGGATGTCGGTGAGCTCTTCTCGGAGGGACATCGTCAGTTCGCCGGCACCGACGGTGGGCGAGCCGATCGTGAAGCCGTCGCCGCGGAGTTCGGCGATCGGGGTCACCACGGCGGCGGTGCCGCACGCGAAGGCCTCGGTGATGGAACCGTCCGCGACGCCGTCACGCCACTCGTCGAGGGTCACCCGCCGCCGCTCGACCCGCAGGCCGCGGTCTTCCGCGAGCTGCAGGATCGAGTCGCGCGTGATCCCTTCGAGGATGGAGTCCGAGTCGGGCGTCACGAGCGTGCCGTCCGCCTTCACGAGCACGACGTTCATGCCGCCGAGCTCTTCGAGGTACTTGCCCTCTTCGGAGTCGAGGAACATCACCTGCTGACAGCCGTGCTCGTACGCCTCTTGCTGGGGCAGCAGCGAGGCGGCGTAGTTGCCGCCGGTCTTGGCAGCACCGGTGCCACCCCGACCCGCACGGGCGTAGTTCGATGACAGCCAGATGGACACCGGCTTCGGCCCGGACGTGAAGTACGCGCCGGCCGGACTCGCGATGCAGTGGTAGGACACCGCCTGGGCCGCACGGACCCCGAGGAACGACTCGGTGGCGATCATGAACGGCCGCAGGTACAGGCTCGTCTCCGGGGCACCCGGTACCCAGTCGACGTCGGTCCTGACCAGCTGCCGGATGGACTCGACGAACACCTCGACCGGCAGCTCCGGCAGCGCGAGCCGGCGGGCGGAGCGCTGGAACCGCTCGGCGTTCGCTTCCGGACGGAACGTCCACACCGAGCCGTCGGCGTGGCGGTACGCCTTCAGGCCCTCGAAGATCTCCTGCGCGTAGTGCAGCACGCTGGCGCTGGGGTCGAGCGAGAGCGGCCCGTACGGGTGGATCGAGGCGTCGTGCCAGCCGGCGTCGAGCGTCCACTCGACGGTGGCCATGTGGTCGGTGAAGTGCTTGCCGAACCCCGGGTCCGCCAGGATCGTCTCGCGCTCCGCCTCGGCACGGCGCTCGGCGGACGGGGTGGTGGAGAACTCGAGTCCGAAGACTGTCTCGGTGCTCATCGGTGTGGCTCCCTTTCAGGCGGTGGTGGTGCGCGCTGTGGCCGCGGCGGCGATGGCGTCGCCGATCTCGGCCGTGCGACGCTGCGTGGTGCCCCGGTCAGCCAGGTCCGCTTCCACCGCCCGTGTCACCGCCGTCGCCAGGTCACCCCGACCGATGTGGTCGAGGAGGAGTGCGACGGAGAGGATGGCGGCCGTGGGATCGGCCTTCTGCTGACCCGCGATGTCCGGCGCGGATCCGTGCACCGGCTCGAACATGCTGGGGAAGGTGCCGTCCGGGTTGATGTTGCCCGAGGCCGCCAGACCGATGCCGCCGCTGATCGCGCCGGCCAGGTCGGTGATGATGTCGCCGAAGAGGTTGTCGGTGACGATGACGTCGAACCTAGCAGGCTCCCGCACCATGTGGATGGTGACGGCGTCCACGTGCTGGTAGTCCACGGTGACCTCCGGGTACTCCGCCCCGACCGCGGCCACCGTGCGCTGCCAGAGTGCCCCGGCGTTCACGAGCACGTTGCTCTTGTGCACGAGCGTCAGGTGCTTGCGGGGACGACGGTCCGCCAGGTCGAACGCGTACCGCACGGTGCGCTCGACGCCGTACGCCGTGTTCACCGAGACCTCGGTCGCGATCTCGTGCGGCGTGCCGACGCGGATCGCTCCCCCGTTGCCGACGTACGGCCCCTCGGTGCCTTCCCGCACGACGACGAAGTCCACGTCCCCCGGGGAGGCCAGCGGTGTGACGACGGAGTCGTAGACCTTCGTCGGACGCAGGTTGACGTAGTGGTCGAAGGCGAACCGCAGCTTCAGCAGCAGCCCACGCTCGATGATGCCGCCGGCCAGGCGGGGGTCACGGGGATCCCCGCCGACCGCGCCGAGCAGGATCGCATCGTGCGCCGCGACAGCAGCCATGTCCTCGTCCGTCAGGATGTCGCCGGTCTCGAGGAACCGGGTGGCCCCGAGCGAGAACGGGGTCTCCTCGATGACGAGGTCGTCCGGGGTGACGGCGTGCAGGACCTTGAGGGCCTCGTCCACGACCTCTGGTCCGATGCCGTCACCACGGATGACGGCGAGCTTGAGCGTCTGCGTCATGAGTGCTCCCCTAGAGCGTGATGTCGATCTCGCGGAGCGAGGAGGCGTCGATCGTCGAACGGACGTGCTCGAGGATGTCCGCCGGCACGGGCGAGTCGACGGTCAGGACGCTGAGCGCCTGACCACCGGCCGAGTGCCGCGCGATCTGCATGGCGGCGATGTTGATGCCCGCTTCGCCGAACTCCTTGCCGTAGACCGCGACGATGCCGGGCCGGTCGGTGTAGTCCATGACCACGTGGTGCTTGTCGAGTGCGACCTCGACGTCGTAGCCGTTGATCTCCACGAGCTTCTCGACCTGCTTCGGGCCGGTGAGCGTGCCGGAGACGCTGATCGCCGGGCCCTCGGACTGGGCGCCACGGATCGTCAGCACGTTGCGGTACTCCGGGCTGTCCGAGTCGGTGATGAGCCGCACGCTGACCCCGCGCTGCTCCGCGATGAGCGGGGCGTTGACGTAGGACACCTGGTCGCTCACGACGTCGGTGAAGACGCCCTTGAGCGCCGCCAGCTTGAGGACGCTGACGTCGAACTCGGCGAGCTCGCCGTGGACCTCGACGTCGATGCTGGTCACCGGCGAGGTGGCGAGGGCCGTGAAGACCTGGCCGAGCTTCTCGACGAGCGGGATGCCGGGGCGCACGTACGGGTCGATGACGCCGCCGGCGACGTTCACCGCGTCAGGGACGAGCTCCCCGCCGAGGGCGAGCCGCACCGACTTGGCGACCGAGACGCCCGCTTTCTCCTGTGCTTCGTCGGTGGACGCTCCGAGGTGCGGCGTGACGACGACGTTCGGCAGCGAGACGAGCGGCGAGTCCGTCGGGGGCTCCGACACGAAGACGTCGAGGCCGGCACCGGCGATCTGGTTCGACGTGAGCGCACGGTGCAGCGCGTCTTCGTCGATGAGGCCACCGCGGGCGACGTTCACCACGAAGGCCGTCGGCTTCATGATCGCGAACTGGTCGTCCGAGATCATGCCGAGCGTCTCCGGCGTCTTCGGCATGTGGATCGTGACGAAGTCGGCGCGCCGCAGCAGGTCGTCGAGCGAGACGAGCTCCACCCCGAGCTGCTGCGCACGGGCGGTGGTGACGTAGGGGTCGTACGCGATGACCGAGACGCCGAAGGCCTGCAGGCGCTGGGTGATCAGCGCGCCGATGCGGCCGAGGCCGATGATGCCGACGGTCTTCTCGTACAGCTCGACGCCTGTGTACGCGGAACGCTTCCACGCGCCAGCCGCGAGCGACGCGTGCGCCGCCGGGATGTGCCGCGCGAGCGACAGGATGTGCCCGACCGTCAATTCGGCCGCCGAGATGATGTTCGACGTCGGGGCGTTGACGACCATCACGCCGGCCGTGGTGGCCGCCTTGATGTCGACGTTGTCGAGGCCGACACCCGCACGGGCGACGACCTTCAGGTTCGGGGCTGCGGCGATCGCTTCGGCGTCGACCTTGGTGGCGGAGCGCACCAGGATGGCGTGCGCGTCGGCGAGGGAGGCCAGGAGTGCGGATCGGTCGGTGCCGTCCACGTTCCGGATCTCGAAGTCGGGCCCGAGGGCGTCGACTGTGGCGGGCGAGAGTTCTTCGGCGATCAGGACGACCGGCTTCGGCACAGCTGCTGTTTCCTCACACGAGACGGGCGGTATCCCACCATCGTATCGACGCGAGCAGGCCGTTACGACCGCGGCAGCAGCCCTGTGGAGAACCGCGGGACGGGATGGAGGCTCGTGGCGGCGTCGCCACGGGCCTCCAGTCCGGTGTCAGGAACCGATGCGAAGCGTCGAGGACACGTACTGCAGGAGCGTGAACCAGAGCGCGGAGACCGCGCAGAGCGCGGCGACGAAGACGACGACCGTGCGGACCAGGTCCATCCGGCGCGACACCAGCCAGGCGGCGACGAAGGCGGCCGGCGCGATCAGCACGTCGAGGACGAGCGCCACCCACGGCGTCGACGTCTCGAGGCCGGTGCCGCCGTTCTTCCGGACGAACTCGTTGAAGTCCGACACGGACTTCGAGACGCCGACGAGGTTGCCGACGGCCTGCCAGGTCACGTACGCCAGGCACACGGCCGCGACGCCCCAGACGACCGCCTTGCCGACGGTGACCGTGCGCGGCCGCTCGGAGACGGCGGCGCTCACCCGAAGCTCCTGGTCATGATGAACGGCCACGGGATCAGGACGACCGCCCCGATGAGGAGCCAGACGAACTTGGTGCGGTTCCTGCTCCCCTGCCCGAGCCAGAGCGTGGCGGCGAACCAGAAGGCGGGAGCCATGATCGCGAGGACGCGCATCACCTCGGACACGATGCCCGCGACCCCGGAGCCCGTGACGGTGAGGAGGCTCGCGCTGACGAGCCACGCCACCGTGTAGAGCAGGTAGATGCCACCGAACACGCCCATGCCGACGAGTGCGCTCGAACCGAGCGGTTCCTCGGGGTCGTGCTCGCGGCGTGCCTTGACGCGGACCGGGTTGTGCGCGGCGTCGACGTGGGTGGCGTCGTCCGCGTCGCCCCACTGCAGGGCTGCGTCGTCGTCGTGGTCGAGCGCGCCGTCCGGCGGGGACGCCGCGGCGTCGTCGTGTGCGGGAGGTGCCGGGGTCATGCCCACGATTCTACGAGAGACGTGGCGACCTCGGGACCGGACGCCCGGCTGACGACGCCGGTCAGGCGTCGGCGGCCTGGGACTCGAGCACCTCGGCGACGACGTCCCGGACGGACGGGAACAGCGGGTGGCTCTCCATGAGACCGGTGAGGATCTCGGTGAGCGCGTGTGCCGTGGCCCCCGACCGGAGCAACGCGTGCAGCTCGATCGACTCGGGGTCGTTCTCGTCGTCGAACTCGAGCGCGACGCGGACGGCGCCGAGCAGGTGCTCGACGGGGAGGCCGCGCTCGGCGAGCTGCGCTGCCGGCCCGACGAAGCGTTCGCGGCGCCCGAGCTTGCGGAGCGGGTTCCGACCGACGCGGACGGTGGTGTCCGGCAGGTGCGGGTTCGCGATCCGGGAGAGGTTCGCGGCCACGTAGCGCGCGTGTTCCTCGGGGTCGAAGCCGTGCTTCGCGATGAGGAGCGCCGTGGTCTCCGCGAGGACGCCGTCGACCTCGGCCTTCACGGCGGTGTCCTCGAGCGCTTCGCGGATGAGCCGGATCCCGCGGACGTAGCCGTGGTAGGCAGCCGTCGCGTGGGCCGTGTTCACCGTGTAGAGCTTGCGCTCGACGAACGGCTGGAGGTCGTCGACCCAGGTCACGCCCTCGATCTCCGGGGGCTCGGCGTCCGAGCTCGCGAAGGGGGTGCGCTCGATGACCCACTCGTAGAACGGCTCGAGCACGACGTCGAGTCCACCGGACTGCCCGAGCACGCCGGACTGGTCGGGGACGATGCGGTCGATCGCGCAGTTCGCGAAGACGGCGGCGATGTCGCGGTCTTCGAGGATCGGGGCGCGACGGATGCTGGCGTGCAGGGAGTCCGTCGCGTTGAAGGCGTTCTCGCACGCGACGATCGTGACGTCACCGCGCTCGAGCGGCCGCGCCGCGAGCCCCTCGGCGATGACCGGCGCGACGAGCGGCAGCGTGCGGGCACCCACGGCCGTGGTGACGACGTCCGCCTCGGCGATCGCCCGGACGACGGCGTCGCGGTCGGTCTTGCTGCTGAGCGCGCGGAACCCGTAGACGAGGTGCTCGACCGGCATCTCGCCGACCTCGTGCACCACGAAGCGACCGGCTTCGTTGAGGGCCTGGACGACCCGCTCGTCGACGTCGACGAAGGTCAACTCGTAACCGCTGGCCACGAGGAACTGGCCCACGAATCCGCGCCCGATCTTGCCGGCGCCGATGTGGACCGCTCGCTTCGTCACCGCCATCCGTCGATCATCCCATGCCGATCGGTACGGTTCTGCCACGGTGCGGGCGCCACGGACGACGCATGTCGCGCAACGCGCTGCGCGTCGCCTGAGGGACGCCGGTCGACGGCGTCGGAGGTGTTGGAGTGCTGCTGCATAACGTTCGGGTCACATCGAGAGGCGGCGGTGCACGGGTGCACACCGCCGCCTCGTCGTCGAGTGGTCTGGGGAAGACTACCGCGCTGCGGAACCGTCGACGTAGTCGGAGTCCGACTGCTTCCACGCGAACAGCTTGCGCAGCTCGCGACCGGTCGCCTCGATCGGGTGGCCCTCGCCCTTCTCGCGGAGCGCCTTGAACTCCGGGGCGCCAGCATCCTGGTCGTCGATGAAGCGCTTGGCGAAGGTGCCGTCCTGGATGTCGGCGAGCACCGCCTTCATGTTCTCCTTGACCTCGGGCGAGATCACGCGGGGGCCGGACACGTAGTCACCGAACTCGGCGGTGTCGGAGATCGACCAGCGCTGCTTGGTGAGGCCGCCCTCCCAGATGAGGTCGACGATGAGCTTGAGCTCGTGGAGCACCTCGAAGTAGGCGATCTGCGGCTGGTAGCCCGCCTCGACGAGGGTCTCGAAGCCGTACTGGATGAGCTGCGACGTGCCACCGCAGAGGACGGCCTGCTCACCGAACAGGTCGGTCTCGGTCTCCTCGGTGAAGGTGGTCTTGATGCCGCCGGAGCGGAGGCCGCCGATCGCCTTGGAGTAGGACCACGCGAGGTCCCAGGCGGAGCCGGACGCGTCGACCTCGACGGCGACGATCACGGGGACGCCACGGCCGGCCTCGTACTCGCGGCGCACGGTGTGGCCGGGGCCCTTCGGTGCGACGAGCGACACGTCCACGCCCTCCGGCGCCTCGATGTAGCCGTAGCGGATGTTGAAGCCGTGGCCGAAGACGAGGGTCGCGCCCTGCTTGAGGTTCGGCTCGATGTCGTCCTTGTAGACGATGCGCTGGACCTGGTCCGGCGCGAGGATCACGACGACGTCGGCCCACTTGGTGGCCTCGGCAGGAGTGAGGACCTCGAAGCCCGCCTCTTCGGCCTTCTGGCGGCTCTTCGAGCCCTCCTGCAGACCGATCTTCACCTCGACGCCGGAGTCGCGGAGGTTGAGGGCGTGGGCGTGGCCCTGCGATCCGTAGCCGATGACCGCGACCTTCTTGCCCTGGATGAGGGTCAGGTCGGCGTCGGCGTCGTACACGATGTCAGTCACGGTGCGTGATCTCCTTGGTTGTGGTTCGTTCGGGGCCGGATGGCGCTCAGCGCACCCGGTCGGTGATGCTCTTCGGTCCGCGGCCCATGCCGAGGAGGCCCGCTCGGGCGAGCTCCTTGATGCCGTAGGGCTCGAGCACGCGGAGGATCGCCTGGATCTTGCCGGGGTCACCGGTCACCTCGACGATGAGCGAGTCGTTCGCGACGTCGACGACCTGGGCGCGGAACAGGTTCACTGCTTCGAGCACGGCCGAGCGCGTCTGGTTGTCGACACGGACCTTCACGAGCATGTGCTCCCGCTGGACCGACTGCGAGAAGTCGAGTTCGACGATCTTGATGACGTTGACGAGCTTGTTGAGCTGCTTGGTCACCTGTTCGAGCGGCAGGTCCTCGACGTCGACGACGACCGTGATGCGGGACAGGCCAGCGACCTCGGTGTTGCCCACGGCGAGGGACTCGATGTTGAAGCCGCGGCGGGCGAAGAGCCCGGCGACGCGGGTCAGCAGACCCGGCTTGTCCTCGACCAGGAGGGACAGGACGTGGCTCATGCGGTCTCCCCCGTCATGTCGGCGTCTTCCTCGTCCCAGGTGGGAGCGAGGGCCTGGGCGTACTCGATGGACGAGTTGCTGACCCCCTGCGGGACCATCGGCCAGACCATCGAGTCACGGCTCACGACGAAGTCGATCACCACGGGCCGGTCGTTCGTCTCGAGGGCCAGCTTGATCGCCGCGTCGACCTCGTCGGCCTTCTCGACCCGGATGCCGAGCGCACCGTAGGCGTCGGCGAGCTTGACGAAGTCCGGCACACGACGCGTCGAGTGACCGGTCTCCAGGTCCGTGAACGAGTGGCGGCCGTCGTAGAACAGCGTCTGCCACTGCCGGACCATGCCGAGCGACGAGTTGTTGATGATCGCGACCTTGATCGGGATGTCGTTGATGACACAGGTCGCGAGTTCCTGGTTCGTCATCTGGAAGCAGCCGTCGCCGTCGATCGCCCAGACCACCCGGTCGGGCTCGGCGACCTTCGCCCCCATGGCAGCGGGGACCGAGTAGCCCATCGTCCCGGCGCCGCCGGAGTTCAGCCACGCGTTCGGGCGCTCGTACTGGATGAACTGCGCCGACCACATCTGGTGCTGGCCGACCCCGGAGGCGTAGATGCCCTCGGGTCCGGTGAGCTCGCCGATGCGCCGGATGATCGCCTGCGGGGCGAGCAGTCCGTCGGTGGGCTCCGCGTACCCGAGCGGGAAGTCGACCTTGAGCTGGCGGAGCTTCGTCCACCAGTCGGCCGTCGACGCGCGGTCCTCGACGGGGATGCCGCCCCACGCGTCGAGCAGGTCGATGAGCACCTCGCGCGCGTCGCCCACGATCGGGACGTCGGCGAAGCGGATCTTCGAGATCTCGGCGGGGTCGATGTCGACGTGCACGACCTTGGCGTCCGGCGCGAACTCGTCGGCCTTGCCGGTCACCCGGTCGTCGAACCGGGCGCCGAGCGCGACGATCAGGTCGCTGTCCTGCAGGCCGAGCACCGCGGGGACGGTGCCGTGCATGCCGGGCATGCCGAGGTGCTGCGGGTGCGAGTCCGGGAAGGCCCCGCGAGCCATCAGCGTCGTGACGACGGGCGCACCAGTGGCCTCGGCGAACGCGAGCAGTTCGGCCGTCGCGCGGGAGCGGACGACACCGCCGCCGACGTAGAGCACCGGACGCTCGGCACCGGCGAGGAGCTGCGCGGCCGCGGTGATCTGCTTGCCGTGCGCCTTGGTGACCGGCCGGTAGCCCGGCAGGTCGATCTTGGGCGGCCAGACGTACGGCGCCGACTTCTGCTGGGCGTCCTTCGTGATGTCCACCAGCACGGGACCCGGGCGGCCGGTCGTCGCGATCTGGTACGCGGCGGCCAGGGTCGCCGGCACGTCGGCCGGGTCGGTCACGAGGAACGAGTGCTTCGTGATCGGCATGGTGATGCCGACGATGTCCGCTTCCTGGAAGGCGTCGGTGCCCATCAGCGTCGAGAACACCTGGCCGGTGATCGCGATGAACGGCACCGAGTCCATGTAGGCGTCGGCGATCGCGGTGACGAGGTTCGTCGCGCCGGGTCCGGACGTCGCGATGGCGACGCCGACCTTGCCGGACGCGGACGCGTAGCCCTCGGCCGCGTGACCGGCGCCCTGCTCGTGGCGGACCAGGATGTGGCGGATCGTCTTCGACGCCATGAGTTCGTCGTAGAACGGGATGATCGCGCCGCCGGGCAGCCCGAAGACGTCGGTGATCCCGAGGTGCTCGAGGGTCCGGAGGACGGCTCCCGAGCCGGTCAGGACCTCGGGAGTGCGACGCGCTCCCGTGGCCGCGGACAGCGGTGTGGCTTCCGTGGGCATGAAGGGTTCCTTGCCTGGAGAGATGGCGGTGGTGCGGGTGTCGAACGCTAGCCCGTGACCGCGCCCTTGGCGGCGGACTGCACGAGCTTGGCGTACTTCGCGAGGACTCCGCGGGTGTAGCGCGGGGGCAGCGGAGCCCAGCCGTCACGGCGGGCTTCCAGCTCGGCAGGCTCGACCAGTAGGTCGAGCGAGCGAGCCGCGATGTCGACACGGATGCGGTCGCCATCGCGCACGAATGCAACTGGACCTGCGTCCACTGCTTCCGGTGCGATGTGGCCGATGCACAGGCCGGTTGTGCCGCCTGAGAATCGTCCGTCGGTCAAGAGTAGTACATCCTTGCCGAGGCCAGCGCCCTTGATGGCAGCGGTGATGGCGAGCATCTCACGCATGCCGGGACCGCCCTTGGGGCCCTCGTACCGGATGACGACGACGTCGCCCTTCTGGATCCTGCCCTCGGTGAGGGCGTCCATCGCCGAGCGCTCGCGGTCGAACACGCGCGCAGGGCCCTCGAACACCGATGCGTCGAAGCCCGCGGTCTTCACCACGGCGCCCTCCGGCGCGAAGGAGCCCTGCAGGATCGTCAGGCCACCGGTCTCGTGGATCGGGTTGTCGAGCGTGCGGAACACCTCGCCGTCGAGCTCCGGCGGGTCGATCTCGGCGAGGTTCTCGGCGACGGTCTTGCCCGTCACGGTCATGCACTCGCCGTGCAGCAGGCCGGCGTCGAGCAGCGCCTTCATGATCACGGGGATACCGCCGTTGCGGTCGACGTCGACCATGACGTACTTGCCGAAGGGCTTCATGTCCGCCAGGTGCGGGACCTTGGAGCCGATGCGGTTGAAGTCGTCGAGGCTGAGTTCGACCTCGGCCTCGTGGGCGATCGCCAGCAGGTGCAGCACGACGTTGGTCGAGCCTCCGAGTGCCATGGCGACGGCGATCGCGTTCTCGAACGCCTCGCGCGTCAGGATCTGACGAGCGGTGATGCCGTGCTTGAGCATGTTCACGACGGCCTCGCCGGAGCGGTGCGCGTAGTAGTCGCGGCGGCGGTCGGCGCTGGGCGGCGCGGCGGATCCCGGGAGCGACATCCCGAGTGCTTCCGCGACCGACGCCATCGTGTTCGCCGTGTACATGCCGCCACAGGCACCCTCACCGGGGACGATCGCGCACTCGATCTTCTTGAGCTCTTCTTCGCTCATGGTGCCGGCCTTGCAGGCGCCGACACCCTCGAAGGAGTCGATGATCGTGACTTCCTTCATCGAGCCGTCGGCCTGCTTCACGTAGCCGGGCATGACCGACCCCGCGTAGAGGAAGACGCTCGCGAGGTCGAGCCGCGCGGCGGCCATGAGCATCCCGGGGAGCGACTTGTCGCAGCCGGCGAGCAGGACCGTGCCGTCCAGGCGCTCGGCGTTCACGACGGTCTCGACGCTGTCGGCGATGACCTCACGGGAGACGAGGGAGAAGTGCATCCCCTCGTGGCCCATCGAGATGCCGTCCGAGACGGAGATGGTGCCGAACTGCAGGGGGTACCCGCCGCCGCCGTGGACGCCTTCCTTGGCGCCCTGGGCGAGCCGGTCGAGGCTCAGGTTGCACGGGGTGATCTCGTTCCAGGACGAGGCGATGCCGATCTGCGGCTTCTCCCAGTCCTCGTCCCCCATCCCGACGGCACGCAGCATCCCACGCGAGGTGGTTGCTTCGATCCCGTCGGTGACGACCCGGCTCCGCGGCTTGACGTCGATATCAGGCATGGAGTGAGTCTAGGACCGATTGGGATACCAGTGGCGCACTTCGATGCGTTCGCATGGTTGCAACGGCCGGACGGGAGGCTCGGATCACCTCGTCAGCGCACCGCACGCAGCCTCGCGAGCTGCTTCAGGACGTCGGTCAGGGCCGCCGGATCGGCGACCCGGTGGCCGGCGAGCGTGTCGCCCTCCCCCACCTTCACACCGACGTCGCCGTCGCGGAGCACCCGGAAGGCGTCCTCGTCGGTGACGTCGTCCCCGGCGAAGAACACCGCGTCGGCGCCGCGGAGCTCGCGGAGCCGGTCGATGGCGTCGCCCTTCGTGACGTGTCGCACCGCGAACTCGAGGATGTCCTTGCCGCCGCGTTCGAGGACGTCGCCGTCGGCCTCGTGCGCCGCCGCACTCGCTGCGGCGTTCGCCTCGGCCGCGACCTCGGCGCTCACCCGGCGTGTGTGCACGCCGTGCCCTGCCGGCTTGTGCTCGATGACGACCCCGGGGAAGCGCTCCCCGACGGCGTCGAGCGCCGCACCGATCCGCGCGACGCGGTCGTGCTCCTCGGCGGTCAGTGCTTCTTGGTCGTGGCCGTCGACGCGCCACTCCACGCCGTGCGAGCCGACGAGCGACATGTCCTCCGGCGCCGCGGTGACCCGGGCGAGCGAGTCGAGCGGGCGGCCGGAGACGAGCACCACCTCGGTGTCCTTCGCGCGCTGCAGCGTCAGGACCGCCGCCCAGCTCCCCGGCAGGGCACCGACCTGACCGGGGTCGTCGGCGAAGGGCGCCAACGTGCCGTCGAAGTCCAGCGCGACCAGCAGCGTGCCGGACGCCGCCAGGTCCGCGAGAGCCGTGTCGAGCTCCGGAGCCGCCGTCTCGTCGACGTTCGTGGACTGGTCACGCATCACGGGCCTCCCGGGTGTCCTCCGCTGCACGCGCGGTCTGCGCGTCCTGGTCGAAGATCGACATGTTGTCGGTCTGTGCCTCGCGGTGCTGCTCCGCACCGGTCGGGTCGATCCGCGCGTTGCGCGGAGCGTGCCGGTCGAGGGCCTCGAGGAACGACCGCGACCAGCGGGCGACGTCGTTGTCGCGGACCCGCTTCCGGAGCGCGCGCATCCGCGTCGAGCGCTCGCGCTTCGGCATCTCGATGGCACGCTGGATCGAGTCCTTCAGGGCGCCGATGTCGTGCGGGTTGATGATCACCGCCTGCTTCAGTTCGTCGGCGGCGCCGGCGAACTCGGAGAGGATCAGCACGCCGTCGTTGTCGAAGCGGGTGGCGACGTACTCCTTCGCGACGAGGTTCATGCCGTCGCGGAGCGCGGTCACGAGCATGATGTCGGCGGCCAGGTAGAGCGCCACCATCTCCTCCCGCGGGTAGCCGTGGTGCAGGTACGAGATCGGCTGGTGCGTGATCGTGCCGAGATCGCCGTTCAGCCGCCCGACGCTCAGTTCGATCTCGTCGCGGAGCATCCGGTACGTGTCGACACGCTCCCGGCTCGGGCTCGCGACCTGCACGAGCGTGGCGTCCTCGACCTTGACCCGGCCGTCCTGGATGAGCTCGCCGAAGGCCTTGATGCGGTGCCGGATGCCCTTGGTGTAGTCGAGCCGGTCGACGCCGAGCAGCACGGTCTTCGGGTTGCCCAGCCCCTGCCGGATCTCGCGGGCACGCTCCTGCACCTCGGGGCGCCGGGCGATCTCCTCGAAGCTCTCGGCGTCGATCGAGATCGGGAAGTGCCGCGCCTCGACGTGGCGGACGGTGACGCCCTTGCGGCTCCGCGGGGCGTTCGGGTCGTCGACGGGGACGTCGATCGTCGAGCCCTTCGTCGTGTAGCCCTTGATGTGCCGAACCGCGCGGAGGAAGTCGCTGGCGTCGTCGTGCCGCTGGAACCCGATCACGTCCGCCCCGAGCAGGCCGTCGAGGATCTGCGCACGCCACGGCAGCTGCGCGTAGATGCCGACCGGTGGGAACGGGATGTGGTTGAAGAAGCCGATCGTCAGGTCCGGGCGGAGCTCGCGGAGGAGCGCCGGGACGAGCTGCAGCTGGTAGTCCTGCACCCAGACGATGCCGTCCTGCTCGACGATCTCGGCGATCTGCTCGGCGAAGCGCTTGTTGACGCCCTTGTAGGAGTTCCACCAGTCGCGGTGGTAGCTCGGGTGCTCGATGACGTCGTGGTAGAGCGGCCAGAGCGTGTCGTTGCTGAAGCCCTCGTAGTACTCCTCGACCTCGCTCGTGCTGAGCGGGACCGGGACGATGTGGATGCCCTCGTTGTCGAAGGGGTCCACCTCGACGTCCGGCTGCCCCACCCAGCCGACCCACGCGCCGTCGTTCGCGCGCATCACCGGTTCGAGCGCCGTCACGAGCCCGCCGGGCGAGTGCCGCCAGCCCTCGTTGCCCTCGTCGTCCACGACGCGGTCGACGGGCAGGCGGTTGGAGGCGACGACGAAGGAGTACTTGGCGGAAGAGCTGTGGGGTGCTGACACGGGTCCGAAGTTACCAGCGTGCCGACAGCTGATTCCCGGAGGATCCGCGGCTTCCGATATGCTGCATCCGTGTCGGGGGGACACGGCGTGCCGGAGGGGCTGGTGCGCGGCCGCCCGGCCGGAGAGGACTCCCGCCGTGAGCGACACCCCACCCGTCCCCCCTCGAGAGCCCGACGCACCTCGAGAGCCCGACGCA
The DNA here is from genome assembly GCF_044746705.1 of Curtobacterium sp. NPDC090217. Classification (NCBI taxonomy): domain Bacteria; kingdom Bacillati; phylum Actinomycetota; class Actinomycetes; order Micrococcales; family Microbacteriaceae; genus Curtobacterium; species Curtobacterium sp. NPDC090217. The sequence continues at coordinate 109,767 of NZ_JBIVCR010000006.1, read as the reverse complement.
CCTCGAGAGCCCGATGCGCTCGGCCGACTCCTCCGCTCGATCGGTGGTCGGGACTGGCTGGCCGCAGCGATCGCCGGTGCCGGCGCCTGGGTCGCGGCCTACGTCGTCGCGGGGATCTCGCTGCTGCTGACCGTGGCGATCGTCGCCGTCGGGTCCGGGTCGTCCGGAGGCGCGTCGATCGACGGCGGATTCGTGCCCGACTCTGGTGCGGCGTCCTCCGCTCCCGACCTGCAGAGCCTGCTGTCCGGCATCAGCGTGCTGCTCGGGGCTCCTGCGCAGCTGGTCGCCCTCGCCGACTTCGGACGACTGCACGTGTCGGGGTCCGTGCCGCTGTTCGGCCTCGCGGGCTCCGCGTCGCTCGGCGTCGCGCCGGCGCTCGTGCTCGCGGCGCAGGTCGTCATCGCCGTCGTGCTCACCCGCCGGATCCGCAGCCGCTCGCTGGGCGTGCCGCAGCTCCTCGTCACCTCGGCGGTGACCGGGCTGGTGCTCACCGCGTTCACGACGCTGGCCGGGCTCGTGCTCGCCATCCGGTTCCCGGCGTCGTCCGGGGTGTCGATCAGCGCCGTGCACGCGATCGGCATCGGCAGCGTCCTCGGCGCGTTCGTCGTCGGCGCGGCGTCCGCGCTCCTGGCCCGCCCGTCCGTGCTCGCACGAGGCCGGGTGCTCGCCGTCCGGACGCTCGGCACCGCTCGCGTCGCCGTCGGGCAGGTCGGGTTCCTGGTGGTGCTCGTCACGGTCGTCCTGGTGGTCGTCGCGCTCGTCGTCCAGCCGTCGTGGGGGTCGGCGCTGCCGCTCGTCGTCGGGAACCTGGCGTCGGCGATCGTGTCGCTCGGGTTCCTCGGGGGCGTCGGGGTGTCCGGCTTCGGCAGCGGCGCACAGACCGCCTCCGCGTTCGGCGGCGCGTCCGGCTGGCTCTGGCTGCTCGTGCTGTTCGTCGCCCTCACCGCCGTCGCCGCCGGCCTCGCACTCGCCGTCCGACGGAACGACCGCGTCAGGACCACCCTCGACTGGGTCGTGTCACCAGCGGTCTGGCTCGTCGTCGGCGTGGTCGTGTTCGTGCTCGGTACCGGGGTGTTCTCGTACTCGGCGACCGGGTCCAGCGTCGTCGGCGGCTCCGGGTCGATGGGCGTCGCGCCGTGGACCCCGGTCGTGTTCGCCGCGTGGGGTGCGGCGATCGAGGTCGTCGCGCGGTACCTGGCGCCGCTGCTCGTCCCCCGCCTGGGATCGCGCATCGTCCTGTTCACGTCGCGCCTGGTCGGTGCCGACCCGCGCCAGGTGGCACCCGGCTGGGCAGCGCCGGCGGGCGCGGCGCCGACGGGCGCGGCGCCGACGGGCGCGTCGGGTCCCGCTTCCGCCCAGGCCGCTGGGTGGTCGGGTGTCCCGGCCGCCGGGGACCAGCCGACCGCCGATGCCTCGCAGCCGTTCGTCGGCGCATCGCATCCGTCCGTCGGCGCGTCGCAGCCGTTCGTCGGGCCGGATGCGGCGAGCGCCGCTGCGCCCATGTCGCCGCGTGCCAAGAAGGTCCTGGTCCGGTCGCTCGTCGCCGGTGGCGCCGTCGTGGTGGTGGTCGTCGCCGGCGCGGTGACCACCGGGATCCTCCGCTCGAACGTGTGGGGCCCTGCGCCGACGGTGCGCAGCTACGTCGACGCGATCGCCCGGGGCGACGCCGCGACCGCCGAGCGGATGAGCGAGGTCCCCGAGGACGCCGCGATGCTCGACGCCGCGGTGCTGAAGAGCGCGGAGAACCGCCCGAGCGACGTCCGCGTGGGGCGGGTCGCGACGAGCGGCGACCGTGCCGTGGCCACCGTGAGCTACACGCAGGGCGGCAAGAACCGCTCCGGTCAGGTGGAGCTCCGTCGGACCGGGACGAGCTGGCTCGTGAAGGACGAGTGGCGTGTCACCGCTCCCCTGGCGGAGTCCGTGTCGATCACCGCCGCGTCCGCGCTCGAGGGCGCCCCGGTCACGGTCGGCGGGAAGCGGGTCGGGACGATCTCGGACGGGACCTTCCGGTCGCTCGCCTACCCGGGCACCTACCGGGTCGAGGTCGGCGGGACGAAGTACTTCACCGGGGGCACGAAGACGCTGTCGATCGGCGGCTCGTCGAGCCCGTACGTCGACTTCACCCCGAAGCCGACGAAGCAGCTCACGACCGACGCGGAGAAGTTCGTCACGGACGAGATCACGGCGTGCGCCGCGAAGACCGACGTCGACGCACTGAGCGGCTGCCCCTGGTACGGCCCGTACGACGCGGACGGTGCGGTCGAGTACGAGGTGAAGACGATGCCGGAGCTCAAGGTGGAGACCTCGGGTTCTGGCAGCATCCAGGTGACGAGCACCTCGGACGGTGTGATCGGGTACGACTACACGTCGTACTTCGGGGACAGCGGGCACCAGGAGGACACCTTCGACGTCTACGAGTTCCTGAAGGTCGAGGACGGCAAGCTGGTCTCGGCGTACTGAGCCGGAGCTGTACGGACTGCGCGCTCGGCGGGGCTTCCCCGCCGGGCGCGCAGTCGTCCCGTCACTAGGCTGGCGCGCATGGTCAGCACTCGCTCGTGGCGGAACGGATCGGCAGCCGAGCGGGACTTCCCCGTCGAACGCATCTCGGACCTCGTCGCCGAGGATGACACGTTCGTCTGGATCGACTACACGGACCCGTCCGCGGCGGACCTCGAACACGTCGAGGTCGAACTCGGCATCCACGCGCTCGCCGTCGAGGACGCGGTCGAACGCGGGCAGCGCCCGAAGCTCGACCGGTACCGCGACAGCCTGTTCCTGGTCGTCTACGACATCGCCGGGCGGAACGCGGACGGCTCGGTCGTCGTGCACGAGGTCAAGGCGTTCGTCACCCCCCGCGCGCTCGTCACGATCCACGGTGCCGACTTCGACATCGGCGAGGTCTCGAGTCGCCTCGACGCGAACGCCGACCAGGCAGACCACGGGGTGCCGTGGCTGGTGTGGGGGCTGCTCGACGCGGTGGTGGACCACGCGTCCGCGGTGGTCGAGGACATCGAGCAGGACATCGACGAGCTCGAGGACGACCTGTTCGAACGCGGCAACCCCCGCGAGCAGCAGATCCAGCGCCGGTCGTTCGCGCTCCGGAAGGGACTCGGGGTGATCCGGCGGCTGGTCGTCCCGACGAAGGACAGCGTCGCGTCCCTGCTCCACGGGGACGCCGAGACGATCGCCGACGGCATCCGCCCGTACTTCCGCGACGTCGAGGACCACCTGGTGTCGATCGCCGACTCCGCCGACCAGCTGCGGGACGCGGTGTCGAGCGTGCTGGACACGAACCTCAACCTGGCGTCGAACCGGCAGAACACCGTGATGAAGAAGGTGACGAGCTGGGCGGCGATCATCGCGATCCCGACCGCCATCACGGGGTTCTTCGGGCAGAACGTGACGTTCCCCGGCGAGGGGCAGTGGGGCGGCCTGTTCGTCTCCGTGGCGCTCATCGTCGTGTCGAGCCTGGTGCTCTACCGCGTCTTCAAGCACCGCGACTGGCTGTAGCGCCCGACGCGGACACCGAGCGGCGCGCTACACCCCCAGGGCGAGCACGCCGGCGACCACCGTCAGTGGCGCGACGACGCAGCCGAGCGCCATGTACTTCCCCCACGACAACCGGATGCCCTCGGCGGACAGCCGGGCGTGCCAGAGGAGCGTGGCGAGGGATGCCCACGGCGTGATGAGGCACCCGGCGTTCACCCCGATGAGCAGCGCCGCGTAGCGGAGGGCCTCGTGGCCGGCGGCCGGCTCGAGCACCAGGTACGCGGGCAGGTTGTCCATCACGTTCGCGGCGACCCCGCCGGCACCGGCGAGGAGGAGCAGCGACCCGGTGTCGGTCCCGCCGGAGAGCGCGCGCACGATCGGATCGGTCACCCCGGTGGCGTGCAGCGTCTCGACGACGACGAACAGCCCGGCGGCGAACACCAGCGTCGACCACGGCACCCGGGACGGCCGCAGCTCGCCCGGTGCGCGGAACGCCGCGACGACCACGAGCACCACCGCGGCCGCGAGTGCCGCGATCCAGACCGTCACCCCGGCGGTGAGCGCGACGACGAGCGCGACGAGCACCACCGACGCGGCGGTGAAGAAGACCGGGTCGGCCGGACGACGGACGTCGACGGGCGTGTACCGACCGAACAACCGCCCGCGGAAGACGACCAGCAGCACGGCACACGGCACGACGACCCCGGCGAGCGCCGCCCACACCATGAGCCCGGCGAACGGGATCGGCCCGTCGAGCCCGATGCGGTCGACGGCGAGCAGGTTCGTCAGGTTCGAGACGGGGAGCAGGAGCGACGCGGTGTTCGCGAGCCACACGGTGGTCAACGCGAACGGCATCGGCGGGAGCCCGACCCGACGGGCCAGGGCGATCACGATCGGGGTGAGCAGCACCGCGGTGGTGTCGATCGACAGGAACACCGTGCACAGGACGGCGAGGACGACGACCGCTCCCCACAGCCCGATGGTCCGCCCACCGCCGATGCGTGCGGCGACGTCGGCGAGGCGGTCGAACACGCCGGCGTCGGCGGCGAGTTCGGACACGATCGTGAGCCCGAGCACGAACCCGAGCACGGGCACGACCCGGTCGGCGAGCTCGGCGAGTTCGGGCAACGGGAGCAGCCCGAGTGCGACGCACACGGCGCCGACGACCAACAGACCTGCCCCGATGACGGCTTGACGCACGATGACTCCTCCATGAGCGGCCGCGATCGGCGGCGCTCCAATGTACAGACCAGTAGCGTGGACGCCGACGACGACAGGAGGAATCCGTGCGCAAGTTCTTGTTCAACGGTGCGGTGTGGAGTTCGATCATCAGCGGCTACAGCGTGCTGCAGACCACCAGGCAGGGGCCGCGTGACTGGCGTCTCGCCCTGACGTGGGTTGCCTGGTTGGCCACCACGATCGTGGCGATCGGCACGGTCGTCGAGGACGACCGCGCCGTCCGAGCGCGTCAGCCGTGAGCTGAACGCACCATCAGACGGACGGCCCGACCGGGCCGTCTGACGGACGGGAGGCCCGGTGCCAGCTGGCACCGGGCCTCCCGTCCGCGCGGAACGCGTCTACTGCTCCGACCGCGGGATGTGCGCGGTCTGGATCGGACCGGTGAAGAGCGCTGCGCGGTCGTCCTGGTCGGGTGTGAAGAGCGCGGAGTCGGACGCCGTCGACGCGGTCCGCCGGCGCGGCGCGACCTCGTCGACCATCTGCACGCGCTGGATCGGGAGCGCGTCCGGGTGGGTGCGCTGGATCCAGTCGACGAGTTCCTCGCGGATGTAGCAGCGCAGGTCGAACAGGGACGGGGCATCGTGCGACGTCGCGAGCACCCGGACCCGCACGTACCCCTGCACCGCGTCGGTGACCTGCAGCACCTTCACGCGCTCGTCCCAGAGCTCGGTGCGGGACAGGATCCGGTCGAGCTCGACGCGCATCTCCCCCGGGCGCACCCGCCAGTCCAGGTCGAACTCCACGGCACCGAGCAGTTCGCTGTTCGTCCTGGTCCAGTTCTCGAACGGCGTCGACGTGAAGTAGGTCGAGGGCAGCACGAACCGGCGGTCGTCCCACAGGTGCACGACGACGTACGTCAGGGTGATCTCCTCGATGCGCCCCCACTGCTGCTCGACCACGACGACGTCGTCGACCCGGATCGAGCCGGAGAACGCCAGCTGCATGCCGGCGAACACGTTGCCGAGCGTCGACTGCGCCGCGAGTCCGGCGATCACCGAGATGAGCCCGGCGGAGGCGAGGACGCTGGCACCGGCGGCCTCGACCCCGGGGAACGTCAGCAGGATCGCACCGACGCCGATGATCACGAGGACGGCGACGGTGAGGCGGCGGAGGATGAGGACCTGCGTGCGGATCCGCCTGGCGACGCGGTTGTCCGGCACGTCGACGCGGTACTTGTGGAGCCCCAGGCTCTCGAGGAAGATCGCGAGGCCGCAGGCGAACCACGTGCCGACGCCGATCGTGACGACGAGGAACACGTGCGAGACGGTCGCGCGCCACTCGTACGCGGACGTCGCGGGGATCGAGGACGCGAACGCCGTCCAGAGCAGCGCCACGAGCAGGAGCGTCCTGGTGGGGTGCTTCGTGCGCCTGGACAACGAGGCCGCCCAGCGCTCGCGGCGCCCGAGCGCCCGGAAGACGAGGTGCAGGACGAACGAGGCGACGGCGGTCACGAGCAGGGCGAACCCGATCGAGACGAGGAGTCGGAGGAGGATGTCCATCCCTCCATGCAACCAACGGACAGGAGGCGCGGTGCCAGCTGGCACCGCGCCTCCTGTCAGAGTCGTGCTGTTACTTCGACGACGTGAGCGAGTCCACGTAGTCCTGGTGCTCCGACGCCCACTTCTTCGTGATCGCCGGGTACTCGCTCGCCTTCGCCCCGCTGTTGACCAGCGCGTTCTCGAGCGAGTAGAGCGTGTCGGAGTCCATCGAGAAGTCCCGCATCCACTTCGACGCCTGCGGGAAGTCGCTGGCGAAGTCCTTCTTGGCGATGGTGTGGATCTCCTCGTTCTTGCCGAGCGCGCCCTTCGGGTCCTTCAGGTCCTTGATCGGGAACGCGTCGTACGCCCAGTGCGGACGCCACAGCGTCACGACGACGTCCTCCTTCTTGGCGATCGAGGCCTTGAGGTCGGCGAGCATCGCCGGCGTCGAGCTCGTGATGAAGTCCATCGAGCCGAGGCCGTACTGCGGGATCACCTTGTCCTGCACGACCGCGGTCTCACCGGCGGCCGGCTCGATGCCGATGATCTTGTTCCCGAAGTCCGACGCGTTCGCCTCGAGGTCCTCGATGGAGTCGATCTTCGAGTACTCGGGCACGGCGAGCTCGAGCGACGCCTGTTCGTTCCAGGCACCGAGGTCGGTGAGCTGGTCGCCGTACTTGTCCATGTACTGCTTGTGCGTGTTCGGCAGCCACGTGTCGAGCACGACGTCGTAGTCACCGGACGACAGCCCCTGGTAGGCGGGGGCGACGTCGGCGTTCGTGAGCTGGACGTCGTAGCCCTTCTCGTCGAGGACGTACTTCCAGAGCTGGCTGGCTGCGGTGTCCTCGTCCCAGCCGTTGAAGACGACGATCGACATCGACTTCTGGTCGCCGTTCGCGACGTTGCCGGTCGCGCCGTAGTACCCGGGGGGCATGCAGGCGGAGAGCCCGACGGCGGTCGCGGCGGCCAGGGCCAGCGTCGCGACGATTCGCTTGGTGCGCTTCATGGTGGGGTCCTTCCTCACGCGTCGACGGTCTGACGGTCGGAGGCGGTCGCCTCCGTGGTGGCGGTGGTCGGCGCGGTCGCCGCGTCCGGCGTCGCGGTCGCGGCCGTCCTGCGGTCGCGCCGCCACAGCCGCGAGGCTCCACTCGCCCCGCCGCCGAGCGCTGCGGTGAGGCGGTCCAGCAGGATCGCCAGGACCACGACCGACAGACCGGCTTCGGCACCGAGACCGACGTCGATGCGGTTCAGCGACGCGACGATCTGCTCCCCGAGGCCGCCGGCGCCGACCATGCCGGCGATGACGACCATCGAGAGCGACAGCATGATGACCTGGTTGACGCCGGCCATGATGCTGGCCTTGGCGAGCGGCAGCTGGATCTGGCGGAGGATGCGCCACGGGCTGGAGCCGAACGCGGCGCCGGCCTCGACGATCTCGCTCGGGACGCCGCGGATACCGAGCTCGGTGAGCCGGACCCCAGGAGCCATCGCGAAGACGATCGTCGCGACGATGCCGGGGACGACGCCGACGCGGAAGAGCAGCAGCGCCGGGATCAGGTAGACGAACGCCGGGGTCGTCTGCATGAAGTCGAGCACGGGGCGGATCACCCGGCTGGCGGCGTCGGAGCGCGCGGCCCAGACCCCGAGCGGGATGCTGAAGACGACCGCGAGCCCGGCGGCGACGATGACGAGCGCCAGGGTGTCCATGGCGTTCGTCCACTGCCCGACACTGACGATGAACAGCAGGCCGATCGCGGAACCGAGGGCGAGCTTCCAGCCCTTCAGGGCGAAGGCGAGCGCGACGAGGACCAGGGTGACGACCCAGAACGGCGGGGTGGAGAGGAAGTACTCCATCCACGCGTCCATCCAGGTGAAGACGTAGCGGACCACGTCGAAGAACCCGGAGAGGTACGTCGTGATCCAGGTGACGACGGCGGACACCCAGCTGCCGAGGGGCAGGTGGAAGTCCCCGAAGGAGTTCGTGCCGGGGGTGATCACGCGTGATCTCCTTCCGTGGTCGCGGCGAGGGTCTCGTCGAGGTCGTCGTTCGAGATCCGGGTGACGGGCTCGAGCGTCTGGATCGGGCTCGTCGTCGTCGGGACGTTGCCGAGGGCGGCGAGGAGCGTCACGCGCGGCACGACGCCGAGCAGCCGTTGCTCGTCGTCGACGACCGCGATGGGCAGCGGCGACTCGACGGCGAGCTCGAACAGGTCGGTGAGGGCCGTGTCCGGTGCGACCTGGGCGAACTCGGTGTTCACGATCGCGTCGAGGTTCGTGTCGCCGGCCTTGACCTGGCGCATCACGTGCCGGTCGCGGACCCAGCCCTCGAGCTTCCGGCCGCGGCCGGTGACGAAGACGGCGGCGGTCTGCAGGTCGCGCATGACGCGGAGCGCGCCACGCGGTCCCGCGGTGAGCGGGACGACGGCGCGGGCCGGTTCCATGACGCTCGAGGCGGTGAGCACGCGGGCGCGGTCGACGTCCTGCACGAACTGCGCGACGTAGTCGTTCGCCGGGTCCGTGAGGATGTCCTCCGGGGACCCGATCTGCACGATGCGTCCGTCGCGCATCACGGCGATCCGGTCGCCGAGGAACATCGCCTCGTTGAGGTCGTGCGTGATGAACACGATCGTCTTGCCGAGACGCTGCTGCAGGTCGACGAGCTGTTCCTGCATCTCGCGACGGATGAGGGGGTCGAGGGCGCTGAACGCCTCGTCCATCAGCAGGACGTCGGTCTCGGCGGCGAGTGCACGGGCGATGCCGACGCGCTGCTGCATGCCGCCGGAGAGCTCGTCCGGCTTGGCGTCGGCCCAGACGTCGAGCCCGACGAGGTCGATGACCTCGCGGGCCTTGCGGAGTCGCTCGGACTTCTCGACACCGTTGACCTCGAGGCCGTACGCGACGTTCTCGATCACCGTGCGGTGCGGCAGCAGGGCGAAGTGCTGGAAGACCATCGACACGCTCGACCGGCGGATGTCGCGGATCTCCTTCGGCGCCGCCTTGGTGACGGTGCGGCCGCCGATCTCCACGGTGCCGGCGGTCGGCTCGAGCAGCCCGTTCAGCATCCGGATGAGGGTCGACTTGCCGGAGCCGGACAGGCCCATGACGACGAAGATCTCGCCCGGCTGGACGTCGAACGACGCGTCGATGACGGCCGCGGAGCCGAACTCGCGGACGTCGTCGCGTGAGGCGCCTGCAGCGAGACGGCGAACGGCCTCGGCCGGGCGTCGCCCGAAGACCTTGGTGATGTCACGGACCCGGACAGCGGGTGCCGTCGCAGGGGTGTCCGGCGCGGATGCGTGCCGGCTCTCGGGTGGGGCGATGGTCAACGGTGCTCCTCGCACGACCGTGGCGCGTGGCGCACGACGGACGTGTTGTGGTTGCGAACGGGTCGTCCGGCACCCTGTTCGTCGCGACCGCTGCAAGCCGTGCGCGACGGGCGCAGGGCGAGCGATCACGCACGCGGGGGTCGTACTCGGGACGACCCCGGTCCGGCCGACCGTACGGCCCCCGCTGTGTTGCCCGGAGGACGCGTCCTGATCGTCGGTGTCCCCTGAGGGGACGTTCAACGCTATCGACCGTTGTCCCCCGTCGCGAATCGACGTCCGCCGGAGGACCGGCATCCGTGTACCCCGGGCACGGCGTGTCGCGCGGACTCATGCGGGTCGCGATCGTAACCGTCTCGTTACATTTCAGGCTCCTCGGAGATTTGTGTGCCGCCCCTGCTGCACCGCGCATGTAGCGTGGCGCGCATGACAGCGCAGAACGACACCGGGGTGGACCGCGCGCCCGCGAACGACTTCTCGCACGAGCAGGAGGGCTACCAGCACGGTCTGAAGCCCCGCCAGCTGCAGATGATCGCGATCGGCGGTGCGATCGGGACCGGCCTCTTCCTCGGTGCCGGCGGGCGACTCCACACGGCGGGACCGGCACTGGCGGTCGTGTACCTGATCGCGGGGGTGTTCGGGTTCTTCATCCTGCGTGCGCTCGGCGAGCTCGTGCTGCACCGCCCGTCCTCCGGGTCCTTCATCTCGTACGCCCGCGAGTTCTACGGCGAGAAGTTCGCGTACGCCGCCGGCTGGATGTACTTCCTCAACTGGGCGATGACGTCGATCGTCGACACGACCGCCGTCGCCGTCTACCTGAAGTACTGGTCGGCGTTCACCGCCGCTCCGCAGTGGCTCCTCGCGCTCATCGCGCTCGTAGTCGTCCTCGCCGCGAACATGGTCGCGGTCAAGGTCTTCGGCGAGCTCGAGTTCTGGTTCGCCATCATCAAGGTCGCCGCGCTCGTCGCCTTCCTCGTGATCGCGCTCATCTGGCTCATCTGGGCGTTCCCGGTCGAGGCGGGTGGCCAGCAGGTGCAGACCGGCTTCTCGATCTGGGCGGACAACGGCGGGCTCCTGCCGAACGGCCTGCTCCCGACCGTGCTCGTCGTGCAGGGCGTCGTCTTCGCGTACGCGGCCATCGAGCTCGTCGGCACCGCGTCCGGCGAGACGCAGAACACCGAGAAGGTCATCCCCCGCGCGATCAACTCCGTCGTCTTCCGCATCGCGGTCTTCTACGTCGGCTCGATCGTGCTGCTGTCGCTCCTCTTGCCGTACACGGCGTACAAGGAGGGCGAGAGCCCGTTCGTCACGTTCTTCTCGTCGATCGGCAACCCGCAGGTCGGCGCGATCGTCGGGTCGATCATGAACTTCGTCGTGCTCACCGCAGCGCTGTCGTCGCTGAACGCCGGCCTCTACTCGACCGGCCGTGCGCTGCACTCGATGGGCATGAACGGCTCGGCGCCGAAGTGGACCACGAAGATGACCCGCGGCGGTGTGCCGTACGCCGGCATCCTGCTCACCGCGGCGTTCACCGTCGCCGGTGTCGTCCTCAACTACTTCATCCCGAGCCAGGCGTTCGAGATCGCCCTGAACATCGCGAGCCTCGGCATCATCACCGCGTGGGGCACGATCATCCTCTGCCAGATGCGCCTGCGGTCCTGGGCGAAGCAGGGCCTGGCGAAGGAACCGTCGTTCAAGCTCCCCGGCGCTCCGGTGACCTCGTGGTTGACACTCGCGTTCCTGGCGTCCGTCATCGTGCTGATGGCGATCGACTACCCCGTCGGCACGTACACGATCGCGTCGCTCGTGATCGTGATCCCGCTGCTCATCGTCGGCTGGTTCCTGCAGCGCGACCGGATCCTGCGCATCGCGTCCCTCCGCGAGGGCGTCACCGGCCCGTACCCGATCACCGGCCGCGACCCCGCGAACCAGGTGCGTCGCGGAGACGACCGCGACGGGGACGATCGGGCCTGATCGTGTCCGCATCGCGCAACGCGGCGTCCCGGTGATGCCGAGAGGTCCGGCACCCGTCGGTACGATCAGCGGGTGCCGGACCTCTCTCCTTCTCCCGAACTCGACCTGCAGCTCACGTGGCGGGGCGCCTTCGGACGCGTCCGAGTGTTCCGCGACCGGGTGCACGCAGAGACGAGCTACGAGCGCGACGCGCTGACGACGGTCCCCATGGACGCCGTGCAGGGGTGGCGCATCGAGCCGTGCGACTTCGACGCGGTGTGCGTCGAGTTCCTCACGCCCGACGACACCTACCGCGTGCTGCTCGACACCTCGGACGAGGGGGTCGCGGCCCTGGCACTCCGCCGGACCCTCGGCACGCCGGCGCCGGCCGCGAACTGACTCCGCTGGCGGAGCCGCGTCACGGCCAGCTCGGCGCGTCGATGCCCGCGGCGACCCGGTCGCCCCAGACGGCGTCGAGTGCGGCCGTCTGACCCGCGTCGAGCACCACACCGCCGACGGCGAGGTTCTCCTCGAGGTGCTGGACGCTCGACGTCCCGGGGATGAGCAGCACGTTCGACGCGTGCCCGAGCAGCCAGGCAAGTCCCACCTGCGCCGGTGTCGCTCCGACCTCGGCCGCAACCCGCACCACCGCGGGCTCCTCTCCCACCTTCGGCAGTCCCGGGAAGGCACCGCCGAGCGGGAAGAACGGCACCCACGCGATGTCCTCGGCGACGCAGAGCTCCAGCAGGTCCTCGAACTCGCGGGCGACGAGCGAGTAGGCGTTCTGCACGCACACGATGCCCGCCGGCACCGCACGGCGGACGACGTCTGTCGTCACCGCGCTGAGCCCGATGCCGCCGATGAGGCCCTCGTCCCGCATCGCCACCATCTCCGCGAGCTGGTCGTCGAGGTCGACGAGCTGCTCCCCCTCGGCGCGGAGCCCGGGTCCGGTGTCCGCCCGACGCAGGTTGACGACGTCGATGCGTTCGCGCCCGAGCGTGCGGAGGTTCACCTCCACCTGCGCGCGCAGCTCCGCCGGGCGCTGGGCGAGGGCGAGCGGCACCGGTGCGTCGACGCGCACGGCCCCGACCTTGCTGACGACCGTGATCGCGTCGGAGTCGCCGAACGCCCGCCGGATCACGTCGTTCGCGACGCTGTTCCCGTAGAAGTCCGCCGTGTCGACGTGGTCGACGCCGAGTTCCGCGGCGCGGTGGAGCAGCGCGACACCGGCCGCGCGGTCGTCCTCGAACCGCTCGAGCGCCATCGCGCCGTAGCCGATGCGTGTGACGGTGCGGCCGCCGAGCGAGCCGGTGTCCAGGGGTGCTGTCATGGGGAGCCTCCGGTAGTCTGGTCAGCAAGCGGAGGTTCCTCCGCTTGGGCTCCCATCCTAAACGGAGGCACCTCCACTTTGTCCAGCCCCGACGCGCACGTGTCCCGTCGTCCCCGCGCCGACGCCGCGCGCAACCGCGAGAAGCTCGTCGATGCGGCACGAGCGGCGTTCACGACTGCCGGCGAGGACGCCTCCCTCGAAGCCGTCGCCCGCTCCGCCGGGGTCGGTATCGGGACGCTCTACCGGAACTTCCCGACGCGCGAGGACCTCGTCGCCGCCGTGTACGCGGTCGAGCTCGATGCCGTCCTCGGCACCGTCGACGGCTTCCTCGCCGAGCTCCCCGCCGACCGGGCGCTCCGCGCCTTCGCCGACCGGTACGCCGGGTTCGTCCAGACCAAGCGCGGTATGGCGGAGACCGTGCGGGTGGGGGCGATCCGCGGAGCGGCCGAGACCGTGCACACCCGCGAGCGCGTGAACGCCGCCGTGCAGCGGTTCCTCGACGCGGGACTGACCGACCGTACCCTCCGCACCGACGTCGTCGCAGATGACGTCACCGCGGCCCTGATCGGCGTGCTGCTGTCCACGCGGGACACCACCGATCCGGCGCAGACCGGCCGGCTGCTCGACATCGTGGTGGACGGGCTCCGCCGGCACGACCGTTAGGCCTCCCCACGCGCCAGCGGCCGCTGCACCGTCGGGCGCTGCCGGGTCAGTCGTCCGTGTCGACGACGTTCGTGACGACGTCGCCGGAGCCTGCGTCGATGCGGATGCTGTGCTTCGTCCCGGAGTCGTCGCGGACGTCACCTTCCCAGACGATCGTGCCGGCGTGGTCGTCGAGGCCGAGTTCCGTGACCGCCCCTGCCACCTCGTCCGTGAGACGCGCTGCAGCATCCCGGACGTCGATCTTCGCGGCGTCGACGAAGCGCTGGTTCTCGGCACGGTCGTCGGCGTCGGAGTCGTCGGTCACCGGGTCGCCCGTGGTCGCGGTGCCGTCGGCGTTCGTGTGGACCTCGTGCTCGGCCTGGTCGGAGGTCACGACGAGGACCTCCCACGCGGAGCCGCTCTGCTCCTGCTCGACCGAGATGACGGTCCCGGAGCCGACGGCGTCGCGAGCGGTCGTGACCGCGGCGAGCAGGGCGTCGTTCGACGCGGCGGCCGTGGTGGCCGGTCCGGACGCCGCCGCGCTGGACGATCCCGACCCGGACGAACCGGATCCAGACGGATCGCCCGAGCCGCTCGCACACCCGGTCACGGCGAGGGCGCCGGCGACCAGGACGGTGGCGGACAGGGCGAGTCGGCGGGTGCGGGGCATGTCGGTGAGGTTCATGCGGCGAGCCTGGCGGGAGGGTGCTGAAGCAGTCCTGAAGCCCGCTGGTCATCCACCGAGTGCGATGCGCACGACGAAGCGGGCACCGCCGAGCGGCGCGTCCTCGATCACCACGGATCCACCGTGCGCGCGCACCGCGTCCCGCACGATCGCGAGTCCGAGCCCCGATCCCCCGTCGTCGCGGCTGCGGGCCTCGTCGAGGCGCACGAACCGCTCGAACACGCGGTCGCGTTCCGGTCCCGGCACCCCGACGCCGTCGTCGTCCACGGTGAGGACCGCCCACGTGCCCTCCGCACGCACGCCCAGCGCGATCCGTCCCGACGCGTGCCGGACGGCGTTGTCGACGAGGTTCCGCACGACGCGCGACAGCACAGCAGGATCGCCCAGCACCCTGGCCGGCCCGACCCCGGATCCGTCGATCGACACGAGCCCGGCGGAACGCACCCGGGAGACCTCGGCCAGCACCAGGTCGTCCAGGTCGACCGCGCGGCCGTCGGCGACCCCGCGTTCGTCGAGCTTCGAGAGCACGAGGAGTCCGTCGACCAACCGCGCGAGGCGGTCGTTCTCGGCCGTGACGACCTCGGCGAGCTCACCGACCCCGATCCGGTCCGGGTGCGCAGCCGCCACCGACGCGTGCTGCCGCACGGACGCGATCGGCGACCGCAGCTCGTGCGACGCATCCGCGACGAACTGCCGTTGCGCCGATGCCGACCGGTCGAGCCGCTCGAGCATCGCGTTCATGGTGTCCGCGAGCCGGGCGACCTCGTCACCGGTGTCCGGCACGGCGATCCGGGCGCCGCGAGCGTCGCCGCGGACCGCGTCGACCTCGCTCCGGATCCGGTCGACGGGGCGGAGCGAGCGCCCGACGACGATCCAGGTCCCGACGCCCATCAGCGCGACGAGGACGGGGACGCCGACGGCGAGCAAGGTGGTGACGGCCGTCGTCGCCGTGTCCGCGGACTCCAGCGACGAGCCGAACACGATCGTCGCCTCGGTGCCGTCCGGAAGGTCCACGTCGTCGGACACGAGCAGCCACCGTTCGCCGTCGTGCGTCCAGCGGCTCTCGTCGTCGGTCGGGAGCGCCGGCGGGTCGGCGTCATCACCGTGGGCGAGGACCTCTCCGTCGTCGCCGACGACCTGCACGAGGACGTCGTCGTAGCCGTCCACCGCGCCGGCACCGTCGGCCTCGACCCGGGCGGACGCCTGTTCGAGTCCGCTCTCCGCACTCGACCTGACCCCCTCGACGAGCACCAGCCGGAGCACCACCACGAACGCGGCCGATCCGACCACGAGCGCCGCGAGGACCAGCGTGACCGCGCCGAACGTCGTCCGCGCGCGGAGACTGCGGAGCCGCCGGCGCCGTTCAGGCACCGTCGGCCGCCAGTCGGTAGCCAGCACCACGCACCGTCTCGATCGAGTTCCGCCCGAAGGGCCGGTCGACCTTCCGCCGCAGGTGTCCGACGTACACCTCGACGATGTTCGGGTCGCCGTCGAAGTCGACGTCCCAGACGTTCTCGATGACCTCGCGCTTCGAACAGACCTGGCCGGCACGCCGGGCGAGGAACTCGAGCACCGCGAACTCGCGGCTCGTCAGGTCGAGTCGCTGCGCGCCCCGTGCGACGGTCCTGGCCGCCGGGTCGACCACCAGGTCCCCCACCGCGAGCACACTCGGGCGCTCACGCGCTCCCCGGCGGACGAGGGCGCGGATCCGCGCGACGAGGACGGGGTGCGAGAACGGCTTCGTGACGTAGTCATCGGCACCGGCATCGAGGGCCTCGACCTGGTCCCACTCGCCGTCCTTCGCGGTGAGCATGAGCACCGGGGTCCAGTTCTCCTCCGCGCGGAGCTGGCCGCAGACCGCCCACCCGCTCATCCCGGGCATCATCAGGTCGAGCACGATCGCGTCGTAGCCGAACTCCCGCGCGTGCCACAGTCCGTCGACACCGTCGTGGGCGACGTCGACCGCCCACCCCTCGGCCTCGAGCCCGCGGCGGACGCCGTCGGCGAGCCGCACCTCGTCGTCGACCACCAGCACACGCATGTCCTGCATTCTGGCGGCCGGCGCTGAAGCGCGCCTGAAGCGGTGGTCCCGACCAGGGCCGGACTGGAGGCTCCCCACCGGCACGGCCGACCCGCCGCTGACGCGTCGGTCCGGAACCGGCGGCGTGGGCCCAGGTGCGGGCCCGCCGCGCGCCTCCCGTCCGACCGACGGTCCGGACACGGAGGCCCAGGCGCCGTCAGACCAGCAGCAGGATGCCCGCGACGATCGACGCGGCGGTGATCGCCAGCGCGACCAGCAGGAGCACGAGGTGGACCGTGTAGAACGTGGTCGGGCGCCCCGATGCGTCGCGCGCCCTGGTGTCCTTCGCCACGCGCTGGAAGAAGCGCGGCCAGGCGATCAGGTTGAACAGGGCACCGACGAACAGGACGATTGCGGCGAAGACGAGCACCCGACGAGTCTACGCAGCAGGTGTCGGAGATCGGTGGTGCTCGGCCGCCCCCAACGCGGCCGAGTCCCACCGGGCGATCACCACAGGCCGTGTAGCAATTGCTACAGACCTTACACGGTGGGCGTGACCACGTCGAGCCATCCCGTGGGATCGGCGTCCCGCTCCGCTCCGTGCCGGGCACCACCGGCGACGTGCAGGCGCGCCGGCGCAGGCCACGCGGCGACGAGTCGTTCGCTCGTCACGAGCGGCACGGTGGTGTCGGCGTCGCCGTGGACGACGACGAGCGGTGGGGTGACCAGCGGGCGTCGCGCCGGTCGGAGCGACACGGGTGCTGGCTGCCCCGCGAACCGGCAGAGGACGGGCGTGGCGAGGACGGCCCGCGCCGCTGTGGCGAGGATCCTGCCGAACACGCCCGCACCAGCACCGTGTGCGATCGTCTCGGACCAGTCGACGAGCGGGCCGGTGAGCACGACGGCACGGATCGTCACCGGGAGCGGCTCTGCCAGCGCCCTGAGCCACAGGGACGCACCGAACGACCAGCCGAGCAGGGTGACCTCCTCGGCGCCACGATCCGCTGCGAAACGGATCCACGCGAGGGCCTCCGCTGCCTCTCGGGCACCGAACGCGTGCCGCCGCGCCGGGCGCCGGGCGGAGTGCGACGCGAACAGGCAGGCGGAGCCGAGCTCCTGGAACGCCGGGGCCACCTCCTGGTGTCGGAGCGGGTGCGACCCGAGCCCGGGCAGGAACAGCGCCCACCGCCCGCCGTCGTCGGGTCCGGGCGCGATCCACCCGGGTAGGTCGTCGATCGACACGCTCGTCAAGGTCGGGTCCGGGAGGATATCGGGGGTGTCGTACAGCGCGGCCGCGCGCCTGCCCACGAAGGACGCTGCCGCGACGCCGAGGCCACCGAGCGCCGCGACCGCGACCGCCCCGCGCGTGACTGCCCTAGGCCACATCGAGCGCGGCCTCCGCACGCGCGAGCACCGCGCGCTCCCGGTCGGTCAGGGCTGCCCGGGAGCTCCGGACACCGTCGTTGATCTCGACGATCAGCCGGCTGAGTCGCGTGGCGGGGTCGGCCGACACCGGGTACTCGTTGTCCGTGCCCACCCGGGCGTGCAGTGACTCCAGCGCGCGGATCGCCGTCGTCACCGCTCGGGACCGACGCGCCTGTGCGACACGGTGTCCGATCACCAGGAGCAGCATGCCGGACGCGACGCAGATCACCGCGCCGGGCGTGGTGACGTCGTACGGCGGCGAGAGCGTGCGGGTCAGGGCGACGTCGCCGAACACGTGCGCCAGGTCCATCACGACGACGACGACCATCCGGACCACGCCGAACACACCGCCGACGACGAGCACCCACAGCCCGACGAGGTCGGTGCGGGTCCTGGCCTCGCGCACGTGCAGCACGCAGATGACGCCGGTCGCCCCGAGCGCGACCCCGAGGTAGAGCGTCTGGGCGATCGAGTACACGGCCGCGGCGGGGTGCGTCCCCGCGACGAGCATGAACGTCGTCGTGGTCGCCGGTTTGTCGAGCACGACGAACGCGGTCACGATGACGACGCCGACGACGATGCACGACACGACGATCGCGTTCCGGAGCCACGGCCCCGCGGCGCCGACGGCCTTCGCCACACCCCAGAGCAGCGTGCTGGTACCGGCGATCATCAGGCAGTCACTGACGACCGTGACGACGTTGACCCCGCCGAACAGCGGGTCGAGCCAGAGGTAGAGCGGGTCGACGTTCGTGACGATGGTCGCGCAGAAGAGCAGGAACGTCACCGCGAGCGTGCGGTCCTGGCCGCGCTGCAGCACGAAGAGCGCCACGGCCCCGGCGACGAGCAGGACGGCCTGGACGACCGACAGGATCACCCGAAGACCCCGCGGAAGGCGCTCGGGCGGCTCCGGTGGTCCCGGATCAGCTGTGCGAGGCGGTCCGCGAAGAGCTCGGCCTCTCGCTCGAACTCGTTCTCGAACAGGCCGCGGGCCATGGCACGCTCGACCTTGTACTCGGGCAGGTCCGGGATGACGTCGCGGATGTAGGCCGACTGCGCGGAGACCTCGTGGTGCGCGTGCAGGACGTGCCCGAGCTCGTGTCCGATCACGAACGAACGGAAGGTCTGCGACGGCGTCGGCGAGATCATGATGAGGTGCTCGTGCTCGAGCGTCGCGACGAACCCGCAGACCGGCTCGGTCGCGAGGAACGCCTCTTCGCGCACGACGACCGGCTTGCCGACGAGCTCCGACGCGGCGGCGACGGCCTGGTCCACGCCGGACCAGCCCTCGTCGCGCCCGCGCGCCCAGAACGCGTCGATGCGGGACGCGGTCACGGCTCGATCCCGCGCTGCGACTCCTCTTCGATCACCGCAGCGATCCGTCGGAGCGCTTCCGGCGAGAGCTCGCCGGGGAACGTCCGTGCCGCGAAGCCGCTGACGCGCGCCGAGCGGAGCGACCGGACGAGGGCGAGCTGGGCGCCGATCCGCTCGGGCACCTCGCTGTCCTCGAGCAGGAAGCGCTCGTCCACCTCGAAGAAGCCGGCGAGGAGCTGCAGCAGCTCGGTGTCCCGGTTGCGACGGCCGTCGCCCGAGATCATGTACGTCCACTTCGCACGGGAGAGCGATCCCCCGCGAGCGTCGACGTAGTCCTCGATCGCGGAGAAGGGCACCGGAGCACCGCGCTGCGACTCCTCGAAGTCGAGCAGGAGGTTGAGACGGCGAGCAAGCTCGGCGGCGTCGAGGGCCCCGCCCTTCGGCTCCCTGGTGATCACGATCTCCGACTCCCCCTCCGGATGGAACTCATCGCCAGCGCGACGATCCCGGCCCGTTGCTGACTTCGACGAGTCTACCGTGGTGACGGCGTGTGCAACGAGGCCCCCCTCGGTCAGGAGGCCTGTGGAACGCGCCCGAGCAACACGTCGTCGAACACCGACTTCGTCAGGCCGGCCGTCGTCGTCGTCCAGTTGTACCGCGCTGCGGCGACGAGGCCCGATTCGCGCATCACCGAACTCCTCACGGGGTCACGGAACACGCGCTCGATGGCCGCAGGGAGCACCTCGACGTGGACGCCGCTCCGGCGGAGGACGTCGTGCACCGGCAGGGCCCGGCCGGACGGCACGACGGCGACCACTTCGACGCCCGGGTCGCGATCGAGCGCGATGAGGATCGCGCTGGTGAAGTTGACCAGCCCGTTGAATCCGGACGAACCGATGAACGTGTCCGCGATGACGCGCATTGTTCTCCTTGCTCAGCTGTGGTGCTCTGGATGGGACCGTCGCTACGCCCCTGGACTCGTGTAGTGCCGGGACTGCCGCATGAAGAACCACCAGCCGGCCGCGAGCATCAGCGGCCCAGCGAGCGGCGCCGCCTCGGCGAGCCACACCGGCACGAGCAGCTCGTCGGTCTTGCCGAGCACGACCGTGGCCGGCAGGTACGCGATGAACGCCAGCGGCAGCGCGAAGGTCAGCGCGTAGATGCCGGCGGGCCCGAACACCGGCAGCGGGTACGCCCCGAAGTCGGTGAGGGTGTTGTCGACGCTGACCTTGAGGTCGCGCGTCGACCCGAGCCGGAACGACAGCCCCGCGAGGCCGATCTGCAGCCCCGCCTCGAGGAGCCCTCCCCCGATCGCGGCGGCGATGGTGAGCACGACGAGCCAGGGCGTCCAGTCGATCGGCGCGAGCGTGATCGCCGTGACGAGGATCCCGAGTCCGAGCGCCAGATCGCCGAGCGTCCCGAGGTTGAACCACCTGGTCAGCAGCTGGACCAACGGTGGCACCGGGCGGAGCAGGAACCGGTCGTAGTCGCCCTCGCGGATCACCTGGTCGGTTGCCAGGTGCTGCCCGAAGAAGACCGTCCCGACGCCGTGCGCGGTGAGCCGCAGCCCGTACAGGAACGCGATCTGCGCGGTCGACCAGCCGGCGATGACGCCGAACCGGTCGAGCAACACCCCGATGAACAGCAGCTGCGTCCCCTGCAGGGCCGCGCTGCCGGCCATCATCAGGACGAGGTTGCCCTTGTAGATCAGCGACTGCCGGAATGCCGCTCCGAGCAGGATCCGCCACTGCCGGAACCAGCCGGGAGGCTCGGTGGCGGTCCCCGGGACGACCGAAGGCCCGATGTCACCCACCGTTGATCACCGTCCTCCGCAGGGCGCGCAGCCAGACCAGGTGGGCGGCGAACGCCAGGACGACGATCCACCCGGCCTGCAGGGCGAGCTCGCCGAGCACGTTCCACCCCGGGGTCCTGTCGAACCAGATCGAGAGCGGGGTGAAGATCTGCGCACTGAACGGCAGCGCCCGGAGCACCCCGGCGAGGCGGTCGGGCATGAACCACAGCGGGATGAGCGACCCCGAGCAGAACGCCGCCGCCATGCTGTAGATCATGTAGGCGCCGCCGACGTCGGTCGTCCAGAACGCCGTGAGCCCGACGATCAGGTTGCACTGGATCGCGATGACGAGCCCGAGCACAGCGCTCAGCACGAACACGCCCGTCTGCCACGCCGAGCTCGGCGCCGGGATGGCGCCGAGCAGCAGCGCGAGCGCGAGCCCCACGATCGCCTTCGGCACGTTCGCGAGGGAGCTCCCGAGCTGCGCGGCGACGGTCTGCGTGAGGAGCCCGACTGGTCGCATGATGTCGAAGACCACGTTGCCGTTCCGGACCCGGCTGTTCAGGTTCGAGAACTGCCACGGCTGGAACACGACCGCGAACAGCGCGCCGAGCACGGCGTACCCGACGGCATCCGCGCGGTCGATGCCGCTCACACTCCCGCGCTCCCCGTACACGGCCCGCCAGACGAGCATCACGAGGACGACCCGCGTCACCGTCGTCACGGTCCCCACGATGACGTCGGCGCGGAAGACCAGGACTGACCGCAGCCCTTGCTGGACCAGTGCCAGCCGGACCGCGAGCGGACCTGCCGGACGGTCCCGGACCTCCGATCCGTCCGTCAGCACGACGTCAGCCGACATCGCGCACCGACCGGGCCGTGTAGATCTCCGTGATCACGTCTTCGAGTTCCGGCTCCCGGACCGTCAGGTCAGCCACCGGCAGCGCGGCCGTCGTCCTGGCGATCGCCGCCGAGGTCGACACCTCGGCCGGGTCGAAGCGCAGGTCGAGCAGGTGCGCGTCACCGTGTTCGTGCGTCCCCACCCGCTCGACGCCGTCGACCCACCAGTCGCGCGGCTCCGGCTCCGACAGCTCGACGCGGAGGGTCCGGTGCGGGAGGTAGGCACGACGGAGCGCGTCGATCTCGCCGTCGAACAGGATCCGCCCGTCGTCGATGATCACGACGCGACGGCAGAGCTGCTCGACGTCGCCGATGTCGTGCGTCGTCAGCATGATCGTCGTCCCGGCCGCTCGGTTGCGCTCGCGGACGAAGTCCCGGATGCGGGCCTTCGCGACCACATCGAGGCCGACCGTCGGCTCGTCGAGGTACAGCACCGGGGGCTCGTGCAGCATCGCGGCGACGAGGTCCCCGCGCATCCGCTGCCCGAGGCTCAGCGTCCGGACCGGTCGGTCGATGAACGAGCCGAGATCGAGCAGGTCGACGAACTCGTCGAGCGTCCGCTTGTACGCCGACGGCGCCACGCCGTAGAGCTTCGCGAGGACGTCGAACGAGTCCCGGAGCGGCAGATCGAACCACAGCTGCGTGCGCTGCCCGAACACCGCGCCGATCGTGCGGGCGTTCGCCGAACGGTCCTTCCACGGCACGATGCCGTTCACCCGGACCTCGCCGCTCGTGGGCACCAGGACTCCGGTGAGCATCTTGATCGTCGTGGACTTCCCGGCGCCGTTCGGGCCGAGGTAGCCCACGATCTCACCGGGCTCGATCGACAACGAGACGCCATCCACCGCCCGGTTCGTGATCGTCTTCGTCGTGAAGAGGTTCCGGAGTCCGGATAACGCCCCCTGCACCCGGACCGGGCGCGAGAACTCCTTGACCAGGTTGTCGGCGACGATGAGCGACATCCGTCGAACGTATCGACAAAATGCCGAATGGGGAACGATCACCGTCGGGATGCACCGGTTCGGTGGCAGATCTGGTGGTACGAGAAAACCCCGTCCTTCGGGAAGGACGGGGTTCGTTGGTGCACCCCCTCGGACTTGAACCGAGAACCCACTGATTAAGAGTCAGTTGCTCTGCCAATTGAGCTAGAGGTGCATGCCCAGATCACTCTGGACTCCGTCGCAGCTTGTGTGCCGCAACGGGAATCAACAATAGCATGGGTTCCGCGCGCCCGTGACCACCTCCGGGTGCCGACCGAACAGGAGCACCATGACCGACCGTCTCGCCGCCGGCGACGCCGCCCCCGACTTCACCCTGCAGGACCAGGACGGCACCGAGCACACCCTCGGATCCCTGCGTGGACGCAAGGTCATCGTGTACTTCTACCCCGCTGCGTCGACCCCAGGGTGCACGACCGAGGCCTGCGACTTCCGCGACAACATGTCGTCGCTCCAGGGCGCCGGGTACGAGGTCCTCGGCGTGTCGAAGGACGAACTCCCTGCGCTCGAGAAGTTCCAGCACGAGCAGGCGCTCACGTTCCCGCTCCTCAGCGACCCCGACCTCGCCGTGCACAAGGCGTACGGGGCATGGGGCGAGAAGAACAACTACGGCAAGGTCGTCACCGGCACGATCCGCTCGACGATCGTCGTCGACGAGGACGGCACCGTGCAGCTCCCGCTCTACAACGTGAAGGCGACCGGCCACGTGGCGAGCCTCCGGAAGAAGCTCGGCCTGGTCTGACACCAGGACGGACGGGAGGCGCGGTGCCAGCTGGCACCGCGCCTCCCGTCCGTCCTGAGGGGACGTCTACTCGACGCGACGCGCGAGCGCGGACGTCACCGACTTCGACAGCACCAGCGTGATCGCGAGCAGCGCCGGGATGAGCAACGCCCACCCGACGGCCGGCACCCGGAAGACGCCCTGGAACGCACCGATCGCGAGTGCGCCCTGCATGACCTGCCAGACGATGATCCCGCTGCGGACCCAGGCGCGGCGGTGCCAGAGGCCGACGAGCATCGACCCGAGCCAGAGCGCGGCGATCGCGGAGAGGACGGTCAGGGCGATGCCGGAGGCGAGGCTCGTGGCCGGCGAGACGAGCACCTCGACGAGCAGCACGACGGTCACGACGACGAGTGCGGCGAACTCGAGCGCGAGCACGACGAGGAGCACGATCATCGCCCTGGACCTCGGCTCGTGGACGTCCGGGGTGGTCGGGGTGGTGTCAGACACAGTGTTCCTCCAGCAATGCAACCCTTGATTTGGCCATACCAGTATGGAACGATGTTCGAGGTCGTTTGGACGGCACGATGTGGTGTGCGTCTCCCGTGGTTCGACGCTCTTCTTCCGAGCGTTCTGCGGGCGTCAGACTCTCCCCGCGCGGAATCGCCTCCCCACAGGTTCCCCCCGCACGTCACATGACCATGTGCAGAGTTCTCCAGCCCCGAACCACGGCCCCGGCCTGCCGTTCGAGCATCGATTTTCAAGGAGCACCACCACATGGATTGGCGTGACAAGGCTGCCTGCCTCACTGCGGACCCCGAGCTCTTCTTCCCCGTCGGGAACACCGGGCCGGCCGTAGACCAGATCGAGAAGGCCAAGTCGGTGTGCGCCCGTTGCACCGTGACCGAGATGTGCCTGCAGTACGCACTCGAGAACAACCAGGACTCGGGTGTCTGGGGCGGCCTCAGCGAGGACGAGCGTCGCGCGCTCAAGCGCCGCGCCGCCCGCGCCCGTCGCGCTTCCTGACGCGCTGACCTGACGCCCGCCGCACCCCTCGGGGTGTGGCGGGCGTCGTCGTGCCCGCTGGTGCGTTGCGGGCGCCGCGGCCGTCCCGCCGCCCGGAGGACCGGCGCCCGTCCGGCGGACCCGGCCCGGGCCTCCCGGCTATCGCTTCGCACCCCGCTGCGGACACCGCGCCCCGTCACGACGGGGCGCGACGTTCACAGCCGGGCGCGACCGCACAACCGAAAGCAGTCCGCACCACGCGCTGACGTGGCGCGGACTGCTTCCCGTTGTGCAAACGCCCGCCCAGCCGCCTGGAGGACCGGTGCCGGTCCGGCGGACCCGCCCCGGGCCTCCCGGCCATCGCTTCGCACCCCGTTGCGGACACCGCGCCCCGTCACGACGGGGCGCGACGTTCGCAGCCGGGCGCGACCGCACTGCCGCGCTACGCGGCCGCGGTCTCCCAGCGGAACGGGATCGAGATGGTGACCTCGGTGCCGCTGCCGGTCAGCGTGTGCCAGTCGATCGTCCCGCCGAGCTCGCCCTGGATGAGCGTGCGGACGATCTGCGTGCCGAGGCCCGAGCCGACCTTGCCCTCCGGCAGGCCGACGCCGTTGTCGCGCACCTGGATCGACAGGTGGTCGTCGCTGCGGTTCGCCACGATCTCGACCTCGCCGTCGCGGCCGTCCAGCCCGTGCTCCACGGCGTTCGTCACGAGCTCGGTGAGGCCGAGCGCCAGCGGGGTGGCGGCCTCGGACGGCAGGACCCCGAACTCCCCGGTCTTCTTCGGGTGGACCGTCGTGTTGTGCGACGCGGCGACCTCGGTCACGAGCTTCAGCACTGAGTCGAAGACCTCGTCGAAGTCGACGTTCTGGCTGAGGCCGGTCGACAGGGTGTCGTGCACGACGGCGATCGCCGCGACACGGCGCATCGCGTTCTGCAGCGACGTCCTGGCCTCGTCCGAGTGGGTGCGGCGCGCCTGGATCCGCAGCAGCGACGCCACGGTCTGCAGGTTGTTCTTCACCCGGTGGTGGATCTCCCGGATGGTGGCGTCCTTGGTGATGAGCTCCCGCTCCTGGTGCCGCATCTCGGTGACGTCGCGGCAGAGGACGACCGCGCCGATCCGCTCACCGTGGTCACGGAGCGGGATCGAGCGGAGCGACACGGTGACACCCTTCGACTCGATGTCCGCACGCCACGGGGCCCGGCCGGTGACGACGAGCGGCAGGGACTCGTCGACGTCGAGCTGCTGGCCGAGGAGCTCCGTGGTGACCTCGGCGAGGGACTTCCGCTCGAGCTCCCCCTCGAAGCCCATGCGGTTGAACGCGCTGAGGCCGTTCGGGCTCGCGAACGTCACGATCCCGTTGGTGTCGAGGCGGAGCAGCCCGTCACTGGCGCGAGGAGCACCACGACGGGGTCCGGCCGGGGCGCCGAGGTCCGGGAAGTCGCCGGTGGCGATCATGCCGAACAGGTCGTTCGCGCTGGCGGTGAAGTTGAGCTCCTGCCGGCTCGGCGTGCGCATCTCGTCCTGGTTCGAGTGGCGCGTGACGACCGCGATGGGACGCTCGGTGGTCTGCTTGCTCTTCGGGCTCAGGCGCCGCAGCACCGGGATGGCACGCACGCGGGTCGGGGTGTCCTCGTACCAGTCCGGCTCGGCGGAGTCGACGACCCTCGCGCTCACGAAGCTCTCGGTCACCTGCTCGCGCCACTCCTCGCGGATCTCCTGGCCGACGATGTCGCGGTAGAAGAGCGTCGCGGCTGACGACGGACGGGCGTGCGCGACGGCCACGAAGGAGCCGTCCTCGGCAGTCGGGACCCACAGCACCATGTCCGCGAAGGACAGGTCGGAGAGGAGCTGCCAGTCCCCGACGAGCAGGTGGAGCCACTCCACGTCCGCTTCGGAGGATCGGCCTTGTGCGAGGACGAGATCACTGAGGGTCGACACCGGCCCAGTCTAGGTGCGGCGGCCTGTGGACAGTTCGCCGCCGTCCACAGGTCAAACGTGCGTGAATCTCTCATCTCACATGCACCATACGCTCGCCCCACCAACGAAAGGGGCCGGGGTGGCGCGGGAAGCACAGCGGATCGACGACGATGCGCGGAAGGTCGAGGCACAGGCGGTCGTCCCGGTCGCTCCGCCGGATCCGGGGGCCGACGACACCGCCCTCGCCGACCCGGCCGACACGGCTCGAGCGCTGGCACTGTGCGTCGCGGAGATCCTGACCGGAGCGCGGGAGGTCGACAGCATCGCGCGGTGGATCACCGACGACGTGCACCGGCACCTGCAGCAGCGGGCCGCGTACGCCGCTCGCGCACGGTCAGCGACCAGGCGGACACACGCACGCGCGACGATCCGGGCCGGCAGCGTCGTCGTGAGCCGGCCGCGGGACGGGGTCGCCGAGGCGAGCGTCGTGGTCCACACCCGGAGCCACGCGCGCGCCGTCGCGATCCGGCTCGAGGAGCGGGCCGGGAGATGGCGGGCGACCGCCGTCGGCATGCTCTGAACCAGCGCGCAGACGGACGGGAGGCCCGGTGCCAGCTGGCACCGGGCCTCCCGTCCGTCGGTGTGTCACGTCAGCCCTTCTTGGCAGCCTGACGACGCTCGGCTCGGTTGGTCGACGCCTGGCCGGAGGCCGTGGCCGCGGACCCGAACGCGGAACCCTTCTCCGGGCCGGCTGCGGCCTCTTCCTCCGCCTGCGCACGCTGCGCGAGGGCCGTTGCGGCCTGCTCGAGGCGACCACGCTCGTCACGGACCTCGACCTCGCCGTCGATCGACGGAGCGGAGTACTCGAGGCCGGAGACCTCGTCCTCACTGAGGCCCTTCGCCTCGATCACCGCGTTCTCGCCGTCGGACTGGACCTGCACCTCGAGGTTGAACAGGAAGCCGACCGACTCCTCGCGGATCTGGCCCATCATGCTCTGGAAGAGCGCGTAGCCCTCGCGCTGGTACTCGACCAGCGGGTCGCGCTGGGCCATCGCACGGAGGCCGATGCCGTCCTTGAGGTAGTCCATCTCGTAGAGGTGGTCACGCCAGCGGCGGTCGACGACCGAGAGCACGACGCGACGCTCGAGTTCGCGCATCGCTTCCTCGCCGAGGGTCTCCTCGCGCTTGGCGTAGGCGAGCTTGGCGTCGGAGAGGATCTCGCGACCGAGGAACTCCCGCGTCGCCTTGCCCTTCGAGCCAGCCTCGGTGATGACCTCGTCGATGGTGATCGAGATCGGGTACAGCGTGCCGAGCTCGGTCCACATCGCATCGAGGTCCCAGTCGTCCGGGCTGCCTTCCCCGGTGTGGGTGTCGATCACGTCGTCGATGACGTCCTTGAGGAACGTCTGCGTGCGCTCGTGGAGGTCGTCGCCCTCGAGGATCTGCCGACGGTCGCCGTAGATCGCCTCGCGCTGGCGGTTCAGGACGTCGTCGTACTTCAGGACGTTCTTGCGGATCTCGGCGTTGCGGCCCTCGACCTGCGACTGCGCCGAACGGATCGCACGGCCGACGAGCTTGTTCTCGATCGCGAGGTCGTCGGGGACGTTCGAGCGGCCCATCAGGCTCTCGGCAGCGCCGGAGTTGAACAGGCGCATCAGGTCGTCGGTCAGCGACAGGTAGAACCGGCTCTCACCGGGATCGCCCTGACGGCCGGAACGACCACGCAGCTGGTTGTCGATGCGGCGGGACTCGTGACGCTCGGTACCGAGGACGTACAGGCCGCCGGCTTCGCGGACCTTGTCGGCCTCTTCCTTGATCTCGGCCTTGACACGGTCGAAGACCTCGTCCCATGCGGCCTCGTACTCGTCCGGGGTCTCCGTCGGCGAGAGGCCCTTGGCGTGCATCTCCTGCACGGCGAGGAACTCCGCGTTGCCGCCGAGCATGATGTCGGTTCCACGACCGGCCATGTTCGTCGCGACGGTCACGGCGCCGAGGCGACCGGCCTGGGCGACGATCGCGGCTTCACGCGCGTGGTTCTTCGCGTTGAGGACCTCGTGCTTGACGCCCTTCTTCGCGAGGAGCTTCGAGAGGTACTCCGACTTCTCGACGCTGGTGGTGCCGACGAGGACGGGCTGGCCCTTCTCGTGGCGCTCCGCGATGTCCTCCGCGACCTGCTCGAACTTCGACTTCTCGTTCTTGTAGACGAGGTCGGTCTGGTCGATGCGCTGCATCGGGCGGTTCGTCGGGATCGGGACCACGCCGAGCTTGTAGGTCGACATGAACTCGGCCGCTTCGGTCTCCGCGGTACCGGTCATGCCCGAGAGCTTCTGGTACAGACGGAAGTAGTTCTGCAGCGTCACCGTCGCGAGCGTCTGGTTCTCGGCCTTGACCTCGACGCCCTCCTTCGCCTCGATGGCCTGGTGGATGCCCTCGTTGTAGCGACGGCCCATCAGGATGCGGCCGGTGTGCTCGTCGACGATGAGCACCTCGCCGTTCATCACGACGTAGTCCTTGTCGCGCTTGAACAGCGCGTCCGCCTTGATGGCGTTGTTCAGGAACGAGATCAGCGGGGTGTTCGCCGACTCGTAGAGGTTGTCGATGCCGAGGTAGTCCTCGACCTTCTCGATGCCGGGCTCGAGGACACCGACCGTGCGCTTCTTCTCGTCGACCTCGTAGTCCTCGCCGGGGACGAGGCGCGTGGCGATGGATGCGAACTCGGTGAACCAGCGGTTCGCCTCGCCGGAGGACGGGCCGGAGATGATGAGCGGCGTGCGCGCTTCGTCGATGAGGATCGAGTCGACCTCGTCGACGATCGCGAAGAAGTGGCCGCGCTGGACCATGTCGGCCGCCTGCCACGCCATGTTGTCGCGGAGGTAGTCGAAGCCGAACTCGTTGTTCGTGCCGTAGGTGATGTCGGCGGCGTACTGCTCGCGACGCTCGGCCGGGGACTGGTTCGCCACGATGCAGCCCGTGGTCATCCCGAGGGCGCGGAACACGCGGCCCATGAGCTCGGACTGGTACGACGCGAGGAAGTCGTTGACCGTGATGACGTGCACGCCGCGGGACGGGATCGCGTTGAGGTACGCGGCCGTCGTGGCGACGAGGGTCTTGCCCTCACCGGTCTTCATCTCGGCGATGTTGCCGAGGTGGAGCGCCGCACCGCCCATGAGCTGGACGTCGAAGTGCCGCATGCCGAGGGTCCGCTTCGACGCTTCCCGCACGGCGGCGAACGCCTCCGGCAGGAGGTCGTCGAGGGTCTCCCCGTTGGCGTAGCGCTCGCGGAGCTCCTTCGTCTCGTCCTGGAGTTCCTCGTCGGTGAGGCTCGCGAAGTCGTCCTCGAGGTCGTTGATGGCCGAGGCGTACGCCTTCAGCCGGCGGAGGGTGCGCCCTTCACCGACGCGGAGGACCTTCTCCAGCACGTTTGCCACGTGAACTCCTTACGAGTGGACGCACCCGGTCGGCGCGTCCGATTCAGCCAGTCATGCTAGCAACCCGCTCGATCCCTCCGCTGGGAGCCGCACACGTGTGCGCGGCCCGCGAACGGACCGCGCACACGTCGACCTGGCGGTGGGGATCAGGCGATCGCCGCTGCCGGCGTCCGTTCGGCGGGGGCGTCTGCGCCGTCGCCGTCGATGCCGATCACGCCGTAGTCCCATCCCTTGCGGCGGTAGACCACGCTCGGCCGGCCGCTCTCCGCGTCCACGAAGAGGTAGAAGTCGTGCCCGACGAGCTCCATGTAGTAGAGCGCGTCGTCGACGCTCATCGGCGCGGCCTGGAAGACCTTCTCGCGGATGACCACGGGGCAGTAGACGTCGTCTTCTTCCTCGTGGTGGTCCTCGTCGACCACCGTGATCGCTCCGGTCGCGACGTCGTCGATCAGCTTGCCGTCCGCCGGCGTGACGCCCATCCCGTCGAAGGCCGTCCCGGAGGCCTCGGCGACGGATGTCGGGCGGTGACGCCCACGGTGCACCTTCCTGCGATCACGCGCTCGGCGCAACCGCTCCATGATCCGCGCGAATGCCAGATCGAACGCCGCGTACTTGTCCGACGCCGCCGACTCCGCCCGGACGAGCGGACCGGGGCCGATCAACGTCAGCTCGACACGGTCCTCGCCCTGGCTGCCACCGCTCTTCTCGTGGTGGCGACTGATGCGCACCTCGAAGGCGAGGGCGCGGTCGGCGAGCACGTCGATCTTGTCGGACTTCTGTTCGACGTAGGTGCGGAATCGGTCGGTGATCCCGACGTTCCGGCCCGTGATCGTCACGTCCATGCGCGGCTCCCATCCGTACTTCGGCGCGTCGCCTCCATCCGGCGAACCCGAACGCCTTGTCCCGGAGGCTAGACCCGCCGGGACCCCCGCGTCACCCGTTGCTGGCGAGTCGTGCCGGACACCCACCGGATGCCCAGACACCGACCGGATGCCCAGACTCCAACCGGATTTTCGGTGGACACCGGGTGTTCACCGATCCCGCCGTCGCGCATCAGCTGTCCACGCTCGCGGTCGCGACGCATCGCGTGACCCGTCCACCGGCAGCCCGGACGGCGCGGATGGCGTCGGCCATGGTGACGCCGGTGGTCACGACGTCGTCGACCACCACGACGTCGCGTCCGGCGAACCGCGCCGCGGACAGGGTGCCGACGGTGGCGGCGACGCGTTCGACGGCGGTGCGTTCCTTCTGCCCGTCCGCATCGCCACGCCCACGTCGGAGCGGCCGTGTCCCGCGGACACCACCGCGCGCGAGCAGGAGCACGACGGTGTCGAACCCGCGCCGACGTCTGCCCCGTGGGGACGGCGGGACCCGGACCACGACGGTCCCCGGCGGCGACGCGGCCAGTGCCCGCCGGACGAGTTCAGCGGTCGGACGTCCGAGCAGGGCTGCGACGTCGATGCGGCCGCGCAGCTTCAGTTCGAGGAGGAGCGTGCGGACGAGTCCCTCGTACTCGAACGCGGCGTCGAGACGGACGCCTGCGACCAGCCGGACCCGCCGGGGCCGACGTGCGAGGTCGGCTCGACAGGCCGGACACACGGCACGATCCGGGGCGCCGCACCCCAGGCACGACACGGGCAGGAACAGCCCGACGACGGCGAGGACCGCATCGCGCCAGGTGTCGGGACCAGTTGTGGAGGGCATGCCACGATCCTCACCGCACCCGGCGCCGGGCGGGAGGTGGACCGCCGGACGGTGGACGAGCCTCCAGTCCGGTGCACTGTGGAGGAGGCGGGCTAGCGCTGCGTCCCCAGCACGTCCGCGGTGACCCCGATGCGATCCCAGCCGCCACCGGTGGACTGCAGCACCTGCCCGTCCATCGTCCGCAGCAGCAGCGATCCCCCGCTGCCCCCGGTGATCGCGGTGGCCGTGCCGTCCGGACGCTGGAGCGTCGTGGACTGCCCGCCGATCGTCGAGCGGACCACGGTCTGCCCGGTCGAGGTCTGCCCGAGCGACGCGACGTCCAGGTCGCTGACCCATGTGGCACCGAGCGCGGTCCCCGACGCCGCCTGCAGCCGCACCGGTGCACCGAGCGCCGTCGGCGTCCGGTCCGAGTCGCGGATGATCGCCATCACGTACAGTCCCGGCCCGTCGTCGGTGTCGATGAGCGCGAGGGCCCTGGCCGAGTCGCGGGACACCTGGAACGACACCAGCTTCCCGTCCGGCAGCGTCGACGACACCTGGTGCGGGTCGCCGCCGAGACCGTACGCGGTGATGCTCCTGGTGTCGGACCGTTCACCGACCCAGACGAACCCGGCGTCGTCGATGGACGGCGCGATCGTGGAGCTCCTGGTGTCGATCCGGAGTTCCTGCTTCCCGCTGCGCACCACGAAGACGCCGTCGGCGTTGCCCACGGCGGCCTCCGAACCGGCGGCGCTGAGCGAGATCGAGGTCGGCCGGAGCTTCGCGATCGTGCTCCCCATGCCACCCCCGAGCGCCGTGACGTCCCCGGTGCCCGGCGCCGCGTACCCGACCGTGTCGCCGTCGTCGACGAGCGGCCGGGGGTCGACGTCGGGGTTCAGCACCGCCGAGGTACCGCTGGAGTCCGGGACCGAGAAGCTCGCGCCCTCGATCGTCAGGTCGACGGACGAGATGGTCGCCACGGACGACAGCGACCGGGCGAGCTGCTCGCGCATCCTGACCTTGTCCACCGTCGTCGCCCGCAGTGCCTCGCTCGACAGGTCCACCTGCGCGTTGCCGCTGTCCACGGTCACGGCGTTCAGGGAGAGCTGCGTGCCCTCGGGGAACGACGACACCACGGCGCCCTTCATCCAGCCGGCCGGTCCGGCCAGCAGCGCGCTCGCGATCCGGGTGCTCGTCGACGACCGGGCGAGGAACCAGCGCTCGTCGGGGACCAGGTACCGGTACGTCGGGTCGTAGAAGTAGAGCGCGTGCGCCTGGAACACCTGCTCGAAGCTCACCGGCGACAGGATGATGCCGTCGGGCGCGTAGCTGATCCGCCACTCGCCCCCTTCCTTCACGAACTGGAAGGTGAGCGTCGACGAGGTGGGGCGGACCGCGGGGGTGTACTCGCCGTCGCCGTCGACGGTCGCACTGGCGGTGAGCGTGTAGGTCAGCTCGCGGGTGCCGACCCGTTCGACGTCGCCGTCGCCCTGCCGGACCGTGACGCTCTGCCGCGGGTTCCACTTCTGCGAGAACGAGTCGCTGAGGAACTCCCTGGCGATCGCGTAGTTGTCCTGGGCGCCGGTCGCGGCGTCGATGAACTTCTCGAGGACGGTGTCCTGGTCCTGCCCGTCCTGCGGACCGCTCGGCCGGAAGTCCACCCCGGAGACGGAGTCGCCCTTGAGGCTCTGGCCGTCGCGGACCGGGCCGCCGGTGGGGATCGCGGCGCACGCGGTGAGGGCGACGAGCGCGACCGCGGCGAGCGCGACGCCGACCGTGCGGCGGACACGCGTGCGCGCGCCCGTGCCGACACCCGTGCCGGTGATGGTGCGGCGCGGCATCATCTGGAGCCTCCTTCTCGGGGACCGTCGTAGGACTCGTCGAGCTCCGGCAGCGGGATCGCCGACGTCGCCGTGACCTCCTGCCCCTTGCGCGGGACCGTGAGCACGAACGCGGACCCCTCGCCCGGCCGGCTCCACACGTCGATGCGGCCTCCGTGCAGGTTCGCGTCCCCCAGGCTGATCGCGAGTCCGAGCCCGGTCCCGCCGATGGTGCGTTTGCGGCTGGGATCTGCTCGCCAGAAGCGGTCGAACACGCGGGCGGTGTCCTCTGCGGGCATGCCGACCCCGTGGTCGCGGACGGCGATCGCGACGGTCTTCGCGTCGCTGTCGACGACCACGTGCACCGGCTTGCCGTCCCCGTGCTCGATGGCGTTGCCGACGAGGTTGCGGAGGATGCGCCGGATCCGCCGGGCGTCGAGCTGCATCGTGGTGTGCCCGCCCGGGGTCGCGAGCCGGAGGTCCACCCCGACGCGCTCGGCGAGCGGACGGAACTCGTCGACGATGTCGGTCGTGAGCGATGCCGGCACGACGGGCTCCGTCTCGAGCTCGACGGCCTGCGCGTCGTACCGGGAGATCTCGAGCAGGTCGGCGAGCAGGAGCTCGAACCGCTCGATCTGGTCGTGGAGGAGCTCGGCGGACCGTCCGACCGCCGGTTCGAACGCGTGCCGGGCGTCGTAGAGCACGTCGCCGGCGAGCCGGATCGTGGTGAGCGGGGTGCGGAGCTCGTGCGAGACGTCGGACACGAAGCGCTGCTGGACCCGGGAGAGTTCCGCCAGCTGGGTGATCTGCCGGCTCACGGCATCGGCCATGCCGTTGAAGCTCCGCGCCAGGACCGCGACGTCGTCCTCGCCCTTCACCGGGATGCGTTCGTCGAGGCGCCCGGCGGCGATCTTCCGGCTGGTCTCGGCCGCACCCCGGATCGGCACGACGACGAGCCGGACGACGAGCGACGTCACCAGGGCGATGAGGACGATGAGCGCGACACCGCCGATGGACAGCGTCTGCGACACGAAGTCGAGTGTCTGCTGCGCGTCGGAGAGGTCGTAGACCAGGTAGAGCTCGTACTGCCCGGCGCTCGGGATCTGCAGCGTCGACCCGACCGCGAGTCCGGGTTCGCTCCGGCCGGCGTCGTCGAGCCGGACCGGCTGCAGGCTGAGGTTGCCGGTGTTCTTCCCCACTTCCTTCCGCAGGGCGTCGGTGATGACGGCGTCCGGGAAGTCGGGGCTGGCGAGGTTCTGCAGCGTCTGCGACGTGGACTGCTTCGGCGAGCGCTCGATCGCGATCCTGGTGCCACCTGGGCTCGTCGTGTTCGAGAGGATCGCCTGCTGCGCCTCGTTCTGCAGGGTCTCCAGCTCGGACTGGTTGTTGTCCTCGGCCGCGGTGGCCGCGTCGAAGATGCCCTGCGCGACGTTCGTCGCACGGGCCGACTCCGCCTCGATCTGGTCCCGGCGCTGCGAGTAGACGTTCGTCGAGATGCTCACCATCACGGCGGTGCCGATGATCGCGACCGCGAGACCGGTGGTGGCCACCGTGATCGCGACGGACCGCACCATCAGGGAGCGGCGCCACAGGAACGCGACGCCGCGCCAGAGTCGCCTCGCCCACGACCGCATCCGTCGGCGCGCGCGCCCGAGGGACGTCAGGCCGGCCGAGGACGGCGGCACGGTGGTCAGGCTCCCCCGGCGCGGTAGCCGACGCCACGGACGGTGGACACGATGCGCGGGTTGTCCGGGTCGTGCTCGATCTTCGCGCGGAGGCGCTGGACGTGCACGTTCACCAGGCGGGTGTCCGCCTTGTAGTGGTAGCCCCACACCTGCTCGAGCAGC
Source organism: Curtobacterium sp. NPDC090217 (assembly GCF_044746705.1). Lineage (NCBI taxonomy): Bacteria > Bacillati > Actinomycetota > Actinomycetes > Micrococcales > Microbacteriaceae > Curtobacterium > Curtobacterium sp. NPDC090217. The sequence continues at coordinate 74,754 of NZ_JBIVCR010000006.1, read as the reverse complement.
ATCTCGCGGGTGAAGACCTGGTTCGGCTTCTCGGCGAGCGCGCGGAGCAGGTCGAACTCGAGCGGCGTGAGCGCGATCACGGCGTCGCCGCGACGGACCTCGTGCCCGGGGACGTCGACGGTGAGGTCCCCCACGTGCAGCACGGCGGCGTCGGACGCCGTCGGGCGCAGACGGGTGCGGATGCGGGCGACGAGTTCCTTCGGGTTGAACGGCTTCACGACGTAGTCGTCCGCACCGTTCTCGAGCCCGGCGACGACGTCGGAGGTGTCACCCTTGGCGGTGAGCATGATGATCGGCGTGCCGCTCTCGGCCCGGATGCGACGGCAGACCTCGATGCCGTCGATACCGGGGAGCATGACGTCGAGGAGGACCAGGTCGGGCTTCGTCGAGTGGAAGGCGTCGACGGCGTCGTTGCCGTCGGCGCTGAACTCGGGCTCGTAGCCCTCCGAGCGGAGGACGATGCCGATCATCTCGGCGAGGGCCTGGTCGTCGTCGACGACGAGGATGCGCGGTGTCATGTGATGTGGACTCCGGGTGCGGTGCGGGGGTGCCCGGGCAGGCACCTCCCGTTCACGATAGCCGAGCCCCCATCAGGCTGCGTTTTCCGACAGGATGGGAGGGACCGCGTGTTGCCTCGCGCGGCCGACGTGAGGGGGCGGTTCGATGGCCGGCGACGAATGGCGCGTTCCGGGGACGGGTGCACAGCCGGGAGGCCCCGGTCCGGTCCCGGCGCCACCCCCGTTCCCGGGTGGGTCGGCTCCACTGCCCCCACCGCCACGTCCGGCCGCGTCGCGTCCGGTGATCCCGCTGCGGCCGCTCGGCCTCGGCGACGTCCTGGCCGGTGCGTTCACGGTGTTCCGGCGGAACGCCCGCGTGCTCCTGCTCTGGAGCCTGCTGCTCTCCGGCGTGCTCGGGCTGGTGTCCACGCTCGTGTCGACGCTCGGCCGACAGTCGTTGCAGTCCAGGATGTTCTCCGCGGTGGACGGCTCGGGATCCGGTGACGCCGACACGATCTTCGCCGGGTCCGTGCTGCTGTACCTCGTGCTCTCCGTCGCGGTGCCCTTCCTCGCGTGGCTCGCCCGCGGGTTCCTCGTCGCACCGGTCGCCGTCGACACCGGGCAGCGCGTGCTCGGACGGCGAGGCACCTTCCGCGGGCTGTGGTCGCTGCTCGCCGGGCGTCGGCTGTCGGTCGTCTGGTGGATGCTCCTGCAGCTCGCCGCCGGGCTCGTCGTCGGGGTGCTCTTCGGCGTGGTGGTCGTCGGGTTCGTCGGTGCCCTGACCGCGAGCAACAGCGGCGTCGGCGGTTTCGTGCTCGGGATCATCGGGATGGTCCTCGGCTTCATCGTGCTCATCGCGTTCCTCGACACACGCTTCGCGTTCACCGTCGCGACGATCGCGCTGGAGGGCCGCGGGGTGTTCGCCGCGGCGGCCCAGTCGTGGCGGCTCACCCGCGGGGCGTTCTGGCGCACGTTCGGGATCCGGCTGCTCGTGACGGTGGTGTTCTCGTTCGCGGCCGGGATCGCGAGCACGCCGCTGACGATCGGGGCCGCGCTGTTCTCGGGCGTGTTCGACCCGCTCGGGCAGACCGACACGGGCTCCGGCGTCTCGGCGGGTGCGATCGTCGCGCTCGTGGTCGGCAGCCTCCTGGTGATCGCCGTGCAGTGCATCACCGACGTGCTGAGCGCATCGGTCACGACGTTCCTCGCGATCGACCGACGGATCCGGACCGAGGCGCTCGACCAGCGGATCGCGTCGCACCTGGAGACCGGGCAGCCCGTCGACCCGTTCGCTCCGGCACCGCCCGTGTCCCGGCCGCCGTGGCCAGGCGCCGGCCCGTGGCAGCAGGGCTGGCCAGGGCAGCAGGACCCGCGGCAGCCGCAGCAGTACGGCTGGCCGCAGGCGCCGCAGCAGTGGGGTCCGCCACGACCCGGCGGGCAGTGATGGCGGCGGTCGACCCCGACGAGGCCCGTCGACTCCTCGAACGCGAACTCGGTCGTGCCGAGTACGACGGCGCGCACGTCACGTGGTGGGACCGGTTCTCGCGGGGGTTCTTCGAGTGGCTCGGCACACTCCGTCCCGACGGCATCGGCTCGCCCGCGTTCGGCCGGACCCTGCTCGTCATCGCGATCGTGGTCATCGTCGCGGTGGTCGTCCTCGTGGTGGTCGCCCGCGGTCTCCCCCGGCGACGGGCCCGTCTGCGCGCCGAGCGCCTCGGTGGGGTGCTCGACGACGACGACCTGCGCTCGGCGGCCTCGATCGCCGAAGCCGCTCGCGCCGCACTGCGGTCGGGTGACTGGTCGACCGCGGTCCTCGAGGGCTACCGTGCCCTGGCCCGCGGACTCGGCGAGCGCGACCTCGTCCCCGACGTCCCCGGTGCGACCGCTCGGGCGATCGCGGTGCGGGCCGCGGTCGTGTTCCCCGCGTCCGAGACCGCCCTGCACGACGCCGCGAGCACGTTCGACGGCGCCCGGTACCTCGGGGTCGAGGCCGACGAACGCGCGGCCCGGCAGGTCGTCGAGACGGAGAGCGCCATCAGGGCCGCCCGACCGGCACGCACGGCGACACCGGCGGTGCCCGCGTGAGCGCGACGACGAGCGCGCTCCCGACCGACCGGGCGCCCGCAGCAGCCGCCCCGGAACGCCGCGGTCCACGGTTCGTGTTCTGGGTCGTGGTCGTGCTCGTCGGGGTGCTGCTCGCGGCGCTGACCGCGGTGATCGGCACCGACGACGGCCCGTCGAACGCCCCGCTCGACCCGTCCTCGGCGACCGCGAGCGGCTCGAAGGCGCTCGTGCGGGTGCTGGAGCAGCAGGGCACGGACGTGGACGTGGTGCACGACGCCGACCGGCTCGACAGCGGCACGGCGTCGTTCGGGGGCACGGTGTTCGTCGACGACTCCGCCGGGGTCCTCGCACCGGCCGTCGCACGACGCATCGCCAGGACCGTCCCCGACGTGGTCCTCGTGACGAGCGATCCGGCCGTGCTCGAGGCGTTCGGGGTCGACGCCGAACCGGCCGCGTCGATCGACACGACCGACACGGTGTCGACCACGTCGTGCGACATCGCCGCCGCCCGGACCGCCGGCCGGGTGAGCACGACGGGCACCGGCTACACGGTGCCCGCGTCGGCCGGGATCCGCTGTGCGCCGACCGGGACGGGCGCCGACCGCACGTGGGGCTTCGTCGAATCCCGGACCGCCGCCGGGAGCGTCACCCTCGTCGGCACGACCGCCGCGTTCCGCAACGACACGATCACCACGGCCGGCAACGCGGCGCTCGCGCTCGGGCTGCTCGGCGGGGAGGACCACCTCGCCTGGTACGTGCCGACCGCCGGGAGCCCCGACGCGGCGCCGACCCTCGGCGAACTCGCACCGCCGTGGGTGCCGAGTGCGATCGCGATCCTGGCGCTCGTCGCGGTGGCGGCCGGGATCTGGCGGGGACGTCGGCTCGGCCCGCTCGTCGTCGAGCAGCTCCCCGTCGTCGTCCGCGCCTCCGAGACCACCGAGGGCCGCGCACGCCTGTACGCCAGGACCCGCGACCGCACGCACACCCTGGACACGCTCCGGCTCGCCGCGATCCGCCGCATCGGCCGGACGCTCGGGCTCCCCCGATCGGTGCACGTCGACGACGTCGTCCACCGCGCGGCGACCGCGACGGGCCTGCCCGCGCGGCACGTCGGCGCGGTGCTCGTCGGTGGACCGACCACCGACGACCGCGCGCTGGTCGACGGAGCCGATGCGCTCGACCAGCTCGAGCGCGCCGTGAGCCGAGCCGTCTCCGGGGACGCACCACGGGCCTCCCGTCCGGCTGCCCCGGCCCCGTCAGCAACCGCACCTGCCACCGATCCCCGACCAGGAGGACGACCGTGACCGACCACCCCACCAGCGCACCCGGCGCACCCACCGTGACGGCGGATCCGCTCCGCGACGCCTTCGGCCGGGTCCGCGCCGAGGTCGGCAAGGCCGTCGTCGGACAGGAGGGCGCGGTCTCCGGCATGATCGTCGGCCTGCTCGCCCAGGGGCACGTCCTGCTCGAGGGCGTCCCCGGCGTCGCGAAGACCCTGCTCGTGCGGAGCCTCGCCGCGGCGATGTCGCTCGACACGAAGCGGATCCAGTTCACCCCGGACCTGATGCCCGGTGACGTCACCGGCTCGCTCGTCTACGACGCCTCGACGGGGACCTTCCCGTTCCGCGAGGGTCCGGTGTTCACGAACGTGCTGCTCGCCGACGAGGTCAACCGCACCCCGCCGAAGACGCAGTCGGCGCTCCTCGAGGCCATGGAGGAACGCCAGGTGAGCGTCGACGGCACGGCGAAGCCCCTCCCGGACCCGTTCTTCGTCGCCGCGACGATGAACCCGATCGAGTTCGAGGGCACCTACACGCTGCCGGAGGCTCAGCTCGACCGCTTCCTGATGAAGCTCACGCTCGACGTGCCGCCCCGTGACGTCGAGTGGCAGGTGCTCCGCCGGCACGCCGACGGGTTCGTGCCGCGCGACGTCCGGTCCGCCGGCATCGTCCCTGTGGTGGGCGCTGCCGAGGTCACCGCCGCACAGCGTGCCGTCCGCGGCGTCGGCGCCCGGGACGACGTCCTGGCGTACATCGTCGACCTCGCCCGCGCGACCCGGCAGGCGCCGTCCGTCCGGGTCGGCGTGAGCCCACGTGGGGCCACGGCACTGCTCGCCGCCGCGAAGGCCTGGGCGTGGATCACCGGCTACGATGCGATCACCCCCGACCACGTGCAGGCGATGCTGCTGCCGGTGTGGCGGCACCGGCTCCGGGTGGCCGCCGACGCCGAGCTTGAGGGCGTCGGCGCCGACGGGGTCCTGCAGCAGGTGCTCGAACAGGTGCGGGTGCCGATCTAGTGGCGATCTCCGGCCGGTTCGTCGCGCTCCTCGCCGTCGCGATCGTCCCCACCGTGCTGCTCGGCAGTGGGTGGGGCGGTCTGGCGTGGGTGCTCGTCGTCGTGCTCGCGGCCGCGCTCGACCTGCTGCTCGCAGCCGACCTGCGCACCGTGCGCGTCGATCGGCGGATGCCGCGGCTCGCCAGACGGGACACCACGGCGGACGGCACCCTCGTGCTCGCGAACGACGGGACGAGGACGCTCCGAGCCCTCGTGCGCGACATGTGGGAGCCGTCTGCCGGGCAGGCACCCCGGCGCATCACCGTGACCGTGCCCGGTGGTGAGCGTCGGACCGCGCGGATGCGCTTCGCGCCGTTCCGCCGTGGCCGTCGGAGGAGTTCCGGCGTGGCGGTGCGGGCGTTCGGACCCCTCGGGCTCGCCGCCCGGCAGCGTGTGATCGCGGCACCGGCCGAGCTCGTCGTCACGCCGCCGTTCCGCTCCCGCCGACACCTGCCGTCGCGCCTCGCCCGGCTCCGGGAGCTCGACGGCGAGACCACCCTGCAGCTCCGCGGGCACGGCACCGAGTTCGACTCGCTCCGTGACTACGTCCGCGGCGACGACGTCCGGTCGATCGACTGGCGGGCGACGGCCAGGCGGCAGGACCTCGTCGTGCGCACCTGGCGCCCCGAGCGGGACCGGCGGGTGATCGTCGTCGTCGACGCGGGTCGGGCAGGAGCCGGTCGGGTCGGCGACGAACCGCGCCTGGACACCTTCATCGAGGCCGCGCTCCTCGTCGGCGCCCTCGCTGCTGCGGCCGGCGACCGGGTGGACCTCGCCGTGGTCGACGACGGTGTCCGCGGGCGCGTGCACGGAGCGACGCGAGCGGACGTGGTGCAGCGGTTCGGGGAGACGCTCGCGCTCGCGGAGCCTGGCCTCGCCGCGACCGACTGGGCAGCGGTGCCGGCACTGGTGGCCTCCGTCACGACGCAGCGGTCGCTGGTGGTCCTCGCGACGAGCCTCGACTCCGTCGGTGCATCAGGGGACCTGCTCACGGTGCTGCCGGCGCTGGCGCGGCGGCACGCGGTGGTCGTGACGGCCGTCGACGACCCGGCGGTGGCCCTGATGGCTCGCGGTCCAGGGGGCGACGAACGGGACGGACGTGCACCGGGCCTCCCGTCCGCCGGTCGGGACGTCTACCGGCGTGCTGCGGCGGAACGCTCGCTGCTCGATGCCGACGGCGTGGCGGACGTCGCGCGCCGGGCGGGCGTCGAGGTCGTCCGTGGCACGCCGGAACAGGTGCCGCCGCTGGTCGCGGACGCCTACCTGCGCGCCAAGGCGGCCGGGAGGCTCTGAGCGCCCCCGCCGTCCGGGTCGCGCCGGTCCGTCCGAGTCGCGCCCCGTTGTGGACGTCGCGCCCCGTCGTGTCGGGGCGCGACGACCGTGGCGGGGTGCGACGCGCTCTGGTCTCCGGTCAGCCGGCGACGATGGCGGAGGCGCCTCGGTCGAACTCCTCGACGTCGCCCCGCTCCCCTGCAAGAGCCGCGCGCCGACCGATCACCCACTGGTAGGACAGGACGACCGCCAGCGCCACGGTCCCGATCCCGATCTTCACGGGCCACGGCCAGTCCTGGCGCGTCACCGTCCCCTCGACGATCCCGGACAACAGCAGGGTCAGCACGAGTCCGATCGCGACGGCGATGAGGGCGCGTCCGTCCTCGGCCAGGGCCTGCGCACGGGTGCGCTGTCCCGGGGCCACCCATGACCAGAAGATCATCAGGCCGGCGCCGCCCGCCAGGAAGATCGAGTAGAGCTCGAGCTGCCCGTGCGGGGCGATGTAGAGGAAGAAGTCGCCGAGACGCCCCTGCGAGTGCATGATCGCGCCCGAGACACCGAGGTTCAACGCGTTCTGGCCGATCGAGTACGGCACGAAGAGCCCGGTGATGCCGAACGCCACCATGCTCGCGGCGATGTACGCGTTGTTCGTCCACACCTGCGCCGTGAACGCGCCGAGGCCGTGGTCGGAGTAGTAGTCCACGAAGTCCTGCGTGGCGTACTGCCGCAGGGACTCCTCGGTGCCGAACGTGGCGACCGCGCCGGGCGTCGTCGTGATCCACACACCGGAGACGAGCGCGATGACCGCCGTCGCGACGGCCACCCAGATCGTCACCCAGCGGATCCGGTACAGCGCCGCCGGGAGCTGCAGGACGAAGAACGACGTGAGCATCGTCAGCGGGTCGGTCGGCGCGCCGGTGAAGCGGAGCCGTGCGCGGAAGAGCGTCAGGGAGAGCCGGTCGCCGGTGGCGGAGCGCGGAGCGACCCCGCGGATGCGAGCGAGGTCGGTCGCAGCGGACTGGTAGCCGGTCACCAGGCGGTCGACGTCCTCGCCGCTCGACGGCCGACGGCGCGCCAGCCGGTCGAGCTCCTGCCACTGCTGCCGGTGGACGTCGGCGTACGCGTCCAGGTCCATGCGGTGTCCCCCTCGTGCCGCTTGCGGTGTGTCCGACAGAATGTTCCCATGCCGACGCGCGCCACACCCAGGGACCTCGCCGACCGCCGCTTCGTGCGGGCGCTCGACGAGACCACCGACGAGCTGGTCGTGGGCGAGGCCGTCGCGCTCGACGTCGTGCCGGCCGGCATCGTCGCGCGGCTCGCGGCAGCGCTCCTCGACGGGCTCTGCCTCGTCGCGCTGTTCGTGATGCTGCTGATCGGGATCGCCAGGGTGTGGCCGTCTGGAGTCGACGAGGCATGGCTGGCCGCCGCGCAGATCGCCGTCCTGGTCGTCGTGCTCGTGCTCGTGCCCGCCGCGGTCGAGACGGTCACGCGCGGGAAGAGCGTCGGCCGCTTCGCCCTCGGGACCCGCGTGGTGCGGCTCGACGGGGGTGCCGTGACGTTCCGGCACGCGTTCGCGCGGGCGCTCGTCGGGCTGCTCGAACTCTGGGGAACGCTCGGGTCCCTGGCGCTGCTCGTCGCACTCTTCGGCTCGCGGCCCCGGCGTCTCGGTGACCTGCTCGCCGGCACGGTCGTGCAGCACGAGCGCCTCGCGCGGTCCACCGACCCGGTCGTGCTGCTCCCCCCGTCGCTGCAGGCATGGGCCGCGGTCGCCGACGTCCGGGCGCTCCCCCAGCGGCTCGAGAACCGGCTCGGCGCGTTCTTCCGGGGCGCGGCCTCGGTGCAGCCCTCCCTGCGGCTCGCGACGGCGACGGCGTTGGCGGCCGAGGTCGCCGAGTACGCGCACCCCGTGCCACCCGTGCCGGCGGAGGAGTTCCTCGCCGGGGTCGTCGCCCTCCGTCGTGCGCGGGACCGGCGGGCGTTCGGGTCCCGCGCGGCGACGCTCGACGCGGCAGCCGCGACCGCTGGTGCGCGCCCGCCGGGTTTCCCGCGCTGACGCGGCGCGGCGCCTGACGCGGCGCTTGGCCGGCGCGGCGCGGGGCCGGCGCGGCGCGATCGCGCCCCCGCATGAACATCGCGCCCCGCTGTGACGGGGCGCGACGTTCGTGACGGGGCGCGATGGGGCAAGCGGCCACGCCGGCCACCGCCGACCGCGTCAGTAGCGGTAGTGGTCGGGCTTGTAGGGGCCCTCGACCGGGACGCCGATGTACGACGCCTGCTCCGGGCGGAGCGTCGTCAGCTGCACGCCGAGCGCGTCGAGGTGCAGGCGCGCGACCTTCTCGTCGAGGTGCTTCGGCAGGACGTACACGCCGGTCGGGTACTCCGAGCGCCGGGTGTGGAGCTCGATCTGTGCGAGCACCTGGTTCGTGAACGAGTTGCTCATCACGAACGACGGATGCCCGGTGGCGTTGCCGAGGTTCATCAGACGCCCCTCGCTGAGCACCAGGATCGAGCGTCCGGTCGGCAGCCGCCACTCGTGCACCTGCGGCTTGATCTCGATCTTCTCCGCGCCGGGCAGTGCCTCGAGGCCGGCCATGTCGATCTCGTTGTCGAAGTGTCCGACGTTCGCGACGATCGCCAGGTGCTTGAGGCCGAGCATGTCGTCGACGCCCACGACGCCGAGGTTGCCCGTGCACGTCACGACGATGTCCACCTGGTCGATGACGTCCGACAGGCGAGCGACCTGGTAGCCGTCCATCGATGCCTGCAGCGCACAGATCGGGTCGACCTCGGACACGATGACGCGCGCGCCCTGGCCGCGGAGCGCTTCCGCCGCCCCCTTGCCGACGTCGCCGTAGCCCACGACGAAAACGACCTTGCCGCCGATCAGCACGTCGGTCGCACGGTTCAGACCATCGGGCAGCGAGTGCCGGATACCGTACTTGTTGTCGAACTTCGACTTGGTGACCGAGTCGTTGACGTTGATCGCCGGGAACTTCAGCTCACCGGTGCGTGCCAGCTCGTACAGCCGGTGGACGCCGGTGGTGGTCTCCTCGGTCACGCCCTGGATGTCCGCGGCGATGCGGGTCCAGCGGTCCGAGGACTCGGCGAGCGAGGCGGCGACCGTGTCGAGCACGATGCGGTACTCGGCGCTGGCGTCGTCGCCCGCTGCGGGTACGGCACCGGCGGCCTCGGCGTCGGCACCGGTGTGCACGAGCATCGTCGCGTCACCACCGTCGTCGAGGATCAGGTTCGGGCCAGCCCAGTCGGCTCCGGCGGCAGCGGCCTCGGCGCTCCAGTCGAAGATCCGGTTGGTGCACCACCAGTACTCCTCGAGCGTCTCGCCCTTCCACGCGAACACCGGGGCGCCGGCTGGTGCGTCCGGTGTGCCGGTCGGGCCGACGGCGATCGCGGCGGCGGCTTCGTCCTGGGTGGAGAAGATGTTGCAGCTCGCCCACCGGACCTGGGCGCCGAGCGCGGTCAGGGTCTCGATGAGCACGGCGGTCTGCACGGTCATGTGCAGCGACCCGGCGATGCGCGCGCCGGCGAGCGGCTGCGATGCGCCGAACTCCTCGCGGAGCGCCATGAGCCCCGGCATCTCGTTCTCGGCGAGGCGGATCTGGTGACGACCGGCCTCGGCGAGGCCGAGGTCGGCGACGCGGAACGGAGCTGCGGCCTGGGTTTCGGTGGGCATGTGGTCCAGTGTCCCACGGTGATCGTGAGCGGCGTCACGGGCGCGGACACGGCCTCCCGTCCGGGGCCGGCGCGATTCGCTGAGGCGCCGCTCCGCGCTCGAGACGCCGCAGGATCCGGCGGCGCCTCGTGCCGAGCGGGGCGCTTCGAGCAGATGGGGGCGTGTCGGCCGGGAGGCCCGGGTCGGGGCCGTCCCGCGCCGCCGGTCCGGTGCGTGGTCGCCTCGGGGTGCCGGTCAGTCGGTCGGGCGTTCCTCGCGGAGCGGCTCGCGCCGGATGACGTGCCAGCCCTGCGGCACCCGCAGGCGCGCGGCGTGCCGCGCGCAGAGGTCGTAGCCGTGCGGCTCGACGCGGGTGGACAGCGGGCCGACGACGACCATCGAGTCGCCGTAGTCGTACGTCAGGGTCGACGATGCGCTCGCGCCACAGGCGACCTTGCTGCAGATCCGTACGTCCATACCGTCGACGACCCTACCGAACCAGGCGGTGGACGGCCCGCCGCGTACGATGTGGGGATGCGCCGCAAGCCCCGTCTCGTCACCCCGGTCGACCGTGGCCGAGGGCGCTCACGCCACGGTCGGGGGTACCGGTCGAGCGTCACCGGTCCTGATCTCGCTCCGATCATCACGAGGGCAGAGGCGTTCGACCGCATCGTCGGCGACACCGCGCACTACCTGCTCGGGTTGTGGCCGGACGAGCTGCACGGCGTCGTCTTCCAGGTGGCGGACATGCCGACCGACCCGACGCTTCCCGACAGCATGCCGCGGTGGCGGGTGGACCACGCCGAGCGCCGGGTGACCGTCTTCCGGATCCCCGTCGAACGGGTGACCCGCTCCCCCGAGAAGGACGACGTCGACCGACGGATCATCGTGGAGACCGCGGTCTTCCGTGCCGTCGCCGAACTCATCGACAAGGACCCGTGGGACCTGGCTCCCGACCGCTACCGCCACTGGTGAGGGCGCCTGAGAGTCAGGGGTAGACGCGCACCGGGGTGGAGACCTCGGTCTCGGGGCGGATCGGGAAGCCGGCCACGCCGTCGTCACCCTGGTACGTGATCCCGGCGACGAGGCCCTTCGCACCGGTGATCGTCAGTTGCTTGGCGGTGTCCACGCCGACCGTCTCGGTGGAACCGGACGGCACGCGGACGGACTTCCGGTCGTCGCCGGACCGGATGACGACCGTCGCGTCCTCCGTGGTCGGGTTGACGACGTTCAGCCGGGCACCGTCGCCAGGCGCGACCGACGTGATCGCCTTCGCGCCGAGCGGCTCGGCCGAGGCGAACCAACCGAGGTCCGTCCAGTCGTGGTCGGTCGGCGTCGTCGTCCTGGCACCCGCCACGACGGGCTCCGTCGAGCTCACCGAGAACGAGTACCGGCCGTCCGGGAAGTCGTCGAGCGAGACGTCCGTGACCACGCCGGGCTCCGCGGTGGTGTTCACCGTCGTGCCGCCGCCGTCCGCGGTGGTGATCCCGAGCGTGACGCGAGCGGCCTTGTCACCGGGGACGAACAGCCGGACGATCGGGGCCGCATCAGCGGTGTCGTCGCCGCGCTGGGCTTCCTGGGCTCCGCGGAGGACGACGGCGGGGATGACCTGGCTGCGCGACGGGGCCGCACCGCCGGAGACGATGTCGAACCCACCGGGGGTCAGCGTGCGGACGACGGTCTCCTGCATGTGCGCGACGATCTGCCCGCCGGAGGAGGTGACGTGCACGACCGTCGAGCCCTGGTCCGAAACGAACCCGGACAGCGGCACGACCTTCTGCGAGTTCGGCGCGACGACGATGCCCGTGGTGCCGGGAGCACTGACGGTGCCCGTGCCGTCGTAGATCGACAGGTCGACGGTGGCGTTCACGTCGGTCGGGTTCGACAGGGTGATGAGGCTGGTGCGGCCGGTCTCGGTCGAGCCGCCGACGAGCCACGTCGACTGCGACGGGTCGTCGCACGACGCGGCTGCCACGCCGACGAGGTCGCCGTTCGACACGTTCTGGTAGCTCGAGCCGGCGACCTGCGGGGTGGTGTCGCCCGCTGGCGCGGTGAGCAGGGTCGGGTCGCTACTGCCGTTCGTGCTCGACGCCAGGTCGGATCGCTCGACGGACTCCCCCGTCGTGGCCGTCGCCACCGTGGCCGTCCCGACCGTGGTCGCCTTCGTCGCGTCGTTCCCGGCGTCGTCGGAGAGCCGGAGGGCGCTGCCGGCGCACACGCGCTCGGCGTCGGCCGGCACCGGGGTCACCGTGCGTCCGGCCGGTCTGCCGGGGGCCTCGGTGGTCCCGAACGCGTGGGCGGCTCCGATCGTGCCGACGGCGACGACCACCGCGATGGCGGTCGCCGTGCCGCGGACGATCCAGCGGCGCGCGGGGGTGGTGCTCATTCGTCGCGCTCCTCGTCGAAGGTGGTGGCGGGTTCCTCAGCCTCGATGACGTTCGAGGTGGCACGGCGCCGGCGCGGGGCGGTCGGGACGGCGAGGAGTGCTGCCGCGCCGAACACCACCCCGAGGACCACGAGGTACAGCACGTGGGTGGTCTTCGCGGCGGCCGACCCGGTACCCGTGCGGTCGACGTCGCCCTCGTAGTGGAACAGCTGACCGCTCGTGGTCTCACCGATGCTGGTGAAGAGCGCGTTCTGCCCGATCGCACCGGCAGCGCGGTCGTGCACGGCCTTCGCCTGGTCGTCCGCCGGGGCGTCGTCGAGCAGCACGAAGCTCACGCCGAGCTCCTTGAGCGCGGGACGCGGGTCGTAGCCGCTCCGGCTGGCGAGGTTCCCCGCGAGGGTGGCCAGGCGTGACCCGGACGGCGACAGCGACAGCGCCGTGGCGTCGAGCGTGGACTGGTCGTCGAGCGTGGAGCCCTGTCCGCGCTCGAGCGAGACCGCGAGCGAGCCGTCGGTCTGCGGATCGACGACGAGGGTGCCGACGTCGGGGTTCGCCTGCGCCTCGGCGTTCACGTAGGCACTCAGCACCCGGCCGGTGGTCGGCTGGATCACCGCGTTGCCGAGGTAGAACGCCGCGAACGCCGGCGCGACGGCGACCCCGGCGAAGACCGTCGCGACGAGCCCGATGACCGGGGCCTGCCGCGGCACGGTGTCGATGCCGATGCAGGCCGCGAGGACGATCGCCAGCCAGTACACGGTCAGCCCGCTGCCCGGCCACACGATGGTGGTGGTCGAGCCGACGCCGGTCACGGTGACGTGGGTGGCGGCGAACGCGGTGGCGAAGCCGAGGAGCGCGGCGATGAGCGCGGCGCCGGCCACGGACCAGCGGTGGCCGAGCATCGAGCCGAGCGCGGTCACCGCGATCGGCAGCGCCAGGATCGCCAGCGCGATCGGCAGCGCCGCGAGGACGAGGGACAGCGGCTCGCTGACCGGCAGCCACCCGTTCCAGTCCGGCAGCGGCTGCCCGATCGCGAGCTGCAGCGCGGAGGGGGCCCTGGTCGCGGACGGCACGCCGGGGTCGGCGAAGATCCCGAGCACGTTGCCGCGGGCGAGCTGGGTCAGCACGAGCGGCAGGAAGAGCACCGCGGCGGGGACCGCGATGAAGACCCGGCGGTGCGCGTGGCGCCAGCCGATGCCGAGCGCCACGAGCCACCCGACGAGCAGCACGGGCAGGAGCGACGGCGCGGACGCGGCGACGCCGGCGAAGAGCAGGGCCGCACCGGACGCCGACGCCCACGAGCGGTGCGCCTCGAGCACGGTGAGGAAGAGCCACGGCAGGAGCACGTGGGCGATCACGGCACCGAGGTGGCCGGTCGTGACGGCCCCGACGAGCGACGGCGCGATCGTGTACAGCGCCGCACCGATGACGGGCACCCACGTGCGGGTCGTGACCTTGCGGACCACGAACCACGCACCGAGCGCCGACACCGGGAAGGCGAGCAGCATCACGACGACGACCGCGGTGGACGGCGACCAGAAGACGATCGACCCGAGCACGGCGAGCACCGCGGCGAAGGGGTCGCTCGGCCCGGTGAACCCGGTGCCGAGGGTGTGCCAGCCGTAGCCGACGTTCTGCCAGAGCTGTCCGACCGTCGTCGAGAGCGGCAGCAGGCCACCGCCGGTCAGCGCCGGGGAGCCGAGCAGCGGGAAGAGCGTGACGACGCTGAGGACGGCAGCGGCGAGGACGACCCAGATGCCGCCGTCGCCGAGGAACGACGCCCGGGCGATCGGTGCGTCCTCCACCCGCGCGAGCTCGACGTCGCGCGACGTCGTGCGCCGTTCGTGCACGCGGCGCCAACTGACGCGCAGCGGCTCGACCGCCGCCCATCCGAGCTTCTTCGTGCGTGCCAGTGCCGTCCTGGACCGACCTGCGCCGCCGCCGAAGGCCACGGCGAACGCTGCGGCCAGTTCACCGGACACCGCTGCCGGGTGCTTCGCGACGAGGTGCCCGATCGCACGGCCGAGTGCGAACGGCACGAGCGTGAGCCAGTGGATCCAGAGCACCCCGGCCGATGCGTACGTCATGCGGCGGTGCAGCTGCGCCTGCCGGTGCAGGCGCACGCGACGACCTTCGGAGACGCGCTTGCGGCCGAACTCCTCGATCGGGCCGGCGCTCGTCATCCGCGCATCGGGGACGACCGCGACGCGGTTGCCAGCGAGGCGCACGCGCACACAGAAGTCGAGTGCGGCGTCGACGTCGGGCAGCGCCTGGTCGAAGCCGCCGAGCGCGACCCACACGGAGCGGCGCACGAGCATGCCGCCGGCGGCGACCGCCAGGACGTCGGTGTTCCGGTCGTGCTGCCCCTGGTCGAGTTCGTCCTGCACGAGCACCAGCGAGCGGCCGAACCGGGTCATGCTCTCGCCGAACGCGCGGATGCGGGAGGGGTCCTCGTCGTCCACGAGCTTCGGGCCGGCGACCGCCACGGACGGGGCGATCTCGACGGCCGCGAGCATCTCGGCCAGTGCCGTCGGCGCCGGCGCGTTGTCGTGACCGACCAGCCAGAGCCACTCGTCGACCGCTTCGTCGGACTCGGGGTGCGGGGCAGCCTTCTCGCCCGCGGCGACCGCGTCACCGAAGGAACGCCCGGCGGGGATCCTGGTGAGCTGGGCGGATCCGCCGAACTCGAGCTCGGCGGTCGACCCGTCGGTGGAACCGACGTCGACGACGACCAGGTTCTCGGGGTGGCGGGTCTGGTTCGCGAGGGCGGCCAGCGTCCGGTCGAGGTGGTCGGCACCGTTCGCGCAGACGAGGATCGCGGTGACACGGGGCTGAGCGGAACTGGGCTGCATGACGGGCGTCACTCTACGGTCTGGAGGCCCGGCCACAGCCCGACGGGACGGCGTGCCGTGAACCTGTGGGGACGATCAACGCATGGTGCGGGGCGGACGTTCGTCCAGCCTCCAGGGCGGCTACGCGGCTACGCGCGCTTGCGGAGCTTGCGACGCTCGCGCTCGGAGAGGCCGCCCCAGATGCCGAAGCGCTCGTCGTTCTCGAGCGCGTACTCGAGGCACTGGGCCCGGACCTCGCACGAGGTGCAGATCTTCTTCGCCTCCCGCGTCGAGCCGCCCTTCTCGGGGAAGAAGGCCTCCGGGTCGGTCTGCGCGCAGAGGGAGTCGACCTGCCAGGCAAGCGGGTTCTCCTCGTCGTCGCCAGCGGCTCGGCGGACACCCGGGACGCCGAGCGCCACGGGGTCGACGTGCCAGTCCTCTGGAACTCCGGCGTGGAAGTCGGAACCGCTCACCCTGATCACCCCTTGGTTCGTCTCGCTGTCGCCGCCTGTCGCAGCGTGTCGTTGCCTGTAATTACAGCGGTGTGATTCGTCGGAGTCAAGTCGCGGATCATAGAAGGCACTGACCGTTCCGGCGTGTCATGTCCCCCATTCGGGCGTGTCGCGCCGGTTCTGTCGGCGTCTCGGGGGACAACGGGGTGCGGTGCGGGGGCTGTCGCGGGGGCACCGCGGGCGCGCCGAGCTGCGTTGCGCCCCCATGCGAACATCGCGCCCCGTCGTGACGGGGCGCGATGTTCGTGGCTGGGCGCAAACCGGGACACGGAGGCGGGCACCGCCGTGCGCGGGACGCGGGCCCTACGCCACGCGGCGGCGGGCCTCCCAGGCGCTCGTGACCATCTCGTCGAGGGTGTGGCGCATCGCCCACTCGAGGTCGCGGGATGCGGCCTCGCCGGTCGCGACGATGCGTGCCGGGTCGCCGGGGCGGCGCGGGGCGACCTCGGGCTCGAAGGCGATGCCGGTTCCCCTGGCCATGGCGTCCATGATCTGGCGGACGCTGACGCCGTCGCCGCTGCCGAGGTTGTACGCGCGGTCGAGCAGCTCCCCCGCCTCGAGCTTCCGTGCCGCCACGGCGTGCGAGTGCGCCAGGTCGGCGACGTGCACGTAGTCCCGCACGCAGGTGCCGTCGGGGGTGGCGTAGTCGTCGCCGTTGATCCGGGGGGTCTTGCCGGCGAGGAGCGCGTCGAACACCAGCGGGAAGAGGTTGTGGGGGCTCGCGTCGTAGAGGTCCGGCTCGCCCGACCCGACGACGTTGAAGTAACGGAGCGACGTGGTGGTGAACCCGCGGGCGACCTCCATGTCCCGGAGCAGCCACTCGCCGATGAGCTTCGACTCGCCGTAGGGCGACTCCGGGTTCTTCGCGGTGGACTCCACGACCGACTCGACGTCCGGCGTGCCGTACACCGCGGCGCTCGACGAGAACACCACCTTGTCGACGTCCGCGTCGGCCATCGCCCGCAGGAGCGTCGCCATCCCGGTGACGTTCTGCTCGTAGGTGTGCAGCGGACGCTCGACCGAGACGCCCGCGTACTTGAACCCGGCGACGTGCACGACGCCCGTGACGTCGTGCTCCCGGATCGTCCGCGCGAGCAGGTCGGCGTCGAGGATCGTGCCCTCGACGAACGGCACGTCCGACGGGACGAACGCGCGGAAGCCGCTCGAGAGGTCGTCCAGCGCGACGGTGTCGATGCCGTCTGCGCCGAGCGCGCGGACGACGTGGGATCCGATGTACCCGGCACCGCCGGTGACCAGCCAACTCATGCCAGCCACGCTAGCGGACCGCGTGACGCGGACTCCCGCGCACCCGGTGCGCGAACCCGCTCGTCGCTACTCGCTGGTGCCCGTCACTCGCTGGTTCCCGTCACTCGCTGGTTCCCGTCGCGATGAAGACGGTCGACGTGAGCCCGGTGGTCGAGTCGGCCTCGACGGTCACGTCGCCTTCGTCCGGCGTGATGAAGCACGACTCCCCTTGCCGCAGCAGCGTCGCGGACTGGGCGCCGACGAGTGTCACGACGCCCTCGGTGCAGATCGCGATCGACGGGCCGGACAGCGGCGCGACGCCACCGGTGCCGAGCCCCACGGGCTTGCCGTCGCCGGTCACGCGGACGAGCGCGAAGCCGACGCCGTCCGGCGCGAACCGGTCGACACCGGAGGCGAGCGGCTCCGGCACGAGCACCGGCGCCGGGTAGGCGGTGAAGTCGAGCACGTGCAGCAGCTCCTGCACGTCGACGTGCTTCGGCGTGAGCCCCCCGCGCAGGACGTTGTCGGACGGCGCCATGAGCTCGATGCCGAGGCCGTCGAGGTACGCGTGGATGTTGCCGGCCGGGAGGTACATCGCCTCGCCGTGCGCGAGCGTCACGCGGTGCATGAGCAGCGAGACCACGACACCGGGGTCGCCCGGGTAGCGCTCGGCGAGCGCAGCGGCGGTGGCCAGGTTCGGGCTGACGTCCCCCGCTGCGACCGCGTCGGTGGCGAGGTGGCCCACGGCGTCGACGATCGCCAGGGCGGACGGGTCAGCGGTCTCGAGCCAGCGCACGGTGTCCTCGAGCCCCTGCTGCAGGTGTGCGACGAGCGGGCCGAGGCGTCCGCTGTCCGCGTCGAGTACCTCGACGTCGGCGAGCGTCGACTCGATCGGCCGGAACCCGCTCAGGGCCTCGAACCGCTCGCTCAGCGCGACCACGAGCTCCGGCTTCGGGAACGGGTCCTTGTAGTTCCTGGCGGGGTCGTCGAGCGGGACGCCAGCCGCGTTCTCGCGCTCGTACCCCGCTCGTGCCTGCTCCGGGGTGGGGTGCGCCTGCAGGGACAGCGGTGCGGCGGCGGCGAGGAGCTTCAGCAGGAACGGCAGCCCGGTGCGCCCGGCGCCGAGCGCGGTCTCCGGTTCCGCGGCGATCCAGTCGAGGACGGTGTCCGCGCCACCGACCATCGCCGGGTTCACGACGACGCTCGGGCTGCCGGGGTGCGCGCCCAGCCAGAGTTCGGCCTGCGGGGCGCCGGTGACGGTCCGGCCGAGGAGTTCTGGGATCGCGGTGACCGATCCCCACGCGTAGTCGCGCGCCGTGTTGGTGATGCCGAGGAACATGCCCCGAAGCGTATCGGGCACGACCGTCAAGCCGCCTCCTGCGCACTGGCACGATTCGCGATACATAGACTTTCCGCGATGTCTGACCAGCCCGCCGCCACTCGCCGCCGTCCCGACGCCACCCGGCCCGACACCACACGGTGGGACATCCAGGGGCTCCGCGCCTTCGCCGTGCTCGCCGTGGTGCTCTACCACCTCTGGCCGAACCGGCTCCCCGGGGGGTTCGTCGGCGTCGACGTCTTCTTCGTCATCTCCGGCTTCCTCATCACCGGGCACCTGCTCCGCGAGCAGACCGCGACCGGGCGGATCGCGCTCGGCCGGTTCTGGTCGCGGCGGGCGAAGCGTCTGCTCCCCGGGGCGTTCCTGACCCTGCTCGCGACGGGTGCTGCCGTCCTCGTGCTGGTCCCGAGCACACTCTGGGGGCAGTACGGTCGCGAGCTCATCGCGTCGACGATCTACGTGCAGAACTGGCAGCTCGCCTCCGACTCGGTGGACTACCTGGCGTCGGACAACCAGCCGTCGCCGTTCCAGCACTTCTGGTCGCTGTCGGTCGAGGAGCAGTTCTACATCGCGCTGCCGATCCTGCTCGTGCTACTCGCGCTGGTGCTCCGCCGCACGAGGTGGCATGCCCCGGTCCGCACCGCCCGGGTGCTGCTCGGAGCGGTGGTCGTCGTGTCGCTCGTCTGGTGCGTCGTCGAGACCCGCACGGCCCCCGGCATCGCGTACTTCTCCACGGCGACGCGTGCGTGGGAGTTCGCGCTCGGCGGGCTCGCGTCCACCGTCACGCTCGCGGCTCCCCGCACGCAGGTGGCCAGGCTGGTCCGGACGGGAGGCTCGTGGCTGGGTGTCGCACTGCTGCTCGCGTCGCTCGTCGTGATCACCCCGGCGACGGCGTTCCCCGGCATCGCCGCGCTCCTCCCGGTCGCGGGAGCGACGCTGGTCGTCCTGCTCGGCGCCCGCTCGGGACTCGACGTCCTCGGCCGCTTCGCGCCCGTCGCGTTCCTCGGCCGGATCTCCTACGCCGTGTACCTCTGGCACTGGCCGGCCGTCGTCCTGCTGCCGATCGCCACCGGGCACCCGCTCGGCACGCGGAGCAAGGTCGCGATCCTCGTCGCCTCGCTCGTCATCGCCGCCGTGACGACGCTCTTCGTCGAGGAACCGCTGCGGTTCTCGACCTGGGTCCGTGCGCTCCGCCCGCGTCGTGTCGCGCTGTACGGAGCGCTGAGCACGGTGCTCGTCGTCGCGCTCGGCGCCTCGACCCTCGGCGCGCTCCAGGTCCAGCAGGTCCAGGCGGCGGCGTTCCAGAAGTCGCTCGAGACCGGCGACGTGGACTGCTTCGGCGCCGCTGCCCGGATCGGGAGCGCCCACCCCTGCGTGAACCCGAAGCTCGCGGACGTGCGGGTGCCCACTCCCGCCGCTGCCGGCAAGGACGACGTCAACCGCGGCGCGTGCTGGTCGAGCAAGAACGCCGACTTCAACGTGTGCAGCCTGGGTCCGAAGAGCGGCTACACGAAGCACATCGCGGCGATCGGTGACTCGCACAACAACGCCCTGCTGAGCGCGTACGAGGCGATCGCGAAGGAGCGGAACTGGCGCATCGACGTCGCCGGGCACATCGGCTGCTACCTGACGACGGCCGAACAGTGGGCGCCGTCGCAGACCTACACGGACTGGTGCGACACGTGGAAGCGGTCCGCGCTCGACTGGATCCGCGGGCAGAAGGACCTCGACGCGATCGTGGTGACGCACGCGACCACGAAGTCACCCGTGATCCCGCCCGCCGGGACATCGTCCGACCAGGCGACCGTGGACGGCATGGTCCAGGCTTGGCGCACCGCGACCGATGCGGGCATCCCGGTGATCGCGATCCGCGACAACCCGGTCGCCCACGACGACGTGATGACCTGCATGGGGCAGATGACCGGCCCGACGACCACGGCGTGCGACGTGCCACGGGACGAGGCGCTGTCGTCCTTCGACGGCTCCGAGCAGGCCGTCGAGGCGATCGGTGACCGGGCGCGCTTCGTCGACCTGACGGACTCGTACTGCACGGCCACGTCCTGTCCGGCCGTGATCGGCGGCGTGCTGGTCCACCGCGATCCGACGCACCTGACGGCGACCTTCGCGACGACCCTGGCGCCCTATCTCGGTGCCGACATCGCGAAGGCGCTCGGCTCGCTCGGGCGGTGAGCGGCGCTACCCTGTCCGAGTGACGAACACCTGGCCCATCGCGCGCGGCACCGTACCCGAGCGCGAGGCCTTCGCCTTCGCCACAACGATCCTCTTCACGATGTTCGCCGGCGACGCCGTCCCGAACATGCTGACCTGGTACGGCGCAGCCGTCGTCTGGGCGCTCGAGGCAGCGTGGGGCATCACGATCGTCGTCCGGGCGAAGCCGACCGTCGCGCGGACCCCGAGGGCACTGTGGCTGTTCCTCGCCTGGTGCCTGGTCTCGGTCGCCTGGTCGCACTGGCGTGCCGCGACGCTCGCGAGCATGGCCGCCCAACTCCTCTGCGTGCTCGTCGCCTTCGCGATCGCCTCCACGCTGACGTGGCGGCGCATCCTCGACGCCGTCAGCGCCGCGCTGCGCTGGGTCCTCGGCCTGTCGCTCCTCTTCGAGGCCGTGGTCGCCGTGGTCGTGCGCCACCCCATCGCGCCGATCTGGACGCACTACGGCGACCGCAAGATCCCCGACGCCTTCTACTTCTCCCGTGCCGAGCTGTTCACGGGCGGGCGCATCCAGGGGTTCCCCGGCAACGCCAACCTGCTCGCGATGGTCGCGCTCCTCGCGGCGATCGCCGTCGCCGTGCAGTTCGCCGAGGGCCGGATGGGCAGGAACCGCGCGATCGGGTGGCTCGTGGTCGCCGCAGCGGTGTTCCTCCTGACGCGCTCGTCGACCGTGATCGTCGCCGCAGCCGTCGTTGCGGTGGCGTTCGCGCTCGCCGTGCTCGTCCGCCGCGTCCCGACCGAGCGCCGGACACCGCGGTACCTGCTCATCGCAGCGTTCGCCGTCGTCGTGGTCGTCGTCGGTGTCCTGGCCAGGGGCACGATCGCCGGCCTGCTCGGCAAGAGCTCGGACTTCACCGGCCGGAGCGACATCTGGTCGGCCGTGCTCGGGATGATCGACCAGCACCCCGTCGTCGGCTGGGGCTGGATCGGGTACTGGTGGCCGAGCATCCACCAGCTCGCCGACCTGGCACCGCGCAAGGGCGTGACCTACCTGCAGGCGCACGACGCGTTCCTCGACGTCTGGATGCAGACCGGACTGATCGGGCTGCTCCTCTTCGCGCTCTACGCCCTCACGACGCTCAGCCGGTCGTGGTCCTGCGCCACGCGGATCGGGTACGGCGCCGACCAGCTGCCCCGTCCCTTCGACCCGGTGTCGCTCTTCCCGCTGCTCGTCGTCGTCGCGCTGCTCGTGCAGTCCTTCGCCGAGTCGCGCCTGCTCTACCAGGGCAACTGGGTCCTCTTCGCCCTCATCGCGATCAAGTCGAGGATCGTCCTGGTGGGCGAAGAGCCCGTCTCCGTCGGCGACGGCCCGCGCACGCCGCCGGCGAGGCGCGAGTTCCGCTGGGCGGCCACGCGCTGAACCGCCCGGTACCCGGACGACGCCGGGTGCTCAGCGGTCGAGCAGCACCAGCGTGCACGGCACCTGCGCGCCCCACGGGGCCGTCTTGACCGACACGGACGCGTCCGGGTCGGCCCGGCACCCCGCGACCGACGACGCGACCTGCGGTGCCCACAGCGGGCCGTCCGCACGCTGCGACGGACCGGGGGCCACGTTCGCGACGGCTGCCGCGACGACCACGGCGACCACGCACCAGCCGACGATCGCCCCGGTGACGCGCACCGCGCCTCCCGTCCGGCCGGCGAGCGCGTCCACCGGCCGCGACCACGACCGTCGATCAGCCAGCACGGCCGCGGCGAGCACCACGGCGGACAGCAGCAGCATGCCGGAGGCTGCGGCGTACCGGGTGGGGACCAGCGCACCGAGCCCGGCCGGGTCGAGCGTCCCCCAGCCGGCGTTCGCCGAGGCGTTGGCGACGAGGGCAGCGGTCCACACGACCGCCGACCCACCGGCGAGCGCGACGAGGAGCACGCGGGCCCGCCACGCGGCGACCACGAGTGCGACGACGAGCAAGACCGCGACGGCGGCGGCCGGCACGAGCAGCACCCACCACCCGTTCGCGGCCACGAGGCGGCCGACGGCAGCGATGTCCCGGTTCGCCATCGCGGCGACCGGCTGCAGCAGGTAGCCGTGGGTGACGTCGGCGAGCGTCGGGTCCCCGGGACGTGACACCCGCGGGGTCGTCAGCGACACGGTGACCTGCGCGGCCCCCGCTGCGAGCGCCACCACCGTGACGGGGAGCGCGCGGAGCCCCTGGAGCCGCGCATCCGCAGAGCGGAACGGCAGCCAGGCGAGCAGCAGCAGGGGCACGAAGACGACCGTCTGCAGCTCGGTGAGCACCGCGAACAGTGCGAGCACCGCCACGACGGCGGATCCGACCCAGGTGCGGGCGCGGTACGCGAACAGCCAGGGGACGAGGACGAGCATGTACCAGTGCAGGTTCGCCGCCGTCCCGCTGATCTCGAACGGTGCGAGCGGGAACACGACGGGGACCGCGGCGAGCACGAGCCGGAGGGGCCAGGCCGGCACGAGGTCCCTGGCGAGCAGGAAGACCGCGCCCGCGACCACACCGACGATCGCGCACGAGGACGCGGACACCGTGAGCGCGTACTGCTCGATCGGCCGGTGCACGGCGAGGTCGACGACGAGGCGCGGGAGGAGGTGCAGGTACCCGGCGTACGGTCGCAGCAGCGTGCCGTCGACGCCGTACTGCAGTCGCTCGCGGAGGAAGAGCCCACCGTCCTCGGCCCACGCGGTCCCACGCGCGATCGGTCCGAGCCGGTACCACGCGAGCGCGGCGGCGCCGAGCCCGACGAGCACCGCGCCGAGCAGCAGCGCGGCGGCACGTCCGATGGTGCGCTGCCTGGAGTCGGGTCTCATCGACCAGCAAACCTACCGGCAGTATCGCGTGGCGCGATATCGACGCACCGCGATGAGGACGGCGCCGCACCCCGCCGGGTGCGAGAGGATGGGGACGTGACGGACGGCAGGGTGACCAGGCGAGCGCTCGCGCGTCGGTACCTCTCCGCCTGGATCGGGTTCTCCGCCGGCGGTCGATTCAGCCAGGCGCTCGCGACCGTCGTCCTGCTCTTCGCCTTCGGGCAGTCGGCCGTGTCCACGCTCGTGGGCACCGCCGGCACGTGGGCGGTCCTCGTGACGCTCGTGGTCCTCGCCGGGTTGAGTCTCCTCGGACAGCGCTACCGGATCGAGTGGCACGGCGTGCTCCCCCTGTCGCTCCTGGCGTTCGTCGGGTACTGCGCGCTCAGCGTGCTGTGGAGCGAGTACTCGTGGGTCGCCCTCCGTGGCTTCGTCGCGACGGTCTGCTTCGTCGGGCTCGGGCTCTACCTGGCACTCGGCCGCGACCTCGTGCAGGTCATCCGCGCGGCCGGCGACGCCTTCCGCATCCTGCTCGTCGTCGCACTCGGGCTCGAGGTCCTCTCCGGACTGGTGCTCGACGTGCCCTTCCCCGCCTTCGGCATCCACGGCGACATCGCGTACGGCGGTCCGATCCAGGGCATCGGCGGCACCCGCAACTTCATGGGGTTCGTCGCCGCGACCGCGCTCGTCACATTCGTGGTCGAGTTCCTCACCCGCTCCGTGACCAGGTGGCGGGCCATCGGGTCCGTCGCCATGGCGGTGATCGCGCTCATGCTCGTCCAGTCGCCGATCACCGGGCTCGCGATGATCGCCCTTTCGGTGACCGCGCTCGCGCTCTGGTCCCTCCGACACGCACGACCCACCACCCGGCCGATCGTCAACACGGTCCTCGGGGTCTTCGTCCTCGTCGTGGCAGTCCTCGCGTTCCTCGTCCGCGGCAGGCTGCTCGCCGAGATCGGTGCAGCAGGGGGCAGCGCCACCCGTCTGGCGCTCTGGTCGCAGATCCGTCAGCTGATCGCGCAGTACCCGATCCAGGGCTGGGGCTGGGTCGGGACCTGGCCGCGGGAGGAGGTCGTCCCGTTCGCCGTCCTGGTCGACCCGGCAGGGGTCCGGTACACCTCGGGGCTCAACGCATTCGTCGACGCCTGGCTGCAGATCGGCCTCGCCGGGATGCTCATCCTCCTCGTGGCCGCGGGCCTCGCGTTCGCACGCACCTGGGTGACGGCGACGACGTTCCCCGGTGTCGCCTACGTCTGGCCGGCGGCGATCCTCGTGCTCCTCGCGGTCACGAGCACGGCCGAGAGCTACCTGCTGCACGGCGCGGGGCTGATGGTGTTCACGACGGTGCTCGTCGTCGCGGCGCGGCGCCGGTCGTGGCGACGGTTGCTGCCGCGCGTGGAGCACCATGGCTGACGACACCGTTCGGTAGGTTTGGCGGGTGCACCCCCGTCTCCCCGAACGCATCGCGATGTGCGTCGTCGCAGCGCTGTTCTGCGTCCTGAACCTCGGCCAGAAGCTCCTCTGCACCGTCCCGCGCCCGGCCGACGTCTCGCGGAGCGCGTACGTCAACCAGTACGGGTGCTGGTCCGACGTCGTGTCGCTCTGGAACCAGCGGGAGCTCGGCGCACACGTCTTCCCGTACGTGTTCGGGACGTGGCGCGGCGATCCGCCCCGGCTCGGGGGAGGCACCGTCGAGTACCCGACGCTCACCGGGATCTGGGTGTGGATCACCGCGCTGCCCGCGGACTCGGCGAAGCAGTTCCTCGTCGTGACGGCCGCCGTCGCCGTGGTGATCGCGGTGCTCGTGACGCTGATGCTCGCGCGGATCGCCGGTCGGCGCGCGTGGGTGTTCGCCGCGACACCCCCGCTCGCGCTGTACTCCGCCTACAACTGGGACCTGCTGCCGGTGCTGTGCACGGTCGCGGGGCTCCTCGTCGCGACCTCGGCACCACGGACCTGGCCGCCGCTGCTCCGCTGGGCACTCGCCGGCGCCGCCTTCGGGTTCGGCGGCGCGTTCAAGCTCTACCCGCTGATGTTCCTCGCGGCGCTGGTGCTCGCCGCGCTGCTCGACCGGGACCTCGACCTGTCCGGGCGGTTCCGGCGGGCCCTCACCGCACTGGGCTCCGGCGTCGGGGTGGTCCTCGCCGCGAACGTGCCGTTCATGGTCGTCAACTTCGAGGGCTGGTACTCGGTGTTCCAGTTCCAGGCCCAGCGCCCCATCGGGGCGTCGACCCTCTCGGTCTGGTACTACGGTCTGCTCCCCCGGTCAGCCGACCTGTCGTCGCCGATCCAGGACACGATGTCGATGCTCGCGACCGTGTCCACCGCGCTCGGCATCCTCGCGGTGCTCGTCGTCACCGTCGTCGTCGGTGCGCGGACCGGTCGGACGCCGTGGATCCAGGCGTCCGCCGCGATGCTCTGCGTCTACATGGTCTGCAACAAGGTCGACTCGCCGCAGTACGTGCTCTGGCTGCTGCCGTTCTTCGTCGTGCTGCGGCTCGGCGGGTGGTGGATCGCGGCCTACCTCGTCACCGACGTCTGCCTGACCGTTGGCTTCTTCCGGAGCGGGTACTACCAGGCCCTCGGGGTGACCGGCGACACGTGGGCGTCGCAGATGATGACGGCGGCGATGTGGATGCGCGCCGCGCTGCTCGTCGTCCTGGTGGTCGTGTTCCTCAGGACCCCGACGGTGCGCCGCACCGTGGAGACCGTCATCGACCCCGGCACCACGATCGGCACCACGACCGAGGCCATGGCCGAGGCCGAGGCCGAGGTCAGCGTCGAGTCGCCGGCGCCCGCCCGAAGCGTCGCTGCAGACCCCACTGCGTGACCCGCAGCATCGCCTCGACGACGATCGCCTGGCTCATCTTGGAGACCCCGAGGAGTCGGTCCCGGAACTGGATGGGCACCTCGACGATCCGGCCGCCGAGGTCGTGCACGCGGAGCGTCATGTCGACCTGGAAGCAGTAGCCCTTCGAGTCGATCGAGTCGAGGTCCATCGCGGCGATCGTCGGTGCGCGGTACACGCGGAACCCAGCGGTGATGTCCCTGACGTCGATCCGGAGCATGACCCGCGCGTACGCGTTCCCGCCACGGCTCAGCGCCTGCCGGTACCAGGGCCAGTCGACGACGGACCCGCCTGGCGTCCAGCGCGAACCGATCGCGAGCGCGACGTCCTCGTCGCTCGTGACGGCGTCGATGAGCGCCGGCAGACGATCGGCCGGATGCGAGCCGTCCGCGTCCATCTCGACGAGGAGGTCGTAGCCGCGGTCGAGGCCCCAGCGGAAGCCGGCGACGTACGCGCTCCCGAGCCCGAGCTTGCCGGCGCGACGGAGCAGGTGGACGCGGTCGTCCCCGGATGCGATCGAGTCCACGACGTCGCCGGTGCCGTCCGGGCTGCCGTCGTCGACGACCAGCACGTGCGCGCCGGGGACGGCGTGGAGCACGACGTCGATGATGCCGCGGACGTTCTCCGCCTCGTCGTAGGTGGGGATGACGACGAGGACGTCGGCGGTGGTCATGGTGCACCATCTTCCCCTGGACCGAGACGCGCCGAGCGGCGGCGCGCCGAGCAGGCGTTCGTCCCGGCTCCGCGCCCCGGCTAGGATCGCCCACATGTCCTCACTCGAGCGGGCGCTGATCGTCATGCCCGCATTCAACGAACGCGCCGCCGTCGGCGACGTCGTGGCTGAGGTCCGTGCGGCGCTCCCCGGCGTCTCGATCCTCGTCGTCAACGACGGCTCCGGCGACGACACCGCCGAGATCGCACGACGAGCAGGGGCGATCGTGCTCGACCTTCCGTTCAACCTCGGGGTGGGTGGCGCGATGCGCACCGGCTTCAAGTACGCCGCCGAGCACGGGTTCGACTACGTCGTCCAGGTGGACTCCGACGGGCAGCACGATCCCGCCGGTGTGCCGCAGATCCTCGATGCGTTGCAGCGCAACGACGTCGTGATCGGGGCCCGGTTCGCCGGTGTCGGCGACTACGAGAGCCGTGGGCCGCGGCGCTGGGCGATGGTCGTGCTCGCGCGTGTCGTCTCGTCGATCGCACGGACGAAGCTCACGGACACGACGTCCGGCTTCCGGGGCGCCGGCCCGCGAGCGATCGAGCTCTTCGCGGTGCACTACCCGGCCGAGTACCTCGGCGACACCGTGGAGTCCCTCGTGCTCGCCGCGCGTGCGGGGTGCTCCATCGAGCAGATTCCCGTCGCGATGCGTGCCAGGGCCGCCGGCACGCCGTCGCACGCGCCGTTCAAGGCGATGATCTACCTCGGGCGTGCCGCTATGGCCCTCGTGATCGCGCTGTGGCGTCCGCGGCTGTCGCTCCGGGCGCAGGAGGTACCGGGAACGTGAGCATCACCACATACGTCTTCGGCATCGTGGTCGCCGTCCTCGTCCTCGTCGCGGTCGGGGAACTGCTGCGACGACGGCGACTGCGGGAACGCCACGCGCTCTGGTGGCTCGCCGCAGGGACGGTCGCGCTCGTGATCGCGGTCTTCCCGAGCGTCTTGACCGCCACTGCGCACCTCCTCGGGTTCTCGGTGCCGACGAACCTCGGGTTCTTCGTCGCGCTGGTCCTGCTCTTCATGGTCTCGGTCTCGCAGAGCTCGGAGCTCACGGTGCTCGAGGAGAAGACCCGGGTGCTCGCCGAGCACTCGGCACTGCTCGAGGAGCGGGTCCGCCGGCTCGAGGACGCCGCGGTCGCCGGTCGGCGGTCGGTCGAGGACCGGTGATGACCGCGCCCCAGGTGTCGGTCGTGATGCTCGCGTACGGGGACGAACCCGTGCTGCACGACGCGGTCCGGTCCGTCCTCGCCTCGGAGGACGTCGACGTCTCCGTGGTCCTCGTCGACAACGGCTGCACGTCCGATGCCGTGTCGAGCCTGCCGGACGACCCGCGCCTCCGGGTCCTGGTGCCGGACGAGAACCTCGGGTTCGCGGGTGGCGTGAACCACGGCGCAGCGGCCGCTGACGCCCCGTTCCTGTGCCTGGTGAACTCCGACGCAGAGGTCGAGCCCCGCGCGATCGCTGCGCTCGTGCGGGTCGCGAGCCGACCAGACGTCGGGATCGCGAGCGGCAGCATCCGTCTCGCCGACCGACCCGAGCTGATGAACTCCGCCGGCAACCCGGTGCACGTCGTCGGGCTGAGCTGGGCCGGAGCGTTCGAGGAACCAGCCGCGGACCACCAGGTGGAGCGCGAGATCGCGTCGGCCTCCGGTGCTGGACTCGTCCTGCGCCGGGAGGTCTGGGACCGTCTGGGCGGCTTCGACGCCACCTACTTCGCCTACCACGAGGACGTCGACCTCAGCTGGCGGTCGTGGCAGATCGGCCTCCGCGTGCTGTTCGTGCCGGACGCCGTGGTCCTCCACCACTACGAGTTCAGCCGGAACAGTCGCAAGATGTTCCTGCTCGAGCGCAACCGGCGGATCTTCCTGGCGACGCTGTACGGGCCGAGGCTCCGCGCCGTGACCGCGCTCCCCACCTGGGCCGTCGGCGTGGCACTCGGCTTCGTCGCACGCGGCCAGGGGTGGGCTGCCGAGCACCGGCAGGCGCAGGAGTGGATCCGCACGAACCGTGCGTGGCTCCGTCGGCGCCGAGCCGAGGTGGCCAGGTCCAGGACCGTCGACGACCGCACCATGGCGCGGCTCCTCACCCCGGTCCTCGACCAGCAGGTCTTTCCGTTGCCGCCGGGCTCCGGGGTGTTGCAGGCGGTGATGCGCGGCTACTGGGCCGTCGCCCGTCGCCTGCTCTGACCAGGAGCGACCGACCGTCCCGGTAGCGGCGGGCTGTCGCACGACCGACAGGCTGCCGGAACGACGGACTACGCGCTCGTCGCCGACCCGCCGGCGTGCCCCAGAGGGCGTCGCAGTCCCACGACGACGAGTGCGACCAGGCTGCACACCGACCCGATGACGAACCCGTTCGTCCCGGCCGTGAGCGGTGCGAACGGTGCGCTCACGAGGATCACCACGATCCCCACGACGAGCCCGGTGACCGACGCCAGCGCGACCTCGCCGGAGCGCCCGGCCGACAGGAGGAACGCTGCCGGGACGAGCGCGACGGTGAACACGAACACCCCGACGAGCAGCCCGCGGAGGACGGGAACGGCAGCGGCGCCCTGCTCCGGGTAGAAGATCGGCATGACCACACCCGCCAGGAGGGCGACCGCGCCGAACACGACCACGCACCCGGCGGTGAACACCAGGAAGACCCGCATCCGGTTGCCGTCACGGAGGCTGCCGGAGCCCGGGTCGTGCGCGAACGCCGGGACGATGATCTGGCTGACCGCCTGACCGACCATGGACGCGGGTGTCGCGAGCGTGAACGCCGCCGCGTAGACGCCGACCTGTGCGGGCGCGGCGAAGACCTCGGCACTGATCATCGCGAGTTGCAGGAGTCCGTTCGTCGCCAGGCCGGCGAGGACGTTCCACGCCGTGAAGGACAGGACCCCGGTGCGGGGCATCGCGACGCCGCCACGCACGGACCGCGGCCAGCAGACCACGGCGAACACGGTGTAGCCGAGCGAGATCGGGACGAGGACGAGCGAGGCGTCGTCCACGGCGACCACAACGAGCAACCCGGCGACCGCCAGCACTCCCGTGCAGACGTCGAGCACCCCGACGCGGCGCGCGAGACCCCGGCCCAGTGCCCCGGTCCTGGCGTACGCGTAGGCGCCGTACCCGGCAACCACCCAGGCCGCCGACGCGGCGAGCACCGCGTCGTGCGTCCACACCCAGGCGATCGGCACCGAGGCGGCCCCGAGGACGACGGTCGCGAGCGCCCACGTGCGGGTCAGGAGACCGACGACGGCGCGGTCGTCGTCGCCTCTGGAGATCGCGAGCGCGATGTAGCGGGACAGGGCGTTGCCGGCAGCGGTCGGCCAGAGCAACGCCACGAAGATCGAGAGCGACAGCAGCGCGCTCGCGTGTCCGAGGTCGGCCGAGCCGAAGAACCGTCCGATGAGCACCGTGTAGGCGAGCCGGGCGACACCCTGCGCGACGATGCCGCCCGTCGACCACGCCGCAGAGCGAGCCAGGGTCGCCCCGCTCGGCGCGACCGGTGTGGTCACGAGCCGAGGAGCGACGCGCCGAACAGGACCACGCCACCCGCGCACAGCAGGACGGACGGGGCACGGTACCGGGAGAACAGCACCCCGCTGAGCACGAGGAAGAACGGCAGCATCGAGAGGCCGTACCGGCTCGGGAGCTCGAAGTAGTAACCGGACACCTTCAGCGTCCCGAGCACGAGAAGCGGTCCGAGTGCGAGCGCCACGACGAGCGACGACCACGCGATCGGTCGGATGCCGGTCCGTGCGGGGCCGGCGGCGATGCAGCCGAGGACTCCCGCGATGACGAGCCACGACAGCAGGATCCCCGCGGTGCCGATCGCGACGCCGTTCTCGCGTCCCGTCGGGTCGAGCGGGGTCGCCTGCAGGAACTTCAGGCTCTCGGTGACGAGGTTCGCGAAGTGCAACGGCTTTTCGGTGCCCTGCGAAGGCGGCGGCGCCGCCTGGATGTCGGCACGGACGATCAGCCAGACGACCTGCACGACGAGGGCGAGGAGCGCGCTGCCGACCGCGAGGTAGACGGCACGGTCGGTGACGGTCGCCAGGACGACCTGCCCCCATCCGCGACGGCGCTCCGTGTCCGCCGGCTCGACGGAGAACCCGTCGGAGCGATCGGCCACGACGTGGTCGGCAACCCCACCGGAGGCTCCCCGACCGTCGGCAACCTCGCCGGGGGCGACCGCACCGTCGGCGACCCCGTCGAGGGCGACCGCACCGTCGGCGACCCCGTGGACGGCGACTGCTCGTCGCGGCCCGCGCTCCCGGACGGCCCGGGTGACGGCGATCGACAGCACCGCGAGCGCGGCGATGCCGACCGCAGCGATGTTCTGCACCTTGAACGCGACGCCGACGGCGGCGACGAGGGGGAACAGCCACAGCCCTCGACTGCCGGTCGCGTACCGGGCGACGAGCAACGCGAGCGCCGCGCCGACCGCGAGCGACGGGGCGTCGGTACTGATGTACGTCGACGACCAGTACGCGGCCGGGCTGGCGATCAGCGCGAGCCCGAGCCCGAGGATCACGGGTTCACGGACCCGGAACCGGCGCATGGCGAAGACGAGGAGCACGACGGCACCGGCCAGCCAGAGCGCGCCGACGTACGATGCCGCGTCGATGAGCCCCATGCCCGCCCAGACGAGCGGCTGCGCGAACGCACGCGTGACCCAGAAGTAGAGCGGCGTGTAGATGTCGGCCGACGTCTTCCCGGCCATCGGGAACACCGAGGCGGGCGCCTTGCCGGCGTCCGCGCACGTGGTCGCGGGCACGGTGGGCACGCCGCGGTTGCCGAGGCAGACCAGTGCTTCGCGGGCGAACGCCCCGGTCGGCTCGCCCTCGGCCACGACGCCCTCGCTCGGGACCTTCGCGATGTAGTCGACGTAGACGTACTCGTCGAGCGGCGAGAGCGCGGTGTTCTTCGGGACGTGCACGGCGACCGACGCGAAGGCCGCGATCACGAGGAGGACGGGGACGATCCAGAAGCGCAGCACGGACCGTCCGAGTCCTGATCGGGTTTCAGACATGACCACGAGTCTGCCGTACGTCGGGGTCCGTTCCCGACAACCGGGGGTGTGGCGAGCCCGTCACACCCCGGTCGTCGGGCCACGCAGCCGTCACCGGACGGAGACGGTCTTGCAGGCAAGCAGCGGGTTGTCGCCGCCGTTGGTGTCGATCGCGTAGGCGCAGACCTGGTGCGAACCGGACGCAGCCGGCACGACCGTGTCGAAGCCGCTGTTCGATCCGGCCTTCGGGTACAGGCGGGCGACGTCGCTGCGGGGGGTACCCGTCGTGATCCACCGTCCAGCACCGTCGATGTAGACGGCGACGTTGATCCCAGCCGTCGTGTCCGGGTCGAAGGCCCAGCCCGTCACGCGGATGCCGCCGGTCACCGCCGTGGCCGTGTCGAAGGACCCGACCGGGGCGTTGCCGACCTGGACCGTCGCGCACTTCAGGGTCGTGTTGTCGGTGCCGGCTCCGGTGTTGATCGCGTACACGCAGACCGAGTGCGGCCCTGGCCGCAGCGAGATCTGACTGCTGAAGCCGTGCGCCGCGCCGTACGCCGGGTACACGCGGGCGATGTCCGGCCGCGACGCGTTCGCGGTGAGCACCCTGGGCACCCCGTCGACGTACACGTGGACCGGGATCGAGGCGGTGGTGTCGCCGTCGAGCGCCCAGCCGCGCAGCGAGATGCCGGTTGCCGTGGCGGTGAGCGAGTCGACGCTGCCGACGGGGTTCGCTCCGGGCACCGTGTACGTCGTGCACGGGGCGAGCAGCTTGTTCGCACCGGCGCCGACGTTGATGCCGTAGAGGCAGACCTTGTGGGTACCGGGCGTCGTCGACAGGGTCGCGGAGAACCCGTGCGCGGCGCCGGCTTCTGGGTGGACCCGAGCGACGTCGGCACGCGACGCCTTGGCGCTCAGGACCGTCACCTGCGAGTCGACGTACGCGTGCACGGCGATGGACTGGGTGGGCTTGTCCGGGTCGATCGCCCAGCCGCTGACCGCGATGCCGCCTGGCACCGCTCGCGACTGGTCGACCGAGCCGTACGGCGACGCCTGCGTCACGGAGACCGTCGAGCAGCCCAGGGTGGTGTTCCGGAACGTGTCGATGCTCAACGCGTAGACGCACACCTTGTGGGTGCCGGGGCTGGCCACCACGGACGTGTCGAAGCCGTGGGCGGCACCGTACGACGGGTACGCGCGCTGCACGTCCGGTCGCGAGCTCTTCGCCACGACGGGGGTCGGGACGTTGTCGACGTACACGTGGACGCTCGTGGCGCCGGCGCTCAGCGGGTCGATCGCCCAGCCGCGCACCTTGACGACCTCGGCGCCACCGCTGACGGAGTCGAGGCTGCCGATGGGGTTCGGGGCGCTGGTGATGCCGAACCAGTCGCTGTACAGCCGCCAGAAGTTGCGGTTGCCGTAGGCGGAGCAGCCGTCACCGGTGCCGTACAGGTTGTTCAGTGCCGCCTGGTTCGGCGTGTACGGCGTGTAGTAGTACAGCGCCGCCGTCGCCTTGTTCTGGATGTAGACGCTCTTCGTGCCGCACGCCGCGTTCGGGCTGTACTGCACGTTGCGGTTCCCACCGGGGGCGAACCAGGTGAAGTAGTTGCTGGTGCCGGCCGGGTTGCCGTAGCGCTTCCACTGCCACGACGCCCAGAAGACCTGGTTGCCGACACCCGAGTACGCCGGGTCACAGCCGCCGTTGGCGCTGTCCGGGCATGCGTACCCCATCGCGCGGGAGAGCACGGCTGCTGACGGGTTCCTGGCGATCCCGCCGTTCACCAGGGTCTGCTCCTTCTGGAGCGTGACGAGGATCACCTTCGGGTTGATGCTGCACGCAGCTCCGACGCGCGCGATGATCTGCGCCGCCGAGAGCGAGGAACCACCCGCCACGGCGTTGCACATCGCATCGGCGCCGTGGCTGTTGAGCGAGTAGCGCCCGACGTTCAAGCAGGAGCTGGAGGAGCACGTGCCGATCTGCGCGTTGAGGAACGCCTGGATCGACGACTCGGACATCCCGCCGCCGTTGTAGAACTCGGCGTCGGGGATGATGTTGCCCGGGTCGAACTGGGAGCCGCTCAGCGCGGACGCGGAGTCCTGCGACGCCGTGGGTCCGGAGATCTGGAAGCCGACCAACACGCTCGCGACCGCGAGCACGCTCGCGGCGATGGCGATGAACTTTTTCACGTCGGGGGCCTCCCTGGGGCGGCGACGGGGTGGTTGGCACGCGCTTCGCGGTGGCGGCCGAAGCCGGATCCCTGGAACCGGCCAAGTCACACGTGCCACAGCAGGCTACCCCGATCACAGTGATCCCACAGCCCCCAAGTGCTCCCCCGAACGGGAGGCACGGGTCGTGCCCGCGCCGCTGCTGCGGTCCGCCACCTGGACGGCCCTGAGCGCGCGTTCAGTCTGCGCGCGCGTTCAGTCTGCGCGCTCGACCAGTGACTCGACGCGCCGACGCGCGGCGGCGCCGAATCCGTCCGCACGGCGGGCGCGACGCGCGTGGCGGAGCACGGCAGGGGCCTCCAGGACGAGCCGTCGCCACGCGGACGGCGCGAGCTGCGCGCCGGACGGACGCGCCAGGTCGCGCAGCATGCGCACGACGGTGCGCGCACCGACCCGGAGCGCGAAGGCCGGAGAGCCGTTGCGCACCACGACCGCGAGGCGGTTCCGCATGCTCTGGTACCGGACGAGCGGTGAGTCGCTGCCGGAGCTGGCGGCGTGCCGGTGGACGACGACCGCATCGGGGGCGTAGCGGACGTCGAACCCGGCGAGCCGGAGCCGCCACGCGACGTCGAGGTCCTCGTAGTACATGAACAGGGACTCGTCGAAGCCGCCGACCTGCTCGAGCGGTCCGCGGCGCAGGAACACCGCTCCCCCGGAGAAGCCGAACAGCGGCGCCGACTCCGGCGCATCGTCGATCGGGCGCAGCCAGTCCCGGTCGCGACCGTTGCCGACGCGGTCGACGACGACGCCGGTGCCGTTGACGAGCGTCTGACCGGTGCCGGACCGACGCCAGCGCGTCCCGTCCCCGGCGACCAGGTCGTCGTCGCCGCGGTCGGCGCCGGTGACCCGGGTGAAGGCGCCCTCCAGCACCGCGGTGGCGGCCACCGCGGCGACGACGTCACCGCCGGCGGCCAGCACCGCGAGCCCGCGGTCGAGGAACCCGTGGTCCGCGACCGCGTCGTTGTTGAGGAGCACGACGACGTCACCGGAGGACGCGCGGATCCCGCGGGTGACCCCGCCGGCGAACCCGGAGTTGGTCGGCTCGGCGACGACGACCGTGTCCGGGTGGTCGGCGCGGTAGGCGGCGACGGTCGCGTCGTCGGCCTCGTTCACGACGACCACGAGCTCGATCGCCGCGTCGACGCGCTGCGAGCGCACGGAGTCGATCGCCCGACGGGTGAGTTCGGGCTGGTGCCAATCGACGATGACCACGGAGACGTCCACGCCGCCAGTCTCCCAGGCTCCGGGCGGTCCGAGCCCCGGGCCGCCCGCACCGTGGACACGGCGTCGGTATAGTGGTGCCGCCTTCCGGGCACCACCGCCAGCCGACGTATGGAGTTCGTCCGTGTCCACTTTCGCGCCTCGCGTGTCCGTCGTCGTCATCAACTTCCGCGGAACCGACGACACGCTCGAGTGCATCGCCCGCCTCAGCGAGGTCGACTGGCCGGCGGACCGTCTCGAGATCGTCGTCGTCGAGAACGGGTCGGGTGACGACAGCGAAGCGCGCCTCCGTGCCGCGCTCGGCGAGCAGAAGAACGTCAGGATCATCGTCTCCGAAGAGAACCTCGGGTTCACCGGCGGCAGCAACCTCGGTGCCCGCGAGGCGAGCGGCGACGTCGTCGCGTTCCTCAACAACGACGCCAAGCCCGACGTCAACTGGGTCAAGGAGGGCATCGCCGGGTTCGCACCGAGCCCCCGCGTCGCCGCCGTGGCCAGCAAGGTCCTCGACTGGGAGGGCAAGACGATCGACTTCGTCGAGTCAGGGCTCAGCTGGTTCGGCATGGGCTACAAGAACCACATCGCCGAGCTCGACGACGGCCGCTTCGACGAGCCGCGCGACCTGCTCTTCGGCACCGGCTCGGCACTCTTCGTGCGCCGCGACGTCTTCCTCGAGGTCGGCGGCTTCGATGAGGGCCTGTTCATGTTCTACGACGACGTGGACCTCGGCTGGCGCCTCAACCTGCTCGGCTACCGCGTCCGGTTCGCGCCGCGCTCGGTCGTCTACCACAAGCACCACGGCTCGATGAAGTCGTTCGGCGACCACCGCGAGATGTACCTGCTCGAGCGGAACGCCCTGCACCTGCTCTACAAGAACCTCTCCGACGAGAACCTCGGCACCTTCCTGCCAGCAGCGCTGGCGCTCCTGGCCCGCCGCGCGGTGGCGAAGAGCGGCCGCGACTCCGGCGAGTTCGACATCCGCCGCTTCACCGGCGCACCGGACGAGTTCGACCCGACGACGCCGATGTCCAAGGAAGCCGTCGCCGGCCTCTACGCGCTCGACCAGTTCGTCGCCGACCTGCCGCGTCTGTCCGAGGACCGCCGCCGCATCCAGGGCCAGCGGGTGAAGACCGACAAGGAGGTCTTCCGGCTCTTCGGCGACGCGTTCAAGCCGCTGTTCGAGGACGGCTACTTCCTCGAGGGCTACCAGGCGATCATCGAGGCCTTCGACGTCGAGCAGCCGATGCACCGCAACCGCGTGCTCGTCATCACCGGAGACGCCCTCGGCGAGAAGATGGCCGGCCCCGGCATGCGCGCGTGGAAGATCGCGGAGGCCCTCAGCGAGCACAACGACGTCCGTCTGGTGACCTGGAACGTCGCGAACCGGAAGTCCGACACGTTCGAGGTCTCCCGGGTGCCGCTCCAGCACGAGCGCACCATGAAGGACCACGAAGAGTGGGCCGACGTCATCTTCTTCCAGGGCTACGCGCTCCACCACTTCCAGACGCTGCAGCGCTCGAACAAGATCATGGTCGTCGACCTGTACGACCCGATGCACCTCGAGCAGCTCGAGCAGGCTCGCGACAACGGCGACGTCGGCTGGCGCAACCAGGTCACCTCGACGACCGAGGTCATCAACGCCCAGCTCGAGCGCGGCGACTTCTTCCTGTGCGCCTCGGAGCGCCAGCGCCTGTTCTGGCTCGGCCAGCTCGCCGGAGTCGGTCGTGTCAACCCGGACAACTACCTGGCGGACGACAACCTCAACAAGCTCATCGCCATCGCGCCGTTCGGCATGGACTCCACCCCGCCGAAGCACGAGCGCAAGGCGATCCGCGGCGTGACGCCCGGCATCGGCGAGGACGACAAGGTCGTCATCTGGGGCGGCGGCATCTACAACTGGTTCGACACCCCGTCGCTGGTCCGCGCCGTCGCGAAGGTCGCCGAGACCCACGACGACATCCGACTGTTCTTCCTCGGCGTCGCGCACCCGAACCCGGACGTGCCCGAGATGGCGATCGTCTCCGAGACCCGCCGCATCAGCGACCAGCTCGGCCTGACGAACAAGCACGTGTTCTTCAACGAGCAGT
Organism: Curtobacterium sp. NPDC090217; assembly: GCF_044746705.1. Classification (NCBI taxonomy): domain Bacteria; kingdom Bacillati; phylum Actinomycetota; class Actinomycetes; order Micrococcales; family Microbacteriaceae; genus Curtobacterium; species Curtobacterium sp. NPDC090217. The sequence goes on along the minus strand of NZ_JBIVCR010000006.1, from coordinate 37,507 downwards.
GGGTCGCACTCGACGACCGGCAGAACTACCTGCTCGAGGCCGACGCCGGCGTGTCGACGCACTTCGCGCACATCGAGACCACGTTCTCGTTCCGCACGCGCATCCTCGACTACATGTGGGCGAACCTGCCCATCGTCACGACGGACGGCGACAGCTTCGGCGACCTCGTCGCAGCGGAGGGCATGGGCGTCGCGGTCAAGGAGCGCGACGTCGACGGCCTCGCCGCCGCACTCGAGTCGATGCTCTACGACGAGCAGGCGGCGCAGGCCGCTCGTGACGCCGTCAGTCGTGTCCGCTCGGACTTCACGTGGGACCGCGCCCTCGCGCCGCTCGTCGAGTTCTGCAAGGACCCGCACGTGGCCGCGGACCGCGCCCACGACGCCGCGGTGCCCGCGGGGTCCGTCGCGGCCGGCGGACGTCCGCGCGTCGCCCTCAGCCCGGCTCGCCAGCGCGAGCTGCAGTTCCACCAGATCGCGAACAGCCGCCACGGCATCTCCCGTGACGTCCGTCTGGCGACCTGGTACCTCCGCGAGAACGGCGTCTCCGGGCTCCGCGACAAGGTGCAGAACCGGGTGCGCATCATGCGGGAGAGCAAGAACGGCCGCTGACCTCAGGCGGCCCCCAACGGCCGCCGATGTACAGTTGTCCGTCGCCCGCGTCGAATGTAAGGACCCCTTTTGAGCAACATCGTCACCGAGCGGTTCGATCGCCTCCGGCAGGAACACATGGTTCCCGCCGGTCGACCGGCCACGGCCGTCATCGGGTCGCTGCGCGAGATCTTCGCGCACCGGCAGCTGCTCGACCTGCTGATCCGCCGCGACCTGAAGTCGCGGTACAAGGACAGTGCCCTCGGCTTCGCTTGGACCCTGATCCGTCCGCTCGTCCAGCTGGCGATCTACTACTTCGTGCTCGGCGAGATCCTCGGCGCGTCACGGAACATCCCCGAGTTCGCGATCTACGTGTTCTCCGGGCTGACCCTGTACGGGCTCTTCAGCGAGATCGTCGCGGCCGGTACCGCGTCGATCGTCGGGAACGCCGGCCTGATCAAGAAGATCTACCTGCCCCGTGAGATCTACCCGCTGGCGAGCGTCGGCGCCGCGCTGTTCAACTTCGGCGTCCAGCTCGTCGTCCTGCTCGCGGCCGCGATCCTGCAGAGCGGCTTCGCCTGGATCCGTCCCGACTTGCTGTACTTCTTCCCGGCGACCCTGGTGATCCTGATCTGGGCCACCGCGTTCGCGCTGCTGCTCGCCGCGGCGAACGTCTACCTCCGTGACATGCAGTACCTCGTCGAGGTCCTCGTGCTCCTGCTCATGTGGGGCTCCCCCATCGTCTACAGCTGGCAGATGGTCGCGACCCGTGCACCCGAGTGGCTGCTGAGCATCTACACGTCCAACCCGATCACCCTCGCCGTCCTCGGCATCCACCGTGCGTTCTGGACCGCCGGTGCCGACTCCGAGTACCCGTCGCACCTGCTGATCCGCCTGGTCGTCGCCGGCGTCGTCGGCCTCGTTGCGCTGCTGGTCTGCCAGCGGGTGTTCGCCAAGCTGCAGGGCAACTTCGCCCAGGAGATCTGACCCGATGAGCATCGACAACGACATCGCCCAGGAGACCCGGTCCCCGTTCACCGACGCACCGGCCGTCGTCACGGTCAAGAACGTCTCGAAGCGCTTCACGATCCGCAAGGACAACTCCCTCAAGGAGCGCATCGTCACCCTCGGCCGCGCCGGACGTCGGCACAGCGAGGACTTCTGGGCGCTCAAGGACATCAGCCTGGACATCCCGGCCGGCACCACGATCGGGCTGCTCGGCCCGAACGGCTCCGGCAAGTCGACGCTGCTGAAGACCATCGGCGGCATCCTCGAACCGACCACCGGGTCCGTCGAGCGCCGTGGTCGTCTCGCCGCACTCATCGAGCTCGGCGCCGGGTTCCACCCCGACCTGACCGGCCGCGAGAACGTCTACCTCAACGCCGCGATCCTCGGTCAGACGCAGGAGGAGACCGAGGCCCGCTTCGAGGACATCCTGCAGTTCTCCGGCATCGGCGACTTCATCGACACCCAGGTGAAGTTCTACTCGTCCGGCATGTACGTCCGGCTCGCCTTCGCGGTCGCGATCAACACCGACCCGGACGTCCTGCTGGTCGACGAGGTCCTGGCGGTCGGTGACGAGCAGTTCCAGAAGAAGTGCCTCGACAAGATCCGCGAGTTCCAGGAGCAGGGCCGCACGATCATCCTCGTGTCGCACTCCCTCGGACAGGTCCAGGAACTCTGCGACTCCGCCGTCGTCCTGCACCACGGCGAGGTCAAGTTCCAGGGCTCGGCGCGTCTCGCGGTGAAGAACTTCCGCGAGATCCTCGAGGGCCGTCGTGTCGCCGAGGCCGAGGCCGCGAACCCCGAGGCGGACGCGAACCCCGGCAAGGTCGAGCACGTCGAGCTCGAGATCCCCGGCCGCGCCCCCGGGGCCGAACACCGCCACGGCGACGACCTGGTGATCCGTGCGACCTTCTCGCACAAGGACGTCCTGCCCGAGTGGCGTGCTGGCATCAAGATCGAGACGCACCTCGGCCACCCCGCGTTCGGCATCGACAGCCGCCAGACGCAGGTGCGGCACGATCCGCTGCGCGGCACGGCCACCGTCGAGTGGCACCTCACCGACCTGCGGCTCGGTGGCGGTCAGTACTTCGTGCACGTCTTCCTGGCGAAGCCGAACGGCGAACACATCGTCATCGAGCGCGAGGCCGCACGGTTCGTGGTCGTCGACGAGGACACGCAGTCCGGCATCGCCTGGACGAAGACCACCGAGCGCCAGGTCAAGGGCTGACGTGCAGGAACGGCCGGTGCTGATCGACGCCACGTCGGTCCCGCCGAACCGTGGCGGGGTGGCTCGGTACATCTCCGGGCTCCTCACCGGCCTGGCCGACCTCGACGTCCGCGTCGACGTGATCGCGAAGCCCGGTGACCTCGACTGGCTCCGCGGGCTCGCACCCGTGCACCGGTACCACGCGGCGCCCGGCTGGACCGCCTCGCGGCCGGCGCGGTTCGTCTGGGAGCAGGTCGGCCTGCCCCGGGCGGTGCGCCGTGTCGGGGCGACCATCCTGCACAGCCCGCACTACACGTTCCCGGTGACCCGTGCCTCCAGGACGGTCGTCACCCTGCACGACGCGACCTTCTTCAGCGACCCGGCCGCGCACTCGCGCCTGAAGGTGCTCTTCTTCCGCACCTGGACGCGTCTGGCGCGCCGGTTCGCCCGTGCCACGGTGGCACCGAGTGCCGCCACGGTCAGCGAGCTCGACCGGTTCGCCGGTCGCGCACGGACGGCGACGGTGGTCGCCCACCTCGGGGTGGACGCCGCCCTGTTCCACGCACCGAGCGCCGACGAGGTCGCGGCGTTCCGCAGCACCCACCGGATCGACGACGGCACGGAGTGGATCGCGTTCCTCGGCACCGTCGAGCCGCGGAAGCGCGTGCCGGAGCTCATCGCGGCGCACCGCGCCCTCGCCGACCGCACCGGCACCGACGTCCCCACGCTGCTCGTCGCCGGTGGGCTCGGCTGGGACGAGACCGCCCGCGGACAGCTCGAAGCGGCCGGTGACCGACCGGGGGCGCCACTGCGCTACCTCGGGTACCTGCCGATCGACCACCTGCGCGCCTTCCTCGGTGGCTCCCGCGTGGTCGCCTACCCGAGCATCGCCGAGGGCTTCGGCCTCCCCGTGCTCGAGGCGATGGCATCGCGTGCCGACGTCCTGACCACGGACCGTCTGGCGATCCCGGAGGTCGGCGGCGACACCGTCACCTACACCGAGCCGGACGCCGGCCCCATCGCGGACGCACTCGAGCAGCTGCTCGCGCAGGACCCCGCGGTCAGGGCGGACCGCGTGGAGCGCGCCGGTGCTCGTGCCGACGGCTTCACCTGGGCCGCGTGTGCCCGTGCCCACCTCGGGGTGTTCGCATGAGCGGGCGGGCCGCGATCGTCACGGTGTCGTACAACTCTCTCGACGTGCTGCCGCCGTTCCTCGCGTCCACGGCGGACGCCAGCGCCGACGACGTCGAGGTCGTCGTGGCGGACAACGACTCCGCCGACGCCGACGAGCTCCGCCGCATCACCGAGGCGGCCGGCGCACGCTTCCTCGAGCTCGGCGAGAACCGTGGGTACGGTGCCGCGGCGAACAGCGCGGTCGCCACGCTCGACCAGGACGTCCGATGGGTCCTCGTCTCGAACCCCGACGTCGTGCTCGAACCGCTCGCACTCGACCGGATGATCGCCACGGCGTCCGCCGACACCATGATCGGCGCCGTCGGGCCCCGGCTCCTCGAACCCACCGGCGAGGTCTACCCCTCAGCGCGGCTGGTGCCGTCGCTCCGGACCGGACTCGGGCACGCCGCGTTCGCGAACGTCTGGCCGGGGAACCCGTGGACCAAGCGCTACCGCCAGGACGGCGACCACTCCGTCCGGCGCGACGCCGGGTGGCTGTCCGGCGCGTGTGTGCTGGTCCGCCGTGACGTGTTCGACCGGCTGGGCGGCTTCGACGAGGGCTACTTCATGTACTTCGAGGACGTGGACCTCGGCTGGCGGATCGGCAAGGCCGGCTTCCGCAACGTGTACGACCCGTCTGCCACCGCCGTCCACGTCGGCGGGACCGCCACCAAGGGGTCGTCGGAGCGCATGCGGAAGGCCCACCACGAGAGCGCCTACCGGTTCCTCGCGCAGAAGTACTCCGCGTGGTGGCTCTGGCCACTCCGCGTCGCGCTGAAGGTCGCACTGTCCGTGCGTGCCCGCGCCACCCACACCCGCTGACCCACTAGCGTCGTACCGCAGCCCGACCCGTTCCCGAACCGGAGTTCTCCCCGATGATCCTCGCCGTCACCCTGATGGTCCGCGACGAAGCGGACGTCATCCCCGCCTGGCTCGACTACCACGTCGCGCAGGGGTTCGACGTCTTCGTCATCACCGACAACGGATCAGTCGACGGCACGACGGAGCTCCTGACGGCCTTCGCCGAACGCGACGACGTGACCGTGGACCTGCGACACGACCCCGTGCACCGGAAGCAGCAGGGCACCGTCGTCACGGGCATGGCACGCGACGCGGCGACCGTCCACCACGCCGACTGGGTCGTCAACGCCGACGCCGACGAGTTCATCGTCCCGGTGGACCGTTCCCTGACGGTGCGACAGGTCTTCGAACGGCTCGACCCCGCCATCGGCGCGTTCACCGTGCCGGTCGTGAACCTCACCGGTCGTCTCGCGAAGTCCGGCGGGGGCATCGAGCGACTGCACTGGCGTGACGAGCGCTCCGTCGACGAACTCCGAGCGGCCGGTCTCGTCGCTCCACCGACCACCAACGCGATCCACGTCGGCTCGCCCGACGTCACCGTCGTGCAGGGCAACCACCAGGTGAGCGTCGCCAACGGCGCCCCGGTGCCCGATGCGCTCCGGCTCGAGGTCCTGCACCTGCCGTGGCGCTCCTGGAAGCAGTACGAGCACCGTGTCGACGTGAGCGGCAAGGCATACGAGGCGAACCCGGACCTCACCCCGAGCCCGCGCCACCACGGCATGCGCGACTACCGGCGGCTGCACGAGGGCGTGCTGCAGTCGACCTTCGCGCTCCGGTTCGTCACCGACGAGGACGCCGTCGACGGCCCGTTCACCCGCGACGACGGCGTGGCCGAGGTGCTGCGGCGCGCCGGCTCCCCCGCCGTGGACGCCGGAAGCGACCCGCTCGTCCCCGCGGCAGAACTCCTCCGCCTGCAGACCCTCGGGCGCGCGATCACCGAGCGGGACCTGCGGATCGAGGCGCTCGAGGACCAGGTCCGCGTCGGCGAGGAGACGGCGAACACGCTCCGCTCGGCCGTGCAGTTCGAACGGGAGCGTGCCGAGGCTGCGATCCGCGAGACCGCCGCCCGTGACGCCGAGCTCGCCGCGATGCACGCCAGGCGGGTGGTCCGGCTCGCCGACAAGGCCGGGGACCTCGCGCGCCGGGTCCGCCGCCGCTAGCGAGCCGACGCGGTGCGCGCGCTCCTGACGGCGCCGAGCAGCACCGATGCCCGGCGCGCGAACGAGTGCTCCGCGCCGATCCGTTCCCCGCGGACGCGGCGCTGCTCGTCCGTCGCCGCTTCCCCGCCCTCGACGAGCCCGACGCCGACGAGCGCCTGCAGCGCCTCCACCGAGTCGTACGTCCGGACCGCACCGTGGAACAGCTCGTCGACGCCTGGGACCGGGTCCGTGACGACGAGCGCTCCTGATGCCGCGGCGTCGAAGAGCCGGTTCGACAGGAACCCGTCCCGCGCCATGTCGTCCCAGTGGTCGTTCAGCACGACGCGAGCGCTGCGGTAGAGCGCCGGCAACTCGTCGTTCGGCACGAACACACCGCGGTGCACGCCCTCCGGCAGCAGCCCCTCCCAGCCCTCGCCCCACACCGCCAGGTCGGCACCGGCCGCCACGGCGTCGCGGACCACCGGCCGGAACACCGCCCGGGTCTTGCCGACGAACGCCGTGTCGAGCCCCGCGTACGCCGGGTCCTGGCTGCCCGGGTGGAACCGCGCCGGGTCGGTGGCCTGCAGGAGCGGAGCGATGGGCAACCCGGTCGACGACGCCGTGCGGGACGCCCACGCCGGTCCGGCAGCGAACCGCAGGTCGTAGCGGGCGAGTTCGGCCGGTGTCAGCAGGTCGGGGTGCGAGATCACCCAGAGCACGTTCGTCGCCGAGGGGTGCACCGGGGTGTCGTCGAGCCCACGCAGCGTCAGTGCGACGTCGTCCAGGTGCTCGGAGAACGGCCGGACGTGGGACTCGCGGTGGTCGACCACGACCTCTTGCCCGAGGGACCGGAGTGCGGCGGCGAGGTCGCGCGCGAAGAACGTGTCGCCCCAGTCGTCCCCGCGGGGTCCCGGGTGTGCGGCGATCCGGATCGACCAGCGGAGCCGCTCGCCGCGGTCGAGGAGCGTCAGCCGCCCCGGACCGCGTTCGGCCCGGACGATCGGCTCCCGCAGCGCGACCGGTGCGCCCACCTGGTCGGCCGACGGCACGCCCGACACGAAGCCGAGTCGGCCGAGCGCGGCGGTGGCAGTGTCGTCCGTCCGCCCACCCCAGGCGAGCAGGGCGTCAGCGGCATCGGTGTCGTAGCGACGCTCACGCAGCGCGGTCGTCCGGTAGACCCGGCCGAGCGGCACGACGACGCAGTCGCCGTCAGCACCGTCCGCGGTGTCCCGGGTGAGCCGGGCGACGGCCGTGCGGGTGTCGACGGTGCGGACGGGTACCGCGAGGTCCGCCGTGCGCGTGGCGAAGCACGGCTCGTCAGCGGCGAAGACGGCGACGCCGTCGAGCGCGTCGGCGTCCTCGGCGGGGTGGCCCCGGAGGAGCGACGCGACGGGAGCCGTCGCACGCGGCAGCACCGCACCGGCGCTCGCGACCACGTCGTCCCCGGTGCGGACGACGGCCAGGGCGACCCGAGCCTCCTGGCCGAGCGCGCGGAGCAGGCGGCCGTACCCGTCGACCGGCACCGTGATGGACGCGTCCTGGACGACGACCGATGCGCTCGTCAGGAGCGGGCGTGCCGCGGCGACCGCGCCGCCCCAGGTGGCCGCGACGGTCGCGCGGGCGGCGACGTGGCCGTCGCCGTCGACGACGGCCGGGTAGACGCTCATCGGGCCGGCGTGCACGTCGTACGCGCTCACGACGACCGACGACGCGCCGGCCGCGCGCGCGGCCGCGACCGCCGCCAGGTGTGCGCCGTCGCGGTACACGGACTCCGCGACGGTGACGACGACGTCGAAGCCGTCGTCACCGGGTCGCGGCGCGTCCGTGACGAGGGACGTGTCGACCGGGAGGCTCGGCTCGCCTCCGTCGGTCGGGTCCGGTGCCGACGTGGCCGGCTCGGGCGAGCCGGGCCGCCCCAGCAACCGGCGCAGCCCCGCTCGGGCCATCGTCAGCCGCGCAGCAGGTTCTGCAGGTAGACGCCGTAGCCGCCCTTGACGAGCGGTGCGGCGAGGTCGGCGAGCTGTGCGTCGTCGATCCAGCCGTTGCGCCAGGCGATCTCCTCGATGCAGCCGACCTTGAAACCCTGACGGTCTTCGATGACCTTCACGTACTCGGAGGCCTGCATCATCGACTCGAACGTGCCGGTGTCGAGCCAGGCGGTACCGCGGTCGAGGACCTGCACGCCGAGCTCGCCGGCCTCGAGGTAGCGCTCGTTGACCGTCGAGATCTCGAGCTCCCCGCGGGCGCTCGGCTCGATGGTCTTCGCGATCTCGATGACCTTGTTGTCGTAGAAGTACAGGCCGGGAACGGCGTAGTTGGACTTCGGCTCCGCCGGCTTCTCCTCGATGGAGACCGCGGTGAAGTCGTCGTCGAACTCCACGACGCCGTACGCCTTCGGGTCGGCCACGTGGTACGCGAAGATCGTCGCGCCCTGGACCTCGGTGTTCTTCTTCAGGCTGGTGCCGAGACCGGTGCCGTGGAAGATGTTGTCGCCGAGGACGAGCGCGACGCTGTCGTCGCCGATGAAGTCCTCGCCGATGACGAATGCCTGCGCGAGGCCGTCCGGGGACGGCTGCACAGCGTACTGGATCTCCATGCCGAGGGCCGATCCGTCGCCGAGGAGCGCCTTGAACTGCTCGTTGTACTCCGGCGTCGTGATCACGAGGACCTCGCGGATGCCGGCCATCATGAGCGTCGACAGCGGGTAGTAGACCATCGGCTTGTCGTAGATCGGCATGAGCTGCTTGCTGATGCCCTTGGTGATCGGCCAGAGGCGCGTGCCGGAACCGCCGGCGAGGATGATGCCCTTCACTGCTGTGCTCCTGTTACTTCTTCGTCCGCAGGGACTCGGTGTAGGCGACGCACTCGTCGTACGTCGGCAGCAGACCGAGCTCGGCCGCCTGCTCGAGCGTCGGTGCGCTGGTGTCCTTCTCGGAGAGCACCGGCTCGCCGATGCCGTCCGGCAGCTCGAGCCCGACGGTCGGGTCGAGGATCGTGATGCCCTTCTCGCGCTCCGGGTTGTAGTGGGCGCTGACGAGGTAGTTCACGGTGGAGGAGTCCTCGAGCGCGACGATCGCGTGGCCGAGCCCCTCGGAGAGGTAGACGGCCTTGCGGTCGACGTCGTCGATGCGGACCGAGTCCCACTGCCCGAACGTCGGCGACCCGACGCGGATGTCGATGATGTAGTCGATGAACGCGCCACGGACGGCCGTCACGTACTTGGCCTGGCTCGGCGCGACGAGGGCGTAGTGGATCCCGCGCGCGACGCCGCGCGACGAGATCGACATGTTCACCTGGCGGAGGTCGAGCGGGTGCCCGACGGTCTCCTCGAGGACGTCGGCGCGGTAGGCCTCGAGGAATGCTCCCCGTGCGTCGCCGTGCTGGACGGGGGTGAACTCCCACGCGCCGGGGATCTTCAGTTCGCGGATCTGCACCGGAGCAGCCTAGCAAGGACCCGGCACCGACCCTGCGGAGGTCAGCCCCAGTACGGCGTGATGCTCTGGTAGAAGTGCAGGTCGACGGTCACGAGACCGGCGACGACCGACGCCGCAGCGACGGCGAACACGGCGATCCGGATCCCCCGCGTCGACACGAGCCGTCCGCCGATGAACAGCAGCAGGACCGCTGGGAGGACCGGGAGGAAGTACCGCCCCTGAAGCCACTGCCCTTCGTTCACCGTGTGGTAGATGTACAGCGCGAGGCAGACGCCGCCGACCGCGATGGCGGCACCGGCGGCGACCGGGACCCGCCACAGCACACCGCTGCGGAGCCGCGTCACCGCAGCGCGCTCGTGCGGCTCGACCACCAGGAGCGCCAGCACGAGTGCGACCGTGAGGAGGAGGACGAAGAACATCGGCAGCGGCGCCCGGAGCCAGGAGAACGACCCGAAGACGCCACGCCAGATCTCGCCCTTCTGGTCGGTGAGTCCGGTCGGGTAGTCGAGGAACAGCGACCGGAGTACGGCCTTCACGAAGACCAACGGGTTGTGCAGCAGGAAGGTCCGCTGCGCCTCCGGGTCGTTGAGGGGGTTGACGCCCTGGGTCACCCACGACGTCGCGCGGAGCCACGCGAGCGTGACCCCGGCGGCGACGACGATCACGGTGCCGGCGGGTACTGGACCGTGTTCGTGAAGGTCTGCCAGGCTCGGTCGCGGTCGCGGTCACCGTCGTGGATGCCCTGGATGCCGTGCGCCTCGTCGGCGATCATCCCGCCGTGTGCGACCTGGTAGGCCCGGTAGACGTGCGCCGGTTCGTCCGGGTTCAGGCCGGGCGGCGTGGCGGCGATGAACGCCGCACCGCCGAGCAGGAAGACGAGCAGGAACGCGATGGACTGCCAGGAGCATTCGATCCACGCGCCGGGGCCGGATCGCCGGACCGGCGGAGCGGGCGCTTCGCCGATGGTCAGCTCGTCCTGACTCTCCCGCTCGTTCGCTGCCTGAGTCTCCGTCGATGACACGCCGTCATCCTCGCCCGCTGCGGGCACTCGGAGAACCCTAACGGAATTCATCGCACCCGTTCGGGAACGATCGCGTCAGACGCCGAGCGCGTCCCGCCAGACGGGCTCGGCACCGATGCTCCGTTCGGCGCGCACGTATGCCTGCGCCGTCCGGACCCGCTCGTCGGACTCGCGGAACGCCGTCAGGAGAGCGGTGCGCCAGGCGTCGGGCGCATCACCGGCGAGCAGGCCGCCGTGGGCGTCGACCCCCGCGTACGACGGACGGTTCGAACCGACGAACGGCAGCCCGAGCATCGAGTACTCCAGGAACTTCAGGTCGCTCTTCGCGTCGTTGAACCGGTCACCGGTGAGCGGTGCGACGCCGGCGGACCACCTCGTGGCGTTCGCGCGGAGGAACGCGACGAACTCCGGGTAGTGCGTGGCGCCGTGTGGCAGCGCGAGCCGATCGAACCAATCGTGACCGTCCGCGGTGATGCCGACGACCTCGATCCGGACGGGCCGCCCGTCGTCGTCGGTGAACCCGTCGAACGCCGGTCGGAGCAGGTCGAGGTCCTCACTGTGCGTCACCGAGCCCATGTAGAGGACGCGGCGGGGGCCCTCGGGATCGGGGACGGCGGGCCGGTCGCCCCACATGCCCGGTTGGACGGCGTTCGGCACCACGACGGACGCGATGCCCTCTGCGGCGAGGACCGTCGCCAGACGGTCCGTGGACACGACGACCGCGTCGGCCCCACGGACCAGGGCGTCGACGGAGGCGAGCCGCGCCGGGTCGTACTCGGACCGCGCGAGCCGAGCACGGGCCTCCTGGCTGAAGAAGTCGTCGTCCACCTCGGCGACCACGCGCGTGCCCTCGCGCGCCGCCCGCGCGAACGCCTGCTCCAGGTGCGACGCCGGGAACGCGTCGCGCTGGACCAGCAGGACGTCGAGGTGCGCCGTGTCCGTGCCGTCCGCCCACCGCACCGGGTCGACCTGCGCGACCCGCGCCTCGCCGGCCGCCGCCAGCGCCGAGAGCCTTCCGGTGACGCGGATGTGCGCGGAGGCGGGGTGCACGCCGCCAGCGCCGTGGACGACGAAGCCGACGAGGGGCGGTTCGGGCGCTGCGGGTTCCGGCGGAGCGCTTCGGCGGAGCAGTCGGGCGGCGACGGAACGGAGGCCTGGCATCCGCCCATCCTCGCATCAGCGTCCGGCCACCAGCAGCCGATCCGCTCGACGTCCGCAGATCCCCGGTCACGGCTCGACATCGATTCACCCGGTGACCCCGTGTCGCCGACGTCCGCCGGGTCCTGCGACTGGGATCATCGAGGACATGTCGACTCGACGATCCCTGCCCGTGCTCACTGCCTCGATCGTGCTCGGCCTCGGGCTGACCACCGTCCTCGCGGCCTGCTCGGACGGGGCCGCCCCGACTCCGAGCCCGTCCGCCTCGGCGAGCCGACCGGCGTCTGGATCACCCGCACCATCGGCCGACGCGTCGAGCGGTACACCGTCCGACGACCAGACCGGCTCCGCCGACGACGGCACCGGTCCCGGTACCGGAAACGGCAGCGGCGTGGACGCACCGGAGACCGTCGACTGGTCGGCAGTGACGCAGCAGGGCATCGCCGCGGCAGGCGGCGGCTCCGTCGTCTCCCTCACCGGCTCCGGGGACAGCTGGACGGTCGTGGTCTCGGGACCGGACGGATCACAGACCCAGTCGGTCGTGTCCGCGACCCTCGGACGCGTCACCTCCGGTCCGTTCCCGAAGGACGTCGACCAGGCGACGAAGACCGCGGACGCCGACCGCGCGGCCGCCGCCGAGGTCGACGCGGCGACCGCGGCCAAGACCGCCGTGGGCGCATCGTCGGGCGGGACGCTTTCGTCGCTCGTCCTCGGCGGGTCGGCGACGGCTCCGACCTGGACCGCGACGCTGACCGGTTCGTCGACGTCCACGGTCATCGTGGACGGGATCAGCGGCGCCACCTCCTGACGGACGCCCCGCCTCCGACCACCTCGCGGACGGGGCCGACCGGTTCACCGCGGTGAACCGGTCGGTCGCGCCCGTAGGATGGTCGGGTTCGCCACCAGCCCCGACTCCCGAGGACCCGACACGTCGTGAAGTTGTTCGTGCAGATCCCCTGTCTCAACGAGGAGCAGACCCTCCCGGCGGTTCTCGAGTCGATCCCCTCCTCGATCCCCGGGATCGACGAGATCGAGATCCTCATCATCGACGACGGCTCCACCGACCGCACCGTCGAGGTCGCGAAGGCGCACGGAGTGACGCACTTCGTCCAGCACACGACGAACATGGGCCTCGCCCGGTCCTTCCGCGACGGCGTCGACTACGCGCTCCTCCACGGTGCCGACATCGTCGTGAACACCGACGGTGACAACCAGTACCCGCAGGCGCACATCACCGAGCTCGTGCAGCCGATCCTCCGGAACGAAGCCGAGATCGTGATCGGCGACCGTCAGACACGGACGATCGAGCACTTCTCCGGGTTCAAGAAGCTCATGCAGCGCTTCGGGTCGTGGGTGGCGAGCCGGGCGGCCGGTCTCGACCTGCCGGACGCCGCAAGCGGGTTCCGTGCGTACTCGAAGTACTCGCTGATCCGGCTCAACATCGTGACGCGGTTCAGCTACTGCATGGAGACGATCGTGCAGGCCGGGTACAAGCGACTCGCGATCGCGAGCATCCCGATCACGACGAACGCGAAGACCCGTGAGTCCCGGCTCTTCAAGAACATCTGGCAGCACATGTTCCAGTCCGGCTCCGCGATCGCCCGCGTCTACCTGATGTACCGGCCGATGGCGCTGTTCCTCTGGGTCGCAGCGGTCCTCGGCGGCCTCGGGGCCTGGCCGCTCGTCCGGTACCTCGTCCTCCTCGCCATGCACTCCGGCGGGAACCACCTGCAGTCGATCATCCTGGGCGTGGTGCTCCTCATCACGGCCGTGCTCGCCATCGTGATCGGCGTCGTCGCCGACCTGACACGGCTGAACCGCACCCTGGCGGAGGAGCAGCTCGACCTGCAGAAGCTCGCAAGGTACGGGGACTGAGGTGACCAGGACCGCTCCTGCCCCGACGACGGGCACCAGCACCCGGGTCGGCGTCTCCACACTCGTGTGGGCGGCGGGGATCGCCGTGCTCGGCGTCGTCATCGGTGCGGCAGGCTCGTGGATCCCGGCGGCGTGGGCCGACGAAGCCGCCACGATGAGCGGCGTGCGGCGTTCGATCCCCGAGCTCTGGCACATGGCGCACAACGTCGACGGGGTGCACTCGTTCTACTACCTGCTGCTGCACCTCTGGTTCGAGGTGGTCCCGTACAGCCCCTTCTGGCTGCGGCTCCCGAGCGCGCTGGCCACGGGGCTCGCGGCCGGCCTCGCCGTCCTCCTCGTGCACCGGCTCGCCGGAGTCCGCCCCGCGATCGCCACGGGAATCGTGTACTGCGTCCTCCCCCGCGTCACCTTCTCGGCCATCGAGGGGCGTTCGAACGCACTCACCGCAGCCGCGGCGGTCGGTCTCACCCTGCTGCTCGTCATCGCGGTCCAGAAGACCCTCGACCGACGCCGGGTCGCCTGGGCATGGTGGGCCGCGTACACCGGTGTCGCGATCGCCGGCAGCGTGCTCTTCGTCTACCTGGCGCTCATCCTCGTCGCACACGCGGTCACACTCGCCATCTGGCAGCTCCGCCGGATCGCGCGTCGCGCCAACCCCTCGATGATCCGCCCGGCACTGTTCTGGGTCGGCGCAGCCGTTCTGACCGGTGCTGCGCTGTTGCCGTTCGTCAGGGTCGTCTCCGGTCAGACCGCTCAGCTCTACTGGATGGGGCCGCTCGTCATCGGGCCAGGCCTCGCCCGCCGGGTCTTCGTGGACCAGTGGTTCCTCGGGACCGGGTCATGGGCGCCGATCCCCTTCGCCCTCATGGGCATCGGCATCCTCGCGACGCTGGCGGTGCCGCGGCTCCGGTCCCGCATCCCGGCGATCGAGGTGGCACTCCCGATCGTCGTGCTGCCGACCGTGATCGTCATCGCGGTGTCGGTCCTGGTCCGCCCGTTCTACGACCCGCGCTACTTCACGTTCTGCACGCCGTTCATCGCCGTCCTGCTCGGCCTCGCGCTGACCGCGCTACCGTGGCGCACGGTGACGGCTGCTGCGCTCGTCGTCGCTGCCGGATTCGTGGCGCCGATCTACCTCGCACAGCGCACGCCGACGGCGAAGGACGACTCGACCTGGAACGTCGCAGCAGCGCTCATCACCGCCGAGCGTGCCGAGGAGCCGCCCGGCACGGTCGACGGCGTCTACTACGGCCCGCTGCCGAGCCACACCAACCGCACGACCGAGTTCGTCGCGTCGTCCTACCCCGAGGCGTTCGCGGGCATGCGCGACCTCACGCTGAAGCGCGACGCGATCTCGATCGGGCAGCTCTGGGCCGAGCGGTACACGACCGCCGAACCGCTGCCGAGCACGGCGGGTCTCGACCGGGTGTGGTTCGTCGGCGAACCGACACCCGACCAGCCACGAATCCCCGAGGAGCAGCTCGCGGCGCAGGGCTGGCACGTCGAGCGCCAGTGGTCCGAGAGCGCCTTCAGCATCATCGTGTTCGCGAAGGACTGAGCCGCGCCGTCGGCGGGGCCCGGACGCCGAGGCCGACGCCGGTAGACTGCTCGCCGACCGTCGTCGGCGCATCCAGCCGACCTCCATCGGCCACGAAAAGGAAACCAGCGTGAAGATCCTCGTCACCGGAGGGGCCGGCTTCATCGGCTCGAACTTCGTCCGCAGAACCCTCGAGGACGCCTACCCGGGCCTCGAAGGCGCCGAGGTCGTCGTCTACGACGCCCTGACCTACTCGGGGAACCTCGCGAACCTCGCACCCGTCTCGGACTCCTCGCGGTACTCGTTCGTACAGGGTGACATCCGCGACGCCGCCAAGCTCGACGAGGTCGTCCCCGCGGTGGACGCCATCGTGCACTTCGCCGCCGAGTCGCATGTCGACCGCTCGGTCCGTGACTCCGGGATCTTCGTCGAGACCAACGTCGTCGGCACCCAGCGTCTCCTCGACGCGGCGCTCCGTCACGGCACCGAGCGCTTCGTGCACGTCTCCACCGACGAGGTGTACGGCTCCATCAGCGAGGGCTCGTGGGCAGAAGACCGCCCGCTCGAGCCGAACTCCCCGTACTCCGCGTCGAAGGCCGGAAGCGACCTGCTCGCCAGGAGCTACCACCGCACGCACGGGCTCAACCTCTCGATCACGCGCTGCTCGAACAACTACGGGCCCTACCACTTCCCCGAGAAGGTCATCCCGCTGTTCGTCACGAACCTCATCGACGACAAGCACGTCCCGCTCTACGGCGAGGGCAACAACATCCGCGACTGGCTGCACGTGGACGACCACACGCGCGGCATCGCGATGGTGCTCACCCGCGGGCGCGCCGGCGAAATCTACAACATCGGCGGCGGCACCGAGCTCACGAACAAGGAGCTCACCGAGATGCTGCTCGAGGCCACCGGCAAGGACTGGTCGTACGTCGACCGCGTCGCCGACCGGCTCGGCCACGACCTGCGCTACTCGGTCGACATCTCGAAGATCCAGGCGGAGCTCGGCTACGAGCCGCAGGTGCCGTTCGCACAGGGCCTCGCCGATGTCGTCCAGTGGTACCGTGACAACCGCGCGTGGTGGGAGCCGCTCAAGGAGCGCGCGGCCATCGCATGACCCGCTACCTCATCACCGGCGCCGCCGGCATGCTCGGACAGGACCTCCAGCTGGCGTTGTCCGGGCGTGACGTCACCGCTCTCAGCCGCGCAGCGCTCGACATCACCGACGAGGCGGCCGTCGCCGACGCCGTCGCCGGGCACGACGTCGTCATCAACGCGGCTGCGTACACGAAGGTCGACGATGCGGAATCCCACGAGGACGACGCCCATGCCGTGAACGCCCGCGGACCAGAGGTCCTCGCCCGCGCGACGGCCGCCACCGGCGCGAAGCTGGTCCACGTGTCGACCGACTACGTCTTCGACGGCAACGGCACCTCGCCGTACGCGGAGGACGAGCCGACCGCCCCGATCGGGGCCTACGGACGCACGAAGGCCGCCGGCGAGGCAGCAGTGCGTGAGATCGCCCCCGACTCGTCGTACATCGTGCGCGCCGCGTGGCTCTACGGTGCCGGCGGCCCGAACTTCGCGAAGACGATGATCCGGCTCGCGGGCTCGCACGACACCGTGCAGGTCGTCGTCGACCAGCTCGGTCAGCCCACGTGGACGGGAGACCTCGCCCGCCAGATCGTGGCGATGCTCGACGCGGACGCCCCGGCCGGCATCTACCACGGCACCAACGCGGGCAAGGGCTCCTGGTTCGACTTCACGAGGGCGATCTTCGCCGAGGTCGGGCTGGACCCGGAGCGCGTCCTGCCGACGGACAGTTCAGCGTTCGTGCGTCCGGCCCCCAGACCCGCCTACAGCGTGCTCGGGCACGATGCCTGGCGTCGAGCGGGCATCGAACCGATGCGGGACTGGCGCGAAGCGCTGCATGCCGCAGCGGAAGCGGGCGTCCTCGTCTGATCTCCGGTTGCACGCAGACGCCGATGCGCGGTCCCGATCGGGGCCGCGCATCGCCGTCTGTGCGGTCAGGGGTCGATCCGGACGACGTCAACTCGGCAGTCGGTGGGCGGGACCCCGGCCGCGTCCGACGAACACGGGATGGTCGCGGTGAAGGATCCGACGCGCACCCCGGCGTCGTCGTAGTCCCGCTGCGGCTGTCCGGCCTCGTCGAACTGCAGGAAGTACTGCACTCCCACCTGCGAGAACAGCGCGCGCTGACCGGCGGAGGAGACGTCGTAGCCCTGACCGGAGCGGCCGTAGGCATGTGCGTCGACGAGGAGCGCGAGGCTCGCGGTGACCCGTGTGTTCGTCCCGATGATCCGCGCGTCCGTCGGCAGGTCGCCACTTGCGACCATGTCCTCGGCGAGCGCCAGGACCGCGGACTTCCCCGGGCCGCTGAACACCGGTAGCGCGCCCGTCGTGGTCGTCGAGGCGACGAACGGTGCCTGCACGCCGAAGAGGTTCTGGGCAACGGACGCCACGGCGATGATCCCGACGGCGACTCCGACGACGACACGGCTGACCACGCCGCGTTCGGTCACTGTTCGCCACACTGCCGGCAGCATCACGGCCGCGAGCAGCACGCTGACCGGGAAGAGCGGCCAGTAGTACCGGACGTTGCCGCCGGCGCTCGATGCCGATGTGATCGCCGCGTACCCGAGGAAGTACACGAGTCCGACGACCGCGGTCGTGCAGGCGAACGGCGAGCGTCGGAACCGGACGGCCCCGACCACCACGGCCGCGGCGAAGAGCACCCCGATCGGCAGCGTCGCCGGCGCGGAATCGGAGATCTTCTTGACGTAGTAGGGGAAGGCGAGGAGTCGTTGCTCGACGTAGTACCGGGCCTTGCCGACGAGCGACGTGTCCGACTGGTCGACCGTGGCGTCCGTCGCCGCGTCGTCCGTCGCCGTCTCGTCGCCCGGAGCCGGGGTGTCGGTCGGGCGGTCGAACGGCCCCTGCCCGTAGACCGACGGCGTGAAGTCCTCGTTCGGCGTGGTGGCGGCGTCGTTCGGTGGGACCGGCAGGAAGGGCCAGCCCTGGTCGTTCGTCGTCGAGCTGAACTTGTTGCCGAAGTTCACCCCGAAGGACGAGCCGAGCATCGGAGTCTCGTACTTCGCGCTGAGCGCGCCCACCCACGGTGCGACGACGAGCGCGAACGCCAGCGACACCACCGCCGGTGTCAGCCACGGGCGGGCGGTGCGCGTGCCGTGGCGTCGCGCGGACCACCAGCGCACCGACAGCCACGCCACGACGGACACCACGGCGACGGGCAGCAGGTACAGCTTGACGAAGTAGCCGAGAGCGACGGCGACTCCGAGCACCACCGCCGCGCCCGCGCGCCGACGCGCCGGCCCGGCCGCGGTGCGGTCCGCCCAGCGCAGCGACCAGAGGAACCCGATCACCCAGGCGACGACGAGCAGGTCGGGCGTCCTGGCCGGTGCCGCGGCCATCATCGCAGGGGTCACCGCGACGACGTAGACGAGCGCAGGCACGACCCGCCGGGTCTCCGTCCATGCCAACCATGCGCCGACGCCCACCACGACCGCGGCCGCGAAGCTGCTGACGGCCCCGAACGCGTCGGTCAGTCCGACACCCGCGGCGATCAACGGTGCCATCAGCCAGGACACCATCGGCGACCAGTAGGCGTTGACCGCGGCCGCGACGTCGCCATGCGCGTACTGCTGGGCGATCGACAGGTAGGAGATCCCGTCCGCGGTGACCACCTGCAGTCGCTGCTGGGAGACGACGAAACCGACGAGCACCACGGCGACGACGACCGCGAGACCGAGTACGACGGAGCCGGGGAACACCTTCAGCGATGGCGTCCGGACGGGTTCGGCGGTCGCCGGCGCGGATCGTGTCACGTCACCATCGTGCCATCCCGCTGGTCGCCCGAGCGTCCTCACGGGGCGCTGAACCTTTCCTGCTACGCTCCGGGGGCCCGCCGACACCGACCGCTGAGGAGCCCCGTGACCACACTCCGAGTGATCGTGGACCAGGTCGTCGCACCGATCCCCGGCGGCATCGGACGGTACGCGGAGGAACTGACGCGTCAGCTCATCGCGACCGCGCCACGCGGATGCGACGTCGAGGCGGTGGTGTCCGCTGTGGCCCCCGCCGAGGTCGAGCGCATCCGCATGCTGTTGCCCGGTCTCCGGGACGTCGACCGTCTCGCACTCCCGCGTCGGGAGCTCGCGGTGGCGTGGCAGGGCGGCATCGCGCGCGGCGCGTCGCAGGGCATGGTGCACGCACCCAGCGTCCTCGCGCCGCTCGTGAAGCACGACCGTTTCCAGGAGCCCGGTCGCCAGACCGTCGTGACCGTCCACGACACCGTGCCCTGGACGCATCCCGAGACCCTCACGCCGCGCGGCGTCCACTTCCACAAGGCGATGGTCAAGCGCGCGTGGAAGCACGCCGACGCGGTCGTGGTCCCGACCCACGCGGTCGCCGCAGCGCTGAACGACATCCACCGGTTCGACGACCGCCTCCGCGTGATCGGCGGCGCTCCCTCCGGCCGCCTCCGTGTCCCGGTGGACGCCGACCTCCGCGCCGAGCGTCTCGGGCTGCCCGACCGGTACGTCCTGGCGGTCGGCACCCTCGAGCCGCGCAAGGGACTCACCCACCTCATCGAGGCGATGGCGCACCCCGACGCGCCACAGGACGTCCCGCTCGTCATCAGTGGTCCCGACGGCTGGGGAGACGTCGACGTGGTGTCCATCGCCGAGCGGGCCGGGCTGTCCCAGGAGCGGGTCAAGGTCCTCGGTCGGGTCGACGACGCGGACCTCGCCGTCGTGTACGACCGAGCGACGGTGTTCGTGTTCCCGAGTCTTGCCGAGGGCTTCGGGCTGCCGGTGATCGAGGCCATGAGCCTCGGCACGCCGGTCATCCACTCCGACGACGCCGCGGTGCGTGAGGTCGCTTCGGACGCGGGCGTCACCGTGCCGCTCGAGCCGCGATCCGGCTACGAGGAACGCCTCGCCCAGGCCGTCTACCAGGTGGTGAACGACCCGCTGCTCGCCGAGCAGCTCGCGATCGCCGGACCGGACCGTGCGCGGATGTTCGACTGGCGGGACTCCGCCGCCGAGACCTGGCAGCTGCACGCCGACCTCTGAGAAGGTCCACGCGTTCGGTTAGGCTGCCCCGAACACGGCCCGAGCACGTCCGTGCTCCGGCCTTCTCGGACAGGGGAGCAACCGGATGCGTGCAGCAGCGCGACGAACCACCGTGGCCGCGGCGGTGATCACCACGGGCTTGCTCGTGGCGCTCGCCGTCGACGGCCCAGCCGACGCCGTCAGCGGCGCCGAACCAGCGACCGCCGCCGCGAGCGCGCAGCCCGCGGGGGTCACCGCCGATCCGTCGATCGAGACCCAGGACGCCACCGGCAACCACACGATGGGCTCGAGCATCCAGGCGCACGCCCAGGCGGCCGGTGACGCTGCCGGCACGCAGATGCTCGCGGCGCCGCAGGCCAGGGCCACGGCGTCCGGCCCGCCGCCGGGCAAACTGCAGGGCATGGACGTGAGTGCGTGGCAGCCGGACGTCGACTTCGGAGCCGCCTACGCACAGGGGGCGCGGTTCGCGTACATCAAGGTGTCCGAAGGGGTGAGCTACCAGAGTCGGACGTACCAGAAGCAGTACCTCGATTCCGCCGTGGTCGGCATGGTCCGGGGCGGGTACGCCTACGCCCAGCCGAGCCAGGCAAGCGGCCGGGCCACCGCCGACTACTTCTTCGCATCCGGCGGTGGGTGGAGCGACGACAACACCACGCTGCCCCCGCTGCTCGACATCGAGTACGGCAGTGCGTCGCAGGGCACCTGCTACGGCCTCAGCTGGAGCGCGATGCGGAACTGGATCCATGACTTCTCGGACCAGGTGTACAACCGGATCCACCGCTTCCCGGCGATCTACACGACGACGGACTGGTGGAAGCGCTGCACCAACAACAGCCGCCAGTTCGCGGGCAACCCGCTCTTCGTCGCGATCTACCCGGTGAACGACTTCACGTCACCGGGTGAACTCGGGCACAGCTGGACGAAGTGGAAGTTCTGGCAGTGGCGGGCAGCGGGGACGTTCCCCGGCGACCAGGACGTCTACGAGAGCACGATCGGCAACCTGCGCCTGTTCGCGCGCAAGCACGAGTAGCGCCGATCGCTACAGCTGCGAACGGAGTGCCGCCGCCTTCCGCTCGACGACCTGCTCGAGGCCGGCGGCGTAGTCCGCGAGCCGCGCGGCGACCTCCGGGTCCGCCGACCCGATGATCCGGGCGGCGAGCAGTCCGGCGTTCGCGGCGCCGTTGATCGCCATCGTCGCGACCGGGATGCCGGCGGGCATCTGCACGATGGACAGCAGCGAGTCGAGGCCGTCGAGCCGCGCGAGCTGGACCGGGACACCGATGACGGGGAGCGTGGTGAGGGCCGCGACCATGCCGGGCAGGTGCGCGGCTCCCCCGGCACCGGCGATGACGACCCGGATGCCCCGTCCGGCTGCTGCACGACCGAAGGCGACCATCTTGTCCGGAGTCCGGTGCGCGGAGACGACGTCGGCCTCGAACGGGATGTCGAGTTCGGTGAGGATGTCGGCGGCGGCGCGCATCGTGGGCCAGTCCGAGTCGGACCCCATGATGATCGAGACGAGCGGGGCGGCGGCTGCGGTGGTGTCGGTCACCCGATGAGGCTAGCTGAGCAGCACCACACGCCGCACGACGAGCACCGGGCCGAGCCGCGCCGTCACGGCACCCGGACCGTCCGGCACCCGAGTGCCTTGTCCCCACCGCTGCCTGCTCCGACCGCCGTCACGCAGAACGTGTGCGATCCGGACGACGACGGGATCCGCCCGGAGAACCCGTGCGCCGGCCCCGACCCCCAGGTCCGGTCGACGTCGGGTCGATCGCCGTCCGCCGTCAGGACGGTGCTGCTCGGCTTGCCGTCCACGGTGACGCGGACGGTGAGCCCTCGAGTGATCGCGTCCCGGTCGAACACCCATCCGGTCACCGTGGTGCGGTGGTAGGACGATCCGGTCACCGACTCGAGCGAGCCCCACGGTGCGCTGGCCGCGACCGTCAGCACGGAACAGGTCGAACGGACGTCCGATCCCGTCCCCTGGTTCCGGCCCACGGCGCACACCGTGTGCTTGCCCGCCGCGGCCGGGACGACGGTCCGGAACCCGTGCACGGAGCCTGAGCCCGCCGGCGCGACGACTCCTGGTCGGTCGACGGTCGTCGGCAGGCTCCTGACGACGGTGCCGTCCACGGTGAGGTCGACCGTGACCGGGGTGGTCCCGGCGTCGGCGTCCACCGCCCATCCGGTCACGTCGATGCCCGCACGGACGACCTTCGCCGCGTCGATCCGGACGACCGGGTCGTGGCCCCAGACCGTGACGTCCTCGCACCCGAGCCGGTGATCGACACCGGTCCCCACGTTGAGCGCGGTCGTGCAGACCGAGTGCGCTCCCTCGCCGGAGACCGCGATCGTCGCGTCGTAGCCGTGGTTCGCGCCGACGCCGTAGTCGTCGTCGATGTCCTGCCGGGGAGCGTCCGCCGTCAGGGTCGCCACCGCGACACCGTCGACGGTCACCCGGACCGGTAGGGCGGCCGCCGTGTCGTCCTCGTCGTACGCCCACCCCTGCACGCGGACGGCCCTCGCGGCACCGGTGGCGGCGTCGAGCGTCCCGACCGGCGACCGCAGGGTGGGCGGGGTCCCGAGCACCGCGTTGGCGACGAGCGCCTGCGCGTAGGCCGAGTACCACTTCCCGGCGGCGGGGGCGCCGTTGCAGGTGCCGTCGCTGGCCCCTGGGGTCTTCACCCAGAGCAGCGCGTCGAGCGCGGTCCCGTCGGCCACCACCCGGGGCGTCGTGCCGAGGCCGGCCCCGGGTCCGTTGCACCAGGTCCCGCGCCATCCCTGGCCGTTCCGCGAGGTGTCGATCACGTAGTGGGACCCACCGGTGAGCGACGAGACCTTCTGCGCGTAGGTCTGCTCCTGCGCCGTCGGGTAGTAGTTCGCCACGTTCGTGAAGAAGCCGCGGGCGTTCTGGACGCCGGCACTGTTCAGGCGACTCGCGATCACCGCGGGCTGCACCCAGTTCGAGTTCCCGGCGTCGAGGTAGGCGGGGACACCGGCCGCGGTGAAGGCCGCGACCTCACGCGCGAGGATCCGGTACCGCTGCTGGTCGAGGACCTTCGTGCACGCGGCGTTGCTGAGCATCGCCAGCGAGTCCGGTTCGACGACGACCGCAGCACGCTTCCCCGCCAGCCGAGCGACGATCTGGTCGACCCACGCGTCGTAGGACGCCTCGTCGAAGCCGCCGGCCGAGTACCCACCGCAGTCGCGGTCCGGGATGGCGTAGGTCACGAAGACGGCGGTGGTCCCGTTCGCCGCCGCACCTGCCGTCGCGGTGTCGATGGTCCGCGCGAGCGTCGTCCCGGTGCTCCACTCGCCGAGCCAGGTCGCGACGGGGTACTTCGCGATGGTGGCGGCCGCCTTCGAACCAGCCGGGTCGGTCGAGGCGAGCAGGGTCGCGTTCTTCGCGGCCTCGCTCGTCGGCGGGTTGTACTGCCCGTTGCCGTAGAGCTGGGTCGAGGAGGCGCTGCGGACGTCGGTCGCCGCGGTCGCCGGCATCGGCGCGCTGACGATGCCGACGGCGGACGCGAGCGCGACGGCGCCCGCGATGAACTGGTGACGGCGCACTGCGCGACTCCCCTGGATGGTCGACCCCTGACCATCCCATGGCACCACGCAGTGCCCCGCGGTACCAGACGCCAGAGCGGGTGCCACCTGCACGGGTGGCACCCGCTCCGCGGGCGCAGACGCACTGGAGGCCCGGATCACCTCGGCGACGCAGGTCGCGTGGTCGAGGTGATCCGAGCCTCCTGTCCGGTTCCGGTCCGTCCGCTGTCAGTCGTCGAAGTGCGCGGCGGCCGCGCGCGCCCGGTAGACGACGTCGTCGACGTCGTCGCCGGTCACGGTGACGTGCCCGATCTTCCGGCCGGGCCGCGGGGCCTTGCCGTAGAAATGGTACTTCGCCTCGGGGAAGGCGGCGAGCGCGGCCGGGTACCGTGCCGCGAGGTCGCCGTCGGCCGGTCCGCCGAGCACGTTCACCATCACGGCGGACGGCGCGTTCATGCCCGTCGCACCGAGCGGCAGGTCGAGCACGGCGCGGAGGTGCTGCTCGAACTGGCTCGTCGTCGCACCGTCGATCGACCAGTGGCCGGTGTTGTGCGGCCGCATCGCGAGTTCGTTGATGAGGATCCGCTCGTCGCCGGTCTGGAACAGCTCCACCGCGAGCACGCCCGTGACGTCGAGCTCCTCGGCGATGCGCACCGCGATCGACTCGGTGAGATCGGCGATCCGTCCTGCGCTGTCCGGCGCCGGAGCCAGCACCTCGGCGCACACACCGTCGCGCTGCTCCGTCTCGACGAGCGGCCACGCCACGACCTCGCCGGAGGGACGTCGCGCCACGGACTGCGCGAGTTCGCGCGTGAACGGCACGAGCTCCTCGACGAGGAGCGCCTGGTCACCGCCTGCCTCGGCGATCGCGATGAACCAGTCGTCCACCTCGGCCGGGTCGGACACGACGCGGACGCCCTTGCCGTCGTAGCCGCCGCGAGCGGTCTTCACGACGGCTCGGCCACCGTGGTCGGCGATGAACTGCCGGAGCTCGTCCGGGTCCTGCACCGCGGCCCAGTCCGGGACGGGCAGGCCGAGGTCGGTGAGCCGCTGCCGCATCACGATCTTGTCCTGGGCGACGGCGAGCGCCCCCGGCCCCGGTCGGACCGCGACGCCCGCGTCGACGAGCGCGCGGAGGACCTCCTGCGGCACGTGCTCGTGGTCGAACGTGATCACGTCGACCTCCTCGGCGAAGGCCAGGACCGTCGCCGCATCGCGGTAGTCCCCCTCCGCCGTCGCCGCGATCGCTGCGGACATGCCGGGTCCTTCCGCGAGGACACGGATGTCCAGCCCCAGCTCGACGGCCGCAGGGACCATCATCCGGGCGAGCTGCCCTCCACCGACGACCCCGACGCGCAACGCCATGCTGAGTGTTCCTTCCGCCGTTCTCACCGCGCAGGGAGAGCGGGCTGTCTACAATCGATGTTCGGTCCGGGTTCCCCGGTCCGTCACAACTCTACGGATCCTGGAGACGACGTGCGGCGACTCATCGCGCAGCTGGCCCGCTTCGGTGTGGTCGGCGCGGTCGGCTTCGTCGTCGACTTCACCGTGTTCAACCTGCTGCGTGCGACGGTGCTCTCCCCCGACGACGTCCATTCCGGGCCGTTCTGGGCGAAGGTCATCTCGACCGTCATCGCCATCATGGTGAACTGGATCGGCAACCGGTACTGGACCTTCCGCAACCAGCGCCGATCGGTCGCGGCCCGCGAGGGGCTCGAGTTCGTGGTCGTCTCGCTCGGCGGCATGGTCATCTCCCTCGGCTGCCTCGGGCTGTCCCACTACGTGTTCGGCTTCACGTCGGCGTTCGCGGACAACGTCTCCGGCAACGTCATCGGGCTGCTGCTCGGGACCGCGTTCCGCTTCTGGCTGTACAAGGTGTGGGTGTACCACCCCGACCGCGTGGAGCGCGAGGCGTCGCGTCGCGGCGTCGTCGCCGCCGAGGTCCGCGAGCCGCACGAGGTCTGAGCCGACCGCGCGGCGGCGTCCGCGCGGCGTTCGGCCGGTGTCACGACGGCGGATGGTCGGTGTCACGACGGCGGACGGCCGGCGTCCACCTAGGATTGTCGGGTGCCGACGACCCTTCCCGCCGACGTGACCGTGTCCGCTCCCCCGATCCGGCCGTGGGAGCGCATCGCCCTCGCCGTCGTGACGGCCGCCTTCGGCCTGTGGCTGCTCGTCTGGGCGCTCGTCCTGCCGACGTTCCAGGCGCCGGACGAGACGGCGCACATCGACGCCGCCGTGCACCTGGCGATCGGTGACCCGTGGTCGGCCCCCGGCGAGATGCACGTGCTCAACGCCGTCCAGGTCGCCGCGCAGCAGCAGGCGACGCTGCCGAAGAGCGAGTGGTCGACGATGACCGAGCTGCTTGCCGCGAACCCCGGCGTCTCGACCACCGTCAACCAGATGACGCAGCACCCGCCGACCGCGTACCTCGCCGGCGCCGCGGTCCTGCGCGCCGTGCACTTCGGGGACCTCCGGTTCGACCACGCCGTGCTCGCCCTCCGGATCGCCGATGCCCTGGCGGTCACCCCGCTGGCGCTGCTGGCGTGGGCGTCCGTCCGTCGGCTGACCCGCTCGCCGCGTGCGGCACTGGTCGGAGCGCTCGCGCTCTTCGCCACCCCGCAGCTCGCGTCGATCGGGGCCTCCGTCTCGAACGACGCGCCGGTGATGCTGCTGGCGGGGATCGTCGTCTGGCTGGCCGTCCGGCTCCTGACCGGTGACCTGCGGTGGCGGACGACGATCGGACTCGGCGTCGCACTCGGTGCGGCGATCTGGGTGAAGGGCACGGCGCTGCCCGCGATCCCCTTCGTCGCGCTCGTGGTGCTCGTCGCCGGCGCCGGCGTCCTGCCGATCGTGCACCGGCTCGTGCGCACCGTCGTGACGCTCGGCGTCGCCGGGGGCATCGGCGCGTGGTGGTGGCTCCACAACCTCGTCGCCTACCACCGGCTGCAGCCGAACGGGTACGCGGCGATGCGGCCGCCGAAGGAGTTCCCGCCCGGTGAGCACCCGACGCTCGGCCACTTCCTCGACGTCAGCTGGGGCACCATCGCTCGGACGTTCTGGGGCAGCCCCGGGATCAAGGCGCAGGTGACCATCGGCGACGTCCTCACCGGGGTCCTGACGATCGTCGCACTGCTCGCCGTGGTGCTCTTCGCGTTCCGCCGCGGGCCCGAGCTCCGGGCCGTCGTCGTCCTCGCGGTGTTCCCGGCGCTCCTGATCGGGATCCAGACCTACACGAGCGCGCACGCGTACCTGACCACGACCGAGGTCGCCGCCACCCAGGGCCGCTACTACTTCCCCGCGATCGTGTGCTTCATCGCGATCAGCGCGGTGGCCTGGCGGAGGATCCCGCGGAGCGCCGGGGGTCGGCGTGCCCTGGCGATCACGCTCGCCGTCGCGGGCCCGGTGGTCGGACTCTACGGGCTGACCGTCGTGACGAGCTGGTTCTGGAACGCCGCACGGGTGCCGCTGTCCGGGCTCGCGGTCGAGTGGTACACCGCCCTCGGTCCGGTCCCCGTGTCGGTCGTCGTCGTGGCCGTGGTCGTCATGCTCGTCGCGCTGGCGCTGACCGTCGCGGCCGTCGTGGTGGCCCCGGGTGTCCGCGACCGCGCGCCGCGGCGGGAGCGCGTGACGGTCTGACATCGTGTCCGCCCGACCTCCGGGTCGGCCGGACGCCGCATCCGGGTCAGGCGGCCGGGGCCTCTTCCGCCTCGCCCGTGGACTTCCGGGCGAACCAGGTGGGGATCGACGCGCAGAGCAGGAACAGCGCGTCGACGGCCAGGCTCCACACGCGCGTGACCACGACGACGACGAGTGCGACCGGTCCTGGCATCACGAGCCCGAGGAGCAGCGCCTGCACGCCCTCCCGGACGCCGAGCCCGCCGGGAGCGAAGACCGCGAGCATGCTGATCGCGGAGGCCATGCTCGCGGCACCGATGACGAACGCGGCGTCGCTGCCCTTGAGCGACGGGTACACCGCCAGGGTGATGAAGTAGTACGCGGTCCCGGAGAACAGCGCGCCGACGACGTACAGCGCCGCGCCGCCGAGGACCGTCCCGATGCCGGGGGTGACGTCCTCGTCGAGTGGCTGCCGACGCAGGATGCGGAGCGCCGTGCTCACGAGGAAGACGAAGACCTTCGGGATCAGGCAGACCACGCAGCCGACGAACGCTGCGATCATCACCACCACGATCCACGGATCGAGGGCGTGGGTGCGGGGGTCGATGAGCAGCAGCACCAATGCGAGCGCCAGGGTCGCGGCGATCTGCAGGCCGCCCTCGAGCAGACCGCTGACGCCGAGCCGGGCCTTCGAGACCCCGTGCCGGGACGCGAAGTACACCTTGCCGATGATCCAGGTCGCCGCGCCGGGGATGTACCGGCCCATCCACGACTTGGCGTACACGGCCGTCAGGGTCACCCCGCTGCCCTTGAGCCCCGTCGCACCGAGCCGCCGGAGCAGGTAGAACCAGATGCCGACGCCCCAGTAGCGGAAGCCGAGGCTGATCGCCGTCGCGACGGCGACCCACCACCAGTTCCACCGGATGCCGGCGAGCTGCCCCCAGTCGACGCTCCGGACGTAGAGGAACAGGAAGACCGCGAGCGCCACGTAGAACACGATCGGCACCGCGCGTCGGAGGACCGCGCGCGTCCTGGGGCTCATCGGATCGCCTCGGTACCCCTGGCGAAGTCGTCGCGCAGGGCCGCGCTCATCGTCGCGACACCGTCGGCGAGGTCGGCCACGACGGCGGTGCGCTCGCGGTCGAGCTCCTCGAGGGAGGCGATCACGTCCGCCACGAACGACGGCCGGAGTGCGTCCTCGATCGGGCGGGCGAACCGCTGCATGCCGATCTGCTCGAAGAAGAGGCGGCCCTTGTCGACGTAGTAGAGCACCGTGGCGGGCACACCGGCGATGGTGGCCACGATCGCCGAGTGCAGCCGGCTCGCGACGAACAGCCGGCTCTTGGACATGAGCCCCGCGTACTCCGACGGTGAGAACACGTCGGCCTCGACGACGTGCGCGCGCTTCGGGTGTCGCAGCCCGGCGATGACCTCACGCGCGAAGGCGGCATCACCCTCGGACGCCTCCATGTGCATCGGGTAGAACACGACGTCCGTGTCCCATCGATCGACGACGGCGTCGACGAGGTCGGTCAGCGCGCGCCGGTAGGTCTGGAGGTCCTCGGACTCGGCGTGCGCCTTCCGGAACGCCTTCGGCACGAACCGGAAGGGGATCCAGCCGCTGCGCTTGTAGTGGAACCAGCGTCGGACGCCGATGCCGATCGACCCGTCGAGGCGCTCGGCCGTGAGCCCCGTGGTGCGCTCGAGACGCTCGAGCACGTCGGCGTCGGGCGTCGTGACGGTGCCGACCACGGCGGGGTCGAACGACGAGACGACCGGCGTCCGCACGCCCCACGCCACCAGCTTCTCGCGGGATTCGTCGTCGCGGACGAGAAACACCTCGGTCAGGTCGACCGTGGCGCGGATGAGGCGCTTGCTGATCGACGCGGACGTCGGGCCGATGCCCTGGAAGGCGCCGACGAGGTGACGGTTCACGAGCCGGAGCAGCAGGAGCTTGAGCAGCCAGTACACGAGCCCGAGCTTGTTCGTGTAGTCCTTCAGGATCTCCCCGCCGCCCCAGAGCACCACATCGGCACCGCGCGCTGCCCGGAGGAGCCGGAACAGGTCACCGACGCCGGTGCTGTAGGGCGAGACCGGCAGGAACCGGATGCCGAACCAGGCGGCGTCGCGCTCGGGGTACTGCGACAGCGAGACGATCTCGGCGCCCGGCCAGCGGTGACGCGCCAGCTCGACGTTGCCGGCGAGGATCGCACGGTCCCCGCGGTTGTGGGGGGAATCGCTATTGTGGATCAGAACTCGCACGGGTCTCCTGCTCGGGGGTCCGGCCCGCTGACGCCGATCGTCGACCGGCTCCGCGGGCCCCCAGCAGGGTACCAATGCCCGTCCGGGACTCGCCGACGAACCGCGCCCGACGCAGCGAAGGAACCCCCATGCCCGTCCCCGCCCGGCCCCGCGTGCTCGTGCTCGCGTCCACCTTCCCCGCACGTCCCGACGACGGCGTCCCCGCGTTCGTCCTCGACCTCGCCCGGCAAGAGGCGACGGAGTTCGAGACCGCGGTGCTCACGCCGCGGGTGCCAGGAGCGGCACGGTCCGAGGTCGTCGACGGTGTCCGGGTCGTGCGGTTCCCGTACTTCCCACGTCGGTTCGAGGACCTCGCGGACGGCGCGATCCTCGACAACCTCAAGGAACGTCGGAGCCGCCTCGTGCAGGTGCCCGCACTGATGGCCGCGCAGTACGCCGCGGTGCGCCGGGCGGTCCGGTCGTTCCGTCCCGACGTGATCCACGCGCACTGGGCGATCCCGCAGGCCCTGATCGCGACCCTCGCGGCACCGGGCGTCCCCCTCGTCGTGACCACCCACGGCGGCGACGTCTACGCGCTCCGGGCGGCGCCGCTCGTCCGTCTGAAGCGCTGGGTGCTCGGGCGCGCGGCCCACGTGACGACGGTCAACGGCGAGATGCGCGATCGTCTCACCGGATGGGGCGTCCCCACGGCGCGGTCGAGCGTCGTCCCGATGGGCGTCGACCTCGCCCCGGCCGAAGCGGCTCGCCAGCGCGGCGAGCGCCGCTCCGGACGGGTCGTCGCAGTGGGTCGGCTGGTCGAGAAGAAGGGCTTCGGCAACCTCATCGAGGCGCTCCGTGGCATCGAGGACGTCCAGTGGGAGCTCGTCGTCATCGGGGACGGCCCGTACCGCGAGCGGCTCGAACGGCAGGCGACCGGGCTGCAGGTGACGTTCCTCGGGCAGCGCGGCAAGACCGAGGTGCTCGACGCCCTGGCGTCCGCCACGGTCGTCGCACTGCCGTCGGTCCCGGCGGCGAACGGGGACCAGGAGGGTCTGCCGGTGACGCTGCTCGAGGCCGCGGCCGTCGGCGCCGCGATCGTCGCCAGTGACCTGCCGGGGATCCGCGACGTCGTCGAGACCGACGTGTCCGGGCTGCTCGTCGCACCGGGCGACGTCCCCGCGCTCCGGTCCGCGCTCAGGACGGTGCTGACCGACGACACGGCACGAGCACGGTTCCAGGACGGCGCAGCAGCCGCGGCGCAGGCGTTCTCGGGCGACCGGATCGGCGAACGCTACCGGGCCGTCATCCGGGCCGCGCTCCGCTGACCGAGCCCCCTCGACCGGCCGAACGTCGGCCGGCACCGCGCGAGGCGGGTCCGTCCGGACGATGACGCTCCGCGAGCACGAACGCGAGGAGCGCGAGCACGAGGGCGGCCATCGACACGACGAAGGCGAGGGTGCCCACCGCGCCCGAGTGCGGCAGCATCGCCACGCCCGAGAACGTCACGAGCGACACCGACGGCACGACGGCGAGTGCTGACCACGCGACGAGGAAGCACGCCGACGCACGACCCCACGAGACCAGTCCGGCGGCGACCAGGAAGGCGACCGGCACGACGACCGTCAGCACGTACCGGTTGATCGCGCCACCGCCTCCTGCCACGTAGCGCAGCTCGGCGACCGTGAACAGGACGGTCACGACGGCGAGCATCGCCACGACGAGCGCGGTGCGGAGCGCGTCACCCCCACGGGGCAGGGATCGACGTCGGAGCACCCCGTGCAGCACCATCGCCACCACGGCGAGGAGGACCGGGACGACGAGGAGGAGCCACGGCACCGCGGACAGCGGGTCGAGCGCACCACGGAACACGCCGTAGATCCCGCGCCAGAACTCCGGGTCGACCGCCACCTGCAGGTCGCTGCGCTTCTCGCGCGGAACGTGGCCGGCCCACCCGGTCGGACGACCGCTGAAGCTGCCGGCGACCTCGCGGTTCCGCAGGTAGAACCAGCCGGACGCGGCCGCGGCGGCGACGAGCGGGGCGATCCCGGCGACGATCCTGCCGCCGATCCCGCGGAGTGCACCGAGTCGGACACGACGGGCGAGCAGGAACGCCACGACGATCGCGGCGAGCCAGATCCCGAACGACAACCGTGTCGTCATCCCGGCTGCGCCGACGAGCACGCCGCCGACGAGCAGGCGCGGCCCGAGCCCGGAGCGGAGCGCCGCTCCGGCCACACCCGCGGCGAGCGCGCAGAGGACGGCGTACAGCGAGTCGTTGTAGATCGAGCCCCCCTGCACGACGACGATGCCCGTGAGCGCGACGACGACGCCGACGGCGGACGGGAGGCGACGGGCGTCGGGGAAGCAGCGCGCGGCCGCCCACGCGGAGGCGGGCACGAGCAGGCCGGCGAAGACGACGCTGCACAACCGGCCGAGCATCACGGCCACCAGCACGTGACCGCTGTCCCACGCCGGTCCCACGATCGGGGCGAGCACCAGGTAGAACAGCGGCGGGTGCTGCGCGACCCACTGGACCGGCGGGTGCGCGCCGAACGGCACGGTGTTCCGCAGGCCGTCGGCGAACAGCGGGAGGTGCCCGTGCCACACCTGCAGGGCGTAGTCGAGGTGCGCGGGCTCGTCGGCGCTGCCGAGCGGGTCGGTCGTGAAGGCCCGCGCGACGGAGGCCGCCATCACGACCACGATGGCGAGCAGCACGGTCGGGGTGGCCCAGGCGTGCCGTTGCAGGCGTGCGACGAAGGACGCCACCTGGTGGATCAGCGCCCCATGCCGCGGTACACGAACCCGGCGGTCGTCCAGGCGTCACGGTCCAGGCAGTTGCGCCCGTCGATGACGACGGGGCTCGCGACGATCGACGCCACCGTGTTCGGGTCGAGCGTGCGGAACTCGTTCCACTCGGTCAGGACGAGGACGAGGTCGGCGTCCTGCATCGCGGCCGCTGCGGTGT
This sequence comes from Curtobacterium sp. NPDC090217, assembly GCF_044746705.1. NCBI lineage: Bacteria > Bacillati > Actinomycetota > Actinomycetes > Micrococcales > Microbacteriaceae > Curtobacterium > Curtobacterium sp. NPDC090217. The sequence continues at coordinate 5,023 of NZ_JBIVCR010000006.1, read as the reverse complement.
CCACGTACCGCAGCTGTGGACGGACCCGGGCAGCGGTGCCGTTCGCCTCGGGGTCGTACGCGGACACGGTGGCGCCGAGCTCGAGCAGCCGCGCGGCGATGTCGAGTGCCGGCGAGTCCCGCACGTCGTCCGAGTTCGGCTTGAACGCCAACCCGAGCAACGCGACCCGCTTGCCGGCGACGTCGCCGCCGAGCAGGTCTGACGCGACGGTCACGACGTGGGCGCGGCGACGCAGGTTGATCGCGTCCACGTCGGCCAGGAAGTCGAGCGACTCCCCCACCCCGAGCTCGGTGGCTCGGGCCTGGAACGCGCGGATGTCCTTCGGCAGGCAGCCGCCGCCGAACCCGAGTCCGGCGTTCAGGAACTTGCGGCCGATCCGGTCGTCGTGCCCGATCGCGTCGGCGAGCGCCGTCACGTCCGCCCCGGCGACCTCGGCGATCTCGGCCATCGCGTTGATGAAGGAGATCTTCGTCGCCAGGAACGCGTTCGCGCTGACCTTGACGAGCTCGGCCGTCGGCAGGTTCACGACGAGACGCGGGGTCCCCTCGGCCAGGGTCGTCGCGTACACCTCGTCGAGGGCCTCGACCGCCGACGATCCCGCGGGGCCGGACGGCACGCCGTAGACCAGCCGGTCGGGCGAGATGGTGTCCTGCACGGCGAATCCCTCGCGGAGGAACTCCGGGTTCCACACGAGCGTCGCGCCGGGCACCGCGTCCTGCAGGCCGGCGGCGAGCCGCGCAGCCGTCCCGACGGGCACGGTCGACTTGCCGACGACGAACTCCCCGGCGGCCACGTGCGGCGTCAGCGACGCGATCGCAGAGTCGATGTAGGTCATGTCCGCAGCGCCGGTCGGCCCCTGGGGGGTCCCGACGGCGAGGAAGTGCACGCGGGACCCGGCGACCTCGGCGTAGTCCGTCGTGAATCGGATGCGGCCGGAGGCGATCGCCTCGGCGAGGATCTCGGGGAGTCCCGGTTCGAAGAAGGGAGCGTCGCCCGCGGCGAGCCGCTCGATCTTCACCGGGTCGACGTCGACCGCGACGACCTCGTGTCCGAGTTTGGCCATGGATGCGGCGTGCACGGCACCGAGGTACCCGCAGCCGATGACAGAGATGCGCACGGGACGACGGTACCGGACCACGTGCGAACTTCCACCGAGGGCGATGACGACGCCTCAGGAGCGGTCAGGGCCCCGCACGATCTCGTCCCAGTCCGGCTCGCGGTGCCGACGGCGGGCCTCGTACGCCTCGACCATGTCGTGCAGCACCGCGACCACGAGGTCGGCGTGCGGCACGTCGGCGAGCACCACGGCGGGGTCGTCGCCGGGGAACACGAGGACGTCTCCGGACCGGAACAGCCCCTGCAGCCCACGCCGCCGGACGGTCACGTCGTACCCACGCGAGTGCAGGAGCTCCTGCCGGGTCCTGGTGCCGAAGCCGTGCACGACGACGAGTCGCCTCGTGGTGACCACGTACCGCTCGGTCATCCACCGCACCAGCGGCACGACGCCGCCGAACAGCACCAGCACGAGCACGAGTCCGGCGACCACGGCGTTGATCCACGCGAGCTGCGCCTGGAAGACCCCGAACCCGAACCCGCCGGCGACCGCGACCAGGACGACGAACACCGCCGGACGCACCAGACGACGCGCGTGGGGCCGGAGCCGGGCCACGACGCGTTCGGGCGGTGGCTCGGCGGTCATGCCGTCATGCATACCGCAGGTGGGTGACGTCACCCACGGCGACGCCCCTCTCCGCGCCGTCTCGATCCCGGATCGTGATCCGGCCGTCGTCGTCGATGCCGGTCGCGTCGGCTTCCTCGGTGCTGCCGTCCGGCAGCTCGAGGCGCACCCGCGCGCCGATCGTGCCGCAGCCGGCGCGGACGTGCGACCGCACCGTGTCGGCCGCCGCGCCACCGGCGACCAGGGCGACCACGGCCTCCCGGACGCCCGACCAGAAGGCGGACAGGACCGCGTCCGCCAGGTCGACCGCCTCGCCGGTCGCTCCAGCCACGGCGAGCGAGGTGGACGTCGGGGTCGGGAGCCGGTCGGCCGGGATGGTCAGGTTGACGCCGGCGCCGACGACGACGGAGCCGTCGGCGGCGACCTGGCAGAGGATGCCGCAGAGTTTCTTGCCGTCCACGAGCACGTCGTTCGGCCACTTCACCAGCACCCGTTCCGACGGGGAGGGTCGGCTCGGCTCGAGCGCTCCGCTCACCGCGTCCCGCATGGCCGCGCCGGCCACCAGGGGCAGCCAGCCGCGGTCGCGGTCGGACAGCGCGGCACGGACGAGCACGCTCGCCGCGAGGGTCTCCCCGGCCGGTGCCGACCACGAACGGTCGAGGCGTCCGCGGCCGGCGGTCTGGTCCAGCGTCACGATCGCGCTGCCGTCCGGCAGGTCGGACGCAGCAGCGAGCAGGTCCGCGTTGGTCGAACCGGTCGTGTCGCGGACGTCGAGGACGGCACCCACCCGGTCGAGTGCGGCGCGCGAGAGCGGGAGGACCGGTGTGGACATGCACGCAAATCTACGGGCAGGAACCGTGGAGGTCCTCCAACCGACGCCCACCCCGCCGCCGGTAGGGTGAGCGGGTGACTTCAGGAGACACCCCCGATCTCTCGACGACGGCAGGCCGGCTGGCCGACCTCCGCGAGCGGTACCACGAGGCCGTGACCGCTGCGGGCGAAGCAGCCATCGCGAAGCAGCACGCCAAGGGCAAGATGACGGCGCGCGAGCGCATCGAGCTGCTCCTCGACGAGAACTCGTTCGTCGAGCTCGACGAGTTCGTCCGGCACCGCACGCACGCCTTCGGCATGGAGTCGAAGCGGCCGTACGGCGACGCGGTCGTCACCGGACTCGGCACGATCCACGGACGACAGGTCGCGGTCTACGCGCAGGACTTCACCGTCTTCGGCGGCTCCCTCGGCGAGGTCGCCGGCGAGAAGATCGTCAAGGTCATGGAGCACGCGCTGAAGACCGGCGTGCCGATCATCGGGATCCTCGACTCCGGCGGCGCCCGCATCCAGGAAGGCGTCGTCGCGCTCGGCAAGTACGGCGAGATCTTCCGCCTCAACACGCAGGCGTCCGGCGTCATCCCCCAGATCTCGATCGTCATGGGCCCGGCAGCCGGCGGCGCGGTGTACTCCCCCGCACTCACCGACTTCGTGATCATGGTCGACAAGACCAGCCACATGTTCGTCACCGGCCCCGACGTCATCAAGACCGTCACCGGCGAGGACGTCGGCTTCGAGGAGCTCGGCGGCGCACAGACCCACAACGCGGTCTCCGGTGTCGCGCACTACCTCGCCGACGACGAGAACGACGCGCTCGACTACGCGCGCTCGCTCATCGGGTTCCTGCCGGACAACAACCTGTCCGACGCACCGGCCTACGACCTGGCCCCCGAGCTCGAGACGACCGACGCCGACCGCGAACTCGACGTCGTCATCCCGGACTCCGCGAACCAGCCGTACGACGTCACGCAGATCATCGAGCACATCGTCGACGACGCCGACTTCCTCGAGGTGCAGCCGCTCTTCGCACCGAACATCCTCATCGGCTTCGGCCGGGTCGAGGGACGCACCGTCGGCATCATCGCGAACCAGCCGCAGGCCATGGCCGGCACGCTGAACATCGACGCCGGCGAGAAGGCGGCGCGCTTCGTGCGGTTCTGCGACGCGTTCGGGATCCCGATCCTGACGCTCGTCGACGTCCCCGGGTACCTCCCAGGCACCGACCAGGAGTGGACCGGCGTCATCCGACGCGGCGCGAAGCTCCTCTACGCGTACGCCGAGGCGACCGTCCCGCTCGTCACCGTCATCACGCGCAAGGCCTACGGCGGCGCGTACATCGTGATGGGCTCGAAGCAGCTCGGCGCCGACATCAACCTGGCGTGGCCGACCGCCGAGATCGCCGTGATGGGCGGCCAGGGTGCCGTGAACATCCTCTACCGGAGCGAGATCAAGCGCGCGGAAGAGGCGGGCGAGGACGTCGCAGCCGTTCGCTCCCGACTGGCCAACGAGTACACGTACAACGTGGCGTCGCCGTACCTCGCCGCCGAGCGCGGGGAGCTCGACGGCATCATCCAGCCGCATGCCACGCGCGTCTCGGTCATCAAGGCGCTGCGGGCGCTGCGCGGCAAGCGGGCATCACTGCCGCCGAAGAAGCACGGGAACATCCCGCTGTGACGCCGCGCCACGCAGCAGCCGTCCCCGCGGACGAACCGACTCCGGTCGCGGACGTCCACGTCGTCTCCGGCGAGCCGACGCCCGAGGAGCTCGCGGCGGTCATCGCCGTCCTGCAGCACCAGGCCGACGAAGCGGCGGCCGCTGGCCGTGCGCAGATCGAGGTGTCACCGCGTGTCGGGTGGGAGACCTCCGCTCGTGGGCTCCGCGGCCCACTGCCCCACGGTCCGGGTGCCTGGGCCCGTTCGCTGCGCTGACGACCGAGCTGGGATGTACCCCTGGGATACCGGACGGTATGCGCGTTGCAGGGTGCACTTCCCGGTCGGTCTCCCCTCGTGCGGGGGACACGTGTCGCTCGAGGGGGACCGGAAAGGGCGTGTTTGTCCCCCATAATGATGACTGACACGATGCGTACTTCCGGGCATAGTTACTGGTGTTCGGTGTACGAAGTACATCGCCGGACGGTGGCCGACTAGGGTACGAAGCCACTGTCCGCTGCGAGCCAGGGCGATATTCGGGTTGTCGCTCTGCCTCGGGTCGTGAACGGGCCGGTCGGGTTTCCTGACCGGCCCGTTCCCCGTTTCCGGACGTGCTGCCACGTGCCGGGCGCTGCCGACTCGTGCTGCCACGTGCCGGGCGCTGCCGACTCGGAACGACAGACTCGCTGTCGTACGACAACGACGCTGTCGTCAGCACGCGCGCGCAACTGTTGCACGCGCGCACCAGCGACAGGACCGCTGTCGTACGACGACTTGGGTTCATTCGGTGGTCGCAACACCTTGAGCGATTGGGGTGGTTGTGGTGGGTCGCGAGGCGGCGTATTCGCGGGAGTTCCGTGCCGTGTTC
>NZ_JBIVCR010000005.1:1344-290474 GCF_044746705.1 Curtobacterium sp. NPDC090217 | reverse complement strand
AACGCCCGGTCACATTCCGAACCCGGAAGCTAAGCCTCTCAGCGCCGATGGTACTGCAAGGGGGACCTTGTGGGAGAGTAGGACGCCGCCGGACTCAACGTAAGAAGATGTGGCCATCGGCCCTCCATCGAGAACTCGCAGGGGAGACCCTCGTTCTCGTGGAGGCCGGTGGCCATTTCTGTTTTTGCCGTGCACTCGACGGCTCGACGCCGGGCCCGGTTCGTGATGGACTGGGGTCGCTCGAGGCCAGGGACGGCGCACAAACACAACGACACAGCGGACGACAGCCGGCGCGAGAGCTTCGGCACGCAACGAGGAGCACAACGGTGGCGAACGACGACGAACGGCGGAACGACCGCGACGACGAGCGTGGCGGACGCCCGCCCCGAGACGGCGACCGATCCCCGCGTCGCGATGGCGCTCCTCGCCGTGACGACCGCGGTGGCAGCCGTGGCGGATGGTCGTCCGGGCCTCGTGAGTTCGAGCGCCGTGAAGGCGACCGGCGTGATCGACCGCAGCGCGATGGTGACCGCCCCTTCCGTGGTGATCGGGGACCGCGCGACAGCACGAGCGGCCGTGGCTTCCGCGATGGTGGTCAGCGTTCCGATCGTCCGGCGTGGCGGGGTGACCGCGACTCCTCGGAGCGACCGCCGCGTACCGGCGGGCCCCGTGGGGATCGTCCGTTCAACTCGGATCGTCCGCGTCGTGACGGGGATCGTCGGTTCAACTCGGATCGTCCGCGTCGTGACGGGGATCGTCCGTTCAACTCCGACCGTCCCCGCCGTGACGGTGACCGTCCTTTCCGTGGCGGCAGCGATCGTCCGCGGCGCGACGGGGATCGTCCGTACAACTCGGATCGTCCGCGTCGTGACGGGGATCGTCCGTTCAACTCGGATCGTCCGCGTCGTGATGGAGATCGTCCGTTCAACTCGGATCGTCCTCGTCGTGATGGAGATCGTCCGTTCAACTCCGACCGTCCTCGTCGTGATGGAGATCGTCCGTTCAACTCCGACCGTCCCCGTCGTGATGGAGATCGTCCGTTCAACTCCGACCGTCCCCGCCGTGACGGCGACCGGCCGTTCCGTGGCGGCAGCGATCGTCCGCGTCGCGACGGGGACCGTCCGTTCAACTCGGATCGTCCCCGCCGCGACGGGGACCGTCCCGAGCGCGGACAGTTCGGCGGCCGCGGGGGCGACGAGCGTCGACGCTTCGGCGACGGCACCCGTGGTCCGGGCGCCCGTTTCGGCGAGGCAGCACGCGACGACTTCGAGGACCGCGACCCGTACGGCACGAAGTCGATCCGCCCGCGTCACGAGGACCCGGAGATCCCCGAGGACGTGCAGGCGCGTGACCTCCACCCGCAGGCCCGCGCGGAGCTGAAGACCCTCAGCAAGGACAACGCCGACTGGGTTGCGCGGCACCTCGTGACGGCGGCGCTGCTCGTGGACGAGGATCCCGAGCTCGCGAACCAGCACGCGCTGAGTGCTGCACGCCGTGCCGGTCGTGTGGCGGTGGTCCGTGAGACCGCTGCGATCACGGCCTACCGACTCGGTGACTTCGGCACGGCGCTGCGCGAGCTGCGGACGTACCGTCGGATCTCCGGGCGCAACGACCAGCTGCCGATGATGGTCGACTGCGAGCGTGGCCTCGGCCGTCCAGAGCGTGCGCTGGAGCTGGGCCGTTCAACGGACCGTGCGTCGCTCGAGCCGGGCGTCCAGGTCGAGCTCGCGATCGCCATGTCCGGCGCGCGGATCGACCTCGGGAATCCCACAGCTGCCCTCGGCGAGCTGGAGATTCCACAGCTCGACCCGTCGACGGCGTACAGCTGGTCGCCCGCGCTCTACAGTGCTTACGCGGCCACGCTCGAGGAGCTCGGCCGCCAGGACGAGGCCGACGAGTGGTGGGCCCGTGTCGACCGCGCGGCGGAGGCCCTCGCGGAAGCCGCCGATGAAGACTCTTGGGAGACAGTTGATGTGGTCGAGGAAGCGTTCGAAGTCGAAGAACTCGGAGACGAGCCCGAGCGACTCGATGGACCCGTCGACGACGAGCCCGGAGAGCCCGACCAGCTCGAGCCCCTCGACGAGCCCGCAGCGGACGAGCCCGACGACGACCTCGGGGAGATCGACGACGACAACCCCCGCGACGTCGACGGCTCCGCAGCCGACTGACACCCCGCGTCCACCGACGGACGGCGTCGACCTGGTCCTCACCGACCTCGACGGCGTCGTCTACCGCGGGCGGAACGCGATCCCGCACGCGGTCGAGTCGCTGACGCGGGCGTCGCTCACGGCTCGGGTCGGGTACATCACGAACAACGCCTCCCGTCGGCCGTCCGACGTCGCCGAGCACCTCGAGCGCTACGGGCTCGAGGTCACGCCCGACGACGTCGTCACGAGCTCACAGGCCGGTGTCCGGCTCCTGTCGACGCTCGTCCCCGAGGGCTCCACGGTCCTCGTGATCGGCGGCATCGGACTGACGAGCATCGTCGAGCAGGCCGGGTTCACCGTGACGTCGAGCGCCGAGGACTCCCCGGCGGCCGTCATCCAGGGCTTCTCGCCCGACCTCGGGTGGCAGCAGCTGGCCGAGGCCTCGTTCGCGCTCGCGGACCCGGAGGTCCCATGGGTCGCGACGAACATGGACTGGTCGATCCCGGTCGAACGGGGCATCGCTCCCGGCAACGGCACGCTCGTGGCAGCGGTCCACCAGGCCGTCGGGCGGATGCCGGTCGTCGCCGGCAAGCCCGAGCGACCGATCTTCGACGCCGCCCTCGCCCGGTTCGGTGGCGAGCGTCCACTGTTCATCGGGGATCGACTCGACACCGACATCAAGGGTGCGAACGACGCCGGCATCCCGAGCGTGCTCGTGCTCACCGGCATCGACCAGGCGAAGCAGGTGCTCGCGGCTGATCAGCGCTCGCGTCCGACGTTCGTCCTGCAGGACCTCCGTGGGCTCTCGGAGCCCTACCCGGTGACCCACCGGCACGAAGCCGAGGACGGCACCCGGTTCGTGAGCGTCGGTGACGCCACCGTCCGGATGCGCCAGCACGTGGTCCGGGTGGAGCGGGCAGGAGCGGACCCCATGGACCTGCTGCGCGCCGGCGCGACCGCGATCTGGGACTCCGGGTTGGCGATCTACGGGCTCGACGTCGACCCCCAGCTCTACGGCGGCGAGTAGCGTTGAGGTCGTGTCGAACGACTCCGCGGAACCACAGCACGACGAGCAGGAGCAGCCGTCCGTGACCGACGTCGCGCGCCGTGCACGTGCGGCTGAGGACCTCCCACTGCCGGATCGCGCCGATGCCTTCTCCGGCCTGCACGACGAGCTGCGCACGCGGCTCGAGAGCGGTGGCACCGCGAGTGCCTGACCCCGACGTGTCGACCCAGACCGTGTCCGTTCCCGCGCGCCTGGACGCGACCGTGGCCGCTCGTGGGCTCGCCAAGTCCCGGACCGCTGCCGCCAAGCTCATCCAGGGCGGCCGTGTCAGCGTCGACGGCACTGCGGTCGTCAAGCCGTCGACCCCGGTGCTCCCGGAAGCGGCGATCGTGGTGGACGCCGGGGACGAGTGGGTCTCCCGCGCTGCACTGAAGCTCGTCGGAGCGCTCGACACGTTCGGCGTCGACCCGAGCGGTCGTGTGGCGCTCGACGTGGGTGCGAGCACGGGTGGGTTCACGCAGGTGCTCCTCGCCCGCGATGCCCGCCGGGTGGTGGCGCTCGACGTCGGGCACGGACAGCTCGACCCCGTCGTCGCGATGGACGACCGCGTCGCCGTGGTCGAAGGGCTGAACGCGCGGAACCTCACCGCTGACGACTACCTGGCGCTCGACGCCTCCGCGTCGCAGACCAGCCTCGTGGTCGGGGACCTGTCGTTCATCAGCCTCCGGATCGTGCTCCCGGCACTCGTCGCATCCGTGCCCGCTGACGAGTTCGTCCTGCTGGTGAAGCCGCAGTTCGAGGTCGGCCGTGGCGGTGTCCGTGAAGGCATCGTGCACGACGCCGACCTCCGGAACGACGCACTGATGAACGTCCTGTGGGCGGCGTGGGACCTCGGTCTCGGGACCTCGGGGCTCGCAGCGTCCCCGATCATCGGCACCCACGGCAACCACGAGTACCTCGCGCGTCTCCAGCGGGGCGCAGGGTCGAATCCGACAGAATGGATCGACCGGGCGACGGAACTGGCGGAAGGAACCCCATGAGCGACGAACGGCACATCCTGCTCGTGTCGCACACGGGTCGGCGCGACTCGATCGACGCCGCGGTCGAGGTCTGCGACCTCCTGCACGCGGCCGGTCTCGTCCCGGTGATGCCCTTTGACGAGTACGCCGACATCCGCCGTGCCGAAGCGTCCGTCGGCCAGGTCGACATCCTCGGTGTCGACGTGCAGGCCCAGGACCTCGAGATCGTCATCGTCCTCGGCGGCGACGGCACGATCCTCCGCGCGGCCGAGCTCGTGCGCGGGACCGGCACGCCCCTCGTCGGTGTGAACCTCGGCCACGTCGGCTTCCTCGCCGAGAGTGAGCGCGACGGCCTCTCCGAGACGGTCGAGCGCGCCCTGTCCGGTGAGTACCACGTCGAGGAACGCGTGGCCCTGCAGGTCGACGTCGTCGTCGGGCACGAGGTCGTCTACTCGTCGTGGGCCCTGAACGAGGCCACCATCGAGAAGGCCTCCCGCGAGCGCATGCTCGAGGTCGTCACCGAGGTGGACGGACGTCCGCTGTCCTCGTTCGGCTGCGACGGCGTCGTCATCTCCACGCCGACCGGTTCGACGGCGTACTCCTTCTCCGGCGGCGGTCCGATCGTCTGGCCGGACGTTGACGCGCTCATCATGGTGCCGCTGAGCGCCCATGCGCTCTTCTCGAAGCCGATCGTCGTCGGACCCGATTGCGTGCTCGCCGTCGAGGTGCTCCGGCGGACGAGCGGCGTCGGCGTGCTCTGGTGCGACGGCCGACGCACCCACGACCTCCCCCCTGGAGCGCGCATCGAGGTCAGCCGGTCGCCGGAACCGGTCCGGGTCGCACGGCTCAAGGACGCCCCGTTCACGGACCGCTTGGTGGCGAAGTTCCAGTTGCCAGTCGCCGGGTGGCGCGGGCCGCAGCACGACGACGAGGACCGCCTGTGATCCAGGAGATCTCCATCAACGACCTCGGGGTCATCGGTGACGCGACCCTCGAGCTCGGCCCCGGGTTCACCGTCGTCACGGGTGAGACCGGTGCCGGCAAGACGATGATCGTCACGGCACTCGGGCTGCTGCTCGGCGCGCGGGCGGACGCGGGCTCGGTCCGTCGGGGTGCGTCGAGCGCCGTCGTCGAGGGCCGCTGGGACATCCCGGACCACGCCACGGTCGCGGAGCGCGTCGAGGACGCCGGGGGAGCGGTCGAGGACGGCGAGTTGATCCTGACCCGCACGGTCTCGGCCGAGGGGCGCAGCCGCGCCACGGTCGGCGGACGCGGGGCACCGGTCGCGGTGCTCGGTGAACTCGCGGACCAACTCGTCACGGTGCACGGGCAGTCCGACCAGATCCGCCTGACCTCGTCGACCGCGCAGCGCGCTGCCCTGGACGGCTTCGGTGGCGCGGCGGTCGAGAAGGCCCTCGGCAGGTACGTCGCCGCGTACGACACGTGGCAGCAGCACGCCGCCGACCTCGAGACGCTCACGCGCGACCAGGACGACCGGTTGGCCGAAGCCGCTCGTCTGCGCGAGGCCTCCGACGAGATCGAGGCGGCGGATCCGCAGCCCGGCGAGGACGCCGAGCTCCAGGAGCGTTCGGACCGCCTCGGGAACCTCGAGGAACTGCGCCTGTCCGCGGGCCTCGCACACGAAGCCATCTCGTCCGAATCTCTCGACGGCACCGACGTCATCGGCCTGGTCGAGGCCGCTCGCCGTGCAGTCGAGCGGGTGGCCGGCGCGGACAGCACGCTGCAGCCGGTGCTCGAACAGCTCACGGAGCTGGGCATCCAGGCGAGCGAGGCATCCGCCAGCCTGTCGAGCTACCTCGGTTCGCTCGAACCCGACGCGGGGCACGACCTCGAGCTCATCAACGAGCGCCGAGCACTCCTTGCCGGGCTCACGCGCAAGTACGGCGAGACGATCGACGACGTCATCGCGTTCGGCCAGCGAGCGAGCGATCGGCTCCTCGAGCTCGACGGCGACGACGACCGGATCGTCGCCCTGCAGGAAGCGGTCGCGCAGGACGAGCAGGCCCTCGAACAGGCGGCGACGACCCTGACCCAGGCACGCACGAAGGCGGCAGCAGACCTCGCGAAGCGGGTGACGACGGAGCTGAAGACCCTCGCGATGGCCGGTGCGACGCTCGTGGTCGAGGTCACCGACGCCGGCGAGTACCGGCGGCACGGGCGCGATCAGGTCGCGATCCTGCTGCAGCCGCACTCGGGGACGGACCCGCGGCCGATCGGCAAAGGCGCGTCGGGCGGCGAGCTCTCCCGCGTCATGCTCGCGATCGAGGTCGTCATGGCCGGGTCGACGACGGTCCCCACCTTCGTGTTCGACGAGGTCGACGCCGGTGTCGGTGGCGCCGCGGCGATCGAGATCGGTCGGCGCCTGGCGAAGCTCGCCGAGCGCACGCAGGTCATCGTCGTCACCCACTTGGCCCAGGTCGCGGCGTTCGCGACGAACCACCTCAACGTCGTGAAGGACGCCAGCGGCGCGGTGACGTCGTCGAGCGTCCGGCGGCTCGAGGGGGACGAGCGGCTGCAGGAGATGGCTCGTCTGCTCTCCGGGCTCGGCGACAGCGCGAGCGGCATGGAGCACGCGCGCGAGCTGCTCGACGTCGCCGCCCAGTCCGCCTGACGGACGCACGCCGTCGTGGCGGGCGCGAGCCGGGCCGTGGACCCGGCCACGCGCCCGGGCGACACGCGCCAGGCGAACGCGGGTCGCGCCTCCCGGCAGTTCTGACGTACGATGGAACCCCGTGGCGGACACTTTCAGCAGCGGTACCCAGGCAAACTCCCCGACCCCGAAGGTGACGAAGCAGATCTTCGTGACCGGCGGGGTCGTCTCGTCTCTCGGCAAGGGCCTGACGGCGGCCAGCCTCGGCAACCTGCTCACGGCACGCGGCCTCAAGGTCGTCATGCAGAAGCTCGACCCGTACCTCAACGTGGACCCGGGCACGATGAACCCGTTCCAGCACGGCGAGGTCTTCGTGACCGACGACGGCGCCGAGACGGACCTCGACATCGGGCACTACGAGCGCTTCCTCGACATCAACCTGTCGCAGTCGGCCAACGTCACGACCGGGCAGGTCTACTCGACGGTCATCGCCAAGGAGCGTCGCGGCGAGTACCTCGGCGACACCGTGCAGGTGATCCCGCACATCACCGACGAGATCAAGCGACGGATGCGCGAGCAGGCGTCGAACGACCCGCAGCCCGACGTCATCATCACCGAGGTCGGCGGCACGGTCGGCGACATCGAGTCCCAGCCCTTCATCGAGTCGGCGCGTCAGGTGCGGCACGAGCTCGGCCGCAACAACGTGTTCTTCGTGCACGTCTCGCTCGTGCCGTTCATGAACGCATCGGGTGAGCAGAAGACCAAGCCGACGCAGCACTCCGTCGCCGCGCTCCGCTCGATCGGCATCCAGCCCGACGCACTCGTGCTCCGCAGCGACCGGCCCGTCTCGGACTCGAACAAGCGCAAGATCGCGCTGATGTGCGACGTCGACGAGGACGCCGTGGTGAACGCGGTCGACGTCCCGTCGATCTACGACCTCCCGACGCTCCTCAACACGCAGGGGCTCGACCGGGTCATCGTCGACGCACTGCACCTCGAGGCGAACGAGGTCGACTGGACCTCGTGGAACCCGGTGCTCCGCGCCGTGCACGAGCCGAAGAAGGACGTCACCATCGCCCTGGTCGGCAAGTACATCGACCTGCCCGACGCGTACCTGTCCGTCACCGAGGCGCTCCGTGCCGGTGGCTTCGCGCACAACGCGAAGGTCACGCTGAAGTGGGTCGTCTCGGACGACTGCACCACGCCAGAGGGCGCGGCGAAGCAGCTCGGCGACGTCGACGGCATCTGCGTCCCCGGCGGGTTCGGCGTGCGCGGCATCGAGGGCAAGCTCGGTGCGCTGAAGTTCGCGCGCGAGAACCACATCCCCACGCTCGGCCTGTGCCTCGGCCTGCAGTGCATGGTCATCGAGTACGCCCGACACGAGGCCGGCCTGCACGACGCGTCGAGCTCCGAGTTCGACCCGGAGACCCCGACCCCGGTCATCGCCACGATGGCGGAGCAGGTGGACATCATCGCCGGCGGCGACATGGGCGGCACGATGCGGCTCGGCCTCTACCCGGCGACGTTCACGTCCGGGTCGCTCGCGGAGTCGCTGTACGGCGCGCCGGAAGCGTCCGAGCGGCACCGTCACCGCTACGAGGTGAACAACAAGTACCGCCAGCAGATCGCGGACGCCGGCCTGGTGTTCTCGGGCACCTCGCCCGACGGCAACCTGGTCGAGTACGTCGAGCTGGACCGTGCGCAGCACCCGTTCTACATCGGCACGCAGGCGCACCCGGAGCTGCGGTCGCGTCCGAACCACGCGCACCCGCTGTTCGCGGGGCTCGTCGAGGCGGCGATCGCGCGCAACGAGTCGACCCGGCTCTTCGACCCGGAGAGCGAGCAGGTCGCGTCGTAACGCACCCACGATCGGACGGGCGCGTCCCGCTCAGCAGTGACGCGCCAGCGGCACGCGGGGCGCGCCGACCGAGCCTGCGAGGGAGGGGTGCCAGCTGGCACGGTGCCTCCAGTCCGTCTGTGGCCGGGCGTCGAACACGGAACGGGTTCGTCCGGCGGTCATGACGGACGCTGGTTGGATGGACGGGTGACCGACGCACCCATCTCCGACGAGCCAGCATCCTTCGACGTGACCGACTCGACCCTCGTGTACGACGGCGCCGTCTGGGACGTCCGGCGTGACACCGTGGCGTACGGCGACGGCAGCATGGTGCGTGAGTACATCGACCACACCGGGGCCGTCGCGGTCTACGCCGAGGACGACGAGGGCCGCGTGCTCGTCATCCAGCAGTACCGTCACCCCGTGCACCTGCGCGACTGGGAGCTGCCGGCCGGGCTGCTCGACATCTCCGGTGAGGACGAGCTCGTCGCCGCGCAGCGGGAGCTCGCGGAGGAAGCCGACGTCGAGGCCGACGACTGGGAGCCCCTGGTGCGGTACAACACCTCTGCTGGCGGCAGCAACGAGTTCATCCAGATCTACCGGGCACGCGGTGTCCGAGCGACGGCGTCGGCGTTCGACCGCTCCGACGAGGAAGCGGACATCGTGAAGCGCTGGGTGCCGCGGTCGGAGATCATCGCGGGGATCCTCGAGGGGCGACTGCGGAACTCGGCGCTCATCGTGGCGGCGCTCGCCGTGGACGCGGCGTCGCGCCGGTAGCCTTCGAGGATGGTCTCGCTCGCTGCCGCCACCGAGACGTACCTGCGGCACGTCGCGATCGAGCGGGGCCTGTCGCAGCACACGCTGTCGGCGTACCGGCGGGACCTCGCGACGTTCGCCACGTGGGTCGGCACCCAGCCGGTGGTCGACTCCGAGGGAGCCGACCGGGCCGGGGGCGCGTCGGTCGTCGACGACGTCGCTCGACTGACGCGAGCGGATCTCGCGGGGTTCGTTTCGCATCTGGCCACGCGAGCAGCATCGCCGCTGGCGCCACGGTCCGTCGCCCGCATGCTCAGTTCTGTGCGGTCCTTCGCGACGTTCGCCGCTGGGGAGGGATGGCTGCCACTCGACCCCGGCGCGTCCGTCCGCCCACCGAAGGCCCCGATGCGGCTCCCGAAGGCGATCTCGGTCGACGACATGGACCGGCTGCTGCAGGCCGTCGACGGTGACGATCCCGTACAGCTGCGCGACCGGGCGCTCCTGGAACTCCTGTACGCCACCGGGGCGCGCATCTCCGAGGCCGTCGGGCTCTCGGTCGACGACGTGACGGACGACCCGGACGGGACCGGGGTCTCGGTCGTGAAGGTCACCGGCAAGGGGAACAAGCAGCGGATCGTGCCGCTCGGCAGCTACGCGCGGGCCGCGATCGATGCGTACCTGGTCCGTGCGCGACCGGTCTTCGCCGCGCGGGGGCCGTCGACGCCGGCGCTCTTCCTCGGGGCCCGCGGGGCACGGCTGTCACGGCAGAGCGCGTGGCTCGTGATCCAGGCCGCGGCCGACCGGGCGGACCTGTCCGCCCACGTGTCGCCGCACACGTTCCGGCACTCGTTCGCGACGCACCTGCTCGAGGGTGGGGCGGACGTCCGGGTGGTGCAGGAGCTCCTCGGGCACGCGAGCGTGGCGACGACGCAGATCTACACGATGGTCACGGCGGACATGCTGCGGGACGTGTACCAGACGGCGCACCCACGCGCGCGGCGGTAGGCGGGGTGCGGCGGCGCGTCCCGTCGGCCGATCGCACGCGCCGCCCGTCCCGTCGGCCGATCGAGTGCGCAGAAAAGGGGTTCTGCGGGGAAGTCGTCCCCCGTCTTCTGCGCACTCGATCGCCAGGGCGACGGGCGCGAGCGAGCCGGGAGCGCGGGAGAGGGACGGCGCGGGATCAGGTCACCGGGAAGTGGACGTCGGCGGCGATGATGCCCGTCGCGACGGCGAGGACCAGCGCTGACGCCGCCAGGCTCCGAGCGAGGACCCGCCACCGGCCCGTCGCACCGGGGCGGACGATCCCGATCGCGCCCGCGACCACAGCGAACACGCTGAAGACGCCGTAGGGGTTCAGCAGCAGGGACGCGCCGGCGAGCAGCACCGCGGAGATCGTGAACGCGCAGAGCTTCCGGGACGTGCTCGCGCCGTACGCCCACGCACGGTGTTCGACGGCGCCGGTCCGCACCGAGAAGGCCGGGCCCGTCGGCGCCACCACGATCGGCAGCACCGGCTCGACGTGCCGAGTCGGGACCGCGCGCGTCGCCTCACCCCAGGCGTGGCCGTCCCACCAACGGAGACGACCGGCATCCCGGGGGTCCGGGAACCAGCCAGCGGCCGGCAGCGTCACGAGGTGCTCCTGAGAACGGGGGATGGTGCGCTCCGACGCTACGTGCCGCCGTGCGCGCCCCCCAGTCCCAACCCGGGTGTCGGCAGGAAGGGGGACGCCTATGCGTGCGCCGGCGCGGCGTCCACCTCGGCGAAGACGCCCTTCACCGCCGCGAGGAGCCGGGCGTTGAAGTCCACGCCGAGCTGGTTCGGCACGGTGACGAGCACGGTGTCGGCAGCGTGGACCGCCTGGTCCGCCGCGAGCTCCTCGACGAGCGACTCCGGAGACCCGATGTAGGACCGTCCGAAGCGGGCGAGCCCACCGTCGAGGTACCCGACCTGGTCGGCACCCTCGACCTGCGCGCGCACGCCGAAGTAGTGCCGGGACTCGTCGTCGATGATCGGGATGATGCTGCGCGACACGGAGACCCGGGGCTCACGGTCCCAGCCCGATTCGGCCCAGACCCGCCGGAAGCGCTCGATCTGCTCGGCCTGCAGCTCGTCGAACGGCACGCCGGTGTCCTCGGTCAAGAGCGTCGACGACATCAGGTTCATGCCCTGCTCGGCGGTCCACTCGGCGGTGGCGCGGGTTCCGGCACCCCACCAGATGCGGTCGGGGAGCGTGTCGGACAGCGGGAACACCGGCAACGACCCCGCGGCACCCGTCATCTGCGGGTTCGCGTTCGCCATCGGCTCGCCAGCGATCGCGCGGCGGAACACGCTCGTGTGCGCACGGGCGAGGTCGGCGCCGTTCGGGTCCGAGGCGTCGGGCACGTACCCGAACTGCTGGTAACCGGCCTGAGCGGTCTCGGGTGATCCCCGCGAGACGCCGAGCTGCAGGCGCCCGCCGGAGATCAGGTCGGTCGCTGCCGCCTCCTCCGCCATGTAGAGCGGGTTCTCGTAGCGCATGTCGATCACGCCGGTGCCGATCTCGATGCGGCTCGTCTTCGCGGCGATGGCGGAGAGCAGCGGGAACGGTGCGGCCTGCTGCGGGGCGAAGTGGTGCACGCGGAAGTACGCGCCGTCGACGCCCGCTTCCTCGGCCGCCACCGCGAGGTCGATCGCCTGCACGAGGGCCTCGCGGCCGCTGCGCACCTTCGATCCGGGGACGTCACGCCAGTGTCCGAACGACAGGAACCCGATCTTGGTCATGTCCATGCGAACGCATTCGAGAGGTCGCGCATTCCGTCGGACTAGGTTCGGGGGGCATGGACGATCCACGTGCGGCACTGAGCGCGGAGCGAGCGCGGGCGACGAAGCTCATCGCCGACGTCGAGCGGAGCATGCGCGACGTCAGCGACGCCCGCGACGGTGCGAACACGGACGACGAGCACGACCCCGAGGGAGCGACGCTGGCCTGGGAGCGAGGGTCGCTCGGCGCGGTCCGCGACGACGCACGGCGCCGCATCGAACAGGTCGACGCAGCGCTTGCGCGGCTGGACAAGGGGACCTACGGGACGTGCGTCGTCGGCGGCGAACCGATCCCGGAGGCACGACTGGCGGCAGTCCCGTGGGCTGCGACCTGCGTCGCGCACGCATGACGAGCCTCCCGTCCGATTGCCGGGCGTCCGCGCACCGCGCGCGCCGCGGATTCCCAGCCGCGCGCCCTACCGTTTCGGCATGGACGGCGACCCGAACCACCGACCCGCGGAAGCGGACTCCGGTGAGTCCGCGCTCCGACACCGCTTCCGCTGGTTCCACCAAGCCCGCGAGTGGATCCACGCCCGGCCGCACCTGCACCTCTTCTACAAGGTGCTCGTCGGCATCGTCGGCGGGCTGGTCGTCATCATCGGGCTGATCCTCGTGCCGTTGCCCGGGCCCGGGTGGCTCGTGGTGTTCATCGGCCTGACGATCCTGGCGAGCGAGTTCCACTTCTTCCACAAGATCATCACGTGGCTCAAGGCGCAGCTGCACCGGTTCTGGGACTGGGCGAAGGCGCACGGGCCGCAGTGGCTCCGGAACATCGCCGACCGCGGGAAGGCCGACGTCGACGCAGCGCACGACGACGCACACCGGAGCATCGGCCGGCGCCCCGCTCGTCCCGGGCACTGAGTTCCTAGCGCTTCTGACCCGGCGCTTCTGACCCGGCGCTTGTGACCCGGCGCTTCTGACCCGGCGCTTGTGACCCGGCGCTTCTGACCCGGCGTTTCTGACCCACAACGTGTGCGATGGGAAGCGGAATCGCGCGTAGGAGGTCGACAATCCGGGCCACCTACGCGCGATTCGACCTCCTACGCGCGAATCGACCCGCCGCCACAGCGGCAGCGCAGCAGCGGCACCGGCCGGGCGGCTCAGTCCGCGGCGGGGGCGGGGCACGCCTGCACGCGGACCGAGCCCGTCGCGATGCGCTCGGACGCCTGCTCCTCGACCTCGGCGGCGTCGCGCGACACGAGCTGCAGCACGAGGGCGACCGCCGCGGCGAGCACGATGAACGCGCCGTACCCGGCGATGACGGGCACGAGTCCGACGGTCGGCTCGAGCAGCCCGCCGATGACCGCGGGGACACCGAACGCCAGGTAGCTCACGACGTAGATCGTGGAGAGCAGCCCGGCGCGGTGCGTGGGCGCGGCGGTGGCGAGCAGCATCCGGAGCGGCGCCTGGAAGCCGGCGCCGAAGCCGACCCCGGCGATCGCACTGCCGACGACGAGCCCCGGCAGGGAGTGTGCGACGACGAACGCGACGGTGACGACCGGTCCGAGGACCAGTGCGACGAGCCCGATGAGCACGCCGATGCGGGTGTCGAGCCGCTGGATCGCCAACCCGGTGAGCGCTCCGACGCCGGTGACGACGGCGATGAGTGCTCCGGCCGCGAAGTGGTTCGTGATCCCGAACACCGCCCCGAGCGCCGACGGCACGAGCGACAGGAACATCCCGCCGAGCGCCCAGCTGGCGATGAGCGAGCCGGCGACGCCACGGAACAGGCGGCGCGAGGACCGCGGCACGGAGATCGTCGGACGGAGGGAGCGGAGGGCTCCCGGACGGCGGGTGACCCGCTCCGGGACGACCACGAGCGCGATCACCATGAGGACGAGGAGCACCCCGAAGAGCACGTAGACGAGCTGTTCCGGCGCCGGACCCCACTCGACGAGTGCACCGCTCGACAGGGCTCCGGTGGCGAGGGCGATCGGTGGGATCACACCGTTCAGGACGCCGGCGAGGGACGGGTGCGCCTCGAGCGAGTTGTCGATCAGCGCAGCACCGAGGGCACCGATGAGCAGCCCGACGGAGACACCCTGCACGATGCGGTCGACGATCAGCGCGCCGAGGCCGTCCGCGATCGAGAACAGCCCGAGCGAGAGTGCGACGCCGAGCCCACCGACGACGAGCACCGGCTTCCGCCCGACGTGGTCGGACAGGCGGCCGGCGACGAGCAGGCTGGTGAGGAGCCCCGCGACGTAGATCGCGAACACCCCGGTGAGCATGAGCGGCGTCAGGTGCCACTCCGCCGCGTACACGGGGTAGATCGGCGACGGCACGGCGGACGACGCGACCGAGACGAGCAGCATGGCCGCGAGGATCCAGAACCCGGCGACCGAGCGAGCTGACTGCATGGGTGCCCCTTCGATGACGAACAGTACGAGGAAAGTCGTACCGCACTCCGCTGTACGACGCAAGTCGTACTGGGAGGTGAACGGTGGTAGCGTCCCGTCCATGCCCGAGCGCACCGTTGCCCCCGAACGGCTCCCGCAGCCGACGGTGGCCGAGATGGACCTCCCCGTCGTGATGGACGCCCTGTCGGACCCGATCCGCCTGGCGATCCTGCACCGGTACCTCGTCGACGCCGCCGGTGGGATCCGCAGCTGCGGCTGGGTCGGCATCGACCGGCCGAAGTCGACGCTGACGCACCACTTCCGCGTCCTGCGCGAGGCCGGCCTGCTCGAGCAGCACCAGGAAGGACTCACCCGCAGCAGCCGCGCGCGCGTCGAGGACGTGCAGCAGCGGTTCCCCGGACTCCTCGACCTGGTCCTCGACTGGCAGGTGCCCGCTGCCCTGATGCGCGACGAGGTCCCCGCGTGACCGCTGGCACCCACACGCTGCCCACCATCGTCGCCGACGCGGCCGTCACCACGGCGCTCGCCGCGGACCTCGACGCCGCCGGGTTCTCCGTCGAGGGCGTCGACGCGCTCTGGGGGGTCGACGCCGCGGCCGCGCTGCACCGTGGGAACCGCGTTGCCGCCGTCCGTGCGCTCGACGCCCGTCCGACGACGCCGCTGACGACGCTCGCGATGCTCTTCGTCCTCGGGCTCCCCGTGCCGCGCACCGACGCCGAGCAGGCGTTCCCGACGGCCGGGCTCGATGCGGTCGTGTCCGCCGGCTTGCTCCGTGTCG
This sequence comes from Curtobacterium sp. NPDC090217, assembly GCF_044746705.1. Taxonomy (NCBI): domain Bacteria; kingdom Bacillati; phylum Actinomycetota; class Actinomycetes; order Micrococcales; family Microbacteriaceae; genus Curtobacterium; species Curtobacterium sp. NPDC090217. The sequence goes on along the minus strand of NZ_JBIVCR010000005.1, from coordinate 275,161 downwards.
ACGACGACCGCGCGCACCCGACGGTGGACCTCCGCCCGTACGCGTTCGTCGACGACGCCGGCGCCGGCAGCTGGTGGATCGTCTCCGACCTCGGGGAGCTCGCCCTCGGCAGCGCGCTCGACGAGGAACACGTGCTCGGCATCGGCGGGGCCACCACCACGCTGAGCGGCCTGCAGGTGCCCGTGCCCGTCCACCGGGTGCTCGACCTCGGGACCGGCTGCGGCATCCAGGCCATGCACGCCAGGCGCTTCGCCGACGAGGTCGTCGCCACCGACATCTCCCGCCGCGCCCTGGACATCGCACGGTTCAACGCGCAGCTGAACGGCATCGACGGCATCGACTTCCGCTTCGGGTCGCTGTTCGAGCCCGTCGTCGGAGAGCGCTTCGACCGCATCGTGTCGAATCCGCCGTTCGTCATCACCCCACGCACCGAAGGCGTCCCGTCCTACGAGTACCGCGACGGCGGGATGGTCGGCGACGCCCTCGTCGAGACGGTCCTCCGTGGCCTGGCCGAGCACCTCGAACCCGGCGGGACCGCGCAGCTGCTCGGCAACTGGGAGTACCACTGGGGCGTCGACGGGCTCGACCGCGTCCGCGCCTGGTTCGAGGGGACCGACCTCGACGCATGGGTGGTCGAGCGCGAGCGGCAGGACCCGAACGCCTACGCCGAGACCTGGATCCGCGACGGCGGGACGAAGCCGGGCACGGCCGCGTTCGACCAGCTGGTCGGCGCGTGGCTCGACGACTTCCGGGAGCGCAGGGTCACCGGCGTCGGCTTCGGCTACGTCGTGGTCCGCAGGGCGCGGACAGGAGGCTCGGTGCAGCTCCGGCGCTTCGAGCGCGTCCCCGAGACGCTCGGCTCCAACCCAGCGGGGCTCGGCGCCACGGTGGCCCGCGTCCTCGACGCGGCCGCCTGGCTGGCAGCGCACGACGACGTCGCACTCGCGGCCGCGCACCTGACGGTCGCCGGCGACGTCACCGAGGAGCGGTACTACTGGCCGGGCAACGACGACCCCACGGTCATGACGCTCGTGCAGGGCGGCGGGTTCGGCCGGCGGGTCGACGCGGACACGGCGCTCGCCGCGTTCGTGGGCGCGTGCGACGGCGAACTCTCCGTCGCGGCGATCATCGGTGCGCTCGCGCAGATCACGGGCGTCGACGAGCAGGTGCTCGCCGCCGACCTGCTGCCGGCCGCCCGTGACCTGGTGCTCGACGGGCTGCTCACCCCGGCCTGACGCGGCCCGATGTGATGCAGCCCGCCGTGCCGGTGCTGCTCAGGACCGGTGGTCGCGCCAGCTGTGCTGCGGGTCGTAGCCGAGGAGCTCGCGGGCCTTCTCCGACGACAGCAGCGAGCTGACGCCGTCGATGTCCGCACGACGCTCGATGTCCGGCACGTACCGTTCGACGAGCTCGATGGTCGGAGTGTCCATCACGGTGTCGGGGCTCGCGATGACGAACGCCTCGAAGCCGGTCAGGTCCGCCTCGAGCGCCTTGCGCACGGCCTGGGCACCGTCGCGGGAGTCGATGTAGGACCACAGGTTGAACGTCTTCGCCTCGGGGGTGGCGTCCCACGGGTACGACGGGTAGTCGGTCTCGTCCATGACGTTCGAGAACCGCAGGCCGATCATCTTCAGCGTCGGGTCCCAACGGGTGAAGTGCCGCGCCATCTCCTCCTCCACGGCCTTGCCGAGCGAGTACGAGGACTGCGGGCGCACCGGGAACTCCTCGTCCACGGGCAGGTAGGGCGGGTGGTGCTCGCCCATCGGGATGCCGAGCAGAGTCTCGCTCGACGCCCACACCACGTTCGTGATCTTCGCGGCACGGGCGGCGTGGAAGACGTTGATCGAGGCGGTCACGTTGTTCGTGATGAGCGCGACGTCGGGGACCTGCCCGGGAGCCGGCACCGCCGCGAGGTGCACGACGGCGTCGACGTGGTCGTACCGGTCGTCGATGCCGAGCAGGGCGTTCAGCACCTGCCCGTAGTCGGTGAGGTCGATCCGCACGAACTGCACGCGCTCGGGCTTGTCAGGAGACGGGACGCGGTCGAGGAGGACCACGTCGTACCCGTGTTCGTCGAGGTCACGCACCACCGCTCGTCCGAGCTTGCCGCTGCCGCCGGTCACCACTACGCGCGTCATCGCGCCTCCGCTCATCGTCGAGTCGTGCTGTCGGTGTCCATCCTGCACTGCCGGGTCCGCCGCAACCAGGCACCAGCGGTACCTGTCCGCGGAGCGCGTGTCAGACGGAGGGGACCGCCTGGGCCACCGCCAGGCGCACGACGAGCTCGACGTGTGCGGCCATGTCGTGCGAGGGATCGAACAGCCACTGGATCTGCATGCCGTCGGACACCGCGAGCAGCACGCTCGTCAGCTCCTCGACCTCGACGTCGGCGCGGAGCCGGCCGTCCTGCTGCATCGCCCGGAAGTCCGCGGCCATCGTGCGTCGGGAGTTCTCGTAGCGCTGCCGGAAGTACTCGTGCGCCGGGTGGTCCGGGTCGGTCGCAGCCGCGGCGGAGAGGTTCACGAACATCTGGACGAGCCCCGGGACCTCCGCGTTGTGCCGGACGATCGCGGCGAGGAGCTCACCGGGGTCGTTCGCGTGCCAGTCTGCCGCGTTGTCGATCTCGTCGCGGCGCCGGAGGATCTCGACCCAGAGCTCGTCCTTCGAGTCGAAGTAGTGCAGCAGCCCGGCCTGCGTCAGCCCGACCGCGTCGGCGATGTCCTTGATGCTCGTGCGCCGGAACCCCTGCTGAGCGACGAGGTCCAGGGCGACGGTGAGGATCTCCTCGCGCTTCGCGATGCCCTTCGCGTACGAACCCCGTCGTGTCATGGCGAGACTGTACCGCTCCTGGGCGATCCCGGAAAACCTAGCGTCAATAGGTTTTGGTGGTACGGTGGCACGAGCCGCCGACGAAGGCGTGCGAGTCGCCGACGCCGGCGGCGCACCCGATGGAGGTTGCAGTGGCGAACGATGCCCTGACCGTTTCCGACACCCCGACCGCAGTCGCACCCACGCGCGGTCGAGGCAGCTCGCTCATGTACACGCTCGGCATGCCGATCGCGATGCTCGGCCTGTACATCGCCCTCCTCCCACCCGTGCTGGTGGCGATGGCGCTGAAGGTCGCGGAGATCGCGCCGGACGACCAGGCGGGCGTGCTCGGCCTGGCGCTCGGCGTCGGTGCGTTCGCGGCGATGGTCGCCAACCCCCTGGCCGGTCGCTTCAGCGACCGCACGGCCGGGAGGCTCGGCATGCGTCGTCCGTGGATCATCGGTGGCACCGTGGTCGGGTTCGCAGGCCTCGTGGTCGTCGCGACGACGTCGTCCACCGTGGTCCTGGTGCTCGCCTGGGGCGTCACGCAGATCGCGTACAACGCCACGATCGCGGCGCTGACCGCCGTCATGCCGGACCACGTCACGCGGTCCCAGCGCGGACGGGTCGCGGCGCTGCTCGGGCTCTCGCAGAACCTCGCGCTGGTCGGCGGCACGTTCCTCGTGCAGCTCTTCTCGACGTCGGCGACGCAGATGATCGTCCCCGGGGCCATCGGGTCGGCCGTGGTCGTCCTCTACGCGCTGCTCTTCCGCGACCGCGTGCTCACCGAGCGGCCGTCGACGCGCCTCGGCATCGGGCAGCTCTTCGGGTCGTTCGTGTTCAACCCCGTGAAGCACCCCGACCTCGGCTGGGCCTGGCTCACCCGGTTCATGATGGTCGCCGCGCAGTACACCGCCGTGAGCTACCTCACGTACTTCCTCCGCGACGACATCGGGGTCGAGCCCGCCCACGTCGCGAACGCCGTCTTCCAGGGCACGCTCTGGAACGTCGTCGGCATCGTCCTCACCTCGCTCATCGCCGGGTGGTTGTCCGACAGGCTCGGGCGCCGCAAGCTCTTCGTGGCGGTCGCCGGGATCGTCGGCGTCGTCGGCCTCGTGCTCATCGCCACCGCGCCGTCGCTCGGCACGGTGCTGGTCGGCGAGTTCGTGATGGGTGCCGGCATGGGCGTCTTCTACGCCGTCGACCTCGCGCTGATCACGGACGTGCTGCCGTCCGACGAGGACAATGCGAAGGACCTCGGCGTCGTGAACATCGCGCAGGCCCTGCCCCAGTCGATCGTGCCGGCGGCGGCCCCGGGCGTGATCGCCCTGACCGGCGGGTACAGCGGCTTCTTCATCACCGGCGCGGTCGTCGGACTGCTCGGGATCGCCTCGGTCTCGCGCATCCGCGGTGTCCGCTGACCGACCCCTCCTGGCTCTGAACGAAAGGAACGACCATCGTGACCACCGTGAACGACGTGAGCACAGCCTCCGGCGCGGCCCCGCTGGACGAGCGCATCGGCGCGCTCGTCGACCAGCTGACCACCGAGGAGAAGGTGCAGCTGCTGACCGGACGAGACTTCTGGACGACCTGGCCGATCGAGAAGATCGGGCTGCGGCGCATCCTGATGTCGGACGGCCCCTCCGGGGTCCGTGGCGAGGTGTGGGACGAGCGCGACCCGTCGCTGAACCTGCCGTCCGCCACCGCCCTGAGCGCGTCGTGGGACCGTGCGATCGCGAAGCGCTACGGCGCCGCCGCTGCCGTCGAGGCCCGCCGCAAGGGCGTCGACGTCGTCCTCGGCCCGACCATCAACCTGCACCGCTCGCCCCTCGGCGGTCGGCACTTCGAGGCGTTCAGCGAGGACCCGGTGCTCACCGGCGACCTCGCCGCGTCGTACGTCGAGGGCGTGCAGGAGAACGGCGTCGCCGCGACCCCGAAGCACTACATCGCGAACGACTACGAGACCGACCGCTTCACCGCGTCGACCGAGGTGTCCGACCGCGCGCTCCGCGAGCTCTACCTGCTCGCGTTCGAGAAGGCCGTGACCGAGGCGCACGCCTGGGCGATCATGTCGTCGTACAACTCGATCAACGGCGTCACCGCATCCGAGAACGAGCTGCTCGAGACACCGCTGAACTCCGAGTGGGGCTTCGACGGCATCGTGGTGTCCGACTGGACCGGCGTCCGCTCGGTCGACTCGGCGAAGGCGTCGCAGGACGTCGCGATGCCCGGACCGAACCAGTGGTGGAGCGAGGGGCCGTTGCTGGCCGCGGTCGAGTCCGGCGAGGTCCCGATCGAGGCGATCGACCGCAAGGTCCGTCGCATCCTGACCCTCGCCGCCCGCGTCGGAGCGCTGTCCGGGTTCGATGCCGTCGCGGCGGAGCCCGTGCACGTCGAGGACGGCATCGCGTTCGTCCGTGAGGCCGAGGCCGAGGCCGAGGGGACCGTCCTCGTCCGGAACACCGGGATCCTTCCGCTCGATGCGCCCGCGCTCGCCCGGATCGCCGTCATCGGCCACAACGCCGACCAGGCCCGCACGCAGGGTGGCGGCTCGGCCACGGTCGTGCCGTCGCAGGTCGTCTCGCCGCTCGACGGCATCCGCGCGGCGTTCCCGTCCGCGACCGTCGACTACGCGATCGGCGCCGTCGTGCAGGAGGGCATCGCGGAGTTCCCGCTGTCCACGATCACGAACCCGGCCACCGGGCAGCCAGGCGCGCGCGTGGCGTTCGTGCGCGACGGATCCGAGCTGTACGTGGAGGACCGCCGCGCGACGGCGCTCTTCTGGTTCGGCGGCGACGCCCCCACGCGCGAGGCCGACCGGCTCGACATCACCACGACCTACACGGCACCGACGACCGGCACCGTCCGGATCGGCATCGGCGCTGCTGGTCGATCGCGGATGTGGATCGACGGGTCGCTCGTCCTGGACGAGGACGTGCCGTTCGAGGGCGATCAGCTCGGCGCGGCGTTCCTCAACCCGCCGGCACGCTCCGTGCCCGTCTCGGTGACGGCCGGCCAGCAGGTCGCGATCCGCATCGAGTACGACGTCATCCAGGACGAGGCGCTGGGCGGGGTGCTCGCGTACCAGTTCGGCACCGAGCCCTCCGACGAGGACCCGTCGGTGCTCATCGCCTCCGCCGTCGATGCCGCTCGTGGCGCCGACGTCGCCGTGGTCGTGGTGGGGACGAACTCCAAGGTCGAGTCCGAGGGCTACGACCGCTCCTCCCTGTCGCTCCCCGGGCACCAGGACGAACTCGTCGCCGCCGTCGCCGCCGTGAACCCGAACACGATCGTGCTCGTCAACGCCGGCTCCCCGGTCGAGATGCCGTGGCGGAACGACGTCGCCGCGGTCCTCCTCACCTGGTTCGGCGGGCAGGAGTACGGGAACGCGGTCGCCGACGTCCTCACGGGGGCGACGGAGCCGGGCGGGCGCCTGCCCACGACGTGGCCGGTCGCCATGTCCGACGTCCCCGTGCTCGACGTCACGCCGGTCGACGGTGTCGTCCGCTACGACGAGGGCGTGCACATCGGCTACCGGGCCTGGCTTCGCGCCGGGGTACAGCCCGCGTACCCGTTCGGCCACGGTCTGGGGTACACGACTTGGACGATCGACGGCGTCACCGCGACGCCGACCGTGCGCGAGGGCGACGCGGTGATAGTGACCGCGACCGTCGCGAACACCGGATCGCGTGCCGGCAAGCACGTCGTGCAGGTCTACGCCTCGCGGGAGACGTCCGCGGTCGACCGTCCGGTTCGCTGGCTCGTGGGGTTCGCCCCGGTGCGCCTGGGAGCGGGGGAGTCCACCGAGGTGTCGATCGAGGTGCCGGCGAGGGCGTTTGCGCACTGGGACGGCGCGTGGGTGTACGAGCCGGGCACCTTCACCCTGCACGTCGGCGCGTCGGTCGCAGATGCGGCCGGGACGGTGGCCCTCGAACTGGAGTGAGTCCGATCGCATCCGGTTTCCGCGCACCGGTCAGGTGTGTTCAGTAGCATGGAACGAGCGTCAGGCGGCTGGTTACCGTCGACGCGCGCACCGACATGGGATCGCCGCGTGAGCGACACGGCCTCCTGATCCGGCCGATGGAGCCCCGGCGGTCCCGGTGCGTCATGGTGCGCCCCCGCTTCTGCGGGGGCGCATCTCTTCTTCCACGCGGAGGTTTTTCCGTATGCGGAATATGTCGTGACGAATCATCACGATTCGCTGAATCGGGGCGTCCGAGTTGTGACAAACAACGAAGATGGTGGAACGATGAGTGCACCATCCCGTACGGATCAGGGACGAGATGGTCATCCGGCGGGAGCCCCGAGACTCACCAACTCGTGCTGGGCTCCGCCGGATGCCTGACATTCGTTCTGTCGTCCACCGACTCGGGGTTCAGCCCAGGTGCGGGGCGATCTGTTCGGCGATGACCGTCAGGATCCGCTCGTGCGACGCGGCGTCGCCGTTCGCCGGCAGGGTGATCACGAGTTCGTCGGTCGCGGCCACGGCGGGGTCGGCGCGCAGGGCCTCGACGATCGCCGCCGGATCGCCGGACAGCACCTTGCTGAACCGGAACGGCGGGTTGCCCGACAGCGGCCGTCCCTCGTCGTCCATCCCCGACGCGTAGCCGGTGAGGAACTCCTCGTGCACGGCACGGTCGTGGTCGTCGAGGAGCGGGACGACGATGCGGCCGACGGCGACCTTCGGCGTGCGATCGGGGTGCAGCTCGGCGAAGCGCTCCCGGTACGCTGCGATCTGCGCGGCCTGCGCGACGGCGAAGGGCTCGCCGGTGTCCTCGGTGTTCAGGGTCGAGCAGTGCAGCAGCAGGCCCTTCTCGGCCGTCCGGACCGCGGTGCCCACGCTGCCGCCGCCCCACCACACACGGCTCCGCAGTTCCGGGCTGAGCGGCTGCAGCGTCAGGTCCGTGTCGGCAGGGATGCTCTCGTACCCCTTGCCCGAGGTGCCGAGGGGCTCCCCGTCGAGGACCTGGAGCAGCCGAGCCGCGCGGGCTTCTGCCTCGTCGCGGAAGCTCCGCTCGGTCGCGCCGAACACCGGGTCGAGGATCGGGCCGTACCCGGCGATCCCCGTGCTGATCCCGAGCTGCACGCGGCCGCCGCTGAGCAGGTCGACGGTGCTGGCGTCCTCGGCGAGACGCACCGGGTCCTCGTAGCGCATCCCGAGCACCGCCGTGCCGAAGCCGATCGTGCTGGTCCGCTGCGCGGCCGCGGCGAAGAAGGTCATCGGGCTCGTCAGGAAGGGCTCGAAGTGCCGTCCGCGCACCCACCCCGTGCCGTACCCCAGGCGTTCGGCGGTCTCGAAGAGCCGTAGACCGTCCTCGAGGGCGGCGGCAGCACCGGCTGGACCACCGTGGTTCGGGACGAAGGAGAGGAAGCCGAGTTCGCGCACGACGTGAGTCTATGCGCGCGTATCGAGCCGAGCCTCCCGGACCGTCGCCACGTCACCATGCTGGGAGGATGGGGGCATGACCGACGTCACCGTCCACGCCCCGCTCGTCGCCGCGATCCCTGCGGCCGTCGGCGGCGCCGTCGACCCCGACGCCGTCTACGAGGCCTTCGCGGACTGGGCCGCGAGCGGCGGCCGCCCGCTGTACCCGGCGCAGGACGAGGCCGTCATCGAACTCGTGTCCGGCGCGAACGTGATCCTCAGCACCCCGACCGGCACCGGGAAGTCCCTCGTGGCCGCCGGCGCACACTTCGCGGCGCTCGCCGAGGGCAAGCGGAGCTACTACACGGCACCGATCAAGGCGCTGGTGTCCGAGAAGTTCTTCCAGCTCGTGGACCTGTTCGGCGCCCAGAACGTCGGCATGGTCACGGGCGACTCCAGCGTCAACGCCGACGCCCCGATCGTGTGCTGCACGGCCGAGATCCTCGCGAACCTCGCCCTGCGACAGGGGCCGGACGCGGACGTCGACGTCGTGGTGATGGACGAGTTCCACTTCTACGGCGACGCCGACCGCGGCTGGGCCTGGCAGGTGCCGCTCCTGGTGCTCGAGCGGGCGCAGTTCCTGCTGATGTCGGCGACCCTCGGCGACGTGACGACCATCGCGGACGACCTCTCGCGGCGCACCGGGCGGCCCACCGCTCGCGTCACCGGGGTGTCCCGTCCGGTGCCACTGTCGTACGAGTACGTGGTGACGCCGGTGCAGGAGACCGTCGAACGCCTGCTCGAGGAGGGCAAGGCGCCGGTCTACATCGTGCACTTCGCGCAGGCGGCGGCGCTCGAGCGGGCGCAGGCGCTCATGTCGGTGCGCGTTGCCGATCGCGCGCGTCGGGACGCCATCGCGGAGGCGATCGCCGGGTTCCGGTTCAGCGCCGGGTTCGGGCAGACGCTCTCCCGGCTGATCCGCGCCGGGATCGGGGTGCACCACGCCGGCATGCTGCCGAAGTACCGTCGGCTCGTCGAGCAGCTCGCCCAGCGCGGGCTCCTGCCGGTGATCTGCGGCACCGACACCCTCGGCGTCGGCATCAACGTGCCGATCCGCACGGTGCTGCTGACCGGGCTGACGAAGTTCGACGGCACGAAGATGCGGCAGCTGTCCGCGCGGGAGTTCCACCAGATCGCGGGACGGGCCGGACGGGCCGGGTACGACACCGAGGGCGACGTCGTCGCGGAGGCGCCCGAGCACGACATCGAGAACGCCCGCGCGGTCGCCAAGGCCGGGGACGACCCGAAGAAGAAGAACAAGGTCAAGAAGAAGAAGGCACCGGACGGGTTCGTCTCGTGGGGGCAGGCGTCCTTCGAGCGGCTCATCCAGGCCGAGCCCGAGCCGATGGTGTCCAGGATGCGGATCACCCATGCGATGGTGCTGTCCGTCGTCGCCCGCGGTGGCTCGGCCTTCGACGAGGTCCGGTCGCTGGTGTTCGACAACCACGAGCCCCGTGCCCGGCAGCTCGCGATGGCCAGGCGTGCGCTGACGATCGCCAGGACGTTGATCAACGCCGGCGTGATCGAGAAGGTCGAGGACACCTACCGGCTGACGGTGGACCTGCAGGCGAACTTCGCCCTCAACCAGCCACTGTCGCCGTTCGCGCTCGCCGCCTTCGAGCTCCTCGACCCGGAGTCGCCCACGTACGCCCTCGACATGGTGTCCATCGTCGAGGCCACCCTCGACGACCCGCGCGCGATCCTGTCGCAGCAGCAGTTCAAGGAGCGCGGCGAGGCGGTCGCGCGGATGAAGCAGGAGGGCATCGAGTACGAGGAGCGCATGGAGCTCCTCGAGGAGGTCACCTGGCCGCGTCCGCTGTCCGAGCTGTTGGAAGCGGCGTACGAGGCCTACGCGGCCGAGCAGCCGTGGGTGCTCGACTTCACGCTGTCGCCGAAGGCCGTCGTCCGCGACATGTACGAACGGGCGATGACCTTCGGGGACTTCGTGCGGTTCTACCAGCTCACCCGCTCCGAGGGGCTCGTGCTGCGGTACCTCTCCGACGCGTACCGGACCATGCGGCAGACGATCTCCGACGAGCAGCGGACCGACGAGCTCGACGACCTGATCGAGTGGCTCGGCGAGCTCGTCCGACAGGTGGACTCCTCGCTCGTCGACGAGTGGGAGGCGCTGGTCAACGGGGATCTGTCGCTCGCGGCGGCGGAGCACGAGGAGATCGCCCCGCCGCAGCCCGCCCGGCTCACCGGCAACGTGCGGGCCTTCCGGGTCCTGGTGCGCAACGCCCTGTTCCAGCGGGTGCTCCTCGCCGCGCGGGACGACGTCGAAGGGCTCGGGGTGCTCGACGGCGCCGCCGGGTTCGACGCCGACGCGTGGGACGCCGTGCTCGAGGAGTACTACGAGGCGCACGACCACGTCGGGACGGACGCTGACGCGCGGTCGATGCAGTACCTGGTGCTGTCCGAGCAGGGCCGGACGTGGCGCGCTCGACAGATCTTCGCCGATCCCTCCGGGGACAAGGACTCCGGGTTCTCGGCGACGATCGACCTCGACGCGTCCGACGAAGCGGGCGAGGCCGTCGTGCGGGTCACCGAGATCGGGCGGTTCGACGGGTGGGCCGAGGTCGACGTCGACTGAGGCGGGGAGTCGGCTGCGCAGCGTCGTTGCGTCGTTACCTCGTTGCGAGGGTGCGTCCCGCGTCTGTGATCGCCTCGTGCGCGTCCCGCGGCGTCCAGCCGAGCACCGTGCGTGCCCGCTCGTTCGACGTCCGCTTGGCGTAGCCGAGATCGGGGACCATCGCACGGAACTGCGGCTGGGTCTCCGCCGCCGCGCGCACGGCGTCGTCGGGGAGGACCTCCGTCGGGACCTCCGCCGCGCCGTCGCCGAGGTGTTCGCGGAGCGTGGTCGCGATCTCGTGCAGCTCGAGTGCGGGTCCGTTCGACAGCAGGAACCGCTTGCCTGCGGCATCCGGGACGGCGATCGCGCTGACGTGCGCGGCGGCGACGTCCCGCACGTCGACGATCGGGATGAACAGGCGCGGCGTCGCCGGCATCGAACCGTTCAGCATCGACTGCAGGATGTGGTTCGCGCCAGACACGGTGCCGCCCATCGCCGGGCCCATCACCGCGACGGGCAACATGGTGACGAGTTCCAGGTCGGTTCCCTCGACGAGATCCCATGCGGCGCGCTCGGCCAGGGTCTTGCTCTTGCCGTAGGCGTCGACTCCGGGGCCGTCGAGCACGGTCCAGTCGGACTCGGTGAACACGTGGTCGGTGTGCGAGTGCCCCCAGCTGACCGCGTGGAACGCCGACGTGAGCACCACGCGGCGGACCCCGGCGGCCCGCGCGGCGCGGAGCACGCGGGTCGTTCCCTCGACCGCGGGGCGGATGACCGCGTCCTCGTCCTCCACGTGCCCGGGCATCACGGGGGACGCCACGTGCAGCACCGTGTCGACACCGTCGACTGCTGCTGCCCAGCCGCTGTCGGACAGCAGGTCGGCAGCGACGAACTCCAGCCGGTCGTCAGCAGTCATCCCCGCGTCGTGCAGCACGGCCCGGATGTCTGGTTCACGTGACAGCGAACGGATCGTCGTGCGGACCTCGTACCCGGCGTCGAGGAGCTGCAGGATGCAGTGGCCGGCGATGAAGCCGGATCCGCCGGTGACGAGGACGCGAGTGCTGGTGCTGGGAGTCGTGGACATGGGTCCCACCCTCGCGCGGCACCGTCGGGTGTTCCAGACCGCTCCGCTCCTGGTAGCGGGGCGACCAGGCAGCGAGGACGGGATCCGGCCTAGCGTGGGAGCCATGACCGACGCGACCAACCCCCTCGGCGAGTTCCTGCGCGCCAGGCGCGAGCTCGTGACCCCGGAGCGGGCCGGCATCCCGGTCGTTGGAGTTCGCCGGGTCGCCGGGCTCCGTCGCGAGGAGGTCGCGATGCTGTCGGGGATCAGCAGCGAGTACTACCTGCGGCTCGAGCAGGGGCGCTACCGGAACCCGTCCGTGCAGGTGCTCGAGGCGATCGCGCGGGTGCTGCAGCTCGACGAGGAGACCACCGCGTACCTGCTGGGGCTCGTCGTCTCGCAACCCAGGACTGCACGCCGTCGCGCGGCGCGGGAAGTGGTGCCCGCGAGCCTCCGATCGTTCCTCGACGGCCTCGGCAGCCCCGCGTTCATCGAAGGCCGCTATCTCGACGTACTCGCCGCGAACCCGCTCGCCGCGGCGTTGTCACCGCGGCTGGTCGTCGGGGCGAACCGGCTCCGCGACGTGTTCCTCGACGCGGAGGAACGGGCGCTGTTCGTGGACTGGGAGGCAGCGACCGAGGGGCTCGTCGCGTCGTTCCGGCAGTCCGTCGGTACCTCCATCGACGACCCCCGTTGCGTCGAGCTCGTCGGGCAGCTGTCGATCGCGAGTCCGCGGTTCCAGCGGCTCTGGGGACGACACGACATCGGTGGGCGCCGTGGTGCGCTGATGCGGTTCGACCACCCGGTCGTCGGCGAGATCAGCCTGCACCGGGAGAAGCTCGTGCCCGCCGAGGCGCAGAACCTCACCGTGGCGATCTACCACGCCGACGCGGGCAGCCCTGATGCCGACAAGCTGGCGCTCCTCGCTGCTTCTATCAAGGCGGTCGTCGGGTCCTGATCTGATCAGGCCTGCTCGGCGAGGTACTCGTGCCGGAACTCGTCCACGCTCGCTGCGATGTGCTCGTAGTCACGATCAGCGCTCAGGACAGTCGCCCCGTTGCGGACCGCGTACGCCGCGATGTGCACGTCGACCGGGCCAGCGCCCCGCACGAAGCCGTTGCTCCACAGTGCGCTCTGGATGGCGGTCACATCGTCGACGTCGGGGTGGATCGACGCTTCGAGGAAGGCTTCCATGTCGGCGCAGTGGTCGCCGTGATCCGCGCTCGATCGCGCCGAGTGGCAGTACTCCAAGACCTGCGGCGGGCAGGTCACGATCAGGTCCTGCGTCGCGATCGCGCGGAGTCGCTCAGCGATGACCGGCGAGCGCCCTGCTTTCCACCAGACGGAGTTGTCGACGATGTAGGTCGCCATCAGGGGTGGAGTTCGTCCGCCGCGGTGGGGTCTTCCGCGAAGTCCCGGGCGATGATGCGCTCGACTGCTGCAGGCTGACGACGGACCGCGATGAGCGTCTCGAGTGCACGTTGGACGACTTCTCGGTTGGAGCGAGCGCCTGTCAGCTGCTTGGCGTCGTCGAGCAGGGGTTGGTCCAGATCGATCGTGGTGACTGCCATGATGAGCTCCTCGCCGTTTGTATAAGCGAGTATATAGACGGGGCCGTGATCAGAACAGGGTCGCCGGCGGGGTCGCCTCGGGCAGCGGAGCCGGCTCGGTGACCTCGACGCCGGGCCACCCCGGCCCGTGCGGGACCTCGGTGCGGTTCTGGTAGGCGGTCGCTGCGCCACGAGCACGGACGTCGGCGGCCTCGTTCATCTCGTGACCGACGTGGCCGCGCACCCACTCGAACGTGACCTTGCGGCCCTGGAGTTCCTCGTCGAGCTCCTTGATGATCTCCACGTTCATCACGGGCTTGCCGTCGGCCTTCCGCCAGCCCTTCCGCTTCCACCCGGCAAGCCACTCGGTGCAGGCCTTGATCGCGTACTGGCTGTCGCAGAGGATGTGCAGCGGTTCGTCGGTGCCCTTCGTGGCACGGAGCAGCTGGAGCACGGCGGTGAGCTCACCGATGTTGTTCGTGGCCTTCGGCCAGCCTCCGGCGGCCCACCGATCGTCATCGACGTACCAGGCCCAGCCGGCTGGGCCGGGGTTGCCGAGGGCGGAGCCGTCAGCGGCAGCGACGATCGTCACGGGGTACCTCCTGCGAGTGGCGAGTGCTGATCAACCGTAACGGACCGGGACCGGACCCGGATCGCAAGGTGCACGGCCTACTGTGCAGGGCATGACCGACGACCGTACTCCCGAGGTGCCCGGACCAGGACCCTCCGACGACCGTGCCCGCGAGGACGAACTGCGCGATGCTGCTCACCACGAGGGGTCCGACGGCGTGAGCGGGTCTGCGCAGCGCGCCGTGGACACCTCCTACAGCCCGTCCAGCGAGCGCGAGACCGTGGCCTCCCAGACCGAACAGCGGAGTGGCGGGGAGCTGCGCGAGGACGGGATCGACCCGTCGCGGGTCGTCGCGGCGCCGGGGACCGGGGGTGCGGACGACGCGGGAGACGTCGAGCCCGAGCCGGGGGATCTGCACCTGCCGTGGCAGTCCGAGGACGACCGCCGGGGCTAGGCCGACGCCCGGTCGAGCTCCCGGACGAGTTCCTCGCCGTCGCGGACGTCCCAGAAGGCGAAGGGCTGCGGGCCGAACAGCCCGTCGAGCCCGGTGTTGGCGTAGATCCGCATCGCGGAGGCACCCGACAACAGCGAGCGGACGTCGCGGCGATCGCCGTCGTTCCACTCCACCGAGCAATGGCGGCGCCCTCCGCTCCAGGTGGTGGTGCGGTCGGTCCGTCCGATCGGGACGTCCCGCGTCGACCGGGGCGTGACGATGAGTGCGCGCCGGCTCGTGACGGCGTACGCCGTCGTGCGTTTCCGGTGCCGCTTCACGAGGAACCGGCCGACGACGAGATGCAGTCCGAGCAGGACGAACACGCCACCGAACAGCGGGAAGAAGACCGGCGCGCCGCTGCCGAGCGCCTGTGCTTCCCAGAACACCGCGAACCCGCACCACAGCAGCGAGAACGGCACGAGGAAGGCGTCCCGGCCGGAGAACAGCTTTGCCGGGTCACTCATCCCTGCCCAGTACAGATGCTCGTCCGGGCGAAGCTGGTCACGCGCGGTCTGCTGAGGATCGATCACGCTCCAGACTCTACGGACGCTTCCCCACGGCTCCTGGGCGCCCGTACCCCGTCAGGAGACCGAGTCGGGGTGCGACCCCGTCCGCTCGCCCGACTCCAGCCCGGCGATCGCCGCGAGTTCGTCGTCCGTCAGTGCGAAGCCGTCCACGTCGATGTTCGACGCGATGCGTGACGGCGTGACCGACTTCGGCAGCACCACGACGCCCTGCTGCACGTTCCATCGCACGAGCACCTGCGCCACGCTCACCCCGTGCGCCGCCGCGATCCCCGCGAGCACCGGTTCGTCCATGAGTCGCCCACGACCGAGCGGCGACCACGCTTCCGTCACGATGTCGTGCTGCTCGTGGAAGGCGATGAGCTCCCGCTGCGGCAGCCACGGGTGTCGCTCGACCTGGTTCACCGCCGGGACCTCACCGGTCTCCGCGATGATCCGCTCCAGATGGGGCACCTGGAAGTTCGAGACCCCGACGCTGCGCGCCCGCCCGGACTCCCGCAGCTCGACCAGTGTCCGCCAGGTCTCGACGTAGCGGTCGTTCGCCGCGGCCGGCCAGTGGATCAGGTACAGGTCCACCGCGTCGAGCCCGAGCCGGTCGAGGCTGGCGTCGAACGCCCGCAGGGTCGCGTCGCGCCCCTGGTTGCTGTTCCACACCTTCGTGGTCACGAAGACGTCGTCACGGTCCAGCCGGGTGGCCCGGATCGCCTTGCCGACGCCCGTCTCGTTGCCGTACATCTCGGCGGTGTCGACGTGGCGGTATCCGCTGTCGAGTGCGGTTCCGACCGCGGTCGCGGCTTCGGCGTCGTCGACCTTGTACACGCCGAACCCGATGGCGGGGACGGAACGACCGTCGCGGAGGGGGATGGAGGTGACCATGCGTCCATCCTGCCGGTCGTGGCGGGGCCGAGCCGAGCCTCCAGTCCGTTCCGTGGAGAACCGGGCTGTCGCGCGTCGCTGTGGAGGACGCTCGTTCCTACCCACAACGCTCGCGATAGGAAGTCGAATCGCGCGTAGGGGGTCGGAAGTTCCGACCGACTACGCGCGATTCCGCTTCCTACGCGCGAAACGGCCCAACGCCACCGCCGGGGACGGGGACGGGGACGGGGACGGGGACCGGACAGGAGAGCGCGAAGCGCCCCTACGTCGGGATGTTCACCGGCTCGGTGTCGGGGATGGGGCTCGCGTCGCGACCGCGCAGGTCGGGGAGCCACCGCTTCGCGAACAGCGGCAGCAGCACACCCACGAACGCCGCAGCAGCCCCGACGAGCATGCCGCCCGTCGCACCGTGCAGGTCGATGAGGAACCCGGCCACCGCGGAACCGAGCGCAGCGCCGATGAGCTGCCCCGTCCCCATCCAGCCGTACGCCTCTGCCGTGTCGGAGAACTTCACCGTCGCCGACACCGAGCCGAACATCACCGCGAGTGCGGGCGCGATCCCACCACCCGCGATGAGGAGCGCGAACGACAGCCACCAGAACCCGGTGCCGAACGTGGCGAGCCCCAGGCCGATGAAGACGATGAGCATGCGGGTCCACAGCGTGTTCGGCGAGATCGGACGGTGGCCGAACGCCAGGCCGCCGACCAGGGAGCCGATCGCGAAGATCGCGAGGACGATGCCGGCGTTCGGGCTGCCCTCGCCGAACGCGCTGGTGACACCGGCCTCGACCGCGGCGCACGCACCGATGAGGAGCATGCCGGTCAGGGTGGCGACCACGACGGACGGGCGCTTGAGGACCACGCCGAACGCGCGCTTCGAGCGGGGGATGCGGACGCGGCCGAGCTCGGGGGAGGCGATGAACCACACGCCGCCGACGACGAGGAACACCATCGCGAGGACGATCGCCTCGACCGTGCCGATCTGCGTCGCGACGAACGTGGTGATGACCGGGCCGGCGACCCAGATGAGCTCCTGCGCGCTTGCGTCGAGGGAGAACAGGGGTGTCAGCTGCGTCGACGTGACCATCTTCGGGTAGATGGTGCGGACGGCCGGCTGCACGGGTGGGACCGCCAGGCCGCCGATGAACCCGATCACGACGTAGGCCCACAGCGGCATCAGCACGAACGCGATGACGCCCATGCTGGCGAGTGCGACGAGGCTCGTGAGGATGAGGACCGGGCGCATGCCCCAGCTGCCCATCCACCGGCTGGTGAGCGGTCCCGCGATGGCCTGCCCGACGCTCGTCGTCGCGAGCACGAGACCAGCGGATCCGTACGAGTGGAACACGTGCTCGACGTGCAGCAGGTAGGCGAGCGAGAGCATCCCGAACGGGAACCTCGCCGTGAGTTGCGCAGCGATCACTCGGCCGACGCCGGGGGTCTTCAGCAGGTTGCCGTACGCGCTCACGGGTCGAGTGTACGGACCGGACGGGAGGTCCGTGGGTCGGGCGTCACCCGTCCGGGGGAGGCGTCGGCTGCGACCCCGATCCGGCACGACGGCGACACGCCGATGCGCTCATTCCACACATGTGGATCGAGGCTGTCCACGGGTGTGGGGAAATGTCGGTGGTCGGCCGCAGACTGGCGGAATCACGGGGCTCGCGGGAATCCACAGACTGTGGAGGGCGTTGTGGAGAACTACACGGCTGTAACACTTTCTCTTGTGGTCGGTGCCGTGGTCGGCCACTAGATGTAGTGTGGAGTCCATCGCAGCGGCCCCTTCCCGGACACGTCTGCGCACAGGCATCAGCACCACCTCCACAGCACGAAACAACCAGCAAGAACCAGGGGAGATCATGGCCGTCACCGTCTACACCAAGCCGTCCTGCGTCCAGTGCACCGCGACGTACCGAGCCCTCGACAACAAGGGCATCCAGTACGAAGTGCACGACGTCTCGACGGACGAAGCAGCGCTCGAGCACGTCAAGAGCCTCGGCTACCTGCAGGCCCCCGTCGTCGTCACCGACGACGACCACTGGTCGGGCTTCCGTCCCGACAAGATCGCGACGCTCAGCGCCGAACTGGCGTAGTCCGCCGGGTGGTCGAGCCGAGCCCGCTCAGGAGGCTCGGATCACCACCCGCAGACGCCCTCCGGTCCGTCAGCCACGCACCTTGTCGTAAGGAGCGAACCATGAGCCGACTCGTCTACTTCTCGAGCGTGTCCGGGTACACCGCACGCTTCATCGAGAAGCTCGGTCGCGATGCTGACCGGATCCCGCTCTACCCGAGCGAACCGTTCCTCCACGTGGACGAACCGTACGTCCTCGTGCTGCCCACCTACGGGGGCGGCAACGGCGACGGGGCGGTCCCCAAGCAGGTCATCAAGTTCCTCAACGACGAACACAACCGGTCACTGATCCGGGGAGTCATCGTCGGCGGCAACACGAACTTCGGCGAGGCGTACGGCCTCGCAGGGGACGTCATCGCACAGAAGTGCCACGTCCCCGTGCTCTATCGATTCGAACTCTTCGGAACGCCTGACGACGTGCAGGCGGTCAACTCAGGATTGGATGCATTTTGGACGCAGCAGTTGCAGACGTCGATCTGACGTCGCCGACGACGGGGATGGACTACCACTCCCTCAACGCGATGCTCAACCTCTACGACGCGGACGGCAACATCCAGTTCGACAAGGACCGGGAAGCCGCCAAGCAGTTCTTCCTGCAGCACGTCAACCAGAACACCGTCTTCTTCCACAACCTGAAGGAGCGGCTGGACTACCTGGTCGAGAACGAGTACTACGAGCAGGCGACGATCGACCAGTACTCGCTGGACTTCATCCAGAAGCTCAACGACCTGGCCTACTCGAAGAAGTTCCGGTTCCAGACCTTCCTCGGTGCGTTCAAGTACTACACCTCGTACACGCTGAAGACCTTCGACGGCAAGCGCTACCTGGAGCGCTTCGAGGACCGCGTCGTGATGACCGCCCTCGGCCTCGCGCAGGGTAACGAGCAGCTCGCGATCGACCTCGTCGAGGAGATCATCGCCGGACGCTTCCAGCCCGCGACCCCGACGTTCCTCAACACCGCGAAGGCCCAGCGCGGCGAGCTCGTCTCCTGCTTCCTCCTCCGCATCGAGGACAACATGGAGTCGATCTCGCGCGGCATCAACTCCTCGCTGCAGCTCTCGAAGCGCGGCGGCGGCGTGGCCCTGCTGCTCTCCAACATCCGCGAGGCCGGCGCCCCGATCAAGCAGATCGAGAACCAGTCCTCGGGCATCATCCCCGTGATGAAGCTGCTGGAAGACTCCTTCTCGTACGCCAACCAGCTCGGTGCTCGCCAGGGTGCCGGCGCCGTGTACCTGTCGGCGCACCACCCGGACATCATGCGGTTCCTCGACACCAAGCGCGAGAACGCCGACGAGAAGATCCGCATCAAGACGCTGTCCCTCGGCGTCGTCGTGCCGGACATCACGTTCGAGCTCGCGAAGAACAACGAGGACATGTACCTCTTCTCGCCGTACGACGTCGAGAAGGTCTACGGCGTGCCCTTCGGCGACGTCCCGATCTCCGAGAAGTACCGCGAGATGGTCGACGACTCGCGCATCAAGAAGACGAAGATCAAGGCGCGCGACTTCTTCCAGACCATCGCGGAGATCCAGTTCGAGTCGGGCTACCCGTACATCGTGTTCGAGGACACGGTGAACAAGGCCAACCCGATCAAGGGCCGGATCAACATGTCCAACCTGTGCTCGGAGATCCTGCAGGTCAACACCCCGACGACCTTCAACGAGGACCTCTCCTACAAGGAGATCGGCAAGGACATCTCCTGCAACCTCGGCTCGCTGAACATCGCGCTGACGATGGACTCGCCGGACTTCGGCAAGACCATCGAGACCGCCATCCGCGGCCTGACCTCGGTCTCGCAGATGTCGCACATCAACTCGGTGCGTTCGGTCGAGGACGGCAACGACAAGTCGCACGCCATCGGCCTCGGCCAGATGAACCTGCACGGCTACCTCGCTCGTGAGCGCGTGTACTACGGCTCCGAAGAGGGCATCGACTTCACGAACATCTACTTCTACACGGTGCTGTTCCACGCTCTGCGCGCCTCGAACAACATCGCCATCGAGACGGGGGAGACCTTCGACGGCTTCCGTGACTCGAAGTACGCGTCGGGTGAGTTCTTCGACAAGTACACCGACGCCGTCTGGGCACCCGCGACCTCGCGCGTCGAGTCGCTGTTCGCTGACGCCGGCATCGCGATCCCGACGCAGGACGACTGGAAGGCGCTGAAGGCGTCCATCCAGGAGCACGGCATCTACAACCAGAACCTGCAGGCCGTCCCGCCGACCGGTTCGATCTCGTACATCAACCACTCCACGTCGTCGATCCACCCGATCGCGTCGAAGATCGAGATCCGCAAGGAAGGCAAGCTCGGTCGCGTCTACTACCCGGCGCCGTTCATGACGAACGACAACCTGGACTACTACCAGGACGCGTACGAGATCGGTGCCGAGAAGATCATCGACACGTACGCCGCGGCGACGCAGCACGTGGACCAGGGCCTGTCCCTGACGCTGTTCTTCAAGGACACCGCCACCACGCGTGACATCAACAAGGCGCAGATCTACGCATGGCGCAAGGGCATCAAGACGATCTACTACATCCGTCTCCGCCAGCTCGCGCTCGAGGGCACCGAGGTCGAGGGCTGCGTTTCCTGCATGCTCTGATTGCTCACGCAATCACCCTTCTTCCTGGAGGCGCGGTGCCAGCCCGCACCGCGCCTCCAGTCCCGTAATCACCATCTCTTCAAAGGAACGTGCGTTGGTCGAGAAGCTCAAGCTCATCGATCGGGTCCAGGCGATCAACTGGAACCGTATCCAGGACGACAAGGACGTCGAGGTCTGGAACCGCCTCGTCAACAACTTCTGGCTGCCCGAGAAGGTGCCGCTGTCGAACGACGTCCAGTCGTGGAACACGCTGACGCCGGCCGAGCAGACGCTCACCATGCGCGTGTTCACCGGCCTGACGCTCCTGGACACCATCCAGGGCACCGTCGGCGCCGTGTCGCTCATCCCCGACGCGATCACCCCGCACGAAGAAGCGGTCTACACGAACATCGCGTTCATGGAGTCCGTGCACGCCAAGAGCTACTCGTCGATCTTCTCGACCCTCGCGTCGACCCCCGAGATCGACGAAGCCTTCCGCTGGTCCGAGGAGAACCCGAACCTGCAGAAGAAGGCGTCCATCGTGATGGACTACTACCAGGGCGACAACCCGCTCAAGCGCAAGGTCGCCTCGACGCTGCTCGAGTCGTTCCTGTTCTACTCGGGCTTCTACCTGCCGATGCACTGGTCCTCGCGTGCGAAGCTCACCAACACCGCTGACCTCATCCGCCTGATCATCCGCGACGAAGCCGTCCACGGGTACTACATCGGGTACAAGTTCCAGAAGGGGCTCGAGCAGGCCACCCAGGCCGAGCGTGACGAGCTCAAGGACTACACGTTCTCGCTGCTGTTCGAGCTGTACGAGAACGAGGCGCAGTACACGCAGGACCTCTACGACCAGGTCGGGCTGACCGAGGACGTCAAGAAGTTCCTGCACTACAACGCCAACAAGGCCCTGATGAACCTGGGCTACGAGCCGATGTTCCCGAAGAACATCACGGACGTGAACCCGGCGATTCTCTCGGCGCTGTCGCCCAACGCTGACGAGAACCACGACTTCTTCTCGGGGTCGGGGTCGTCGTACGTGATCGGGAAGGCCGTGAACACGGAGGACGAGGACTGGGACTTCTGAGTCTGGTCTGACCCGCGAGAGCGCCCCGCTGGCTGACCCGACTGCCTCTTACTTGGCCGGTGGGTGTGTGAGGTTGGCCACTAGGAAGTGAAGTTGGCCATGGTCGCTTGAAGTTGGCCAATTTCTGCTGGTGCGGTGTTTTGCGGTGTGGCTGGGATGAGTGGGGCTGCGGTCCGGCTGGTCGAGCGGGTTCGGATCCATATGTGGGGGAAGGTTGGATGTGATGCCTAGGACTACCCGTCCTCGTCCTGTGGATCTGCTGCCCGCCGCACGACTGCGATCGCTGTGAGGGTGCAGCACGCGCGAGTGGCCAACGAGACTTGCGCTGCACCGGTTGCCACTTAGGCACCCGACCCGTTCAACCCATTCCGCAGCAGTCGATCCGTACGCGCCATACGTGTTCAGCCTCATCGGCCTGCCATCACAAGCCCCGTGGAGAAATGAAGCTACAGAACGTCTCGATCGTCGGTTTCCGGTCGATCGAGTTCCTCACCGACCTGCGAGTCGGTTCCCCATTGGTGCTCGCCGGTCACAACGACGCCGGTAAGTCGACGATCATCGATGCTGTCCTGTTCCTGCTCGGCTCGTACGATCTCACCGAGTCCGACCGCACATACATCGACCTGGCCCCGGTCGCGGACGATGATGAGCCGCAGGCTCCCGGCCGGGTGTCCGAGACGTTCGTTGAGGGTGTGTTTGCCCTCAACGGCGACGAAGTTGCAACACACGGGGTTGCGACGCTTCGGCTCCGACGGATCTCGACTGATGGCGACGCGTCGAAGCTTGAGATGCTCACGATGGCGCCCGTCGATGCCAGGCTTCGCGACTACGGCACCCTGACGATCCCTTTCTTGAAGGACCGCCTCGACACTCTTGGCCTCGCGCAGACGGGCAACAAGGCCGAACTCATCGAACGGCTCGACGCAGCTGCCGCTGCAGCCCAGAAAGAAGAGCTGTGGGTTACCGCGAGCACCGCCATCGACCGGGCTCTCCCGACCGTGAAGCGATTCGACGCCAGCAGTGCCGTCGACGCTGAAGCGGCCATCCAGTCGACGCTGCAAACGAAGTTCAAAGCGCACCTCAAGTCTGACGAGTACAGCGGCAGCCTCCGCACCATCGAGGAAAGCCTCGAGCAGAAGCTCATCGACGATGCGCAGGCTATCCGCGACCACATCGCCGACAAGGTCACGGACGTCGGCGAAGTGACAATCCGTCCGATGGTGAGCCTCAGCAACGGCAGCGGCCTCAAGTCGACGCACGTCACCGTGCAGAACTCTCGCGGCGAAGCGATCGATCTACGCCTCTCCGGCGCTGGCCGCGCACGACGCATCGCCCTCGCCGTCTGGGAGTACAACGCCACCCTCCTCGCCGACGCGACCGAAGAGATCGTCCTGCTCTACGACGAGCCGGACACGCACCTCGACTACGGCCATCAGCGGGAGCTGATGCGGCTCATTCACGAGCAGACGAAGAACCCCAACGTCACCGTCGTCATCGCCTCGCACTCCATGAACCTCATCGACGGCACCGACATCGCCGATGTTGCCCACATCAAACACGTCGGACACCGCACCGTCGTCGAACGCCTCACCGACGACCTCAGCGTCGGCGACCACCTCGGCGCGATCGCCGCGAGTGTCGGCCTCCGGAACACTGTCCTTCTGCATGAGCGGCTCTTCGTGGGCGTCGAAGGTGACTCGGAAGCGCGCGCACTCCCAGTGCTCTTCCGACTCGCGATGGGACGGCAGCCCGAGTCATACGGCATCGCTCTCTGGCCATGCAACAACAACGAAGGCGCAGTCCGATTCGCGACGTTCCTCGTCCGCCACAACCGCAATGTCATGTTCCTCGTCGACAGGGACTCAAGGACGAACGCGAAGCACGTTTTCAGCGACAGTAAACTCCGGAAGGAAGGCCTGGATCCGGAGAAGCACAGCCACTACATCGGCGACAAGAACGAGATCGAAGACGTCTTCTCAGACGCGCAGTGGGCTGCTGCTGCGAACACGCTGTGGCCGCGCGATGGGGAGCAGGAAACGTCGAACGAGTGGACAGCAGCCGACTTCGCGGCGCATCGCGAGGGCAAGTTCAGCAGTCAGGTGCTCGACATGCTGCAACGCGGGTCGACGTCCGGACCGTCCGGGAAACCCGACGCACTCCGTGACCTTGCCTTGACGCTCCGCGAGCCGAGCGAGGTACCGGCAGACCTCATCACTGCATTCGAGGAGATGATCAAGCGCGCGAGCTAGCCCGGCGGGCACGCATCCGAGCGAGACGCTGAGCGGACGTCGGCATCGTCCAATAGTGGCCACCAACGGCTCGAGAGTGCGCATGACCGTGCAGCGCCCGTGACTCACCGCACCAGCGGCACCCATCCGGCGTCGGCGCGCTCACATGGCGGACCCGAACGAACGTAGTCGTTGTCATAGTCATGATGTTTCCTCCTCTCAGCGTTGCGCTCATCGCAACACATCCCACCGACATCCGCAACGGACCCGGCGCTGACCCGATGCGCGGACCGCGGCCACACCCGCAGATGCGGCGAATCCAGCAGGAACCGCAGGTGGGCAATCCCACCTCCAACACCAGCCACCGAATGAGGCGTCGGCCGGCAGAAGAAAGATCACCATGACAGACGCGTTCACGGTCGTAACCGGCACGTTCGGCATCCTCGGCACAGTCGGCGGCATCACCAGCACGATCACCGCAGTGCACGCCTCCGGCGTGCGACGTCATGTCGAACGTGCGCACGGGGCATCGGCGCTGCTCAACGATCTCGACACGCTCCCCGCAGCGCACGCGAACGGCACCCGGCTCATTACCCCGGCAGACGAAACGGAACTCCGCGGAGAACTCAGCAGAATCGTCCGTGAGAACGCGGCGGCATACGCGAAACAGAACCCAACGCCAGTCGGATTCGACTTCGCGCGCGTCCTGATGCCCGGCTACTTCATCCTCTTCGCGTTCTTCGCTGTCACGGCGTTCATCGCCGCCCACCACCAGAAGACAGAAGCTGACGCCGTCACACAGCGCGTCGCCGCCGGCGTGTTCCTCGTCTTCGCGCTGGTGTTTCTCGTCATCACCGGCCTCCTCCACGAGAGGATGCTGAAGCGCAACGACGCTCGTCGCATCGCCGGCACGCCTGGCAGGGAGTACTACTTCGGGCCCATCGCTGAAATCTGGCAATACGTTGCGGGTGCGATACGCAAACGCCGCGCTCGACAGTGAGCAGCCGGAGGAAAGCAGCCGTCCAGTTGATCGCGACGCGTAAGAGGCGTGAAACCGGAGCACCATTCGCCGAATCGGAGCTCCCGCTTAAGTCTGCCCAACACGAACCCGGAACCGCTATCTGGCGCCGCTTCTCGGAGCATTGGGAATGTCGGAGGTCCGGCATAGCGTGTGAATGTGGTTAAGACCCGACGGCACCGCGAGCGGCAACCGATCCGCGCACAAGTGATACGAGCACTTGTGTGGCCGCTCCGCGCGCCCCAGCGCACTTCCCACCACTCATGGGACCTCGAAGCGGTCACCCGTGAAGAGCGGGAGGTTCGCACCGGGGTTCTGAGCGCCGGCGTGGCGCTGCTGCCGCTCGGCGCGGCGCTTCTGGCCGCCCTCAACCTCCTCCAGCAAGCGCACGGGGACAGCCGGCTTACGCTCGCGATTCTGCAGAACCTGTCGCTCACCAGCCTTGCGTTCGGGGTGCTGTTCGGCTTATCCACGGCCGTCAGCGCGGGACTTGCCATCGGATTCTCCTCCGTGAGCGGAGACCGGTCCATGCCTCCATCGGTGCGACGTGCAGCGTCAATCGGATCAACCTCGCTGCTGTTGATCACCTTCTACACGCAGACAGCGACGGTGTTCATAAGCGCTCTCGGGATCTGCTACGTGTTCTGGCGCTTCCCACCAAAGTGGCTCCGCGCACGCGACTCGCTCACCATCGGCATGCCGTTCGAGCAGTGGTTGGAACCTCCCGAACCGGAGGACCGTGTGCTCCGGCAGTTGTGGCAGCGAGGCCGGCAAGAGCCCTCGCACCTGCACGCAATCAGTCAAGAGGTAGTAGCACGACAGGAAGCCATCGCACGGCATCGAGCTCCTGGCCTGCTCGCCGCAGCGTGGGTCGTGGTGTGGGCCATATTTGGCACATACGGGTACTCCCTGCTCACAACGCCTGTGCAGCTCGCCCCGCTTGAATCCGTGACGTTCAGCAGCGGCCAACAGGTTGTCGGCTACGTGTTCTCCGGTTCCGACAGCGACGGAATCTTCGTCTACAGAGACATGCGCGGAGTGCAGCACCTGAAAGACGTCAAGATCAAGTCGCGTGAACTGTGCTGGAGCCCGCCGTCGATTTTCACCCGGACAGTCGTTGGCACGTTCAGTCACGAGACACGTCCTCCGGGGCGTGCGAGTTGTTGAAGTGGCGCGCGCGTTCCTTCGCGTTCCGGTGCGGTGAGCATTCCCGGTTCCACCCCCACCGAACGGTCAACCGTTCTGTAAGAATCGCCCTGTGACAGTCTTCCTGGGGGCGGAACCGAGCATGCTTATGACTTTGGGTGGCGGTGGGGAAGCGCACCTGTGGTCAGCGGGGCATGGCGTGGTCAGCGTCGACCTTGGACATGCGAAGACCGGCGAACGGGCAGCGCGAGCCCATCCGCGTGTGGTCGTCCTCACCCACTCGGATCAGGACCACATCAACGGCGCGGGCCCGTTCTTCGCGGTTGTGACAGCTGACAAAATGCCGTGCGGCCTACTGCACGAACTCTGGATGCCCTATGAGTGGGCGGTACTCGTTGATGTGTTCGGTCAAGTGGCTACGAATGGAGTCGACGCCGACGATGTCCGACGAATTGAGGATTTGGCCGAGCCTGTCGGTGATGCGGTAGAGGAACGCCCCGACGGGGCATCTCGTTCAGGGGCCGAGCCGGTGCAGTGGGCAGATCCGCTCACAGCCGAAGCAGGGAGCCACATCGACGCTGCTGAAGGGGACGATGTGAATTTTCACGAGGGGACCATCTCGAACGTTGCTCGGGCGCTCTCCGGCGCCCTAGCTGCAGGCACCATTGAGGCGCACTACTCGCCGAGCGAGCGCGACGTCGAGGGCGTCGCAAAAGACATCACGAAGAAGGCCGTGAAGCTGGGCCGGATCCTGCTCGACGCGCGGTCAGCGGAATGGCGGATTCGATGGTTTTCAACTGATCACACCCGGGCCCGGTCGTGGATGTCGTCAGGGGAACCAGGACTGGTCACGATCAGCAACGCGCAGGAAGTTCAGGTGCACCGGGCTCCAGCGAACGGGGCTCTTCTCCTCCGGTCAGCGCAGCTGACCGTTCAAAATCGGCGGGCGCTCGCTCCATATCTCTGGGGGCGAGGCTCGGCCGGCGACGCCGTGATCTGGAGCGATGGAGATGGGGGAGGTGAACGAAATCTGCGGGACTTCCCGTGGTACGCCATCGGTGTTATGAGTGCCCCACATCACGGGTCTCGCAACGCAGCGCACCAGCCGATCTGGGACTCCGTACTCCGAAGCGGGAGGATGCCGTACGTCATCCGCACCGGGGGCTCCAAGCGCCAGACGCCTCATCCGCTTCTCCGCCAGCTCCCAGCTGCGCGAAGCCGTTCCACACGGAGCGGTCGCGGCTTCCGGCCGGGCGACGCGATCTGGTGGCAAGGGGCCGGCTTCCACCGCTGACGGTGGTTGCGTCAATCGCCTCGGCTTCGACGCGTTCCTTGCCGATTCGACGCATGCGCCGTGGCGTTCGGCGCTGCTCGTTCAGACTCTGACGCGCACTATCCGGGAGCTCAACGGCCGCCGCCTTGGCAGGGGCGGCCGATGGTGAGATTGCCGTCGACCGCGGAGCTGACGCGAGTTCCCATGACGGCGCCGACCGGCCCGGATGCTGAAGGCATGCGACCGCGGGACCGACTCCGACGGGATCGCCAAGCGGTTCTCGTCGATCCTCCGTACGTGGCGTGGAGCCCGGTGCGTGCAGTGCGAAGCGGTGGCGCTGTTATGAATCAAGACGTGCTCGAGCTGCCGGTCACCGTTTTCGGCTCGGGTGCTTCGCGCCAAACGCGAGCATGGAGATTGGACGTGGTCTTCGACGCGTTCGGCCCGGCGTTTGGTGCTCTCGATACGGGTGAAACAGGAACGTGCCGACGGCGACGAGGAGGGCGAGGCCGGCAATGACGTCGGAGACGGGATCCCTGAGGCGCCTCAGCTGCCGGCACGACGGGACTCGTCCCGCATCCAATGACGCCGCGCGCGACGAGCGCGGCCTGTTTCGCTGCGTTCCCCGACGTCGCCGCGCGGTTCGTAGCCGACTCCACGAAGCAGCCGTGCTGTGTCCGCCGGCGGGATCTGCATCAGTTTCGCGAACCGGGACAGCTGCCATTCGGTCTGCGTGTCGATGAACCGCCGCAGCTGCCACGGTTGCGCCACCGCAGCGTGCAGCATCGCCTGCACGGTGCGTCGCGCGGCACGGATCATCGTGCGGCGCAGCATGGCCTTCCGCAGCGTCGTCAGCGCCTCCCATCCCGCCACCGTGTACTCCAGCCAGTGGTCGAGTAGGAACATGGTCACGTCGTGGTAGACGCTTGCATCACCCAACCCGGTTGGCGCGACGAGCACAACACGGTCGTTCGCTCCGTTGCCGAAATGGCCGGCGGACCGGGAGAGGTCTCCGATGGTGATGTTCTCGTGGAAGCCGTCGTCAGCGACCAGGGATCCGTCGGACCGGACGCCGTAGATGGGCTCGTTGAACTGCTTCGTCCACGCGACCGCCGTGGCGTCGTCGGTATCCGCGTCGGGGAGCACCACGTATCGGATTCGGTCGTCACCGTAGGCGGTGCGCCGGTACGCGGCGATCACTTCGATCGTACCGTCCAGCGTGTCGATGGCGGTCTGGACAGCCTGCGCCAGCGTGATCTGGTCGCCGACGACTCGCACTCTGGGCATGTCCCGAGTGGCCTGCGTCATATCGAAGTCCATCTCGTTCGCCCGCGGTTCCGACAGGACGCACACGTCGACGAACGCGCCCTGATGGTCCTCGGACGTCATGATCGCCCCGCTATTGGTTCCGCGCGTTGAGAGCGGACCGCGTCGTGCGTCGGGGCTGCGGGCGTCATTCGCTGAGTCGCTTCCGTGTCTCGTCCTTGAGTCGGGCCTTCTCGTCCGGTAGTTCGGCGAGGAGCTTCTCCATGTCTTTCCGCGAGTAGCCCGTTGCGTCGATCTCAGCGCTGCCGCGCTTGAACACGAACCGCTTCTTGTCGTGGCGACGCACGAACGCGGTGATCACGTCAGCGAGGCCGGTGAGGCCGCCGGCGCCCGCCACGGCGGTACCAAGTACGTGAACCTCCTCGATCCAGTCGACCGTGGTCGCGGACAGTTCCAGCACGGTCCCGTGTTCGATCTCGTGCTCGTCGAGGAGCTGCAGGATCTCCCTCGCGTATTCGGGCGGGAAGCGCAGTTGGAGGGTGTCGCCCCCTAGGTGTCCAGGAACGATGAGCAGAGGGATGAGGTCGGGATCCACGGTCCTCGGATTCCAGGCAAGTCGCCGCAGTGGAAGCGCGTTCACGAGGGAAGCCGAGGGTCCACTTGGCCGGGCGTTGCGCGGAATCACAGCGACCAATGCCCCTATGTGATATATGGCCAACTGGGCGTGGATATGCCCTCCGGCGCGCAGGCAAGGCCCCTCCCTTAGCCGCGCGGAACTCGCTGGCCAACTTCGGCCAAGAAGCCGTGCCACGGGTCACTGGCTTCGGCCGGCGGGGCGTTTTCCGTGTCCGTGTGTCGTTCCGTCAACGAGAACGGGAGCGGACGGGCTATCCGAGACGGATCTCGTCGACACTCTGAGCCGCTGAGCGGTTCGTCCGCCGGCCTTCCGGCTAATGAGACCGCTGTAGGGCCGACCGCGTCGTCCGATATCCGCCAGAAACGGAACCGCAGCTCGGCTGAACTGAGCAGGTGAACAACAGAAACACGCAGGCGACCGCCTTCCACACGCTCCACCAGAACCCAGCAAAACCGCTCCTCCTCGCCAACGCCTGGGACGTAGTAAGCGCCCGACTCGTTGAAAGCGCGGGTGCGCGAGCCATCGCTACCACCAGCGCAGGTGTCGCATGGTCGCTTGGTCATGCGGACGGCAACGCTCGCGGGCGCGAGGAGGCCGTCGCGGCTCTCTCTCGGATCGCTGGCGCGGTGACCGTGCCGGTCACCGCTGACATCGAGGCCGGCTACGCCGATGACGCGGACGGCGTGGAGCACACGGTCGACGGAGTACTCGAAGCCGGTGCGGTCGGCATCAACATCGAGGACGGTGCACTGCCTCCAGCTACTCGGAGTCGCCGTCGCGAGACACGTCATCCAGGTCAACCCGCTCGTCGAACCAGACCTGGACTCCCTCGTCGCCATGCTGGCGCCCGCGATCCAGGCCACGCTCGTCCCTATCCCCGACCCGGAAGTCGCGTAATGAACCTCAACTTCGTCCCATAGCCCGGTGAAGGATCGTTCAAATCGCACCTAGCTGGCGCGGTGGTCGTTTCAGTGACGGTGCCGCCGCGAACGGGGCGGGGCGAACGCTCAGGGACGATCGCATTGACGATCAGCCCGTCTCAGTAACCCATCCTCGAGCGGGCACCTGACGTGTCAGTGTCTGAGGAGTCCGACGACCAGCGTTACTGCTGCGATGAGTCCTCCAAGGAAGAATCCGCATCCGATGAACCGCGTCAGCTCCGGAGTGATCTGGCGTCCCCAGAACTCTCCTTCGGCCTTCCGCGCAGAGCGGGTGATCGGGCCCGGGAAAAGCATGAGTGCGCAGCCCCAGGCGATACAGATTACCGCTCCAACCGCAAGGAAAAGGACACCCACGTCCCTGACCGTATCGAACGAACACCAAAGCTGAGTGCTCGGCGTTCCGACAAGGGATCGGCTATTGAGACAGCCGTGCAGCAGTCGTTGACCACGCCGCAGGTTCGGGTTGTACGTTCGGCTCGTGGTTGAGGACTCAAGTTCGAGGCGCAAGACGCCTGCATGGCTCTGGGTGCTGTTCATCGCTGGCTTAGCCGTCTTCGCACTCGGCTCGTTCCTTGCCCGTGTTGACGGCCACCTGTACGGCATTCCGATTCTCGCGGTCGGGCTGGCAGCGGTCGTGACCTTCGTGGCGCTCCGTGGTCGGTACACCGGCAAGAGGTAACAAGCGCGGAACGTCGATCGGGAGCCGTCCCGTCAACTCATCGGCTAGCGAGACAGTGCGGCGCTTGGAGGTACGGTGCCAACGTGACCCCAGAGGAACTGCGCGAGCTGACCGTGCTCGATGCCGCGTTCACGATTCGAGTACGCCGTGTGCCCGCCCGCATCGAGGAGGTCTTCCCGTCCTTGACGGTCGAGAAGGTCGCTCAGGTGTGGAAGCGCGTCAATCAGTTCGAGAGCGTTACGTTCGGGTGGGGTGCGGAGTTCATGGACCTCGTCTACCGGCGCGATCTTGACGACGAGTCGCGTGAGCGAGCGTTCACGCAGCTAGAAGAACGTCACGATCGGGAGTACGAGGAGCGGTGGAGTGACTTCTCACGAAGCAGCCGCAGCGCGGGAGAGGGTCGAGGGCAGATCGCGAACCGGTAGCCCATCGGCCAGTGAGAGGGTCAGCGAGTCGCTCGCGGCGATAACCGTCGTCGCATTCGGTGTCCGCTCGGCGACCCTCTTTCGAGAGCGATCAGGGATCAACGGTGGGCGCGGCGGATGCGGCGCCACGTGGCGACCAAGCGGTCCCGAAGTAGATAGGCGACACCCAACACGAGGACAACGACAGGCAAGACGACCGGCCAGGCTGTAGTGAAGGTGAGAAGGACCGCAACGGCCTCAAGGCCGATGAAGGAAACGGCCCCGAGATAGAGAGCCCCCGCCTGAGTAGCCAAGCGCCAGGTGAGCGCGTTGAACCACGAACGTGCGCGTGCAATGAGCCGGTGACTACTTCTCACGTTGCCAGATTACGTTGTGCGTCCGACCCGGTAGCGGATCCGCTATCGGTCAGACTGCCCGCCGTTGGATCGTCTACGTCGAATCATCGCCACGACGAACACGATTTCGATGATCAGCAGTGTGATGAAGGGCCAGAGAGCCCAAGCCTGCCCCATCACCATGGCGACCAGCGCTGCCAGCGCCATCGCACCGGCGATGATGACCCTGCCACCGACGAATCCACGTCTCATCTGTTCTGCTTCTTGTCCGGTGACCATCGACACACCTCCTCGAGAGACTGTGCCAGAGGATCTCTCGGGCTGCCCGGAAGCCGATCCTTCAACGGTCGTGGAGGATTCGTTGGGTCGCTGCCGCCAGCTCTTCGCCCGGCAGGATCGGCTGCTCCGTCACGAAAGGGAGCGGGTCCCATCCGCGGTACCAGTCACGCATCTGATCCGGCCGCACCTCAGACGCCAGCGACCGCCCCGCATGCCGCCGCAGAGTCTCCTCGAGTGAGAGGTTGAAGGCGTAGAAGCGAGCATCAGATGACGCGCTCGAAATGCGCTCCAGCATCGTTGCGTAGCGATCCGACTGGAAGATTCCTTCCAGAACGACGTCGTGGCCAGCCGCGAGGCAGTGCTTCGCTGCGACTTCGAGGAGCCCTACGTGCTCCATGCCGTCAGCGTGACCAGCGTCCTGGCGCTCCTTGTAGATCGTCCGCCGGAAGTGATCTTGGCCAAGCACCGCGGTGGGCCAGCCCAGCTCCTGTTGCACCTGCGCTGCGAGGGTCGACTTGCCAGAGCCAGAGGCGCCGCGGATCACGATGAGCACGACATGCAGACTAGGACTCTGTTGGCTGTCCGCGCTGTCGCAGCTGCCGATCGGCCACCGAGAGACAGTCAAGCTCTCTGGCAGCGATTCGACGCTGCTCAGCGAATCTGATCAGATGTGATTGTCTTGGGAAACTACGGTGCGCCGGTTCGGTGTTCGCGCTCGTGTCGGGCGAGATTGCGGATCGAGAGCACGAGGCTGGCGAAGGCTCTCGCGAGGGCGACGACCACGGCTGTGGTCACTGCCGCGGTGAGATTGTCGGTTGCGCTCACCCGGCGCCTGTGGTCCCGAACGCCGCGACGAGCCGCGGCGCGTGATGCGGATCTTCCCGAGTGAATCCGCGCAGGGTTCCAATCGCGAAGAGGGCACCGCCGACATCTAGTCCGACCGCGAGGATCCGAAGTGCGACGACGAGGTCCTCGCACCGCGATCAAGGTTGTGGTTGTGGTTGCGGTGGCCCAGGTCGCCGCGCCCACCCACGTGTACGTGTATCGGGA
The DNA here is from genome assembly GCF_044746705.1 of Curtobacterium sp. NPDC090217. Classification (NCBI taxonomy): domain Bacteria; kingdom Bacillati; phylum Actinomycetota; class Actinomycetes; order Micrococcales; family Microbacteriaceae; genus Curtobacterium; species Curtobacterium sp. NPDC090217. The sequence continues at coordinate 242,202 of NZ_JBIVCR010000005.1, read as the reverse complement.
CCGCTGCGCGTTCTTGGTGAATCACGGCTCTGCACGCGGCCGACAGGCTTACCACCGTGCTCATCGAGCACCAGGTCCGGCGGCGATCGGGACCGTGGGGCCGCTCATCTGCGTCGAGTCAGAGGGTCAGCACTTGCTGGCCCTCTGACCAGCGGATGGAGAGCGGATTACTTTCGCGCGACGACTCCCGCAGCCTCACTGATGGTGGCGCCGGGGTGAGCTTCCCGGTGTCGTCGGACAGCTTCGGGGTCAATCGGTCCCGTCCCCGGGGTGGTGGTACTCCCGACGATGGGCGAACCGAAGGCCGCGAAGCAGAGCGTCGCGAGTGCGAGGATCCCTGCGTACATCGGTCCGAAGAGCAAGTACGCGAGGATCGCCGCTGCGAGGCCGCCGAGCGTGATCAGCGCTGACGTTCGCCGCTTCATGAGAAGCGCTTCTGCTTCACGGCCGCGATTCCGAGGAGCTCGGCCCCGAGATTCGCCGCTGCCCCACCGAGGGCCTCAATCTTCTCCCACAGCCAGGACGCTCGAAAGCTCATACTTCCTGCCAGTGTTTGAAGTGTCAACACCGAAACTTCAGTGCATCGATCGACAGCGACGGGTCAGGCCTCCCCGAGCACCGTCCGCCAGGCTGCCGTGAGTGTGGCGAATTCCTCGTCGGAAACGAGGTCGCGCACCCCGGTCGCGAGCACCGCGGACCGCACGGCTTCCTCGGCGCCGGCGCGGTCCCGCAGGTGCGCGTCCGAGTGCCGCACCGCGCGTCCGGCCTCCTGCGCAGCCTCGATCTCCTCGACGCGTCCCGCAGCGCCAGCGGCTTCGAGCGCGTGCTGCCACGCGGCGACGAGGTCGGCGTTCGTGACCATCCGTCCGTCGGCGCCTCCCTGGATCGCGAGCGATGCGCTCGGTTCCGGCAGCAAGATCCCCTCGTCGGCCTTCCAGGTGACGTCGAGCGCTTCTGCCTCTTCGGCGGTGATCTGCCCGGCGCGGGCGATCATCGCCTGCAGTCCGGCGTTGCTGGTGGTGTCCGTCACGGTGCCCTCTCTGACCGACGCGTCCGCGTGGTCCCGTCCATCTTCCTGGCCGCCTCGCTTCCGGCGTTCAGCGATCACACATCGCGGCGTGGGGGCTGAGGCGTGCCGACCTCGTCGCCCGATGCTCGGCGCACGGCCCTGTGTGCCGCTGGGATGGACAGGAGGGCTCCGCCCACGAGCAGGACCGAGGCGACGATCACCGACGACGGCGTACGAAGCGGGGCGATGAGGATGGTCAGCACGGACCAGGCGACGGTGATCAACCCAGAGATGAGCGTCGGACGCAGCGCGGCGCGGTGCCCTGTCCGCCAGGCCCGGTCGCTGGACATCGTGATCCTGGTCCGGACCCCCGCGAACCCGTTCCGACCCAGCGATCCGACTGCGGCTCGCCACGTCACCCAGGCGACGAGTACTGCTGCGCCGATCTCGGCCATCAGCGTGATCACCATTGCTCCAGACACGGCACCGACGCTAGCGTCCTGGAATGTGAACGGCAATGTACTTGGGGGACTGTGGCGCGCAAGTCTTCGCGCAGCCGATGGGTGGCGGACCGTTCGAGAGCCCAAAGGGCCCTACGCCGACGCATCGTTGCTCGAGTGGGGCAGCATCACGAAAGGGCTCGTCGGGACGACAGCTTCGATCACCCTCGAGGTCGAGCGACCGGTCGCGGACTACCTCCCCGGTGTGCCCGATGCTGCGATGACCATCGCCGACCTCGTCCACCACACCTCCGGGCTGCCACGAGTACCGGCAACGATCCGGGACAGTCTCTTCCGCGACCCGTACAGCTCGGCCGTGGGTGTTCCGCTGGACCTGGCAGCCGCGCTCCCGGTCTCGCCTCGAGGGCAGTACGTGTACTCGAACCTCGGGTACGCGCTCCTGGGTGCCGTTCTCGACAAGGTGCACGGGGACTGGTTCGCCGCAGTGCGGGAGCGCGTCCTGCAGCCGGCTGGCATCACGTCGGCCGCGCTCGTGCCCGATCCGTCGGATCGGGTCATGCCGAGACTCCTCGGTCGCGCGATCCGGCCGTGGGCGCTCGGTGCGGGGTCGTTCGCGGCGGCAGGTGGGGTGTGGTCGACGTTCGACGACCTGTGCCGCTACGCCGACTGGGCGCTCGAGCCAGGCGCCCCGAGCTGTCGCACCGTGAGTTGGCAGCGCTCGGGAGGATCCGTCTGGATCAACGGTGAGGTTCGAGCTGCGGGGGCGGTGATCGCCAGTGCGGGTGGTGTCACCGCCGTGGTCCACGCGCTCGCGAAGGCCCCTGGCGCGGCTGATCGGATCGCCGCGACGCTCGTCGAGCAGGAGGTGCGGCGGACGCCTGACGGGTGACCATGAGACCAACGCGGCCCACCTGGCGGAGTCGAGTCGAGCCTCCATGTCGGATCTGGAGCCTGGCCGAGGTGGAGAGCGTCGTCACGCCGGCGGCGTCGTCCCCGCGCCCTCCGTGTCATCCGCGCCCGCCGGACCGGTACCGGCCTGATCGAGGTTCTCGTGCGGATCGCCCATGTCGCCTGTTGCCTTGCCCGCGGGGGACAGTCCGAAGTGCTTGCGGACGGTGTTCTCCTCGGCGAGGGACAGGGTGTTCCCGGCTCCGGGGGAGGGCGCGCCCTTGATCGCACTCTTCGCGTACCCGACGTGCAGGTCGGTGCCGTCGAACGTCGCGTCCTCGACCGGCACGAGCGTGGTGCGACCCCCGAAGATCCCGGTCGCGACGCTCACGAACGCAGCGCTGCCGTCCGATTCGGAAGGGAACACCTGCGCGACCTTGCCGACCGATGTGCCGTCGCGGTCCCGGACGGTCGCGTTCTCGATCTCGTGGATCGTGCTCTTGGTGATCATGGGCGTAGTCAACGCCCTGTGCCCGCGCGGGCCGGTCAGATAGCGATGTGCGTCACGGGGCTGACGGGGTCATCGTCGTCGTGCCGCGACGGCGAAGACCGCGGCCGCGATGCCGAGCACGACCAGGACCGACAGCCACGCGAGGCCGGGGAGGTCGAACAGGAGTATCGCCACCGCGATGGCGATCAGCACGACGGGTGTTGCGAACCACAGCGCGGTCCGGGTGTTGGCGTTCATCTGGTCTCCCTATGTCGCACGGACGCAGACGATGACCGACCTGGCGCCCGAGTTGGCTTCGGAGCGGATCGTTCGAACTCTAGCCGCACCCGCCCGGACGGCGGTTTCGGCTCGTCGGGAGGCGAGCCCCGTACCAACGCGACGCGATCGCCGACTGCTGCGACAGCGGGAAGTTGCTCGTGCGCTCAGACCGAAGCGGCAGCGAGCAGCGCATCGGCCTCCCGTCGCGCGTCGCCGACGGCGTCCTCGCCGAGCCCACACGCGCGCAGGCACGCGCCCGTGATCGCCTCGCGCGCCTGCTCGTCCACCTCCCCGGTGCGGCGCAACTGGATGACGGTCTCCGCGAGCTGGATGAGGATGCCGCCCAGGAGCTCGGGCGGCACCGCTCCACGGATGTCGTCCGTCGCGGCCAGGGCACCGAGCCGTCCGTACGCGTCCCGGAGCTCCTGGCGGTCGGCACGGAAGCCCTCGTACCGGTCGCCCTGCACCTCCGGCAGCAGGTAGAGCGTCCCGATGTTGTGGGGCGTGCGGGCGAGCGTGTCGATGTCGATGAGGACGAGTGCGGCGAGGGCGCCCGCGGCGGAGACGGAGCCGTGGACACGCTCTTCGAGGCCTCGCACCACGTCGAGGCTCGGGCGGACCGAGGTCGCGAGCAGCTCGACGAGCACCTCGTCCTTGCCGGCGAAGTGGTGGTACAGCGATGCCTGTCGGATCCCGACGCGCTCGGCGATCGCCCGGGTCGAGGTGGCGCTGAAGCCGTTCTCGACGAACAGGGCCGCGGCGGCGTCGAGGATCTGGTCGCGAGGGCTCAGTCCGGACGCCGTGTCCGGGACGACACGCGGTCTGCCGATACGGGCGGGCCGGTCGTCGGAGGACATGCCACCATCCTCACATCCGAGCGTCAAACGTGCTCCCGGGCAGCGTGCCGGTAGGCGCGCCAGCCGCCGTGGTGCGTGATGTCCTCGGCGCCCTCGACGGCGTGCGCCTCGACGGTGAACCCGGTGACCGTGGTCCCGTCGTCGAGCGTCACCGAACCGATCGCCATCGGCGCGGGGAGCGCCGCGACGAAGGTCCCGAAGCCGGCGGCGGGGAGCCGCCACACCTCACCGACGATCGAGCCGGGATCGGAGGCCGACGCCGCCGGCGCGACCGGACCCGACCGGACCAGCCCCGGCTTCGGCGGCACCGTGTCGAGTGCGTACAGCCGGTAGTCGGAGGCGGTGCGTGCCTCCCGGACGAACGTGCCGCCCGCGGCGACGAGCTGACCGTTCAGTGGCTGGTCCCGCAGGTGTGCGCCGACGACGAGCAGGTCGATCGTCGGCGCGGTGAAGGCCGCGGCCAGCGCGGCGAGGCGGCGGTCGCTGAACGCGGGCCCGGTGAGCATGACGCCGAACGGCAGCCCGTCGACGAAGCCGGCCGGCACCGCGAGGGACGCCATGTCGAGCAGGTTCGCGAAGTTCGTGTACCGCCCCATCCGGCTGTTCGCGCCGATCGGGTCGGCAGCGACCTCGTCCAGGGTCGGGTGCCACGTCGTGGTGGGGGTGAGGAGCGCATTGGTGCCGTCCAGGGCCGCGCGACCGGCAGCGCCGAACGCGTCGAGCCGCTCCTGGTCGGCGAAGAGCTCCGCGGCGGTGGGGGCCGCACCGCCGAGCACGATCCCGGCGACCGTCGGGTCCAGGTCCTCGCCGATCTCGTCGCGGTGCGCCTCGATGTGGGCGCCGACCGCCGCGTACCGCTCTGCGACGAACGCGCCGTCGTAGAGCAGCGTCGCGGCGTCGAGCAGCGGCGCGATGTCGACCTCGACGATCTCGTGGCCGAGGGCGCGGAACCGGTCCACCGCGCGCTCGAAGGCCTCGCTCCAGCCTGGCGCGAGTCCGTCGAGCTGCGACGGCAGCGGGACGGCGATGCGCGGCACTGCGGGAAGGACGACGAGGGCGCCGTCGGTCAGGGCTGCGTCGGTCCGGGCGAGCGGGTCGACGCCGTCGGGCCCGGCCATCAGCTCGGTGGCCGTCCGAGCGAGGTCGAGGGACCGGGCGAAGACGGTGACGCAGTCCTGCGACCGGCAGGCAGGGACGACGCCGGTGTTCGGCACGAGCCCCTTGCTGGGCTTCACGCCGATGAGGTGGTTCAGCGCCGCCGGGACGCGTCCGGACCCGGCGGTGTCGGTGCCGAGTGCGAAGTCGACGATGCCCAGGGCGACGGCGGTCGCGCTGCCACTCGAGGAACCTCCGGAGATGCGGGAGGCGTCCCAGGCGTTCCGGACGGCGCCGAAGGGGGAGCGGGTGCCGACCAGACCGGTGGCGAACTGGTCGAGGTTCGTCTTGCCGACGACGACCGCGCCGGCGGCACGGAGCCGGGCGACCGCGGTGGCGTCGGCCGTCGGCGTGTACGCGTACGACCGGGCGGCCGCGGTGGTGGGCAGCCCGGCGACGTCGATGTTGTCCTTCACCGCGAAGAGCATCCCGGCGAGGGGTAGTGACCGGTCCACGGACTCGGCCTCCGCCAGGACGGCGGCGCGGTCGCGCAGGGTGATCCAGACCTCGGGACGGTCGACGGCGTCGATCCGGTCGAAGGCGGCCCGGACCCGGTCCGCGGCCGTGCCGGGTTCGCCGACGACCCCGTTCACGCGGCACTTCCGATCGCTGCCAGGACCTGTCCCGGTGCGACCTGGTCGCCCGGCTTGATGTAGATCTCCAACACGTGTCCTTCCACGGGTGCGTGCACCATCGATTCCATCTTCATCGCCTCCACGGCCAGCAGCCGCTGTCCTTCGTCCACCCGGTCGCCCGGTCGGACGTCCACCTGCCACACGGTCGAGGTGAACGGCGCGGTCACCGCGGTCGCGCCGGCGGGCAGGACCACCTCGTCGGGCACGACCACGGCCGGTTCGTCGCGGACGTCGAACTCGCCCGAGGCCCGCCACCGGTCCTTCTCCTCGTCGAACGCCCGGGTCTGCTGCGCCCGGAAGTCCGCGATGGAGGCAGCGTTGTCGCTGAGGAACCGGTTGTACGACGCGATCGAGAACTCGCCGTCGACGGTCTCGAAGGACCCACGGCCGGCGTCGGTCTCGGCGCGCAGTTCGAGTAGCTCCTCGGCGCCGACCGGGTACCACTCGATGCGGTCGAAGAACCGCAGCGCCCACGGGTCCTCCTGGAACAGGCCGCCGCGGCGGAACCGGTTCCAGATCTGCACGGTGCGGCCGACGAACTGGTAGCCGCCAGGCCCTTCCATGCCGTAGATGCAGAGGTAGGCGCCGCCGATGCCGACCGAGTTCTCGGCCGTCCAGGTACGAGCCGGGTTGTACTTCGTCGTGACGAGGCGGTGCCGCGGGTCGAGTGGTGTGGCGACCGGTGCGCCGAGGTACACGTCGCCCAGGCCGAGCACGAGGTAGCTCGCATCGAACACGGTGCGGAAGACGTCGTCCACGCTGTCGAGGCCGTTGACCCGACGGATGAACTCGATGTTCCACGGCGTCCACGGGGCGTCGTTCCGGACACCGGCCATGTACCGCTCGATCGCGAGCCGGGTGGCCGGGTCGTCCCAGGACAGCGGCAGCTTGACGGTGCGCGACGGCACGACGAGCTGGTCGGTCGGCGGGATCTCGTCCTCGAGCTCGCGGAGGAGTCCGGCCATCGTGCTCGCCTTCAGCACCGAGGCGTCGGTGTGCACCTGCAGCGAGCGGATGCCGGGGGTGATGTCGAGGATCCCCGCCGGCGCCTCCTCCTGCAGCTTCGTCATGAGGGCGTGGACGCGCATCCGCAGCGCGATGTCGAGGGTCATGTCGCCGTACTCGACGAGCACGTTGTCGTCGCCGTCACGCCGGTACGCGACGCCCGGTCGGGCGGGAGTCGCGTCCAGGCGCGCGATCACCCCGTCGTCGCCGTCACCTCCGGTGCGCGGCACCGACCTGGAGGCTCGGTTCGCCTCGAGCGCGGCGGCGTCGGCTTCGCGGACGGGGACGAACCGGACCGTGTCGCCCGGTCGGAGCTGGCCGAGCTTCCACAGGTCGCCGCTGGCGACCACCGCCGGACAGACGAACCCGCCGAGCGAGGGTCCGTCCGGGCCGAGGATGATCGGGGTGTCGCCGGTGAAGTCGATCGCGCCGACGGCGTACGGGGTGTCGTGGATGTTCGAGGGGTGCAGTCCCGCCTCGCCGCCGTCCGTCCGCGCCCAGCCCGGCCGGGGGCCGATGAGCCGGATCCCGGTGCGGGCGGAGTTGTGGTGCACGGCGTAGTCGGTGGCGTAGAAGACGTCGAGGTCGGCGCGGGTGAAGAAGTCCGGCGCCGCGTGCGGCCCCTCGGTGACGGCGATCTCCCACGAGTCGGTGAGTGCGGTGCGCCGTTCGGCGGGGGTCGGGCCGCTGACCAGCCCGAGCCTGGTGCCGGCGGGGAAGGCGGGGTGCTGCGCGTCCGAGTCCGGTGACCCCGGTCGCAGGACGTCACCGGCGAGCAGCGCCCGACCGGCGTGGCCGCCGAAGCCGCCGAGCGTGAACGTCGCGGCCGAGCCGAGGTACGTCGGGACGTCGAAGCCGCCGCGGACCGCCAGGTAGCTGCGGAGCCCGGGCCCCTGGGCGGTGCCGACCGTGAGGGTCTGCCCTGCGCCGACCTCGACCGGTTCCCACAGCGACAGCGGCTCGCCGTCGAGGGCGGCTGGCGCCGGAGCGCCGGTGAGGGCGACCACACCGGCGGTCGAGAAGCGCAGGGTCGGGCCGGTCGCCGTGATCTCCAGGGCTGGAGCGCCGTCCGGGTTGCCCACCGCGCGGTTCGCCTCCGCGAACGACGCGGCGTCGAAGGGTCCGCTCGGTGGGACACCGACCTGCCAGTACCCGACCCGACCCGGGAGGTCCTGGATCGTCGTCATGGTGCCGGCCACCACGACGTCGATGCGCGGATCCGGATCGTCGGTCGCGTCGAGCGTCGAGGTGGAGTGCGTGGCGGTCCGCAGCTCGAGGTCGTCGGTCAGGGAGCGCAGGAGCCCGGCGTTCGTGACGATGCCGTCGACGCGGGTGTCGGCGAGGGCGTCCCGGAGGAGGTCGAGGGCGTCGTCGCGGGTCTCCCCGGTGGCGATGACCTTCGCGAGCATCGGGTCGTAGAAGGCGGACACCACGGAGCCGGTCTCGACCCAGCCGTCGACGCGGACGCCGGCCCGCTCGGGGAACACCGCCTGGGTGACGAGGCCGCTCGAGGGGAGTGAGCCCTTCGCCGGGTCCTCGGCGTAGACCCGGGCCTCGACGGCGTGCCCGGTCGGGGTCCAGCTGCGCGTGAAGACATCGGGTTCGATGCCGGTGGCGCCGTCGCGGGCCAGGCGGAGCATGAGCTCGACGAGGTCGACGCCGAAGACCTCCTCGGTCACCGGGTGCTCGACCTGCAGCCGGGTGTTCACCTCGAGGAAGGACGCTTCTTCGCGGACCGAGTCGTAGACGAACTCGACGGTGCCGGCGCTGCGGTACCCGACGCTCTCGGCGAGCCGACGGGCGGACGTGTGCAGAGCCTCCCGGACGTGTCGCGGGAGTGCCGGGGCCGGGGCCTCCTCGATCACCTTCTGGTTGCGGCGCTGGAGCGAGCAGTCACGGTCGCCGATCACGGCGACGCGACCCTCGCCGTCGCCGAAGAGCTGCACCTCGACGTGGCGCGCCGGTCGGACGAGCCGCTCGAGGAAGATGCCGGCGGACCCGAACGCGGCGGAGGCGGTGCGCTCGACGCTCGCGTACGCCTGTCGGACCTCGTCGAGCGTCGCGCATGCCTGCATGCCGATGCCGCCGCCGCCCCCTGTGGCCTTGAGCATGACGGGCAGGCCGATGCGCTCGGCCTGGGCGACCGCTTCGTCGACGTCCGCGAGGAGGCCGGTCCCCGCGAGCATCGGCACCCCGGCCGCTGCGGCGAGCTCGCGGGCGGTGTGCTTCGCGCCGAACTGCACGATCTGGTCGGCCGTCGGGCCGACGAACCGGATGCCGGCGTCCTCGCACGCGCGGGCGAACGCGGTGTTCTCGGACAGGAAGCCGTACCCGGGGTGCACGAGACCGGCGCCGGTGTCCATCGCGGCGCGCACCACGGCGTCGATGTCCAGGTACGAGTCGCGTGCGGGCGCCGGACCGAGGCGGACGGCGACGTCGGCCTCGCGGACGTGCGGTGCTGCACGGTCGGCGTCCGAGAAGACGGCGACGGTGCGCATGCCGAGCGCCTTGGCGGAGCGGATCACGCGACGGGCGATCTCACCACGGTTGGCGACGAGCACGGTGTTCGGATCACGTTCCACGGTGTCGCTCCCGGTGGGGTCGAGCGCGGCGGTCACGGCCGGACCACGATCATGCGCAGCGGGGTGCAGGAGAAGTCGTTGCACGGGTTGTTCATCTGCGGGCAGTTCGACACGATCACCAGGACGTCCCGCTCGGCGCGGACGGCGACCCGCTTGCCCGGGGCGCTCATGCCGTCGACGATGCCGAGTGCGCCGTCGGCCTCGACCGGCACGTTCATGAACCAGTTGAGGTTCGACACGATGTCCCGCACGCCGAGCCCGTGCCGACCGGCCTCGGCGAGGAAGTTCTCGCGGCAGCCGTGCTGGTACTGCGTGTGGTGACCGTACCGGAGCGTGTTCGACTCCTTCGAGCACGCGCCGCCGATGGTGTCCTGGCGGTCGATCTCGTTCGCGACGACGATCATCAGCGGACGGCCCTCGTTCGACATGAGCACGGTGCCGGTCCGGACGTAGGCGTTGCCCTGGGCCGCCAGCGTGTCGGGCACGCTGTAGCGCTCGTCGGGGTCGTGCGCGTCGTAGACCAGGCAGTCGGCGCTCTGGTTGCCGCCGACGTCGACGATGGTGAGCACCTCGCCCGCCCGCACCACGGCGGACCACGGCGCGAGCGGGGCGACCCGGTTGTCGCGGACCACGACCCCTGGTACGAGCGACTCGCCCCAGTCGAGCGGGACGTCGGGTGCGTGGACGGCCCCGACGGGGACCGTGGACGTCAGCGTGTCGGTCATCAGCAGCCTCGTGCTTCCGCGTGGTCGATCGAGTTCAGGTAGGCGCGGGTGAGCTCCGGCGACGCGCTGAAGCGGTCGTCGTCGGCCGTGGTCGGGGCGCCGCGCCAGGCGTGCACACGCAGGGGACCGACCGCGTACTCGGGGCGGGGGTCGATCGGGTGGGCGACGTTCGCGACGAGGACGAGCAGCGGCAGCTCGGCGACCAGCGTGACGTGGTGACCGGGGCCGGACGATCCGGTGAACTCCATCGCGCCGTCCTGGTCGATGCGCACGCCCTGGAAGAACGAGACGCTCGGCGGCAGGTCCCGCTTCGTGAGTCCGTGCTTCGCCGCGGCCTTCGCGAAGAGCGACCGTCCGCTCGGCGTCGGACCCTCGGGTGCCGCGCCGCCGTACTTGCGTTCGTTCCACGCGTCGGTGGAGGTGCCGCAGAACGCGTCGTGGTGTCCGGACGTGTCCTCGAGCACGGTTGCGAGTGCCCGGCCGTCGCCGCTGAGCAGGGGGGAGCCCTGGCCGAGGTACGCCTGCCACGGGATCTTCTGGGTGTCCGCGACGTTGAGGCGCTCCCACGGTTCGAAGGCGTTGAACAGCAGAAGATGAGCGCAGGCAGCACCCGTGGGGTCGTCGAACCGGATCCGGGACCCCCGGGCGAGCACCTTGTGGGTGTACCCGCCCGGGGCGACCGTCTCGGCCCAGACCAGATCGGCCGGGTCAACATCCTCGGGGGCGAACGGGGACGACGACGCGGGGAGGTACGGCATCCAGTCGGACGTGGCACCGCCCTGGGCGCGGGCGTCCGAGCGCGAGGCGGTCACGCTGTCGGTCTGGTGCAGGTCACGCACGGTGGTTCCTTCCGGTGGTGCTGGTGTTCAGGCCTTGACGGGGGTGGGGGCGGTGTGTGGGACCTCGGCGAGGGTGATCGGACCGTGCGCGCGGTGCCGCCACGACGACCACGCCCAGCCGACGAGCAGCACGGCGCCGATGAACAGCAGCGCGCTGTACTGCAGCCACCACGAGTGGCCGGTCAGGTCGTAGATTTCCGGGCGGGGCCAGATGAGGTTGACGGCCATGCCGATCTGGAACGCGACGGCGAGGGCGTTGAGCGGGATCCCCCAGCGGCCGAGGGTGAAGAGCGGCTTGCCGTCCTCGTCGACGCCCGTCGTCAGCCCCGTCCGGCGACGGCGGACGCGCTCGACGAGCAGTGGGCCGGTGACGCCGAGGTACGCCAGGTAGAGCATCGCGATGCACAGGCTGGAGAGCGCCGTGAAGATGGCGGACTGACCGATGTTCACGGCGAGGGCCAGGCCGGCGCCGACCCCCACGACGACCGAGGCGGCGATCGGGGTGCCGGTGCGGGGTGAGACGCGGGCGAGCGTGCGGTGGAAGGGCAACGCGTGCTCGCGCGCCATCGAGTAGACCATGCGGGCCCCGGCGGTCTGTACCGCGAGCGTGCAGGCGAAGACCGCGACCGCGACGGTGCAGAGCAGCAGGCGTCCTGGGACGTCGCCGAGCGCGGACGTGATCACCCACGCCAGGCCCTCGGTCGCGAGCCTGCCGTCGGTCAGGCTCGGGGCGGCGACGAGGGCGCCGATGATGAGCAGCCCGCCACCGAGGCCCGAGACCGTGAGCGCGCGGACGATCGTCTTCGGGGTGGTGCGCCGCGGGTTGTGCGTCTCCTCGGCGAGCTCACCCGCGGAGTCGAAGCCGACCATCACGTACGCGGCCATCAGGGACGACGCCAGGAACGCCCAGACGTACGGCTCGGTGCTCGTCGACCCCGTGGTCGAGAACACCACCGCGGCCGAACGGTGCGGCAGGAGGAACAGGGCGGCGATCAGGACGACGACGCCGACGATCTCGACGAGGACGCCGAAGCTGGTCACGCGGGCCATGAAGCGGACGCTCACGATGTTGACCACCGTCGTCACGGCGAGCATCACCAGTCCGAGGACCACCGCGTTGGCGGCGCCCGTCGGTGAGGCGACGGAGGGATCCGCACCGGGCCCACCGACGAGCTGGAAGCCGGCCCAGATCGTCGGCAGGACCGCCTGGACGGCGATCGCGGCGACGGCGACGGTGAGGATCTGCCCGATGATCATCGTCCAGCCGGTGAACCAGCCGAACCGGGGCCCGGCGAGCCGGCTCGACCACTGGAAGATCGCGCCGGAGATCGGCCAGCGGGCCGCGAGCTGCGCGAAGTTCAGCGCCACGAGGAGCTGGCCGCCGAACACCAGCGGCCACGCCCAGAAGAAGGCGGCGCCGCCGAGTCCGAACCCGAGCCCGAAGAGCTGGAAGACCGTGGTGAGGATGGAGACGAAGGAGAAGCCGGCAGCGAAGGACGAGAACGAGCCGACCCCGCGGTGGAGTTCCTGCTCGTAGCCGAGACGGGCGAGGCCCTGGGAGTCGACGCTGGACGTGGCGCGCGGTGCGTGGAGCGGTGCTTCGGGAGAGCGCATGGCTACGGACCTTTCGCGGAGTACCTGTCGTGTGACAGGTAGTGCGACCAGTGTCGTGCGGGGCTGTGTCGCCGTCGTTGCCCGCCTGTTTCGTGCTCGTGTCGGAAGTCGCCCGCGTGTAAACGTTCGGGGTCGGCCGGAACGATCGGCGACACCCGTGGACAAGAGGGATCCAAACCGATGTAGATTGGATCCGTCAAGTCCGCCACGGTGAAAGGCACGTCGTGATCCAGACCGTCCTCGGTCCCGTCGAGTCGTCCGGGACCGGCCCGGTGTCGATGCACGAGCACCTGCTCACCGACGCCAGCGCCCTGCAGCGACCAGGGGTCGAGCAGCTCGAACCGAGCCTCGCTGTCACTGCGGACCTCGCGGCGTCCCTGCGGTGGAGTCAGCTCGCGCTGGCCGACAACCTGCGACTCGACGACCTCGACCTGCTCGCCGACGAACTGCGCATCGCGGGGGCCGCCGGCCTCGGGCTCGCGGTCGACCTGAGTTCGCTCGGCTTCGGGCCCGACCACGCCCGGCTGCCCGAACTCTCGCTCGCGAGCGGCGTCGACGTCGTCGCGGGCTACGGCGCCTACCTGCCGCGGCTGCTGCCGGACTGGTACACCGCGCTCGACACCGACGGGCGAGAGCAGCTCTTCGAACGCGCGCTGACCGAGGCCGTCCCCGGGACGCACTACCGTGCCGGCATCCTCGGCCTGATGGGCACCACGTCCGCGTTCGCCACCGCCGAGGGGGACGAGGAGCGCCGGAGCCTGACCGCTGCGGCCCGGGCCGCCGTCACCACCAGTGCCGCCGTCGTCGTCCGGCTGGCGGCCGACGCCCGGAACGGCCTCGAGGTGCTCGCGCACGTCGTCGCCGAAGGGGTGGACCCGAGCCGCGTCGTCTTCTCGACCGTCGACGAGTTCCTCGACCTGCCCTACCTGCGCGACCTCGGGCAGGCCGGAGCCGTCCTCGAGCTCTGCTTCGGCAACGAGGGCTCGCACGTCGGCCGGATCCGGAACGCCAGTGACCCGCAGCGCCTCGACGCCTTCCTCGCCCTGCGCGAGTCCGCGCCGGAGACCCGGTGGGTGTTCGGTCACGCGACCTGGACCAAGGGGCAGCTCCGCCGGCACGGCGGGCACGGCCTCGACCACCTGACCGCCCGCGTCGTGCCGGGGCTCCGGGCGCTCGGCGTGCCGGACGACGTCCTCACCCGCATCACGGTGGACGAGCCCGCTCGCCTGCTCGACCGCCCTTGACCCCGCACCGCCCACACGGAGGAACCACCATGAGAGACACGCTCGCACCCCTCGCCCCGCTCGAGCCGTTCCTCGTCGACGGGGCGTGGACCGCACCGGACGGGGCCGAACTCCTCGACGTCCTCGACCCGGCGACCGAGGTCTTGCTCACCCGGGTGCCGCAGGCCGGCCCCGCCGAGATCGACGCCGCCGTCGCCGCCGCTCGCCGAGCCCACGAGGACCGTCGGTGGAGCGGGATGAGCCCGCACGACCGCAGCCGGATCCTGGGCCGCGTCGCCGACCTCATCGAGGAGCGGCTCGAGGAGCTCGCGGTGCTCGAGACCCGCGACAACGGCAAGCCGATCGAGCGGTCCCGCGCGGACACGGCGACCTCGGCCCGGGTGTTCCGCTACTACGCGGGTGCCCCATCCCGCCTGACCGGCACCGTGGTCCCCGTCGACGGCGGCCAGCACCACGTGTACACGACCCTCGAGCCCGTCGGGGTCGCGGCGCTCATCCTGCCCTGGAACTTCCCGATCATGACCGGGGCGTTCAAGCTCGCCCCCGCGCTCGCCGCAGGCTGCACCGTCGTGGTGAAGCCGGCCGAGCAGACGCCGCTCACGATGCTCCGCATCGCGGCGATCTGCGAGGAGGCCGGTGTCCCCGCCGGGGTCGTCAACGTCCTGACCGGTGACGGTCGGGTCGGCGCCGCGCTCACCGCGCACCCGGGCGTCGACAAGGTCTCGTTCACCGGCAGCACCGAGGTCGGCCGCAAGGTGATGACCGCCGCGAGCGCCGACTTCAAGCGCCTGACGCTCGAGCTCGGTGGCAAGAGCCCGAACATCGTCTTCGAGGACGCCGACCTGGACGCGGTCGTGGTCACCGCGATGCGTGCGTCGTTCGGCCACTCGGGTCAGATGTGCACCGCCGGCAGTCGCCTGCTCGTCCAGCGTTCGGTCCTCGACGAGGTCACCGAGCGCCTCGTCGCCGCGGTCCGGAAGGTCCCGGTCGGCGACGGTCTCGACGGGGGGATCACCGTCGGGCCGCTCGTGTCCGAGGAGCAGCGGCAGCAGGTCCTCGGGTACATCGAGCAGGGCAAGGCCGAGGGCGCCACGGTCGCGGTCGGCGGCGGCGTCCCCGAGCGCCCCGGGTACTACGTCGAGCCGACGCTCTTCACCGGTGTCACGAACACGATGACGATCGCGCGCGAGGAGATCTTCGGGCCCGTCGTCGGGGTCATCCCGTTCGACGACGAGGACGAGGCGATCGCCATCGCGAACGACCAGACCTACGGGCTCGCGGCCGGCGTCTGGACCCGCGACCTCGCCCGGGCGCACCGGATGGGGCAGCGGTTGCACGCGGGGACGGTGTGGGTGAACACCTACAACCTGTTCGACCCGGCGCTGTCGTTCGGTGGCGTCGGTGAGTCCGGTCTCGGCCGGGACCTCGGCGAGGAGGCGCTCCGGGCGTTCTGCGAGTCGAAGAGCGTCGTCATCGCCCTCTGAGGCCGCGACCGCGACCGCGAGCCGGTCAGCGGCCGCGGCCGTGCCGGCCCAGCGCCGGGACGGCCGCGAGCTGCAGGGCCGCGAGCACGACGAGGGCCCAGCCGGACCCGATCGCCGACACCAGGACCCCGCCGAGGAGCGACCCGACGGCGTAGCCCGCGCTCGTGACGGCCGAGAACACGCCGACCCCGGTCGCGCGGCTGCGGTCGTCGAGCGCGCGGGTGCTGAGGATCGTCAGCGTCGGGAACAGTGGCGAGTAGCCGGCACCGACGAGCACCGCACCGGCGGCCGCCACCCGGAAGTCGTGCGCGACGGCCAGGACGACGAGCCCGGCGGCGAGGACCACCAGCGCGCCCCGCGCCGTGCGGACCGGGCCGAGCCGGTCCGGCAGTCCGCCGAGGAGCAGCCGCACCCCGACGACGCTCGCCGCGAAGACGGTGAAGACGTTCGCCGCACCGGTCAGCCCCTGCGCGCCGACCCCCTGCCCGACCAGGTGCTGGATGAGGAACGCGATCATGAAGCCCTCGGCCGCCCAGGCGACGAGGCCCGCCGCACCGGGGCGCACGACCGCACGGAGCACCGGTCCGACGCCGGTCCCCGTCGGCCGGGCCGCGCTGCGGTGTGCTGGCGCCGACCCGTTCCGGGCGAGCAGCGCCAGGGCGAGCCCGCCGAGCTGGATGCCGATCGCGACGATCCACACGGATCGGTGTCCCGCGGACTGGTAGAGGTTCTCGCCGACCACCGGGCCCACGGCGAGTCCGATCCAGACGGCGAGCCCGAAGAGGCCGAGCGCGCGGCTCCGCTGGGTGACGGGGACCTCGGCGACGACCCAGGCGGTCAGGGCCGTGGCGGTCGCGGCGTTGCCCGCGCCGAAGACGACCCGGCTCACCGCGAGCGTCGGGATGCTCAGCGCGACGAGCACGATCCCGAGGCCGACCGCCGCCAGCAGCCCGGCGCCGAGGAGCACGCGGCGCGGTCCGAGCCGATCGCTCAGGATGCCGGCCACCGGCATCGCACCGATCGCGACGAAGCCCGCGAGCGAGACGAGCAGCCCTCCGAGTGCCGCGTCTGCGCCGAGCTGGTCCGTCGCGAGGCGCGGCACGACCGGCGTGCTCGCGCCGTTCACGACGTAGCCGGCGGTCGACGCCAGGACGAGGAGCCAGAACGCCGCTCCCCGGACGCCGGTCTCGGCGAGCGGTCTCACTCCCCGGCTCGGCGCGGGCGGCACTCCAGGCTGAGCCAGAGCTCGAAGCAGGCGCTCCGCGACAGGGCCGTCGCGCCGATCGACGCCCGGCCCATCCGGCCGACGTCGGGACCGAAGACGTCGAAGAGCAGGTCGCTCGCCGCGTTCGACACCTGGTTCAGCTGTTCGAATCCGGGTGGGCAGAGCACGAAGCACAGCCCACGGGACAGCGCGGCGACCTCGTCCAGCGACCCGAGGGCGTACCGGATCATGCCGAGGGCGTTCACCGCGGTGTACCGCGCGGCCTCCTGCGCCTGCTCGAGGGTGATGTCGACACCGACGGCCCCGGGGTGCAGCATCGTGCCGTCGCGCGACTCCGGCGTCATGCCACTCAACTCCAGCAGGTCCCCGGTCCGGTGGAAGGCGCGGAGCGAACTGCCGTACCGGCCGCCGTATGGCGGGTTCGCGTAGTCCGGGATGACGAGCCCGAGTTCCAGTGCGCGGGCTTCAGCAGAGTGCTCCATGCGACCAGAGTATCCGGCGGTGGCGTTAATGGATACAACCTGTTTATGATGGGATCCATTCAGCGTCCGGGGGTGACGCGCTCGAGGGAGGACCCGCCACATGACGATCGGTCTGGAGGACGGCACACGCGCCGACCCGGCAACGACGGAGATCGACGTGGCCGCCGAGCGGTCACGCACGGCCGGTACCGCGGGACGCCACTACTTCAACGCGGCGGGCGCCGGCCTGGTCAGCGACGGCGTCCTGGAGGCCGTGGTCACCCACCTGCGTCGGGAGCAGCGGGTGGGTGGGTACGAAGCGGCCAACGAGGTCGCCGACGACGTCGCCGCGGTGTACACGTCGGCTGCTGCGCTGCTCGGCGCCGAGGCGGACGAGATCGCCCTGTTCGACAGCGCGACGAGCGGTCTCCGCGGCGTCTTCGACGCGCTCCGGCTCGGGGCCGGCGACACCGTCGTCGCGCCACGGTCGAGCTACGTGAGCCAGGCGCTCCGCCTGCTCGCCATGCAGCGACACGACGACGTCCGGCTGGTGGTCGTGCCGAGCGACGGCAGCGGAGCGATGGACCTCGAGGCGCTCGACCGTGCCGTCGAAGGCGCCACGGGCCGGGTCGTGGTGAGCGCCGTGCACGTGCCGACCTCGTCCGGGCTCGTCGAGCCGGTCGCCGAGATCGCCGCCGTCGCCCGTCGCCACGGCGCCCTCTCGGTCGTCGACGCCACGCAGTCCGTGGGACAGATCGACATCGACGTCCGGGCCGTCGACTGCGACGCCCTGGTCACGACCGGCCGGAAGTTCCTGCGCGGCCCGCGCGGGACGGGCATGGCCTACCTGCGCCGCGGCACGCTCGAGGGCATCGGTGCGTGGGCACCGGATGTCCGCGGCGCGGTCTGGACCGGCGAAGATGAGTGGACGATGGACGGCACCGCGCGACAGCTCGAGACCTGGGAGTGCTCCGTCGCCGCGCGGCTCGGCCTCGGGGTGGCGCTGCGCGAGGCGCTCGACCGCGGTCCGGCGGCGACCGAGGCGCACCTCGTCGGCCTCGGCTCCCGCCTCCGGGAGGCCCTCGACGGCCTCGACGGCGTGACCGTCGCCGACCCGCTCGCGTCGCGCTCCGCGATCGTCACCTTCACGGTCGACGGAGTCGCGTCGAAGGAGGTCTCCGCCAGGCTCCGACAGCGCCGCATCGACTCCATCTCGGTGCCCGCGAGCCACGCGCAGTGGGACCTCGGCGCCCGCGGGCTGCCCAGCGTCGTCCGGGTGTCGCCGCACGTGTACAACGACGACGAGGACGTCCGGATCCTGCTCGACGGCGTCGCCGACGTCGTGGCCGAGGTCCGGGCATGACCGAGGTGCACGACGTCGTCGTCCTCGGACTCGGGATCCACGGTTCCGCCGCGACCCACGAACTCGCCCGCCGCGGCCTCGACGTCGTCGCCGTCGAGCGGTTCGCCCCCGGACACACGCGGGGCTCGTCGCACGGCGCCACCCGGATGATCCGCCGCGCCTACCCGAGCCCGGTCTGGAACGACCTGGTCGACCGCGCGTACCGCGGGTGGGACCGGTGGGGGACCGCAGCCGGCGCCCCCTTCCTGCACCCCACCGGCGGGCTGTACGCGCACCGTGGTGAGCCGACGATGCAGGGCGGGTCGAGCCTCCCGGTCGGCCGCGACGCGTGGCGGACGCTCGCGCCCTCGCTGCGTCCACCCGAGGAGTACGGGGCGGTCCACGACCCCGACGCCGGCGTCCTCGACGCCGCACGTGCGCTCGCGTTCGCGCAGTCGGCCGCCGCGGCGGCCGGTGCCGACCTGCGCTTCGGCGAGACCGTGCTCGACCGACGGGTCGACGACGGCGTCGTCACCGTCCGCACCGACCGCGGCAGCATCCGCGCCCGCCACCTGGTCCTCGCCGGCGGCGCCTGGGCGTCGCAGCTCGTGCCGGAGGCCGCCGCGTTCTTCGAGGTCTGGCGCATCGTCACCCTCACCGTCCCGACCGGTCAGGCGATCGCGCAGCCACCGGCACTCGGCTGCTTCTCCGTCGACCTGCCCGAGGGCCTGGTCTTCGGCCTGCCCGAGGCCGCCGGGTCCGGCGCCAAGATCGGGATCGACGCCGGCCCGGTCTGGGACCCCGACGTGCCCGTCGCACCGCCCACCGAGGCCGAGACGGCCCACCTGGCCGGGCTGTTCGAGCGCTTCGTCCCGGGGATCGACACGGCGGGCGGCGACGCCGTCGCCTGCCTGTACACGATGACCCCGGACAAGCGCTTCGTCGTCGGCCCGCTGGCGGACGAGCCCGAGGTCATCGTGGCCGCCGCGTGCTCCGGACACGGGTTCAAGTTCGGTCCGGCGATCGGCGAGGCCGTCGCCGACCTGGTGCAGGGCGTCGCGCGTCCGGACCTCGACTTCCTCAGCCCAGCACGGATGGTGACCACCGCATGACCGAGTCCACCGCAGCCGCGTCCCGCCGGGTCGCCGTCGCCGCACCGCACCCCGCCGCGCTCGACGCCGCGGCCGAGGCGGTCGCGGCCGGCGGTGACGCGATCGACGCCGCACTCGCAGCCGCCGCCGCGCTGACCGTCGTCTACCCGCACCAGTGCAGCATCGGTGGCGACCTCGTGGCCCTCGTCCGACGCCCCGGACACGCCGTGACCGCCGTGGTCTCCGCCGGTGCCGCCCCGAGCGGGATCGACGTCGCCGCGCTCGCGCAGCAGGAGCGGATGCCGCGGCAGGGTGCGCAGACCGTCACCGTGCCCGGCGTCGTCGCCGGCTGGCGGGCGATCGACGCGCTCGGCGGTCGGCTCGGTCTCCGTCCGGCGCTGCGCCGAGCAGCCGGGCTCGCGGCCGACGGGGCGCCCGTCTCCGCCGGTCTCGCCCGTGCGATCGCCGTCCGCGAGCACGAGATCCGCGCCGACGCCGGCATGACCGACGTCTTCGGCGACGGCGCCGGTGGCCTGCTCGGTGTGGGTGACCGCCTCGTGCAGTCCGCGCTCGCCGCTACGCTCACCGAACTGGCCGCCGACCCCGGGGCGATGTACCGCGGGCGGATCGCCGCGTCGATGACGGCGCGGCTGCGGGAACTCGGTGGTGTGCACACCGAGGCCGACTTCGCCGCGCACGAGGCCGAGCTCGCCGAGCCGGAGCAGGCCGACGTCGGCGGGGTCCGCTGGTGGGTGGCACCACCGCCAACGCAGGGCGTCGTGCTGCTCGGCATCTTGCCGGAGGCGCTCGCCGACGATGCCGACTCCGCAGACCGCACCGCCGAGCTCGTCGACGCCGTGCACCGCGCGGCGCTCGTCCGCCAGGCCGAACTCGGCGACCCCCGCGGCGGTCCCATCGACGTCGCCGCGATGACCGACCCGCGCGACACCGGCCGGACGGGGGCGCTGCCCCGGGCCGGACGCGCGCTCGGGGACACGGTCGCGGTCACCGCGGCCGACACCGACGGCACCGTGGTCACGCTCATCCAGAGCGTCTACCAGCTGTTCGGGTCCGGCATCCTCGACCCGGGCACCGGCGTCGTCCTGCACAACCGCGGTTCGGCGTTCAGCACGGACCCCGCCCACCCGGGGCACGTCGGCCCCGGACTGCGTCCGCCGCACACGCTGCTGCCGGTCATCGCCGAGACGGACGGTCTGGTCGTCGGACTCGGTTGCCAGGGCGGCAGCGCCCAACCGTGGATCCTCGCGCAGGTCGCCCGTGACCTGGTCGACGGCGACAGCGACCCCGTGGCCGTGCTCGGCCGCCCGCGGTTCGTGGTCGGCGCGCGCGACCTCGGGCACGAGGAGATGACCCTCGTCGCCGAACCCGGGACCGACGACGCGACCGCCGCGGCCACCGCGCTCGGCCTGCCCGTCGCACGGACCGACGGCCCGGTCGACGAGGCCGGGCACGTGCAGACCGTCCGACTGCACGCCGACGGCCACCTCGACGCGGCGAGCGACCCCCGCGCGGACGGTCGCGCCGTCGTCCTCCACGCCAACTGACCCCCGATCCACCCGAGAAGGAAGCCCATGAGCAGCACCGCCCACGTCCTCGATCCGCTCACCTCCGCCGAGATCGCCTCCTTCGTCGCCGCGGTCCGCGGTTCCGGTCGGATCGGTGCACGACCGCGCTTCTGGGGGATCGCCCTCGACGAGGAGAAGGCGCGCGGGACGGTGGCCGGCGGTGCTCGCCCGGTGCGCACGGTCGTGATGGACCCGGACGCCCACGCCGCCTGGGAGGTGCGCGGCTGGACGGCCGGGCCGGACTCGCCGGCGATCGTCGAGCTGTGGACCGACGTCGACCACCGCCGCCCCGGCGTCTCGAGCGACGAGGCGCGGCTCATCGCCCAGGCCGCCCGGAAGTCGCCGCTGATCATCGAGGCCCTGGCCAAGCGCGGCATCACCGACACCTCGCTGGTCTGGGTCGACCCGGAGTCGATCACGGGCTTCGTGCCCGAGGACCTCGCCGACCGCCGCCTGAGCTGGGGCACGGTCTGGTACCGCGAGTTCCCCGAGGACAACGGCTACGCCAGGCCGGTCGCGGGGCTCGTCCCGATCCTCGACCTGGACACGCTCGAGGTGATCCGCATCGAGGACCACGGGGTCGTCCCGATGGCCACCGAGACCGGGGTCTACACCTCGGGCACCTGGGGTCCCGACCGCGAGGTCTCGGCGCTCGACATCGTGCAGCCGAACGGTCCCGGCTTCGCGATCGACGGGCACCTGGTCACGTGGCAGAACTGGAGCTTCCGCGTCGGGTTCTCCCACCGCGAGGGCCTCGTCCTGCACGACCTGACCTACCGCGACGGTGACGTCGAGCGCCCCGTGCTGCACCGTGCGGCGGTCAACGAGATGTACGTGCCCTACCTGGACAGCGACCCGACCGCCTACCGCAAGAACTTCTTCGACTGGGGCGAGTACGGCGCCGGGCCGCTCACCGCGAGCCTCGAGCTGGGCTGCGACTGCCTCGGCGAGATCCGGTACTTCGACGTCGACTTCCTGGACGGCCACGGCGAGCCCCAGACCATCGTGAACGGCATCTGCCTGCACGAGGAGGACGACTCGATCCTCTGGAAGCACGTGAACACGCGCACCGGCAGCGCCGAGGTCCGTCGCAGCCGCCGCCTGGTGATCTCGAGCTTCGCCACGGTCGCGAACTACGACTACGGCTTCTACTGGACGCTGTCCCAGGACGGTTCGATCGAGCTCGAGGTGAAGCTCACCGGGATCATGTCGGTGTCCGGCATCGCCGACGGCGAGACCCCGCGGTACGGCCGCATGGTGGCGCCGAACGTGCAGGCGCCGACGCACCAGCACTACTTCGCGGTGCGGCTCGACACCGCCGTCGACGGGCCGTTGAACCGGCTGGTCGAGGTCCACGCGGAGCCGGAGCCCGACGAGGCGCTGAACCCCTACGGCAACGCCTGCATCGCGGTCGAGACGCCCATCGCGACCGAGGCCGACGGTGCCCGGACGTCCGACCCTGCACGGGCGCTGCACTGGCGCATCGAGAGCGAGTCGGCGCAGAACCGCTTCGGCGAGAGCACCGCGTACCGCCTCGCCGTCCAGAACACCGCGCAGCTGCACGTGCGGCCCGGCAGCATCGTGGAGCGCAAGGCGCCGTTCGTCGCGAAGCACCTGTGGGCGAGCGCGTTCGACCCCGAGGAGCGGTTCATCGCGGGGGAGTACCCGAACCAGGGCGAGCTCGGCGACGACGGCGTGCACGTCTGGCAGCGGGCGGGCCGGTCGCTGGAGAACGAGCGGCTCGTGCTCTGGCCGGTCCTCGGCGTGCACCACTTCCCGCGGCCGGAGCAGTGGCCGATCATGCCCGTCGACCGCATCGGCTTCCGGCTCGAGCCGGACGGCTTCTTCGACCGGAACCCCTCGCTCGACGTGCCGCCGTCCGCGACCGACCACTGCGCACCGGGCGCCGGCCACGAGCACGCGGGCCACGACCACGACACCCATGCCGCGCACGACGGGCACGTCCACGCCGAGCAGCAGCACGACCACGAAGGCGGCCGCTGATGGCCGGGACCGAGCACACGCCCGAGCACCTCGCCGACTGGACCGCCGTCCGACTGGCCGACGCCGTCGCGGCCCGCGAGGTGTCGGCGGTCGAGGTGATGCGCGCCCACCTGGAGCGGATCGAGGAACGCAACCCGCGCCTGCGGGCCGTCGTCGCACAGCAACCCGACTCGGTCTCGCTCGCCGCCGCGGAAGCCGCGGACCGCCGCACCGCCGAGGCACGCGCCGCCGGCGACCCCCTACCGCTCCTGCACGGCCTGCCCACTGCGGTGAAGGACCTGATGGACGTCGCCGGGCTGCCGACCACGAACGGGTCCGCGGCCTTCGCCGACGCGCGTCCGGCAGCGCACGACAGCGTGCTCGCGACCCTCCTGCGCGACGCCGGCGCGATCATCATCGGCAAGACGAACACCCCGGAGATGGGGCAGGGCGTCCTGACGTTCAACCCGGTGTTCGGCACGACCGTGAACCCCTGGGACACGTCCCGGCACGCCGGGGGGTCGAGCGGCGGCGCCGCGGCGGCCCTGGCCGGACGGATGCTGCCGATCGCCGACGGTTCGGACAGCGGCGGGAGCCTCCGCTACCCGGCCGCGTTCTGCAACGTCGTCGGCGTCCGACCGAGCCCCGGCCGCGTGCCGAGCGGCCGGACCGGCAACGCCTGGACGCCGCACGGGGTCACCGGACCGATGGCGCGCGACTCCGCGGACGCCGCACGCTTCATGGACGCCCTCGCCGTGGAGCAGTTGGTCTGGCCGATGTCGGCGATGACGCGGCACCCGGTGCGTCCGGTCCAGGTCGACGGGCTCCGGGTCGCGTGGAGCGACGACGCCGGCGGCCTGCCGATCGACCCGTCGGTCCGAGCCGTGCACCGTGCGTTCGCCGAGCAGCTCGCGGGCCTCGGCGCGGTGGTCGAGGCAGCGGAGCCCGACTTCGCGGGTGCGGACGAGGCCTGGGAGACCATCGAGACGTTCGAGTTCTTCCTGGGCGGTCGGCACGCCGTCGACGCCGGTGCGACCGGGTTCCGGCCGGACTACGTCAGGAACGTCGAGCAGGGCCGCGCCACGACCGCGACGCAGCTCGCCGACGCGTACGAACGGCGGACGCGCATGTACCGGGACACGGCCGCGGTTTTCGACCGGTACGACGTGCTGGTCCTGCCGGCCACGCCGGTCGTCGCGCCGCCCGCCGACGTCGAGTGGGTCGACGAGGTCGACGGACACCGCTTCGACCGCTACTTCACGTGGCAGATGCTCGCGAACCGGCTCACGCTGACCGCGCACCCGGTCGTGGTCACCTCGGCCGGGTTCACGCCGGAGGGACTGCCGGTCGGGGTGCAGGTCGTCGGGCGATACGGCCGCGAGGCGCAGCTGCTCGCGGCGACGCGCGCGATCGAGGAGGCCACCGGCTGGATCCGGCGGGCACCGGCGCTGTAGCCGCGGCGGGCGGCCGGCCGGCTCAGCCGGTGAAGACCGTGGACGAGCGGCGCTCGTACCAGTGCGCCAGGTGCTCGCCGGCGCGCAGGACGTGGTCGCGCATGAGTCCGGCCGCACGCTCGTGGTCACCGCTGACGAACGCCTCGATGAGCTCCTCGTGCTCGCGGAAGTTCTCCTCGCGGTGCCGGGAGTTCTCCCGGAGCACGAGCGCCGAGACGTTGCGCGGGAAGGCGTCGTTGATCTCGACGAGCATGCGGGTCAGCCGGGTGTTCCCCGACGCCTGGTAGATCAGCCCGTGGAACTGGTCGTTGTCGACGCCCTCGCGCTGCTTCGGCTGCTCGCCGTCGGCCGCCGCGAGCGAGCGCTCGTACATCGCCTGGTTCACCGATCGCAGCTGGGTGATGGTGGCGTCGTCGAGCCGGTCGACGGCGCGGCGGGCGGCGAGCGACTCGAGTTCGGCGCGGACCTCGTAGGCCTCGCGGACCTCCCACGGCACCGGCACACGCACCACGGCGCCGCGGTTCGGCACGACCTCGATGAGCCCGCCGGTCTGCAGCTGCCGCAGGGCCTCGCGGACGGGCGTGCGACTGATCCCGAACTGCGCCGCCAGGTCGGCCTGGCGCAGCGGTGCGCCGATCGGGATCTCGCCGGACATGATCTTCGCGCGGATCCGGGCGGCGAGGTCGTCGACGAGTGCGTTGCCGTCGGTGGTGGTCACGAAAGTGGTCTCCTCGGTGCGTCATCGCAGCGAGCCCCCGCTGCGGATCCAATCCTGCCAGGTGTTGGATCCCGTTGCCGGATCCGACCCGCCCATGATTGGATCCAATCATGGGCTTCCTGATCGTCGTCACCCTCGGTGGGTCGCTCGTTGCGCTCCTCCTGGGCGTCGCGGGGGCGCGGCGCGTCGGGCGTACGGCGCTCCTGGGCGAGGTCGTGATGCTCGCTGCCATGGCGGACGTCCACCTGCCGGCCATGGGCTTCGTGCCCGCACCGTTCTGGGCGGTCCTGCTCGGCGGCTGTGCGATGGTGACCGCGCTGGTCGACCGCGTCCGCCGTCCGCGCCGCCCGCAGGGGGACCACCTGCACGCGCTCGGCATGCTGCTCGGCGCGGTCTTCGTGGTGCTGGGTTCCGCGCACGCCGGTGGCACTACGGGCCACCATCACGGTGCCGCACTCCTCCTGCCGGTCGCCGTCGCGGTGGCCGTGCACGTCGGTGCCGTGGCGTGGAGCGTCGGGCGGCGCCGCGTCGCTCGGACGGAGTCGGTGCGACGGATCGCGGCGCTCGTCGGGCTGCTCGCGATGGGCGCGATGGCGGCCGTCCACTGAACCACCTGCGGTCGTTACCGGCGTCGACGAGGCGACCCGGGCCTCCCGGCGGGACCATCCGCTACCAAATTGGATCCAATTCTGGCAGTATCGGATGACATGTGGGGAGCACTGTCCCCGCGAGCAGCCGACGAGGAGACGCCCAGGATGATCATCGACGCCTACAACACCACGCAGGACCGCCGTGGCCGGAGCGACTACCTCAGCGGTGTCCGGCCGGGCGAGGAGCCGCCCGCGTACACGCCGTTCGACGCGAACCGGATCCTGGACCGCATGGACGCGGCCGGTGTCGACCGCGCGATGGTGTGCTCGCTCGCGCAGGGGATCGAGAACGACTTCCTGATGGACCTGGTCGCCGCCCACCCGGACCGGCTGTTCGGCTTCGGACAGGTGATGCCGCAGTGGGAGAACGCGACCGACGAGATCCGCCGGTTCGCAGACGGTGGACTGGTCGGTCTGAAGCTGCACCCCAGCCTGCACGGGTACCACGTGGCGGACCACGGCCTGCTCGACCCGCTGTTCGAGGTGTGCGCCGAACTCGGCCTCCCCGTGCTCATCAACGCCCTCGACGACGCGTTCTGCGCACCGTTCGCGATCGAGGAGATCGCCAAGGGCTTCCCGACGGTGCCGACGATCATCGCCCACATGGGGGCGGTGTGGAACGTGCCGGAGGCGATCATCGTCGCGGAGCGGAACCCGCACGTCTACCTCGAGACCTCGGCGACGCTCATGTCCGACGTCAAGCGCGCCTACGCCCGCCTCGGGGCCGAGAAGATCCTGCTCGGGTCCGAGTGGCCCGGCAGTGACTTCGACCTGGAGCGCATGAAGATCGCGAAGGCGATCCCGGACGAGGCCGACCGGGCGCTCGTCGAGGGCGGCAACATGGCACGGATCCTGGGGTGGTCGTGAACGACCGGGGTGCGCCGGTGCCGTCGGAGCGTCCGGTCCTCGACGGGCCGCCGGCCGGGATGGACGCGGCCGACCGCGAGCTGCTCGCCATCGCGACCGACGTGCTCGAGCGTCGGTACCGCGCGGGCGTGCACGAGGTCGCCGCGGCGCTCCGCCTGGTGGACGGCACCGTCGTCACCGGCCTGCACGTCGAGGCGTCGGCCGGTCGGGCGTCGGTGTGCGCCGAGTCGGCGGCCCTGAGCGCCGCGGTCGTCGCCGGCGCGGCGGTCGAGTCCGTCGTCGGCGTCCTGCGCCGACCGAGCGGGACGCTGCACCTCATCGAGCCCTGCGGCGTCTGCGCCGAACTGCTCGGTGACCACGCCCCGGACGCGCACGTCTGGGTGGCGGTCGGCGACGGGTTCGGCCCGGTCGGCGTCGCCGAACTGCTGCCGTTCCGGCGGCTCCGAGCGGCCCGAGCGGCGTCGCACTCCTCGACACCTGAGGTTTAACGCCGCGGAAACACCCCCGACCCGTGCGGTGTCGGATGCCGTCACAGAATGACGGCGACGGCGCGCACCGGCCCCCACCCGAGTGCACCCCGTCGTGGAAGGAACCACCGCATGCTCGCCGTTTCCGGCAACCCCGTCCTGATCGTCGTCGACATCCAGGGCGGCGCCGCCTCGACGATGCCCACGCCGGGCATCCCCGTCATGAGCGGCCGCGCCGAACGCGCGCCCCGCGTCCGTGACCTCATCGAGCACTGCCGGTCCGCGGGCGTGCCGGTCGTCTTCATCCAGGAGGTCCACAAGCCGGACCTCGTCGACATCGGTCGGGAGCTCGACGGCGCCGAGGGGCCGCACTGCATCGAGGGTGACGAGCAGACCGAGCTCGCGTCCTGGATCGACCCGCGGCCGGAGGAGTTCGTCATCCGCAAGCGGCGGTACTCGGCGTTCTTCGGCACGGAGCTCGAGATCGTGCTCAAGGCGTACCGTGCCGGCACGGTGCTGCTCGTCGGCGGCCTCACCGACGTGTGCATCCACTACACCGCGGCCGACGCCCACCAGCACGACTACGCGGTGCGCGTGCTCACCGACTGCGTCGCCGGCTCCAGCGAGCGTGCGCACGACGCGGCGCTCGAAGCGATCGAGTACCTGCAGCGCGACGCACTCGTGACCGCGGCCGACGTGCGCACGTGGCTCGACGAGCGGGAGCCCGCGCGTGCCTGAGCCGACCAGCACGTCGGCGCGCGGGCCCGCCCGGATCGTCGTCGGGCACATCCGCACCATGGACCCCGCGATCCCGACGGCCGAGGCCATGCTCGTCGTGGGCGACCGGATCGCCGCGGTCGGCACGGCTGCGGACGTACGGGCCGCCGCGCACGACACCGCGGCCGACGTGGCGGAGGAACGTGTCGAGGGCACGGTCCTGCCGGGGTTCACCGACGCGCACGCCCACGCGCAGCGCGCCGGGCTCAAGGCGCTGCAACTGCTCGACGCGGACGCTGACGCCGACGCCTTCTCGGCCGTGATGCTCGCCGACGGGGACGCCGACCCGGACGCCCCGGACTGGCTCGGTGACGCCCCGCCGACGCTCGAGGACCGGCTCGCCGCGATCCGCCGGGTGCAACCGCTCCTGCACGCCATGGGCTTCACCGGGTTCGTCGACCCCGCGGTCACGCTCCCCGAGCTCGCCGGCTACCGCGAGGCGCACCGGAGGGGACTGCTCACGATGCGCGTGGTCGCGATGCCGTACCCGGAGCTCGGGACGGACGCCGTGCCCGACGTCGACGCCGCGCTCGCCGTCCTCGGGGCGATCGACGGCGTCACGGGCGACGGCGACGACCTGCTGCGCCTCGGGCCGATCAAGGTCTACTACGACGGCGAGGGCATGAAGGGGCAGGCCCTGCTCGAGCGGCCCTGGTCCGGCGACGACCACGGCGTGCAGCGCATCTCCGCCGACGACTTCGCGCGGCTCGCCGCCGCCTGCGTCGGGGCGGGCTGGGGGCTCGGCGTCCACGCGGTCGGCAGCCGAGCGGTCGCCGAGGTCCTCGACGGACTCGAGGCGGCCGAGCGACAGACCGGCCGGTCGATCGCACCCCTGCGGTGCCAGCTCATCCACGCGTACCTCGAACCGAGCCCGGAGACCGCGGCCCGAGCGGCTCGCCTGGGCGTGGTCGCGTCGCTGCAGCCCTCGATCGCCTGGAAGAACGCGGCGGGCCTGCGTCGACGGCTGGGCGACCGGGTGGACGAGGTGAACCCGATGCGCACGTGGCTCGACGCCGGAGCCGTCGTCGCGATGGGTTCGGACGCGCCCTACTTCCCGTTCGACCCGCGCGAGGTGGTCCCCGTCGCGTCCGGGCGTCGGATGCGCGACATCGACGAACCGCTCGGCCCGGGGCAGGCGATCTCGGTGTTCGAAGCGGTGGCGGCGTACACCCGTGGGGCGGCGCACGCGGCCTTCGCGGAGGACCGGCGGGGTGTGCTGCGTGCCGGGGCCCTCGCGGACTGGGTGCTGATCGACGTGGACCCGGGGGACTGCACCCCGGACGAGTACGCCAGAGCTCGCGTGCGACGGACCGTGGTGGGCGGACGGACGGTCTTCGCCGCGGTCGAGATGTAATCCACACGAAACATAGTTGGATGCGGATTGTCCTAGATTGGATCCAAGTTGGACCCGACCCTGGGACTGACTCCCTGGCATCACCCCGAATCCCATTGGAGGACAGCACCATGGTGAGGAAGCGCATCCTCGTCGGCGTCGCGGTCGCGACCGCCGTCGGCCTCTCCCTGAGCGCGTGCAGCACGTCCGGCTCTGCCGACGGCGGCAGCGGCGGCTCGACGACCAACACGATCAACGCCGAGCTCTGGTACGCCCCGGCGACGTTCGACCCCGCGAAGGCCTCGGCCAGCTCGGACGTCGAGGTCGCTCGCCTCGGCTTCGACACCCTGCTCCGGCAGGGCGAGGGCGACGACGGCGGGTACATCGGCGGCCTCGCGACCAAGTGGGACGCGGAGTCGGCCTCGAAGTACGAGTTCACCATCCGGGACGGGGCGACCTGCTCGGACGGCACCGAGATCACACCGACCGTGGTGGCCAAGTCCTTCGAGTACCTCGTGGGTCTCGACGACTCGGGTGCCCAGACCTGGAAGAACCAGGCGTTCGGCTCGGGTGACCCGACCTTCACGCCCGACGACTCCGCCGGCACCCTCACGATCTCCCTCAGCTCGCCGTACTCGCAGCTGCTCGGCGGTCTGACCCGGCCCGGCACCGGCGTCATCTGCCCGGCCGGCATCGCCGACCCGAAGGGACTCGCCGCCGGCACCGTGAAGGGCGCCTGGTCCGGTCCGTACACCCTGACCAAGTCGGCCGCGGGCAAGAGCGTGCAGTACTCCCTGCGCTCGGACTACGACGCCTGGCCGGACTGGAAGACCGTCACCGGCAAGCCCGCGAAGACGATCAACATGACCGTGCAGGGCGACTCGAACACGAGCGCGAACCTGCTGCAGTCCGGTGGCGTCGACGTCGCCCGCTTCTACGACTCGAACGCCGAGCGCTTCACCGGCGACGGCTACTCGACCGTGAAGTTCGCCAGCTCGGCCTACAACCTCGTCTTCAACGAGGCCGAAGGGTCCGGCTCGGTGTTCGCGGACGACCAGCCACTGCGTGCGGCGGTCGCCCAGGCGATCGACACCAAGGGCTTCAACGACGCCGGGCTCGACGGTCTCGGGGTCGCACAGACCACCGTGAACGCCGCCAGCTACCGGTGTGCGGTCGACGGCTCGTCGCTCGTGCAGTCGTACGACGCGAAGGCGGCGGCGAAGGAGCTCAAGGGCAAGACCATCCGCCTGCTCATCATGTCGAACTGGGACCCCGCGGCGGACTTCCTCGCGGAGTCGCTGCGGAACGCCGGCGCCACCGTGAAGGTCTCCGCGCCGGACCCCGCCGACTGGACGACCCAGATGCGCACGAAGCCGGACACTTGGGACGTCGCGGTCGCGGCCGAGGACGCCCAGGTCGGCCTGATCAACCTCTCGATCGCCCGGTACCTCGGTCCGACCTACCCCGAGGGCGGCACGAACGTCTCCTCGAGCGACAACCCCGAGGGCCTGAAGGCATACCAGGCCGCGATGGCGACGACCGACGAGGACGAGCAGTGCGCGGACTTCGCCACGGCGCAGAAGTCGATCCTCGAGCGGGTCGACATGACCCCGCTCATCACGGACACGCACCGCTACGTCGCCCGCAAGGGCTTCGAGACGCACGTCTTCTCCGGCTACTGGGACCCGTCCGCCATGCGGATCGTCTCGTGACCGTCTGACGCGCTCACCCAGCACCATCCAGCACCGCCCAGCACCACCCAGCACCACCCGCACCACCCCACCACCGCCCGGACCGGAGCACCTGGAGGACCCGCGATGAGCACCACCACCGTCGACCATCCCCCCGTGCCCGGTCCGGGCGCCCCGGACGCCCCCGTCGCAGCGGCTCCCCGAGCCGCGAGCCTCGGTGGCGCCTGGCGGCGGTTCCT
Source organism: Curtobacterium sp. NPDC090217 (assembly GCF_044746705.1). Lineage (NCBI taxonomy): Bacteria > Bacillati > Actinomycetota > Actinomycetes > Micrococcales > Microbacteriaceae > Curtobacterium > Curtobacterium sp. NPDC090217. Next base: position 211,051 of record NZ_JBIVCR010000005.1, on the reverse strand, counting down.
GCTCCGTCGCGCCGGCGGCCTCGTCGTCAACCTCGCGCTGCTCGTCCTCGTGACCTTCCTCATCGTGCAGCTCATCCCCGGCGACCCGGCCACGGCCATCGCGGGCGACACGGCGTCGCTCGCACAGGTCGAGCTCGTCCGGCACCAGCTCGGCCTCGATCAGCCGCTCCCCGTCCAGCTCTGGCACTACGTCGCAGGCGTCGTCCAGGGCGACTTCGGGGACTCGTACAAGTACCGCGCACCGGCCATGGACATCGTCATGACCGCCGTGCCGTACACGCTCACCATCACGATCGTCGCCGTCCTGCTCCTGCTCGTCCTCGGACTGGCGCTCGGGATGACCGTCGGCGTCCTGACCCGCGGCGACCGCCACCGGTGGCTCGACGTGACGTTCACCGCCGTCACCGGCCTCATCTCCTCGATCCCGACGTACGTCCTCGCCACCGGGTTCGTCGTCGTCTTCGCAGTCCTGCTGCACGTGCTGCCGCCGGCGTACTCGCCGGCCTACGACTTCGGGGCCGCCGCCGTGCTGCCGATCGCCTCGCTGACCGTCGGCGGCACGTGTTCCGTCGCCCGCATCGTCCGCCGGGAGACCGCGGTCATCCTCGAGCAGGACTACATGCGCACCGCACGCGGCTGGCGACTGCCGGCGCTGTCGATCTACGCGAAGCACATGCTGCCGAACCTGCTCACCACCGCGCTGACGCTCTCCGGCATCATCCTGACCGCCCTGCTCGGCTCCGCGCTGATCACCGAGGCGGTGTTCGCCTGGCCCGGCCTCGGCGGCGTGATCGTCCAGGCGATCGCGGTCGACAAGGACTACCCGGTGATCCGCGCCGCCGTCTTCGTGATCGGCCTGATCTCCCTCGTGATCACCCTCGTCATCGACATCATCCTGGGTCTCATCGACCCGCGCACCCTCGGAGAGAAGCGTGGCTGACACCATCACCGCCGTCCGCGCCGCCACCGTCGACCGGCCCGCGCGGCCCCGGGCGTTCGCGTGGAACGCCGGCCTCGTCGTCGGACTCGCGATGTTCGGCCTGATCCTCGTCGTCGCCGTCGTCGCACCGTTCGTCCTCGGTTCCCAGGCGACCGGGATCGGCGGCACCGCCGGACTCGGGTCGACCGCCGAGCACCCGCTCGGCACCGACACCCTCGGCCGGGACATGCTCGCCCGCACGCTCGTGGCCACCCGCGCGACGGTGCTCATGGCGCTCGCCGCCACGGCGCTGTCGGCCGTCGTCGGCATCGCGCTCGGTATCGGCGTGTGGCTCGCCCCGCGGCGGCTCCGCGAGTTCGGGCTCCGCGCGATCGAGTTCGCCGTCAGCTACCCGACGATGCTCGTCGCGATCATCGTCGCCGCGATCCTCGGACAGGGCATGGTCCAGGTGGTGGTGGCCATCGCGGTCGCCAACATCGCCGGCTTCGCCCGACTGACCGCGAACCTCGCCGCGAAGATCTCCACCAGCGAGTACGTGACGACGGCCCGGCTGATGGGCGTCCCGGCACACCGCGTCGCGGTCCGGCACGTGCTGCCGAACATGGCCGAACCGACCCTCATCCTCATCGCCGGCGCGTTCTCCGGCGCGCTCGTCGAGATCTCCGGCCTGTCGTTCATCGGCCTCGGCGCGCAGACCCCCGCGTTCGACTGGGGCACGCTGCTCAACGACGGCCTCGACCGCATCGTGGTCAACCCCGTGGTCATCGTCGGGCCGGCGGTCGCCCTGACCTTCGCGTCGCTCGCCGCCCTGCTCGTCGGGGACGGGCTCGCCGCGGCGGCGAACCCCCGGTCGAACACGACCCGCGCCCGGACCACCCGGGCGGCCGGGGCGCCGACGCTCGCGGTCGAGGAGGACGCGGTGCTCGTCGCCGACGGCATCTCCGTGCGGCACGGCGCGAGCGGACGCCCGCTGGTGGACGACGTCTCGTTCACCATCCGTCGTGGCGAGGTGCTCGGGATCGTGGGCGAGTCCGGTTCCGGCAAGTCGCTCACCGCCTCCGTCGTCGCCAAGCTCCTCGGCGAAGGGCTCGAGGCGTCCGCCCGACGGCTCGAGCTCGGCGGGGTGGACCTGCTCGGCCGGGTGCCCGACCGCGTGCTCGCCTCGCGGATCGGCCTGGTCTACCAGGACCCCGGCACCGCCCTGAACCCGGCGATGGTGCTCGGCATCCAGCTGTCCGACGTGCTGCGGATGCGCCTGCGCCACAGCCGGCGCGACGCGCTGCGCCTGCTCACCCAGGGGTTCCGGGCGGTCAAGCTCACCGACCCCGAAGGACGCCTGCGGCAGTACCCGCACCAGCTGTCCGGCGGGATGAAGCAGCGCGCGATGATCGCGTCCGCGATGAGCACCAAGCCGGACCTGCTCATCGCCGACGAGCCGACCACCGCGCTCGACGTGACCGTCCAGCGCGAGGTCCTCACCGTGCTGAAGCGCATGAACGAGGAGTCCGGGACCGCCGTGCTCTTCATCTCGCACGACCTCGGGGTCGTCCGCGCGCTGTGCGACCGGGTCCTCGTGATGCGGAACGGCAGCATCGTCGAGCGCATCGACGACGTCGCCGGCCTGTCGCCGGAGACGGTCGACCACCCCTACACGAAGCAGCTGCTCGCGGCCACGCCGGTCGTGACGGTGCCCTCGGAGCAGACGGAGGCGCACGCGTGACCGACACCACCACCACGACGACCCGCCGACCGGCCGCGACCGATGCCGACCCGATGATCGACGTCCGCGGCCTCGACGTCGCGTTCGGGTCGACGACCGTCCTGCACGGCGTGGACCTGCGCCTCGAGCGCGGCCGCACCGTCGGCATCGTCGGCGAGTCCGGCTCCGGCAAGTCCACGCTCGCCAAGGTCCTCGTGGGCACGGTGAAGCCCGCCGCCGGGAGCGTGATGGTCGACGGCGTCGACCTCGGCACGGCGCACCGGTCCGCACTGCACGCCGCCAGACGCCGCATCCAGATGGTCCCGCAGGACCCCTACTCGTCGCTCTCCCCGCGGCGCACCGTTGCGCAGACCCTGGCCGAGGCGATCGACCCGATGCGTCCGCGCGTGGCGACCCACGAGGAGCGCATCGGCGGCTGGCTCGAGCGCGTCGGGCTCTCGCCGGACATGATGCACCGCTACCCCCACGAGTTCTCCGGCGGGCAGCGGCAGCGCATCGCGATCGCCCGCGGGCTGATCATCGATCCGCACCTCGTGATCGCCGACGAGATCACCTCAGCACTCGACGTCTCGGTGCAGGCGCAGATCCTCGACCTGCTCGCCGACATCAAGGAGTCCCTCGGGTTGACGATGGTGTTCATCTCGCACAACCTCGCCGTCGTGCAGCGCGTCAGCGACGAGGTCGTGGTGCTGTACCAGGGCGAGGTGGTCGAGTCCGGTCCCGTGGAACAGATCTACGCCGACCCGCAGCACTGGTACACGCGCCGGCTGCTCGACGCGGACCCCGGCTCCGCCCGCTTCAGCCTGACCGGCTGACCGATCACGGAAGGTCGCGACAGTGGCGGCACGACTCCCGACGACCCCGCACGCCCCCGGCGCGCTCCGACTGGTCGGCGCGACCCTCGTCGACGGCACCGGCGCACCGCCGCGCGCCGACGCCGAGGTCGAGCTGCACGACGGCATCGTCACGTACGCCGGCCCACGACGCGCCCCGGCACCAGGCGTCCCGGTCGCAGACCTCACCGGCACCTGGCTGCTCCCCGGCTTCATCGATGCGCACGTGCACCTCAGCATGGTGCCGACCGCCCCGGAGGAGCAGCGTGCGCGGTTCCCCGAGGAGGACGTGCTCGAGGTCGCCGTGATGCTGCGTTCCACGCTGCACGCCGGCGTCACCACCGCACGGGACCTCGACGGCCTCACCCCCGGCTACCGGAACGCCGTCGCACGCGGCACGCTGCTCGGCCCGCGCCTGCACCTGGCGATCGCGATGCTCTCGCCCACCGGCGGGCACGCCGACCCCGTCCGGCCGAACGGCTCGCTCCCGGCGTGGGCCGTGCGCTCGGGGATGCCCGAACCCGGCGTCGTCGACACCGACGAGGACGTCATCCGCACCGTTCGCACCCTGCTCCGCACGGGCGCCGACGCGATCAAGGTCTCGACCTCCGGTGGGGTCGGGTCGCCGACGGACGACCCGGACGACGTCGGGATCACCGAGGAACAGGTCCGCCTCATCGTCCGCCTCGTGGGGGAACGCGGTGGGCGGCCCGTCACCGCGCACGCCCTGACCGACGCAGCCGCACGAGCTGCCGTGCTCGGTGGCGCGTCGAGCATCGAGCACGGGTACGACCTCAGCGACGAGACCATCGCCCTGATGGTCGAGCGCGGGACCGCGCTGGTCCCCACCCTCAGCACGCTGCTCCGCGAGCTCGACCCGGCCACCGCCTCCGAAGCGCGCCTGCGCCAGCGCGCCGCCCTGCACGAGCGCGGGCTCGACAGTGTCCGCCGCGCCGTCGCCGCCGGGGTCCCCGTCGCACTCGGCACCGACGCCGGCGTCCACCCGCACGGCCGCAACCTGGCGGAGCTCGCACGGCTGGTGCAGGTCGGTCTGACGCCGCTCGCCGCCGTCACGGCCGGCACCCTGCAAGGGGCGCGGCTCCTCGGACTGGAGGACCGGCTCGGCTCCGTCGAGCCCGGCAAGGTGGGCGACCTGGTCGTCTCCCGCGTCGACCCGCTCATCGACGTCCGCGCGCTCGCCGACGTTGCCAGCGTCCGCGCGGTCCTGCAGTCCGGACGCGCGGTCAAGGACCTCGACGGCCGGGTGACCACGGCCTCCTGACCGTGGCCGCCGCCGGATCTTGCTCAGGCGACCGCGGCGATCGCGCGCTCGATGATCGCGACGACCCGTTCCGGGGCGGCGTGGGCCACCGCGTGGCTGGTGTCGACCTCCTCGGCGTCGGTGCCCATGCGAGCGACGAAGTCGCGCTGGATCTCCGGCAGCAGGTGGCGGTCGCTCTGCGCGACCAGGTACCAGCTCGGCCGCGTCGCCCACGCGGGCTCGCCCGTCGGCTGCTGGAACGCTGCGTCCGCGGTCACGCGGCGCTCGTACCGCGCGGCGCGCAGGACGTCCTCCGGGACGTCCCACGCGAGCGCGGCCCGGGACTCCTCGTCGTCGCGGGTGATCCACTCGCCGTCCGGACCGCGGTGCGTGTACCGCGACACGAGGGCGGGTTCGCGGCGTTCGACGATCGCGGAGACGGACTCGCCGGCGTCCGGGGCGAACGCCGCGACGTAGACCAGGCCGACGACGCGCTCGTGCGTGCCGGCGTTCGTGATGACCGCACCGCCGTACGAGTGCCCGACGAGCAGCACCGGACCGTCGACCGCGTCCACCAGCGCGCGCACCGACGCCTCGTCGTCCCGCAGCGACGTCATGGGGTTGTCGGCGAGCGTGTAGGCGATCCCCCGGGCCCGCAGGAGGGGTGCGACGGAGGACCAGGCCGACGGCGACCCTCCGGCGCCGTGGACCAGGACGACGTGTACCGCCGGGGCGCTCACGCGCCGACCGCCGCGACGAGGGGGAGCAGGACGGTCGGGGCCGGGGCGGCCTCGCGTCCGGCGAACGGCACCGGCTGGCAGACCATGAGGTAGTCGCCCGGCTCGACGGCGGACAGGTCGGCGTTCTCGAGGATCACGACGCCGGCACCGCAGAGCGCGACGTGCGTCGGCCACGCCTCGGTGTGGGCCGGGGCCTCCATCGTCATGTAGTCGATGCCGGCGAACCGCACCCCGTGCTCGACGAGCCATGCGGCGCCGCTCGGCCCGAGGCCGACCCACGTGTCGGAGCGCACGTTCCGCGTCAGCGCGTCGGTCGAGTTCCGGGTGCGGAAGAGCACACGTTCGGCACCGACCGCTCCGGCGTCGGCCAGGTCCTCGCCAGTGATCTCCTCGGCGACGTGGCGGAGGTCGAGGACCCGGACCGGTCCGACCACGCTGTCCAGTGCGATCTCGTCGACCGTCGTCGCCCCGGGGACGAAGTGCGACGGAGCATCGACGTGGGTGCCGGTGTGGGCGCCGATCAGCCACCGGGAGACGTCGGACGGGTACCCGTCGGCGATCTGCTCCACCATCTCGAAGGTCGGTCGGCGGCCCCAGTGCAGCATCTCGGTGTGGATCGGGATGTTGATGTCGATCGCGTCGGTCATGAGGTCCCTCCGGGAACTGCGGCACAATGGATTCGGTTCTGCAGAAATTGTATCCAATTCGAGTCGAGGAGCAAGCATGGTCCGAACGGTCCGCGACCTGGGTGTGGACGAGCTCGCGCTCGCGGGGCGACCACGTCGGCTCGTCCCGTTCGTGCTCGGGTGGGAGCCGATCCCCGAGTCGATCTCGCTCCGCGGGGGTGACCCTGCCCGGTTCCTCCTCGAACCGGTGACCGCCGCCGCGGTCGTCTTCGACGAGGGCTGGGTGCTCGTCGACGGCGGGTTCGACCTCGACCGCGTCCGGGATCCCGAGCAGCGGGCGGCCCACTACGACCATGCGAACTACACGGCCGTCGTGCCGCCGGGTGACGCCCTGGCCGAGGGGGTCGCCGGGGCCGGACTCGCGTGGGCGTCGCTGGCTGCGTGCGTGGTCTCGCACGTGCACCTCGACCACACGGGTGGCCTCCGCCTCGTCGCTCCGGGGACGCCCGTCGTGCTGCAGCGCCGCGAGTGGACCTGGCTGCGGAGCGGGATCGGGCGGCGGGAGACCGTCGTGGTCGACGACGTCCTCGGCGCCGACGTCGAGGTGCTGCTGGTCGACGGGGACACCGACCTCGCGCCCGGGCTCGGCGTGCTCGACACCCGTGGGCACACGCCCGGTCATCAGTCGGTGCGGGTCGACATGCCGGGCCGCGCGGTGGTGCTCGCGTGCGACGCCGCCGACCTCGAACGGAACCTCACCGAGCGGACGCCGTGTGGGTGGGTCGGGGTCAGGGGAGACGAGCCCGACGCACAGCGGTCCGTCGACCGGCTGGCCGACCTGGCCGGGCTGCCGGGCGTCGAGGTGTGGCCGGGACACGACCCCGCGTGGGGGCCGTGGATGCGACCTCCGGGCGATTGACGGCTCGCCTCCGTTCGGAGGCGAGCCGTCGTGCAGTTCGCAGCGGTCAGTGCGCCACAGGCTTGGCAACGGTCGCGAGCTCGGCCCGGACGATGTCCGCTCCAGCGGACAGCGCGCCGAGCTTGTCCAGCGCCGCCCCGCGCGCCAGCGGCGCCATCCCGCAGTTGGAGCTCGGGATGAGCTTGTCGGCGTCGACGAACTCGAGCGCGCGACGCAGCACCGCGGCCACCTCGTCCGGGGTCTCCACGGTCTCGGTCGCGACGTCGATCGCGCCGAGCATGACCTTCTTGCCGCGGATGAGTTCGACGAGGTCGAGCGGGACGTGGGAGTGGATGCACTCGAGCGACACGATGTCGATCGAGGACTGCTGCAGCAGCGGGAAGGACTGCTCGTACTGGCGCCACTCCGCCCCGAGGGTCTCCTTCCACTTGTTGTTCGCCTCGATGCCGTAGCCGTAACAGATGTGCACGGCGGTCTCGGCGCGCAGGCCCTCGGCAGCGCGCTCGAGTGCGGCCACGCCCCAGTCCTGCACCTCGTCGTGGAAGACGGTGAACGCGGGCTCGTCGAACTGGATGATGTCGACGCCGGCCGCTTCGAGCTCCCGGGCCTCCTGGTTGAGGATCGTGGCGAACTCCCACGCCAGCTTCTCGCGGCTCTTGTAGTGCTGGTCCGAGAGCGTGTCGATCATGGTCATCGGGCCGGGCAGCGCCCACTTGATCGGGCGGTCGGTCTGGGCGCGCAGGAACTTCGCGTCGTCGACGAAGACCGGCTTCCGGCGGCTGACGGCACCGACGACGGTCGGGACGGCAGCGTCGTACCGGTCGCGGATGCGGACGGTCTCCTTGCGGTCGAGGTCGACGCCGTCGAGGTGCTCGATGAACGTCGTGACGAAGTGCTGGCGGGTCTGCTCGCCGTCGCTGACGATGTCGATGCCGGCGCGCTCCTGCTCGTGGACCGCGGCGCGGAGTGCGTCCTGCTTGCCCTCCGTCAGTGCTGCACCTTCGAGCTGCCAGAGGGACCAGAGCTTCTCGGGCTCGGCGAGCCAGGACGGCTTCGGCAGGCTGCCGACGATCGAGGTGGGCAGAAGGGTGCTCATGCTCGTGGAGTTCCTCACGGTTCAGTGGGTCAGGGTGGCGGGGTTCGTTGCCCACCGCTCGAGGAGTGCTCGGTGCGGCTTCACGAGGTGCTCCTCGGTGTAGCGGCCCTGCGTGACGCCGAGGCGGCTGCGTTCCTCGCGGTCGTAGGCGACGCCGGTCGAGGAGAAGTCCGTGTGCTCGAGGGATGGGCGGTAGGTGCTCGGCGCGGGCGTGTTCGCGTTGTAGATCTCCGGCCGGTAGATCTTCTGGAACGTCTCCATGGTGCTGATCGTGCCGATGAGCTGCAGGTCCGTGTAGTCGCTCAGCAGGTCACCACGCGTGTAGAACGCGAGCGGAGCCTTCCCACCGGCGGGCATGAAGTAGCGCACCTGCATGCCCATGCGGCCGAAGTAGTCGTCGGTGAGGGAGGAGTGCTCGTGCAGGTATTCGGCACCGAGGACCGGGTGCACGGTGCCGGACTGCTGGTAGGTCTGGCTCGTCGAGACGCTGATGCAGACGACGGGCTCGGCGTCGAAGTGGTCCTGGAACGCCGAAGACTCCAGGAAGCGCTGGAAGAGCTGGCCGTGCAGGTACCCGAATTGCTCGGGGATGCCGGCGCTCTTGTCGAGGGTCGGCAGCAGCACGGAGAAGTCGTAGTCGCGGAGGTACGACGAGAAGTTGTTGCCGAGGATCCCCTGGTGGCGCTCGCCGGTGTGCTGGTCCACGATCGTGACGTCGAGCATCTCGAGCAGGGGGAACTGCTCGTCGGAACCCCCGTCGACGAAGTGTGCGGCGACCGAGACGATGTCGAGCTCGACCCGGTACCGGTCGCTCGAGGGGTCGCCCACAGCGAGGTCGTTGCAGCGACGATCGATCATGGCGATCGCGCGGCGGAGGTTCTGCTGGCGCTGCTCGCCGCGCGCGAGGTTGGCGAAGTTCGTGGTCAGGCGCGAGCTGTCGGCGGGGGAGTAGTCCTCGTCGAAGCGGGTCCTGGTGATGCTGAAGGTGAGGTCGTTCGCCATGGTCGGCAGTCCGTACGTCGAGCGCCCGGAGGCACTGGGGAAGGGGTACCTCGATGATGTCGCGATTCGGAGGCCATCGGGTAATCCCTAAACGCTATGCGCTGGTATAGCCTCCGCCTATGGCTCGTGTCTCGAACGACATCACCCTGCAGCAGCTCCGCTACTTCATCGAGGTGGCGACAGAAGGTTCGATCAGCGCGGCGGCCGACCTGCTCTACGTCGCGCAGCCGACGCTGTCGGCTGCGATGAAGGACCTGGAGGCTCGGATCGGCCGGGCGCTCTTCGTGCGTTCCGCGCGTGGTGTCGTCCTCACCGTCGACGGCGTCGAGTTCCTCGGGTACGCCCGCCAGGTGGTCGAGCAGGTCTCCCTGCTCGAGCAGCGCTACGTCGGCGGGCAGCCGTCACGTCGGCTGCTCGGGGTATCCGCCCAGCACTACTCGTTCGCGGTGGAGGCCTTCGTCCGGATGGTGGAGGGCGCCGCTGCGGACGAGTACGAGTTCTCGCTCCGGGAAACGCGCACGTGGGACATCATCGAGGACGTCCGCACGCTGCGGAGCGAGGTGGGCATCCTCTACCGCAACGAGTTCAACCGGCAGGTCCTCGGGAAGCTGCTGCGGGACGCCGGAGTCGTGTTCACGCCGCTGTTCGTCGCGGAGCCGCACATTTTCGTGTCCCGGCGGAACCCGATCGCGTCCCAGGCGCGTGCGACCCTCGACGACCTCGCCGACCTCCCTCGGCTGACGTTCGACCAGGGTGCGAACAACTCCTTCTACCTGGCGGAGGAGATCCTGTCGACGATGTCGAGCAAGCGGGAGATCCGGGTGTCCGACCGGGCGACGATCTTCAACCTGATGATCGGCCTCGGCGGGTACACGATCTCGACCGGGCTCATCAGTGACGACCTCGACCCCGAGATCGTCGCCATCCCGCTCGACGTCGACGAACGCATCGAGATCGGCTGGATCGCGCACGCGTCGGTTCCGCTCACGGTGCAGGCGCAGACGTACCTGGACGAGTTGCGGGCGGTGGTGACGGATTACGGCGTCGAGCCGCTCGGGTGAGCGCTACCGCGATGTAGGTTCCGAGCATGGAACCAGCTCCGGACGACCGCACGGAACGCGCAGTCGGGGCCCGTTGGTGGGTCCCGTGGCTCGTGGGCTTCCTCGTGAGCGCGGCAGCACTCATCGCCCTCAGCGAGGTGTTCCCCGTCGCCATGGCCGTGCTCGCCGGGTACGGATCGAGCGTCGGCGCCGCGTGGAGGGGCCGTGGGCAGACGGCCGCTCGGGCGACCCGCGGGCACTGGGTCGCGGCCGGTTGCTCCGTCGCCCTGTTCGTGGGACTCGGGCTGCTCCTCGGGGCTGTCGGGCTGTCCTTCAGTGACGACCAACGGGGGAACGCGGCCGCCGGTGCCGTGGTCGGCGGGGTCCTGCTCGCCGTCAGCGGTGGCGCGTTGCTCGCGATGGTCCTCGCCGTCCGACGACGACGCCGCCGTCGACTACTTCGCGCCGACGACTGACCCAGCGATCAGTTTTTGCTCATCGCGGACTGGCGGACGAAGCGACGCCCAGCACGATTGACTCCGCGTATGCGTGCGCCGGTGCTGGCCGGAACAGGGTGGCTCGGTCGCGCGATCGTCCGCGACCTCCTCGAGGCAGGAGCCGATGTCACCTGCCTCGCTCGCGGTGAGTCGGGCGGTGTGCCCGACGGAGCCGAACTGATCCGCGTGGATCGTCGAGGACCAGGCGCGTACGAGGCGTTGGGTGGCGACTGGGACGAGGTCATCGAGCTCTCGTACGACGTTGATCTCGTCGAGCCCGCTCTCGACGCACTCGCGCATCGCGCGGCCCACTGGACCCTGGTGTCCTCCGTGTTCGTGTACGCCCGGAACGACGAGCCGGATGCTGACGAATCAGCACTGCTCGTGGAGCCGACCAACCTGACGGAGTACGCGGATGCGAAGGTCGCAGCGGAACGAAGCAGTGCGGCCCGTCTCGGTTCCCGTCTCCTGATCGGACGGCCCGGTCTCATCGTCGGCCCAGGCGATCCCAGTGACCGGTTCGGGTACTGACCAGCGCGGTTCAGCAGGAGCGGTCCGTCCCTGGTGCCGACGGCCTCCGGTCGGTTCGTTCAGGTGATCGACGTCGACGACCTCGCCGCCTGGATCGGTCAGGCGGGACGAGCGCGCCACACGGGTGTCGTCAACGCCGTCGGGGAGGCGCATCCGATGCGCGACTTCTTCCGCAGCGCGGCCGACATCGCGGGCTTCGACGATGACCTCGTGGAAGTCGACGACGACGCACTGCTCGCCCAGGACGTCCGCTACTGGGCGGGTCCTCGTTCGCTGCCACTGTGGCTCCCGCACTCGGACGCGGCGTTCGCCCAGCGGTCGGCTCGCGCGTTCCAGGAGACGGGCGGAGTCGCTCGGCCACTGGACGAGACCCTCGCCGATGTGCTCGATGACGAACGGTCCCGTGGCGTCTCCCGGCCTCGTCGGTCAGGTCTCACCGAGTCCGAGGAGCGGGCGGTCCTGCACCAGGGTGGAAGCGAACGCTCCCCTGAGCCGCCGTCTCGGTGACCGATTCTCCGTCGGGACGCTGCTGGCTGGGTCGCTTCAGCTGCTGAGGAGCTCGTCCGAGACGGTCCAGAGCCGCTGCGCGAGTGCGGGGTCGAGTGCCCACGCCTTCACGCCGTGCGGATGGTCCGCCATCGCTGCGTCGTCGGGCACCGTGTATGCCTCTCGGCAGTCGTCGAGGTAGTGGCCGCCCGTATGGGCGAACTCATCCGAGACCGCGGCGACCATCGTCGTCGCGGCGCCCTGTTCGATGGTCTTGTAGGTGAACACGCCTGCTGCTTCGGCTGCGTTGAGGGACGCTCTCTGCTGCTCGGAGAAGTTGCGTTGCAGTCCGGTGACGATCCCGCCGGGATTGACGGCGTTGGCAGTGATGCCGTCATCTGCCCACTTTCGCGTGGCTTCGACTGCGAAGAGGGAGTTCGCGGTCTTTGACTGCGCGTATGCAGTCTGGGGGTTGTAGGGGCGGTGGTCGAAGTCGAGGTCGTCGAAGTCGATCCCCGCGCGCATGTGCGCGGTCGAGCTGAGTGCCACGACGCGGGCTTCGCCACGCTCCATGGCGCCTGCTGCGAGGGCCTGGTGCAAACCGGACGCGAGTGCGTGGTGTCCGAGGTGGTTCGTGGCGAACTGGAGCTCGCGGCCGGCCATGGTGCGCTCGAGGCCCGCCGTGACGAGTCCGGCGTTGTTCACCAACAGGTGCAGCGGCTTGTCCCATGCGTTGACGAAGGCCGTGATGGAGCCGACGTCGGCCAGGTCGAGCCGGGCGACGACCGGACGGCGCATCGTCGATGCCTCGATCATGGCCGCGATGTTCGCGCCGGCGGCGGGGTTTCGCACTGCGAGCGTCACGGAGGCACCGGCGGCTGCGAGCGCACGCGCAGTCTCGACCCCAAGGCCGGAGGACGCCCCGGTGACGATAGCTCGGACCCCAAGGAGGTCGAGCCCCTTGATGACGTCGGCCGCGGTGCTGCTCGCGGCGAACCGGGTGGTGATCAACGGGGAGGTCATGCCGTCACTATACGCAGTAGACATGATCTGTAAAGTAAGTACAGACGCGAGTAGGGTTGTGGCGTGCCTGCTTCCACTCCTCACATCGAAGACAGCCGCCGACGTTCGGTGCTGGAGTCCGCGCTGGAGACATTCGCTCGCGTGGGCTACCGAGGCGCGTCGATGGAAGCGATCGCGAGGGCGGCACGGATCTCGCGACCGGGCCTGTACTTCCTGTTCGAGTCGAAAGAAGCCTTGTTCCGCGAGGCCGTGTCGCACGTGCTGTCGTCAGATCTCGCCGCCGTCGAAGCGACCCTCGCGGACGACACGATGCCGTTCCAGGATCGGCTCGTGGCCGCCTTCGATCGCTGGGCGGGGAGGTACGTCGGTCCGATGGTGCGTGACGTGCCGACAGTCATCGCGGACAACCCGTTCTTGCTCGACGACGTTGCCCGGGCAGCGCCAAGCCGGTTTGCCGACTTCGTGGAGGCCGCTGTCTGCCGCGAGATGACGAACGGTGCGTCGGTCGCGCAGACCCTGAACAGCGTCTCGGTCGGGCTGATCCATCAGGTCGCCACACGCGAGGAGTACCTCGAACGTCTTCGCGTAGCGGTCGATCTCCTCACCTGATGGCCTCTTGCCGACCGGCTTCAGACGTCCGGTGAACGACCGGCTGTCGAGACCCTGTTCTCGCCGCGTCAGTGCCCGTTGCCGCAAGATCGAGGTCGTGCGTTTCGACACCCTTCTGGCCGCAACCGACACCCCGGACCTCTTGGCGGAGGTCGCCGCGCTTCGGCGCCCTGCTCGACGACTCGCTCGCGGGGTGACCATGAGGCGGGGCGGATCGGCGCAGGCGCGGCAGTTCCAGCTCGTCGTCGACGAGCGCGACGAGAGCTGGAGGTGCGACCGGCAAGGCGATCGTCACCGCGATCAGTACGCGGATGGTGTCCTCCACTCGATCGACGGGCCGGTGGAAGTCGGCTTCGCCCGCAGCGGCACGGTAGCTCCTCCGGTTCGGCTGCTCACCCCGGAGCTCCTGCCGATGTGGGGTTCACCCGCGAGCTTCGTGCCGATCCTGGTGCAACGGATCCGCGGGCACTGGCTGCTTGTGACCTGCGAGCACGAGCGCGATCCGGCGGACCGCGTGACGGTGGTCATCGACGAAGGGGCGGCATCGCGCACCGCTGGTACGGCACGAGCGAGGTCACGGTGCTCACGGAGGTCCGAGTGATGGACGATGATGAGCCCGCACCGCTGCGTCCTCGCTTCTCCCGTCTGTCGGAGTGGCCAGCGCTCGAATACTGAGGGGCCGCGCCGCCGTCTCGCTCACCGATCCCCTACCGGTCAGACTGACCGCCGTTGGATCGTCTACGTCGAATGATCGCCACGACGAACACGATTTCGATGATCAGCAGTGTGATGAAGGGCCAGAGAGCCCAAGCCTGCCCCATCACCATGGCGACCAGCGCTGCCAGCGCCATCGCACCGGCGATGATGACCCCGCCACCGACGAATCCTCGTTTCATCTGTTCTGCTTCTTGTTCGGTGACCATCGACACACCTCCTCGAGGGGCTGCGCCAGAGGATCTCTCGGGCTGCCCGGAAGCCGACCGGCTACCGGACGGCTCGGAGAGCCCGAACCCTCGTATGAAGGCTCGCCTAGCCGTACCCTTCCATCCGAGGGAAGGACATCCACGATGGCGAAGAGCAGCGCAAAACCGAGCCGGCGAATCGTTGTCGATGGGGAGACCTTCCGTTTGACGATCGATGGCCCGTCGTATCAGCTGACCTGGCTGACCGGCCCGAATCCTGGCTACGGGTTCGGGGGAACGCTCGCCGGCGCCGGCAGCGTTCCGGAACGCTCGGCGCTGCTAGCAGCCCACCTCACAGACACGGACCTCATCCCGCAGATCCGCGAATTTCTGCTGGAGATAGACCCATCGACCGGCTACCTGCGGGACTAGCCAGCACTGTCCCGGAAGGCGATCGGCTATCGGACAACGAGAGCCAAGCACCTGCATGGTGGTTGCCGACTTTGCTCGCGAGGCATTTCTTCGACCCGTGGGCGCCAACAGCATCCGCGGATCTCAATCTTCCGCGGATCGGTCAGCAGGGAGGCAGGCCGAGGGCGACAGACTCTCGGAGGCGTCGGCGTCCGAGCGCTACCAGGTCGCCCTGCAGCAACAGCGTGTGCACGTCGTCCCGCGCCGTCTCCGCTGCGTCGCGTTCGAGCGGTGTGACGAGACCTGTCGCGCACGCCTCCTCGAATTCGTCCTCGTCTTCCACCTCGACCCTGCCGTCCCGGCGGAGCACCGGATCGAGTTCGAGGTCGTCGTACGCGATCACGTCGTGCTCCCATACGGCGGGTGTGGAGATGTCGACGTGCACGAGGATGTCGGAGTCGTCGATCCAGTGGGCAACCCACCACCGGTCACGGGGGAGCAGGACGACGCTGTGGTGTCCGCGTTCGTGCTCGAACATCGCGACCTGGGTGACCCCGATGGTCCCGTGGCCGTCGTCACCGACAAACCGACTGCCCGCGGGCGACGCCACCCACGTTCCCCAGTCGTCCTCGGCGACGACGTACCCGCGCCAAGAGTGGACGCCGACGGGGCGCTTGCGCTTCTGGACGGTGACGAGGTCCACCCGACGAGGCTACCGGGGAAGCCGCCGCGGTCCAGGGGTCAATCGACCGGATGTGTGGGAAGGAGCCTCAACTAGGCAATCATGAACCCGACCTCCGGTCGGCTGCGCATCATGGCTGCCACTCCTCGCCGCCGCAGTCGCCGGGTCGGTCATCCTTGTGGCGAGACTGGGTGATGCCCGAGAACAGCAACGTGGGGGCAGGCCGAGCCTGCGCGGCGCGAACGGCAGCGGATCGGCTATCGGTCCGGGTTTGGCGGTCGATTTGGTCGTATCCGCTCAGTAGGAGCGGGCATCGCATCTAGGGTCGTGAGGTCGTATCCGCTCAGTAGGAGCGGGCATCGCACCTAGGGTCGTGACGTGGGTGGCGTGCGGACGGTGTTCTGGGACTTCGACGGCACACTGGCTGTGCGCGAGGGGAGTTGGTCGACCATCCTCCGCGCGGCTGTGCTGGCTGCTGATCCGACTCACGCGGTGGACCCCGACGCCCTGGCGATCGGGCTGAGCGGGGGATTCCCGCAATGGGGATCGGACGGCATGGGCCTGCACCGTCACGCGTCCGACTGGTGGCGTGCCGCGTCCCCGGTGCTCGTTGACGCATGCCTCGGTGCCGGCGTCAGCCCAGCGATTGCGCGACAGGCGATGGTCAAGCTTCCGGGGCTCTACTACGAACCGACCGCGTGGCGGACGCTGCCCGGCGCACGGGAGGCACTTACGGCGGTGGCGCGCACAGGGCTACCCAACGTGGTGCTGAGCAACCATGCGCCGGAGCTGCCCGGGCTGGTGGATGCCCTGGGCTTTGGTTCGCTCGTAGTACGGACGATCACGAGCGCGTCGCTTGGAGTTGAGAAACCGAACCCCGTCATGTTCGAGACCGCGCTCCGTCTCGTCGGTGCGGCACGAGACAGCTGGATGGTTGGCGACAATCCAGTCGCGGACGTTGCCGGAGCTCGCGGGGTCGGGATGAGAGCCGTGCTCGTTCATCGTGCAGACGGGCCCGTGGCCGCGATGACGCTCATGGACGCAGCAGCACATATCGTCGCCGCCGAGTCGGAGGGCGTCAGCATCCGCTGACGGATCCGTGCCCGGTCGGGTCCTAGTCGGCGGCAGCTGCCCTGCGCGTTCGGACCGTGAGGAGCGCGCTGGTCCAGGACAGAAGCTGGTCAAGCATCGTGTTCACGAGCGACTCGATACCAGCCGATGGGACGTACTCGTCGGTTTCAAAGCCCGAGTGCGTGTTGACGGCAGGTTGGGATCGGACCGTCGCGACCTGCACCTCGGCAAGGACGAGCCGAAGCGCTTCCGCGGCACGGACCCCCGCTGCCCACCCGCCGTAGCTGATGATGCCGGCTGCCTTGTCGTTCCACTCCTGGTAGATGTAATCGATCGCGTTCTTCAGCGCGCCAGGAAACGAGTGGTTGTACTCCGGGACGACGAAGACGAAGCCGTCGAAGCTTCGGATGACTTCTGACCAGACGCGAGTGTGGTCGTGTGTGTACTGCGCCAACGTCGGGTTACCGGGCTCGTCGAGGTTGCCGAGCGCGTGGTCGGCCAGATCGACCAATTCGAACTCAGCACCGCCATGACGTCGCGCAGCGTCGAGCACCCAGCGAGCTAGGCGATCCCCGCGACGCCCGGGACGAGTGCTGCCAAGGATGATGCCGATGCGAAGAGCCATGAGACCCACCTTCCAAAGTTGATGCGTCAACTGTAGGGCGATCGAAGTTGATGCGTCAACTCTTGTCCTCTACCATGGCTTCATGAGCACGCCTGCCCTCTCCGCTGACGACTGGGCCTTGTGGCATGCCTGGGTGGAAGCGCATCGGGCCATCACTGAGCAGGTCGACGCGCGCTTGCGGTCTGCGACTGGTGTGTCGAAGGCTGAATTCAGCGTTCTTCGCACTTTGGGGAACGCCCCTCAGCAAGCACTTCGAGTCGTTGAGCTTGCGACGGAGCTCCGTTGGGAGAAGAGCCGGATCGCGCATCTACTTACACGGATGGAACATCGTGGTCTAGTCGCACGAGTTGAAGATGGCGCGCCCGGACGCCGGACAGCGGTGATGCTGAGCGCGGACGGGCGACTCACCCTCCGAGAAGCGCTCCGTGTCCACGAAGAGAATGTGTCGGGGCTCTTCACCAGCCAACTCACCGATGAACAAGCCACCGCGATCCGAACATGGAGCAAGCAAGTCATCTCCGCCTCAGCGCCTCGCGAGGGCACGAAGCTGTCTCATTAGCAAGATCGGCTATCGGGACGCTTGGGGGAGCCCTTCTACTGAGCCCACCCCATTCCGTTGACACGCTCGTTAGCGCGCTAGCTGACGTAGCTGTACCGGATTTTCCCGAGGCTGAACATCCCGACCGCGAAGACTGCGCCGGCGACGACGACCACAGCCGGAAGCACCGCTCGGCGTAGCCGACTCGTCATTGCCTCGTTCCGGGATCCCACCATGTCGACAGCGTAGGACCGCGCGATTCGGGCTCAGACCTCGACGGTGTAGTCGAGCGCGAGGTCTGCGGCGTTCCGGCCCCGGATGCCCCAGTTCACCTTCGGGGTCTCGGTGATCGTGATCTCGACACTGTGCGACGAGATGCCGACAGCGGATTCGATTCGAGCGAAGAGCTCGCTGATGAGGGTTCGCTTCGCTGCCTCGCTCCTGCCCTCGAACATCGAGATCTCGATGATCGTGTAGTGAGGACCCCGGTCTTCCGGATGGACGAAGTCGGCGGGGTCAAGGCCGATGAACCGCTGGAACCGCTTCTCTGGCGGGTAGTCGAGCGCCTGCATGATCGCGCCGTGGATCGCGTCCGAGAGAGCGGCACGGTGTGCGTCGAGGGACGCGCGGAGGGCGAAGACGACGACTTGTGCCACGACGGAATGCTATCGAGCGCACGAAACGCCGGGCCCCGTCCGTTGCGGGGCCCGGTCGCAGGATTGTCGCTGGCCGCCCGTATCCTTGCCACTCGGGCGCCGAGCCAACTCCCCTCGGTCCGGAGCCCACGGAAGGAACAGCCATGAGCATGGAAGGCGCGGCCTGGAGCTCGCTGTACAAGATCTCGACCGCCAGGGACGGCAAGCACGGCATCTCCCGTGAGTCCGTCCGACGGATCATGACGTTCGCCGTGCCGTACCGGGCCAAGTTGGTGGTCTTCATCCTGCTGTCCGTCGTCGGGGCGTTCCTGGCAGTCGCGACGCCGGTGCTCGCAGGCCAGGTCGTCGACGTCATCGCTGCCAAGGGGGCAGTCGGCACGATCGTCGGGCTCGCCGTCGTCATCGCCCTGGTCGCGGTCGCCGACGCCGCCGCGTCGCTCGTGACCCGCTGGTACTCGGCACGGATCGGCGAGGGTGTGATCCTCGACCTCCGCACCGCCGTCTTCAACCACGTGCAGAAGATGCCGATCGCCTTCTTCACCCGTACACGGACGGGCGCGCTCGTCAGCCGTCTCAACAACGACGTGATCGGCGCGCAGCAGGCCTTCAGCGGCACGCTGTCCGGCGTGGTCACGAACATCGTGGCGCTGATCCTCACCCTCGCCGTCATGCTCAGCACGTCGTGGCTCGTGACCGTGCTCGCGGTGGTCATGCTCCCGATCTTCCTCATCCCAGCACGCCGGATGGGCAGCCGGCTTGCTGCGCTCCGCCGCGAGGCCGCTGATCACAACGCAGCGATGAGCACGCAGATGACCGAGCGGTTCTCAGCGCCAGGCGCCACCCTCGTCAAGCTGTTCGGTCGTCCCGACGAAGAGGCCGAGGAGTTCCGGGTGCGCGCCGCCCGCGTCCGCGACATCGGCGTCCGGAGCGCCCTGCTGCAGTTCGTCTTCGTCACCGCGCTCACGCTCGTCTCCGCGCTCGCGCTCGCGCTCGTCTACGGGGTCGGCGGTTCCCTCGCACTCGGTGGGCAGCTGAACACCGGTGACGTGGTGACGCTCGCCCTGCTGCTCACCCGCCTCTACGCCCCGCTGACCAGCCTGGCGAATGCGCGGGTGGAGATCATGAGCGCTGTGGTCAGCTTCGAGCGGGTCTTCGAAGTGCTGGACCTCGAACCGCTCATCCAGGAGAAGCTCGGCGCGGGCACCGTCCCGGACGGCCCGGTGTCGGTCGAGTTCGACGACGTCCGCTTCGCGTACCCGTCGGCGGACAAGGTGTCGCTCGCCTCACTCGAAGAGGTGTCGACGCTGGACACCCGCGGTGGCGAAGAGGTCCTGCATGGTGTCTCCTTCCGCATCGAGCCAGGGCAGACCGTCGCGCTCGTCGGGACCTCCGGCGCCGGCAAGTCCACGATCGCGCAGCTCCTGTCGCGGCTGTACGACGTCGACAGCGGGGCGGTGCGGCTGGCCGGGAAGGACGTCCGCGACGTCACCTTCGCGTCGATGCGGCACTCGCTCGGCATGGTGACGCAGGACGGCCACCTGTTCCACGAGACCATCCGCTCCAACCTGCGCCTCGCCCGCCCGGAGGCATCCGACGACGAGGTCTGGGACGCCGTCCGCCGTGCCCGGCTCGAGCCGCTCATCCGGTCCCTGCCCGACCAGCTCGACACGATGGTGGGGGAGCGCGGCTACCGGCTGTCGGGCGGTGAGCGCCAGCGGATGACCATCGCGAGGCTGTTGCTCGCGCAGCCGCGTGTCGTCATCCTCGACGAGGCGACGGCAGCGCTCGACTCGACGTCCGAGGCCGCGGTGCAGGCGGCGCTCAGCGAGGCGCTCGACGGACGGACGGCGATGGTCATCGCACACCGCCTGTCCACGATTCGGAGCGCGGACCTGATCCTCGTGGTCGAGGACGGATCGATCGTGGAGCGCGGCACGCACGAGGAACTGCTGGCTGCCGGCGGCCGGTACGAGGAACTGCACCGGACCCAATTCGCGGTGCAGAAGCACGTCGCGGCGGACGAAGAGACGTTAACCGGCTCGTAGCGGTCAGGAACGGGAGGCGACGGCAAGACGCAATCAATCTCTTGACCGCGGCTCAACCAGGTGGTTCGCTGTGCATGATTCGCAGGCGAAGGGGATCCGGCTGCGAGCTCGATCAGGGAGCCGTCTGTGCCAAGGAACAATCCGTCCGCACGTGTCCGTCTCGTCGTCCGTCCAGCCCGATCGACAGGCCGGTTGCTCCTGGGGACACTGCTCGCTGTCGTCCCGGTGCTGTCCGTGCCGTTGCTCGGCGGGGCTCCCGCGCTCGCCGCGGCGACGGCGGCGTGTGCGCCGACGGGCGAAGCGACGAACTGCGTCCAGTACACGTTCTCAGGGGGAGACCAGACCTTCACCGTGCCGACCGGGGTCACCGCGATCACGGCGTCCGTGTCGGGCGCGGGCGGCGGCAGGTCCTCGAACAACGAGAACCTCGGCGGTGTCGGCGGACTGGCAGCGGGCACGTTCGCCGTCACCGGCGGCGATGACCTGGTGCTCACGGTCGGCGGGGTCGGCGCTGCCGGTCCGGGCGGCGCCGGTGTGTACGGCGGTGGTGGCGCCGGCGGCAACGGATCTCGTGGGAGCGGTGGCGCGGGTGGTGGACTCAGCGCGATCTGGTCTGGCGCGTCCTTCGCCTCGGCCCCCGTGCTCGTGGCCGGTGGTGGTGGTGGTGCGTCCGGCGCCGGCGGGAGCGTCAACTCAGGCGGCACCGGTGGCGGGACCGTCGGTGCCGATGGTGCATCGGTCTCCGACAACCGCGGTGGCCGCGGCGGTACCCAGACCGCTGGCGGCGCTGCAGGCTTCTCCGGAGCCACCACCGGTGCTCAGTACGCTGGCGGCGCGGGCGCAGATGGAACCGATGCCGGCGGTGGCGGCGGTGCGGGATGGTTCGGTGGCGGTGGTGGCGGCGCGCAACCGGCGATCAGCGGCAACAACAACGACGGCGGTGGTGGTGGCGGGTCCGGGTATCTGGGCACGACGGTCACGGGCGGTGTGCTGACGTCCGGTGGCGGCGCAGCGCGGGCTACCGCCGGGACGATCACGTTGCAGTGGACCGCACCGGCGCCGGTCATCGAGACGCCATTGTCCGGGACGACGATCGCGCCGACCGCAACGATCTCCGGGACAGCGGTCGGGGGCAACACCGTTCGGGTGTTCAACGGTTCGACCCTGGTCTGCACGGCGACGGCAGAGTCCAGCGGAGCGTGGTCGTGCACCCCGGACGCTCCACTCGCGAACGGCAGCGTCACCTTCAGTGCACAGCAGACCGACGACCCGACGAACACGCTCCAGCGGTACCCGGTGTCCGCTGCCGTGACGGCGACGGTCGACGCGGTCCCGCCCACAGAGCCCACCATCACGGCGCCGGCTGACGGGGACGCCGTGGGTGACACCACGCCGACGTTCTCCGGGACGGGTGACGAGGGTGACACCGTCGAGCTGCGTGCTGATGACGGGACGGTGTTGTGCTCGGTGGTGGTCCCGCCGGGTGGCGCGTGGACGTGCACGCCGACGACGGCGTTCGGTGAGGGCGACACGACGGTGACGCCGGTCGCGATCGACGCGGCGGGCAACGAGACGGCAGGCACCGCGGTGACCATCACCGTCGATGTCACCCCGCCGACGGCACCGGTCGTGACGGCCCCGGCTGATGGGGATTCGGTGGGTGACTCCACGCCGACGTTCTCTGGGACGGGTGACGAGGGTGACCGGGTCGAGTTGCGTGCGGATGATGGGACGGTGTTGTGCTCGGTGGTGGTTCCGCCGGGTGGTGCGTGGACGTGCACGCCGACGGATGCGCTTCCCGAGGGAGCGAACACGATCACGCCGGTGACGGTCGATGCTGCGGGCAACGAGACGGCAGGCGAGTCGCTCACGGTGACGGTGGACACGGTCCCGCCGACGGCACCGGTCGTGACGGCCCCGGCTGATGGGGATTCGGTGGGTGACACCACGCCGACGTTCTCCGGGACGGGTGACGAGGGCGACACCGTTGAGCTGCGTGCTGATGACGGGACGGTGTTGTGCTCGGTGGTGGTTCCGCCGGGTGGTGCGTGGACGTGCACGCCGACGGATGCGCTTCCCGAGGGAGCGAACACGATCACGCCGGTGACGGTCGACGCTGCCGGCAACGAGACGGCAGGCACCGCGCTGACCATCACCGTCGACGTCACCCCGCCGACGGCACCGGTCGTGACGGCCCCGGCTGATGGGGAGTCGGTGGGCGACACCACGCCGACGTTCTCTGGCACGGGTGACGAGGGCGACACGGTCGAGCTGCGTGCTGATGACGGCACGGTGTTGTGTTCGGTGGTGATCCCGCCGGGTGGGGCGTGGACGTGCACGCCGACGGATGCGCTTCCCGAGGGAGCGAACACGATCACGCCGGTGACGGTCGATGCTGCGGGCAACGAGACGGCAGGCGAGTCGCTCACGGTGACGGTGGACACGGTGCCGCCGACCGCGCCGGTGGTGACGGCCCCGGTTGATGGGGAGTCGGTGGGTGACTCCACGCCGGCGTTCTCCGGGACGGGTGACGAGGGTGACCGGGTCGAGTTGCGTGCTGATGACGGGACGGTGTTGTGCTCGGTGGTGGTTCCGCCGGGTGGGGCGTGGACGTGCACGCCGACGACGGCGTTCGGTGAGGGCGACACGACGGTGACGCCGGTCGCGATCGACGCTGCGGGCAACGAGACGGCAGGCACCGCGGTGACCGTCACCGTCGACGTCACCCCGCCGACCGCGCCGACCGACGTCGTCTGCGCGGTGAACCCCGACGGCACCGTGTCCTGTGGCGGCACCGGAGCCGAAGCCGGCAACGAGGTCGTGGTCCGCGACGGCGACGGCAACGAGGTCTGCCGCGTCACCGTGCCGGACTCGCTCGAATGGTCGTGCACCACGACGGACCCGGTCGCGGTCTTCCCGCTGTCCGTCGTCGAGGTCGACCAGGCCGGCAACGAGTCGTCAGCGGTCACGACGCCGTCGCCCGCGACGATCACCAGCCCCGCCGACGGCGCCGAGTCGAACGACAGCACCCCGACGTTCGCGGGGACCGGGACCGTGGGTGACACGGTGCAGCTGCGGGACTCGGCCGGGAACACCGTGTGCGAGACGACCGTGGGCCCCGACGGCCGCTGGTCGTGCACGCCCAGTGAGCCGCTGCCGGAGGGATCGAGCACGATCACCCCGGTCGTGATCTCGGCTGACGGGTCGGAGTTCGCGGGGAGAGCGGTCAGCGTCGTGGTCGACACGACTGCTCCAGCGCCGGCAGAGAACGTGGTGTGTGCGCAGAACCCGAACGGGACCGTCACCTGCTCCGGCACCGCGGACCCGGGCTCGACGGTGCGGATCACCCTGCCGGACGGCACCGAGCTCTGCACGGTGCAGGTCGTCGCCCCCGGGCAGTGGAGCTGCACGACGACCGTTCCCGTCGATGCGGACAACCTGTTGGTCACGGTCACGGACTCGGCCGGGAACGTGTCGACCAGCGTCTCGGTCTCCGTCGTCCCGTTCGCCGACGGCAACGGTGGCTCCGGCGGCTCCGGTGGCTCGGTTCCGGGTGGCGACGGTGCGGGAACGGGAGACCTCGCGTTCACGGGTGCCGACCTCGCCGGGGCGAGCGCCACGGCGCTCGTCTTGCTGGCGCTCGGCGCGCTGGGCCTGTGGCGAGGATCGCGACGCCGACGCACGCAGGCGGCCGAAGGTTCCGTGCACTGATCGGACGGGAGGCGCGGTGCGGGCTGACACCGTGCCTCCTGTCCGGCCGTCGCCGGGTCAAGCACCGCTGGTCAGGTCGTACATCGTGACGCCACCGACGGTCTGCGCGTCGAAGTTCGCGGCGACCCACGCCGCGATCTTCGTGGCGGCATCGCTCCCGCTGCTGCCGCTGGTGTTCGTGGAGCTGCCGATGAACCAGTGCACTCTCCCTTCGGTGACCAAGGTCGTGAACTCCGACAGCGTCGGCGAAGGATCGGTGCCGTTGTACCCGCCGATCGCCATCACCGGGTCACCCGTCGCGAGCTGGTAGGTGGCGGCGCTGTTCGAGCCGACGGTCGCGGCCGCCCAGGTGTAGTCGTCGGCGTCGGCGGAGAGCGCCGCCACGACCTTCTCGGACACCTCCGTCGAACCACCGAGCAGGTTCGTGCCACCACCGGCACCCGCAGCGGTGCCATCACCCTGGAGCTGGCCGGGAGCCTGACCACCGGGTGCCTGACCACCGGGTGCCTGACCACCGGGTGCCTGACCACCGGGTGCCTGCTGCTGCCCGGGCTGCCCGCCGCCGGCGCCACCCTGCCCGCCGCCGGCACCCCCGGGCCCACCGATGCCGCCCCCTGGACCCGCCGACGTCACGGTCGGGCCGGCGGAGGGAAGTGCGCCGGTATGACCCACCGTGGTGGTCTGCACCGAGAACGCCGTCGGCCCGAGCAGTGCCGCGACGAGCACCACCGCGATCGTGGCCGACGCCACACGCCGGCCTCGCGGGGGCACCAGGACCAGCACCGCCCCGCCCGCCGTCGCGGCCAACACCACCCAGCGGATCCACGGCTGCCACGACGACGCCTGGGTCAGCAGCGCGAAGGACCAGGCCCCGGAGACGGCCACGATCACGGACGTCGCGATCCGCCAGGCGAGCACCGCCCGGCGCTGCCACAAGAGTCCTGCACCGATGCCCACCAGGCCGGCGATGTAGGGGGCGAGAGCGACGGTGTAGTACGGGTGGAAGATCCCGCCCATGAAGCTGAAGACCGCTCCGGTGACGAGCAGCGAACCGCCGAGCACCAGCACGGTCGCCTGGCGTGGGTCGCTGCGGCGCCGGGCGCCGACGGCGACGAGCGACACGACGAGCACCAGCAGCGCGGTCGGCAGGAGCCACGTGACCTGGGTGCCGAACTCCGAGCCGAACAGCCGCGTCAGGCCGGTCGAGCCCCAGGAGCCCGCACCGGTGGTTCCTCCGGGGACGACGCTGCCGGTCTCGTCGCCGGTGACCCGACCGAGGCCGTTGTAGCCGAAGGTCAGCTCCAGGAAGCTGTTCGTCTGTGACCCGCCGATGTACGGGCGGGCCGAAGCCGGGACGAGCTCGACGATCGCGACCCACCATCCGGCGGACACCACGAGCGCTACGGCAGCGGCCGCGAGGTGCCCGAGCCGGCGGAGCACCGGACGGGGCGACGCGACGAGGTACACGCCGACCAGGGGTGGCAGCACGAGGAACGCCTGCAGCTGCTTCGTCAGGAAGCCGAGTCCGACGAGCACGCCGGCCCACACGACCCAGCGCATCCGCCCGGACTCGATGCCGCGCAGGGCCAGGGCGATCGCTCCGACCGTGAGCAGGACGAGCAGCGCGTCCGGGTTGTCGTAGCGGAACATCAGTGTCGCGACCGGTGTGGTGGCGAGCACCGCGCCGGCGACGAGTGCCGCACCGGCCGAGAACCGGCGACGCACGATCCGGTACAGGATGGCCACCGACGCGACCCCCATCAGCGCCTGGGGCAGCAGGATCGCCCACGAGTTCAGCCCGAAGAGTCGGACCGAGATCCCGATCACCCAGAGGAAGGCGGGCGGCTTGTCCACAGTGATGGCGTTCGCGGCGTCGGACGATCCGTAGAAGAACGCCTCCCAGCTCTGGCTTCCGGCTTGCACCGCCGCGGAGTAGAAGGCGTTCGCCCAGCCGTTCACGCCGAGGTTCACGACGTAGAGCACACCCGTCGCCAGCAGCAGCCCGAGCAACGCCGGACGCTCCCACCGGGCGGCATCACCCCGGCCGCGGACCAGTCGTCGCAGTCGATCGCTGACCGTGGGTCGGGCAGCGCTGGCTGCGGCCCTCGCCGACGGTGGGTGCGGCGCGGTGACGTCGGGTGCGTGGGTGGTCATGACGACGATCGTCAGCGACCGTCATCGGCCGCCCATGAGCCACGGCTGTGGTCTTGGTAAGTCGTGTGCAGTCGAGCGGCGTCGACGTCACGACCGAGGGCAGGCGGCCGTGCGCGCCGTGTGCCAGCGCCTCACCAAGAGCTGGGTGCGTAGTCCTTCAAGAAGACGCCGAACACGTCGTCGCCTGCCTCGCCGCGAACGATCGGGTCGTAGACACGGGCAGCCCCGTCGACCAGGTCGAGCGGAGCATGGAAGCCCTCTTCCGCCAGACGGACCTTCGTGGGGTGCGGTCGCTCGTCGGTGATCCACCCCGTGTCGACGCTCGTCATCAGGATGCCGTCGGTCTCGAACATCTCCTGGGCACTCGTGCGCGTCAGCATGTTGACGGCGGCCTTCGCCATGTTCGTGTGCGGGTGCCCGGGCCCCTTGTAGGCGCGGCCGAACACCCCCTCCATGGCGCTGACGTTGACGACGTACGTCCGGCGTGCCTCGCTCGCCACCATGGACGGGCGGAGCTTCGAGATCAGGATGAACGGCGCGGTGGTGTTGGCCAGCTGGACCTCGAGCATCTCGAGCGGGTCGACCTCGTTGACGTGCTGCGTCCAGGAGTTCACGTCGTGCAGGTCCGGGACGAGACCGCCAGCGTCGATCGCGGTCCCCATCGCGAGCCGTTCGAGCGAGCTCGAGCCAGGGGCCATGGCCTGCTCGGTGAGTTCATCGGCGCGGGCAGCAGCGGCCGCGAGGATCGGGTGCGCCGTGACGGAGCGGGCGAGTGCCTGCGGGTGCTGGTCGTTCGTGTGCCCGAACGTCACGAGCTCGGGCAGCGGCCCGTCGGGGAGTGGCGCGAGTTCGGCCTCGACGAGGGGCTGGTACGCGCCGGTCGACCGGCGCACGGTCTGGGTGGCGTTGTTGATCAGGATGTCGAGGGGCCCAGCGGCGGCGACGTCCTCGGCGAGGCCGATGACCTGGGCCGGGTCGCGCAGGTCGATGCCGACGACCTTGAGGCGCGAGATCCACTCGGCGGAGTCGGGGAGGCTCGAGAACCGGCGCACCGCATCACGGGGGAACCGTGTCGTGATGGTGGTGTGGGCTCCGTCGCGAAGGAGTCGGAGCGCGATGTACATGCCGATCTTCGCGCGTCCGCCCGTGAGCAGCGCGCGCTTGCCCGTCAGGTCGGTCCGGGCGTCCCGCTTGGCGTGGCTCATCGCAGCGCACGAGGGGCAGAGCTGGTGGTAGAACGCGTCGACCACCGTGTAGTGCTGCTTGCACATGTAGCACGGGCGGGACTTCAGGAGGGTGCCGGCGGTCGAGGCACTGGTCGAGGTGCCGATCGGGATGCCGCGGGTCTCGTCGTCGATGCGGTCGGCGGCGCCGGTCGCGGTCGCGGCGATGACCAGGCGGTCGGCCTCCGCGATGACCGCGCGCTTCTCGAGCCGGTGGGCCCGCTTCACGGCCTTGAACATCTTCGCCGTGGCCTGACGAACCCGCACGAAGTCGGGGTGCCGTTCGTCGATCGACGGCAGCTGCTCGAGGACCCGGAGGGTGGCGTGGAGGTCCTCGGGGAGGATGCCGCTGGGCTCGGGGTGCTCGGAGGTCACACGGGATTCTACGTTGCGGTGCGGCTGGCGCGCAGTCCGTCCACGACGAGGTCGAGCAGGTGCGGTGCCCGGCCGGCGGCCGACGGCCCGAGCTGCCAGAGGAACGCGACGAGTGCGAGCAGGTCGGGTGGTGACACGTCCGGACGGAGGACGTCGGCGCGCACTCCGGCGTCGAGCAGGCTGGCGATCGCGTCGACGATCTCGTCGTACTGCTCGTCGTGCAGCTGCTGACGGGTGGCCGCGTCCAGGACGTCGGCCAGGGCGTGCTTCTGGTACCCGAAGGCGGCGAGCTCGTCGAGCCAGGACCGGAGTGCCGTCCGCTGGTCGGGCGATCCTGCCGCGTCGCGTGCGGACGCGACCAGTCCCTGGAAGTCCCCGCGGTAGACCTCGGCGAGCAGGGCCTCCCGGCTGGGGAAATGGCGGTAGATGGTTCCCTGACCGACGCCGGCGAGTCGTGCCACCGATTGCATGGTCGTCGCCGGTTCGACGCGCAGTGCTTCCCGGGCGACGTCGACGAGTCGCGCGCGGTTGCGTTCAGCGTCGGCGCGGCGGACCGATTGCGAAGCGGACATGTGTCCGGTAGCCTCCCTCGATGAAGCGGACAAGCGTCCGCTTCACTCTAGCGAAGGGAAGACCATGGAGGGAATCCAGGGCAAGGTCGTCGCCGTCACCGGAGCGTCGAGCGGCATCGGCGAGGCGACAGCGCTCCGCCTCGCCGCCTCGGGCGCGAAGGTCGTGCTCGGTGCCCGACGCGTCGACCGGCTCGCGTCCGTCGTCGAGCAGATCACCGCGGCCGGCGGCGAAGCCGTCGCGGTCGAGACCGACGTCCGCAGCCGGGAGGCGCTGCACGCGTTGGTCGCGTCGGCCCGGTCCCGATTCGGTCGCCTCGACGTGCTCCACCAGAACGCCGGCAGCATGGCGGTCTCCCCGTTCGACGCCCTCGACGTCGACGGCTGGCAGCAGATGGTCGACGTCAACCTGGTCGGGGTCCTCAACGGGATCGCCGCAGCGCTGCCGGTGTTCCGCGAGCAGGGGTTCGGGCACTTCGTGCACACGGCCTCGACATCGGCGCACCGCATCGTGCCGGCGCAGGGTGTGTACGCGGCGACCAAGACCGCCGTGCGGGTCCTCAGTGAAGCGCTGCGACAAGAGGCCGGCCCCGACCTCCGGGTCACGGTCGTCTCGCCGGGCTTCACCGCCACCGAGGGTGTCACGAAGACGGACGACGCCGAGCAGCGCGCCGCGCTCGCTGCCCGGATGGCCGAGATCGCCATGCCCGCCGACGCCGTGGCGGCCGCCGTCGCCTACGCGATCGCCCAGCCGGCGGGTGTCGATGTCGGCGAGGTCATCATCCGACCCACGGCGCAGGACTGATCGGCGACGCAGTCAGCCGAGCTCCCGCGTGAGGGCCGCCACGAAGGCGTCGATGTCCTGCTCCGAGGTGTCGAACGAGCACATCCACCGCACCTCGTTCCGGCTGGCGTCCCAGTCGTAGAACCGGAAGTGCTCGCGCAGCCGATCGGCCACGCCTGCCGGCAGCGTCGCGAACACCCCGTTCGCCTGCGTCTCCTGGCTGAACCCGACGCCCTGGATGCTGCCGTCGGCGATCCCGGCCTCGAGTGCGCCACGGAGCCGCTGCGCCATGGCGTTCGCATGCGAGGCCGAGCGGAGGTACAGGTCGTCGCTGAGGAGCGCGATGAGCTGCGCCGACACGAACCGCATCTTCGACGAGAGCTGCATGTTCATCTTGCGGAGGTACTGCAGCCCCTCGGACGCGGCGGGGTTCAGCACGACGATCGCCTCGCCGTAGAGCATCCCGTTCTTGGTGCCGCCGAAGCTCAGCACGTCGACGCCGGCGTCGGTGGTGAAGTCGCGGAGGGGGAGCCCGAGGGTCGCGGCGGCGTTGGAGATGCGGGCGCCGTCCATGTGCAGCGTCATGCCGAGCGGGTGGATGTGGTCCGCGATCGCCCGGATCTCCTCGACGGTGTACGCGGTGCCGAGTTCGGTGGTCTGGGTGATCGAGACGACGAGCGGCTGGGCACGGTGTTCGTCGCCCCAGCCCCATGCCTCGCGGTCGATCAGCTCGGGCGTGAGCTTGCCGTCTGGTGCATCGACGGTGAGGAGCTTCATGCCGCCGACCCGTTCCGGCGCTCCGGCCTCGTCGGTGTGGATGTGGGCGGTCGAGGTGCACACGACGGCGCCCCACCGCGGCAGCATCGACTGCAGCCCGACGACGTTCGCACCGGTGCCGTTGAACACCGGGAACGCCTCTGCCTGCGCCCCGAAGTGCTGCCGGATGACGTCGTTGAGTCGCGCCGTGTAGACGTCCTCGCCGTAGGCGATCTGGTGGCCCTGGTTGGCCGCGGCGATCGCGTCGAGGATCTCGGGGTGGACGCCGGCGTAGTTGTCGGAGGCGAAGCCCCGCAGGTCCAGGTCGTGGAGTTGGAGGGTCACTGGTTCATCCTAGGGAGCGGGGCGGCAGGGAGCTGGGCGGCAGGGGGCTGGGCCGACGGGGAGATGGGGAGTCGAGCGCCGTTCACGTCGGCGGGCGCGGCAGACCAGAGCCGGACGACCTCGTCGCCGAGTCGTTCCTCGAGTCCGTCGAGCGCACGGACGACGAAGATCGCGGCTGCGGCCTGCGGCGCGCGCTTCCCGAAGCCCTGGGCCACGGCACGGACCCAGGCGTCGGCCGCGGCCTTGGCGGCGGCGTAGTTCGCGCCGCCGGCGGTGGGGGAGTCGACCGCGGTGGACGACACGATCGCGAGCCGACCGACCGGCGACGCGACGAGGTCGTCGTCGAACACCCTGGTCGTGTTCCGCAGGGTCCGGAAGCCCCGGTCGAAGAAGTCCCAGTCCTCGTCGGACTGGCCCGCGAGGCCATCACCACCGCGCCAGCCGCCGACGAGGTGGACCAGGCCGTCGACCGGACCGACGGAGTCGTGGATCGCGGCGGCCAACGAGACGACCGCACCGTGGTCCGAGAGGTCGCACGTGTGGGTGGTGACGCCCGGGACGGACGTGCGCAGTGCCTCCAGTGCGTCGGATCTCGTGCCGACGGCGACGACGGCCGCGCCGGCGGAGGTGAGTGCGCGCGCGACGGCCGCGCCGCTGGCGCTGGTCGCTCCCGCGATCAGCACCACGCGGCCGGCCATGGGCCCAGCGCTCACGCGGCGTCCGCGACGTCGGCGGGTGCGACGGACGAAGCGCCGGTGATGCCGGCCGTCGACGCGATGACCGCGGCCATCTTCTTGTTGAGCGCCTCGTAGAACATCGACAGCGGGAACTCGTCGTCGAGCACCGCGTCGGTGTAGCCCTTCGGCGGTCCGGCGAGCGTCTCGGCGGGCAGCCCCTGCGCCCAGCGGGAGGCCGGGTGCGGCGTGAGCGTCCGGGTCAGCATCTCGTAAGCGGCGAGCCAGTGCGCCGACTTCGGCCGGTCGATCGAGCGCCAGTACAGGTCGTTGATCTGGTCGCTGAGCGCGATGATGACGTCCGGCACCTCGTCCCAGTCGATCGTGAGCTGCGTGTCCGTCCAGTGCAGGACGTCGTGCTGGTGCATCCACGCGAAGAGCAGCTGGCCGCCGAGTCCGTCGTAGTTCCGGACGCGGCTGCCGGTGATCGCGAACCGGAAGATGCGGTCGAAGACGACGGCGTACTGCACGAGCCGCGCATGGTCGCGGATTGCGAGTTCTGCACTGCTGAGTTCTGGGCGCGCGGACAGTTCCCGATCCAGCCGCACCGATTCACGGAATGCGGTCAGATCACACCGGAGTTCTTCGAGCGAGTAGAGGAAGAACGGCATCCGCTGCTTGATCATGAACGGGTCGAACGGCAGATCGCCGCGCATGTGGGAACGGTCGTGGATGATGTCCCACATCACGAAGACGCGCTCCGTGAGCTCCTGGTCGTCGAGCATCGCGGCTGCTTCAGCGGGCAGCTCGAGTTTGGTGATGTCCGCTGCGGCGCGGACGACCCGCCGGTAGCGCGCGGCTTCGCGGTCCTGGAAGATCGCGCCCCACGTGAACGCCGGGATTTCCCGCATCGCGACGGTCTCGGGGAACAGCACCGCGGAGTTCGTGTCGTAGCCGGGGGTGAAATCGACGAAGCGGAGTGCGACGAACAGTGCGTTCTCGTAGTCGCCGGCTTCCAGCTCCGCGATGAACTCGGGCCAGATGACCTCGACCAGGACGGCTTCGACGAGCCGCGAGGAACTGCCGTTCTGCGTCACCATCGGGAACACGACGAGGTGGCCGAGTCCGTCCACCCGGTGCTGCTGCGGCTGGAACGCGTTCAGGGAGTCCAGGAAGTCCGGGACACCGAATCCCTCCTCTTCCCACCGCGAGAAGTCGCGCTGCAATGCAGCGAGGTACGCCGCATCGTGCGGAAAATGCGGTGCCAGTTCGGCGACGGCCGGGAGGATCGTGGCCAGGTACCCGGACGCGGTCCGGTGATCCGACGGATCGGGTATCGAGCCGTCCTGCGTCTGCAGGGATCGGAACGACACGACGGCGTCCTTGAGGCGGTGCCACGCGGGGAGTGCTGCGACCTCGCGCACGTCCAGGCGGTCCTCGACGACCTCGGGCTCACCGACGATGGCGTCCTGCGTGAACCTCTGGACGAATTGCGACATGTCGAACCTCCCGTCATCGGGTCGGCCGCTGCGGTGCGGCGTGGAACGTGCTTTTTCTGAGCCTAGGGAAAAGCGGCGGACGGAAAGTTGCCCATCTCCGGTGGATTCGTGCGCATTCTGCGGCGTCGCGCTCGGTATCGAGGCTCCCGCGCAACGTTCTGCCATCCGGGTCCTACTCTGTGGGGGTGGGGACGCTGCGAGCGGTCGGGTTCGACCTGGACGGGACGCTCTTCGACCACCGTGGTTCGGCACGTGCCGGCGCGTCTGCATTCCTCGGAGGGCTCGGGCTGGACGTCACCGAGGCGGCACTCGACGCGTGGTTCGCTGCCGAGGACGAGCAGTTCGAGCGGTGGCGTTCGGGGGAGATCAGCTTCCAGGAGCAGCGACGGGAGCGTCTCCGGAGCGTGCTGCCACCGCTCGGCATCGACGTCCCGGGAGATGACGTCGGGCTGGACGCGCTGTTCGAGGACTACGTGCGCGCGTACCGGGCCTCCTGGCGGGCGTTCCCCGATGCACTGCCGCTGCTGCACCACCTGCGGTCTCGCGGGTTCCGGCTCGGCGTCCTGACCAACGGGACGGAGGAGCAGCAGCGGGACAAGCTGGTGCGGACCGGCCTCGACGGCGCGTTCGACGTCGTCTGCACGTCGGAGCGCATCGGGTTCCAGAAGCCCGATTCGCGAGCGTTCGTGACGCTGGCCGACGAGTTGGGCGTGGACCCTGCCGACTGTCTCTTCGTCGGGGACAACCCCGCGCACGACATCGCCGGCGCGCGTGCTGCCGGGATGCGGGCGGTGCTGGTCGACCCTGCCGCGGGTCTGCGCGACGTCGTCCTAGAAGAGGTGGCCCGCACTCGCGGTGTGCGTCACGACCTCGGCCGCGAGGAACGTGACGACCACGCCGGCGAGCGTGCCCAGCCCGACGAGTGACGTCGCCCGCCCGCGGACCCGGCGGACGACGGCCCAGCAGGTCCCGAGGACGAGGACGAGCACGGTCACGGTCGGGTGCCAGATGAGCACGGCGCTGCCGGCGCGGTAGTCACACCCCGGGGACGGCATCGCGCAGGCGTCGAAGGCCATCTGGCTGATGACCACGGCGAACCACGCGGCCGGCGCGGCGAGGTAGCTCACCGCGAGGGCAGCGATCGTCACGGTGAGGTCGACCGCGCCCGGCTCCCGCTGTGCTCGTGCGGGACGGAGCGCCAGGTCATCGCCGGGGTCGTCCCACACGTCGAGTCGTTCCCCCATCCGTCCACGATAGGGGGCTCGGGTCGCGCCGTGCCCGCAATTCCAGATGGGTCCCGCCGCCGAGGTGGCAGGTTCGAATTCGTCGGTGACCGATCCGGTACCCGAAACCCGGGTTCTGGGAACCGGATCGGTCACGGCCCGTTCCGAACTCCCGGTCAGCCACGCGCGATGCGCCCCGTCAACGCCGAGCGACGATCGCGGCGGCGGCCCGACGGCCACGAAACAGAGCATCCCGAGCCAGTCAGGCGAGGAGCTGCTCCGTGAGCGTCCACAGCCGCCGGGCGTCGTCGGGGTCGAGCATCGCCGAGTTGGCGTCCGCTGGGATGCTGTCGGCGGTGAGCGGTCGGACCTCGTCGTCGATCACGGCGACGTCGCCGTCCTTCAGGTAGACCCCGCCGATGCCGTCGAGCAACGGGCTCGCGGCGCCGAGCACGAGCGTCGCCGCGCCCTGCTCGATCGTCTTCTTGCCGTTCGACGGGTCGATGATCGTCGCGCCGTGCTCGTCGACGAGCCCCTGCTGGCGGTAGGAGGCGATGCGGCTCGGGTCGTGCGGGCCGGGTCCGATGATCACGCCGGGGTGCGCGGCGAGGGCCCTGATGCCCTGGTCGGCGTACCGCCGGTCGAGTTCGACCGTGAAGAGCACGTTCGCCCGCTTCGCCTGCCCGTAGGCGGCGCCTGCGTCGTACCCGCTGGCGAACGCCAGGTCGTCCCAGCGGATCTCCCCGTTCCGAGCCGCGCCGGACGTGACGGTAAGGACCCGCGCACCACGAGCCTCCAGGAGGGCGGGGAGGAGTGCCCGCGTGAGCTGGAAGTGCCCCAGGTGCGCCGTCGAGAACGAGCGCTCGTTCCCGCGCGCGTCGAGCTGGCGGTCCGGGGTGAAGAGCGTCGAGGCGTTGTTCACCAGCGCGTGGAGCGGGCGGCCGGATGCCGACCACCGTGCGGCGAAGGCGTCGATCGACGCCGGGTCGGTGAGGTCGAGCTGTTCCACTCGGACGCCGGGGATGTCGGCGACCGCTGCGGATGCGCGATCGGTGTCCCGTGCGGCGACGGTCACGGACGCTCCCGCCGCGGCGAGTGCGCGGCTGGTCTCGTGACCGAGTCGGCCGTGGCCGCCGGTGACGACGACGTCGCGGCCGGTGAGGTCGATGCCGGCGAGGACATCGTCCGCGGTGGTCGCGGCCGTGAAGCCGGTGCCGATGGGGTGCTGGTCGGTGATCATGACGGTCCTTCCCGAAGGCTGTGGTCGCTGAAACGGAGCGACGTTCCGGAACAATACGGAACGCTGATCCGGATTACAAGCGGAAACGGAGCGATGTTCCGTTCTCTGAGGCGGGCATGCGATGATCGAGTGGTGAGCACGACGCCGGCCGGGGATGACGCGCCTCGGCGTCGGCGCGATGTCGAGCGGAACGAGCGGGCGATCCTGGACGCCGCCGGCGGGGTGTTCGCTGCATCCGGCGTCGGCGCTCCCGTGCGCGAGGTCGCTGCGGCGGCCGGCGTCGGCGTGGGGACGCTCTACCGGCACTTCCCGACCCGTTCCGACCTGGTCGTCGCGGTCTACCGGCACCAGATCGTCGCCTGCGTGGAAGCCGGGCCGGCGCTGCTCGCGTCGGAGCGGACGCCGTTCGTGGCGGTCCTCCGCTGGGTACACCAGTTCGTCGACTTCCTCGGGACGAAGCACGGCCTGGCGCGGGTGTGGGAGGGCGACGCCGACGGGTTCACCGCGCTGCACTCCCTGTTCATCGACGAGCTCGTACCGGTGCTCGGCCGGCTGCTCGACGCCGCTCGGGACTCGGGGGAGGTGGTCGCGTCGATCGCGCCGTACCAGCTGCTCCGTGCCGTGGGTGATCTCGTCGCGTGGAGCCCGCGGGACCCGGACTACGACGTCCGGACGAGCGTGACGCTGCTGGTCACGGGATTGCGGCAGCCGCAGCCCGCGGCCCCGTAGCGCAACTGCATCGCTTGGCGATCGGGGTACGCGTCATCCCGTTCGGCTGACGACGGGCGGGGCGGACGGGCCTACCGTGGGGTCGTCATGGCAGCCGAACACCGCAAACCCGTCGAGCCCGATGCGGCTCCCAGCGTCGAACACCACGGCGCGCACCACGTAGCGACCTCCGACGCGCCGTCGAGCGGGTCGCCCGATCCGCGCGCCACGCCTGCGGACTCCGGCGACCAGCCGGACCCGAACCGCTGGAAGGCGCTCGTCATCTGCCTCCTCGGCGGCGGCATCGTCCTGCTCGACGTGTCGATCGTCAACGTCGCGCTGCAGTCCATCTCGACTGGTCTCCCGGGAGCGACCCCAGAGGCGGTCCAGTGGATCCTGTCCGGGTACGCGCTGTCGTTCGGTCTGCTGCTCGTCCCCGGTGGGCGACTCGGGGACGCCACCGGACGCCGCCGCATGTTCGTCATCGGCGTCGGGCTGTTCACGCTCGCGAGCGCCCTCTGCGGCTTCGCCCCGAACGGGATCGTCCTGGTGATCGCCCGCCTGGTGCAGGGTCTTGCGGGCGGCCTCCTCACGCCGCAGGTCACCGCCCTCATCCAGCAGCTGTTCCGCGGCAAGGAGCGTGGCACCGCGTTCGGGCTGTTCGGTGCGACCGTGGGCATCGCCACCGCGATCGGCCCGCTCGTCGGTGGCCTGCTCATCACCGCGTTCGGCACCGAGAACGGCTGGCGGTTCGTCTTCTTCGTGAACCTGCCGTTCGGGCTCGTCACGATCCTGCTGGCGATGCGGTACCTCCCCGCGGCCAGTGCGCACGAGCGCGGGAAGAAGCACGACTTCGACCCGGTCGGCATCGCACTCCTCGGTGCCGCGGTGGTCGCCCTGCTGCTGCCGTTCGTGCAGTCGCAGGAGTGGAAGGGCAACACGAAGTGGTGGCTCGTGGTGGTCGCCGTCGTGCTCGCCGCGCTGTTCGTCCTGTGGGAGCGGCACTACGGCCGGACGAAGGAGCCGGTGGTCGACCTCGCGCTCTTCCGGCGCCGGTCGTTCTCGCTCGGTGTGGGGCTCGCGACGCTCTACTTCGCCGGGTTCACCCCGCTGTTCTTCGTCCTGACGCTCGCACTGCAGTCGGGACTGCACTACTCGGCGCTGCTGGCGGGACTGTCATCGGTGCCGTTCGCGATCGGCTCCGGCATCGCGTCGACGATCGGCGGGCGGATCGTGCACCGGTTCGGCCGTCAGCTCATCGTGATCGGGACGATCCTCGTGCTCATCGGCCTCGGTGCGGTGATCTGGGTCGTCGCGAACCACTACCGGTCGGACCTCGGCTGGTGGCTGGTCCTGCCGCTGCTGGTGGCGGGCATCGGCTCCGGTCTCACGATCTCCCCGAACCAGACGCTGACACTGTCCGAGGTGCCCGTCGCACAGGGCGGGTCGGCCGGTGGCCTCATCCAGGTCGGCGCTCGGGTGGGGTCGGCGATCGGCATCGCGGCGGTCGGCAGCGTCTTCTACTCGGCGCTCGCGAGCTCGCGTGGTGACTACGCGAACGGGCTGCCGCTCGGACTCGGCGTGGCGCTCGGGTTCGTCGGCGCGGCGCTCCTCGCCGGCATCGTCGACGTCGTGATCGGGAGGGTGCGGGGCACGGAGGCGACGGTCTGAGCCGGACGGCCGCGGCTCAGGAGCACTGTTCCAACGCGAACGACGCGTCCGCCGGCGACCGCCACGGTGCCCCGGACGACGAGGCGAACGTCGACCCCCAGCGGTGGACGACCCGACATCCGAGTGCCGCGGTCGCCTGACGCACCGGGTCGGTGGACGCCGTCCCGTTCGCGACGACGAAGAGCCGCTCCTTCCCCGAGTGGATCATCGACACGATCTGCGCCGTCGTGAACACCGGGACCCGGCCGGAGAACCCGCCGTCGGTCAGCACCTCGTCGCCGGTGTCCCCGATGACGTCGGCGGCGATCCGCCACGAGTCCGTCAGGAACAGCGGGGCACCGTCCTTCCCGCCCCCGTGCCGCTCGGCGTCGGCGACGAGTGCGGCTTCCGACGCGTCGAGACGGGTGTGGCCGCCGATGACGTCGGGCGCCGAGATCCGGAACGCCGTCGAGGTGTCGCCGGTCCGGTCGCGCGACGGTGACCTGCCGAACGCGAACGCACGGGTGGGGAGGCGCCCGGCGCCGGGGAAGGCGACGGTGGCGATCCCCACCGAGGCGTCGCCGCCACTGCCGTCCCGTGCCGCGTCGAGCGCCTGCAGGGAGAAGCACGCGGGACCGAGCACCACGGCGGCGACCAGTAGTCCTGCAGCCGTCCGGCGTCCTCGAACCGAATCGACCCCGAACGTCGATCGACGGCGCACGAGCAGCGCGACCAGGGCGGCGACGGTCACACCGACCGCGATCGTCGAGAGCGCCGCCGGTTCGGCGGAGGACCGTGCGAGCCAGATCCACCACCCGCCCTGCACGACGAGCAGTCCCGTCGGGACGAGTCGGAGCCGGCGGTCAGGAGCGTCGACCAGTGCGGCTGCGCCCCACCACCCGAGCGCGCCGAGGGCCGCGAGCTGGACGCCGATGCCGGCGACGTAGGCGGTGTGCGGGAGCCGCAGGACGGACAGGACCGCGACCGCCGTCGCCAGCCAGACGACCAGGGTGAGGAAGACGGCGGAGGCGGGGCGAGCCTCCCGACCGGACCGGCGCGGCCACCAACGGACCGCGCCGATCCCGATGCCGGTGAGCGCGGCGGGCCAGGTCCAGCCGACCTGCGACGCGTAGCGCGACGAGAAGAGCTGGAGGACGGAGTGGCCGCCGCGACCCGCTCCGCCGGCCGTGTGGAAGAGGTCGGCGACGTGCGTGCCCGCGTGTCCGACGGCTGCGCCGATCGCGCCGACCGCTCCCGGCCACAGGCCGGGCAGGAACCGGTCGACGCCGTTGTAGCCGAGGACCATCGCGAAGACGCTGTCGTCGGTGGACCCGTCGATGTAGGGGTGGTCGGACGAGGGGAGCAGGGAGACGACCACGGACCAGCCGAGGCTCGCCACCAGCGTCGCGCCGACGAGCACCGCCGAGTGCGCGACGGCCCGACGCCACCGGCCCGCACCGCCGCTGCTCGCTGCGACGACCGTGCCGACGACGAGCGCCGGCAGGATCAGCCAGGCCTGCAGCATCTTCGCCTGGAACCCGACCCCGACGAAGGCACCGGCGACGAGCAGCGGCCACCACGCACCGGTGAGCGCGGCTCGCTGCCACCAGACGAGCGCGACGGCGAGGGCCATGGTGAGGAGCCCGTCCTCCATCGGGTGCCCGAACATCGACACGAAGATCGGCGTTCCGGCGGCGAGGGCCGCGGCGACGAGCCCGGCTCGGGCACCGAGCCACCGGAGCGCCACCACGGCGACCGCGACGGTCGTGACTGCACCCTCGATGACCTGCGGCAGCGCGAGCGAGGCGGTGGACATGCCGAACAGGTGGACGCTGATCGCCTGGGGTGCGGCGAAGCCGGCGAGCTTGTCGAGCGTCACGGTCGCGCCGGGATCGAACGACCCGGACAGGAACGCCGGCAGGGACTCGGACATCGAGCGCGCCGCCGCGGCGTAGAACTCGGAGTCGCCGCCACGGGCGAGGTTCCAACTGGTCAGCACCGCTCCGAGCAGCACGATCCCGGCGATGGCGGCCTGCTGTCCGCGGGACTGGTGGAGCCAGCGGGCGGGGCGGGGCTCGACACGGTCGTTCGTGGTCATGTCGGGAATGTCCCGCTGCCGTCGATGAGGAAGCCGTGGAGCGCGGGGGCGCGGGCCTCCGGTTCGCTCAGGAGCGGGTCCAGGAACGCCGGCGCGCTCAGCCGATCGGGTGCGTGAGCACGAGCCTGCCGCGCTCGACCGTCACCGAGCGGAGGTCGAGGACCACGGCGGCGGGGTCGGCCTCCGCGACGGCGTGGGCCTCCGCGATGGCGTGGCCCACGCCGATCACGGTGGTGACGCCGGCGGCCCGTGCCGAGCGGACACCGGCCGGGGCGTCCTCGAAGACGGCACACGACGATGGTGCGACTCCGATCCGGTCGGCACCGGTGGCGTACGGCTCTGGGTCGGGCTTGCCGGCCGCGACGTCCTCGGCCGTGATGACCACGTCGGGGACCGCCAGACCGGCCGCGCGGAGCCGACCGAGCGCGAGGGGCCGGAGGCCGGACGTGACGACCGCCCACGGCACACCGTGGTCGGACAGCGCTCGGGAGAGTTCGACCGCTCCCGGCACGGCCGTCGTTCCGGCGACCGTGGCGAGCTCCTCGGACGCGAGCTCGGCCGCGGCGCGCTCGACGTCGGCGGTCGGGACGAGCTCCGCCACGAGGTCGATCGCCCGGACGCCGTGCCGCACCTGGGTCCGGAAGTCGAAGTGCGGAGCCCACCGCGTGGACCAGCGGTCCCAGGCGACGGCGGCGGCCTCGAGCGAGTCGACGAGGACCCCGTCGCAGTCGAACAGGACGCCGTCGACCGGGAACACCGCGGGCGCGGGACCCCCTGCGGAGTCCCGCGCCCGGCGGTCCGTCATCGTGCGGCGCTCGTCTCGGCCTCGCGGCTGTCGTCGGCGTCGACCGTCTCGAGTTCCTCACGACGCTTCGCGCGGTTGCGGAGGACAAGGGAGGAGCCGTAGACCACGAGGAGCGCGACCACGAGGGCGATGATCACCGCGACCTGGCCACCACCACTGCTGATGTGGCCGAGCACGAGTCCGACGACACCGAAGTCGGCGTCCGAGAACGTCGAGTTCGACAGCCCGACGTCACCGAGCACGGGCAGCAGCAGGAGCGGCAGGAACGTGATCGCGAGGCCGTTCGTGAAGGCACCGAGCACGGCACCCCGTCGTCCGCCGGCACCGTTGCCGATGACGCCGGAGGCAGCGCCGGTCATGAAGTGCGCGACGATGCCCGGGATGATGATCGCGGTGCCGGACACCGCCATGACCACCATGCCGACGATGCCGCCGACGAAGCTCGACAGGAAGCCGATGAGCACGGCGTTCGGAGCGAACGTGAAGGTGATCGGCACGTCGAGCGCCGGCTTGGCGTTCTTGACCAGGCGCTCGCTGATGCCCTTGAACGCGGGGACGATCTCGGCGAGGACGACGCGGACACCGGCCAGGATGATGAACACGCCGGCGGAGAACGTCGCTGCCTGCATGATCGCGAAGAGCACGAAGTTCTGCCCATCGCTCAGCTTGCCCTGGATGAACTCGGGGCCGGCGAAGAGCGCCACGATGATGTAGATCACCGCCATCGACAGCGCCACGATCACGGTGGTGTCGCGGAGGAAGCCGAGTCCGGACGGGAACTTGATGTCCTCGGTGGACTTCGACGGCTTCGTCTTGCTGCGGGTCAGGGTCGCGACCAGACCCGACAGCGCGATGCCGGCGCCCCCGGTGTGTCCGAGCGCGACGTCGTCGGTGCCCGTGACCTTCCGCATGAAGGGCTGCACGATCGCGGGCGAGACCGTCATGACGAGGCCCTGCGCGATCGATCCCCACAGGATGACCTGCCACGTGGTGAAGCCGGCGACGCCGAAGATCACCGCGATCATCGCCGCCATGTAGAAGGCGACGTGCCCGGACAGGTAGATGTACTTGTACTGGGTGGTCGCAGCGAGTGCGACGTTGACGATCATCCCGAAGAAGAAGATGAGCGCGGCTGCTGACCCGTACTGCACCAGGACCTGGCCGACGATCGCCTCGTTGTTCGGCACGACGCCCTGCACGTGGAACGCGTGCTGGAACATCTCGCCGAACGGGGCGAGCGAGTTGCTCACGACACCGGCGCCGGCGGCGAGCACGAGGAAGCCGACGAGGGTGCGGACGGTGCCCTTGAAGACGTCGCTGCCGCTCTTGCGCTGGATCGTCAGACCGATCAGCGAGATGAGCGCGACGATGATCGACGGCTGCCGGAAGATGTCGAGCAGGACGCTCAGGACGCCGTTCACGAGGGGACCTCGATCCCGTGGCGCTCGAGGGTCGCGGCCACCTTCGTCTGGATCTCGTTCTGGTCGATGAGGCTGTCGAGCACGACGACGTCACCGAGCCCCTGAGCGGCCTCGGCGATGTCGCGACCGACGAAGACCGCGTCGGCCGAGTCGGCGCTGACCGATCCGAGGTCGGCGTGGTCGACCTCGACCCCGCTGACGCCGAGGGTCTTCAGCGCCTTGTCGATGTTGAGGTGGGTCATGAAACTCGAACCGAGGCCGGTGCTGCAGACGGCGAGGATCTTCATGCGTTCTGTCCAATCTGGGGGAGTGCCGACGTCACGTCGGCCGGGCTGACGGCTTCCAGGAGCCGGGTGCGCGCGTCCTCGTCCGTGAGGAGCATCGCGAGCTCTTGCATGGTCTGGACGTGCTCGGCCGACCCGGTGGCGGCGAGCAGGAGGAACACGTCGATCGGGTGCGCCGGGTCGTCGGCGAGGTCGACGGCCGGTCGGACCCGGAGGTACGACAGGCCCGGGCGGACCACACCGCGCTCGGGGCGGGCGTGCGCGAGCGCGAACCCGAACCCGAGGTCGATGTAGGTCCCACCCGGTGCCGCGATCGACTCCGTGACGGCGTCGACGTAGTCGGTGGTGATCGTCCCGTCGGTGACGAGCGGTTCCGACACGAGCGTGATCGCGGTGCGCCACGAACCGACGTCGTCGGCGAACCGGATCCGGTCGGGGGTGAGGAGTTCGGTGAGCATCAGTGGTTCCTTCGGGTCGTCAGCTGTGCAGGCCGAAGAACAGTTCGGAGTTCTGCGGCGTGAAGTCGGAGATGCCGTAGGCGACGGCGCGGTCGTCGTGGTCGAAGACGGTGGAGGCGACCCGGAGCAGCTTCTCGCCGGGGTCGAGCATGAGTGCGTCGGCGGTGACCGAGTCGGCGGCGGCGATCGAGACGAGGAGGTCGTTCCGGCCGAGGGTGACCTGGTACTCGCTGCGCAGGAACTCGAAGAGTGATCCGTCGGTGAAGTCGCGGGTCTCGGTCGCCGGGAAGCGGTCGAACGGCAGGAACGTCGTCACGAGGTGGTGCAGTGACCCGTTCACGAACCGCAGCCGGAGGAGTTCGACGACCTGGTCGGCGGAGGAGAGGTCCAGCTGCCCGGCGACGGTCTCGCCGGCGAGGACGACCCGCTGCCGGAGGACCTGGCTCGTCACGGTGAAGCCCTCTTCGGTCTGCTGGACGTAGAACCCCTTGACGTCGTCGGCGAAGCGTTCCCGGTAGTGGGTGCGGAACTGCGGCTCGGTGACGAAGGTGCCCCGGCCCTGCTCGCGGACGAGGTGTCCGTCGGCGATGAGTCCGTCCACGGCATGCCGGAGGGTGATCCGGCTGACGCCGTACTCCTCGCACAGGACCGGCTCGGGAGCGAGCCGCGTCCCCGGCGCGAGCTTGACGATGCGCGAGAGCAGGTGCTCGCGGACGGCGACGTACTTGCTCGTTCCGCTCATCGTGCGCATGGGGTTCCTCCACGTCGTTGTGTGGCGCGGGTCGCGCCAGTAGGACTGTCATTCGGTCGTCATGACGACTTGACGTCTCGGACGTTAGTCGCGATCAGGTTTGGAATGCAAGCCGGCGGGCGATTCATCCTAATACGTCATGACGACATGATCCATGTTGTTACGGTGGCCCGATCCGCCTCGAGGCGGGTCAGACGCTCAAGGAGTCCCGCATGGTCAACGACGCCGATCGGCTCGCCATCGACACCGCCCGCATGCTCGCCCTCGACGCGGTCGAGGCCGCCGGCTCCGGCCACCCCGGGACCGCGGCCGCGCTCGCACCGGTCGCCCACCTGCTCTTCCAGCGGCACGTCCGCCACGACCCCTCGGATCCGGACTGGGTCGGACGGGACCGCTTCGTGCTGTCGTGCGGGCACGCGAGCATCCTGCAGTACACCCAGCTGTTCCTGACGGGGTACGACGTCTCGCTCGAGGACCTCCGGGCCTTCCGGTCGTTCGGGTCGCAGACCCCTGGTCACCCCGAGTACGGCCACACCCCGGGGATCGAGACCACGACCGGACCGCTCGGCCAGGGGCTCGCGACCGCCGTCGGCATGGCCATGGGGCTGCAGCGGGACCGCGCTCGACTCGATCCCGG
Source organism: Curtobacterium sp. NPDC090217 (assembly GCF_044746705.1). Taxonomy (NCBI): domain Bacteria; kingdom Bacillati; phylum Actinomycetota; class Actinomycetes; order Micrococcales; family Microbacteriaceae; genus Curtobacterium; species Curtobacterium sp. NPDC090217. The sequence continues at coordinate 167,433 of NZ_JBIVCR010000005.1, read as the reverse complement.
CGCGGACGAGTCGCCGTTCGGACAGCGCGTGTTCGTACTCGTGTCCGACGGGGACCTGCAGGAGGGGATCTCCTACGAAGCCGGAGCGCTCGCCGGGCACCACCAGCTGGACAACCTCGTCGTGGTCTACGACGACAACGACATCCAGATCGAGGGCAGCACGACGCTCACCTCCTCTGAGGACACGGCGGCACGGTTCCGCGCGCAGGGCTGGCACGTCGACCTGGTCGGACTCGCTCTCGACGGCGACGTCGACGTCGACGCGCTCGACGCGGCCTTGTCCGTCGGTCCGCACGCGGGGAAGCCGCACCTGGTCGTCCTGAAGTCCCGGATCGCCTGGCCCGCCCCGAACGCGCAGCACACCGCGTCGGCGCACGGAGCGCCCCTCGGCGCCGACGAGGTGGCGGCGACCCGGCGCGTCCTCGGCATCGACCGCGCGCCGTTCGACGTGCCGTCAGCGGTGCTCGACACGACGCGGGCCGCCGTCGACCGAGGCCGACGACTGCACGCAGCATGGGACGAACTCCACCGTGCATGGGCCAGCACGCACCCGGACGCGGACCGAGAGCGGAGCCGCGCCCGGTCCCGACGGCTCCCCGCGACGCTCGCCGAAGCACTCCCGGTCTGGGACGCGGGCGACACCCTCGCGACACGCGATGCCTCCGGTGCGACCATCCAGGCGCTCGCGTCGGCGATGCCCGAGCTGTGGGGTGGATCCGCGGACCTCGCCGAGCCGAACCGCACGGCGATCGTCGGAGGTGGTTCGTTCCTGCCGGCCGACCGCACGGGTCGCAACGTGCACTGGGGCGTCCGTGAGCACGCGATGGCCGCTGCGATGAACGGGATCGCGCTCGTCGGGGGATCGCGGTTCTTCGCGGGGACGTTCCTCGTCTTCAGTGACTACCAGAAGCCGGCGATCCGCCTGGCTGCGCTGATGCAGCTCCCGGTCACGTACCTCTGGTCGCACGACTCGGTCGCCCTCGGAGCGGACGGGCCCACCCACCAGCCCGTCGAGCACCTCGCCGCGCTCCGTGCCCTGCCGGGGTTCGCAGTCGTCCGTCCGGCCGATGCGAACGAGACCGCCGCCGCGTGGCTCGCGATCCTGGAGCGGAACGCGCCAGCCGGTCTCGTGCTGGCGCGGCAGCCGTTGCCCGTCGCATCGACCCCGGCCGGTGCCGTCCGCGAAGGAGTCGCACGAGGTGCCTACGTGGTCCGCGACGACGAGGGGGCCGACGTGGTGATCGTCGCGACCGGCAGCGAGGTCGCGCTGGCACTCGCGGCAGCCGATGCCGTCGGCCTGCCCGTGCGGGTGGTGTCGATGCCGTCGCGTGAGTGGTTCGCCGAGCAGGACGAGGAGTACCGCGAACGGGTCCTGCCGAGCGACCGGACCGCGCGCGTGGTCGTCGAGGCCGCGAGCACGTTCGGCTGGGAGGGCATCGCCGGTCCGCGCGGAATGGTCGTCGGGATCGACGGGTTCGGCCTTTCAGCACCGGCCGACCAAGCACTCGCCGCTCGGGGGATGACGGTCGAGTACGTGGTCGATGCGATCAAGACAGTCGTCGCCGCGCACGTCACCGCCTGAGCGCACGGCATCGAACGGGCGGCGTGTGGCAGGCTCTGACCAGGCAGTCGGGAGGGGACCGCGATGGATGAAGCACTCATGTACGACCTCTGCAGCCGCGCACGCCTCGTGCAGGTCCGGTCCGTCAGTTCCGACGCCGGGCTCCGAGGGCTGACGGACTTCATCGCCGCGGCGGCCGTCTGCCCCGACCGGTACTCGCACGAGCAGCTCCTGCAGATCATCCAGGCCGCACCACGACCCATCGGGTTCCGCTACGGGATCCGTCGGGTCGAGGCGATCAGCACGGTCAGGACCACGGCGCCCGAGAACTTCTCCGGCGAGGAACGGAGCGAGTACGAGGCCGCGCAGGCCGCGTTGCGCCGGGCCGTCGGCCGCGACTCCGGCGAACCCGCGACCGGGGTGGTCGGCGTGGTCCGGAACGTCGTCGAGCAGTTCGCCCTCCGCTGGTTCTGATCGGCGGCCGTGGGGCCGCCACGGATCGGACGGGAGGCTCGGTGCCGGCCGGTAGGGAGCCTCCAGTCAGAAGCGGGTCGAGCCGCGGAGCTGACGCGGTCGACCGTCGGGATCGACCGCCAAGCGCGTCGCCGGCCGCGCCCACAGGCGCTGCAGCGCCGACACCGGCTCGGGTTCGTGCCGCCGGATGCGACCTGGAGGGCGCTCGCCGGGGCGGCCGTCCTCCTGCCAGTGGTCGAGCGCGCGGGCACGGGTTCGCCAGTGCGCCAGGAGTTCGGCCCCGGAGCCGATCAGGCTCGGGTCGTCCGGGGTCGTCGCGAGGTGTTCGGCCCAGAGCTGCAGCCGGAGGTCCCGGGCGAGTGAACCGTCGCCAGTCGAGGCGTCCACGACGGCACAGGTGAGTTCGCTGTCGGACGTCCACGACCGGCGGTTGAAGTTGTCCGACCCGATCGTGAACCACTGGTCGTCGACGACGCAGATCTTCGCGTGGATGTAGATCGGTCGGCCGTCCTCGTGCTCCAGGTCGAACACGCCGACCCGGTCCGGTGCGGTCCGACGGAGGGAGCGCAGCGCCTCGATCTGTCCGAGCCGGCTGGGCGGACCACCGAGCGGGCCGTCGGAGTTCGGGTACCGCGGCACCAGGATGATCACCCGGAGGTCCCGGTTCCGCTCGAGGGCCTCGGCGATCCCGGACGCGACCTCGCGGGACCACAGGTACTGGTCCTCGATGTAGAGCAGGGACTCCGCCTTCGAGAACGCCTTCGCGTAGGCGCGTGCGATGCTGCGCTCACCCTCCGGCGCGAAGGGGAAGGGCGGGCGCTTCACCCCGTAGGTGCGCAGCAGCTGCACGGCGTGGTCACCGGCACGGGGCGGCGGGGGCGTTCGCTCGGGCAGCGGCTCCGGCCGACGGGGCATGTGCGTGAGGCGCTGCAGCAGCATCCGGTACGGCAGGCTGCGGTCGAGCGGGTGCGGGTCGTCCCACCGTTCCGCGAACACCGCCAGCACGTCGGCCACCACGGGCCCGCGGAGCTCCATCGAGGCGTCGTGCCACGCCGGGCGCTCGCCGTACCTGGCGTCGATCGAGACGGGCTGCGGGTCGCCCCGGTGTGCGGCGTCGTCGCGGCGGCTGTGGCAGAGGTCGATCCCGCCGACGAACGCCACGTCCCGCGAGGGGTCGTCGCGGTGCTGGATCACGAAGAACTTCTGGTGGTGCGACCCGAAGACGCGGACGCGCTGGTCGAGGAGGACCTCGCCGCCTGCGTCGTTGATCTTCCGGCCGAGCAGCTCGTTCGAGCGCGCGCTGATCGATGCCGAGACGCGTTCGCCGTGGGAGCGCCAGATCAGGCCGCGGACCTCGATGCCGTCCCGTGCGCGTTCGGCGAGCAGGTCGCCGATCGTCGGGCCGTCCGGCAGGAGCCGTTCGTCCGCGTCGCCGCGCCAGTCCGTGAACCACACCCGGTCACCCGGCTGCAGCGCGCACAGTTCCGCGTGGATGCGCTCGAAGTACGGGGCGCCGTGGACGAGCGGGCGCACCGCGTTGCCCTCTGACCACGGTGCGGCGTCGTCTCCGCCGGCGTGCACGTCGGTGGCGAGGTTGCCGCGTTCGTCGCGAGCGAGGAACCAGTGACGCGGGTCGGTGGGCACACCCGAACACTACGGGCGGCGGTCGTCCGCTGTCCGGCGACGGCACGTCGTCGGTACATCGAGTGCGCAGACGTGGGGAAGTGCTCGCGTCGCGCGTCCCCATTTCTGCGCACTCGATCTCCTCGCGCGGCCAGCCGGGGGCCGGGGCCAGCCGGGCCAGCCGGGCCGGGGCCGCCCGCCGCCCGCCGCCCGCCGCCCGCCGCCCGCCGCCCGCCGCCCGCCGCTCGCGGCGCGCCGTCAGAGGTACCTGACCGCCGACAGGATGATGCCGGCGATGGCGACGACCCACACGTACGGCAGCACACGGAGCATCACTGCCTGCGGTGAGACGCCCGCGTACTGCGACGCCCACACCGTCTGGGTGCTCGTCGGGTCCGCGACACCGAACACCTGGTTGTACGAGGTCATCAGCCCGAGGACGGCCATCGGCGAGTAGAAGCCGATGGCGGTCATCGCGCCGGCGATCCCCGCGCCGAGGCCGAAGATGTTGAGCGGGCCGCGGTACAGGCACAGCGGGACGAGCACCGAGAACACGATCACGTACAGCCAGATGTTCGTCGGCGCGACGGCCTCGACGATCGGACGCAGGGCGGCGACCGACCCCGGCAGGCCCACGGCGGCGAGGAGCATGCCGATCGCGATGAACAGCGTGATCGGCGGAGCGGCGACCTTGAACCCGTCGTAGAGCGACCGCAGCATCGTGGTGCCCCAGAGTGCCGGTCGGGTCGTCGTGACGACGGCGAACAGCACACCCGCGAGGAGCGACGGGATGATCGGCACCTGCAGCACGAGCGCCAGGACGATCGGCACGAGCGGGGTCAGCAGCGCGAACCACGGCGCATCACCGAGTCGTCGACGCCGGCTCGTGACGACGCGGGTTCCGTCTGCCGGGGCCGCGAGGGACCAGGCGTGCACGGTGCCGCGTCGCCGGGTCTCGACGATGACGTAGGCGACGGCGGCTGCGGCGGCGAACGGGAACAGCAGGATCATGAACGAGCGCACCTGCGGGATGGGGAGGTGCAGCGCGGTCGAGAAGAACTGCCAGACCGGCAGCTCGAACGGCACCCCGGCGCCGATGCCCATCAGGATGGTGCCGGCAGCGGTGACCTTCGGGACACCGACGGCGATCATGGCAGGGATGCCGATCACACCGGCGAGCAGGGCAGCGGGGGCCGAGCCGGTCACCGCGCCGCAGAGGGCCGAGATCACCAGCACACCGAGCGCGATCACGACGGGACGGTCACCGCCGAACTCGACGGTCTTGCGGACCAGGGTCGAGGCGATCGCGGTGTCCCGCATCAGGGAGCCGAGCCAGGACCCGAGCAGGATGGCCACCATCGTGGAGGCGAGGGTGATCGCCCCGTTCTGGACCACGGTGGTCAGCACGCTGTTCTCGGCGCCGACGAACGAGGCACCACCCGCGAGGGCGATCGCCACCGCGAGCAGCACCAGGGCGAACGCCGTGGGGAGTTTGCCGGTGAGGATCAGGGCGACCCCGATCGCCATGATGACGATGATTGCGATGCCCATTGGTCAGTTCTCCTTCGGGTTCGAAGCGGAGCGCGCATCGTTGCGCGTCCGGATCGCGGCCGTCGCCGCTCGGGTGAGGAGGAGCGGGGACCGGGTGAGTCCGAGGCTCCTGGCGGCGAACGCGTGTGCGGCCACCTCGTCGGTGCCGGCGATGTAGGCGAGCCGGCGGAAGCCTCCGAGGCGGAAGACCTGGTGGTCGAGCGCCGCACGGAGGCCACGGGAGCGGTCGGCCGTGACGAGGTGGTGCGCGCGCTCGTGCTCGACGGCCGCTGCACGTACCGAGCCGACCGGGAACAGGTGTCGCCACCCGAGCTCGTCGACGAGCCGCTCGCAGAACGCGATCGTGTCGGTGAACAGGTCGATCCGGTGGTGCCTGGAGTCGTACTGCGCGAGCAGCGCGGCGTCGAGCCCGCCGTCGTGCTCGACGATCGCCGGCGTCGGGCCGGCCGTCGAACCGGACGGCGTCGAACCAGCCGTCGAACCGGCCAGCTCCGCGCCGAACGCCGTCGCCCTGGCAGCGTGCCGCAGCAGTTCCTCGTCGCTGCGGAGCTCGTTCGTCGGCACGCCACGGAGCAGCTGCGCGCCGAGCTCGGCGTCGTCCAGGTCCTCGAGCGCGCGCATCGCCGCCGCCTCGGCCACGACGGTCACGACCGGACCTCGAGCACGGCCACGAGCGACTCCGCCCGGTCGTGCCCCTCGACCTCGGTGCGCGCGAGCGACACGAGCTGCGACTCGTCGAGCACCCCGGACAGGTCGGCGATCCGCGGCCCGACGAGCAGCTGGAGCGCCGGCGCACGGGATCCACCGTCACCGTATGAGGTGTGCTCGGTGATGAGCCGGGGGATCGCCTCGGCACCGGCTCCCGCCGTGGTCTGGTCCACCAGCGCGTCACTCGACGCGAAGCGGATGACGCCGTCGCGGTCGAGCACGCGCACCGGGTGCTTCGGCTTCCGGAGGAACCGACGCTCCTCCGGCGACCCGAACACGACGTGGCTGTCGGTCGCCGCGAGGACGGTCAGCGCTCGTGCATCGACGCCCAGGCTCCCAGCGGCGACCGCGCGGAGGTCGTCCTCGGTGAGCCGTGCCGTGCGGTCCTGCGTGCGGAGCTCGGTGGCGCCCGTCGCGACGGCACGGACGGTGTTCGACTGCGGGTCGACCGTGACGTCCACGGAGACCTCGGCCGGGGCGGCACCCTGCTTGATGACGGCCTGCTCGGCCTCGCGACGGACCGCGAGGATCTGCTCGTCGGTCGCACCGGGGATCACCCGCTCGACCTGCTCGCGGATGAGGGCGAGCGCGACGCCGATCGGGCTGATCACCTCGCTGTGGTCGGCGATCCGCCACGGCTTGCCGGCTCGTTGCCCGGTGTGCGGCGTGACCGAGGCGGCCCCACCGCCACCGCCGACGAGCTGCACCGTCTCCTCGGGGATCCGGTAGTCCTCGACCATGCGCTCGACGACGGCACGCACCGGTGCGACACCGGCATCGAGGACGGCACGTGCGGCCTCGTCGACGTCGGTGCCGAGTGCGCTCGCGAGCGGTGCGAGGGCAGCGCGAGCGACCGCCTGGTCGGCGTGCGCGTAGTCGGTGTCCGGCACCAGACCGAGGGCGTTCGCGGCGCACGTCATCGTGATCGCGAAGCGGCCACCGGCCGCGTCGACCACGGCGTGGTCGGCCGGGTCGCCGGCGACCGGCGCGATCGTGGACAGCGTGGCGCCGTCCAGGTCCGCGAGCGTCGCGAAGCACGCGTAGGGGAGTCCCGCGATGTGCGCGCTGCGTGGGCCGACGTGCGTGACCTGCGCCGAGCCTCCTGTCCGGATCCGGACCATGGATCCGCCACCGACGCCGACGGTGCGGACGTCGAGCGCCGACAGGTACGTCGAGCTGCCACCGAACTCGGTGTACTGCACCGCGACCTTGCCGCGGCGGATGACCGAGATGTCGGTCGAGGTCCCGCCGGTCTCCAGGAAGACGCCGTCGGAGAGCTTCTCCTGCATGAGTGCCCCGGCGACGCCGGCGGCCGGACCGGACAGCACCGTGAGCAGCGGCCGCCGCCGCATCTCGTCGAGCGACATCACGCCGCCGTCGCACCGCATCACCATCAGCGGGGCGGTGATCCCCGCCGCGTCGATGCTCGACTGCACCAGGTCGGCGGTCGCGAACATCCGCGGCAGGATGACCGCGTTGAGCACCGCCGTCCGCGTCCGCTTGCTCAGGCCGTAGAGCGAGCTGATGTCGTGCGTCGCGGTGACGAGGAACCCGCGGGCGCGCGCTCGTTCGGTGATGTGTTCCTCACCGATGGGGTCGTCGACGGAGAACGGCTCGGTGACGACGATCGAGCGGATCCCGGCCTGCTCGAAGCGGTCGAGGACACCGTCGACGTGCCGGTCGTCGTCGGCGCGCGGGACGTGCTCGTACGCGACGGGGAGCTTCTTGCCGTCGGCGATCTCGATCTTCGCGAGCCGTCGGAGCCGCTTCGCGAAGAAGCCGGCGGGACCGGTCCCGACGCCGATGAGGCCGACCGGGTCGACGTCGCCCTCGAGCAGGGCGTTCGTCGCCTGGGTGGTGCCGTGCGCCAGGAACACGACGTCCTCGGCGGAACGACCGATCCGTTCGAGCAGCTGGTGGAGCGCCTCGACGATGCCGTGTGCGACGCCGTCGGGGTGGTCGTGGCTCGTCGGGACCTTGGCCTGCCCGATGAGCTGCAGGGTGGCGGCGTCGATGGCGACCGCGTCGGTGAACGTGCCACCGACGTCGATGCCGATGCGCAGTGCGTTGGGTTTCACGTCGTTGTGACCTTTCGGGTGAGGTGGAGCGTCAGGGTGCGTCAGTAGCCCTGGACCGCTGGCCAGTGCCGCTCGACGCCGTCGCGGTCGAGACCGGCGGCGAAGGCGGCGAAGCGGTCGTCGTCGGCCTGGACGGCCTGGGGGGTGGAGTCGGTCGCGATGCAGTGGGCCGCGAGTGCGCCGGCGACCTCGCCGACGTTCCACTCGACGGGGTGCAGCCGGTAGCAGCCGTTGGTGATGTGGGTGGTGCCGATGTCCTTGCCGGCGGGCAGCAGGTTCGTCACACGCTGCGGGACGAGGGCGCCGAGCGGGATCTCGAACGGGACGCTCGCGATGTCGACGTAGTTGTCGCCGCCGGTGGACGGGTGCAGGTCGAGCCGGTAGCTGCCGACGCCGACCGAGTCGCGGCAGCGCGTCCGGCCGGTCACGCCGACGACCTCGGCGGAGACGTCCTGCTCGACGATCGTGGTCACCGCACGGATCCGGCGGGACTCGCGGATGTAGGCGGCCTTGGCGAGACCGTCCTCGCTGCCGGTGACGTCGCCGCGCAGTCGGAGACCGGGGAAGCCCGATCCACCATCCGGTCGGGGTGCCTCGGTCTGCAGCCAGTACAGGACGGAGCGCGAGAGCTGTCGTGCTTCGTACAGCGCCTGCCTGGTGGTCTCCGCGTCGGCCTCGGCGTCACCGGAGGTCCCGATCACGGGCTTCAGCCAGTAGTCGTTGAGCGGCCAGTTGACGAGGCAGATGTCGGACTCGAACGCCCCGTCCGCGAACAGCTTCCGCGCGACGATCCGCCGGAAGCCCCACAGCTCCTTGTCGCCGGCGTCCGCACTCTGGTCGGCGCTGACGGCGAGGGGGTCGGTGTCGGGGTTCGGCTCGAAGGTGCGCGGGTGTGCCTCGAGCGTGCGCGGGTCCGGTGCGAGGAACCCGATGAGCGGCGCCGGCCAGAAGTCCGGCTGGTACGAGCGCCAGAAGTCGTACATCTCGGGGCGCTCGATGGTGTGGTCCTCGCCCTCGTGGTGCGAGACGGCGAAGCAGAACGTGATGCCCTGCTGGTTCGCGGGGTCGGCGACCTCCGGTGCGTGCGGCTCGCCGTGCTCGTCGCGCGACTCGGCGCCGACGACGTGCTCGACGCCGGCGAGCGGCAGGACGTCGCCGGTCTCGGTCGCGTCGAGGACGAACGCGCCACGGAGCTCGGTCCGGCGGCCGTCCGTCCGTTCGACGGTGACGCTCGTGACACGGTCCCCGTCGGCCGTCGCGGCGACGGGGCGGTGGTCGAGCAGGACCGTCAGGAGTCCGGCGGTGCGGTACGGCTGGAGCATCTCCTCGATCACCGCGAGTGCGACGCGCGGCTCGTGGCAGAGCTTGCTCACGCGGCCGGCACCGGGGTTCAGGTCGGCGAGCGCGGCTGCCTCGGCGCGGAGCGGGTACGCCCGGCGGTAGTGGTCGCGGATGCCGTCGCGCAGGGCGCGGTAGCTCCGGGTGACGCCGAACTGCTCGACCCACGGGTGCTCGTCCGGTGGGACGGCCTGGCTGGTCAGCTGACCGCCGAGCCAGTCCGTCTCCTCGGTGAGGACGGCGCGTCGACCCGCTCGGCAGACGGCGAGTGCGGCAGCGACGCCGCCGAGGCCGCCGCCGATGACGACGACGTCGGTCGTGACGGCGTCCGTGGTGGCGTCGACGGTCGGCGGCGGTGTTGGGGTGGTTCCGGGCATGGTGGAGCGACTCCTGACGGATCGGGGCGGTTCGGGGAGTGAGCGGGTTCGGACGGGATCGGGTGCGCGCGGGCGGCCGCGGTGGCGTGCGGTCGGGCGCGTTCGGCTCAGCGCGGCGGCGGGCCGAGTGTGGTGCCGGCGACGAGTGTGCAGGCGAGGAGCTCCTGCACCGGATCCGGGGCATCGCCGCGTTGGACGGCGGCGATGCGCTCGGTGAGCGCGGCGACGGCGCGGGCGCCGAGTTCGGTCCGCGGCGCGCTGAGCCGCGTGACGTCCGTCCCGCGGTCGCGGTGACGGGTGTGCTCACCGAGCACGACGACCGACACCCTGGCAGGGACGTCGTCGGCGAGCAGTTCGAGCAGCTCCTCGCCGTCATCCGGGTCCTCGACCAGGACGACGGTCGGACGGGAGGCTCGGATCGCCTCCCACGCGTCGGCCACCGTCCGGTGGTCGGTCACCGTGGTCTCCACGAGTGCGTCCGCCGTGTCGAGCCCGGCTCCGGAGAGGGCGGTGACGATGCCGGCACGCCGGTCACGGGACGACTCGGCACCGAGTGGCAGGCGCAGCAGGCCGAACCGGGCGTGCCCGAGGTCGAGCGCACGCTGGACGAGCGCCCGTGTCGCGGCCGCGTAGTCGACACCGATGTAGGGCACCCGGCCACCGGCGGCATCGCGACGGCCGATGGCCACGAACGGGTAGTCCGTGTCCAGCAGCCGTTCGAGCTCGTCGGCGTCCATCTCGCGGCCGAGCAGGATGCAGCCGTCCGCGAGCCGCAGGCGGTTCGACTCGTGGAACAGCCGCCGCCTGCCGTTCACGACGGGGGTGCTCGTGAACACGAGCAGGTCGGCCCGGACGTGTTCCGCGGCGCTCTCGATGCCGGTGAGCAGCGGCGTGTAGAAGTCCGACGAGCGGTTCGGGAACGCCGGCTCGTACGTGAAGACGCCGATGAGGTCGTTCGTCGCGCCGACGAGGCTCCGCGCGACCGGGTTCGCGACGTAGGTGGTCTCGCGGATGACGTCGAGCACGCGGTCCCGGGTCGCCGCCGGGATCCGACGGGTCTCATCCGCCTTGCCGTTCAGCACGAGCGACACGGTGGACTGACTCACGCCGGCGATGTCGGCGATCATGCGCTGTGTGACGCGTGCGTGGGGTGCTGGCATGGGGTCTGCTCCGGGGCTGTCGACCTCGTCGATGAGGTAATACGGATGACCGTACGCGATATCGCTCATTCATACGTATGAGCAGCGAAATATCGTGAAAATGATCTCCCCGCCGGTTCAGGAGGTCCGGAACCGGGCCACGAACGACCTCCCTGCTGCGCCGCCGACCGGGACCGCGATCTGCAGCCGCGGGCTCGTCGAGACCACGCGGACCTCGGTGTCGCCCGGATCCGCCGGGTCGCGCTCGAGCACGGCGCTGTCGAGCGTGACGACGACCTCGCCGGTGACGCGCTGGGTCGGGTCGCTGACGGCGACGGACAGCTGGTCGCCCTGTCGGTTGAGCACCACGGACGCCCGCTGGTCGACCTGGATGCCGGCGGCCTTCGGTGGCGTGGTGGCCTTCCAGAAGTTCGCCATCGTGACGTGGTCGGTGCTCGTCGCCGCGCCGGTCTTCCTGGTGACGGCCTGCACGTCGTCGGTGTTCGCGGCGATGGTCACGTCGGCCATCGTGGCTGCGGCCCCGGCGACCTGCGCCTGGGTCGCGCCGGGGAGCTGGATGTACGCGTACTGGGCGTCGGTCGGGTCGGTGCCGTGGTCGATCCAGAACCCGATGAACCGCCGCGAGTACGTCGTGCCGTCCTCGTACGTGCCACGGTCGTCCATGTCCGTCCACTTGCCGGTGCGGTCCTCACGCACGACCTGCACCGTGGTGCCATCCTGCGGGAACAGGTACCCGCAGGTGCTCGGGATGTACGCCCACTTCGGTGTGAACGCGGTCGGGGTGCTCCGGACGGTGTCGAAGGTCGCGCCGTCGATGATCGGTGCGGTGCGCCCGGACGGTCCGACGTTGCGCTGTTCGACGATCGTCTGGACGACGTTGCCGTCGCTGCTCGTGATCCCCGCGCCGAGGCAGACGACCGCGTCGCCGATGCAGAACCACGACTTCCGCGCACGGAGCGGCTGCGTCGTGAACGACAGGCCCATCCCGATCGCCGCGTCGCCGTCGAGCACCGCGCCGCCGGCCCAGGTGTTCGCGACGGTGGAGCGGACGCCGACGCCGACGGTCGGGGTCTTCTGGACGACGGTCGTCCCGGGGATGCGGGTCTTGTCCGCGGTGGGCCACCACTCGTTCGCCCAGTGCCCGAGCTGGTTCGGCAGGTACAGGTAGACCGCTCCCTCGCCCTGGTACCAGCCCATCCGGTTCTCGCCGTTGGCGCACTCGTACGGCTTGATCGCGGTGGTCTCCATCGCGAACCCCATCGCGAACCCCGGTCTGCGGTGCACCGCTCGTGCCATCGAGGTCGCGACGACGGTCCTGGTCGACTCGTCGCCGACCGGCACAGCCGTGTCGGCCATCAGCGCGCGCCCGAGGACCACCGACGTGAGCAGGACCTGCTGGATGGGGACGGGGTCGTACGTGAAGAACCCCGGCTGGCGTTCCCCCGGCGTGCTCCCGGCGAATGTGTACGAGTCGTAGGCGGTGAGCCACCCCTTGACCTGGGACCGGAGCTGCTGTGCTCCCGTCGTGGGGAACACGGCGGCGAGCTGGAGCAGGACGCCGAGAACGAGCCTGCCCTGCCGGCGGTCGGTCTCGTAGAACCGGGAGATCCCACGACCGTGGTTCATGTCCATGAAGCCGCCGCCGTAGACCCACGGGGCGAAGTTGTCCTGCGTCCAGTCGAACACCTCGGCGACCTGCGCGGTCGAGAACGCCCACGGGGTGCTGAGCGACGCGACCATCATCGAACTGAGGACCTGCAGGAGGGACAGGCCGTACCCCGCGGTGTACGCGTACGTCACGTGCTGGACGAACCCGCCGTCCGTGTACATCCCGTCGCCCGACGTCGCGTACGGGAAGATCGTCTCGAGGTCGTGGCGTGCACCGTCGATGACCGCCTGATCGCCGCTGATCGCACCGCGCAGCATCGTCACCGCGCAGGCCCAGTTGCGGTTCGCGCCCGTCGAGGTCGCGCCGCCGGTGACCTTCGGGTCGGGTTCGTAGTGCTCGATCGCGGCCATCGCCGTGCTGATCTGCGCGGCGGACAGGTCGTCGTACATGAGCACGACGAAGTCGTTCAGCGCCAGTGGGGTCCCGATCTGCCAGTCCCACCAGTTGTCGTAGTACGACGTCGCGTCGTACTTGTGCGCGAGGAACCAGTCCAGCGCCGAGACGAGGTCGGCGCGCAGGGCGCTGTTGCCGGACAGGCTCGAGCCGGGGGAGCGCAGCGCCAGTGCGAGCTGCCGCAGTCGGTTGGCGGTGCTCGTCACGGTCGACGAGGTGGTGGGGCTCGCCAGGTCGGCCCAGAGCGTCGTGCGGTTCGCCGAGGTGTCGAGCGGCGTCGCGCCGTGCCAGAACACGTTCGCTGCCGTGGCGGTGTCCTGCACGTAGGCGACCAGGACGGGGTCGGATGCGTCGTAGTCCGCGATCAGCGTGCCCAGCCACTGCGACCGGTACCGCGCGAAGTCCGTGGGAGCTGCGGCCGCTGCTCGCCAGGGGCCCACGACGGTGTCGGCGGTCGCGAGTGCGGCGACGGCAGAGGCACCGACGATCAGGGACCGGCGGGAGAGACCGAACGAGGTGGATCGTGCAGGCATTGCGTCCTCCGGGGATCGTTCCGTGGCGGGCGGCGTTGCCCGTCACGGACCCGATGATCGACGCCTCGATGTGCCCCGGTCAAGGTGCTCATACCTATTACTGCTGCTCATCAAGATGACCGCGCGTTGCGTGCGCAGAGCGGTGCGTCGAGTGCGTGCTCGAGGGCCGTGCGTCGAGTGCGCAGAAAAGCTGCTCCCGCGCGCGGATGAGTCACATCGTCTGCGCACTCGATCGCTCGATGGCGTTGTCAGCCCACCTGGGGCGCGGCCGTCCGGAGCGTCCGCTCCGCGTCGTCGAGGTAGTCGGTCAGCAGCGCTGACGCAGCCGAGGTGTCCCCGGCGCGCAGCGCCGCGACGATCGCGGCGTTCCGCTCCACGAACCCGGCGTGGAACGACGCGGGGTCGTCCGTCGTGAGGAACGCCAGCCGCATCTCCGCGAGCAACGAGTCCATGAGTGCGTGGACCCGGGTGCTCGGCACGGCCCGGACGAGCGCCGAGTGGAACGCGATGTCCGCGGTGCCGACGGCGCGCCAGTTCCCGGCGGCTGCTGCTGCGTGTGCGGCGTCGACGGCGTCAGCGGCGGACGCCAGCGCGGGGGAGTCCGGCAGGATCGCGCGCACCGCCGCGTCCTCGAGCACCCGTCGGGCGGCGTAGAGGTCGGCGACGTCGTCCGCGGAGAGCCGACGGACGAACACCCCACGGTTGAACACGTGCTCCACGAGACGATCCCTCGCGAGGAGCCGGAACGCCTCGCGCAGGGTGTTCCGTGAGACCCCGAGCTGCTCGCTCAGCCGTTCCTCGGACAGCTGCGCGCCCGGGGAGAAGTCCCCGGCTGAGATGGCGGAACGGAGCCGGTCGGCGACGGACTCAGCGGTGCCGACGGTTCGGGTCATGCCGACGATCCTGGCACGATCCCTCCACAGGGCAGGCGTGTGACCGTGGTGTTACAGATCCCGGCAGGGTCTTGCGATTGTTGAACAATCACGTCCAGACTGTCCCGCATGTTCGTCCTCATCGGCGTCGCCGTCGTCATCGTCGGGTTCGCGTTGCATGTCAACGCGCTGCTCGTCGTGACCGTCGCGGGCATCGTCACCGCGGCCATCGGCGGGATCGGTCCCGTCGGCATCCTCGACGCGTTCGGCAACGGGTTCGCCTCCAGCCGGTCCGTCACCACCTTCGCGTTGGTCCTGCCGGTGATCGGCCTGATCGAGCGCTACGGCCTGCAGGACCAGGCCAAGCGACTCATCGCGAAGCTCGACAAGCTCACGACCGGCAGGATCCTGGCGGGCTACCTGGCGGTCCGGCAGATCACCGCGGCCGTCGGCCTGACGAGCATCGGCGGTCCGGCACAGACCGTCCGTCCGCTCGTGCACCCGATGGCAGAAGGCGCGGCCACGAAGAAGTACGGCCGGATCGACGAGCGGATGCGCGAGAAGATCAAGGGCTACTCGGCGTCGTCGGACACCGTGGGGGTGTTCTTCGGCGAGGACGTCTTCGTCGCGGTCGGCTCCATCCTGCTCATCACGACCTTCGTCGACGCGACGTACGGGCTGTCGCTCGAGCCGATCGACCTGGCGCTGTGGGCGATCCCGACGGGCATCGCCGCGCTCTTGGTGCACGGCACACGGCTGCTGCTGTTCGACCGGAAGCTCGACCGGATGGCCGCGGACATGCGGAACTCGGACACCTCGGCGAGCATCGGAGCGACCGCGTGATCACCAGCGAATGGCTCTACTGGCTCATCGGGGCGTTCTTCATCGCCGTCGCGGTCCTGATCGTGACGGACACCACGCACGCCAAGCGTCTCGGCAACGCCGGCTTCTGGGGGATCCTCGGCCTGTCCTTCTTCTACGGCACGTTCGTCACGGCGAAGACGGCTCCGGCGTGGGTGCTGGGGATCGCGGTCCTCGTGATGGTCGCGCTCGCCGGGCTCGGCTTCACCGGCACGACGGCACGGGGCGGCCGGCCGAGCCGCACCCGGGTCGCGACCGTTCCCGGAGCGGGCGCGGGCGCGGAGACGGGGCCCGCGGAACCCACCGGCGTGACCGTTCGTCCGAGCAGTGCGACGGGCGTGCTCGCGACGACCAGCCCCGCGGAACGCGCGACCCTCGCCGCGCGGTACGGCAACCGGCTCTTCGTGCCGGCGCTGGTCGTGCCGGTCGTGGCGGTGCTCGTCGCGACGCTCGGTCCCCTCGTGTCGATCGGTGGCAAGCCGCTCCTCGCCGAGGGCAGCGCGACCCTGACCGGACTCGGCATCGGGTCGGTGCTCGCGGTCGTCGTCGCGGTGTTCATCCTGCGGCCACCGAAGGTCGCCACGCCGTTGCGCGAGGGCGGCCGCCTGCTGCAGGCCATCGGCTGGGCAGCGCTCCTGCCGCAGATGCTCTCCACGCTCGGCATCGTCTTCACCCAGGCCGGGGTCGGCGACGCCGTCGGGACGATCATCAAGACGATCCTGCCCGGCGGCTCCCTGATCGCCGCGGTGGTGGTCTACTGCCTCGGCATGGCGCTGTTCACGATCATCATGGGCAACGCGTTCGCCGCCTTCCCGATCATGACCGCCGCGATCGGCTGGCCGGTGCTCGTCCAGGGCTTCGACGGCAACCCGGCCGCGATCTTCGCCATCGGCATGCTCGCCGGCTTCTGCGGCACCCTCGTCACCCCGATGGCCGCGAACTTCAACCTCGTCCCCGCTGCCCTGCTCGAGATGCGGGACAAGTACGGGCCGATCAAGGCGCAGATCCCGACCGCCGCCATCCTGCTCGTCGTCAACATGGGAGTCATGTACCTTGTCGCATTCTGATCTGGCCCGCATCGCCTGGGCCGACCGCTTCGCGGCCGTCGCCGTGGAGAACACCACCCGCGAGTACCCCTACGCGGCGCACCACACGACGTCCGGTCCGGACGACCGGGCGCTCCCCGTCGAGCTGCACCCCGCGTTCGCCACGTCCTACGACTGGCACTCCTCGGTGCACATGCACTGGCTCGCCGCGCGCCTGGTCGCGTTCGGTCTGCCGACCGGACTGGAGGCACGGCTCACCTCCGTCCTGCAGGCCCACCTCAGCGCGGATCACCTCGCGACGGAAGCGGCGTACCTCCGCGGGACGCCGCACTACGAGCGCCCGTACGGATGGGCCTGGCTGATGCGGCTCGCCGCCGAGGTCACCGCATCAGAGGTCCTGGCGATCCGGTCCCTCGCGCCCGGGTTCGTCCCACTGGTCGACGTCGTCGAGGAACTCGTCACGAACTGGGTCGACGGCGCCGCCCACCCGGTGCGCCACGGCGTGCACGCGAACTCCGCGTTCGGGCTGCTGCTCGTGCTCGAGGCGGCACGGTCCCTCGGGCGCGACGAACTCGCGGCGACGTGCGAGCGCGCTGCGCGGCAGTGGTTCGGGGACGACGCCGGGTGGCCGTTCGCCTGGGAGCGCAGCGGGCACGACTTCCTGTCCGCGGGCCTGGCCGAGGCGGACCTCATGCGCGCGGTGCTGCCGGCGGCGGAGTTCGCGCCGTGGGCCCGCGCGTTCTTGTCCGAGGTGCAGCCGGGCGACGCGATCCTCAGCTCGACCACCGTCCGCGACGAGAACGACCCGCAGCAGGTGCACCTGTTCGGGCTCGACCTGTCGCGCGCCGGATCGGCCCGCCGCATCGCTGACGCGTTGGGCGACGGCGAGCCGCTCGCTGCGGTGCTCGACGAGGCGGCGGATCGGCTCCTCGCGTCGGGATTGGCCGCAAGCGTCGGCGAGGAGTACTACTCGACGCACTGGCTCGCGAGCTTCGCCTGGGACGCGATGGAAGCGAGGGAGCGCGCCGCCAGTTGATCGCCAAATGGGTGGAAATCATTACAGATCGGATACTTTCTGGCACCATTTCCTACCAGGAGGCAGTCATGGTGCAACGTTCATCTCTCCGGCGGAGACGGCAGCTCACCGCGTTCGGAGAGAACATCCGCCGGTGGCGGGCACTCAATGGGCTCTCGGCGGCCGAACTTGCCGAACGAGCCGCGGTGACACGGCAGACACTCAGGGCGATCGAGGCTGGTGAAGGCGGCCGTATCGACTCGCTCTTCGCGGTTCTCGGCGCCCTCGGCATTGCTGACGCAGTCATCGCTGGCATCGACCCGTACAGAAGCGACGCTGCACGAGCGCGGATCGACGATCTCCTGAGCGGTGGCGGAAAGCTGTGATCCCGACTGAGGTCGAGGTGTGGACGACGGAAGCCGACGGCGACTACCGCATCGGGACGTTGCGACCGTCGTTCTTGGGGAGAGGAACTCTGGCGTCCTCGTCCTTCGAGTACGACGCTGGATGGCTGCCCCGGGGCTGGCAGATCTCGCCGGACCTCCCGATGGTCAGTGGGCGGATCTACACCGCCGAGAACCAGACGTTACCCGGTGCCTTCAGCGACGCGGCACCGGACGACTGGGGTCAGAAGCTCATCCGTGCCGATCACGCTCGGCGGCGCAGACACGACGCCGATCTGCCGACGAGGCTCGGCGAGTTCGACTACCTGCTCGGTGTTGCCGACCACACCCGTGCCGGAGCGCTCAGGTTCCGAGCCGATGGCTCCTGGCTCTCGAGCGAGCAGGGTGTCGCGAACCTGCATGATCTCGCCCGGATCGTGGAGGCAGCACAACGGTACGAGGACGATCGGGCCTCGGACGACGACATTGCCTACCTCAACGACGTCGCGACGTCGCCGGGCGGTGCACGGCCGAAGGCCAACGTCCTGACGTCCGAAGGGCGCCTCGCCCTGGCGAAGCTCCCACACTCGAAAGACGGCCGTTTTGATGTCGAACGGTGGGAAGGCGTCGCCCTGACTCTTGCTGCGGCCGGAGGGATGACCACGCCGCGGTGGACGCTCGTTCCGACGGGCGCCGGCCGCGCCGTGCTCGTCTCCGAACGGTTCGATCGGGACGACACGGGTCTGCGGAACGGCTACCTGTCCGGACGATCGGCCATCGGGCTGGGCGCGCACGACGACGGCTCCCGGGCGACCTACGAGGACTTCGCGGACACGATCGCGGACTGGAGCGTCGCGGCGGCCACGGACCTCCGAGAGATGTACGCGCGGATCGCCTTGTCCGTCCTCGTCAACAACGTCGACGACCACTGGAGGAACCATGCGTTCCTCCACACAGCGGATGGTTGGCGGCTCTCTCCGCTGTTCGACGTCAATCCGAGCCGACAGCGCGGGGTGATCGACTCGCGTGCCATCAGTGATCGAGACGATCCCTCGGATCGGCAGCTCCGGAACCTCCTCGCGATCGCGACTGCGTTCCGGCTCCGCGACCCGGCCGCCCGGGAGATCCTCCGGAGCGTCGCGGTGGCCGTGTCCCGCTGGGACCGTGTCGCGGCCGATCTCGGTATCGGCGCCGAGGAGCGGCAGATCCTCCGACCGGTGTTCGAGACCGAACAGCTCGAGTGGGCGCTCACGCTGTGAGGTCGGCTCCGAACCCGGAGCGGGCGCGCCCGTGGTCGGTCAGGACGTCGCAGGCGGGACGGCGCCCTGCATCTCGACCTTGCCGGCCGCGTCGTCCCACGTGAAGGTGGCGTCCGCGGTGCCCGACGGGTTCGCGTTCGCGTCGGTCTGCTTCGCGTACCGGTAGGTGACCGCGATCGAGGTGTCGGACTTCCGGGTGACCGTCGGCTCGAACGGGTACTGCACCTTGGTGGCGGTGCCGAGGTACTTGCCGTCGTGGAACAGCAGGATGGCGTTCGGGGAGCTCGGCGTCCCGTCGGTCACCGAGACGACGGACCACGCGAGCGCGGCGCACGGGTCGTACCCGGATGTGTCCGCGTGCGATGCGTCCCACGTCGCGTCCGGCAGGTTCGGGACCGGGCGGGGCAGGGTCGCGACCGCCTGCTGCACGGCCGTCGCAGCGGACTCGGTGCCGCACGACCCCTGTGCCGTTCCCGTTGCTGACGGCGACGGGGACGTCGGGGGAGTCGCGTGCTGCGTGGCGGTCGTGGTCGTGGCGTCGGCGGTCGACGTGGCGGTCGGGGACGCTGTCGGGGTGCCGGTGCCCGAGCAGGCGGAGAGTGCCGCCAGGGTGGCGGTGGCGGCGAGGAGACTGAGACCGATCCGGATGGTGCGCATGTCTCCACGTTGCGCGTCCTGGCGGCCTCGCGTTCCTCCCTTCGTCGGAATCACCGCGGTTCGCGGTCAGCCCGATGGTGGAACCGGCTCGCCGGTGCTCGGATCCGTGAAGCCCGTCGCGAATGCGAACACCACCGCCTGCACGCGGGTCTTCGTGCCCGTCTTCGCGAAGACGCTCGAGATGTGGCTCTTCACGGTCGCGGTGCTGAGGAACATCTCGCTGGCGATCTCCCCGTTGCTCAGGCCGCGGGCGACGGCGCTGAGGACGTCTCGTTCGCGGTCACTGAGCGACGCCAGAGCGGCTTGCTGGACCGCGTCGGCCCGCCGAGCCGGAGCGGGGGCGATCGACTGGTCGATCAGCGCACGCGTCATCGCCGGGTCGATGAGGGAGTCCCCGCGGGCGGCGGCGCGGACGGCGGCGCCGATGAGGTCCGGCCCGGAGTCCTTCAACAGGAAGCCGGAAGCACCGGCTGCGATGCCGTCGAAGAGGTACTGGTCGTCGTCGAAGGTCGTGATGAGCACGACCGCGCAGGCCTGTGCGGCGAGGATCCGCCGCGTCGCACCGATGCCGTCGAGGCCGGGCATCCGGATGTCCATGACGATGACGTCGGGCTCGGTCGCGAGCGCCGCCCGCACCGCGCTCTCGCCGTCGTGCGCCTGGCCGACGACGTCGATGTCGTCCTCGGCGTCCAGCATCGTCGCGAGGCCTGCTCGTGCGATCGCCTGGTCGTCCACGACGAGTACCCGCAGCGTCATCTGGTCGTCTCCTTGTTCGAGGGGGTGATCATCGGGATCGTGGCCGACACCGACCACCCCGACCCGTCCCCGTTCGGTCCGGCGACCACGCCGCCGCCGAACGTACCGGCCCGTTCCCGCATCGAGGGGATCCCCGAGCCGCCCCGGGGCACGCTCGGGAACCGCTCCTGCTTCGGACCGGGGTCGGTCACGTCGATGGTCCAGGACCACTGCTGCTCCTGCACCGTGATGCAGATCGTCCGCGCGGACGAGTGCAGCATGACGTTCGTCAGACTCTCCTGGACGATGCCGAGGATGGCGGCGCGTTCGCGCTCGGGGACCTCTCCACGGACCGTCACGCTGCTGTCCACGTCGTACCCGATGGCGCGGATCCGTTCGCAGAGGGCGAGGAGTTCGTCGGTGAGGCTGCCGAGTGCCGGTGCCGTCTCCGGGGGCACGCGGAGGACACGGACGACCGAGCGGATGCGCGCGAGGACGTCCTGGCCGCCCTCGGCGACGACCCGCATGGCGTCGACGAGCTGTCCGGGGTCGCGGTCGGCGATCCGCAGGGAGGACTGGGCGTGGATGACGAGTGCGGCGACGTGGTGCGCCACCTCGTCGTGCACCTCGCGGGCGACGCGGGTGCGTTCGCGTTCGGCGGCGTGCGCGATCGTGGCGGCCTGCAGGCGTGTCAGCTCGCGGTTCTGTTCGGCGAGCTGCGCGGTGACCCGCCGTTGCCGCCGGAGCATCACGGCGACGAGCACGACGAGCGCGCAGCCGATCAGTTCGCCGAGCAGCACCGACCGGTCCGTCCCGGAGTCGATGAGGGCGGCCTCGGACCACGGACGGTGTTCGGTGGCCAGTTGCACGACGTCCTTCCACGGAACGATCGTCAGGACCGCGAGCGTGCCGAACGTGGCAGCGGGGGCGATCACCGGACCGCCGTTCGAGATGATCAGGAAGGTGACGAGGGCGAGGGGGATCAGCGCTTCCGGCGGCCGGACGTACAACCCGTACATCTCCTCAGGCAGCGGAGCGAGACAGACGTACGCCGTGAAGGCGGTGAGGTTCGTCAACGTCTCCAACGGCCATCGCACACAGGTCGCCGCGGCGACGGCGGCGGCGACCCCGAAGAACACGTAGCCGGGGAGCCCCTGTGGGTACCAGGCCAGGTGCAGCGCCACGGCGAGTCCGACGAAGTACGCGGCGGTGCCCGCTGCGATGACGACGAGCCGTCGTCGCGAGGGTCCCCGGAGCAGGACCATCGGTTCGCGTCGCCGTCGCACGGGTCTCACGCTAACGCCGGACGGATGCGTTGCAGCTGTCGGGCCCGAGCGTCGGCGAGGAGGACGAGCAGCGCCTCCTCGGACGGCACCCCACGCGGTGGCTGCGGGAGCGGCGTCGGATCCAGGCACCGTTCCAGGAGGGCCTGCACGATCGCCGCCCGCCCCGTGATGTCCTCGCCGTCCAGCATGCCGGGCAGGATCCGGACCTCGATGGTGTCACGGGGCGGGGTGTCGGTCAGGAGCGCGGTGAGGTTCACGTCGAGGTACTTCGTGAGTCCGAGCGTACGGACTGCTTCCTGCAGTCGCGGCCAGTCCGCGCCGGACCGCGACTCGGTGTCGACCACCGTCGTGAGGGCCTCGGGGAGTGCGCCGGTCCGGACACAGTGCGGGTTCGTCCCCAGGACGGCGTGCAGCCCACTGCGGTACCCGGTGAACAACCGGACGACGTTCGCGAACGCCGGGACGCTCCGGAACGGACCGGCATCCAGGTGTAGGTGGACGGCTGCTTCGACCGGGACCAAGAAGCCGAGCGCCCGCGCCGGTCCGAGCAGCGCCTCGAGCGCTTCGGCGTGCCCGGAGCGGATCGGCGGCGTCACGATCTCGCACGGTCGTTCACGCCCCGGTGCGACCGCGGTCGCCATGGCGATGCTCGCTCCGGCGCGGTCGCGGACCCGTCGCACCGCGCCGACCGTCTCGACCGGGACGTCGAACACCCGGGCGATGCCGTCCAGGGCGTGTTCGAAGCGTGTCCGCGCACCGGTGGTGTCCCCGGCGAGCCGGAGGAGCCGGAGGTCGTCTGACAGGATCCGGAACGCGTCGCGGTCCGGTTCCGGTCGACAGAGCGGGCACCCCTGGTGGCCGGTCTCCCCGCACCGGGCGGCGAGCTGGTCGCGTCGGATGTCCTCGACGATCGTGATGTCGTCGACCAGGGTGGCGAGTTCGGTCCCGGTCGCGTCGTCGATCCGGTACCCGGGTGTCAGGTGCCAGAACTGGCCCATGCCCGGTACGAGCGACGGCTCGGAATCGACGTGGAGTACCCGGTGGACGCTGCCGCCGTGCTCGAGGGCGATCCGCTCGGCCAACGCGCGGCGACTGCTGCCGGCGGGGGCGAGCAGCTCGACCTCGAAACCGACCCGCGCGGTGAGGGGCTCCGTGGTCGGCACGATCAGAGCGGCAGCGTGGCGCCGGCGAGGAGCGCCTTCCCCGCCGTGACCTCGGCGCTGTAGGTCGAAGGACTCTGCCAGAGGGCCGCCAAACGGGCGCCGTCGCCGTCGTCGTACCCGCTCGCGGTGAACGCCCGCGCGTACTCGGCATCGGTGTACGTCGTCGGCGGTGCCGGCATGGGTCGGTGGGCGATCACCCCAGCTCCGAGTTTCGTCTTCACGGTGTCGACGTCGGGCACGCCCCAGGCGACGGCGAGCCCCAGAGCCTGCTGGAAGTCCCCGTACCCGAGGAAGAAGGCGTTGCGCTGCTGCTCCTGCGTGAACGGGTAGCTGGCGGCGTCCCCGGCGGCGAACGGCAGCGCGGTCCCGGCTCGCAGATCGGCGCCCGCTCGACCCTTCGCCGTCGTGACGTCGGTGTTCCACGCCGCGGCCAGTGCGACCGCGTCGTCCGCGTACGGCGATGCCTGGAACCGCGCGATGTCCGCATCGCCGTACTGCACCTTCGGCACGGGCGTCGGCTGGGCGGTCGGAGTCGAGCCGTGCGCCGAGGTGCGTTCCGGTGCGGCGAGGGCGCCGACGGAACCGAGACCGACGAGCGATCCGGCCACGGCGCAGGCGACCGCCACGGTGGCGGCAGAGCGACGGAACGCGGCTCCGGTGGTCCGGGGGTCGGTCTCGCGGTTCGACATGCAACGCTCCTCGTCCGCTCGACGGCTCGTCCGCCAGCGACACGTCGACACTACGAGCGCCGTCGCGGGCCGGCAACGCGGACGGACCGATTCAGACCATCGGCCCCGGATCATCGACCAAAGGATGATCCGGCGTCCGCGGGCACTGGTCGAGACTGACGACATGCACGATGAGGGGTTCGCAACGGGGGCGGTCCGGTGACGCGCGGTGGGGTACCCGCTGCGCGACACGGTCGGCAGCGTCGACACGGCACGCTCGGTCCGGCGGTCAAGGCCGTCGCCGCGGTCGCCGCGATCGGGTTGGTGAGCGTCGGTTCCGTCGCCGCGATCGCGTCGTGGCAGGTGGTGCGTGATGCGAAGCCGACGGTCTCGCTCGCGATGCCGGGCAGTCACTCGAGCGCCGCACCGCAGCTGACGGCCGCGACCGGCGAGGTGAACATGCTGCTCGTCGCGACGGACACCCGCGAGGGGCAGGGTGCCGGCTTCGACGACGCGGCGAACCTCCGTGCGAGCTCCGGCGTCGGGCACAACGACTCGAACCTGCTGGTGCACATCTCCGCGGACCACACCAACATGGCGGTCGTCAGCTTCCCGCGCGACCTCGTCGTCCCGATCCCCGCGTGCGAGGACGACCAGGGCACGGTCGTGCCCGCGGTGCCGGCAGCGATGCTCAACACCGCGCTCGGCCGAGGGGGCGAGCAACACGGGCTCGCCTGTGTCGCGAAGACGATCGACCAACTCACCGGACTCCAGATCGGCTACGCCGGCATGATCACCTTCGACGGCGTCGTGGCGATGGCGGACGCCGTCGGTGGGGTCGAGGTGTGCCTCGCGACCCCGATCCACGACACCGACGTCACCCCGGCGCTCGACCTGCAGGCGGGCGACCGGAAGCTGTCCGGAGCGGAGGCGGCCGCGTTCCTCCGGTCTCGGTACGGCGTCGGAGACTCCAGCGACCTCGCCCGGATCAGCAACCAGCAGACCTTCATGGCGGCGCTCGCGCGGCAGACGGTGTCCGCCCGCACGCTCACCGACCCGGGGAAGGTCCTGCGGCTCGCCACGACGGCGTCGAAGCACATGACGCTCTCCGACACGCTGGCCGACCCGACGACGCTCGCACGGCTGGCCCTCACCGTGAACTCCGTCGGGCTGTCGAACATGTCCTTCGTCCAGTACCCGGTCGTCGACGACCCGACGGACCCCGCGCGGGTCCTGGTCGCGAAGGGTCCGGCGAGCGCCCTGAACGCCGTGCTGCAGCAGGACCAGCCGGTGGTGCTCGGAGCGGAGAGCCTCGGTCGCTCCGCCGTCCGCGACCCGTCGGCCCCGCCGTCAGGAGCACCAGACGGGTCGGCCGCACCGGGGGGAGCAACAGCACCAGGGGGATCGGCACAAGGGGGGTCGGCACCCGGGGGATCGGCTCCGCCCACGTCGTCGCCGCTCCCGGCCGACGTCTCCGGGCAGAGTGCGGCCACCGTCACCTGTGCGGCGAAGCGCTGACGCGAGTCGGTAGCGTGGTGGCCATGGCCGCCTTCACGCCCCCGCCCGCCGACGCCGTCCGGGCTCGACTCCTGCTCGCCGGGCGCGACGAGTTCGCGGCCGTCGGGCTCGCAGCGTCCCGGATCGAGCGCATCTCGGCGGCGTCGTCGAGCAACAAGGCGCAGATCTTCCACTACTTCGGGAGCAAGGAAGGGCTGTTCGACGCGGTCGTCGCGCAATCCGTCGCGGAGACGCTCGAGGACGTGCCGCTCGACACCGACGACCTCCCGCAGTACGCCGGGCGACTGCACGACAGCTACGCCCGTCGGCCCTGGGCGCTGCGTCTGGCGACCTGGTACCGCCTGGAACGCCAGGACGCCAGCCCCGTCGAGGACGTCGTCGTCGCCAACGAGGCCGTCGTGTCGGCGATCGAGCACGCGCAGCGCGCCGGCGTCGTCCCGCGGAGCTACCGGCCGGCCGTCCTCCTCGCGCTCGTCCTCACCACAGCGGCGATGTGGAGCACGACACCGGCAGGGTTCGAGCCACTCGTCCGAGCGGTCACCCCGGCACGGCGGCGGCAGATCGTCGTCGACGCCGTCGCCGCGCTCATCCGCTGACGCGGAAGCGGACCGTGTCGCCCGGTCGGAGCTGTGCCGCACGGTCGACGGACCCCGGCGTGAGGACCGCGACGACCGGGTAGCCGCCGGTCACCGGGTGGTCGGCGAGGAACAGCACGGGGAAGCCCGCCGGTGGGACCTGCAGCGAGCCGGTCTCGACGCCCTCGCTCGGGAGCTCGTGCGTGACCGCCCGGACCAGTGGTTCGGCGGCGGTCGTCCGGACCCCGACACGGTCGCTGTCCTGCGTGACGTGGTGGTCCTGCCCGGTGAGCGTCGTCCGCCACTCGGGCGTGAACCAGTCGTCGCGGGGACCCGGCACGACGTCGAGCACGACGGGCTCCCATTGCCATGGCCCGAGCGGCGGGGCGACGGCGTCGACGACGGGCCACGCGTCGGCTGCGTCGCCGATGCCGAGCACATCGCCGACGACCACGGGTGCCGGACCGAGCCGCGCGAGCGAATCCCACGACCGGCTCCCGAGGACCGGCGCGACCGCGAACCCGCCACGGACCGCGACGTACGTGCGCAGCCCGGTGTCCGGCACGCCGATGTCGAGCGTGTCGCCGGGGTCGAGCGCGACGATCTCGTTGGCGGCCGCGCCGCGGACCGAGCCGTCCGCCCGCGTGACGTGGACCGCGGGAGCGGCCCCGGTGACGGCGGTGACCACGTGCGAATCGGCGCGGAGCGTGACGGAGCCGAGCAGGGCCTCCAGGACGGCCGCGTCCGGACGGTTGCCGACCATGCGGTTGGCCAGCGCTGCGGACCCGCGATCGGCGGCGCCGGCTGCGCCGAGGCCCATGTCGCTGAGGCCGGGGCGACCGAGGTCCTGGGTCGTGACGCCGAAGCCGACGCGCAGGACGGTGAGTGTGCTCACGAGTCGGCCCTCACGAAGCGGATCCGGGTGCCAGCGGGGGCGAGCGCCGGTGGGTCGCGGTCGACCGACCACATCGGGACGTCGGTGCGGCCGATGAGCTGCCATCCGCCGGGCGAGACCCGCGGGTAGACCGCGCTGAACTCGCCCGCGAGGGCGACGGCCCCGCTCGGGACGGCGGTCCGCGCGGTGTCGCGACGGGGGAGGTCCAACGCCGGCGAGGTGCCGGTGAGGTAGCTGAAACCCGGGGCGAAGCCGCAGAACGCGCTCGTCCAGACCTGATCCGTGTGCCACGCGACGAGCTCGTCGCGCGTCATGCCCGTGATGGCGCCGACCGCGTCGAGATCGTCGCCGTCGTAGGTGACGGGGACGACGAGCGGGTCGGTGTCGCCGGCCCGCTCGGTGTCCGCGGGCTCGACGCGCGCGAGGTCGGCGCGGAGCCGTCCGGCGTCCGTCCTGGCCGGGTCGAACCGGACGAGGAGTGTGCGGGCGCCGGACACGACCTCGGTCACGCCTGGGAGCACCGCGGCGGTGATCCCCGCGCGGAACGTCACGACCTCGGCCAGGGACCCGAACGTGACGAGCAGGGCGGTGCCACCCGCTGGTCGCACGTCGGGCCTCACGGCGCCGGGGCGAACGGCGCGATCGTGATGCCCTGCTCGGTGAGCAGCGCACGGATCGCGCGGGCCATCGCGACGGCGTCCGGTGAGTCACCGTGCACGCAGACCGAGTCGGCGCGCACCGGGATCTCCGAGCCGTCGACGGCGGTGGCGACGCCCTCGGCGACCATCCGGAGCACGCGGGCCGCCACGACGTCCGGGTCGTGCAGCACCGCGCCCGCCGTGCTCCTCGACACCAGCGACCCGTCCGGTTCGTACGCGCGGTCCGCGAAGGACTCGGTGACCGTGCGCAGTCCGTGGCGTTCGGCGGCACGGAGGAGTTCGGACCCCGGCAGCGCGAGCACGGCCAGGGACGGGTCGACGTCGGCGACCGCCCGGGTCACCGCGTCGGCCTGCACCGGGTCGGCGCACGCGGTGTTGTACAGCGCGCCGTGCGGCTTCACGTAGGTCACGGTCGTGCCGGCGACCCGTGCGGTGGCCGCCATCGCGCCGAGCTGGTGGACGACGTCGGCGTGCAGTTCGTCCGGCGTGACCTGGACCGGACGACGACCGAAGCCCACGAGGTCGCGGTAGGCCACGTGCGCCCCGACCGCGACCCCACGCGATGCCGCAGCGCGGGCCGTGGCGAGCATGATCGTCGGGTCGCCGGCATGGAAGCCGCAGGCGACGTTCGCGCTCGAGACGACGTCGAGCATCGCGGTGTCGTCGCCCATCGTCCAGGCGCCGTAGCCCTCGCCGAGGTCGCTGTTCAGGTCGATCGTCGTCACGCGTACCCCTGTCGTCGCCGAAGTTGTTCAACAATCTAGCGGAGCGGTGCAGCGAACGCACTAGTTGACGTACGTCAACGATGTGCGATGATTGACGTCTGTCAACTTTTCGGATGCAGCGTGGCATCCCGTTCCACCGAGGGAGCCCGATGTCACACACACCACCAGCAGCCGTGCACGACCAAGAGTCCGCAGCACCCGCGATGTCGCACCGTCAGGTGCTCGAGGCCCTGTCCGGCCTGCTGCTCGGCATGTTCGTCGCGATCCTCGCGTCGACGGTGGTCAGCACCTCGCTCCCGCGCATCATCGGCGACCTGGGTGGTGGCGAGAGCGCCTACACGTGGGTGGTGACGTCGACCCTGCTCGCCACGACGGTGTCCACCCCGGTCTGGGGCAAGCTCGCCGACCTCTTCAACCGCAAGCTCCTCATCCAGCTGTCGCTGGTGATCTTCGTCCTCGGCTCCGCACTCGCCGGCTTCTCGGAGAACCCCGGCACGCTCATCACCTTCCGCGTGGTGCAGGGCCTCGGCGCCGGTGGTCTCACCGCGCTGAGCCAGATCATCCTCGCCGACATCATCAGCCCCCGCGAGCGCGGGCGCTACGGCGGCTACTTCGGCGCCGTCATGGCGGTCGGCACCGTCGGCGGCCCGCTGTTCGGCGGTCTGCTGACCGACAGCCTCGGATGGCGCTGGAACTTCTTCGTCGGCGTCCCGTTCGCGATCGCCGCGATCATCCTGCTCCAGCTCACCCTGAAGCTGCGTGCCCTGCCGAAGCGCAAGGTCTCGATCGACTACCTCGGCATCGCGTTCATCGCGGGCGGCGTCTCGCTGCTGCTGATCTGGGTCACGCTGGCCGGCAAGAACTTCGACTGGGTGTCGCCCACGTCCTTCGTCATGGTGATCGGCGCGGTCGTCCTGCTCGTCGCCACCGTGTTCGTCGAGCTGCGCGCCACGGAGCCGGTCATCCCGATGACCCTCTTCCGGAACCGCACCTTCACGATGGCCGTGATCGGCTCGATCGCCGTCGGCATCGCCATGTTCGGCGCGACGGTCTACCTGGCGCAGTACATGCAGCTGGCCCGCGGGGCGACCCCGACGCAGTCAGGCCTCCTCACCATCCCGATGATCGGCGGTCTGCTCATCGCCTCGACCGTCGGCGGCATGCTCGTCACGAAGACGGGCAAGTGGAAGCCGATCATGACGATCGGGTCGATCGCACTCGTGGTCGGTCTCGCACTGATGGGCACGATCCAGTACGACACCCCGTACGTCGTCGTCGCGGTCTACATGTTCGTCATGGGCGCCGGGGTCGGATCGGTCATGCAGAACCTCGTCCTCGTCGTGCAGAACACCACCGAGCCGAAGAACATCGGTGCGGCGTCCGCCGGTGTCGCGTTCTTCCGTTCGCTCGGTGGTGCGCTCGGCGTCTCCGTCCTCGGGACCGTCCTCGGCACCCGGGTATCGGACCTGATCGGTGACAAGCAGGCGGAGCTCGGCAAGGCGATCGCGGCGCTCGGCGAGAAGGGCGCAGCCGTCGCGAAGGAGCTCGCCTCCGGCAGCATCCCGGCCGTCAGCCAGCTGCCGCACGGCGTCCGCGAGATCATCGAGTCCGCCTACGGCCAGGCGGTCGCGAACATCTTCCTCATCGCCGCTCCGATCGCGATCCTCCTCGTCCTGGCGATCGTCTTCATGCCGAACAAGCCGCTCACCACGAAGACCGTCGCCGAGCGCTCCACCGACCAGGGGCCGCTCGCGGGATCCGCCGAGGACTTCGCCGGTGTCGGGACCGTCACGGGCTCGAACCCGGTGATCGAGACCAGTGGTTCGCAGGGCGGTGGCAGGACACATGGTCGACACTCGTGAGGTGACCAAGCCAACGGAGTCGGCCGGACCCGGGGTCCCCGACGGGATCGCGACCCGCATCGACACGCTCGAGCGGCAGTTCGCCGCCCTGTACAACGCGTACCGCCAGCAGATGCGACAGCGCTCCGACGACATCGATCCGGCCCTGCAGCCGTCCGGGTACCGGACACTGGTGGAGCTCGTCGTCGGTGGTCCGACGGGTGCGCGCGACCTCGCCGAGGCCCTCGGGTTCGACAAGAGCGTGCTCAGTCGGCAGCTGCACCAGCTCGAGGAGCTCGGGCTCGTGTCCCGGTCGACCGACCCGACGGATCGGCGGGCGATCATCGTCGCGGCCACCGCGGACGCGATCGAACGGATGGAGCGCACACGGAGCACCGCTCGGGACGAGTTCCGGGGCGCGCTCTCGCGGTGGTCCGAGCACGACCTCGACGAGCTCGCACGGTTGCTCCGGCAGCTCTGATCGTCCCGTAGTCTTCGGCGGTGGATGCAGTGCTGCCCTCGGGGATGACCAGGCGTCGCGTCGAGCTCCGGATCGTGAAGCCCGCGTTCGCGTGGTTCGCCCGGCCGACCGTGACGATCGACGGCGTCGGGCACCCGGCGCAGTGGGGGACGGGCACGTGGGCGGTCCCAGACGAGGGCACGACGGCCCTCGGCGTCTACCTGTTCAACCGGGCGTGGCGGTTCGGTGCCGCGTCGGTGACCGTCACCGCTTCCGACGACGTCCTCGAGTACCGCGGCGGGCTGCTCCCGGCCGGGCCCGGCCGTCTCCGCAGCGTCTGAGGAGTCGCCGACCAGTCGCGGTGCCGGGCCGCCGCCGCAGCGCCCCGGTCACTGCCCGTCGGCGTGCAGCGCCGCCGTCAGCTTGTCGAGCACGGCGGCGGCCTGCGCGAGGACCGCTCGCTCGGACGGTGTCAGCGCACGTTCGGCGGCCGCGAGGATCCGCGTCGACCGGCGGATGCGCGAGGACGCGATCACCTCCCGCCCCGTGTCGGTCAGCGCGACGAGCACGCCCCTGGCATCGGCCGGGTCCGGGGTCCGCGCCACGAGTCCCTGCTCCTCGAGATCCGCCACCGTCACCCGCATCGTCTGGTGGCGCACCCGTCGCAGCCGTGCGAGCGCCGCGATGCTGTACGCGCCGTCCCGGGCGAGGAACCCGAGCACCTCGATCTGCCCCTCCGGCGTGGTCTCCGTCCGGCGGATCGCGCGCACGCTCTCGCCGATCGCCCGTCGGAGTTCGTTCGCGTCGTCGAGCGTGAACGTCTGCTCATCGATGCCCATGGGAAAACTGTACAGGCAGCCTGTACAGTTACGGGCATGGAACTCACGAAGTACACCCACGCCACCGTCGTGCTCACCAAGGGCGAGCAGACCCTCGTGATCGATCCGGGCGCCTACACGCCGAACTCCGCTGAACTCGTCGCGCACACCACCGCGGTGCTCGTCACCCACGACCACCCCGACCACTTCGACGCCGCGATCCTGGGTGCGGCGCTCGACGCTCAGCCCGACCTCCGGGTCTGGGCTCCGGCGAACGTCGCTGCCGAGCTCGGTGATCGTGACGGCCGCGTCACGACGGTCACCGCGGGCGACGCGTTCGAGGCCGCCGGCTTCGCCGTGCAGGTCGTCGGTGGTGACCACGCGGTCATCCACGCGGACATCCCGCTCATGCGCAACGTCGGCTACGTCGTCGACGGCAACGTGTACCACCCGGGCGACGCGTACTTCGTGCCCGAGGAACCGGTCCAGACGCTCCTCGTCCCGACCTCCGGTCCGTGGGCGAAGCTCGGCGAGCTGGTCGACTTCGTGCGCGCCGTGCACCCCGCCCGTGCCGTGCAGATCCACGACCTCATGCTGAGCGACGCCGGAAAGGGCTCCTTCGCGCAGTTCACGGGGCAGCTGACGGGTGTCGAGCTGGTCACCGTCCCGGACGGCGAGACGATCACGGTCTGACGCGACCATGTGATGGACGGGAGGCTCGGTGCCAGCTGGCACCGAGCCTCCTGTCCGTCTGTCTGGACGTCCGTCAGGGCGCGGGGCGCCCGTACTTCGAGTCGCGTCGGGTGCGCCGGTCCTCGCGGATGACGCTGACGACGCCGACGAGCGTCGCGAGGAGGAGC
This sequence comes from Curtobacterium sp. NPDC090217, assembly GCF_044746705.1. Taxonomy (NCBI): domain Bacteria; kingdom Bacillati; phylum Actinomycetota; class Actinomycetes; order Micrococcales; family Microbacteriaceae; genus Curtobacterium; species Curtobacterium sp. NPDC090217. The sequence continues at coordinate 135,672 of NZ_JBIVCR010000005.1, read as the reverse complement.
AGGACCGAGACGACGGCGGTGAAGACGGAGCCGCCGAGGTCGCCCGTGCCCACGGTGAGCGCCGCCGTCGGCGTGCCTGCGTCGGAGGCGACGTACAGGACCCAGTCCGTGAACGCGTGCACGAGCATCCCGACCCAGATCCGGCCGGTCACCCGACGCACCCAGTAGTAGGCGACCCCCGTCCCGACGAGGGCGCCGACCTGGAAGAGGACGAACGCCGGTGGGACACCGGCGATCAGGCTCCCGGGGGCGTGCGCCAGGCCGAAGACCACGGCGGTGACGAGCATCGTGACGAACTCGCCGTGCCGTTCGCGGACCGCGGTGAGCAGCACGCCGCGCAGCACGAGCTCCTCGCCGAACCCCACCAGGAGCGTGCCGAGTGCGATGAGTGCCAGGAACCAGACGCTCCGCGCACCCCACGGCACGGTGTCGAGCTGGCTGATCGGCACCAGCACCGCGAGGACCGGGATCGACACGAGCCACCAGCGACGGGGCGTCAGTGCCGGCGTCGGGGTCTCGCGCCAGACGCCCCTGCCCCACCGGGCGACGCGGAGGAACAGCAGGACGAGCGCGATCGCGATCGGCAGCGGGATCAGGTGTCCCAGGGCGAACTGCGCTCGGACGTCGTCCTCGGGGGCGAGTCCGTCGAGCGCGTTGCCGAGTCCAGCGGCGAGCAGCACGTACACGCCCACCACGCCGAGCGCGATCCAGGTGTTCCTGGGCAGGCCGGGTGCGCGCGGCGGGGTGCTCATGCGCCCGACAGTACGGACGGCCGGCTGGGGCGTCCGGGGGTTCGTCAGAGCACGCGCTCCAGCAGGCGCAGGGTCCCGGCGATGTCGACGCTGCGGTCCAGCAGCCACTGGACCTGGAGGCCGTCGAACGCGGCGACGATGAGCGACGCGACCTGGTCGAGATCGGCGTCGGAGTGTCGACCGGATGCCTGCAGCTCGTCGCGCAGCTGCCCGGCGAGGTCCGCGCGGGCGATCTCGAACCGCTCCGCGAAGAAGGCGCGGGAGGTCTCGTTGCCCGGTTCCACCGACGTCGCGAGGAGCGTCGTGTACATCGTCACGAGCCCGGGCACGCTGACGTTGTGGTCGGCTGCCTCGGCCATCCGGTTCAGGACGCCGTCGACACCCTCGAGACGACGGGTCGAATCCGCGTCACGCTCTCGCAGGACCTCGAGGAGGAGCGCCTCACGCGAGTCGAAGTAGTGCCGCAGCGCCGCGTGCGAGACGCCGATGGCTTCGCCGATCGCCCGGAGCGAGGTGCCGTCGATGCCCTTCGACGCCACGACGTCGAGCGTCCGGTCGAGGATCTCCTGTCGCCGCTGCACGCCCTTGGCGTAGGGGCCTCGCGCGCCGGATCCGTCGTTGGAGCTCACCGTCGAAGGCTACCGCGGGCAGCGACGCCGTCTCGGTGACACCTGTTGCCCAAAGCAACTGCGATGAAATCAAGACGCAATACTTCCGCGCGGAGCTTTTCGGTGTTACTGTCCCTCAAAACCTAGCGCGGCTAGGGATCTTGGAGGGCATCCGCCCCTGATGACTCGAGGAGGAGTCATGTCGACACCGACGTCGAAGGAAGAACCGCAGTCCGGTCTCGCCGGCACCGCAACCCCGCCGGTCACCGCCGCCGCAGGCGCGACGAGCACGGACCCGGCAGCCGCGTCCCGTGCGTTCTCGGTCGAGGGCCTCACACAGTCCGTCAGCACCGTGCGTGTCGGGCGGAAGTACATGTGGGCGCTCAGCCTCGCGCAGTTCGGGCTCTTTGCCGCACTGCTCACCCCGGTGTTCGTCGGGATGACCATCAAGGCGACCGAGCTGAACCCCGCGAGCCCCGAGACGATCGTCGGCTCCGTGCTGCCGTTCGGTGCCCTCGGTGCACTCTTCGCGAACCCGCTCGTCGGCGCGTTCTCGGACCGCACCCGCACCCGATGGGGTCGTCGGCGCCCGTGGATGGTCGGCGGCATCGTGGTCTTCGTCGTCGCGCTCGCCTGGATCGCCTTCGCGCCGAACGTGCCCCAGCTGACGGTGGCCTGGGTCCTGGCGCAGGTGTCCGCGAACGCCGTGCTGGCTGCGCTGACCGCGAGCTTCGCCGACAACGTGCCCGAGTTCCAGCGCGGCAAGGCGTCGAGTGTCATCGCCCTCGCGCAGAACCTCGCGATCCTCGCCGGCCTGTACCTCGCCGTCTACCTGGTGGGCAACCTCCCGCTGCTCTTCATCGCACCTGGCATCCTGGCGATCATCCTGATCCTCGTGTACTCGTTCGTCGCCCGTGACGACCTGCCGACGAGCACGATCAAGCCGTTCAGCTGGATCAACCTGATCTCGTCGTTCTGGACCAACCCGATCAAGCACCCCGACTTCGGGCTCGCCTGGTGGGGCCGCTTCCTGATCACCTTCGGCACGTTCATGTTCACGACCTACCGGCTGCTGTACATGGAGGACCGCGTCGGGCTCCCGCAGGCCGAGGCGGTCGGGGTCGTCGCGTTCGGTGTGCTCCTCTACACGGTGGCACTGCTCGTCAGCGCATCGGTCTCCGGCTGGGTGTCCGACCGCGTCCGCCGCCGCAAGGTGTTCGTGTGGAGCTCCACCGCGCTCACCGCGGTCGGTCTCGTCATCCTCGCGCACGTCGACAGCGTCGGCGGGTTCTACTTCGCCGAGATCGTGATGGGCTTCGCCTACGGCATCTACGCCGCCATCGACACCGCGCTGGTCGTCGACGTGCTGCCGGACCCGGAGCGCCCCGGCAAGGACCTCGGCGTCATCAACATCGCCAACGCGCTGCCGCAGTCGCTCGCCCCGGCGGTCGGCCTGTTCCTCCTCGGCATCGGCGGCGGACAGAACTACACGCTCATGCTCTGGGGCGCCGGTGTCGCGGTGCTCCTCGGTGCGCTCGTCATCCTCCCGATCAAGTCGGTCCGCTAGCCGGTCCTGGCACCAACGAAAGGACTCCCCATGGCACTCGCCATCTCGCTGCAGCTCTACACGGTGAACGCCGCGCTGGAGCCGGACCTCGACGCCGGGGTCGCACGGCTCGCCGCGATCGGCTTCGACACCGTCGAGGCGTTCGCCTTCGTCGGCCGCTCCGCGGAGCTCAAGTCGGCGTTCGACGCCCACGGCATCACCGCCACGACCGGCCACGCCTTCCTCGTCCAGCAGGAGATCCCCCTGCCGGACGGCACGACGATGACCGCACCGTCGCACGCCGACACGTTCGCCGCGGCGAAGGAGCTCGGCCTCGAGATCGTCATCGACCCGTTCGTCGGACCCGACGAGTGGACCACCCGCGAGGGCGTCGAGCGCGTCGCAGCGCGTCTCAACGCCGCAGCGGACGAGGCGGCCGAGCACGGCCTGCGCGTCGGCTACCACAACCACGACCACGAGCTCCGGCCGCAGATCAACGGCAAGCCCGCACTGCAGGTGCTCGCCGAACTCCTCGACCCCCGCGTCGTGCTCGAGCTCGACCTGTACTGGGCGTCGGCCGCCGGCGTCGACGTCGTCGCCTTCGTCCAGGAGCTCGGTGACCGCATCGTCGCCGTGCACGTCAAGGACGGCCCGATGCGTTCTGGCATCTCCACCGCCGAGATCCCGCAGGACCAGACCCCGGCCGGACAGGGCGACGTGCCGATCGCCGAGGTCCTCGCCGCGGCACCAGCCCTCGAGTACGCCGTGATCGAGTTCGACCACTCGGAGCTGGACGTCTTCGACGCAGTCGAGCAGTCCTACCGGTGGCTCGCCGCGACGCTGGACAAGGAAGCGGTGTCGGCATGACGCGCACGGGCAGGGTCGGCATCGGGTTCATCGGTGCCGGCATGATCAGCGAGCAGTACCTGACGAACCTCACGACGTTCCCGGACGTCGAGGTCGTCCGGATCGGCGACATCGACACCGAGCGCGCCGCGGCGTCGGCAGCGAAGTGGGGCGTCCCCGCGTCGGGCACCGGTGACGAGGTCCTCGCCGATCCCGACGTCGAGATCGTCATCAACCTGACGCTCCCCGCCACCCACGTCGAGGTCTCGACCGCGGCGCTCCGCGCGGGCAAGCACGTCTGGAGCGAGAAGCCGATCGGGGTCGACCGGGCGTCAGCCGCGGGGCTCGTCGCCCTGGCGGACGAACTCGGGCTGCAGCTCGGCATCGCGCCGGACACCGTGCTCGGCCCCGGGTGGCAGACCGCCAAGCGCGCGATCGAGTCCGGCGCGATCGGCACCCCGCTGACCGCCGTGACGAGCATGCAGTGGCAGGGACCCGACGTGTTCCACCCGAACGCGTCGTTCCTCTACGCCAAGGGTGCAGGCCCGCTGTTCGACATCGGTCCGTACTACTTCACGGCGCTCGTGCACCTGCTCGGCCCGGTGGCGTCCGTCGTCGCGACCGGTTCGAAGTCCCGGGAGACCAGGGACCTGGTGGTCGGGCCGAACGCCGGGCAGTCCTTCCCGGTCGAGGTCCCGACGCACGTGTCCGTGCTGACGGCCTTCGAGCAGGGCGGTCAGGCGCAGTCGCTGCTGTCCTTCGACACCCCGCTCTTCCGGCACGGCGTGTTCGAGGTGAACGGCACCGAGGGCACGATCGTGCTGCCGGATCCGAACACGTTCGGCGGTGGGCACCCGATCCGCATCGCGCGGCCGCTGACGAAGGACGCGACGTTCCCGTTCGAGCAGTCCTTCGAGACGCTCCTCGACGAGGAGCCGACGGTCGGTCGAGGTCTCGGCGTCCTCGACATGGCGCGGGCGATCCGCGGTGGTGGCTCGCACATCGCCACCGGCGAGGTCGGGTACCACGTGCTCGACACGATGGTGGCTGTGGAGGAGTCGATCGCCGCGCGGTCCTTCGTCGAGGTCGAGTCGACGGTGGAGCCGATCGCCTCGCTCCCCGAGGAATTCGACCCGTTCGCGGCGACGCTCGCGACCGTCGCGGTCTGACCGGACTACCGGGGCCCGCCCACGGCGGTGACCCCGGTGGTCCGTCGGCCGCGCCGCCAGACGGCGGCCGTCAGCGGCGTGCCGATTCGGTACGGGATGTGCGCGGCCGTCGGCGCGTCGATCACCTGGAGATCGGCCGGCCCGCCGACGTGGATGCTGCCGACAGCGTCCGTGCCGGTGTCGAGGCCGAGCGCGGCCGCACCGCCGAGGGTCGCCGCACCGAGCGCCTCCTCGAGCGTGAGCCGCTGCTGGAGCACCGCGGTGGCGACCTGGAACTGCATCGACGACGTGAAGGACGTGCCCGGGTTGCAGTTCGACGCGAGCGCGATCCGGGCTCCGGCGTCGACCAGTGTTCGGGCCGGCGCGAACGGCGCCCTGGTCGACAGGTCGCACGCCGGCAGCAGCGTGGCGATCGTGTCGGACCCCGCGAGCGCGTCGACGTCGGCGGCCGACAGGTGGTTGCAGTGGTCGACGCTCGCTGCGCCGAGCTCGACGGCCAGTGCGACGCCGCCGGTCTCGCCGAGCTGGTTGCCGTGCACCCGGAGCCCGAGCCCCGCTGCGCGGCCGGCGAGGAGCACGGCGCGCGACTCGTCGGGGGAGAACGCCCCCGATTCGCAGAAGACGTCGATGAACCCGACGTGGGGGCGGACGGCGTCGAGCATCGGGCCGGTGACGAGGTCGAGGTACGTCCGTCGATCGACTCCCGTCGGCACCACGTGCGCGCCGAGGAAGGTCACGACGTCCGCGACCTGCGCGGCGATCCTGGCGAGCCGGAGTTCGGTGTCGACGTCCAGGCCGTAGCCCGTCTTCGCCTCGATCGTCGTCGTGCCCTGTGCGACGGCCTCGTCGACGAGGGCCGCGGCGCTCCGGCTGAGCTCCTCGTCGGTCGCGTCCCGGGTCGCCGCGACCGTCGTCATGATCCCGCCCGCTTCGTAGGGGCGCCCGGCCATCCGGTCCACGAACTCGGTCGCGCGGTCACCGGCGAAGGCGAGGTGCGTGTGCGAATCGACCCAGCCGGGCAGGCAGGCGCGGCCACCGACGCTCGTGCGGTGGTCGGCGGCGGGCGCGTCGGCGGCCGGGCCGACCCACGCGACGCGGCCGCCCTCGACGACGACGGCCTGGTCGTGACGGACGACGGACGCGGCGGCCGCGTCGGAGCCGTCGGCGTCCGCGGGGTCCATCGTGCGGAGTTCGCCGATGTCCGTGATGAGTTCGCTCGTCATGCGCGCGGTCCGTTCGTCGAGGCGGAGTCGGTCGGTCCGGCAGCGCCGATCACGTCGATCGCATCGTGGAGCAGCGCGGCGGGGGAGCGGCCGTCGACGAGCACGCCGCGGTCGGCGACGACCCGGCCACCGACGACCACCCGGAGCACGTCGGACGCCGTCGCCGTGAGGAGGAGCTGCTCCGGCCGGGCGCCGGCGGTGCGGACGGTCGCGGAGTCGATCTCGACGAGGTCGCACACGGCGCCGACGCCGATGCCCCCGGTGACGCCCAGGGCTCGGTAGCCGGCGGTGGACCGTGCGGCATCGAGCTCCCGCGGGGAGAAGACCCCGCGTTGTCGGGCGTGGAGGCGTTCGCCCGCCTCGAGTCCGCGGACCTCGAGGAACGGGTCGACGACGGCGTTCTGGTCGGACCCGAGCGCGATGGTCGCACCGGCGTCGGCGAGTCGCCTGGCCGGACCGATGCCGTCGCCGAGGTCCGCCTCGGTCGTGGGGCAGATCACCGCGGAGACCCCGGCGTTCCCCAGCTGGACGATCTCGTCGTCGGTCAGGTGCGTGGCGTGCACGACGCTCAGCCGAGGACCGAGCGCCCCGGCGTCGGCGAGCACCCGCGTCGGCCGGACGCCGTACGCGGCGAGGCTCTGCTCGTTCTCGGCGGGCTGCTCGGACAGGTGCACGTGGAGCGGGACGTCGTCGGGGAGCCCGCTCGCGATCACCGCGACGTCGGAGGGCGCGACCGCACGGACGGAGTGCACCGCGGCGCCGACCGTCACGAGTGGGTCGTCGCCGAGCGCGGCTCGGAGGGCGTGCCAGCGCTCGAGCCATGCCGCTGCCGACCCGTCGCCGAACCGGCGTTGCTCCGCCGCAAGGGGCTGCCCCGGCGCTCCGGTGAGGTAGCAGGTGTCGAGCAGGGTCAGGCGGATGCCGACCTCGCGCGCGGCGTCGGCGATGGCGAGGCCGACGGCGTTCGGGTCGTCGTACCGGGACCCGTCCGGGCGGTGGTGCACGTAGTGGAACTCCCCGACGGCGGTCCAGCCGGCGGCGAGCATCTCCCCGAAGACGCCGACCGCGAGCTGGCGGTACGTGTCCGGGTCGAGGGTTGCGGCGGCTCGGTACATCGCGGTGCGCCACTGCCAGAAGTCGCCGCCGTCCGCGTGGGTCCGCCCACGGAGCACCCGGTGGAACGCGTGCGAGTGGGCGTTGCCCGATCCGGCGAGGACGGTGCCGAGCCGCAGGTCCCCGGCGCGCGGCGAGACGCCGACCGTCACGGCGGTGATCCGACCGGCTCCGTCGAGGTCGAGGCGGACGTCGGACCGTGCGACGCCGTCGACGACCGCGGTCGCGCAGTGCACCGCGGTCGCGCAGTGCACCGCGCTCGCACCGGCAGCGCCGCCGGTCACGTCGACGCCCGCATCACGGTCGTGAGCGCCTCGACCCCGGCGGCGCAGTCGTCGGCGTCCGACCACTCCTCCGGCGCGTGCGAGACGCCGGTGGGGTTCCGGACGAAGAGCATCGCGGACGGGACGTGCGTGGAGAGGACCCCGGCGTCGTGCCCCGCGCCCGTCGGCAGCACGGGCACGTCGCCCTCGAGCACGCGGTCGATCGCCGCCCGCGGTCCCTCCGGGAAGTCGACACGGCTCGACCAGGACTCCTCGGTCACCTCGAGCGCGCAGCCGTTCGCGACGGCGGCGTCCTCGGCCGCGGCGACGATCGCCCCGACGACGGTGCGGGTCACGGCGTCCTCGCCGGCCCGGGCGTCGAGCCAGAACTCCGCGGTCGACGCGATCACGTTCGTCCCGCCCGGGACCGCTCGGAGCCGTCCGACCGTCGCCCGGGCGTCCGCTGCCGAACGAGCGATCCCGGGCACGGCGGCGATGGCTGCAGCGGCCGCGACGACCGGGTCGCGCCGGTCGGTCATGCGTGTCGCGCCGGCGTGGTTGCCCTGCCCGGAGAACCGGAAGCGCCAGCGGCCGTGCCCGAGGATGCTCGACGCGAGCGCGACGGGCGACCCGAGGTCGACGAGTCCGCGCCCCTGCTCGACGTGCAGTTCGACGAACGTGCCGATGCCGGCCAGGCGATCCGGATCCGGACCGACGGCGGACGGGTCGATGCCGGCGGAGGTGAGCACTGCCTCCAGGCTGGTGCCGTCCGCGTCGGTCAACGCGAGCGCTCGTTCCGGGCTGATGGCGCCGCTCAGCAGGCGCGACCCGAGGCAGGCGACGCCGAAGCGCGAGCCCTCCTCCTCGGCGAAGACGGCGATCGCCGTCGGTCGCGACGGGCGGTGCCCTTCCTGCTGCAGACGTGCGACGGCGTCGAGTGCCGAGACGACGCCGAGCGGGCCGTCGAAGGCGCCGCCGCCGGGGACCGAGTCGAGGTGGGATCCCGTGACGAACGCATCGGGCCCCGGTGCGCCCCACCATGCCCAGGTGTTGCCGTTCCGGTCGCGCTCGACGTCGAGACCGAGGCGCTCCGCACGCTCGACGAACCAGTCGCGGAGGTCGCGCTCGGCGTCGTCCAGCAGGTGCCTGGAGTACCCGCCGCGGACGGTGTCCCGCCCGACCTCGGCGATCTCGGCCAGCCCCGGGAGGACCGTCGCGCCCGAGTCGGTCATGCTCAGACCTCCCACATGGGGACGCGGAGGCCACGTTCGCGGGCGACCTCCTCGGCACGCTCGTAGCCGGCGTCCACGTGGCGCATGACACCGGTGCCCGGGTCGTTCACGAGCACGCGGGCGATCTTCTCGGCGGCGAGGTCCGTGCCGTCGGCGACGATCACCTGGCCGGCGTGGATGGAACGGCCGATACCGACGCCGCCGCCGTGGTGGATGGACACCCAGGTCGCGCCGGACGCGGTGTTGAGCAGGGCGTTCAGGAGCGGCCAGTCGGCGATCGCGTCCGAGCCGTCCTGCATGGACTCGGTCTCGCGGTACGGGGACGCGACCGACCCGGAGTCCAGGTGGTCGCGGCCGATCACGATCGGCGCGGAGATCGTGCCGTCTGCGACGAGCTCGTTGAACCGCAGGCCGGCGAGGTGGCGCTCCTGGTACCCGAGCCAGCAGATGCGCGCCGGGAGCCCCTCGAACTGCACCTTCTCGGACGCCGAGGTGATCCAGCGGCGGAGCTTCTCGTCCTCGGGGAAGAGCTCGAGGATCGCCCGGTCCGTCGCCGCGATGTCGGCGGGGTCGCCGGACAGGGCGGCCCAGCGGAACGGGCCCTTGCCCTCGGCGAAGAGCGGGCGGATGTACGCGGGCACGAAGCCGGGGAACGCGAACGCCCGGTCGTAGCCCGCGAGCTCGGCCTCGCGGCGGATGGAGTTGCCGTAGTCGAACACCTCGGCGCCCGCGTCCATGAACCCGACCATCGCCTCGACCTGCTTGGCCATGGACCGACGCGAGTCGTCGATGAACGTGTCGCGCTCCTGCTCGGCGCGGTCGTGCCACGTCTGGACGTCGTAGCCCTCCGGCAGGTAGCTCAGCGGGTCGTGCGCGCTGGTCTGGTCGGTGACGACGTCGATCGCGACGCCGCGCCGGAGGAGCTCGGGGAACACCGTGGCCGCGTTGCCGACGAGCCCGACCGAGAGCGCCCGTCGCTCCGCCTTCGCGCGGGTGACCCGCTCGATCGCGTCGTCGATGTCGTCCGTCATCTCGTCGAGGTACCGGTGCTCGACGCGGCGCTGCAGACGGCTCGCGTCCACGTCGACGACCAGCGCGACACCGCCGTTGAGCGTCACCGCGAGCGGCTGGGCGCCGCCCATGCCGCCGCAGCCGCCGGTGAGCGTGATCGTGCCGGCGAGGGTACCCCCGAACCGCTTGTCGGCGACGGCGGCGAAGGTCTCGTAGGTGCCCTGCAGGATGCCCTGCGTGCCGATGTAGATCCACGACCCGGCGGTCATCTGCCCGTACATCGTCAGGCCCTCCGCCTCGAGCTTGCGGAACTCGGGCCACGTCGCCCAGTCGCCGACGAGGTTCGAGTTCGCGATGAGCACCCGCGGCGCCCACTCGTGCGTGCGGAAGATCCCGACGGGCTTGCCGGACTGCACCAGGAGCGTCTCGTCCGACTCCAGGTCGCGGAGTGCGTGCACGATCGCGTCGAACGCCTCCCAGCTGCGGGCGGCGCGGCCGGTGCCGCCGTAGACGACGAGGTCGTCCGGGCGCTCGGCGACCTCCGGGTCGAGGTTGTTCATCAGCATCCGCAGCGGCGCCTCGGTCTGCCAGCTCTTCGCGCTGATCTCCGTGCCGCGCGCCGCTCGGACGGGGCGTGCGCCGACCGTGCTCGGGGTGGACTGTCCGGTGCGGGTCATGGTGCTCCTTCTCGGGCCGTGCGTCGTCCCGTCGTGGCTGGGGGCCGCGGCCGTGGCGTGTGGTGGCCGGGCTGCCACGTCCATCCGACACGAACGCCGCGTTCCGCATGGTGCTCCACGGCAGGTAGTGTCCGGGATACCGGACACGAAACACGGCGGCGACAGGAGGACCGTGCCCAAGGCCCCTGCGGCGGACTCGACGCTGCGCATCCTGACCGTGCTGGGCTCCCAGCGTGGTCCGATGGCGGCGGCCGCCATCGCGACGCGGCTCGGACTCCCGCGCTCCACCGTCTACCAACTCCTGTCCACGCTGGTCGACCACGGGTTCGTGATCCACCTCCCCGAGAGCCGGCGGTACGCGCTCGGGATCGCGTCGTTCGAGCTCGGGTCCGGGTTCACGCGCCAGCAGCCGCTGTCGTTGCTCGGCGCACCGCTGCTCGCGACCCTGGTGGACCGGACCGGGGAGAGTGCGCACCTGGCGGTCATGCACGGCGCCGAGGTCGTGTACGTCGTCGAGGAGCGCGCGCGGCACCGGCCGACGCTCGTCACCGAGGTCGGGGTCCGGCTGCCGGCACACCTCACCGCGAGCGGCAAGGCGATGCTCGCCGCGCTGCCGCCGGCGCAGCTGCGTGCGCTGTACCCGTCCGACTCGGCGTTCGTGTCGCGGACCGGCACCGGGCCGTCCGACGGTCGCGCGCTCCGGGCCGAGCTGGCCGTGATCCGGGAGGCAGGGATCGCCACCGAGGTCGGCGCCGTCACGCAGGGACTCGCCTCCGTCGGCGTCGCGGTGCTCGACGGGAGCGGGTGGCCGGTGGCGAGCGTGGCGTGCACGTACCGGTCCGATGACGACGGCGCGGCCCCGGATGGTCTGGTGCAGGAGGTCACGCGCGTCGCGGGGGAGCTGTCACGGCGGATCGGCGGCGCCGACGCTCCGCCGCAGAAGTGAGCGATCCGATTTAATCCGCTCGAAACGACAACTGCTACCCAGTGGCAGCGCGTTTGCATAGGGTGACAGCATGGAGCAGGAACCCACCGGCGGGCCCGGCATGCGGACGATCGACCGAGCGCTCCGGCTGCTCGGGCTGGTGTGCGACGCCGACGGACTCACCCTCACCGAGGTCGCACGGCGCGCCGACCTGTCCGCGAGCACGGCGCTCCGACTGCTCCGTTCGCTCGAGTCGCACGAGTTCGTCCGCCGCGACGAGGACGGGCTGTTCACCGCAGGCCCGCACCTGGTGCAGCTCGGCGCCGCAGCACTCTCGAACACGGCCCTGGTCGTCCAGGCCCGCGATGCCATGCGACGCGTCGCGGACGGCACGACCGAGTCCTGCTACCTCAGCGTCTTCGGGACGGGGAACACCGCGGTGCACCTCGCGATCGCGGAGGGCACGCAGTCCATCCGCCACGTCGGCTGGGTCGGGCGCGCCATCCCCGTGGAGGACACGGCGGTCGGCAGGGTCCTGCTCGGTGACGTCGGGCCCGACGGGTACGTCGTGGTCGTCGAGGGCGCCGAGAAGGACGTCACCGCGGTCTCCGTGCCGATCTCCGCCGGCAGCCGCGTCGTCGCCGCGATGTCCTGCCTGGTCCCGAGCTACCGACTGACCACCACCGACGACGTCGCCCGGATCGGCGGCTGGCTCGTCCGCGAAGCGGCGTCGGTGTACGAACCCGCCCGCTGACCCCCTCCGTCCCGCAGGAAGGAACGACGTCCGATGCAGCCCACCGACGTGCACCTCGACGACGCGCAACTGTCGATCGAGCAGGTCGTCGCCGTCGCCAGGCACGGCGCCGCGGTCTCGTTCTCGGCCGCGTACGAAGCCCGGGTCCACGCCGCGGCGGCACTCGTGACGAAGTTCGTCGCCGACCGGCGCGTGGTCTACGGCGTCACGACCGGGTTCGGCGACAACTACACCGAGACGATCTCCCCTGAGGACACCCGGCGGCTCCAGGAGAACATCATCGTGTCCCACGCCGTGTCCGTCGGCGCGCCGATCCCCGACGAACAGGTCAGGGCGATCCTCGTCACGATGCTCGGACACCTCGGTCGCGGCTACTCCGGCACACGCCTGCAGACCCTCGAACTCGTCCGCGAACTGCTGAACCGCGGCGTCACGCCGGTCGTGCCCGGTTCCGGTTCCCTCGGCTACCTCGCGCTCGAGGCGCACATCGCCCTCGTCCTGATCGGTCGCGGGCGCGCCCGGGTCGCCGGCGTGGTGCTCCCGGGGGCGGACGCGCTGCACGCCGCGGGGCTGTCGCCCATCCGGCTCGAGGCCAAGGAGGGGCTGACGCTCCTCAACGGCATCATGAGCGTCACCGGCATCGCCGCCCTGGCCGTGCACGACGCCACGAGCGCACTGCGGCACGCTGATGTGATCGGCGCGTTGTCGTTCGAGGCGCTCCGCGGCACGACCAGGGCCCTCGACCCGCGCCTGCACGCGCTCCGCCGTGCCCCCGAGCAGCAGCGGTCGGCCAGCACCATCGCGCGGCTGCTCGATGGCAGTGCCCTCGCCGGGCGGCACCGGGACCACCGTGTGCAGGACCCCTACCTGATCCGCGCGATGCCTCAGCTGCACGGGTCCGTCGCACGGGCCTTCGGCGACGCCGCGACGATCGTCGACGAAGCCCTCGGATCCCTCGGCGACAACCCGGTGTTGTTCGGCGACGGCAGTGGTGACGGTGACGCGGTGATGGGCGGGAACTTCGACGCGACGTCGATCGGCCTCGCGATGGACTCGCTCAAGGCCGCGGCGGCGGTCCTCGCCCACCACAGCGAACGCCGCGTCGACCGCATGGTGAACAGCACGGTCAGCGAACTGCCACCGTTCCTGGCCAGGACCCCTGGGCTCGACAACGGCCTGATGATCCCGCAGTACACCGCCGCCGCCCTCGTGATGGAGATCCGCGGCGAGGCGTCCCCGGCGACGATCGACTCGATCCCCACCTCGGCCGGACAGGAGGACCCGATCAGCAACGCGTACCTCGCCACCCAGCAGGCGACCCGTACCGTGGAGCGGCTCCGGTACGTGCTCGCGATCGAGTTGCTCACCGCCGCACAGGCCACCGACCTGCTCGACTCGATCGACGCGAGCTCCCCGGCGCTCGCCGCAGTCCGGACCCGCGTCCGCCGTGACGTCCCCTTCGCCGAACACGACCGTGCGTTCGGCGAGGACATCGAGACCCTCTACACCCTGGTCTGCTCGGACGAGCTCCTCGAGATCACGGGAACACCGACCATCGGAGCACCATGACATCGTCCTCGACCGGCACCCCCGCGGTGCACCAGGACCGTCCCGAGAAGCTCAGCCGCTTCCACCTCCGCATCACCGCGCTCACCTTCGGTGCGAACTTCTCGGACGGCTACGCCCTCGGCAGCATCGGGATCGCACTGACCCTCATCGGCTCCGGCATGCACGTCGACGCCCTGTGGTCGGGCCTCATCGCGAGCTCGGTGCTCATCGGCATCTTCGTCGGCAGCATCACGTGCGGGTGGCTCGGCGACCTGTTCGGCCGTCGGCTCATCTACATGCTCGACTTCGTGCTCATCGTCGTCGCGTCGGCAGCGCAGTTCTTCGTGCACGAACCCGTGTCGCTGTTCGTGCTCCGCCTGCTCATCGGCTTCGGCGTCGGCGCTGACTACGCGCTCGGGCCGACCCTCGTCGCCGAGTTCGTGCCGGCTCGCTTCCGCGGCGGCCTCCTCGCCTCGCTCACGGTCGCGTGGACGGTCGGGTACACGGCGGCCTACTTCATCGGCACCTGGATCAGCACGATCCCGTCCGACCTCGGCTGGCGCTTCCTGCTCGCGAGCGGCGCGATCCCGGCCATCGTCGTGCTGATCCTGCGGCTCGGCACGCCGGAGTCGCCGCGGTGGTTGATCACGAAGGGCCGCATCGAGGAAGCCCGCGCGATCGTCGCGAAGTACCTGCCGGGGCAGCTCGACGTCGACGCGGTGGCGGCGACGCACTCGACCGCGCGTCCCGGTCGCTACCGGGACCTCTTCACCGGTCGGAACCTGCGGCGGACCGTCTTCGGCACGGTGTTCTACAACGCGCAGGTGATCCCGTACTTCGCGATCTACACGTTCCTGCCCGTCATCCTGCTGAGCCTCGGGATGGACGCCGACGGGTTCGCGTCCGGCCTGCTGCTCAACGTGTTCCTGCTGCTCGGTGGGATCGCGGGACTCTGGGCGGTCGCCAAGATCGGCCGCCGTCCGCTCGTCATCTGGACGTTCGGCATCATGGCCGTCGCGCTCGCCGCCGTCGCACTCGGCAGCCACGCACCCGTCTGGGTGGTGCTGCCGCCGTTCCTGATCTTCACGTTCGTGATGTCGGGCAGCTCGAACCTCGACCAGGTGTACCCGCCGGAGCTCTTCCCGACGAACGTCCGCGCCGCCGGCGTCGGCCTCCTCAACGGGGTGAGCCGCATCGGATCGGCGATCGGCACGTTCCTGCTGCCCATCACGCTCGCCGGGTGGGGCATCAGCGCGACGCTGCTCGCCCTGGCCGCGGTGCTCGTCGTCGGCATGGTCGTGTCCATCCTCCTCGCGCCGGAGACCGCGCACGTGTCGCTCGACGACGAGGGGGTCGCGTGAGGCTCGTCCGGTTCGACGAGACGGCGCCCACCCGGTGGGCGAACGGGCTCGGGGAGACCGTGGAGCTCTGGCGAACGCCGTCGGCGGGGGACTTCGACGTGCGGCTCAGCATCGCGACGGTGGACTCGTCGGCGCCGTTCTCCCTGCTGCCCGGCGTGGACCGCGTGCTCGTGGCGCTCGGCGTGCGCGGGCTCGAGCTCGACGTGGACGGGGTGCGCACGGTGCTCGGGCAGTACGACGGTCTCGCCTTCGCGGGGGAGTCGGCGGTCGCCGCAGTCGGAGTGTCCGAGTCCGCCCACGACCTCAACCTCATGGTCCGCCGCGGGGTGGGTCGGCCCGACCTGCGCGTCGAGCGCGTCGCCGGGTCGTCCGTGCCGGGCGCCGACGCGCTCGCCGTGGTCCTGCTCGACGGCGACGTCCGGTGCGACGGGCGACCGCTCGCGTTCGGGGACACGTGCATCGGTCCGGGAACGCTGACGGGCTCCGGCCGGGTCGCGGTGGCCCGCACGTCCTGAGCAGGCGCTACCGCTCGTCGGTGCGTGGACGTATCCTGGGCACAGGAAGCAACGGCGGTTCCCATCCCTGCACGCCGACCCGAAGCCCCTTCTGTGACCGAACACATCATCGAGTACGTCGCCCGCGACCGAACGGGCATCACCGCCGTCGTCACCACGACGAGCGTCATCGACGTGGACACGGTGATCCGCAACATCCACTCCGGGCACTCCGGGTACGTCGTCCGCGCGGGCGAGTGGCACCGGGCACGGGTCCGCAGTCTGTCGATGATCGGCGGCTCGTACCTCTTCGCCAACTGGGACGGCTCCAAGCGCAACAACCTGCACGACGTCGCCTTCCAGGCACCGCAGCGCGTCGCCCGTCCGGCGAAGCCGTCCGGTGGCCTCCGCGCGGTCGTGCGGTCCTTCTTCCGCCGCACCGCGCGCTGATCGCGTTCTCCTGACGGACAGGAGGCCCGGTGCCAGCTGGCACCGGGCCTCCCGTCCATGTGCGCCCGGGTCGGCCGGGTCGCTGACCGGGATTGCGCCCCGCTGCGGACATCGCGCCCGCATGCGACGGGGCGCGATGTCCGCACGGGGGCGCGACCTGGGACGGCAGCGCTGACCTGGGTCGCGGTGATCGCGGGGCTGTCCGCCAAGACGGTCGACGGCGCGAGCGCCTTCAGCTCCCCGCTGGTCTTCCTGCCGTTCATGAGCTCGGCGTTCGTCCCGACGGACACCATGCCGGGGCCGGTCCGCTGGTTCGCCGAGCACCAGCCCGTGACGTCGATCGTCGACACGATCCGCGCCTTCGTCGCAGAGCAGGCGGTCGGATCCGACATCTGGGTGGCGCTCGTCCGTCACCGGACCGGTGCTGCTCGGCGACCTCGCCGGCCTTGCTCCGTGCACCTGGTACCGACCAGGTCGAGTAGCGTGGAGCGCGAATCGGACAGTGCCCTGCGCGGCGTCCGATCGCGCGGCCGAAGGAGCGCTTCATGTCCAGCACGGTCCACCTCCACCGAAGGCCCCGATGAGCGATTTCACCGCCGCCGCGAATTCCATGCAAGCCGCCCCCGACGGTGCCGACCTCTGCCCGTCGTTCCTCGCCGTCTTGCCGGTCTCCGGAGTCGGCATCTCGACGCTCGGCGACCCGCTCGGCTCCGCGACGGTGTGCGCCAGCGACGCGATCGCCGAACGGGTCGACGAGATCCAGCTCGACCTCGGTGAGGGGCCGTGCTGGGAGTCGCTCGCGACCCGGCGTCCGGTGCTCGAACCGGACCTGTCGGCGACGACCGGGGACCGGTGGCCGGCAGCGCTGGAGGCACTGCTCCGCGCCGGCATCGGCGCGGTGTTCTCGTTCCCGATGCGGATCGGGAACATCCCCGTCGGTGCGGTCGACCTGTCCGTCGACCGCGAGCACGTGCTCACCGTCGGGCAGATCCGTGGTGCGGTCGAACTCACCGAGGTGGCGGCCAGGCGTGTCCTGCGCGGAGCCCTCCTCGAGGCGGCGTCCGACGGCCGCGCTGACATGGACCAGGGACGATACTCGCGGAGAGAGGTCCACCAGGCGACTGGGATGGTGGCTGCGCAGCTCGGTGTCACCGTCGCGGACGCGCTGCTCGTCCTGCAGGCGCACGCGTACGCCACCGAGCGGACCGTGCGGGAGGTGGCGTCCGACGTCATCGCCAGACGCATCGACCTCGACCGTCCGCACGGTCTCGAGAGCTAGGGAGCACACATGATGGCATCGACACGCGAGCACCGCCTCGTCGAGACGTTCGTCGCGCTCACCGACACCCTCGTCGACGACTACGACGTCGTCGAACTCCTGCAGAACCTCGTCGACACCGTCGTGGACCTCTTCGACGCGTCCGCCGCCGGGATCCTGCTCGTCAACCAGCACCAAGAGCTCGAGGTGCTGGCGTCGACGAGCGAGCGCTCGAGCTTCGTCGGGCTGCTGCAGCTCAACGCCGGCGAGGGGCCGTGCGTGGAGTGCTTCGCCACCGGACGACAGGTCTCCGTCCGGAACCCCGCCGAGATGCAGGAGCGGTGGCCGCGGTTCGCGAATGCCTCGGCGCAGTTCGGCTACGCGTCCGTGCTCTCCATCCCGATGCGGCTGCGCGAGACGACCCTCGGGTCGCTCAACCTGTTCCGTGAGTCCGAGGGGGAGCTCAACCCGGACGACGCCCTCGCCGCCCAGGCCCTCACCGACGTCGCGACGATCAGCATCCTGCAGCAGCGGACGCTCGAACACTCCGACCTCGCGCAACGCCAGCTCCAGCACGCGCTGGACAGCAGGGTCGTCATCGAGCAGGCGAAGGGCTTCGTGGCGCACACCCACCAGGTCGACATGGAGACGTCGTTCGCGCTGATCCGCCGGTACGCCAGGTCGCACCAGGAGCCGCTGGCCGACGTCGCGCGGGCGATCATCGAGCGGCGGCTGGTCCTGCCCTGAGGAGCGCACGGATCGTCGGCGTACGATCCGGCGTGTAGCCCTGGTCCCTGGTTACGGCAGCGGAGCCGAACCAGGAGGCATCATGGCGGACACGTACATCCCCACCGGGCGTCGCGCCCCGGGGACCGGAGGCACGTCCAGCTACACGGCGCTGCTGGCTCGCGTGAAGGACGAGGGTCTCCTCGCGCGGAGGACTGGTTGGTACTGGGGGCTGATCGGGGTCCTCGCGGCCGTGCTGGTCGTCGCCGGGGGAGCGTTCGCCGTGCTCGGCGGTTCCTGGTGGCAGCTGATCGTCGCCGGTGTCCTGGGCCTGGTCTTCACCCAGTTCGCGTTCCTGTCGCACGAGGCCGCGCACCGGCAGGTCTTCGCGTCCCACACCTGGAACGACCGTGCGGCGCGGTACGCGGGCACGTTCCTGACCGGTGTGAGCTACGCGTGGTGGATCAACAAGCACAACCGGCACCACGCGAACCCGAACACCGTCGGCAAGGACCCCGACATCTCCTTCGACGCGATCTCGTTCCGCCCGGAGGACGCCGCGAGCCGAACCGGGTTCCTCAGGGTGCTCGTGCGGGTGCAGGGGTACGCGTTCTTCCCGATGCTGCTCGTGGAAGGGGTCAACCTGCACTGGCAGTCGATCCGGACCTACACCGGTGGCGACGGCGTCAAGCGGCGCTGGGCGGAGGGCTCGGTGTTCCTCGGACGGTTCGTCCTGTACTTCGGCGCCGTGTTCTGGTTCCTGCCGCTCGGCGTCGCGTTCGCGTTCCTCGGCGTCCAGCTCGGCGTCTTCGGGTTCTGCATGGGCATCGCCTTCGCCCCGAACCACAAGGGGATGCCCATCATCGAAGCCGGCCGCCGCGTGGACTTCTTCTCCCGCCAGGTGCTGACCTCCCGCGACATCACCGGCGGCCGATGGGTGGAGTACTTCATGGGCGGGCTGAACCACCAGGTCGAGCACCACCTGTTCCCGAGCATGGCGCGGCCGAACCTGCGGGCTGCGCGAGGGCTCGTCCGGCAGTACTGCGCCGAGCAGGACGTGCCCTACACCGAGACGACGCTCGTGCACTCGTACGCGATCGTCGTCCGGTACCTCAACGAGGTCGGGTTGTCCGCGTCCGACCCGTTCGCGTGTCCGATGGTCGAGCGTTTCCGCTAGGCGTCAGACCCGTCCGCGGTTGCGTCGGCGGATCTCCTTGGGAGCCCGACCGGCGAGGAACGACCGAGCGGGATCGACGACGAAGCCCTGTCGCAATGCCTCCCTGCCGACGAGCATCCTGAAGCCCATCTGGTCGCGGTTGCTCAGCGTCACCTCGGCGTCGACCGAGTGACCCGCGAGCTCGATCGCCATGCGCACGACGATGCGCTCCTGCGTGTGCCCGGAGGAACTGCGGATCACGCGTCGGTCGTGGACATCGCACTCGACGGTCTGCGGGTCGGCGTCGGAGTCCTGCCACGGGTGCACCGAGAAGCGGACCCGATCGCCCGGGAGCTCTTCGAGGTCGAACGCGTGCAGGGCGGAGGTCCGCGCGCCGGTGTCGAGCTTGACCTTGATCCACGGGATGTCGAGGTCCGGCAGTGCCGCCCACTCACGCCACCCGGAGACGATCGGCCCGCGACGGGTGGGCTTCGGGTCGTCGGCCATGTCCCCATCCTGGCAGGACGGCGCGCGGGACGTGTGCTCGGTCTGACAGCATGGAGCGTCGCCGTCGCCACCCCAGAACCCGCGGAGCCTCCTCGATGAAACTCGCCATCCTCTCGCGCGCCCCGCAGGCGTACTCGACGCAGCGGCTCCGGGCGGCAGCGCTCGACCGTGGTCACGAGGTGAAGGTCCTCAACACCCTGCGCTTCGCGATCGACCTGACCGGGGACGCGCCCGACCTGCAGTACCGCGGCAAGCTGCTCTCGGACTACGACGCGATCCTGCCCCGCATCGGGAACTCGATCACGTACTACGGCACCGCGGTCGTCCGGCAGTTCGAGCAGATGGACGTGTACACGCCGAACACCGCGAACGGCATCACGAACTCCCGCGACAAGCTCCGCGCGAACCAGATCCTGTCGCGCCACGACATCGGTATGCCGGCCACCACGTTCGTCGCCGGTCGGGCCGACGTCCGCGGTGCGATCGAGCGCGTCGGTGGAGCGCCCGTCGTGATCAAGCTCCTCGAGGGCACGCAGGGCATCGGCGTCATCCTGGCGCCGGAGGCGAAGGTCGCCGAGTCGATCGTCGAGACGCTGCACTCCACGAAGCAGAACGTCCTCATCCAGAGCTTCATCTCGGAGAGCCGCGGCAAGGACATCCGCGCGCTCGTCGTCGGCGACCGGGTCGTGGCAGCGATGCGCAGGAGTGCGAGCGGCGACGAGTTCCGGTCGAACGTGCACCGTGGCGGCACGGTCGAGCAGGTCACGCTGACCCCGGAGTACGAAGAGGCGGCGGTCCGCTCGGCGCAGATCATGGGACTCCGCGTCGCCGGCGTCGACATGCTCGAGGGCAACGACGGGCCCCTCGTGATGGAGGTCAACTCGTCCCCGGGGCTCGAGGGCATCGAGCGGGCGACCGGGCTGGACATCGCCGGCGCGATCATCGACTTCATCGCGAACCAGGTCGCCTTCCCCGAGATCGACGTCCGCCAGCGCCTGTCGGTGTCGACCGGTTACGGCGTGGCCGAACTCCTCGTGCACACCAACGCCGACCTGGTGGGCAAGACCATCAAGGACTCCGGGCTCTGGGACCGCGACATCACGGTCCTCACCCTGCACCGTGGGTCGAACGTCATCCCGAACCCGCGCAGCGGCGTCGCACTCGAGCCGGGCGACCGGTTGCTCTGCTTCGGCAAGCTCGAGGAGATGCGGTCGATGATCCCGGAGCGCCGGAAGCGCCGCGCCAAGCTCCGGAAGCTCCCGAAGGAGCCCCTGCCCGAGCAGTGACTCCGAGCCGGGCGGGAAGCGCCCCCCATGAACGCTTCCCGCCCGGCACGCTCCGGCGAACTCAGTCGCAGGAGATGCCGGATATCTCTCCGATGACGACGTTGTCCACGTGGACCCCGTCCTCACCGAGGGCGAACGTGATCCAGCCCGTGTCCGTCTCGGTCTTCCACGCCGTGTACGCATCGGGGGCGGGAAGAGGTTCGACGTCCTTGGTGTAGACGGGATCGTCGACCAGGTCCGGGTACGCCTCGCGCAGCTCGTCGAGCGTCGAGCCGATGCCGAGGCCCGACGACGTGGTCGGGCCGACGACGCCTCGTTCTCCGACTCCGGGCGGCACCCATGCGTTCACCCCGATGACCCGTCCGTTCGCGGACCATACGATGAGCGTCGGCTGGCCGTCTCGTGCCCAGGAGCTCCCGAACTCCGGGCCGCAGACGTCGTTGGCGCGGTCGTGCTGGTAGGCGACCCCGAGGTCGTCGGTCTCGGCGCCCGTCTCGCCTCCGATCGCGACGGGGCCGAACTCGTTGCCGCTGATCGTCCAGGTGGACGGATCGTCGAGCGCGAAGGGCTTGCGGGTCGGTGTCGGCGTGGGAGTAGCCGTCGGTTCGTTGACGACGGGTGCGGAGGACTTCGTCGGGGTCTGCGTTGGTTCGGTGACGGTCGGGCTCGGTGCTGGTGCTGCGGTGAAGGGTTGCGGGACCATGCCGAGTGCGACGGCGCCACTTCCGACGCCGATGCCGAGGACGGCGATGATGCCGATCACGATGCCGGCACGACGTCCGCGGCGCTTGGGTGCCGGTCGATCGAGCTCGGCGCGGGCGAGCACGTTCTGCTTCATCGAGACGAGCATCTGCTGCAGGTCGTCTCCCTGGGGAGGTTCAGTGTTCATCGTGCGTCACCGCCTTCCTGAGTCGTGCACGCGAGCGTGAGACCCGCTGGGTGACCGCGCCGACGCTCAGCCCGAGCATCGTGGCGGCTTCGGAGTAGGTGTGCCCCTGGAGGAGGCAGAGTTCGCAGATCCTGCGGTCGACCTCGGGGAGCGCGGCGATCTCGTCGCGGACCCAGCGGAGGCGTTCGCGGGCGTCGTCTTCGCTGGCGGGTGCGGCGAGCTCCGGCGGGAGTTCGTCGCCGGCGTTCTTCGCGATGCGACGGGCCTGGTTCTTGGCGTGGTTGCGGCACACGACGAGCAGCCAGGGCAGGAGTGTGCCGGTGGGCAGGTCGATCGTCGCGGCTTTCTGCCAGAGCGTGAGCATCGTGTCCTGCACGAGTTCTTCGACGTCCTGCTTGCTGTCTGCCAGGGCCCATGCGTAGCGGGTCAGTGTCGGCGCGAAGCGGTCGAACGCGTCTGCCAGTGCGGCGCGGTCGCCGAGTGCGAGCCGACGTGCCAGTGCGGCGTCGGCATCGGTGGGTTGGTCCACGGTGCCCCCTCTCACCCAAGAAGTGTCGAGCAATCCGCGATCCTGACAGCGGCCGGCACGACTCCGGCGTGTCGTGCGTGTCACCGCCGGTGCAGGATCGAGGGGTGACCGACCTCCCCGCCCCGCTCCGAACCCCCGTGCACGTCGCCCCGATGGCAGGCGGTCCGACGACCCCGGCGCTGGTGGTCGCCGCCGCCCGTGCCGGTCACTTCGCACAGCTCGCCGCCGGCTACCGCACCGTCGACGACCTCGGCGCGCAGATCGCCGAGGTCCGGGACGCCACCGAGCACTTCGGGGTGAACCTCTTCGCGCCCAACCCGGTCCCGATCGCCGACGCGGCGTACGACCGGTACCGCGATGCCCTCGGGGTTGAGGGCCTGCCGGACAAGCGCGAGGACGACGACGCCTGGGCGGACAAGGTGGCGCTGCTCCTCGACGATCCGGTACCGGTCGTGTCGTTCACGTTCGGGCTGCCGGACGCCGACCTGGTGTGGGAGTTCCGGAAGCGCGAGACCGTCACGATGCAGTCCGTGACGAACCGGGCCGAGGCACTCGCCGCTGCGGAACGAGGTGTCGACGTCCTGGTCGTGCAGGGCGAGGCCGCCGGCGGACACTCCGCCGTGCTCGACCCGGCCGCCGAGCCGCTGTGGGAACCGCTGCCGGAGCTCGTCAGGGCCGTCCGTCGAGCGGTCGACCTGCCCGTCATCGCTGCGGGCGGCATCGGGGGAGCGGCCGACGTCGAGGCCGTCCGCCTCGCCGGGGCAGGTGCCGCGATGGTCGGCACCCTCGTGCTCCGCGCCGACGAGGCAGGGACGAACCAGACCCACCGCGAGGCCCTCGCCGACCCGGTCTTCGACCGGACCGCGCTGACCAGGGCGTTCACCGGACGTCCGGCACGGGCACTCGTGAACCGCTTCGTCCGCGAGCACGAGGACGCGCCGCTCGGGTACCCGGCCCTGCACCACCTCACGAAGCCGATCCGGACGGCGGCCGCCGCCGCGGGCGATCCGCATGCGCTCCACTTGTGGGCGGGTCGGTCCTGGCGGGCGGCAGCCGACCGGCCGGTCGCGGACATCCTGGAGGCCCTGCTCACGTGAGCCGCGCCGGTCACCCGACCCGGGCCTCCCGTCGTTCTCCACAGGCCTGACCGTGCGGTGCACGCGCCGTCCCGGAGCGCACTACGCTCGGATGCGGCCCGCGTCGCAGCGTTGCGGAGGTCTGCGGACCGTTCCAGTTCATGCGCTCAGGAGGAATCCGTGACCGAATCCGCACCCGTCGACCCCACGACGACCGAAGGCTGGAAGACGCTCGCCGGCATCGCCGACGGCTTCTCGCCGGACCTGCGAGGGTGGTTCGACAGCGACCCGGGCCGGGCCGAGCAGTACACGTTCCAGGCGGGCGACCTCACCGTCGACCTGTCCAAGGGTCTGGTGACCGAGGAGATCCTCGCGGCGCTCCTCCAGGTCGCCGAGGCCACCGGGGTCGCGGAGCGCTACCAGGCGATGATCTCCGGCGAGCACGTCAACCCGACCGAGGACCGTGCCGTGCTGCACACCGCGCTCCGTCGTCCGAAGGGCGGCGAGCTCACCCCCGCCGCGCCGTTCGTCGTGGACGGCCAGGACGTCGACGCCGACGTGCACGCCACGCTCGACAAGGTCTACGCCTTCGCGGAGCAGGTCCGCTCCGGCGCCTGGAAGGGCGTCACCGGCAAGCGCATCGAGACCGTCGTGAACATCGGCATCGGCGGGTCGGACCTCGGCCCCGTCATGGTCTACGAGGCGCTCAAGCCCTACGTGCAGGCCGGCATCGAGGCACGCTTCGTCTCGAACATCGACCCGGCCGACATCTACGAGAAGACCGCTGACCTCGACCCCGAGACCACGCTCTTCATCGTCGCGTCGAAGACCTTCGGCACCCTCGAGACCCTGACGAACGCCCGCCTGGCGCGGCAGTGGCTCTGGGAGAAGCTCGGCCTCACCGACGCCGCCGACGACGCGAAGAACGACGCCGTCGCCAAGCACTTCGTGGCCGTGTCGACCGCGCTCGACAAGGTCGCCGCGTTCGGCATCGACCCCGAGAACGCGTTCGGCTTCTGGGACTGGGTGGGCGGCCGCTACTCGGTCGACTCGGCCATCGGCACGAGCGTGATCATCGCGATCGGCAAGGAGAACTGGCAGGACTTCCTCGCCGGCTTCCACACCATCGACGAGCACATGCGCACCACCCCGCTCGCGCAGAACGTGCCGGTCCTGATGGGCCTGCTCAACGTCTGGTACTCGAACTTCCTCGGTGCCCAGAGCCACGCGGTCCTGCCGTACACGCAGTACCTGCACCGCTTCGCCGCGTACCTGCAGCAACTCACCATGGAGTCGAACGGCAAGCGCGTCCGCTGGGACGGCTCGCCCGTCACGACGGACACCGGCGAGGTCTTCTGGGGCGAGCCCGGCACGAACGGCCAGCACGCGTTCTACCAGCTCATCCACCAGGGCACCCGCCTGATCCCCGCGGACTTCATCGCGGTGGCGAACCCGGCCCGTCCGCTCAAGGACGAGACCGGCGACGGCAAGGCCGTGGAGCCCGGTCAGGACGTCCACAACCTGTTCCTCGCGAACTTCTTCGCGCAGACCAAGGCGCTGGCGTTCGGCAAGACCGCGGAGGAGGTCCGGGCAGAGGGCACCACCGACGAAGCGATCGTCGCGGCGCGCACCTTCACGGGCAACAAGCCGTCGACGTCGATCCTCGCGCCGGCGCTCACGCCGAGCGTCGTCGGGCAGCTCATCGCGCTGTACGAGCACATCGTCTTCACCGAGGGCACCATCTGGGGCATCGACTCGTTCGACCAGTGGGGCGTCGAGCTCGGCAAGCAGCTCGCGCTGCAGATCGCTCCCGCGGTCGACGGTGACGCCGACGCGCTGGCGTCGCAGGACTCCTCGACGAAGGCCCTCATCGCGAAGTACCTGGAGCTGCGCAAGTAGCACGCTCGCCCACGACACCCCGTCGCCCTCGGGCGGCGGGGTGTCGTCGTGTCCGGGGTGTCGTCGTGTCCGGGGCGTCGTCGTGTCCGGGGTCCGACGCGCCGCGACCGGTCACGACACCCCGAGTGCCCCACCTCGAGTGGTCGCATACCGTCGAGGGCGGGGCGCTCGACCGACGGGAGGCGACCGCTCGACGATCGTGAGCGGGGTGTCGCGACCAGTCGGCGGGGCTGGGTCGTCCGCGTCAGCGTCGGAGCGGGTCCAGGTTGAGGGTCGTGCCCTCGTAGAGGTACTGCTGCTTGCCGTACACCTGCATGCCGTCGTTGAGCCAGATGAGCGTCTCGACGGTGATCCCGAACCGCGCCGCGACGTCCCCGATCAGGTCGCCCGGCGCGATCACGTAGGACGCCGGCGCACCGGACGCCGTCGTCGCAGAGACCGTCCCGCTCGCGTTCGCCGTCGCGCCGCCGTCCGCCGGGTGCACGTTCGTCGTCCTGGCGGGCACCGACCACGCGACCTTCGTCACCGCGAGCACCTTGTCCGGGCCGATCTCGACCGGCAGCGACGGGTCAGCCGTCGCCGACGAGTACGTCACCAGGGAACCGAGCCACGACGGGTCGGAGCCGGCCTCGTCGATCGGCACCGAAACAGCGGCCGACGGCGTGGTCGTGGCACCGCCGAGCTGGTCGTCGCCGATGCCGTGGTAGGTCAGCCCGTCGCCGACGGCGGGTGCGTCCTCGAGGAACGTCGCACTCACCGGGACCGGGAGCGTGGACGTGAACCCGGAGTACTGCACCACGAAATGGTCATCGGCACCCGCGACCACCCGGTAGTGGAAGTGGACGCTGCCCTTCGGTGAGGCGACGTCGCCCTCGGTGACGACCGTACCCGCCGGGATGGTCGAGATCGTCGGCGCGGGTGCTGACGCCTGCGACGGTTCCGGCGTCGGCGGGCGTGGCGACGACGACTCGCGCAGCAGGTCCGCGGCCGAGTCGCCCGCATCGGCCGACGTCGACGGGGTCGGCGTCGGTGACGCGGAGATCGAGCGGGCGGGGGCAGGCAGATCCCCACCGCCACCACGCAGCAGTGAGCAGCCACCGAGGCTCGCGGCGACGACGACGGCCACACCGACCACGGCGATCGCGTTCTTCCTGGCGTGCACGTTTCCCCCTCGCGGAAGGATCGTATCCGACGGATCGTCACGGCACAGGTCCGTCTCCAGAGCCTGTGTCGAACGGCCCACGCGGACGGCGTCCCCCACCGCTCAGCGCATCCGGATCGCGCATCCAGCCCAGATGCGGAAGTATGTATCGGTGACGATCATGACGGAACGGCCGGTGGACCAGGCGACGAGCAGCGAACCGGAGCGGCCCGGCAACGCCACGGCCAAGCACGACAACGTCGCTCTGCTGTCCGTCGCGACCACTGTTGCTGAGCGTGTGACCACGTCGGCGGACATCGAGGAGCGCCTCCGCGGGGTGCTCCGGCGCCTCCGCCTGCCGATGGGTCTGCTCGAGCGGGTCGCCGGGGTCAAGGAGCGCCGCAACTGGGGCGACGGCCAGACCTTCCAGGACGCCGCGATCGACGCCGGACGTCGTGCGATGGCCGAGGCCGGCATCCGCCCGGAGGACGTCGGACTCCTCATCAACACCTCCGTGACCCGGCCGCACCTCGAGCCGAGCGTCGCCGTGCGCCTGCACCACGGACTCGGGCTGCCGTCGTCGGCGATCAACTTCGACATCGCGAACGCCTGCCTGGGCTTCGTCAACGCCATGAGCGTGGCCGCTGGCATGATCGACTCCGGCCAGATCAAGTACGCGCTCGTCGTCGACGGCGAGGACGCCGACCAGGTGCAGCTCAACACGATCGACCGCCTGAACCAGGGCGGCCGGAACCGCAAGGACTTCATGAGCGAGTTCGCCAGCCTGACGCTCGGCTCGGGCGCTGCCGCAGCCGTGCTCGGCCCGGCGGACATGCACCCGGGCGGACACCGGATCGTCGGTGGCGTCACCCGCGCGGCGACCCAGTGGTACGACCTCTGCGTCGGCAGCGTCGACGGCATGTTCACCGACGCGAAGATGCTGCTCAAGGGCGGCATGGAGCTCGTCGTGGCCGCCTGGAACGAGGCGCGCTCGCACTTCGACTGGGCCGACATGGACCGCTACGTCCTGCACCAGGTCTCCGACGTGCACACCAACGCCTTCGTCGAGGCGATCGGCGTTCCGCGCGACAAGGTCCCCACCACCTACGAGCGCTTCGGCAACGTCGGCCCGGCGTCGATCCCGATCACCCTGGCCGACGAGGCCGCGAACGGGCGGATCCGCCCCGGTGACCGCGTCTTCCTCGGCGGTGTCGGCTCCGGCATCAACACGGCGATGATGGAACTCCGCTGGTGACATCCGGGCTGCCCCGCGTGGCCGCGAGCACCGCTCCGGCCACGCAGCCGCCCTCCCTTCCAGGACTCGACCCCGCGTGGTCCCGTCTGGTCACCGCTGGGCCTGGAGGGTCGGATCCGGTCCGGCGGACCTGGCACCTCCTCGACACGGCTGGGTCCCTGGCCGCGCTCGGCGTGGAACCGGTCGGCACACTGCTGTGCGTGCACGGCAACCCGACGTGGTCGTACCTGTGGCGGTCGGTGCTCCGCACCTCGCTCGAGGTCGCCGCGGCCGGCGGTCCCGCGTGGCGCGTGATCGCCGTCGACCAGCTCGACATGGGCTTCTCGGAGCGCACCGGGCTCGAGCGGGGGCTGCCCCAGCGCGTCGCCGACCTCGGCGCCCTGACCGACGAACTCGGCCTCACCGGACCCGTGGTGACCCTCGGGCACGACTGGGGCGGTGTGGTGTCGCTCGGCTGGGCGGTCGACCACCCCGACCTCGTGGTCGGCGTGACGACGTGCAACACCGCCGTGCACCAGCCGGATGACGCCCCGATCCCCGCTCCGCTGCGTCTGGCGCTCCGTCCGGGGCTGCTCGGTCGTGCGACCGTCGTGACGCCGGCGTTCCTCGAGACGACCCTCGCGATCGCGCACCCGAAGCTCGAGCGTCCCGTCGCCGACGCCTTCCGTGCGCCGTACCGGGGTGCTGCGCGTCGCGGTGGCATCGGCGGCTTCGTGGCGGACATCCCCGTCGACGCCGGGCACCCGAGCGCGAGGGAGCTCGACCGGATCTCCTCGGGCGTCGCTGCGCTCGACGTCCCCGCACTGCTCGCGTGGGGGCCTCGAGACCCGGTGTTCCTCGAGCGCTACCTCGACGACCTCGCGGAGCGGCTCCCGCACGCGGACGTGCACCGGTTCGAGGGAGCAGGGCACCTGCTGCCGGAGGACGCGGACGTCGCCGGGACGGTCTTCGACTGGCTGGGTGACCGCCTGCCGGACGGTCGCGTGCCCGCCGGGGGCGAGCCAAGCCTCCAGACCGACGCACCCGAGGCGGCCGCGAGCCGCCCGCTCTGGGCCGCACTCGACGAGCTGCGCGACTCGGACGAGCCGGCGCTCGTCGAGATGGCGGCACTCGGCGGGACCCGGACGATCAGCTGGCGGCTCCTCGCCCGCCGGGTCGACGAGGTCGCCGCGGGGCTCCTCGACGTCGGTGTCCGCCCTGGTGACCGCGTCTCGTTGCTCGTCACCCCCGGAGCCGACCTCACGGCGGCGCTCTACGCCTGTGTCCGCGTCGGCGCGACGGTCGTCGTCGCCGATGCCGGACTCGGGCTCCGTGGCCTCACCCGTGCCGTGAAGGGCGCACGGCCGGACTGGATCATCGGTGCGCTGCCCGGCCTCGCCGCGGCGCGTGCGCTCGGCTGGCCCGGACGGCGGATCGCGACCGTGGCGCTTCCGGCTCCGGCACGTGCTGCGTTGCGAGTCGAGCACACGCTGGCGTCGGTCGCGCGTCGCGGAGCGCGTCGTCTCGCTGCCGGCACCGCGCTGCCGGACGCACCGCCGTCCGACGCACAGGCGGCCGTGCTGTTCACCTCCGGGTCGACCGGTCCGGCGAAGGGCGTCGTGTACACGCACGGACAGCTCGGCGCCGTCCGGGACGTCCTGTCGGCGCAGTACGACGTCGGGATCGGGACCGGCCTCGTCGCCGGGTTCGCGCCGTTCGCGCTGCTCGGCCCGGCGCTCGGTGCGCGGTCCGTCGCGCCCGACATGGACGTCACCGCGCCCAGGACCCTCACGGCGAAGGCGGTGGCGGACTCCGTCACCGCGGCCGACGCGACCGTGGTGTTCCTGTCGCCGGCGGCCATCGCGAACGTCGTGGCGACGGCGCCCGCGTTGACCGATGCCGACCGTGCCGCGCTCGGCCGCGTCCGCCTGTTCCTGTCGGCTGGTGCTCCCGTCTCGGCCGCGCTGCTGACGGCCGCGACCGAGCTGATGCCGAACGCGAGTGCGCACACCCCCTACGGCATGACCGAGGGGCTGCTCATGACGGACGTGGACCTCGACGGCATCCGTGGGGCCGCTGCGACGTCCTCGGGCGCGGGTGGGGTGTGCGTCGGACGACCGGCCGCCGGCGTCTCCGTCCGCATCGCACCCCTGTCGCCGTCCGGAGCGCCGACGGGCGAGCTCACGGACGAGCCGGACGTCACGGGGGAGATCGTCGTCGTCGCCCCGCACGTCCGCGACCACTACGACCGGCTCTGGCGGACGAACCGTGCCGCGCGGCTGGGCATCACCGATCCCCGCGGGCACCGCACCGGTGACGTCGGCCACCTGGACGCCTCCGGGCAGCTCTGGGTCGAGGGACGGCTCCAGCACGTGATCACGACGCCGGCCGAGGTGCTCACACCGGTCGGTCCCGAGCAGCGCATCGAGGGGGTGACCGGCGTGGGGCGTGCGGGTGTCGCCGGTGTCGGCCCTGCGGGGACGCAGCAGGTCGTCGCCGTCGTGGAGGCGGTCCCGCCGGTGCGACGTCCCGGGCTGGCCCCGTCCGCGCTGGCCGCGTCGATCCGTGCCGCTGCGGGGGTGCCGATCGCCGCGGTGCTCGTCGTGCCCGTGCTGCCGACGGACATCCGGCACAACTCGAAGGTCGACCGCACACGACTCGCGCGCTGGGCGGCATCGGTCCTCGGTGGCGGACGGATGGTGCGCCCGTGACGGTCTTGGTCACCGGCGCGAGCGGGTTCCTCGGCCGAGCGGTCGCCGCCGCCGTGCGGGACGCCGGGCACGAGGTGCGCACGTTCCAGCGCCGTCCGTCGGGTGTGGCCGGTGTCGACGGCGGGGCCGCGGTCTCCGACGTGCTCGGGACGATGACGGACCCGGCTGCGGTCGCCCGTGCCGTCGAGGGCGTCGACGCGGTCGTGCACCTCGCCGCCAAGGTCTCGCTCGCCGGCGACCCCGCCGACTTCACCCGGGTGAACGTCGAGGGCACGCAGACGCTCATCGACGCCGCACGGGCGGCCGGCGTCTCCCGGTTCGTGTTCGTGTCGTCGCCGTCGGTGGCCCACACCGGGTCCTCGATCGCCGGTGCCGGCGCGTCCCCTGCCTCGCCGGACGGCGCGCGGGGAGACTACGCCAGGACCAAGGCGGCCGCCGAACTCCTGGCGCTCGCCGCGGACGCACCCGGGTTCGCCGTCGTCGCCGTCCGCCCGCACCTGGTGTGGGGACCCGGCGACACGCAGCTCGTCGGCCGCATCGTCGACCGGGCCCGTCGCGGCCGGCTGCCGTTGCTCGACTCCGGCGCTGCACTCATCGACTCCTGCTACGTCGACAACGCGGCGTCGGCGATGGTCGCGGCGCTGACCCACGCTGCCGACGAGGACGTCCACGGGAACGCGTACGTGGTCACCAACGGCGAACCACGGCCCGTCGCGGACCTGCTCGACGGGATCTGCCGGGCATCAGGTGTGCCGACGCCGCGGTGGCACGTCCCAGCGGGTGTCGCCCGCGCGGCCGGTTCCCTCGTCGAAGCGGTCTGGCGCGTCCGGCCGGGGGTGGACGAGCCGCCGATGACGCGGTTCCTGGCCGAACAGCTGTCGACGTCGCACTGGTTCGACCAGCGACGCACCCGGCGGGACCTGCAGTGGGAGCCCGCGGTGTCGATCGACGAGGGGCTGCGGCGACTGGCGGGCTGAGCGCCCGTCGTCCCCCGCCTGAGCCCGCGTGGGCACCGCGTCCGTACTGTCGGGAGCATGACCACCACCGTCCTCGTCGCCGGCGCGACCGGAGACCTCGGCGGGCGCATCGTCCGCGAGCTCCTCGCCCGTGACACCAGCGTCCGCGTCCTCACCCGACCCGGCAGCACGACCGCCGCCGAGCGCTTCGGCGGGGACGACCGCGTCGAGGTCGTCGTGGCGGCGTACACCGACGGCACTGCGCTCCGAGCGGCACTGACCGGCGTCGAGGTCGTCGTCTCCGCCGTCAGCGGCACCCGCTCCGTGATCGTCGACGCGCAGCGGGCACTGCTCGCCGCCGCAGTCGACGCCGGTGTCGAGCGCTTCGTCCCGTCGGACTACTCGGCCGACTACCGACGGACCACGCCGGGCACGAACCGGAACTTCGAGCTCCGGCGGGAGTTCGCCGCGGACCTCGACGCCGCGCGGATCCGGGGCACGTCGGTGCTCAACGGCGCGTTCACGGACATGCTCACCGGACAGGCGCCGATGATCCTGTTCGACCGGCAGCGGGTGCTGTTCTGGTCGTCCGCGGACCAGGTGCTCGACTTCACCACGAAGGACGACACCGCACGGGTGACGGCGGAGGTCGCCCTCGACCCGTCGGCCCCACGGGTCGTCGAGATCGCCGGGGACCGGGTGACCGCGCGTGAGATCGCGGACACGATGTCGCGGCTCACGGGCACCGTGTTCCGGCTGCAGTGGGCCGGGACCGCTGGGACGCTCTCCGCGATGGCGAGGGTCGGGCGCCGGGTGTCGCGGGACACGGGCGAGCCGTTCCCCGCGTGGCAGGGGATGCAGTACTTCGTGACGATGTTCAGCGGGGAGGGTGAGCTGCGCCACGTCGACAACGCCCCGTTCGGTGACGCGTGGACGAGCGTGCGGGACGTCCTCGCCGAGCACGTCGGCTCAGCGCCGGAGTGACCTGCTCCGCTCTTCGTCGTTCGTGACCCCCACCCCGAGCACGACGAGGTCGGTGATGTCGATCGGCGCCGTCGGCGGCAGGTGCAGGTCGGCCGGGTCGATGCGATGGTGCGAGTTCATGGTCCCCTTCTTCCACGACGGCGTGTCCGGCAATACAACAGCACCTGGCCGCTGGAATGCAAGCGCCCCGTTCCGTGGTGTCACAGGCGCGGGGTACCGTCGTCGCATGGACAGGTCGGAGATCCTCGCAGCAGCCGCGGCCGCGCATGCCGCACGCATCGCAGCGGCCGGCGGTGACGACACCGACGCCCGGGCGCGTGCCGCGGGTGTGGCGGGCGCGCAGCACGACCGCGCGACCGATCGAGACCGCGAACGGGCTCGCGCGGCGGAGTCGGACCGCGCGGCCGACCGGACCGAAGGGGCGCTGTCCGACTGGCACCGGATGGGCACCCGTCGCGGGGTCACCCCGGACGAGCAGGTGCGTTCCGCCTGGTCGATCGCCGGTGTCCCGGATCCCGGTGCCGGTCGTGCCCTGGCCAACGTCCTGCTGTCGACGGCTGGTCACGCCGGGCGCGTCGCCGATGCCGCACGTCGCAACCAGGCGCTCTCGGGGGCGGCCCGTGCCGCGGCACGTCGCACGGTCCGCAGGTACACCGACCACGGCGCGGACATGTCGTCGCTCGGCGACGTGCTCGGAGAGCAGGGCCGAGGGGACCGATCGTGACCAGGGCTTTCGATGGACCGATCCAATCGACCTGACATGAGAATGTGTGGTTGACAGGACAAAGTACTCGGCTACGATCGACCCCAGCAAGGGCGCACGATCACTGACGAAGGAGTCCCCGATGGTCGACATCAAACCGACAGCCACGAGCACGCTTCCACCGCTCGGCACCGGCCCGTACCGCAAGCGTCTCGGTGTGCTGGCACTCGTCGCCACCTTCGGCGGCCTGCTCTTCGGGTACGACACCGGCGTGATCAACGGTGCCCTGCTCCCGATGAAGCAGGAGCTCGGCCTGACGAACCTCACCGAGGGTGTCGTCACCAGCTCCCTGTTGTTCGGCGCTGCGATCGGCGCGATGCTCGGCGGTCGGATCGCCGACGGATGGGGACGCCGCAAGACGATCATCCTGCTCGCGGTGACCTTCTTCGTCGGCACGCTGACGTGCGTCTTCGCCCCGGCCTTCGGCGTGATGGTGGTCGGCCGCGTGCTCCTCGGGCTGGCGGTCGGTGGTGCCTCGACGGTGGTGCCGGTGTTCCTCGCCGAACTCGCCCCGTACGAGATCCGTGGGTCCCTGTCCGGTCGGAACGAGCTCATGATCGTGATCGGTCAGCTCGCGGCCTTCGTCGTGAACGCGATCATCGGCACGCTCTGGGGTGAAGGGAACGGCGTCTGGCGCGTCATGCTCGCCGTGTGTGCGCTCCCCGCGATCGCGTTGTTCATCGGCATGCTCCGCGTCCCGGAGTCGCCGCGGTGGTTGGCGTCGAAGGGCCGGAACGACGAGGCGCTCGATGTGCTCGGACAGATCCGCTCGAAGGAGCGCGCGGTCGCCGAGCTCGATGACATCAAGCGGACGAACGACCTCGAAGCGAAGATCCAGCGCGTCAGCGGCTGGCGCACCCTGCTCGGCAACAAGTGGCTGATCCGCATCGTGCTCATCGGCGCCGGCATCGGTGTCGCGCAGCAGCTCACCGGCATCAACTCGATCATGTACTACGGCCAGACCGTGCTCATCGAGTCCGGCTTCCAGCAGTCGGCGGCGCTCATCGCCAACATCGCGCCCGGGGTCATCGCGGTGATCGGCGGCGTGATCGCGATCGCGAACATGGAGCGGATCAACCGCCGGACGACGCTCATCCTCGGGTACTCGCTGACGACCGTGTGCCACTTCCTCATCGGCATCGCGTCGATCACCCTCCCCGCCGGCAACCCGGCCCGCCCCTGGGTGATCCTGTTCCTCGTCGTCGCCTTCGTCGGCTCGATGCAGACCTTCCTCAACATCGCCACGTGGGTGATCCTGTCCGAGATCTTCCCGACGCAGATCCGTGCGCTCGGCATGGGCATCTCGGTGTTCTGCCTCTGGATCGCGAACGCGTTCCTCGGGCTGTACTTCCCGTCGATCGTCGCTGCGACCGGCATCACCGGGACGTTCTTCGGGTTCGCCATCGTCGGTGTGCTGGCGCTGTTCTTCATCTGGAAGTTCGTGCCGGAGAGCCGCGGCCGCACCCTCGAGGAGGTCGAGGAAGGCGTCACGACCGGCAACATCTTCACGGTCCCGGACAAGAAGGCCCGCCGCTGACCCGTGCCACCGGAGCCGACCACACCACGGGGTGTGGTCGGCTTCGTCCGTTCGTCACGCATGGCACCATCGGAACATGGTGACCGAGACGCCCCGAGCGGCCCGTCGGCGGGTCTTCGACCGGATCCGGACCGTGGTCGGCGTCACGGCGCTGGTCCTGCTGCCGATCGTGGTCGTCGGCGGGATCGTCCTCGAGCGGTCGACCTCGGCCTCGCTCGGGCAGTCGGTCGACGTGGACGTCGCCGGGCAGCACGCTCGGGTGTCGGTGCAGATCGACTCGTTCCACGAGATCGAGCGAAAGCGAGCACGGTCGCTGGGCATCGACCTCGACGAGTCCACGCGGGCGTACATCGCCCGCGGCTCGGTGCGGCTCGTCGGCGGCACCCTCGACGACACTCCGGTGTTCTCGTCCCGGCACTGGGTGCTCCACGAGCGCAACCACAGTGGCAAGTTCGGTGTCTCCCCGGACTGGGCGGCAGCGAGCGAAGAGTCCCTGCCGGTCGGCGATCCGGCGTTCGACCGCCTCTGTCCGTCGGCGCAGAACGCCTCGGACCTCCGGCGCGGCCGTACCGTCCGTCTGTGCGAGGTCGTCTTCCTCGGCACCACGACCCAGCCCGGCTCGCTGCAGTGGGAGGGCGACGCCGGTTCCGGGATCCTGCACCGCACCACGCGGTGGCGCTTGCCGATGCACCCGACGCCACTGACGTCCTGAGGGGAACCCGGCCGACGCGAGGGAGCGTGACCGGTGATGGACGGGAGGCACGGTGCCAGCCGGCTCCCTCGGGCTCGCGGTCGTCGGTTTCCTGGCCCTGCTGTCCATCGGGAAGGTGGTCCCGGAGGGCGGGGGTCGCACCCTCGAGGAGGTCGGCTCCGCGCGTTCGTGGCGCACGCGGTCTCGACCGCAGGCGGCCTGCGAAGATGGGGTCATGGCTGACACCGCGCCCAGGGGTACCGACGAGCTCCTGGCAGCGTCACGGGGGCTGCTCGGCGTGGTGGCCCGGTCCCTGGCGCCGGCGCTCGAGGACGTCACCGTCCCGCAGTTCCGGCTGATCGTCCTCGTGTCGACACTCGGTCCGACCCGCGCCGGTGACCTCGCCGAACGATTGGCGGTCGGTCCGTCGACGTTGACCAGGAACGTCGACCGGCTGGTCGCGGGCGGCTGGGTCGAACGTCGCTCGAGCGAGGAGAACCGACGAGAGGTCCTCGTCGTCGCGACCGACCGGGGCAGGGAGCTGGTCGACGAGGTGAGCGAGCGGCGTCGTCAGGAGCTCGCGGCGATCCTGGCGCGGATCCCTGAGGGTGACCGTGACGCGGTCGTCGCGGGCATGGGTGCGCTCCGACGGGCGATGGGGGAGCCACTGCCAGAGGAGATCTCGGCGTTCGGCGGCTGACGAGGCGTCCCGGAACCGCCGAGCGGGTCCAGGTTCATTGCATGAGTACAATCGTTGTGTCCATGCAACTGACCCTGGAGGACCGTGTCCACACACGCCGTCACCCGCCCACACCTCCACCGCGCCGGAACGCGCTTCGGCGGTGCCGCCGTCCGGCTCGCGATTCCCGCCCTCGTCGTCGGAGCCGGGGCCGGCGTGGCTGCCGTCGTCTTCCGATGGCTCATCGAGCACGCCACGTGGGTCTTCAGCGGCCACGCCGACTACTCCGCCACGCACGGGAACCCCGCGAACCAGTGGGTGCCGTGGCTCGGGGCCGGCTTCGTCGTCCTCGCGCCGGCCGTCGGCGGTCTGCTCTACGGGCCGCTGATCCAGCGCTTCGCCCGTGAGGCGCGCGGCCACGGCGTCCCCGAGGTGATGTTCGCCGTCGCCAGGAACGGCGGCAGGATCCGCGGGAGCGTCGCGGTCGTGAAGGCCGTCGCGAGCGCGATCTGCATCGGGGCCGGCGGCTCGGTGGGTCGTGAAGGGCCGATCATCCAGATCGGTTCGGCGCTCGGTTCCACGATCGGCCGCTGGATGCGGATGCCAGAGGTCCGGCTGCGGACGCTCGTGGCGTGCGGGGCGGCCGGGGGGATCTCGGCGACGTTCAACGCCCCCGTCGCCGGGGTCTTCTTCGCGCTCGAGCTCCTGCTCCGCGACTTCACGCCGACCTCGTTCGGCGCCGTCGCCATCGCGACCGTCACGGCAGCGCTCATCGGCCGTGCGGCGTTCGGCGACACCGCGTTCCTGCACCTGCCCGCGATCGGGTCCATCACCCCGCCCGAGTACCTGCTCTTCGCGCTGCTCGGGCTCCTCGCGGGCGCGATCGGCATCGGCTTCGCGCGGGTGCTGTACCTCGTCGAGGACCTCTGCGACGTGCTCTGGCGGGCCACGAAGGGGCCGGAGTGGCTCCGGCCGGTCGCTGGCGGCCTGCTGCTCGGGCTCCTGCTCCTCGTCCTGCCGCAGATGTACGGCGTCGGCTACCCGGTGCTCGAGCGGGGCGTCGGCGGCGAGTACGCGATCGGGTTCCTGGCCGTGCTCGTGATCGGGAAGGTGCTGGCGACGTCACTGACCCTCGGCATCGGCGGGTCGGGAGGCGTGTTCGCGCCGTCGCTCTTCGTCGGCGCGATGACGGGGGCCGCCTTCGGCAAAGTTGTCGCGATGGTCGATCCGTCGATGCGCGGGCAGGTGGCGGCCTTCGCCGTGGTCGGCATGGCTGCGGTCTTCGCCGGGTCGACCCGCGCGCCGATCACGGCGGGCATCATGCTGTTCGAGCTGACCGGTGACTACGCGCTGATCCTGCCCGTGTTCGTCGCGATCGTGATCGCCACCGCTGTGTCGCGGGCGCTCTCACGCGACACGATCTACACGCTCAAGCTCAGTCGACGCGGGGGGGACCTGACGGACTCGGCGGTGGAGCCTCCTCGGCCTTCGGGGACGACGGCCGGGTCGTCGGCGCGGCCGCTCGGCGACGTGTTGACGACCGAGGCGACCGCCGCGCAGGCGCTCGAGGTGCTGGAGGGTTCCGGCGGCCATCCGGTCGTGGTCGTCGGTGTCGACGGGCAGTTCGCCGGGGTGGTCTCCGCGAGGTCCGTCGGGGACGCCGTGCTGGGGGACGTCGGCTTCGCCTCGCGCTCGGTCGTCGACGTGGTCGCCGACGTCCGTGCGGTCCCCGCGGACTCCGCGCTCGAGGCCGTCGTCACCGATGTCGTCGACGCCACCGAGACGGTGGGGCTGCCGGTGGTCGACGGATCCGGGCGCCCGGTCGGCTGGCTCGGAGCGTCGGACGCGTTGCGCGCCCTGGTGCCCGACAGTCGGACGAATCGCGCGTAGGAAGACGAATCGCGCGTAGGAGGCCAGATGTTCCGGTCACCTACGCGCGATTCGGCTTTCCACTGCGAGCGCGATGGGACGGAACGCGACCAGACGACGGACGGGAGGCACGGTCCCAGCTGGCACCGTGCCTCCCGTCCTGTGGCCGCGTTACGGGCGCAACAGGACCTTGCCGACCCGGCCGGCGGTGTCCGACGCGCGGACCGCGTCCTGGACGTCCTCGAACGCGAAGGTCTCCGCGACGGGGAGCGTCAGCGAGCCGTCGAGCACCCGCGTGATGAGCTCGCCGAAGAGCTGCTGCTTCGTCTCGGCGGGCATCGTCCGTGAGACCACGCTGCCCCAGAAGCCCTTGACGGTGAGCTGGCCGAAGATGACCTTGCCCGACGGGATCTCGAGCGTCGGCGACGCCATCGCGCCGAAGACGACGAGCGTGGCGTCCTCGCCGAGCACGGACGCGATGTCTCCGGCGGCCTTGCCGCCGACCGACTCGACGCCCGCGACGATCGGAGCGCCACCGGTGATCGCGGTGACCTGGTCCTTCCAGTCCTCCGCGTCCGTGGCGACGATGCGCTCGATGCCCTGTGCGCGGAGCTCCTCGACGCCGGCGGCGCGACGCACCAGACCGATGACGTTGATCCCGCGCGCCTTGCCGAGCTGCGCGACCATGCGGCCGACGGCACCGTTCGCGGCGTTCTGGATGAGCCAGTCACCCTCGTGCAGGTCGAGGGAGTGCAGCAGGCTGATCGCGCTGAACGGCATCGAGACGAGCTGTGCCGCGGCTTCGTCCGTCATCGCGTCGGGCACCGGGACGAGCCCGGCGGCCTTGGCGGTGTAGTACTCTGCCCAGACGCCGAACGCGCCGCCGGCGACGCGCTGGCCGACCTGCAGGTTCGTCACGCCGTCGCCGAGGGCTTCGACGACGCCGAGGGCCTCGGTGCCGGATGCAGCCGGCAGCTCGGGCTTGAAGCCGTAGGTGCCGCGGACGGTCCAGAGGTCGTGGTTGTGGATCGGGGAGAGGACCGTGCGGACGAGGACCTCGCCGGGGCCGGGCGTGGGGACCGGACGCTCCTCGACGTGGAGGACCTCGGCGGGTTCGGCGAAGGTGTCGTGGACGACGGCGCGCATGGTGGTGTCGGTCATGGACTAGTCCTCCGAGACGGTGATCGTGACGTCGATGTTGCCGCGCGTCGCGTTCGAGTACGGGCACACCTGGTGCGCGGCGTCCGCGAGGGCCTGGGCTTCGTCGTGCTCGATCCCGGGCAGGACGACCTCGAGCAGGACGGCGAGCTGGTAGCCGCCGTTGCCGTTCGGGCCGATCTGGACGCGGCCACCGACGGAGGACTCGTCGATCTTCACCTTCTTGGCGCGGGCGACGCCCTGCAGCGCGGAGTGGAAGCACGCGGCGTAGCCGGCGGCGAAGAGCTGCTCGGGGTTGGTGCCGTTGCCGGAGCCGCCCATCTCCTTCGGGATGGCCAGGTCGAGCTCGAACGAGCCGTCGCTGGTGGCGACGCGGCCGTCACGGCCGGCGCCGGTGGAGAGGGCCTCGGCGGTGTAGAGGGCTTCCATGTGGTGTTCCTTCCTTCGTGGGGGACTGGGGCGGGCACTCAGGGGCGCCCGGCGGGCTGCGCGGCCGCGGCGTGCATCGTCTCGGTGAGGCGCTGCAGCGTGTGGATGAGGTCGGCGGCGGACTGCTCGTCGGGGAGCCCGGTGCCGCGGGCGATGCGTGCGGGGATGTCGGCGAGCTCGGGGCGGAGGGCACGGCCGCGGTCGCCGATCGTCACCGTGACGACCCGTTCGTCGGCGCTGCGGCGCTCACGACGCACCAGGTCGGACTGCTCCATGCGACGGAGCAGCGGCGACAGTGTGCCGGAGTCGAGCTGCAGGTGGTCGCCGAGGGTCGAGACGGTCTGGTCGCCCTCCACCCAGAGGGTCACGAGGACGAGGTACTGCGGGTACGTCAGGCCCCACGGCTCGAGCATCGTGCGGTACGCCTGGGTCGTCGCCCGGGTCGCCGCGTAGAGCGAGAAGCACACCATCTCGTCGGTCACCGGCATGCCCCAAGCATTGCACGCAACCGAGTTGTGCACAACCTTCCTGATGCGACGGCGCACCGCGGTGCACCGCGGCGCACCGCGGCGCTCCGTCGCGGTCACGATCGAGCGCGGGCGACCGTCTCCTCGATCAGCGTGGCGCACGTCGCGGCCTGGTCCTCGACCAGCATGTGGCCGGTGTCGGGCACGATCACGAGCCGGGAGCCCGGGATCGCCTCGTGGATCGCCCGTGTGTGCTCCGGCCGGACGACGTCGTTCTCCCCGGCGGCGACGAGCACCGGGGCCGTGATCCGTGCGACGTCCTCGGCGGTCATGCGGGGCTCGGTCAACCACAGCTCGACGGTCTTCGCGGCGATGACCGGGAAGTACGAGCGGTCCTGCGGGGCGATCGCCGCCCAGTCGTCCCCGATCGCCTCGTCGAGCTCCTCGGCCGTGACCGAACCCGGCTGGTACCCGGACGGGTCGAGGTTGCCGGAGAACGCCGAGACCGACGCGACCAGGTCCGGTCGTGCGATCGCGAGCAGCAGCGCGGTGTTCGCACCGTCGCTGTGCCCGACCACGTGGACGGGGCCTCCGATGCGGTCGTCGACGAGGGTCGCCGCTTCGGACACCATCGAGGCGAAGCCGAGCGGCTCGTCGGTGTCCGGCGTCCGTCCGTGCCCACGTCGGTCGTACGTCCAGACCGCGAACGACGGGTCGAGGCGAGCGAGGATCGGGTCGAACACCCGACCGTCCGAGACGCCGCCGTGCAGGAAGACGAGCTTCGGTGCGGACGGCCCCGAACCGGCTCGCGTGCGGAACCACACGGGGACACCGTCGATGTCGTGCGTGCCGGTCTCGAAGTCGTCCACCGGATCAGCGTAGGGCCGTCGCTGAGCGGAATGACACGAACCACGATTAGGCTGGCCACACCAACGATGACCAGCAACCACCCAGCCACAGCACGAACAACGACGCCTCGAGTCGGATCGTCGTCGTCCCACGGCAAGACGATCCTGATCGGCGAGCACGCCGTGGTCTACGGCGCACCCGCGCTCGTGCTGCCGGCGAACGACGTGCTGGTCACGGCGACCGTGACGCCGATCCCGCGCGGCACCGGACACCACCTCGAGTCAGCGGTGCACACCGGCCCCCTGGACCTCGCTCCGGCCGCCGTCATGCCGACCGTGACGGCCGTGACCGCCACGCTGCGACACCTCGGCGAGACCGGGCAGCAGTTCCACGTCCGGGTGGACAGCGACGTCCCGACGGCCAGGGGCATGGGGTCGAGCGCCGCGGTCGCCGCCGCCGTGACCGCAGCGGTCGCCGATGCCCTCGGCGTCGTCCTCGACCCGGAGACGCACCACGAACTCATCCAGGAGTGCGAGCGCGTCGCCCACGGTCGACCGTCCGGGCTCGACGCGCGAGGTGTCGTCGCGGACGTCCCGGTCTGGTTCGA
The DNA here is from genome assembly GCF_044746705.1 of Curtobacterium sp. NPDC090217. Lineage (NCBI taxonomy): Bacteria > Bacillati > Actinomycetota > Actinomycetes > Micrococcales > Microbacteriaceae > Curtobacterium > Curtobacterium sp. NPDC090217. The sequence goes on along the minus strand of NZ_JBIVCR010000005.1, from coordinate 94,299 downwards.
GGGGGGCCGCATCGAACCGGTCGAGGTGACCGGTGAGTTCGTCTTCGTGATCGCCGACACGGGCGTGCCCGGCCACACGCGCGAGGCCGTGACGGCGGTCCGCGAGCGGCACGACCGCGATCCCGGAGCGGTGGACGCGGTCATCGGCCAGATCGGCGAGCTGTCGCGACGAGCCCGGGGGACACTCGGGGATGGCGACGCACAGGCACTCGGTGCCACGATGGACGCCGCGCACGAACTGCTCACCACGCTCGACGTGTCGAGTGATGACCTCGACCGGCTCGTCGGCGCCGCGCGCAGCGCGGACGCCCTCGGCGCGAAGCTCACCGGCGGTGGGCGGGGCGGTTGCGTCCTCGCACTCGCCGCGGACGGCGAGCACGCGGACCGCATCGCGGTCGCGCTCCGCGGCAGCGGCGCCGCCGCCACCTGGACCACTCGGATCGGAGACCGCGCTTGAGCACTGCCACCGCCGTCGCGCACCCCAACATCGCACTCGTGAAGTACTGGGGCAAGGCGGACGCCGACCTCGCGCTGCCCGCGACGGGCAGCGTCTCGATGGGCCTCGACGTCTTCCCGACGACCACCACGGTCACGCTGGTGGACGGGAAGGAGGCTCGTGATGCGTTCGTCCTGAACGGTCACGTCGCCGACGACGGGGCGTTGACGCGCGTCCAGCGCTTCCTCGAGATCGTCCGGCAGCTGGCGGGCAGCGATGCTCGCGCGCTCGTCGAGTCGACGAACGAGGTCCCGACCGGTGCCGGCCTGGCGTCGAGCGCGTCCGGCTTCGCCGCGCTCGCCACCGCAGCCGCCGCCGCGTACGGCCTCGACCTGTCCGAGCGTGACCTGTCCCGCCTCGCGCGCCGTGGATCGGGATCGGCGACGCGCTCGATCCCCGGAGGCGTGTCGGTCTGGCACGCCGGCGACGACCAGGGGTCGTACGCGGAGACGATCCCGGCGCCGCCGATGGCGATGGTCGTCGTGACGATCGACGCCGGGCCGAAGGAGATCGGTTCGCGCGAGGCGATGCGCCGGACGATCGCGACGTCGCCGTTCTACCCGGCATGGGTGACGTCGACGACGGAGACGGTCGGTGACATGCTCGACGCCTGCGCCGCCGGGGACTTCACCCGGGTCGGCGAGCTCACCGAGAGCAACGCGCTCCGGATGCACGCGACGATCGAGGGCTCGTTCCCCCCGATCCGCTACCTGAACGCCCGCAGCGTCGCCGTGTTCGACGCCGTCGCCGAGCTCCGCGCCGCCGGCACCGAGGCGTACGCCACGGCCGACGCCGGGCCGAACGTCGTCGTGCTCACGAAGCCGGAGGACCGCGGTGCCGTCGCCGGTGCGCTCGCGGGCTTCGGGGACGTCATCGAGTCCGGCACCGGACCAGCCGCTCACGTCGTCCGCTCCGAAGGAACGGGGAGCCACCCCGACCAGAAGGAGTCCGCCGAGTGATCGAGTTCCGTGCCCACGGCAAGCTGTTCGTCGCGGGGGAGTACGCCGTCGTCGAGCCGGGGCAGCCCTCCGTCATCATCGCCCTCGACCGCGCCATCACGGCCCGTGTCGCCGAGGGGCACGGTGCCGGCAGCGTGCACTCGGAGGAGTACGGGCACCTGCCGCTGACGTGGACCCGCGCCGAGGACGGCATCGCGCTGGACCGGGAACACCACCCGTACGACTACGTGATGGCGACGATCGACCTCGTCGAGAAGCTCCGCGGGGAGCTCGGCATCGAACCGCGGTTCCACGACCTCCGCATCTCCAGTCAGCTCGACGACGCCAGCGGCCGGAAGTTCGGGCTCGGCTCGTCCGCAGCCGTGACCGTCGCCACGGTCGGCGCCCTCGACCGGTTCTACGGCCTGGGGCTCTCGCAGCGTCAGCGCTTCCAGGTCGCCCTGCTCGCGACCATCCGGGTGAACCCCCGCGCGTCCGGCGGGGACCTGGCCGCCAGCACGTTCGGCGGGTGGCTCCGCTACAGCGCCCCGGACCGCGAACGTCTGGCATCGCAGCTCGACTCCCGCACCGTGTCGGACATCCTGCACGACGCGGAAGCCTGGGACGGCTTCGACGTCCAGCGCCTGCCTGCTCCCGAGAACCTGCGCCTGCTCGTCGGCTGGACCGGTTCGCCGGCGTCCACCACGAAGCTCGTGGGCGTGGTGCGGCGGCACCGGAACGGCGGGTACCAGGCGTTCCTCGACGACAGCCGGGCCTGCGTGGACGACCTGACCACGGGCCTCCAGACCGGCGACGCCGCGCGCACGCTGGACGCCCTGCGGCGCGCGCGCGGCCTGATGCAGCGCCTCGGCGACTCCGTGGGGTCCAGCATCGAGACCGAGCGCCTGACCACCCTGTGCGACGTCGTCGAGCGTGCCGGCGGGGCGGCGAAGCCGTCAGGAGCCGGCGGCGGCGACTGCGGCATCGCCCTCGTCCCCACGACGAGCGACACTGCGGAGAGCGACACCGCCGGGATCCTCCGCGAGTGGGAGGCGCACGACATCCGGCACCTCACCATCGCCGTGCAACCCCCGGAAGGCCCGATCGAATGAGCACCGTCGAATGAGCGACAAGACCATCACGCAGACCCCGATCCCCACACGCTGGGTCGGTCCGCTCCGGGTGAGCGGCAACGCCGTCGAGGGGGAGCACGAGGTACCCCTCGCGACGTACGAGTCGCCGCTGTGGCCGTCCGTCGGCCGCGGGGCCCGGATCTCGCGCATGGTCGAGGGCGGCATCGTCGCGACCGTCGTCGACGAGCGCATGACCCGCTCCGTCGTCGTGCGTGCCACGAGCGCCGCCGCCGCACACATCGCGGCCGGACAGATCCTCGCGCGGCAGCCGGAACTCGAGGCGGTCGTCACCGGGCAGAGCCGCTTCGCGAAGCTCATCGAGGTGCACCCGGAGATCGTCGGGGACCTGCTCTTCCTGCGCTTCGCGTTCACCACGGGTGACGCCTCTGGCCACAACATGGTCACGCAGGCTGCCGACACGCTGCTGCCGACGATCCTCGGCTGGCACCCCGAGCTGTCCTACGTGTCGATCTCCGGCAACTTCTGCTCCGACAAGAAGGCGACGGCGGTGAACGGCATCCGTGGCCGCGGGCGGAACACGATCGCCGAGATCGTCCTGCCAGGCATGGTCGTCGAGCGGTTCTTGAAGTCCTCGACCGAGCGGATCGTCGAGCTGAACACGGCGAAGAACCTGGTCGGCTCCACGATCGCGGGTGCCCTGCGCTCCGCCAACGCCCACTACGCGAACATGCTCCTCGGGTTCTACCTGGCGACGGGACAGGACGCCGCGAACATCGTCGAGGGCTCCCAGGGCATCACGTTCGCCGAGGCCCGTGGCGACGACCTGTACTTCTCGTGCTCGCTGCCGCACCTCATCGTCGGGACGGTCGGCAACGGCAAGGGCAACGACCTGCCCGTGGTCGAGGACGCCCTGGTGCGCCTCGGGTGCCGCGAGGACCGCGAACCCGGCGCGAACGCCCGACGGCTCGCCGGCCTCTGCGCCGCGACCGTCCTCTGCGGCGAGCTCTCCCTGCTCGCCGCACAGACCAACCCCGGTGAGCTCATGGCGGCCCACGTCGCCATGGAGCGGGGTACTGCTCGGAGAGAAGAGACGGCATGACCGGCATCGGCATCCACGACATCGCGGTCGCGACCGGGCACCACGTGCTCGAACTCGACGACCTGGCCGTGCAGCTCGGCGTGGACCCGGCGAAGTACCACGTCGGCATCGGCCAGGACGCCTTCAGCGTGCCCGCTCCGGACGAGGACATCGTCACGATGGGGGCAGCCGCTGCGAAGCAGGTCGTCGACCGGCACGGTTCGGAGGGCATCCGCACGGTGCTGTTCGCGACGGAGTCCGGCATCGACCAGTCGAAGGCCGCCGGCGTGTTCGTGCACGGACTGCTCGGCCTCCCGACGAACGCGCGCGTGGTCGAGCTGAAGCAGGCCTGCTACGGCGGGACCGCCGCGCTGCAGCTCGCACTCGGCATCGTCGCGCGGGACCCCCGCGAGCGTGTGCTCGTGATCGCCGCGGACGTCGCCCGCTACGACGTCGACACCGCCGCCGAGCCCACGCAGGGCGCAGGCGCGGTCGCGATGCTCGTCGCCGCCGACCCCGACCTGATCGAGATCGAGCCGCTGTCCGGGGTGTTCACCGCCGACGTCGACGACTTCTGGCGTCCGAACGACCGCTCGACCGCCCTGGTCGACGGCCGGCTGTCGGTCAGTGCCTACGTGGACGCCTTCATCGGCGCCTGGGACGACCTGGCGGCGCGGGGTGGCCCGGCGATCGAGGACATCGACCGGTTCGTGCACCACCAGCCGTTCACGAAGATGGCGCTCAAGGCGCACCGGAAGCTCACGCAGCACGTCGGCACGGAGTTCGACGAGTCCGAACTGGTGACGGGCTTCACGTACAACAAGCAGGTCGGCAACACGTACACGGCCTCGCTCTGGATCGCGCTCGCCGCCCTCCTCGACCTCGACGACGACCTGGCGGGCAAGCGGATCGGCATGTTCAGCTACGGCTCCGGCAGCGTCGGCGAGATGCTGACCGGCGTCGTCCGCCCCGAGTACCGGCAGCACCGTCGTGACGGCTCCGTGCGTGCGGCGCTGGACGCCCGCGTCCCACTGACGGTGGCGGAGTACCGGGCCCTGCACGCGACGGGTGCCGCGACCAGCGACGACGTCGAGCGTCCGCGCGTGACCACCGCCCCGTTCCGGTTCGCCGGTGTGCTCGGCGGCGCGCGCCACTACGAGGCGCGCAGCTGACCGCCACCCGTTCGGCCCGCGGTGTAGACAGACCCATGGGCCAACTGATCTACGCGGGCGAGACGCTCGACCTGCACGTCGACGACCGTGCCCTCACGCACCTGCAGGTCGTCATCGTGAACATGCTCCGGCGTGACCACCGCTTCGTGTTCTCGTGGAAGGACGACGCACTGCACGGCGACGGCCGGTCGAGCATCTGGCTGCACCCGAACGCCAGCCTCCACTTCAAGTTCGCCGGCAGCCGGGCGCCGTCCATCAACCGGTCGTGGCTCGAGGAGCTGTACACCTCGGCGTCCTCCGGGTCCGGGCTGGTGCTCACCCCGGAGCCGCCGGACACCGCGGCGGGCGACGACTCGCCGTGGTCGCGTGCCGTGGTCCCCGGGGACGCTTAGCATTCCGATCGGTACGAGTCAACGGGTACCACCCACAGGTGAACCCCAGTACGGTGCAGGAACCGCTCGATGTTCCCGTCGTCGTCGGCTCAGGGTGCCGTGACGACGGGGGAGACCCGGATCAGGGGGCTCCCCGCAGGCGCCGGGCGGTCGGGGTCGCCGTCCCGCCCGAGGATTCGGGTTCCGAAGGCCGGGACGGCGGCCCCGCTCAGTACACGTCGCGGACGTACCGCTTCGCGCGACGCAGGTCGGCGAGGTACTCGGCAGCGTCGTCGTCGCCCTTGCCGCGTTCGGTCGCGATGACCTGCAGCAGGGCCGTCTCGACGTCCTTCGCCATCCGTGACGCGTCGCCGCACACGGTGAACGTCGCACCGTCCTCGAGCCACGCGTAGAGCTCGCTGGACTGCTCGCGCATCCGGGTCTGCACGTAGACCTTCTCTGCCTGGTCGCGCGAGAACGCCAGGTCCATGCGGGTGAGGACGCCCTGCTCCTGCAGCGCCGTGAGCTCGTCCCGGTACACGAAGTCGGTGTCGCGGTGCTGGTCGCCGAAGAACAGCCAGTTGCGCCCGGTGGCGCCGCGGGCGGCCCGCTCGTGGAGGAACCCGCGGAACGGCGCGATGCCGGTCCCGGGGCCGACCATGATGAGCGGTGCGGCGTCGTCGGCGGGGACGCTGAACGCGGCGTTCGGCTGCAGGTACACGCCGACCTCGTCGCCGACCGCCACCCGGTCGGCCAGGTGCGTGGACGCGACGCCGGAGTGCCGTCGGTTCACGTCGCCGTACCGGACGGAGGCGATCGTCAGGTGGATCCGGCCCTGGTGCGCGAGCGGGCTCGACGAGATCGAGTACTGGCGGGCCTGGAGCGGCCGGAGGAACGGCAGGAGCTCGTCCAACCCGGGTGCAGCAGGGCCGGCGTCACGGAGCAGGTCGAGCACGTCACGGCCCCAGAGCCAGCGGTCCAGCTCGTGCTTGTCGCCGTGCGCGACGACCGCCGCGAGCTCGCTGGCCGGGGCACGCTGCACGAGGTCCGCGACGAGGTCCTTCGACGGCGTCCGGATCTCCCGGTCGTCGCGGAGCACATCGACGACGGCCCGACCGTCGAACCGCTCGTCGCCGGTGGCGCCGAGGTGGTCCAGCAGCTCCGACACGAGGGCGTCGTCGTTGCGCGGCACGACGGCGAGTGCGTCTCCTGCGGTGTACGTGATGCCGCTGTCGCCGAGGTCGAACTCGTAGTGGCGGATCTCCTTCGCGCTGCGCGGGTCGGAGAGCAGCCGGTTCTCCACCAGGCGAGCACGGTACGGGTTGCGCTTGTTCCACTGGGAACCCGGCCTGGAGGCTCGGCTCGCGCCCGCCCCGCCGGCTGCGGTCGCGCCCGGTGCCCCGTCCGCGCCGGTCTGGGCCTGGATGCGGTCGAGGACGCCGGCCGTCCAGAGGGCCGCGGGGTCCTCGAAGTCCACGTCGCAGTCGACGCGGTCGCTGATCCTGGTGGCGCCGAGCTGCTCGAACCGGGTGTCGAGGAGCTTGCCGGCCTGGCAGAACTCGTCGTAGCCGCTGTCGCCGAGCCCGAGGACCGCGAACTGCAGTCCCTCCAGCCGCGGGGTGGCGTCCGACTGGATCGCGTCCCAGAACAGACCGGCGTTGTCGGGCATCTCGCCCTCGCCGTACGTCGAGGTGACGACGAGCACGTGCGACATCCCGGCGAGCTGCTCGGGGGAGACGTCGTCGAGCGCCGTGGACCGGCCGCCGAGTCCGCGGGCACGCGCACCGGCGACGAGCTCGTCGGCCAGGAACTCGGCGTTGCCGGTCTGGGTGCCGAACAGCACGTCGATCGTGGTGGTCGGCGCCGGTGCCTGGGACTTCTTGCCGGCGGCCGCGATCCCCGCGATGAACCCGGCGAGCCAGGACTCCTGGGCAGCGGAAAACGGGGCGTCGACCGGGATCAGCGAGCCGGTCGGGGGCAGCAGGGTCACGCGGTCACCGCCTCGGCAGGGGCCTCGGGAGCGCGGCGGGCGATGTCCTCGAGCGCCGCGGTGGCGAGCAGCTCGTCGAAGCGCGCCGCGCGGACGCGTCCGTCGTTCTTGGCGTTCTGGTGCATGATCCAGCCGGTCGTTCCCGGTGCGTCCATGCTGCGGTTGTTCCGCTGCGTGAGCGCACGCTTGTAGTCGTCGAGTCGCTTGATCGCGATGAGGGTGGCGAGCTCGTCGTCCGCGAACTTCTCGAGCGTGCCGCGCAGGTACTTCACGACGCGCTGCTTCACGAAGAAGTCCTCGGTCAGGACGAGGTTCTTGACGGCCTCGGCGACGCGGGGGTCGTTCGGGTCCGTCGCGCCGGGGACCCGCTCGAGCGCGACGTCCTGCGCGGCACCGAGCACCGTGTACGACGACAGCAGCGAGAACATGTCGTCGCCCTGGTCGCCGAGCGCCGGGGCACGGCCGTCGAGCACGGTGCGGCGGTCGCGGTAGTCGACCTTGAACGCGCGGAGCTTGTCCGTCGCGGTCGACGTGGCGAGCTCGTCGAGCAGTTCGTTCCTCGTCGCGGCCGCCAGGATCGCCTCGGCGTCCTGCGTGAGCAGGAGCGCGCGGGGCATGCCGACGAACACGTGCGTGCGGGTCGTGTCCCAGTCGGCCAGCAGCCGGCTCGCGAGCTCGGAGCCGGTCGCCTCGAGGTGCCATGCGAGGAGCAGTCGTGCCGCGTCCTCGTGGAACGCGCCGCGCTCGGTGTCGGTGACGGGGAAGACCAGGAGCGAGTCGGTGCTGGCGCGCTCGGTGACCTGCCCGGACGGGTCGTACTGGTAGAGGAAGCCGCCGGACATGCCGTTCCCGAGTCCCTTGCCGAAGCCGCCGAGGTTGAACACCGCGCCGCCCGTCATGTACTCGCAGCCGAAGTCGCCGAGGCCCTCGACCACCGCGGTCGCGCCGGAGTTCCGGACGGCGAACCGGTCACCGGCCTCGCCCTCGACGAACGTCCGCCCGCCGGTGGCGCCGAACAGCGCGAAGTTGCCGATGAGGACGTTCCCACCGCGTTCGGCACTGCCGCCGCCCGGCGCGCGCACGACGATGCGGCCGCCGCTCTGGCTCTTGCCGACACCGTCGTTCGCGGTGCCGGTGTGCTCGAGCAGAACGCCGTCGTTGTTGAAGACGCCGTAGGACTGCCCGGCGGAGCCGCTCGTGCGGATCGTCACGGCACCGTCGACCAGGCGCCGGCGACCGCGGTCGTCCGTGGTGACGGCTGGGACGTCCTCGAACGACGCGTCGCGGAGCTCGTGGTTGAGGATCCGCTCGACGTCGATGCCGAACTGGCCGCCGACCGACTTGTCGGCGTTGCCGAGGAGCACGCCGTCGATGGTGACGGAGTGCTCGTGGTGGGTCAGGAGCGCCGTGCGGACCCGCTCGATGAGCGCGTCGTCGGTGCGGAAGTCCTTCTCCAGGTACTCCGGGTCGGTGACGACCTTCTCGGGGACCTGCGCGAGCAGGTTCCGCACGTCCAGGCGTCCGACGCTCGCCGGGTGGTCGAGGAGCTGCAGCAGATCCGTACGACCGCGGGCCTCGCGCAGGGAGCGCAGGCCGAGGCGGGCGAGGATCTGCCGGACGTCGTGCGCGATGTTCAGCAGGTACTGCGCGAGCGCGCGGGGGTCCCCCTCGAACGCCTCGGCGTTCGTGGTGAGACCGGCAGGGCACTTCACGTTGCAGTTCTTCGCCATCACGCAGCCGAGCATCATCAGCGCGGTGGTGCCGAACTCGAAGCTGTCACCGCCGAGGAGCGCGCTCGTGACGACGTCGCTGCCGGTCTGGTGCGCGCCGGAGCAGCGGAGCGTGACCTTCTGCCGGAGGCCGTTCGCGACGAGGGCCTGGTGGACCTCGGCCACGCCGATCTCCGCGGAGCGGCCCGCGTACTTCAGGCTCGTGACGGCCGCAGCCCCCGTGCCGCCGGTGTTCCCGGCGACGTTGATGACGTCGGCGCCGGCCTTCGCGACACCCACGGCGATGGTGCCGATGCCCTCGGAGGACACCAGCTTCACGATCACCCGGACGCGGGCGGCCTTGCAGTCGTGGATGAGCTGCGCGAGGTCCTCGATCGAGTACGTGTCGTGGTGCGGCGGCGGCGAGATGAGCTCGACGCCGGGGGTGCCACCACGGGCAGCGGCGATGTCGACCGTGACCTTCGGCGCCGGCAGCTGGCCGCCTTCGCCGGGCTTGGCACCCTGGCCGATCTTGATCTCGAGTTCCTCGAGCATGGGGTCGGCGAGGTAGCCCGCCCAGATACCGAAGCGACCGGAGGCGAACTGCTTGATGCGGGAGCCGCGGATGGTGCCGTAGCGGGAGTGGTGCTCGCCGCCCTCACCGCTGTTCGACATGCCGCCGACCATGTTCGTGCCGTGCGCGACCGCCTCGTGCGCGGTGGCGACGAGCGCCCCGTGGCTCATCGCACCCGACGCCAGCGTCCTGGTGATCTCGTGCGCCGGCTGGACGTCATCGAGCTCGACGCTCTCCGGTGCGCTCTCCAAGAGCGCGAGGAGGTCGACGGCGAACCCGGTGGCGCGGAGCGTCACCTGGGTGTCGTCGACGTCGTCGACGTCGACCTGGCCGGGGAAGAGCAGGGCGAGCCCGCTCGCGAGAGCCGTGTGGCGCTCGGTGCCCTGCGATCCTGCGGACGTGAGCCGCAGACGGAACCGCACCGGGCCTCCCGTCGGACCTCCGTCACCGACCCGTGAGCCGAGCAGACCGCGCACCGTGACGCTGCTGTTGCCGGTCAGCGAGAACCGGCCGAGCTCGCGGGCGAAGTCCTCCGCCGTGTCGATGCCGGTCACGTCTGCGGGGAGCGCGAGCACGTCGCGGAGCGCGCTCGGGCGGCGCGAGCGCTCCTCGTGCGTGGTCTGCAGGAACGTCCGGTAGCCAGGAGTCGTGCGGAAGGCGTCGATCTCGGCGTCGCTCAGCCGGTCGTACCCGGTGTTCCGGTACGCGGCGTCGGAGATCCCGAACGCGTCGTCGAGCTGCCCGAGCGTCAGGAGCCGGAGCGCTTCCGAGTCACCGGAGCGCTCGAAGGACGGACGCTCCTCGGTCATGCCGCCGAAGCCGCGCACGCTCGCGACGCCGAACGAGTGCCCGGCACCGTCGGAACGTTCCTTGAAGAGCCCGAGGAGCGGGACCTGGGCGTCGCCCTGCACGCTCCGCGCGCGCTCGTGCCAGTCCGTCGCCGCCTGGGCGATGCGGGCGAAGCCGACACCACCGACCGGGGCGTCCATGTGCGGGAAGACCCGGGCGAACAGGTCGTCGCGGGTGTCGAGGTAGTTCGGTTCGAAGAACTCGCCACCGATGTAGCTCTCGGCGGTGCAGAGCCCCACTCGGCCCATCGTCTTCGCGAGGGCCTTCTCGGCTGCCTTCCTGAACTGCTTCAGCGCCTGATCGGTGGCGGTGAGCTCGCCGGCCGGTGCCGGGGCTGCCGGGTACTTCTCCTCGGCGCGGAGCCGCGCGGACAGGCTGTACACCGCTGCTGCGCCGAAGCCGAGCGCCGTCGCCACGTGGTGCGACGAGGGGAGCTGGCCGCTCTCCGCGACGACCGAGACGCGCAGGCGCAGACCCGTCTCGATGAGGCGCTGGTTCACCGCCGCGACGGCGAGGATCACGGGGAGCGCCGCGGAGGTGCTCGAGACACTACGGTCGGTCAGCACCGCGATCCCGCCCCGCTGCTCGGCGAACGCCACGACCGCGTCGGCGAGCCGCTCGGTCGCGGTTCGCACCGCGTCGGCGTTGGCCTGCTCGTCACCGAGGACGGGGACGTAGAGCATGTCGAAGCGCTCGAGCGGCACGATGTCCTGGTCGCGGAGCCGCACCATGTCGAGGTGCCCGAGGATCGGGGACTGCACGACGAGCTGCCGGGTCTGCGCGCCCGTACCGTCCGGCTTGGCCCCCAGGGCCACGCGCATGCTCATGCCGTCGGCCTCACGGATGGAGTCCAGCGGCGGGTTCGTCACCTGGGCGAAGCGCTGCGAGAAGTACTTCGCCATGCCGCCCTCGGTGTCGCTGAGGGCGTTGATGGCGTTGCCGTAGCCCATCGCCGAGATCCGCTCCGAGCCGTTCTGCAGCATCGGGTCGAGCATGAACCGGAAGCTCTCCTGGTTCAGCGAGTACGCCACGTAGCGGCCCTGCAGCGACAGGTCGCCGTCGTAGCCGAGGGTGTTCGTGGTGCGGTCGTAGTCCGGCGCGGGCAGGTCGTCCAGGTTCACCCGGGCGTCGTCGAGCAGCGTGCCGTAGTCGCGGCGGGCGGCGAGCATCTCGAGGACCTCGCCGGTGCGCATCTGCGTGCCGGTGCGGTGGTCGACGACGAGCATGCCGCCGGCCTCGATGCGGCCACGGTGCACGACCTCGTCGTCCGGGAACGTGACCTGACCGGCCTCGGACGACACCATCAGGTACTCGGCCGTCTCGACCGTGCGCAGCGGGCGGAGTCCCAGGCGGTCGAGTCGGGCGCCGACGACGTCGCCGTCGCTGAAGATCACGGCGGCGGGCCCGTCGTTCTTCTCCTCGTACAGCGAGAAGTACTCGAGCATCGCCCGGACGTCGTCCGTCAGCGTGCGGTCGTTCTCCCACGCCGGCGGCATGAGCGACACCACGGCCTCGACGATCTCCAGGCCGTCGTCGAACACGCGGCTCTGCAGGGTCTGGTCGAGGCGGCTCGAGTCGGACTGTCCTGGTGGACGGACGATGCTGCGCGTGCGTGCTCGGGCGAGCGCCTCGTCGGAGAGGCGGTTCTTCCGGTCGGTGTTGAGCTCGCCGTTGTGCGCCATCAGGCGGAACGGCTGCGCCATCGTCGGGTGCGGCTCGGTGTTCGTCGAGAAGCGGGTGTGGAAGTACAGCGTCCGGACGGAGTGCCGTGGGTCACTGAGGTCGGTGAAGTACCCGATGACCTCGCCGGAGTTCAGGCGGCCCTTGAGCACCTGCGTGCGGGCGCTCAGGGACAGCGGCGACAGGGCGGCGTGCTCGAGGTGCTGCTCGGCCGCCTCGCCGTAGGAGATCGCCTCGATCGCGAGCAGGGCGCGGTTGGCGGCGGCGTCGACGACGTCGCGGGACCAGTCCTCCGGAGCACGGAAGACCCACTGCACGATGGGCAGCTGGTACTGCTCGGCCTCAGGACGGGCGATGGAGTGGTCCACCGGGACGTCGCGGACGAGGAGGAGCTCGAAGCCCTGCTGCTCGATCTGCTCCGTGACCGTGCGGACCGCGCGGTCGCGCTCGTCGGGCTGGCTCGGCACGAAGCAGTTCGCGACGCCGAAGTGGCCTGCGCGGAGCTCCTCGCCGGTGAGCGCGCTGAAGAACTCCACGGACAGGTCGATGCTGACGCCGGCACCGTCGCCGACCCCCTCGGAGGACTTGCCGCCGCGGTGCGGGATCGCACAGAGCGCTTCGTCGCCCTTCACGATGACGTCGTGGCTCGGGGTGCCGTCGAGACGGGTGATGAAGCCGACGCCGCAATCGGAGTTCTCGCGGGCAGGGTCGTACAGACCGAAGGGGGAGGGGTTCACGTGCGGGTCCTGAGGAGCGAGTGCCGGCAGCGGACGGACGGAGGCTGCAACGGTGGAGCGCTCGCCGCGGGCGGACCGGTGGTGTCGGTCGGGCCCTGTGGGGTCGTGGTGCGGTGAGGCGATGCTAAGCGTTGGTATACCGACAGCGCAACACCGCTGCTTCCTGCTCGCGCGGCTGTGCGATCAGGCGCCGAACAACCAAGAACCGATCCGCACCACGGTCTTCCGCGGTTCGGATCGGTCCCGGTTGTGCTCAGCGCGTCGTCGGGGCGGTGCGCGTCGTGGCGTCCGTCACGGGCAGCGCCTCGGTCGTGGCCTCGGCGGCGGGGGTGGTGCCGGCGCGGATGATCTCCGGACGACGACGCGTGCGGAACACCCACGCCTTGAACAGCACGAAGCGGACCAGGGTCGCGAGCAGGTTCGCCCCCGTCAGGACCGCGATCTCCGCGCCGTGCGACGACCCGGGCGCCGTCGCGTGCAGCACGACGAGGGACCCCGACGTGATCGCCCACGCGATGCCGAACACGACGAGCCCCTGCACCTGGTGGCGTCCGGCGCCGGACCGACCGCGCACGCCGAACGTGAACCGTCGGTTCAGCGCGGTGTTCCCGATCGCGGTGACGAGGAGCGCGAGGAAGTCGGCGGTCTGTGCGCCGATCGCCGGGCGGAACAGCGCGTACAGCACCGCGAAGGCGATCGTCGACACGACACCGATCGCACCGAACCGGAGCACCTGGCCCACGATGCCCACATGCGGCGTCGTGAACGGCTGGCGACCGATCGCCTCGTAGACCGGAGCGACGGGGATCCGCCCGGTCGCCAGGCCGCGCGACACCCGCCACATGCCCTTGAGGTCCTCGGTCGCGGTCGACGCGATGTCCACGGACGAGTTCACGTCGTCCACCCAGTCGACCGGGACCTCGTGCACGCGCAGGCCCGCGTGTTCGGCGATCACGAGCAACTCCGTGTCGAAGAACCACGCGTCGTCCTCGCAGAGGGGCAGGACGTGCTCCGCCGCCTGCCGGGTGATCGCCTTGAACCCGCACTGGGCGTCGGAGAACGAGACGCCCATCGTGGTCCGGAGCAGCAGGTTGTAGGAGCGCGAGATGAACTCGCGTTTGCCGCCCCGTACCACCCGCGACGAACCGGCCAGCCGGGTGCCGATCGCCAGGTCCGAGTGGCCGGAGAGCAGCGGTGCCACGAGCGGCTCGAGCGCTGCGAGGTCGGTGGAGAGGTCCTCGTCGACGTACACGAGCACCCGGGCGTCGGACGCGCCCCACACGGCCTTGAGTGCCCGACCGCGGCCCTTCTCGGGCAGATGCACCGCGTGGACCCCGTCGAGCATCGCGGCGAGGTCGTCGGCGATGCGGGCGGTGTCGTCGGTCGAGGCGTTGTCCGCGATCGTGATCCGCCACGTGTGGGCCAGCGACGTCCGGCAGAACGTGTGCAGGCGCCGGACGTGGGCCGCGAGCGTGTCCTGCTCGTTGTAGCAGGGGACGACGATGTCGATGTCGAGGGTGGGGTTCGTCTCCGTCATACCGCTGATGCTCGGCAGTGCCCCTACGGGAACCGGAGCACGGCCCTGTGCCGACGGTAAGAACCCGTGTCAGTCCGAGGGGGCCGCACCCAGCTCGAGTCGGCTGTCTGCAACTGCCCGGACCTCAGCGGAGTGCGTGGCGATGACGACAGCAGCTCCGTTCTCGGCGAACGCTCCGAGGACGTCAAGGACGACGCGCGCATTGGTGGCGTCCAGTGCGCTCGTCGGCTCGTCCGCCAAGATCAGTCGCGGTCGTTTCACGATGAGACGTGCCAGCGCGACTCGCTGCTGTTCGCCACCGCTCAGCTCGAACGCTCGATGGCCCGCCCGACCCTCGAGACCGACCCGGGCCAGCGCGGCCTCGGTGGACGTCTGGCGCTCGCGTCGCTTCCGACCGGACCGAGCGATCAGGACGTTCTCTGCGACGGTCATGTCCGGCACGAGTCCGAAGTCCTGGAACAGGAAAGCCAACACGTCGCGCCGTACGAGCCGAGCGTGTCGCGACGATCGTCCTGCCTCGACACCGTCGATGTGGATGGTCCCGGCGTCGAGGCGGTCGATCAATCCCATGCAGTCCAGCAGGGTCGACTTCCCGGAGCCGCTCGGACCGGTCACGGCGAGCATCTCCCCGTCGGAGACGTCGACCGACAACCCGTCCCAGAGCTGCTTGCGTCCGTGTCGTTTGCTGGCTCCCCGGAGTCGGAGCATCACGTTTCCCTTCCTCGGGTCTTGACTGCGCAACGGCCCGTCCATGCGATGAGTGCGACGTCGATCGCGGCGATCGCGATGACGATGCCACCGGCGAGCAGGCCCGCGGCTCCAGCGCTCCTCGCGACCGGGTCGAGCGCGGAGACCTGGCCGCTGCCGTCCGGACGTCGGTCCCACCAGCCGTCGACGGCGACGGCTGCTGCCGCGGCGAGCAGGATCGTTTCGACGAGCACGAGCGATGCGTTCGACCGGACGAACGAGCTCCCCGCTGTGAAGCGGGCGAACAGCGCGCGCCCGTGACGTCTGCGATGCGCGATCATCCCGAACGCGCTCAGCATCACGGTCACCGCCCACGCTCCGATCAGTGCCGCGGTGTCGATCCTGACCGCGGTCGCCGCATGCTGTGCACGTTCCGCTGCGTCCTGACCAACCGCCACCACAGCGCTGAACTCGTGACCGACGTCGGACGATCGGATGGCACGCTCGGCGACGGCGTTCGATGTGAAGACGACGTCTCCGGTCGACAGCCATGAACCGAGCTGGTCGTCCGAGAACACCGTCGCGGGGTCTGGGACGACGATGACGACCGCGTCACTCAGCCACGTCGCGGTCGAAGCATCACCGGGATGTGTGTAGACCTCGGACTCCGCGAGCGTGCCTCCGCCGATCGCCGACCGCTCGCTGGGAGGAGCGTTCCTGAGCTCCCACTCTCCGAGGCTGCGGACGAGGGGTGCGCGCTCGATGGCTGATCCGTGCGGGAGCCACACGCTGATCCGGCCCGGGTCAGCGGTGATGAGCGAGCCGTCGGCTGCGTGGAGTCGGTGGAGCTGCAGGTAGGTGCCGTCGACGATCAGTGCCGGGGATGTGCCCCGACCGCGTCCGGTGCCGATCTCCGTGGCGGCGGTGAGCAACGCATCGCCCTCATCGAGCGATCGACCCGTGAACGCACCGATCCGGTCCCAGTACTCCTGCGACTGGCTGTCCGGTCTCGGATCCGGCGTCACCCAGAGCTGCACGGTGCGCCCAGCCGCGCGGAGGTCACGAGCTGCATCGCCGCTGTTCGCGACCGCGATGCTCCCGACCATCGTGAACGTCGCAGCGATCAGGAGCGCGATCGCGGGTGCGCGCGCGAGTTGTACGGCGAGGACGAGCGCGCCCGATGGCCGCGTCCCACGCATCGCGGCGGGGATGGGTGTGCGGCACGACAGGACCGTTCCGATAGCGTGCAGGACGATCACGGGGATCGTGAGGGCGGTGCAGAACGCCGCGACCGCAACGGCGAACACGACGATCGATGCGAAGCCGTTGTACAACCAGAGGGCGAGCGCCACGAACGGCGTGACCGCCGCGAGCACGGCCACCGCGACCCGGAGCTCCTTGAGCTCTGTCAGGACCACGGAGGCGGTGCTCCGGCCGATCAACCGATGGACGGCGGAGCGTCGCGGGCTCCCGACCGTACCGACCATGCAGAGTGCGCCACATCCCATCATCAGCGCGGCGATGAGTCCCCAGCTGCCGTCGAGGCCGCTCGAGATGCCGAATCGCGCGGCGATCGGGATCGACTCGGCAGTCACGGCGAATCCGGCCTTCTCGAGCGCGTGCATGACCGCTCGGGACGCATCGTCGCCCAACACCTGGTACGAGCCGGCGGTGTCGTAGTGGACCAGATCGGCCATCGGCTCGACACGAGTCGTCATCGTGCGAGCGAAGTCGCGATACCCGCGATCGAGCCACGCGGCTCCCGAAGTCGACGGTGCGCCAGTGACGAGCGCGACACGTCTGGTGTTCGGCTCGCGAGGATCCGCGACGACTCGAGCGATCGTGACGCCGTGGTCGCCCGCCACGGCCTCCAGCGACTCGGCGACTCGCGCGTTCGATGCGGAGCCGGACTGGGCGACCGCGGTGACCACCGAGGAGACGCCGAGGAGACCGCTCTCGCTCGCCTGGACGAGCCCGAGGAAGCCGAGCAGGAACGCGAGCAGTGGCGGGACCGCGTACGCGACTCGTGTGGATCGAAACGACACGTGCACCTTCCCGATGACGTCGCGAGGGCGCACCCGGTGCACCCTCGCGACTGACGATCAGCAGTTGTGGTAAAAGGCCTTGTTGCCGCTGCTCGCCTTCGGCGTGAGTGCCTTCGAGTAGACCCCGCCCCGCACCCCGGTGACGCGCTTCGTCTTCTTCCCGACCGCGGTCGAACCGTGGCAGCTGGACTCCCGGAAGTAGTTGGAGTAGGTGTCGTCCCGACCGACTCCCCACTCCCAGTAGCTCCCGTCGGCGACACGCGTCTGAATGCCGCCGATGGTGCTCAACGACCCGTGCTGGGTGCCCGTGATCTCGACCCCGCCCGCTTGACTACCCGCACCGAGTACCTCGGTCGGCGCGGCGGACGCGATCGCAGCTGGAGCGACGACGAGTCCTGCGGCCAGGCTGATCCCGATGACCAGCTTCTTCTTGGTGTTCATGTTTCTCCTCTGCCCCCTAGTGGATTGGGCAGAACAAGACTGGTGAAGTATCAGTGTTAAGTCAAATGTGTTTCACGCAGCGAGACCGTGAACGCCGTCCGCCCCGGCTCAGAGACCACCCGCACCGTGCCGCCGTGCGCGTCGACGACCCCGCGCACGATCGCCAACCCGAGGCCGCTCGTCCCGTGCTCCCGCGAGCGAGATGCCTCACCACGGGTGAACCGGTCGAACAGCGTCGGCAGCACCTCGGCCGGGATCGGCGGCCCGTCGTTCGCCACGACGAACCGCACCTCGCCGGGCTCCGTCCCGGCCACACGCTGCAACGACACCACGACGGCGGTCCCCGCTGGTGTGTGCGTCCGCGCGTTCGCCAGCAGGTTCGTCACCACCCGGCGCAGCTGGGCCTCGTCCCCGGACACGACGATCGGCTCGTCGTCGACCTGCAGCGTCCACCGGTGTGACGGCGCGGTTGCGCGGGCGTCCATCGTCGCCTCGACGACCAGCGACGTGAGGTCGACGGGGTCGGCGGCACGGACGACCGTCCCGGAGGACGCCGCGTCGAGCCGGGCGAGCAGCAGGAGTTCGTCGACCAGCGACCCCATGCGGACGGCTTCGCGTCCGATCCGGTCGACGTTCTGGTGGAGTGCGTCCACGTCCGACGACGAGGAGGACAGTTCGGCGTACGCGCGCACGGTCGCGATCGGGGTGCGGAGCTCGTGCGACGCGTCGGCGATGAAGGTGCGCATGCCGGCTTCGGCATCGCGTCGCACCGTGAGCGCGCGGGCCACGTGCCCGAGGAGACGGTTGAGCGCCGACCCAACGGCGCCGACCTCGCGGTTCTGCGCGAGGTCCGCGTCGGCGACCCGCACGGGGATGTCGGTGTCGCCCCGCTCCAGGTCGAGCCCGGTGACGCTCGATGCGACCTCGGCCACGCGTTCGAGCGGACGGAGGGAGCGGCGGACGAGCATCGCGCCGGCCCACACGGCGACGAGGAGCCCGACGAGTGTGACGCTGCCGATCACGATGACGAGCCGGACCACGGACGCACGCAGGTCGTCGAGTGGCAGCGCGGTGACGTAGACGTCGCCGGACGACCCGATCGCCTGCGCGCGGTAGGTGCCGAGTGACCCGAGCGACACGGTCACCTGGGCGCCGTCGGCGTCGACGGACGACAGCGTGGACTCCTGCGCCGACGTCAGTCCGTGCTGCTGGCCGCTGCTGTCGGTGTACCCGGCGAGCACGGAGGCGCCGTCGCGGTAGATCGCCACGACCGTCCCTGCGGCCTGTCCGGGAGCGCCGATGAACGCGTTCCCCGGGTCCGGGCGGTCACCGGAGTCCGCACCGGGAGGCGGCGACGGGGACCCACCTGGTCCGAGCGTCCGGTTCGCCGCCGTGGAGAGCTCCGCGTCGAGCCGTCCCACGAGGTACCCGCGGTAGGCGACGACGGTCACGACCCCGACGACGAGGTTCGTCGCCACGAGCAGCAACGCCACGGCGCCCACGAGCCGCCACCGCAGCGACGGCACCCGCCGAGCGCGAGCACGAGCGCTCACGGCCGCAACACGTACCCGGCGCCGCGCACGGTCTGCACGAGCGGCGAGCGCCCGACGTCGAGCTTCTTCCGCAGGTACGACACGTACATGTCCACGAGGTTCGACGACGACCCGAAGTCCATGCCCCACACGTTCGTCAGGATGTGCTCCCGCGACAGCACCCGGTTCGCGTTCCGCGCGAGGTACCGCAGCAGTTCGAACTCGGTCGGGGTCAACTCGATCGGGGAGCCGGACCGGGTCACGGTCCTGGCGTCCTCGTCGAGCACCATGTCGCCCACGACGATGCCGGACGGAGCGGATGCCACCCGCGCCGAGGTCCGTGCCAGGATCCGCGCTCGGACGATGAGCTCCGCCACCCCGAACGGCTTCGTGAGGTAGTCGTCGCCGCCCCGGGTGAGCCCGGCGAGCCGGTCCTCGGACGAGTCCCTGGCGGTGAGGAACAGCACCCGGACGTCGTCACGGGCGTCCCGCAGCCGGTCGAGCACCTGGAACCCGTCGATGTCCGGCAGCATCACGTCGAGCACGATCACGTCCGGCTGGAAGTCCCGCGCGGCGAAGAGCACGTCGCGGCCGCGGTGCACGGCGTGCACGGACCAGCCGTCCGCCTCGAACGCGAGGCGGACGGCATCGGCGAGCGCGTGCTCGTCGTCCACGACGAGGGCACGGACGGGGCTCCCGTCGGTGCGCTGCAGCAGTCGGTCGGCCATCGGGCCGAGCCTACTTCCCGCTCGTCAGGTCGTAGACGGTCTGTCCGCCGACGGTGGTGGACTCGTAGTTCGCCGCGACCCACTCCTGGATGGCGCTGGCCGTGGACGATCCGCCGCCCATGCCGCCGCCGTTCCCGGACGCGATGTAGTACGCGATCTTCCCGTCGGCGACGGAGGCCTTGAACTCGGCGAGCGTCGGTGTCGGGTCGCTGGACCAGCCGCCGATCGCCATCACGGCGGTGTCGGTGTCGAGCTCGAGCTGCGCGGCGGACTGCGACCCGTTCACGGCGGCGGCCCACTTCGTGTCCGTCGCTTCGAGCAGCTTCTGCAGTGCCGACGACGTCGATGCGCCCTCGCCTCCGCCACCGGCCGCGTCACCGGACGGGAGGCTCGTCCCCGATCCCGCATCGCCCGTCCCGTCTCCGGAACCCTCCTGGGTCCCGCCCGGCGCGGTCCCGGCGCCCCCGCCCGGCATCTCGCCGGAGGAACCGCTCGGCGGTTCCGGCATCTCGCCGGACGTGCCGCCGGGGGGCGTCCCACCTGGACCACCCGTGCCTCCCGGCATGCCCCCGCCGCCCATCCCGCCACCGGACGATCCCGACGGACCGACGCTCGGGATCGAGCCGGAGTGCGCCACCGTGGTGGTGGCCAGCGCGTAGGCGGTGGTGCCGGTGAGCCCGAAGAGCGTCCCGGCGAGGACGCCGACGGCGACCAGCTTGCGGAGCGACGGGACGCTGCCGACGACGATCGCGACGGCCGACAGCAGCCCGCCCGCGAGCACCACCCAGCGGAGCCACGGCAGCCACGTCGGGTTCTCGTTCAGCAGGCACCAGCCCCAGAACGCCGTGATGCCGATCATGCCCGCGAGGCCCAGGCGTCCGGTCATCCGGTTCCTGGCGTTCCAGAGCAGCGCGCCGCCGGTGCCGACGAGGCCCGCGATCGCCGGGGTGAGCGCGACCGTGTAGTACGGGTGGATCGTGCCGGACATGTACGAGAACACGAGCCCGGTGACGATGAGCCATCCGCCCCAGAGCACGAGACCGGCACGGACGGGGTCGCCGATCGTTCGGCGTCCGACCACGACCAGGCCGAGCACGAGGGCGATGAGCGCGGCGGGGAGCAGCCAGGAGATCTCGAGGCCCATCTCCGACGAGAACAACCGGTCCAGGCCGGTCGACCCACCGAACGACGAGCCTGCGGTACCGCCGGTCATCCCGCCGCCACCACCGCCGTTGCCCGAGCCGCCGAAGATGCGGCCGAGCCCGTTGTAGCCGAAGACCAGGTCCAGGACGGTGTTGTTCGTGGAGCCGCCGATGTAGGGGCGGGAGTCGGCGGGCCACAGCCACACCGCGACGACCCACCAGCCGGCGGCGACGACCAGGGACCCGGCCGCGATGAGGAGACCGACGATGCGCTTCGGCCACGTGGTCCGTGCGGCGATCAGGTACACGAGCCCGAACGCCGGCAGGACGAGGAGCCCCTGCAGCATCTTCGTCAGGAACGCGAAGCCGAGGGCGACACCGGCGAGCGCGATCCACCTCCAGCTGCCCGTCGGGAGCGCTCGGACGGTGCAGTACGCGCCGGCGGTCATGAGCAGCACGAGGAGTGCGTCCGGGTTGTCGAAGCGGAACATCAGCGCCGCGGCCGGTGTGGCCGCGACGACGAACCCGGCGAGCAGCGCGCCGACGTTCGCGGTCGTCGACCCCAGACGCGCCAGGGTCCGGCGGACCGTTCCCCACACCAGCGCCACGGACCCGACGGCCATCAGGGCCTGGGGGAGCAGGAGGCTGAAGGACGAGAAGCCGAACAGCCTCGCGGACAGGACCATCACCCAGAGCGACGCCGGCGGCTTGTCCACGGTGATGAAGTTCGACGAGTCGAGGGAGCCGAAGAAGAACGCCTCCCACGACTTCGTGCCGGCCTGCACGGCTGCGGCGTAGAACGAGTTCGCGTACCCGGATTCGCTGAGGTTCCAGAGGTACACGACGGCGGTCACGACGAGGAGCGCCCAGAAGGCCGGCCGGAGCCAGCGGGCGTCCTCGCGCTCGCCGAGGAAGAGTCGGGCGACGGCTCTCCGACGTGTCTGCGCACCCGAGTGCGCACGGTCGCGTCGATCGGTCACGGGGATCGGGTACGTGGTCATGTCCATGAGCATCCGGGGCGTTCCCCGAACACCCCCATGCGTGACCTGTGCGCCGGGTAAGTGTGCTGCGCCGTCCCGCACGTCGGGCGGCCGGGGCAACGAGTGCGCGGAAGGTGCGGTCGCGTTGGGCGCGCGGTCGCCATTTCTGCGCACTCGACTGGCGGCGGCCCCCGGTTCTCGGGGATGGTTGCGCGGTGCCGGGATCGAGTGCGCGGAAGTGGTCGGCGCGAGGGACGCCGGGCCGCTGCTTCTGCGCACTCGACCGGTGTGCATGCGGGCGGCGCTGCGGGTTCGGTCCGAGGGGCGCCGGGGACAGCCGGGAGGCTCGGGTGCAGTGAGCGCGCCCGTCCCGCCCCTCGGGTGGCCGGGGCCTGGGATCGAGTGCGCGGACGTGGTGGGTACGTTGGCCGCCGGGCGGCCATTTCTGCGCATTCGACCGGCCGCGGTCCGGCAGGCAGACATCCGGCCAGCGGGCACCCGTCAGGCGTACCGGGACGCGGCCCGGAGCGTGGCGGACTTGTACGACCCGCCGAACAGGAACACGTGCAGGAGCAGCGGGGCGAGCTGGTGGAGCTCGACGCGCTCCTGCCACCCAGGGGACAGCTGCGACTCGGCGTCGTACCCCGCCAGCACCGTCTCGAGCCGCGGCAGCCCGAACAGCCCGAGGAGCGCGAGGTCCGTCTCCGCGTGCCCGCCGTGCGGGTTCGCGTCGATGAGCACGGCCCCCGTCGGCTCGGAGTCGTCCGTCGGCCAGAGCACGTTCCCCGCCCAGAGGTCGCCGTGCAGCCGCGCGGGCCGCTCGCCGACGAGCGCCGGCTGGGGTGATGAAAACTCCCCGTCCTGGACGCGTTGCGCGACCCGCTCGAGCAGCGCAGCCTCGCCCGCGTCGAACCCGCCCCGGTCGACGATCCGCCGGACGAAGTCGCGGATGCGGTACTCCGCGAAGAACTCGCCCCACGTGGCCGGGGCATCGGCGGCGGCGACGAACGGGGTGCCGGACCGACCCATCCGCAGCGGTCCACCGGACGGGAACCCCGTCGACGGCGCTCCCCAGTGCGGTGCACCGGACGCGTGCGTGTGCGCGAGCGAGCGGCCGAAGCGTTCCGCCTGCGCCTTCGTCGGGGAGCCGTCGGAGATCAGCTCCAGGTCGAGCACCGTCGGGCTCGGCCGGTCGAGGACCCGGGCGATGCGGGTCCCGCCGGACTCCTCTGCCGCGGCGAGCCACTCAAGCCCCGCGGCTTCTGCTGCTGCCTCGTTCGGATCGGTGAAGGTCTTCACGTGCGTCTCGGCCATCGATCCATCCTTCCAGCGTCGGCCGGAGGACGGCTCAGACCGCATCGCTCAGCCCGCGTCGCTCAGACCGCGTCGACGAGGGCCCTCGCCAGCGGGTGCCACGGCCGGGACGACGGGCCGCTCAGCACCAGCGTCCGCTCGAGCCTCGGCGTCGTCGGCACCATCACGAGGTCGTCCGGCAGCATCACCCTCCCGAGCGTCGGGACGACGGACACGCCCTCGCCGCGCTGGATCATGCCGAACATCGTGCTCATCTCCCGCACCCGGTGGGCGTAGCGGAACGGCTGCCCGGCGATCTCGTGCATCCGCTGGATCTGGTGCTCGCACCCGCCGCCGCCGGCGACCAGGCCGTCCTCGTGCAGGTCGTCGAGCGTCAGGGCCACTGCGTCGGCGAGGGGGTGGTCGCGTCGGATCACGGCGGCCATCTCGTCGCGCGCGACGACGACCGCGCCGTCGGGCACGGACACCGGGTCGACAAGGACGGCGGCGTCGACGGTGCCCGCCTCGAGCCACTCCGGCATCTCGTCGTCGTCGCCCTCGTAGACCTGGACGTCGACGTCCGGCAGGGTCACCGCCCACAGGTCGCGGAGCCGCGGCAGCAGGCCCTGGCAGACGGTGGGGACGGCCGCGAGTCGCACGGTGCCGCGCGCCGTACCGGGCCGGACCACGGCCTCCAGTGCGTCGACGGAGGCGAGCACGCTGCGGGCGTGACCGATCAGTCGTTCCCCGAGCGGTGTGGGGGCGGCCGCGCCGCCGCGACGGAGGACCTGACCGCCGACCTCGCGCTCCAGACCGGCGACGGCGTGCGAGACGGCGGACTGGCCGATCCCGAGCGTCGCTGCGGCGAGGGTGAACGATCCGCGGTCGACCGTGGCGACGAGCGCGCGGAGCTGGGCGAGGGTGATGTTCATGTGCTTCCTTCATGCCTGCATGAACCCGATGCGTTTGCTTCATGTCGGCGGCTGGCTCGACACTAGCGGCATGAACGGCATCCTGTTCGTGCTCGTCGCACTCACCTGGGGATCGAGCTTCCTCTTCATGAAGATCGGGCTCGAGGGACTCTCCCCGCAGCAGGTCGCGCTCGGACGGGTGCTCCTCGGTGCCGTGACGCTCGTCGTGATCCTCCTCGCCACCCGTCGTCGCTGGCCGCGGTCGCCGCGGCTCTGGGGGCACCTGCTCGTCGTCGCGGTGTTCCTCAACGCGATCCCGTCGTCCCTGGTGGCGTGGGCGGAGCAGACGGTGCCGAGCGGGCTCGCGAGCATCTACAACGCGACGACGCCGATCATGGTGCTGCTCGCGGTGCCGTTGCTGCTGCCGTCCGAGCGACTCCGTGGCAAGCAGCTCGTCGGGGTGCTGCTCGGGATCGTCGGCGTGCTCGTCCTGGTCGGGCCGTGGGACCTCATCGGCGACCCGGCGGTGCTCGCGACGGTGCCCGCGCAGCTCGCCCTGCTCGGGATGACCGCCTGCTACGGCTTCGGGCTGTCCTACATGCGCCGGTTCGTCGCCGGCAGCGGCCACGACGCGATCACCCTCACGACCGTGCAGCTCACGCTGGGTGCGGGGCTGATGCTGCTGGTCGCGCCGTTCACGGCGCTCTCGCCGGTGCAGCTGGACTGGAGGATCGTGGCCGCGATGGTCGCACTGGGGTGCGTCGGCACGGGGCTGGCCTACATGTGGAACACCGGGCTCGTGCAGGCGTGGGGCGCCGCCAGGGCGTCCACGGTCACGTACCTGACGCCCGTGGTCGGGGTGGTGCTCGGCGTCCTCGTGCTGGGGGAGCGGATCCGGTGGAACGAGCCCGTCGGTGGCGTCGTCATCCTGCTCGGCATCGCCCTCGCGTCCGGGGTCGTGCGGTGGCGACGGCCGGTCCGGACACCGCAGCACGCATAGGCTGCAGGGGTGAGCGCGCGGACCGAACTCGCAGGGGTCGCCCGGCAGGACGTCGCCGCGGCGCCCGCGGACGGCAGCTCCTCGTTCCGACGTGCAGCGGTGCTCATCCTCTTCGGCGTGCTCGATCGCGTGCCGAGCACCAGCACCGCGCGGGACGCCGCCGTGTCTCGCGACCTCGACGTGCTGCTGCTCGCCAGGGCCACCACGCTCCGTGCGCATCCAGGGCAGGTGGCGTTCCCCGGTGGGCGCGTCGATCCCGGTGACCGTGACGCCGTGGCCGCTGCCCTCCGGGAAGCGCGGGAGGAGACGGGGCTCGACCCGTCCGGCGTCGAGGTCCTCGGTACCCTGCCCGCACAGCCGCTGGACTTCTCGCGGCACCTGGTCACCCCGGTCATCGGGTGGTGGCGGGACCCGTCTCCGGTCCGGGTCGTCGACGTCGCGGAGTCGGCAGCGGTGTTCCGGGTCCCGGTCGCGGACCTGCTCGACCCGGCACACCGCGGTGTCACGGTGATCCGCCGGGACGGACGCGAGTGGCGTGGGCCCGCCTTCAGCGTCGACACCGATTCGGGGACCCAAGTGGTGTGGGGGTTCACCGCGATGCTGCTCGACGCGCTCTTCGACCGGCTCGGGTGGACGGAACCGTGGGACGGGGAACGGGTCGTCGCACTCCCGCCCACCTAGGCTGACCGCATGACCTCCACGGCGCGGTTGCTCCTGGCCTCGTCGCACCCCGGCCCGACGCTGACCGTCACGGTGCTCGCGGCGGTCATCGCGAGTTCCGTTGGCCACCCGGCGTGGCTCGTCGTCCTCGTCGCCGCGGCCGTGGTCGCCGGGCAGTTGTCGATCGGCCTGGCCAACGACTGGATCGACGCCGACCGGGACCGCAGTGTCGGGCGGTCGGACAAACCCGTCGCGCAGGGTCTGGTGGCCGTGTCGACCGTCCGGACCGCGGCGTTCGTCACCGCCGGGGTCGCCGTGGTGCTCTCGCTGTTCCTCGGTCCCGTCGCAGCGGTCGCGCACCTCGTGCTCGTCGGAGCCGGGTGGGCCTACGACGCCGGCCTGAAGCGGTCGGTCTGGTCGGTCGCGCCGTTCGTCGTCGCGTTCGGGCTGCTCCCCGTCGTCGCGGTCGCGGCCGGCCCCGCTGCACGGCTCCCGGCGCCCTGGGCGATCGCCACGGGGGCGGTGTTCGGCATCGCGATCCACTGCACGAACGTGTTGCCCGACCTGGTGGACGACGCGGCGACGGGGGTCAGGGGCTTCCCGCACCGGCTCGGGCTGCACGCCGCCGGGGTGCTCGCCTTCGCGTCACTGGTCGTGGCCGCCGGGCTGGTGCTCGTCGGGCAACTCGGCGGGGACGATCCCGTGCGCGGTGTCGGGGTCGTGCTCGCGCTCGTCGGCACGGTGGTCGTGGCCGTCCTCGCCGTGGTCGGGATCCGGCTCGTCCTCACCGGGCCACCGACCCGGACGCTCTTCCGGCTGGTGATCGTCTCGTCACTGGTGCTCGTCGTGGAGCTCGGGTTCGCGGGCGCGCGACTGGTCGCCTGACGCGGTCAGGACCACCGCATCGCGTAGACGCGGGCGAGCAGGTGCGCTGACGGGAGGCCGAGGGCCGTCCGCAGCATAACCTCACGTGCCAGCGCCGTCGGCCCCGTCGCCGGTCGTCCGAGCGCCATGTTCGCCTCGGCCTGGCGGGCGGCACGCCGAGCGACCGCCTGGCGGCGGGCGGCGTACTCCGGCCAGGGTCCGGCCGCGCCGGTGCGGACCGCCTCCGTCAGCAGGGGAGCGAGTGCGGCGGCGTCGAGCCACCCGAGGTTCATGCCCTGGCCGCCGATGGGGCTGATCTCGTGCGCGGCGTCCCCGATCAGGAGCGCACGTCCCACGCCGATCCGCTCCGCCTCGGTGCGCCGCACCCGGAAGCCGGCGAGCATCGAACAGGTGTCGGGGTCCACGTCGGCGTCCGTCCGCTCCCGGACGGCGCGGACGAGCGTCGCGGCGCTCGCCTCGTGGGTGCTGACCTCCTCGGTGGTGGTCGCGCCGCGCCCGGTGAGCACGACGTACCGGCGACGCGCCCCGGGCAGCGGGAAGGACTCGACGACGCCGTCCGGTCCGACGTCGACCAGGGCGGAGCTCCTCGCCGTGTCCGGTTCCGGATCGGCGAAGTCGCCCATGACGTACTGCTCGGGGTACTCGCGACCGGTCGTCCCGATCCCGAGGAGCCTGCGGACCGTGCTCCTGGCGCCGTCCGCCCCGACGACGAACGCGGCACGGAGCCCGATCGGCCCGTCCTCCCCGGTGCCGATCACGTCGACGTGGTCTGCGTGCCGTGTCAGTGCCGTCAGCCGGGTGCCGGTGCGGAGCGCGTCGGGAGCCACGGCGGCGAGCCTCGCGCGGAGGATCGCCTCGGTGCGGTGCTGGTCGAGGGTGGCGACGTACGGGTGCGTGGCCGAGGCGAGTGCGAACGACAGGGTGCCGAGGGTCCGCCCGCGACTCCTGGCGACGCCGGTCCGGACCAGGCAGGCCTCGTCGAGCACCGGCCGTGCGGCGCCGATCGTGTCGAGCGCGTCGAGCGACGGCGGGTGGATGCCGATCGCCCGTGAGCCCGACGGTGCCGAGGACCGCGCCTCCCACACCTGCACGTCGACACCCGCGTGCGCCAGGAGTGCGCCGAGGAACAGTCCGACGGGCCCACCGCCGGCCACCAGGACTCCGGTTCGCGGGGCGGTCACGGGCCGAGCCTACGGAGCGGTGCGTGTCCGGGGGCTCAGCCGCCCGTCTGCAAAGCGGCACGCTCCGCTGCCAACAGGCGCCGAGCCTCCCGGAAGCGGCGGCGGAGCCGCTCGACCGGCACCTCGACGGCGTAGGCCGCACCGACGGCGACCAGGATCGCCCCGGCCATCAGCCACACCCAGTCGAAGGCCCCGAAGGCGCTCGCCGCGACGGTCCCGAGCAGGGCGATCACGAGCGGGTGCCAGAGGTACGCGGAGTACGAGACGCGCCGACCGAACCAGGCCACCGGGGTCCACGACAGCGCGATCGACAGGGGGCTCCTGACCGACACGAGGCCGCCGATCAGCACGGCGGACACGACGCCCGTCGCCGGCAGGAGCAGGCCGAACGTCCACGCGTGCTGCGTCCAGTCGTCATCGATCCAGTACTGCACGCCGACGAGCAGGGCGATCCCGATCCAGGTGCCGATGTGCCCGGCGAGACCGCCGGCCCACGCACGGACCCGCTCGTCGTCGAGCAGGATCGCCAAGAGACACCCGGTCGCCAGCGGCACGAGTCCGAGCACGGGGGAGAAGTACACGTCCGGCGTCGAACCGCCGCTCGGCGTCCGGTAGCTCAGCCACGATGCCGTCGCGCCACCGGCGATCACGACGCCGAGCCCGGTCAGCAGCAGGCGACGGCGTGCCCGGAGTGCGAACAGCGCGACCAGCACCACCGGCCACACCAGGTAGAACTGCTCCTCCATCGACAGGCTCCAGGTGTGCGCGAAGACGCCCTGCGTCGTGTTCCAGAACGCCCGGAAGAGGTTGCCCGTGTACGTCAGGGCAATCACGGCGGCCTCACCGGCGGAGAACGACGCGCCCTTGTAGTCGCCGACCCACGACCAGAGTGCGAGTCCCGCGGCGACGAGCGCCAGGAGGGCCGGGTAGAGCCGCAGCATCCGCTTCAGCCAGAACGTGCCGAGCCGGACGCGCCCGGTGCGCCGGTGCTCGCCGATGAGCAGCGTCGTGATGAGGAAGCCGGAGAGCACGAAGAAGACGGTGACGCCGATGAAGCCGCCCTCGAAGCCGGGGACGTGCAGGTGGTAGAGCATCACGGCCAGGATCGCGACCGTGCGGAGGCCGTCGAGTGCGGTGGCGCGGTGGGCGAGTGGGCCGTGGGCGTCCGCTCGGGTCCGGGCGGGCGCGGCCACGGGCGTCCGCTCGAGCGTGGTGGTCGACACATCGCCTCCTCGACAGGATCGGGTTCGCTGACCCGTGTCAGGATGCCCCGCCCTGCCAAGAACGACCTCAGAGTGCGGTGGCGGTCACCATGCTCGTCAGGGCGTCGAGTCGTTCCCGGGCGATGTCGGCGAACGGACGGACCTCCTCGCCGGCGATCCACTGCTGGAACGAGAGGTGGAAGACCGTCACCCCGGTCTCCGCAGCGAGCGTCGCCACCGGTTCGCCGATCCCGCGGTCGCGCAGGACCTCGCCGAGCCGGACCTTGAGCGTCGCCAGCTTGGCGAGCTCGCGTTCGCCCAGCGAGGGTTCGGAGTCGATGATCGTCTGCCGGATCCGCGAGAACGGACGGCGCTCCTCGGGGAAGAAGTGCCCGGCCGAGTCGAGGGACCGGGCGATCAGGGCGAACGGCGGCGCATCGGCAGGGGCGTCGGCGATCGGGTCGATGAACATCGCGAGGAAGTCGTCCTGCCCGGCGAAGATCACCTCGCGCTTGTCCGCGAAGTGCCGGAAGAACGTGCGCTCGGTGACGTCGGCGGCCGCAGCGATCTCCGCGACCGTCGTCCGGTCGTACCCCTGCTCCTGGAACAGCCGCAGTGCCGTCGCCTGCAGCCGTTCACGCGTTCCGGGTTGCCATCGAGCCATGGGTGCGAGTCTACTGATGACAGCGCATGACATCGAGGTGTACGGTTTCTGATGTCAGTCAATGACATCACTGTTCTGGAAGGACACACCATGCGCGTATTCGTCACCGGAGCCTCCGGTTGGATCGGCTCCGCCACCGTCGACGAGCTCGTCGCCGCCGGCCACCAGGTCGTCGGCCTCGCCCGGTCCGACGCCTCCGTCGCCCGCGTCGAGGCGGCGGGCGCCACCGCACTCCGCGGCGACCTCGACGACCTCGACGCCATCCGCCGCGGCGCCTCCGAGTCCGAGGGCGTCGTCCACCTCGCCAACAAGCACGACTGGGCGAACCCGGTCGCGACGAACGCGGCCGAGCGCGCCGTCGTCGAGACCATCGGTACGGCGCTCGCCGGCAGCGACCGGCCGTTCATCGTGGCGTCCGGCATCGCGGGGCTCGCCTCCGACCGTCCGGCAACCGAGGCAGACCCGAACCCGTTCGTCGGCCCGGACTCGATGCGCGGTGGGAGCGAGAACCGCGGCTTCGACTTCGTCGACCAGGGGGTCCGTACCGTCGCAGCGCGCTTCGCGCCCACCGTGCACGGCATCGGCGACCACGGGTTCATCGCGGCGATCGTCGCCGCCGCCGAGCAGCAGGGCGTCTCGGGCTACATCGGCGACGGGACGAACAACTGGTCGGCCGTGCACCGCTCCGACGCGGCCCGACTCGTGCGCCTCGGGCTCGAGAGCGCTCCGGCCGGCACCCGACTGCACGCCGTCGCGGAGCCCGTCGTCTCCACGCGCTCGATCGCCGAGGCCATCGGCGAGGGACTCGGGCTGCCGGTGACCTCGATCGACCCGGCGGACGCGGAGTCGCACTTCGGGTTCATCGGGCGGTTCTTCGGACTCGAGATGTCCGCGACGTCGACCGAGACGCAGGAGCGCTTCGGCTGGACCCCGACGGGCCCGACCCTCGCCGAGGACATCGCCGCGGGCGCGTACTTCGACGTGCGGGTCTCGTAGCGCGGCCGGCGGCCGACCCGGAACGACGACCTCGTCGTCGTGCGACAGCGATCCTGTCGCTCCTTGCACGCGCGGGCATCCGCACGCCGGTAGGAACGACGAAGTCGCTGTCGTACGACAGCGACTTCGTCGTTCCGAGTCGGAACCCGCCGGACGCCGGACCGCGCCCGACCCCGCCCGCCCCGCGCCCGCGCTACTCGGCCTTCTGCATCTGCCAGGGCTCGGGCTCGCGGTCGCCGTTCGGGCGCACCGGGCGGACGTCGCCGACGATGGGGATCGCCCGCTTCCGCATGAACCACAGGTACCGGACGAAGAAGTGCGACAGCGTCGAGAGACGGTTCCCGTTCCCGAGCAACGACGCGATGTGCACGACGACCCACGCGGCCCAGGCCACCGGCCCGACCATCGTGATCCCGCCGCGGAGCTGGGCGACGGCGGCGTTCGTGCCGATCGTCGCCATGGTGCCCTTGTCGAAGTACTTGAAGTGCTCGGTCGGCTTGCCCTCGAGCGAGCGGACGATCTGCCGCGCGATGTGCTTCCCGCCCTGCAGCGCCGGCTGGGCGAGCTGCGCGAGGGCGTGGTCCTGCGCGGCGATGTCACCCGCCGCCCAGATCCCGTCGACGCCCTGCACGCTGAGGTCGTCGTCCACCTTGATCCGGCCGCCGTGCGTCTGCGGCATGTTCCAGTTGGACACTTCCTTGTGGGCGGCGACCCCGGTGGCCCAGATGACCTGCGACGCGGGGATGAACTCGCCCTCGGCGGTCTTCACCCCGTCGGGCAGGACCTCGGCAACGCCGGTGTTCAGGCGGAGGATGACCCCTCGCTTCCGCAGCACCTTCGCCGCGTACCGACGGAGCCGCGGCGCGAACGGCTTCAGCAACTCACCGCTCCGGTGCACGAGGGTGATCGTGATGTTGCCAGGCAGGATCTCCGGGTAGGCGCCCTCGAGCGCCTGGTCGCGGAGCTCGGCGAGGGCACCGGCCATCTCGACGCCGGTCGCGCCGCCACCGACGATGACGATCTTGATCTCGTCGGGGCCCTGGTTCGCCGCGGCTTCCTCGAGCCGGGTGAAGAGCTCGTCGCGGATGCGCAGCGCCTGCGAGCGTGAGTACATCGAGTACGCGTACTCGTACGCACCCGGGGTCCCGAAGTAGCTCGTGTTCACGCCGTTGGCGAGGATGAGCTGGTCGTAGTGCAGGTGCTCGCCGTCGGACATCTCGGCGACCTTGCCGACCGGGTCGATGCCGGTGAGGAGCCCGTGCCGGAACTCGGCGTTGTCCTGCTTCGCGCGGAGGCTCCGCAGGAAGTACGTCACGTCCCCGGCGTTGAGGCCGCCCGTCGCAACCTGGTACATGAGCGGCTGGAACATGTTGTAGACGTGTCGGTCGACGAGCGTCACCCGGACCGGTGCGTCCGCGAGCTCGCGCATGGCGGCGACGCCGGCGAATCCACCGCCGACGATGACGACGTGCGGGCGGGTGTCCTGCGGCATGTGTGCTCCGGGGGTGATGCGGTCAACGGCACCGTCAACGGTACGCCGGTTCTGACCTCTCCCGGTTCACGGTCGGGAGGCTCGGATCGCCGCCGTCAGACCGCCAGCGGCGCGTAGGTGCTCACCACGTTGCCCTTGCTCGTCACGGTGCTGTCGACCAGACGCAGGCGCGTGGCCGGGTCGGTCGGCTCGAAGAGCTTCCGCCCGCGTCCGGCGATCGCCGGGTGCACCATGAGCTGCAGCTCGTCGAGGAGCCCCGCGAACAACAGGCTCCGGACGAGCGTGACGCTGCCGCACACCGCGATGTGGTCGCCGTCACGCTGCTTGAGGTCCCGCACGAACTCGTGCACGTCGCCCTGGATGCGCGTCGAGTTCTGCCACGTCAGGTCGTCGCCGAGCGTGGTCGACGCGACGTACTTCTCGATCGGGTTGATCCACTGCCCGAAGGGGTCCTCCGGGTGGGCCGGCCACCACTCTGACCACTCCGCGTAGCTGTTGCGACCGAGCAGGACCGTGTCGGTGCGGGCCATGAACGACCCCATCCCGGCGCCGAGCTCGTCGTCGAAGCTGTCGTACTGGAACTCGTACGGGTCCTGCACGACGCCGTCGACCGACGTGAACAGCCCTGCCGTGACCTTCCGCATGGTCGGAGCGTAGTCCTCAGCTGCCCTGCCCGGGGAACTGGTTCGTCCCGCCATCGGTCCCGCCGGGGAACCCGTTCGAGCCCTGCCCGGGGACCTGCGTGGTCGACGACCGCGACTGGTGTTCGCCGATCGCGTGGCCGATCGCGAAACCAGCACCGCCGCCGACCAGGAGTGCCGCCACACCGATCACGATCGCGAGCACCGGCCAGAACCACGGCGGGCGCGGCCTGTCGGAGCGCTGCCCACCCGGTGCAGCGGCGCCGCACCAGGCGGTCGGGCCGACGGGACCCGGTCCCTGCCCGTACCAGCCGTTCGGTTCCGCTCGGTACGGCTGCTGGGGGTCGACCGTCGAGGTCGGCGCCGGTGCCGCGCTCCAGTCTGCGGCCCGTTCGGCCGGTGCGTTCTCGTGCTGCTCGTCCATGTCGGCATTCCACGCCCGTCGGCTATCAGTGTCCGATGATCGCGCTGCCGTGCGCCTGCGAATCGAGCGGTGCGTACTGTCGGTCGGGTGACGGACGAGGTGAGTGCCCGCGGAGGCGAGCCGCCGCTGACGGACCGACCCGTGCCTCCCGGCCCTGGGCTGGCGCAGCGCGCGGGGTGGGCCGTCCTCGACTGGATCTACGCGGCCAGGTGGCAGATCAGCAGCCTCGGGCCGACCACGGCGGACGACTACCGCGACGGCGACCAGAGCGCCGTCGTCGTGATCCCCGGTGTGTACGAGACGTGGCACTTCATGCGCCCGCTCATGGACGCCCTGCACGACCGGGGACACCCCGTGCACGTCGTCGCGGTGCTGCGGCACAACGTGCGGCCGGTTCCGGTCTCGGCAGCGGACGTGATGGCGTACCTCGTCGAGCACGACCTCAGGGACGTCGTGATCGTCGCCCACAGCAAGGGTGGCCTGATCGGCAAGTACGCGATGACCGAGCTCGACGGCGACGGACGCATCGACCGCATGGTCGCGGTGTCGACGCCGTTCGCGGGGTCGGTGCTGGCAGACCTCGCGCCGGTGCCGCACCTCCGGGTGTTCCGGGCGACGGACCCGGTCCTCGCCGGCCTGGCCCAGCAGCTCGAGACGAACTCCCGGATCACGTCGGTCTACGGGGTGTTCGACACGCTCATCCCGGGTGGCAGCGAACTGACGGGAGCCCGCAACGTCCAGGTGCCCGTCGGTGGGCACTTCCGGATCCTCGGTGACCCGAGCACCCGCGACGTGGTGCTCGACGCCGTCGTGGACTGACCCCGCTGCGCGTCGGGTGGGGCGTGCGTCAGGCGCCTGGAAGGAACAGGCAGAACGGGTGACCGTCCGGGTCGAGCATCACCCGGACGTCGTCCTGCGGCTGGTACTCCGCCCGGGTCGCACCGAGTGTCTCGGCACGTTCGACCGCCGCGGGCAGGTCCTCCACCTGGAAGTCGAGGTGCAGCTGCATCCCGGGAGCGTCCTTCGTGCCCGGCCAGGTCGGCGGGACCCACTCGGGTTCGAACTGCACGGACAGCCCGGGGCCGTCCTCGGGGCGGATGCGTGCCCAGGTGGGGTCGTCCTCGGACACGGTCCAGCCCGTCAGCGCCCCGTAGAACCGGGCGAGCACGAGCGGCTCGGGGGACTGCAGGACGGTTGCGGCGAGGGTCGGCATCGACGCGTCGGCGGAGGTCATGGCGCGGAGCGTACGCTCTGGCGCTCGACGATGCGGTGCGGGATCACCACCGTGGCTGGTGGGGCGTCGCGGTCGGCGATGCGTGCGGTGAGCAGGTCGAGCGCGGCGTCGGCGAAGGCCCTGCGGTCGAAGGACACCGTCGTGAGTGCCGGGATCGCGTAGGCGGCGCCGTCGATGTCGTCGAACCCGATCACGCTGACCTGGTCCGGCACGCGGATGCCCCGCGCGGCCAGGACGTGCAGCACGCCGAACGCGATCGAGTCCGTGAACGCGAAGACCGCGTCGGGCAGCGGGTTCTCGTCGAGCCACACGGCGAACGCGGTGGCAGCGTCGGAGGTCGACCACGACGACAGCGGGACCCGCAGCGACGGGTCCGGCGTGACCCCGGCGGCCGTCAGGGCCGCTTCGTACCCGCTCACGCGCAGTTCGCTCGTCGCGGTGATCCTGGTATGGTCGGCGCTGGGCTCTGGGGCGCCGACCGCGGCGATCCGCCGGTGCCCGCGGTCGAGCAGATACTGCGTGACCTCGGTCGCGGCCGCGACGCTGTCCACGTGCACCTGGTCGACGTGTTCCGGCTCGACCTCGCCGATGACGACGGTCGGCGGGAGCCCGGCGGTCGACGCGAGGACACTGGCGCTCAGCGTCACGGGGTTCAGGATCAGGCCGTCGACGAGGTGCGCCCTGGCGCGGGACACGAGTTCGCGCTCACGCTCGGGGTCGTTCGCGGTCTGGTCGAGCTGCACGACCCAGTCGCGGTCGCGTGCGAGTTCGACGAACCACCGAGCGAGCTCGGCGGAGTACGCGCTGCTCATCTCGGGCAGCGTCAACGCGATCGCGCCCGAGCGTCCGTTGCGCAGGCCCCTGGCGGAGAGGTTCGGCACGTAGTCGAGCTGCGCGAGGGCCTGCTCCACCCGCTCCCGGGTCTCCGGGCGGACGACGACACCGCCGTTGATGACGTTGGAGACGGTCTTCGGCGAGACCCCGGCGAGGGCCGCGACGTCCCGCACGGTCGCACGCATGGTGCCACCGTAGCGCCAGACGACGGCGATCCCGGTTCAGGGACGGACGTACCGGTGCACGTGGGTGACGTACGGGACCGCGATCATGGCCCTTCCGGCGGTCGCCGGGTCGGTGTCGAGCAGGTCGGCCACGTCCCGGAGCAGGGCGTCACGCTCGTCTGCGGGGAGCACGATCACGTAGCTCCGCGAGGCCACCATGTCGAGGAAGTCCGACCGGGACTGCTCGTGCACCCAGGTGAACGCCCGGTACTCGCCGTCGTGGAACGGCGCGCCGACGATCGGCCGGTCGTACTCCGTCACGCGGGACTCCGGGCGCCTGATGATGTCCCCGAGCCGCTCCGACCAGGGTTCCGACTCGTCCCGGACGTTCCAGATCAGCCCGAGGACCCCGCCGGGGCGCAGCACGCGGGCCACCTCGGCCGCGCCGGCGACGGGGTCCACCCAGTGCCACGACTGCGCGAACGTCACGAGGTCGGCGCCGCCGTCCGGGAGCGGGATCGCCTCACCCGTGCCCTCGCGCACCTCGACACCAGGGACAACGGCCGACAGGCGTTCCCGCATCGCGGCGTCGGGTTCCACCGCGGTGACCGAGGCCGCGCGGGGCAGCAGCGTCGCGGTGAACTTCCCGGTGCCGGCTCCCACGTCGACTGCTCGTGCGACCCGATCCGGGGCGAGCCACTCGGCGACCGACGCCGGGTACCCGGGCCGACCGCGCTCGTAGGCGTCGGCGGCGGCTCCGAACGAGTGCGCGTGCTGCTCGAAGGTCATGCCGCCAGCCTGCCACTCCCGTGCGGGTGAGCGATCACTGGACCGTTACAACGATGGAAACGTTTGGCAACGAGTTGCCGCAACGTTGCCGCGACCGACAGGGTCACCTCAGGAATCCAACGGAGGAGGCCAGGAGTGACGAAGCTCGACGACCGCGTGCAACCCGCGGCAGGGACCCGACGGACGGCGCCGCCCCCGGCACTCGTCCGGCGGCGAGGGAACACGTGGGAACGCATCAAGCGGGACAAGGTGCTGCTCCTGATGGGGCTGCCGGGCGTCGCGCTGCTGCTCGGCTTCCACTACCTGCCCCTGCTCGGCAACCTCATCGCGTTCCAGGAGTACCTGCCGTTCGTCCCGCTCGGACGCAGCCCCTGGGTCGGGTTCGAGAACTTCGCG
The DNA here is from genome assembly GCF_044746705.1 of Curtobacterium sp. NPDC090217. Lineage (NCBI taxonomy): Bacteria > Bacillati > Actinomycetota > Actinomycetes > Micrococcales > Microbacteriaceae > Curtobacterium > Curtobacterium sp. NPDC090217. The sequence goes on along the minus strand of NZ_JBIVCR010000005.1, from coordinate 57,753 downwards.
GTGATCTTCAACGGCGACCCGGAGTTCCTCGGCGCGCTGCGGAACACGCTCGTCATCACCCTCGTGCAGGTCGTGTTCGTGTTCCCGGCGCCGATCGTCCTCGCGCTGATGCTGAACTCGTTGCTGTCAGAGCGCATCAAGAAGATCGTGCAGTCGGTCCTCTACCTGCCCCACTTCCTGTCCTGGGTGATCGTCGTCGCGGTGTTCCAGCAGATCCTCGGCGGGTCCGGCCTCGTGAACAACGCCATCCGGGCAGCCGGCGGCGACGCGATCGACTTCCTCGGCAACCCGCACGGGTTCATCGCCCTGCTGACCAGCCAGGTGATCTGGAAGGACACCGGCTGGGCCACGATCCTGTTCCTCGCGGTGCTCTCGCAGATCGACTCGAGCCTGTACGAGGCCGCGAAGATGGACGGCGCGAGCCGCATGCGGCAGCTCTGGCACGTCACCCTGCCCGGCATGCGGGGGATCATCATCCTGCTGCTCATCCTGCGGCTCGGTGACTCGCTCACCGTCGGGTTCGAGCAGATCCTCCTCCAGCAGGCCGCCGTGGGACGGGCCGCGAGCGAGGTCCTCGACACCTACGTCTACAACAACGGCGTGCTCGGCGGGCAGTGGGGTGTCGCCGCTGCCGTCGGACTCGTCAAGGGCGTCGTCGGCGTGCTGCTCGTGCTCGGCGCCAACAAGCTCGCCCACGTCTTCGGTGAGTCGGGCGTGTACCAGAAGGAGTCCCGATGAGCGCCACGCGCAGCGTCACCGTCCCCGGTCCGCGGAACACCAAGCGGAAGCGACTCGACGCCCCGCCGCTGCCCGGCCGCATGCTGACCGGCTTCGTGCTGTTCGTCATCTGCCTCGTCGTGCTGCTGCCGTTCCTCGGCATCGTGTCGACGTCCGTCGCCCCGACCAGCCAGGTGAACGACGCCGGCGGGTTCGTGATGTGGCCGAAGGGGCTCGACTTCGGCGCTTACGAGAGCATCTTCGCCGGGGGCGTGGTCACCCGGGCGCTGCTCGTCAGCGTCGGGATCACCGTGGTCGGGACGGTGATCAGCCTGTTCGTGAGTGCGATGCTCGCGTATGCGCTCAGCCGACCGGGCTCTTACGGATCCGGGTTCATCCTGAGCCTGGTACTCGTCAGCCTGCTGTTCGCACCCGGGCTCATCCCGAACTACCTCGTCGTGAAGCAGTTCGGCCTGCTCGACTCGTACTGGGCACTCATCTTGCCGACGGCCCTCAGCGCGTTCAACGTCATCGTGATGCGGTCGTTCTTCATGAACATCCCGAAGGAGCTCATCGAGAGCGCCAGGATCGACGGCGCCGGGGACTTCGGGGTCTTCCTGCGCATCGTGCTCCCGCTGTCGAAGGCCGTCCTCGCGGTGATCGGGCTGTTCTACGCGGTCGGCTACTGGAACGCCTTCTTCAACGCGCTGCTCTACATCAACGACACCGCGAAGTGGCCCCTGCAGCTCGTCCTCCGCACCTACGTGATCAACAACGCCCAGCTCGGCGGCGCCGACCTCGGCACGAGCTCCGACGCCCTGCCCCCGCAGGCGTCCATCCAGATGGCGATCCTCGTCGTGTCGATCGTCCCCATCCTCATCGTCTACCCGTTCCTGCAGCGGCACTTCGCCAAGGGTGTCCTGACCGGCGCGGTGAAGGGCTGACCAGCGTGACGAACAACGGAATCACCCGCCGCGCACTGTTCGCAGGCGGGCTCGGGATCGCGGCCACGGGCCTCCTGGCCAGCTGCTCCACCGTGACCCGCTCCACCGACGTCAAGGCGATCAACAAGGCGGTCGCACTGCCGGACTACGTCCCGTGGACGGGCGGACCGGAACCCGTCCTGCCGAAGACGAGTGCGCTCATGCCGAGCGCGTTCCGACGGATCCCGGAGCGGCTCGTCCCGACCGCCCACAAGCCGGGCGACGGCTCGACCGTGCACGGCAGCGTCCCGACGAACTCGCCCGTCCCGCCGACCAAGGGCAGCAACCCGTACTGGCAGGGCCTCGACGAGCGGATGGGGATCGACCTCGACCTGACGATCACCCCGAACGCGGACTTCGGCAACAAATTCGCCACGCAGGTCGCCGGCGACACGCTCGGCGACGTGTTCACGGTGTTCGGGTCGTTCCCGTACCTGCCGCAGTTCCTCGAGGCGAAGGCCCAGAACCTCACCGAACACCTCTCCGGCAGCGGTGTGCGGGACTTCCCGTACCTGGCGAACCTCCCGACGGCGTCCTGGCGCGGGACCGTGTTCTCCGGCGGCATCTACGCCGTGCCGGTGCCCCGCGGTCCGCTCACGTCGCAGGTGCTCTACCGGCGGCAGGACCTGTTCGAGGGGCTCGGCGTCGACCCGTCGTTCAGCAGTCTCGACGAGTTCGTCCAGCTCTGCCGCGAGGTGTCCGACCCGCACGCGAACCGCTGGGCCCTCGCCTCGGTGCCGACGAGCATCCTCGCGCCGATGCTCGACCTGCCGAACCAGTGGGAGCACAGCGGCGGCACGCTCACCCACATGTACGAGCTCGATGCGTACCAAGACCTCCTCGACGTGTCACGCCGGCTCATCGCCGAGGACCTCGTGCACCCGGACAGCATCACGGCCTACAACGGCAAGGTCTGGCTCGTGCAGGGCTCCGCGCTGATGCTGTCGGACACGTACAGCGCCATCCCCGGCATCGTCCAGCAGGCGACCCCCGGCAGCGGCTTCGACCTGACGACGGCGCCGTTCGTCGGGCCGTCCGGCGCGAAGGCCAAGCCGTGGCTCGGCGATCCGAACAACGCGATCACGGCGCTCGCCGCAGCGCCGGACGACCGCGTCCGCACCCTGCTCGAGGTCCTCGACTGGTGCGCGTCACCGTTCGGGACCGAGGCCTGGATGTACCGCAAGTTCGGCATCGAGGGACGGGACTACGAGATGCAGGACGGGTCGCCGACGCTCACGAAGACGGGCAACAGCGAGACGGCGCTCGGCGAGTTCCCGCTGCAGTACTTCACCGAGTGCCCGCTGCCGCTCTTCTACTCGGGCCGCCCCGGCATGACGGACACCGTCTACGAGTCCCTGGCGTCGTGGCTCGACGACGGGCTGCCGAACCCGACCTACGGGCTCTACTCGCCGACGAACTCCACGAAGGGGCCAGCGGTCGGCACGTACGCCACCAACGCGATCAACGACATCCTGCTCGGCCGCGCGCCGGTCTCGTCCTGGAAGGGTGTCGTCCGCGACTGGCGCCGCCGCGGCGGCGACGCGATGCGCGCGGAGTACGAGGAAGCCCTGCAGGCGCGCGCCGGGTCCTGAACCGGACCAGCCACTGGACGGGAGGCTCGGTGCCAGCTGGCACCGAGCCTCCCGTCCGCTCCTGGTCGCGTCTCGGCTGCGGCGCCTCCCAGGTCGACGTCAGTCCGCGAGCCAGGACGGTTCGGCGAGCAGACGCTCGACGTCGGCGATCAGGCGGGTCGTGTGGAAGCCGTCGGCGGCCGCGTGGTGGATCTGCACCGCGAGCGGCATCAGGGTGCGGCCGTCACGCTCGTGGTACCTGCCGATCGTGAAGATCGGCAGCAGGTGGTCCCAGTCGTCCCGGATCTGGATCGTGAAGCCCGAGAACGACCGCCACGGCAGGCTCGAGACGTCGAAGAGGTTCGCCGGGTGGGGCTGCTGCGGGATCATCGTCGTCGCCGTCCGGTACGTCGCCAGTGCCTCGACCGCGGCGTCGTGGAACGTCCCGAAGTCGTCGTCGTACGGCACCCACACCGCACTGAACGTCTCACGCTCGGGGTTGAACACCGTGAAGGCCGGGTGCACGACGTCCCAGATCGCGGGAGAGCGGTCTGGCTGCAGCGTCATCCGGAACTCCTCGTGCCGGTTCACCGCGGTCGCGAGCGCCCAGATCTGCGCCGGGTAGGTCTTCCGGCCGGTGTCGCCGAGTGCTCGCACGAAGTCGGTGACGTCCACGTCGACGGTCATCGCGTAGGTGCACGGCACGGTGTCGCGGTAGTGCTCGAAGTGCTCCCGTCGCGGCCAGGTGTCGAGGTCGATCGGCGTCGGTGCCGGAGTCATCGCGTCCATGGCACCACTCTGGCCCAGATCCCTAGGCTGGCGGTGTGCCGATCCTGCAGCGTCTCCCCGCCCTCCAAGCCGTCGACCTGCTCGCCGTGCCCGTGGCGCAGGCGATCGCAGCGCTTCCGGCGGACCTCGCGAGCAGGATCGAAGCCGCCGCGATCGATCCGGAGCTGGCCGACACCGCGGCGTTCTCCGAGGCGTACGGGTTCCCGCTGGCCGGCGGAGCGAACTGCATCGTCGTGACCGGCAAGCGCGGGAGCGACGTCACCTTCGCCGCGTGCATCGTGCTCGCGTCGACCCGGCTCGACGTCAACCGCACCGTCAAGCGGCTGCTCGGCGCTCGGAAGGCCAGCTTCGCGCCGATGGACGAGGCGGTTGCGCGCACCGGGATGGAGTACGGCGGGATCACACCGATCGGGCTGCCCGCGGAGTGGCCCGTGTACGTGGACTCACGGGTGTCGGAGGTCCCGGACGCGGTCATCGGTGCCGGGGTCCGCGGTGCGAAGTTGTTCCTCCCCGGCGCCGTGCTCGCCGCGCTGCCGCACGTCGAGGTGGTCGAGGGGCTCGCGAACCCCGTCGAGGCCTGATCGTGCCGGCGACCATCGCACTGCTGAGCGGAGCAACGGGCAGCGGCAAGAGCACGCTCGCCCGAGCGCTCGCCGCAGAACTCGGGTGGCCGCGCGTGCACCGGGACGAGCTCTACGCGGGACTGATGGCCGGCGGGGTGAAGTCGCGCGACGAGGTCGTCCCACACGGGATCCGGCTGTTCTGGACAGCGACGGCCGGGTACGCGGCAGCCGGGTGCAGCGTCATCGCGGATGCGACGCTCTACCGCGACCAGTCCGAGGCGGACGTGCGCGAGTTCCTGGCGCCCGTCGGGGTCGTGCGCAACGTGCACTGCCGGTCGGACCTGGCGTACGAGCGGTTCGTCGCACGTGGCCACGACGATGCGATGAACGCCCGGGTTGCCAGCAACCTCCCGCTGGTGACCGAACCGCTGGACCTCGGGGTGCCGGTGCTCGAGGTCGACACGACCGACGGGTACGACCCGGTGCTCGCCGACGTCATCGCCTGGGTGACAGGACCCCCTGCGCGCTGAGCGCCGTCCGGAGACCGTCGACCCCGGTGAAGTGGTGCGTCGCCATCCCGAGTTCGGCAGCCCCGGTGAGCTTCCGCTCCGAGTCGTCGGTGAAGAAGACCTCGGACCCGTCGAGGTCGAGGGCGTCGAGCACGTGCCGGAACGCTCGGACGTCGGGCTTCACGAACCCGATGTCGGCGGAGTTGAACACCGCGTCGACGTGGTCGAGCAGCCCGAACGACGCGACCTCGTCCGGCACGGCGTCCGTGCCGTTCGTCAGCACCGCGACGCCGAGAATGCGGCGACGTGGTCCGGGTCGAAGTGACGGATCACCCCGTCGAGGTCGAACAACACCGTCCGGATCATGCGCTCGAGCCTACGAGGAGCGATCGAACAGGTCGAGCGTGCGGGCGCACGCGTCGTCGAACTGCTCGATCGTCCGGTGCTCGGCCCACCACGCGAGGTTGTTGACGCTCACGGCGACGAGGCAGGTGGTGAAGACGCCGTTCCCCGCGATCGACCGAGCTTCGCCGGCGAGCACGGCTTCGGCCTCGGTCGAGTCCCACGTCGCGAGGGCGCACTGGCGGAGCAGGTCGGCGAGGTCGCGGACACGGGTGCCACGTCCGACCGTCTCGGTGTCGACGAACCGGATCCGCCCGGTCGGGTCCCGGAGCAGGTTGGACGCGCTCAGGTCCCCGTGCACGACGTCATCGCTGGGCAACGTCTCCGATCCGCGGGTACGGATCAGCTGGTCACCACGATCGACGACTGCTCTGCCAGCGCTCGACCGGTCGGCGACCGCAGAACGCCAGGGATGGCTGCGAGTGACGGCGAGCAGCTGCGCGGAGTCGTCGAACGCCGCATCGGGCCCGATCCCGCGCTGCGTCCGATTCGCTCGGACGACCGCCTCAGCCGCCGAGCGGTCGATGGTCGTGAGCGGCTCCCCGTCGACGAACTCCTGGACGACGTACGCGGTCCCGTTCGGCAGCCGCCCGGTCCGGAGCCAGGCTGCGGCGGGCCATCCACGAGACACCGCATCCCGCATCACCGGTTCGGCCGCGAGGAGTCGTGCGGACTTCCAGGGCTCCGACTGCAGCGTGACGACGAGTGGTAGACCGTCCGCGTCCTCCACGAGGAGCGCACCGCCCTGCTCACCGCCCTGGAATGGGCGGACGAGCCGGAGTCGGATGCCGGCGGCGGTCCCGACGGCCTCGATGGCGTCGCGCACTCAGTCGTTCGGGACGATCAGGCAGAACGGGTGGCCGGCGGGGTCGAGGTACACCCGGAAGCCGTCTGACCCCTCGCCCGTGGCGGTCGCGCCGATCGCCAGGACCGCTGCTTCGCCGGCATCCATGTCCTCGACCTTCACGTCGAGGTGGATCTGCTGCGGGACGACCTGGCCGGGCCACTCCGGCGCGCGGTAGTCGTCGACGTGCTGGAAGGCGAGGAGCGGGCGGCTGCCCTCGATCGGCAGGACCACCTCGGCCCAGTCGTCGTCGAACTGCACGATCTCGCCGCCGAGGACCTCGGCCCAGAACCGCGCGAGCGCGCGGGTGTCCGGGCAGTCGAGGACGATGACATCGAGTGAACCGATCACAGGAGTGCTCCCGTCGTGACGATGGTGAAGGTGAAGATGACCCAGTCGTTGAGGATGTGTGCACCGGTGCTCACCGCGATGTTCTTCGTCCGGATGTACGCCAGCGTCAGCACGAGGCGAGCGACACCGATCACGAGGAGCGCCTGTGCGACGTTCCAGCCGTACGTCGGCAGGTGTGCGGCACCGAACCAGACGGCCGTCGCCAGCCACGCGACGAGGATCGCCCGCTTGCGCGTCAGCCCGAGCCGGTGGCAGAGCGCCATGACGGCGAGGAAGGGCAGGATCGTGAACAGCTCCTCGCCGAACAGCTGGATCGCGGTTCCGACGTAGAACGAGATCAGCTCGGCGGCCCCGTGGATGCCGTTCGCCGCGGTGTTCGCCGTCGCGCCGAACACCGTCCTCACGATGACTCCCACGACGAACGTGACGATGATGTTCGCGATCGCGAACAAGACCATCGTCAGGAAGTCCCGGCCGGTCGTCCGCTGGAAGATCCGCGACCAGCGACCTCGGGTGAAGGCGATGAACACGGTGAGGGGGATCGCGGTGAACAGAAAGCGGGGCACGAGGGACTGCACGTTGTCGTGCGCCGGGTACCAGCTCAGGACGTTGATCGCGACGACACACGCGAGGACGATCACCACCCACTGCCACGCGCGCAGCGCGAGCGGATCGCCGTCCCAGAACGGGAAGTCCCGCCCGTCCGCTCGCTCGATCGCCCTGCCGTACCGATCCGTGCGTTCCACCATGGGATCCCCTTCGCCCTTGGGGGAGAACCTATCGGTCAGGCAGAGGCGGCGGACAGTGCCTTCGTGATGCGCTGCAGCGAGACCGTCTCGGCGGTCCCGAGCTCCTGCGCGAAGAGGCTGAGGCGGAACTCCTCGAGCATCCACCTGGCGTGCACGAGTTCCGGGTGCGCTCCGACGGCTGGCGGGAACGTCCCCCCGGCGTCTTCGTACCGGCCGGTCGCAGCCGAGACCTCACGCATCCAGGTCGCATCCCTGCCCGGGTTCTGCAGGAGTTTCGTCACGCGGGCCTCCACGCCCTGCAGGTACACGCGGATCCGGCGGAGGCGGTCGAGCCCGGCCACGGACACGAATCCGGGGAGCACCAGGCGCTCCAGCTGCTGGCGCATGTCGTTCAGCGCCGGCAGCAGGGACATGTTCGTCGCCTGCTTGAGGGCTCGCTCCGCGGATCGCTGTGCGGCGAGCACCGTGGCGACCTCGGACACGGCGGTGAACATCGTGTCGACGACGGATGCGGACACCGCGTTCCGGACGGCCTCGAGCTCGGCCTTCGTGAAGAGCAGCCCGTCCGGGTGCGCTCGCCGGATGCCGGCGTCCACCACGGCCGCGAGCACGTCGTCGAAGAGCGCGTTCGTCGACGGGTACGGGCTGGCGGCGAGCGCGAGCTTCTCCTGCGAGGTGAGGTGCGACTGGATGTACGACACCGGTGACGGCACCGCGAGCATCACGAGCCGTCGAACGCCAGCCGGCATCTGCACGGCGCGGTCGGACTGGTTCGCGAGCAGCTGCACGCCGACGGTCGCCTTCGGACCGGAGCCCTCTTCGACGAGCGCCGGGTACGCGCGGATCACGCCGCCCGCCTGCTTCGTGTCCAGGATCTCCGGCAGGTCCGTGTCGGGCCAGGCCACGAGCCCCGAACGCTCCACCTGGCGGCCGGAGGACGCCTCGGCGACCCGCGCCGAGCCTCCTGGACGACCCTGGCGCTGCGTCGCGGCGGCGACGCTCTGCTGCGTCCTGTCCTTCAGCTTCGTCTGCAGCGCGGAGAGGTCCTTGCCGGCCTCGACGCGACGGCCGCGTTCGTCGACGACCGCGTAGGTCGGCAACAGGTGTGCGGGGACGCGGGACATGTCGAAGTCGCGCTCGGAGACCTGCACGTAGGTCATGCGCTGGATCGTCTTCGCGAGGGTCGCGCGGAAGCTCTCCGTCGGTGTCGTGGGTGCGTCGTCGGGGAGTTCCTCGACGATCTTCTCCGCCCAGTCGGCCGCGGGGACGACGTTCTTCCGGATCTGCTTCGGCAGGGCCTTGATGAGCGCGGTCACGAGTTCCTTGCGGAGACCGCGGACCTGCCAGTCGAAGCCCTCCTCGCGCATGCGGGGGAGCAGCGCCAGCGGGACCTGGACGCTGACGCCGTCGTCCGCGGCACCGGGCTCGAACCGGTACTTGACCGCGAGGCGCTGGTCGCCTGACCGCCACTGCGTCGGGTACTCCTGCTCGTCCTGTGCTGCTTCGGCGGCGTCTTCGTCGAGGAGGTCTTCCCTCCGCATCGTCAGCAGCTCGGGCTCGTCCCGGCGGATCCGTCGCCACCAGCCCTCGAAGTCGCGCGTCGTGGCGACCTCTGCGGGGATCCTGGCGTCGTAGAACTCGTAGACGGTCTCGTCGTCGAGCAGGATGTCGCGTCGGCGGGTGCGTTCCTCGAGCTGTTCGAGTTCCTTGCGGAGCTTCCGGTTCGCACGGTCGAACGCCTGTTGCGATTCCCACTCGCCCTCGACCAGGGCGTGCCGGATGAAGAGCTCCCGCGAGTGCACGGGGTCGATCCGGGCGTACTGCACGCGGCGGCGTTGCACGATCGGGACACCGAACAGCGTCACGCGCTCGTAGGCGACGACGGCGCCCTGCTTCTTCTCCCAGTGCGGCTCGCCGTAGGTGCGCTTGAGGAGGTCGCCGGCGAGCTGCTCCGTCCACGCCGGGTCGATCCGGGCGGCGGTGCGGGCGAACAGGCGGCTCGTCTCGACGAGTTCGGCGGCCATCACCGCGTCCGGCTGCTTCTTCGCCAGGACGCTGCCAGGGAAGAGCACGAACCGGGTGTTCCGCGATCCGAGGTAGTCGCGCTTCTCGCGGTCGCGCAGGCCGATCTGGCTGAGGAGTCCTGCCAGCAGCGATCGGTGCACGGCGTCGGGATCGTCCTTGCGCTCCTTGCCGACGTGGATCCCGACCTGCTTCGCCGCCCGCGACAGCTGGCGGTACAGGTCCTGCCACTCACGGATGCGGAGGTAGTTCAGGAACTCGGCCTTGCACAGCCGTCGGAACGCACTCGACGACAGCTCGTCCTGCTTGTCCTCGATGTAGTTCCACAGGCCGAGCAGGGTCAGGAAGTCACTCGTCGGGTCGGCGAAGCGCGCGTGCAGCTGATCGGCGTGCGCGCGCTTCTCGAGGGGGCGCTCCCGGGGGTCCTGGATGCTCAGCGCGGAGACGACCGCGATGACCTCTCGCCCGACGCCCTGCCGACCGGCCTCGAGCACCATCCGTCCGAGCCGCGGGTCGATCGGCAGACGGGTCAGTTGCCGGCCCGACTTCGTGATCGCGCCGTCCTTGTCGACGGCGCGGAGTTCGCGGAGCAGGTCGAGGCCGTCCTTCACGCCTCGGGAGTCCGGCGGCTGCAGGAACGGGAAGGACTCGATGTCGCCGAACCCGAGCGAGATCATCTGCAGGATGACGGCGGCGAGGTTCGTGCGGAGGATCTCGGGGTCGGTGAACTCGGGACGCCGCTCGAAGTCGTCCTCGGAGTACAGCCGGATGGCGATACCGGCGCTCGTGCGTCCAGCGCGGCCGGACCGCTGGTTCGCGCTGGCCTGCGAGATCGCCTCGATCGGGAGCCGCTGGACCTTCGCGCGGGGCGAGTACCGGGAGATGCGGGCGGTCCCGGTGTCGATGACGTACTTGATGCCGGGCACGGTCAGCGAGGTCTCGGCGACGTTCGTCGCGAGCACGACTCGCCGTCGGACACCCGGGGTCGCGCTGCGCTGGAACACCCGGTGCTGGTCGGCCGCGGACAACCGGCCGTACAGCGGGAGGACCTCGGTGCCCGGGTAGTGCTTGCCCTCGATCGCGTCCTGGGCGTCGCGGATCTCGTTCTCGCCGGACAGGAACACGAGGACGTCGCCCGGGTCTTCGCGCGCGAGTTCGTCGAGCGCGTCGGTGATGCCGGTGAGTGCGTCGCGGTCGTCGGCTCCGTTGCCGGCGTCCGCGGTGCGCGAATCGGTGTCGTCGTCCCCGTCGTCGTCCGGGTCTTCCGCGACGAGTGCGCGGTAGCGGATCTCGACCGGGTAGGTGCGGCCGGACACCTCGATGATCGGGGCGTCGCCGAAGTGCTTCGAGAAGGACTCTGGGTCGATCGTCGCGCTCGTGATGATGAGCTTGAGGTCGGGCCGGCGGGGGAGCAGTCGCTTGAGGTACCCGAGGAGGAAGTCGATCGTCAGGGAGCGCTCGTGTGCCTCGTCGATGATGATCGTGTCGTAGCGCTTCAGGTCGCGGTCGAAGTGGATCTCGTTCAGCAGGATCCCGTCGGTCATGAGCTTGACCCGGGTGTTCGCGCTGACCTTGTCGGTGAAGCGGACCTGGTACCCGACGAGGTCACCGAGTTCGCCGCCGAGTTCTTCGGAGACGCGCTCCGCGATGGTGCGCGCGGCGATTCGTCGGGGCTGGGTGTGCCCGATGTTCTCGCGCCCGAGCTCGAGGCAGATCTTCGGCAGCTGCGTCGTCTTGCCGGACCCCGTCGCTCCGGCGACGATCACGACCTGGTTGTCGCGGATGGCGGCGGCGATGTCGTCCCGCCGCTGCGAGACCGGCAGCTCGGGCGGGTAGGTGATGACGGGCGGCGTGGGAGACATGAGCATTCCAGGATACCGCCCGCGCTCACGCAGGCGTGAGCTGGGCGGCGAGTTCGTCCGCGTCGCGGGCGGGCAGGGCACACACACGGTCGTGGCAGACGTACGCGGCGGGGTCGAGCGCGTCGCGTGACTCGAGGAGTGCGAAGCCCGCCGTGGCCCACGCGCGCGCCTGTTCCGGTGTCACGAGGACCGTCACCGTGCCCGGACGCCGCTCGGTCACCGCGGCACGCCGCATCGCGACGGCTGGCCCGACCGCACCCGGCGACTCCACCGACGTCACGACGACGACTTCCCGCGAGGGCCGCTGCAGCGCCAGCGCGACGCCGAGCGCGTCCGCGTGCCCGAGCGGTCGACCGACACCAGTGCGCGCGCGGTCCGCGATGAGGGACGCAGCAGCGGTCCGGTAGTCCTCGACGCCAGTCAGGGCCGCGAGGACCAGCGCCGCGTTCGCCAGCGCCACGGTGCCCGATCGCATCGCCGTCTGCGGCTGCTCCCCGGTCGCGGTGCCGGAAGCGGCCAGCACCGGGTCGACGGCCAGCGTCCCCGAGAGCCCGTCGTCGACGAGGGCCCTCGCCGTCTCCGCGTAGGCGACCTCGCCGGTGACCACCGCCAGTTCCAGCAGGCCTTCGGCGAGGAGCCCGATGTCCTCGATCGTGGGCGGTGCGGACGAGGAACCCCGCGGGGTGCTGGAACGCACCACGACGTGTCCGTCCCGCAGGTGCCCGGCGATCAGGGCGTCGGCGGCGGATCGCGCGAGGACGATCATCTCGTCGTCCCCGTGCCGCGCGCCGGCGATCGCGAGACCGCGGATCGCGAGCCCGTTCCACCCGGTCAGCACCTGGTCGTCGAGGGGCGGTGGAGCGAGCGCGACCCGGTCCGCGAGCGGGCGTCGGTACCACTCGCCTTCGACGCGGCGCCCGTCGATCGTGGACTCGCTGTCCTGTGCCGCGACGAACGCGCCGTCCGGCCGGCGGAGGGTGTCGCGCAGGAAGTCCGCGATGCCCCGAGCCTGGTCCCGAGGTGCGATCGCCAGCAGTCCGGCGTTGTCGTAGAGCATGCGCTCGTAGTGCGGCACGCCCCAGTCTCGCTGGGTCGCGTACCGGAACACCCCACCGTCGGCATCGGTCAGCTCGGAGGACGCGATCACCCGGAGCGAGCGTTCGAGCAGGGGATGCGCGGCTGCGACGCCGTCGGCCCCGGCATCGGCGAGGAACTCCAAGAGTGGTGCTGAGGGGAACTTCGGTGCGCCGCCGAAACCACCGTGGACGGTGTCCTCTGCTTGCAGCAGGGTGTCGACGACGCCGTGGACCGCGTCGACGGACGGGAGGCCCGGGTCGGCCCCGGCGCCGTCGGCACCGTCCGGAGTCGCCGCGTCCACGGCGCCCTGGCGGATGGCCCCGGCGAGTGCGGTCGCGTTGGCATCCACCTCAGCACGACGGTCGTGCCAGGCATCGACGACCGCGGCGAGCACCTGCCGGAACGACGGGTGACCCCCGACGGGAGTCGGCGGGGAGTACGTGCCCGCGAAGAAGACGTGGGCGTCGGGGGTCATGAATGCGGTCAACGGCCATCCGAGTTGTTCGGTGAACGCCGCGGCGGCCGCCATGGTGCTCGCGTCGACGTCCGGCCGTTCTTCACGGTCGACCTTCACGGCGACGAAGTCCCGCCGCAACAGCTCGGCGATTTCCGGATCGGAGAAGCTCTCACGTGCCATGACGTGGCACCAGTGGCAGGTCGCGTAGCCGATCGACACCAGGACCGGGACATCGCGCTCGCGCGCTTCCGCGAAAGCCGCTGGACCCCACTCCCGCCAGTCCACCGGGTTGTCGGCGTGCAGTCGGAGGTACGGACTGACGGCGGTGCCGAGCCGGTTGTCGTTCATGTGTCCAGCGTGCACGGTCGGCGCTGAGCGGGTCGGGCGGCGGGACGATGTGTGGATGGATCGTCCGTCTCCACAGGGCTCAGGCGGGAAGCCACCCGGTCAAGGACGCGAGCCGACGTGCCACGTCGGCCGGGGCCATGGCGTCCGTGTCGATCCGGGTGACCCGGTCTGTGGAAGCCGAGTCGAGCCTCCCGGCGGTCCGTGTCGAGTGCGCGAGCTGCGCCACCGGGAGCTCGCCGCCCGACCGCCGCTGCAACCGGGACGCCGTCGTCTCGTCCCCGGCCCGGAGCAGCACGGCGACCACGACGGGGTCGTCGCCCATCGCGGCGGCCAGGCGGTCTGCTTCGAGGACGGACACGGTGTTCGTGTAGACGAGACGGTGGTGCCCGAGCGCGCGGTAGTTCGCCCACATCGCCGCGAGGTTGCGTTCCGTGAGCCTCGCCTCCGGGTGCTCGACGTGCGGAGCGGGGTGGGCGAGGTCGAGCACGTCGCCCTCGATCACCGCGTGCCGGACGTCCGCGTCCGTGAGCAGGTCGTGCAGTGCCTCAGCCGCTGTCGACTTGCCGACACCGGACCGGCCGCCGATGAAGAGCACCTCGGAACGCGGCACCGATCAGCCGCCGATCGAGAGGAGGACGAGTGCGGCGTCCTCCGGGCCGTAGTCGAACATCCGGTCCCAGAACGGGTCGGACGCCCAGGGCACGTCACCGTCCGCAGGGGTGCGGTGCGCCGTCTCGACGAGCCAGTCGAGTTCCGGGAGGACGGCATCGGCGAAGCGGGGCGGCTCCCATCCGAGCGACCTGGCCGCGGTGGTGTCGAGGACGAACGGCGACGGGGACGACCACGGGGTCACCCCGACGAACGCCGGCGCGTCGGCGTCGAGCAGGACCTCGTCGAACCGGTGGTCGAGGTGGCCGGCGATCGTCCGGACGATCTCGAGCGCCGACGGGGCCGTCTCATCGGCGACGTTGAGGATCCGGCGGTCGGGGGCGTCGGCGACGAGCCGGACCAGCGAACCGATGCCACTGGCCGCCGTGGTGTGGTCGACCCCGCGCCCGCCGTCGGCGAGGAGGACACGCTCGCGGCCGTCGAGGACCCGGCGCACCACGAACCACTCGCGGGGACGGCCGACACCGACCCCGTAGACCTTCGACGGGCGGAGCACCGTGACGGGAGCGCCGTGGTCGAGCAGCAGCTGTTCGGCTGCGACCTTCGCCGCGGCGTACCCGTCGCGACTCGTCGGGTCGGCGTCCGCCGCGGTCACCGTCGGCTGGAGCTCGGTGACCGGACCGCCGAACACGGGCTTGTCGAGCGAGTTGGCGTGCCGTCCCTGCTCGTCGACGTAGACCGCCTTCGAGGAGACGAACACGATCGAGCCGACGTCGCCCAGGAACGGCAGGAGCTGCGCTGCGTCGTCACGGGTCGCGCCGACGGTGTCCACGAGCAGGTCCGCACCGGGGCGCAGGAGATCGCGGAGCACGGCCCCGTCGCGGCGGTCGCCGGGGACGAACGTCGCGCCGTCCCTCGTGAGCGTGTCCGCGATCGCACCTCCTCGGCGTGCGACGACGTCGACCTGCCAGTCGTCACCGCCGCGGCCGGAGGTGTCGAGGAGCTCGCGCGCGACGGCGGAGCCGATCCCGCCCGTTCCGCCGAGGATGACCGCGCGTCTGGAGCTCATGACGGCAACGCTAGTGCCGCGCGGGTGCGTGTGTGGTCGGGTCTCAGGACGCGAGTTCTGGTGTCAGGACGCGAGTTCGGGTGTCAGGACGCGAGTTCGGGTTCGCGGCGCCACCAGTCGGCGAGGGAGCCGTCGTACACCTGCACCCGGTCGTGTCCGAGCACGGTGAGCGCGAGCGCGTCGACGCACGCGGCGCTGCCGACACCGCAGTAGGTCACGATCTCGTCCGCGTCGAACACCGGGGCGAAGGCGTCCGCCAGCGCTGCCGGCCGCCGCAGCGTGTTCGAGTCCTGGTCGACGATGCGCCGCAGTGCGATCGGGGTGGTGCCGGGGACGACCGGAGCGTGCCCGTCACCGAGGACGGTCTCGTCCGCGGCCAGGACCAGCGCGGCCGGCTGCGTGCCGTCCACCGCGCGTTCGACCCGGTCGCGGTCGGCCCAGAGCGGCCGTTCCTCGCCTGCGAGGAAGGCGTGCTGCGTGTCGGGGTCGTCCGCGCGGGTGGTCAGCGCGCCGACCCGGACCGGACGTCCTTCGTCCCGCCACTTCACGAACCCACCGTCGAGCACGGCGACGTCGTCGAACCCGAACGACCGGAAGATCCACCAGAGCCGTGCTGACCATTCGCCGACACTGTCGTCGTAGACCACGACGGTCGACGTGTTGGCGATGCCGAGTGCCCGGGCCGCCTGCTCGAACCGCTCGGCGCCGGGGCGCGTGAACGGGAGGTCGGAATCGGGTGCCGAGAAGTCGTGGAGGAGGTCGGCGTAGCGGGCACCGGGCACGTGTCCGTGCTGTTCGTAGGAGTCGCCGGCGGCGTGCCAGGTCGTCCCGAGGCCGACACCGGACGTGTGCACGGAGGCGTCGAGGACGACGAGCTCATCGGCACCGAGGTGGTCGGCGAGCCACTGCGTGGACACGAGTGGCGAGGTCAGGACGGGGGCCATGGCGCACACGATAATGCCGACCCCTGACGTCTGACAGGAAAATCGAAACAGTGCGCAATCGGGGCCGATGCGGGTGGCGCGTCGCCGAAGGAACGTCGTTTCGATGGGCTCCGAACGACAAATTCGACGTCGTACGACAGCGACTTCGTCGTTCGGAGTCGACCACCCCGCGCCCGCACCGCCCGCCCCGCTCCCGCACGACGCCCGGAACGCGGAAGGCCCGCCCGACCGGAGTCGAGCGGGCCTTCGCGTGTGTCGTCTTCGCGTCAGTGCGCGGCGGCCGGGATGCTGCCCGTCGCGTTGGCGCTGAGGTGCTCGAGCTTGGCCAGCCGCACCGACTGCCGGTTGATCAGCAGCCCGCTGGCGATCGCGACGATGACCAGCACGCCGGCCGAGATCGCGAAGGCGACGTGGTAGCCGTCGAGCGTGGCCTGCGCCTGCTGGAGCTTCGTCGGCGCCGCGGACAGCCCCGAGAGGCTGTTCTTGACGACGTCCGCGAAGATCGTCGACAGGAGCGCGGTACCGATCGAGCCGCCGATCTGCTGCATGGTGTTCACCGTCGCCGATGCGACACCGGCATCCGCACGGGCGACCCCGGTCGTCGCGGTGTTCATCGCGGACGAGAAGATCGTGCCCATGCCGAGACCGATGACGATGAGCGCCGGCAGGACCGTGCCCGCGTAGGAGCTGTCGAGGTCGGTGCGCAGCAGCAGCAGCAGACCAGTTGCGGCGACGAGCGCGCCGGCGAAGATCAGGACCTTCGGGCCGATGCGGGGAAGGAGTCGGCCACCGATCTGCGTCGCGGAGATCATGATCGACAGCGGCATCGGCAGGAACGCCAGGCCGGTCTGCAGCGCGGAGAACCCGAGGGTCTGCTCGAGGTAGTAGGTCAGGAACAGGAAGATCCCGAACATGCCGATCGCGACGAGGCCGATGGCGATGAACGAGCCACCGCGGTCACGGTCGAGCACGACGCGCAGGGGGAGCAACGGGTGCGCCACGCGGGTCTCGATGAACACGAAGGCCGCGATGAGCACGACACCGACCGCGAGCATGACGATCGTCAGCGGGTCGTCCCAGCCGTTGGTCTCGGCGTTGGAGAAGCCGTAGACGACCCCGACCAGGCCGAGCGTGATCGTGAGGACGCCGGCGACGTCGATGCGCGGACGCTCGACCTTCGGCGGCTTCGCCATGAAGACCAGCGCGCCGATCACGCCGAGGACGGCGAAGACGACGTTGACGTAGAGGCACCAGCGCCACGACGCGTACTCGGTGAGCACGCCGCCGAGGAGGAGGCCGATCGCAGCACCCGAGCCGGCGATCGACCCGAAGATGCCGAACGCACGACCGCGCTCCTTCGGGTCGCGGAAGGTCGTGGTCAGCATGCCGAGCGCGGACGGGGCGAGCAGCGCGCCGAACGCACCCTGCAGTGCGCGGGCCGCGACGAGCAGGCCGAACGAGTCCGCCAGGCCGCCGAGCACCGAGGCGACGGCGAAGCCCACGAGCCCGATGATGAAGGTGTTCTTGCGGCCGAAGAGGTCACCGAGGCGACCACCGAGCAGCAGCAGGGATCCGAACGCCAGCGAGTACGCCGTGACGATCCACTGGCGCTGGTCGGTGCCGAATCCGAGGTCCTGCTGCGCCGAGGGCAGCGCGATGTTCACGATGGTGGCGTCGAGCACCACCATGAGCTGAGCGAGGGCGATCACCGCGAGGGCGATCCAGCGGTGGTCCTTGCGGGGTGCGGAGCCCGCGGTCGTGGGTGCCGAGCCGGTGGGCGCGGGCGCAGTCTGTTCTGCCGTCACGGCAGGCCTCCTTGAGAAGGATGGAACGGTGTCGAAGCGCGCGCCGTCGAGCACTTCAGGTCGGGGAGGAGAAAGCGGATGCGATGCATCCGGTTCGCACCAGTGTAAGCCCAAACGGACGCGTTGCATCCGCTTATTCCCAGAAAGTTCAACTACGTTTGCGAGCGTGACCACGATCGACCAGCACGCGGAGCTCGAGCGGCCCCTCCGCGCCGACGCTGCCCGCAACCGCGAGTTGATCCTGCAGACCGCGCGCAAGTGCTTCGCGGAGCGCGGGCTCTCGGTCACCCTGAACGACATCGCGCACGAAGCCGGGGTCGGCGTCGGGACGGTCTACCGCCGGTTCGCCGACAAGGACTCGCTGATCGAAGCGCTGCTCGCGACCAAGTTCGACGCGATGAACGCCGCCGCCGCGCGTGCTGCCGAGGAGATCGACCCGCGCGAGTCGCTCCGGCTGTACCTGATGGGCGTGTTCGAGTTCCGCGCCAGGGACCGCGCACTCGCCGACGCCATCGTCAGGGCGGGCAAGGGACGCCCCTCGATCGTGCAGGAGCGCGACCGCCTCGAGAGCCAGGTGTCCGAGATCATCCGTCGCGCGCACGACGCCGGCGTGGTGCGGGTCGGGTTCGACTACCGCGACCTCCCGATGCTCACGACCATGGTGGGGGCGGTCGCGGACGCCACCCGCGCGCACGACCCGAACGCGTGGCGCCGCTACGCCGAGGTCCTGATCGAGGGCGTGCTGCCGCAGCACGTCGACGACCACCGGATGCTCGGCGAGCCGCTCGACCGCGAGTCGATCGAGCGCGCGCTGCACGCCCAGTCCTGACCCACCGCGCAGGGGGCAGGCCCGTGGCAGGTCACGACACCCCGCTCAGTTCCGCCGAGCGGTCACAACGCGTCGGCTGAGTTCCTCCGAGCCGACAGATCGTGACCTGTCGACCCGCACTGCGCGGCACGCACCGCGCACGCAGCGCACACCGCGCGCAGCGCTACAACCAGCTCGGCAGCCAGTAGTGCGACCGGACGAAGTCCCACGGCACCTGCATGGCGGTCCACATCGGGTACCAGTACGCACTCGCGAGCAGCACCACGACGAGGTACACACCGACCCACACGATCGCCTTCGTCCGCCGTGGCCGCGGATCGTCGCGTGAGCCCAGCACGAGCCCGATCGCCGCGGCCAACGCCATCACCATGAAGGGCTCGAACGCGATCGTGTAGAATTGGAAGACCGTCCGGTTCACGTACAGCAGCCACGGCAGGTACCCGGCTGCGACGCCCATCACCACGAAGCCGTACTCCCACCGGCGACGCAGGAAGAACAGCACGAGCAGCGCCACGACCGCGACGACCGATGCGTACCAGATGAACGGGTTCGCGACGCCCGTGATGGCAGCACCGCACCGCACCGCCGCGCAGCCGTCCTGCCCGGCGTTCGTGCCGACGTAGTACATCGACGTCGGGCGCTGCATGAGCATCCAGAGCAGCGGGTTCGCCTGGTACGAGTGTGGCGTGTGCAGGCCGATGTTGAAGCCGTAGATCTCGGACTGGTAGTGCCACCAGTTCTGCACGCTGTCCGGCACCCACGACAGGATCCCGCTCCAGCGCTGCCCGCCGGAGGCGATCCAGTTCCGGTCCCATCCGTCCTTCGACACGAACCACCCGGTCCAGGACGTCAGGTAGGTCGCGGCGGCGATCGGCACCGTGAGCAGGAACGTCACGGGTGCCTGCTGCAGGAACGCGCTCGACGACCAGAACTCGATGCCGGCGCGCTTCCGGAGCATCATGTCGGTCAGCACCGAGTACACGGCAAAGAACGCCAGGAAGTACATCCCGGACCACTTCGTGCTCGTCGCGAGCCCGAGCGCCAGTCCCATCGCGAGCAGCCACGGCCGCCACCACAACACCGGGCCCCAGAGGGTGTCCCGTCCGGCAGTGACCCGGCGCGCGACCCACGCGTCGAGCCGACGCTCGGTCCAGCGTCGGTCGAGCAGCAGGGCGCCGAACCCGAGCACGACGAAGAACGTGACGATGCCGTCGAGCAGCGTGACGCGCGACATCACGATCGCCTGGCCGTCGACCGCCAGGAACCCGCCGGCGAGCGTGCCGATGAGGGTCGAGCGGAACAGCGACCGGGCGATCACGGCGACGAGGAACACCGTCGCGATGCCGAGCACCGCGACCGCGAAGCGCCAGCCGAAGGAGTTGTCGGGCCCGAACAACAGCATGCCGAGGCCGACGAGGTACTTGCCGAGCGGCGGGTGCGCGATGAACTCCGCGGCACTGGTGAAGAGGTTCGTCTGGCCGTCCGCGAAGCGTTCGTCGGTCGTCGGGAGCGAGTCGTCCGTGGGGTTCGCCGGCCAGGTGCCCTCGTACCCGAGGTGGACGATCGACCATCCGTCCTTGACGTAGTAGGTCTCGTCGAACACCAGTGAATGAGGTCGTCCCAGGTCGACGAGCCGCAACAGTGCCGCGAGCACGGTGACCGCGATCGGCCCCGCCCAGCGCCAGGTGGCGACCCGCCAACCGACCGACATGACGCGCACCCACCAGTCGTCGAGGCGCGACCCACGGGGCACTTCGGGCGCAGAGGGGAGTGCGTCGGCCAGGTCCGTGGTCACCCGCAGCATCCTACGGATGCGGCGCAGTGATCCGCTGCGTCCACAATGGGGCGTGTGATCGTCCTCGCAGCAACCCCCATCGGCAACCTCGGCGACGCGTCGCGCCGACTCGTCGAGACACTGTCCAACGCGACGGTCGTGGCGGCGGAGGACACCCGCACCGCGATCCACCTGATGCGAGCGCTCGGGATCGAGAACCGCCCGCGGCTCATCGCCCTGCACGAGCACAACGAACGGGCGAAGGCCGCGGAGGTCGTCGAGCTCGCCCGAGACGAGGACGTCGTCGTGCTGACCGACGCCGGCATGCCCGCGATCAGCGACCCCGGCTTCCCGCTCGTCGAGGCCGCAGCGGCCGCCGGGGTCACCGTGACCGCGCTCCCGGGGCCGTCAGCGGTGCTGATGGCGCTCGCCGTGTCCGGGTTGCCGACGGACCGGTTCACGTTCGAGGGGTTCCCGACGCGGAAAGCGGGGGAGCGTCGACGCACGTTCGAGGCGCTCGCCGGGGAGCAGCGGACGATGGTGTTCTTCGAGTCGCCGCACCGGCTGGCGGACACGCTGACCGACATGGCTGCCGGGTTCGGGGGCGCTCGCCGAGCGGTGGTCTGCCGAGAACTCACGAAGCTGTACGAAGAGGTCCGCCGCGGAACCGTCGCCGAGCTCGCTGCGTGGGCGGCCGACGGGGTCAAGGGCGAGATCTGCATCGTCGTCGCGGGGGCGTCCGGATCGGTGGACGAGGTATCGCTCGAGGAGGGCGTCCGGCTGGTGCTCGAGCGCGTGGCCGCCGGTACCCGCATGAAGGAGGCGTCGGCCGCCGTCGCGGACGCGACGGGGCTGTCGAAACGGGACCTGTACGAGGGCGCGCTGGCGGCGCGGTGACCCCGCTGATCGGCGGACGGGAGGCTCGTGGCGGCCCCGTCACGAGCCTCCCGTCCGGGTTTTCCACAGACCGTCGGTGGGCGCGTCATGCGGTCGCCGCGCGCCCGTAGGATGGTCCGCATGTCCGACGGCTCCTCGTTCAGCATCACCACGCCGATCTTCTACGTGAACGACGTGCCCCACATCGGGCACGCCTACACCGAGGTCGCCGCGGACTTCATGGCGCGCTGGCACCGTCAGCGTGGCGACGACACCTGGCTGCTCACCGGCACGGACGAGCACGGGCAGAAGATCCTGCGCACCGCCTCGGCGAACGACGTCTCCCCGAAGGAGTGGGCGGACCGGCTCGTCACCGACGCGTGGAAGCCGCTGCTCGACACCGTCGACGTCCGCAACGACGACTTCATCCGCACCACCGACGAACGGCACGAGCGCGGCGTGACCGCGTTCCTGCAGAAGCTCTACGACGACGGCTACATCTACGCCGGCGAGTTCGAGGGGTTCTACTGCGTGGGCTGCGAGGAGTACAAGCAGCCGAGTGACCTCGTCCCCGGCACCGGTGCGTACGAAGGCCAGCAGGTCTGCGCGATCCACTCGATCCCGGTCGAGGTCCTGTCGGAGCGCAACTACTTCTTCCGGATGTCCGACTTCGAGCATCGCCTGCTCGACCTCTACGAGTCGAACCCGGAGTTCATCCAGCCGGAGAGCGTCCGCAACGAGATCGTCTCCTTCGTCAAGCAGGGCCTGCGCGACCTGTCGATCTCGCGGTCGAGCTTCGACTGGGGCATCACGATCCCGTGGGACCACGACCACGTGCTCTACGTGTGGTTCGACGCGCTCCTCAACTACGTCACCGCACTCGGCTACGGCAGCGACGACGACGAAGCGTTCCAGCGCCTCTGGCCGAGCGTGCACATCGTCGGCAAGGACATCGCCCGGTTCCACGCGGTGATCTGGCCCGCCATGCTCATGGCCGCGGGGCTGCCGGTCCCGAAGCGCGTGTTCGGGCACGGCTGGTTGCTCGTCGGCGGCGAGAAGATGTCCAAATCGAAGCTCACCGGCATCGCGCCGTCGGAGATCACCGACACGTTCGGGTCGGACGCCTTCCGGTACTACTTCCTCCGCGCGATCACCTTCGGGCAGGACGGGAACTTCAGCTGGGAAGACATCTCGGCGCGGTACCAGGCCGAACTCGCGAACGGCTTCGGCAACCTGGCGTCCCGCATCCTCGCGATGATCGACAAGTACTTCGACGGTGCCGTGCCGACTCGTGGCGAACTGTCCACGTCCGACCGGACGATCGACGACCTCGCAGTGGACGTCACGACGCGCGCCGACGCCGCGATCGCCGCCTTCGCGCCACACGACGCCATCACGACCACGTGGGAGCTCGTCGACGCGCTGAACGGGTACATCACCGAGCAGCAGCCGTGGGCCCTCGCGAAGGACGACGCCCAGCGCGAGCGCCTCGGGACCGTGCTCGCGACGGCGCTGCGCGGCCTCGGCACCGTGGCGGTGCTCGCGTCGCCGGCCATGCCGAAGGCGACCGAGAAGCTCTGGGCCTCGATCGGTGCCGGCGGCTCCATCGCTGAGCAGCGTGTGGACCGTGCGTGGGAGTGGCAGGGTGCGACCCGGATCACGTCGCTGGAGTCCGGCCTGTTCCCGCGTGTCGAACAGGCGGAACAGGGCGCAGCGTGACCGACGCCCATCTCCGCTCCCGGTCCGGCGACGGTGGCGGGTCCAAGCGTGACCTGACGTACCCGCCGCTGCCGGAGGCGCTCGTCGTGCCTGTGTACGACAACCACACCCACATGGAGATCGCCGACGGTGGCGACGACGGCGCGCTGGAGTACCGGGAGCATCTGGACCGTGCGTCGAGCGTCGGTGTGCGTGGTGTCGTGCAGGTCGGCACCGACCTCGCGACCTCGGAGTGGTCCGCCGAGATCGCCGCACGTGAGCCCCGGGTCCTCGCCGCCGTGGCCCTGCACCCGAACGAGGCGCCTGTGCTCGACGCCGCCGGACTGCTCGACGAGCACCTGGCCGGCATCGAGCGGCTCGCCGCGCTGCCCCGTGTCCGGGCGATCGGGGAGACCGGGCTCGACTTCTTCCGCACCGGTGACGACGGCCGGGATGCCCAGATCCGGTCCTTCGAGGAACACATCCGGATCGCCAAGGAGAACGACCTCGCGCTGACGATCCACGACCGCGACGCGCACGACGCCGTCGTCGAGGTACTCGACCGTGTCGGAGCCCCGGAGAAGACCGTGTTCCACTGCTTCTCCGGCGGGCCGGACCTCGCCAGGCTCTGCGCCGAACGGGGCTGGTACATGTCGTTCGCGGGCACGGTCACGTTCAAGAACGCCCAGTCGCTCCGGGACGTCCTGCACGTGGCGCCGCGGCACCTCATCATGATCGAGACGGACGCGCCGTACCTCACGCCGACGCCGTTCCGCGGGCGACCGAACGCGCCGTACCTCATCCCGTTGACGCTCCGGTCGATGGCCGAGACGCTCGGCACCGATCCGTCGATGCTCGCGGCGCAGATCGCCTCGAACACCGAGCTCGTCTACGGCGCGTGGGACGCCGAACCCGTGACGGTGTCCGGATGAGCGCGCTGCTCGGGCCGACTGAGATCCGCGATCTCGCTGCGAAGCTCGACGTCACCCCGACGAAGAAGCTCGGGCAGAACTTCGTGCACGATGCGAACACCGTCCGGCGCATCGTCGCATCCGGTGGCGTGACGGCTGAGTCCCGCGTGCTCGAGGTCGGACCGGGCCTCGGCTCCCTGACCCTCGGGCTGACCGAGACCGGCGCTGCCGTCACCGCCGTCGAGATCGATGCCCGCCTGGCGGCGCAACTCCCGGCGACGGTGTCCGCGATGCAACCGGCCGCGCAGCTGACCGTGGTGCACCAGGACGCCCTCAAGGTCGCCGCGGACGACCTCCCGGTCGCGCCGACGCACCTCGTCGCGAACCTGCCGTACAACGTGTCCGTGCCGGTGCTCCTCCACCTGCTCGCGACCTTCCCGTCGATCGAACGCTTGCTCGTCATGGTGCAGGCCGAGGTCGGGTACCGTCTGGCCGCCGACCCGGGCAGCAAGGTCTACGGGTCGCCGAGCGTCAAGGCCGCCTGGTACGGCGACTGGCGGATCGCCGGGCAGGTGAGTCGTCAGGTGTTCTGGCCGGTGCCGAACGTCGACAGTGTCCTCGTCGGGTTCGTACGGAAGGACCCGCCGGGCGACGAACTCCTGCGCTCCCGCGTGTTCGCGCTCGTCGACGCTGCCTTCCAGCAGCGTCGGAAGATGCTCCGCCAGGCCCTGTCCGGGATCCTCGGTGGCAGTGCGCACGCGTCGGAGGTACTCGAGGCATCGGGCATCGCGCCGACCGCCCGCGGTGAAGAGCTCGGCGTCGACGACTTCGTGCGCCTCGGCCGGACGGTGCTCGCCGCAGCGAGCTGAGGGCTTCCGGCTGTGTGGCTGCTGGCTAGTCCGCGGCGACCTGCACGGTCTCCCCGCCGGTCAGCGCGACCAGCTGGTCGAACGTCAGCGGCATGACGGAGTTCGTGGTCCCCGCAGCCGACCACACCGGGTCGTAGTCGGCCAGCGCCGTGTCGACGACCGTCCGGATCGGTGCCGGGTGACCGACGGGGGAGACCCCACCGATCGGCTGTCCGGTGATGTCGCGCACCTGCTTCGCGGTCGCCATCGTGAGCTCCTCGACACCGAGGCCGCCGGCGAGCAGCGCCGTGTCGACGCGGTGGCGCCCTGAGGTCATCACCAGGAGCGGCTCGCCGTCCGCCAGGAACAGCAGGCTGCTGGCGATCGCACCAGGCTCGGTGCCGAGCGCCGCCGCTGCCTGCGCCGCGGTGTGGGTGGAGTCGGGGAGTTCGCGTGCCGTCGTGTCCACGCCGGCCTCGGCGACGATCCGCTGGATCTCCTGCATGCGTGCGTTCATCGGTGCTTCGTCCGTGTCTCGGTGCTGGTGATCGTGGCGCCGTGCCCGGCGAGTGCGGCGATGAGTCGTTCGGGGTCGCCGCACCGGAAGGACAGGTCGCGCTTGCCCGTGATCGACAGCCGGACGCCCGGCCCGTTGTCCATCAGGACCACCGTGCCACGACCCGTGCCGAAGCGGACGCCCCACCCGCCGACGTCCATCCCCCGCAGTTCGATCGGGGTCGCCGAGGTGATCGTCTGCGGGTCGATGGTGCGCCGGTACCAGAACGGGGTCAGCCGGACCGAGAGTCGGTCGTCCAGCTCGACCGTGAGTCGCGTCAGCGCAAGGACGACGCCGAGCCCCGCGACCACGACGAGCGCGACGCTGCTGATCACGAGGTCCGACATGGATGGTTCCTTGCCGGGGGAGGGTGGCACCAGGGCGATCGTCGTGGCGATCGCGATGCTGCCGAGCGCCGTCGCGATCCCGAGCACCCGGAAGAGCGTCGACGTGCTGCTGGTCTCGGTGTACCCCTCGTTCCCCATGCATCCATCCTGCCGGACCCGAAAGCGGCGGTCTAGTTGCATGTTGTATTTCGATTCCTTGCGGAGGCCGAGCCGACGCTCCTACCGTGCAACATCCGACGGAAGGAACACCCCATGACCACAACGGAGCCAGAACACCGCACCCCTCGCCACACCCTGAGCGAGGTGCCGATCCGAAGGCTGACTGCTGAGGAGATCGAAGCCGGCCGCAACCATCCGGTCGGCACCCCAGAGGAACGGGCCGAGAAGGTTCGCGCGATCCTCGCTGCCGGGACGTTCTCCGCCCCGAACGAGCCGGCGCAACGTTGGTGGGTCCGCTGACCGATGTCGGATCGTTTCGAACCCGGAGGCGACGATCGGGGAGTCTTCCCACTCGAGCACGTGAGCGCTCTTCCGGCGAACGTCGTCGTGGACACGAGCTTCATGGCCGCTGCTCTCGACGAATCCGCACCTGAACACGAAGCAGCAGCCGTGTTCCTCGCTCGACTGACGCAAGCCCGGACCACCATCTTCTTCAACGACCTCGTGGACCTCGAGATGCACGACGTCGCCTTCGCGCTTGCTGCCAGGGGGCCGAGTGCAGGTGGAAGCGGCGTCGATGGCACGGTCGGTGTGCTCGCCAGGTCGATGCTGGCGCGCTGGCGTGCCGTCCTCGCACATGCCGAGGCCGTCCACGTCGACGTCGCTCTCACGATTGACGACCTGCAGTACTACATGGGTCAGTTCGGACTGTCAGCGCAGCAGGCCGCGCACGTCGGGACCTCCTTCCTCTCCCAAGCGCAGCGCATCCTCACGGTTGACGTGGACTTCGGGCGAGTCGATGAGAGGACGCTCCGCATCTACACACCCGAGCGGCTGGTGCGTGCCACCCGTGCTCGTCGTCCTTGTCGGGCCGCTTGAACACGCGTCCCGTCGCTCGGCGTGACGCCTGAGCGACGGGACGGCGTGTGCCGGATCCAACGCGAGCGCGACCGCTGCGCGGGCAACGTGCTTGGCTGCTCAGTGCCTGTTCGACGCCAGCGCGGTGATCAGCTGCTGCTGGTTCCCGTCGCGCTCCGCCCACCGGAGCGGCAGGACGTTCTCGACGAGGATCTCGGGCGATGCGCCGGCCGACAGGAGCGAGACGACCTCGGTCAGGAACGCGTCGAGCGGCATCCCGCCGAAGTCCACGCCCTCGCCCATCAGGTCGGTCGCGACGGCCGGCGGCGCGAGTTCGAGCACCGACACCGGGGAGTCGATGAGCTGCTGTCGGAGCGAGAGTGTGTACGAGTGCACCGCGGCCTTCGTCGCGCTGTAGGTCGGGGTCGCAGCGAGCGGGGTGAACGCGAGGCCGGACGACACGGTGATGATCGTCGACGCCGGCTGCGCGAGCAGGTGCGGCAGGAACGCGTCGATCAGCCGGATGGTGCCGAGCAGGTTCGTCTCGATCGTGGCGACGGCGTCGTCCTGGTGTGCTGCCGAGCGGAGGTCCTCGGCGCGCATGATGCCGGACATGGTGACGATCGTGTCGAGCGACGGGTACGAGGCGGTCACGGTGGCCGCCGCAGCGGTGATCGATGCCGGGTCGGTGACGTCGAGCTCGACGGTGCCGAAGCCGTGCTCGGCGGCGAGCGAGTCGAGCAGGGCCCGGCGACGTCCGCCGATGACGACGGTGCTGCCGGCCTCCTGCAGGCGGAGGGCGAGACCGAGGCCGATGCCCGAGGTCGCGCCGGGGATAAAGACGGTGGCGTTCGTGATGTCCATGCCGTCCACGATCGGGCCATCGGCGAACCCCGACCAGAGTCCGGTCATCGGGGGACCGCCGATCCCTGGCAACCGTCGCCCGGCGGGCAGCAGACTGGACACCATGGACCGCCCAGCGCTCGCCGACTTCCTCCGCCGTCGCCGCGAACTCCTGCGCCCGGAGGACGTCGGGCTCGGTACCGGCACACGACGGCGGACACCCGGACTGCGTCGCGAGGAAGTGGCGGCGCTCGCAGGCATGTCCGCCGACTACTACACGCGCCTCGAACAGCAGCGCGGCCCGCAGCCCTCCGAGCAGATGGTGCAGGCGATCGCCAGGGCCCTGCGCTGCAGCCTCGACGAGCGCGACCACCTGTTCCGTCTGGCCGGGCACAACGCTCCCGCGCGGGTGCACCGCTCCGACCACGTCGACCCGGCGATCCTCCGCGTGCTCGACCGGCTGGATGACACCCCGGCGATCGTGGTCAGCGACCTCGGCGAGACCCTGGTCGAGAACCGGCTGGCCGTCGCACTCCTCGGCAGTGGCGTCGGACTGACGGGCAACGAGCGGTACCAGCCGTGGCGCTGGTTCATGACCGAATCCGAACGCGCCAAGTACGCGCCGGAGCAACACGAGCGACTGGCGCGGTCACAGGTCGCGGCACTTCGGGCGGCGGTCGGAGCAGCGGGACCGAGCGACTCGCGGGCGGTCGAGCTCATCGCGGACCTCGAGGCGAACAGCGAGGCGTTCCGGGCGATCTGGTCGCTGCACGAGGTCGCCAGCAGGTGGGAGGACCACAAGACCTTCGTGCACCAGGAGCTCGGCCGGATCACCGTCGACTGCCAGGTGCTGCACACCACGAGCCAGACCCAGGCGCTGCTGCTCTTCACGGCACCAGCCGGCAGCGAGGACGCGCAGAAACTCGAGCTCCTCGGTGTGGTCGGCCAGCAGGTGTTCAGCCGCTAGCCGTGGCCGATCGGAACGGCTAGTATGTCCCATGCAGGACGCTTCGAGCCTCCCGCACCCAGCCAACGCCCCGCCCACGAGCGGGGCGTTGTGTCGTCAGGGCCGCCAGATGTACTCCTTGCACGTGATGGAACGGATCCGGCCCACGATGTCGGCCATCGCCTTCTCCGATCGCGGATCGATCTCCGTGATGGTGTGCGATCGGTTCAGGAAGTACGTTGCGACGTCGGCCGCCTGCAGCATCCGGCTCTCGTGCGACGGGAACGCGTGACCTCGGTACCGGGCCCGGTGCGCTTCGAGGCCGATGCCGCGGAAGACGAACGCGGCCGACGAGCGGGCGAGGACCTTGGCGACGAGTCACCGAGCCGTGCGGCGAGCAACACCGCGTCACACACCTGGCAACCCCTCCGAGGCCGTGCCTAGGGTGGGGTCGTGAGCACTCCGCGCGTGTACGTCATCCACGAGAACCCCGAGTGGTTCCCGCCGCTCGCCGCTGCCTTCGAGGCCGAGGGCGTGCCGGTCCAGGAGATCCTCCTCACCGAGGGGCAGGTCGACCTGGCCTCCGAGCCGGAACCGGGCGTGTACTGGTCCCGGATGTCGGCCAGCTCCCACACCCGCGGCCACGAGCACGCGAAGGAGTACACCCGCGCCCTCCTCGGACACCTGGAGCGCGCCGGCCGGCAGGTCGTCGGCGGCAGTCACGTGCTCGAGCTCGAGGTGTCGAAGGTCGCACAGCACGGGCTGCTCCAGCGGGCCGGGTTCGACGTGCCCCGCACGACGGCGGTGTTCGGCACGGCACCGCTGAAGGACGCCGCCCGCACCTTCACCGACGGCCAGGACGTCCCCTTCATCACGAAGCACAACCAGGGCGGCAAGGGCCTCGGCGTCCGTCGCTTCGACTCGCTCGCGGAGTTCGACGCCTACGTCGACAGCCCCGAGTTCGAGGAGCCCGTCGACGGCATCACGCTCCTGCAGGAGTACCTGACGGCCCGCGAGCCGTTCATCACGCGCGTCGAGTTCGTCGGCGGCGAGTTCGTCTACGCCGTCCGGGTCGACACGAGCGCCGGCAGCTTCGAGCTCTGCCCCGCCGACGCGTGCGAGGTGCCCCAGGCCATCGCGGGAGCCGTCTGCGACGTCCCGGGCACCGAGACCGCGGGAGCCCCGCCGGCCTTCAGTGTCCGCACGGAGGTCACGGCGCAGCACCCCCTCGTGGCGCAGCTCCGCACGTTCGTGGCCGACCAGCGCATCACGATCGCCGGCGTCGAGTTCATGGAGACCACCGACGGCCGCACCGTCGTGTACGACATCAACACCAACACGAACTACAACCCGGCGGTCGAGGAGACCGCGCCGGCCTCCGGCCCGCGCTCCATCGCCCGCTACCTGGGTGCGCTCCTGACGGAGCAGTACGCGGCCGTCACCACGGCCTGAGACCCGACCACCCACCGGACAGGAGGCCCGGCTCTGCACCGCCACCGAGCCTCCAGTCCGACCGTCCCCACCTGAGGAACCCCCGTGCGATTCGGATACTGGACCCCGCTCTTCGGCGGCTGGCTGCGCAACGTCGACGACGAGCAGATGCCGGTCACCTTCGACTACGTCAAGCGCCTGGCGCAGCGCGCCGAGCGCATCGGCTTCGACCTGACCCTGGTGCCGGAGCTCAACCTCAACGACATCAAGGGCGTCGCGGCACCCTCACTCGAGGCATGGGCGCTCGCCGCGGCCATCGCGGCGACGACCGAGCGCCTGGAGATCATGGCGGCGATGCGGCCCGGGTACCACCTGCCGGCCGTCACGGCGAAGCAGGCGGCGACGATCGACGACATCTCCGGCGGGCGCTTCACGTTCAACGTGGTGAGCGCCTGGTGGGCAGAGGAGGCGCGCCAGTACGGCGGTATCTTCTCGGAGCACGACGACCGCTACAAGCGCACGGCGGAGTTCGTCGAGATCATGAAGGGCCTGTGGCGCGAGACCCCGTACTCGTTCCACGGGGAGTACTACGACATCGAGAACGCCCACCTGGAACCGAAGCCGCGCATCACCCCGCGCATCTACGCGGGCGGCGAGAGCGAGGCGGGCAAGGCGAGCATCACGCACTACGCGGACGCCTACGTGACGCACGGCGGCACGGTCGAGGAGCTCCGGACGAAGATCGCGGAGATGCGTCGTCGTCGCGAGGACGCCGGGCTGCCGCCCTTCGAGGCGTTCGGCATGGCCGCGTACGCGATCGTCCGGGAGACCGAGGAAGAGGCGCAGGCCGAGCTGGCGCGGATCACCGACGTGCAGCACGGCAAGGCCTACGAGTCCTACCAGGACTTCATCTCGAAGTCGCAGCTCGAGCACGTGCCGTCGCTCGAGGACTACTCGGTGTCGAACCGTGGTCTGCGGCCGCAGTTCGTCGGGACCCCTGCGCAGGTGGCGGCACGCATCCGCGAGTACGAGGACGCCGGCGTCGACACGCTGCTGCTGCAGTTCTCGCCGCAGCTCGAGGAGATGGAGCGCTTCGGCGAGCAGGTCATCCCGCTGGTCCGCGCGTCGGTGTCTGCCTGATGGGGACGACGGAAGAGGGCTGGGCGTTCGAGACCCGGCAGATCCGCGCCGGCTTCAAGGCCGATCCCGGGTTCGGCGGGAACGTGCCGCCGATCGCGCAGAGCGCCGCGTTCGTGTACCCGTCGTCGGAGGAGGCAGCTGGGCGCTTCATGCTCGACGTCCCCGGCCACACGTACTCGCGCGTCAACAACCCGTCGGCGGCAGCGCTCGAACGACGGATCGCGGACCTCGAGGGCGGTGTCGGTGCCCTGGCAACCGCCTCGGGTCAGGCGGCGACCACCCTGGCGATCCTCGGGGTCGCCCGGGCGGGCGCGCACGTGGTCTCGAGTGCGTCGCTGTACGGCGCCACGTACACGCTGTTCGCCTCGACGCTCCGTGACCTCGGCATCGAGTTCACCTTCGTGCAGGACCCGACCGACCTCGACGAGTGGGCGGCGGCCGTCCGCCCGGAGACCCGCGCGTTCTTCGGCGAGTCGATCCCGAACCCGCGCGGCGACGTCCTCGACTTCGCGGGCGTGGCCGGTGTCGCGCACGACGCCGGTGTCCCGCTCATCGTCGACAACACGATCGCCACGTCCTACCTCGTCCGGCCGTTCGAGCACGGCGCGGACATCGTCGTGCACTCGGCGACGAAGTACCTCGCCGGACACGGCAGTGCGATCGCCGGGCTGCTGGTCGACGGCGGCACCTTCGACTGGGCGGCGCACGCCGACAAGTACCCGCAGCTGACGACGCTCGACTCCGGCTTCGCGGGGACCAACTTCGCCGAGCGGTTCGGGAACCGTGCGTTCATCATGCGCACCAGGACGAAGGTCGCCGCCGACCTCGGTCCCGCGATCGCTCCGTTCAACGCGTTCCTCGTGCTGCAGGGCATCCAGACCCTGTCGCTCCGGATGGACCGGCACGTGTCGAACGCGGCGACGGTGGCGACGTGGCTGGACGCGCACGACCAGGTGGACCGCGTGCACTACGCCGGGCTGCCCGACTCGCCGTGGCACCACCTGCAGCAGCGCTACGTCCCGGCAGGCCCGTCGGCGGTGATGGCGTTCGATCTCGCCGGGGGAGTCGACGCCGGTCGGCGCTTCGTCGGCGCCCTCGAGCTGTTCGACCACGTGTCGAACATCGGCGATGTCCGGTCGCTCGTCGTGCACCCCGCGTCGACGACCCACGTGCAGATGACGACCGAGCAGCGGGCGGCAGCGGGGGTCGGCGACGGGCTCATCCGGCTGTCGATCGGCCTGGAGCACCCGGACGACATCCTGGCCGACCTGGAGCGGGGTTTCAGCGCAGCGCGCGCGGGATAGGTTGGTCGTATGACCTCGCTGGCCGCACCGACCCGCGTGCGGACGCGCGCTCCCGGCAAGATCAACGTCTTCCTGTCCGTCGGCGCCCTGCAGGACGATGGCTACCACGATGTCGCGACGGCCTACCAGGCGGTGTCGCTGTTCGAGGACGTCGTCGCCGAACCCGCCGATGACTTCTCGGTGCGGTTCACCGGACCCATCGACACGTCGGCGGTGCCCGTGGACGACACGAACCTCGCGATCCGTGCTGCCCGGCTCGTGGCCGAGTCGGCGGGGTACCAGGGCGGCGTCCGGCTGACGATCGACAAGCAGGTCCCGGTCGCGGGCGGGATGGGCGGCGGGTCGGCGGACGCTGCCGCGACGCTCCTCGCCGTCGACACGCTCTGGGGCACCGCGCTCGGGCGTGACGAACTCCTGCGCCTCGCCGCCGAGCTGGGGGCCGACGTGCCGTTCGCCTTCGTGGGCGGGACCGCCGTGGGGACCGGCCGCGGGGACGAGCTCAGCCCGGCGCTGGCGAAGGGCGAGTTCCACTGGGTCCTCGGGCTGAGCGACGACGGGCTCTCCACGCCGGCCGTGTACCGTGCGCTCGACGAGCACCGCGAGCGCTACCGGGCCGACATCGCGCCGGCCCCGTCGAACCCCGTGGTCGAGGCGAACGTGCTGCAGGCGCTGCGCGCGGGGGACCCCGACCTGCTCGCGGACTGCCTGCACAACGATCTGCAGGCACCGGCGATGCGACTGCAGCCCGCGCTCGCGAAGACCCTGGAGCTCGGTGAGAAGTCGGGTGCGCTCGCCGGGATCGTCTCCGGCAGCGGGCCGACGGTGGCGTTCCTCGTCGCGGACACCGACACCGCGCTCGAGGTCCAGGTCGCCCTGAGCGCCATCGGCATGATCGCGGTCCGCGCCACCGGCCCGGTGCACGGCGCACGCGTCGTGCACTGAGCCCAGGACCGGGACCGACGGTCCGGCGGTTCGGCGGTCAGTCGGACAGCCGCTGGAACAGGACGTGGTCCTGCCACTCGCCGGCGATCCGGAGGTACCTCGGCGCGTAGCCGTAGCGCTCGAAGCCGTTCTTCTCGAGGACCCGCTGCGACCGTGCGTTGTGCGGCAGCGTCCCCGCCTCGACCCGGTGCAGCCCGAGCTGGTCGAAGGCACGGCGGATCGCGAGCCCCACGGCGGCGGTGGCGGCCCCGTGTCCGGCGGACGCTTCGGCGACCCAGTACCCGAGCGTCCCCGACATGAACGCGCCGAGGACGATCGAGTTGATGTTCAGGCGCCCCACGACGACGCCGTCGGTGGTGATGACCAGCGGCAGCATCTGCCCCCGCTCGCGGCGTCGGACGCACGCGAGGATCTCGGCGCGCTGCCCGTCGGCGGTGAAGAACGTGTCAGGGCGCACCGGGTCCCACGGGGCGAGGTACGCGCGGTTCTCGACGAGGAGCTCGGCGAGCCGTTCGGCGTCGGACGGTTCGATCGGTCGGACGTCGTGGCGCATCCCGGCAGCATCCCACACCGGGCAGCCGGCGGGGCTCGTGTCAGGAGGCGCGAACGTACTCGGTCATGATCACGGTGCCGGTCTTCCAGTGCTCGCGGGCGGCGAACCCGTGCTCGGCGAGGACGGACGCCGCCTCGGGCTCGATGTTCCGCGAGGTCCCGCCGACGAACCACACGGTGTCGATGTCGTCGAGCCGCGCCGGGACCGTCGTGGCGAGGTCGCCGGTCTGGTTCCACAGGACGCCGGACTCCGCGCCGTTCTTCCGGACGCCGAGGTCGGTCATGCCGGTGAACGCCCACGGGTAGGACACCCGGATGATGTCCGACGTGGCCCCCGGGTGCTTGTACACACTGCCGAAGATGACGCCTTCGTCGGCGTCCGGTCGGGTGTCCCGGACCGACGCGATGATCGACGCGGCCTTCGCCCACGTCGAGTCCTGCTTGGACGTCGGTGTCTTGACGTCGTACGCGGACGGGATCGACAGGACGAGGAGTGCCGCGACCGCCCCTGCGAGCCACACCCGCGGGCGGATCGCGGTCAGCGCCAGGGCGATCAGGACGGCGACGAACG
Source organism: Curtobacterium sp. NPDC090217 (assembly GCF_044746705.1). Taxonomy (NCBI): domain Bacteria; kingdom Bacillati; phylum Actinomycetota; class Actinomycetes; order Micrococcales; family Microbacteriaceae; genus Curtobacterium; species Curtobacterium sp. NPDC090217. The sequence continues at coordinate 23,497 of NZ_JBIVCR010000005.1, read as the reverse complement.
GCAGGCTCAGGCTCGCGTACTTCGGGGAGTACAGGTGCTCACCGAGCGCGGTCGCGCCCACCAGCACGATGGTCGGGACGAGCGCCAGGGGGAGTGCCACCCGCACGGTCTGTGCTCGGAACAGGTCACGGACGGCAGGAGATGTCCGGCGTGCCCGCACCAGCGCGGTGACGACGCCGACGGCCATCAGCGCCCAGGCGACCGTCGCGTAGACGTTGTCGCCACCGAACCACGCGGTGGCGAAGACCTGGGCGTCGGTCCGCGAGGTGATGCCGGCGATCCAGGCGACCTGCTTCGACTGCGACGCGACCTCGATCACCAGGGGCGACACCACGACGGCCGCGGCCACCCCGGCGATCACCCAGCGGACGAGTGCGCGCCGTGTGACCAGCGGTGCGGCCACCGTGCCACCGCGGTCCGAGAGTGCGGATCGACGGAGGGCGGACCTGCGGGCCACGAGGGTCCAGAGCAGGACGACCGCGTGCGCGACGACCGCGAGCGCGAGGTAGACGTTGAGCGTCACGGCGACGACGGCGAGCGCGCCGTACGCGATCCACCACTGGACGGGGTGCCGTCCGTTCGCCCGGGTCCGTCGCACCGCCGTGAGCCCGACGAGCGTCAGACAGACCGAGAGCGCGGTGACGGTCGCGTAGGGTCGGCCTTCGCTGCCGGCCCACTGCACGCGGGGGAGTGCGATGAACACCAGACCCGCGACGATCCCGAGTCGTCTGCCACCGAGCCGGCGGCCGAGGGCGACGACGAGTCCGGCGGCGACACCGATGGCGAGGGCGCTCGGGAAGCGGAGGGTGAACGGCGTGTACCCGACGAGCCAGAACCACACGTGCATGAGCGCGTAGTAGAGCCCGTGCACGGCGTCGACGGAGTGCAGTTCGGCCCAGAGCTGCGGCCAGGAGCGCTGGGCACTGGTGACGGTCGCGGCTTCGTCGTACCAGAGCGACGGGACCCAGGCGAAGGCCGCCGAGACCAGCGCACCGATCGCACCGACGGACAGCTCCGGCGTCCGGACGACCGACAGGCCGAGCGCTCCGGCGGCGCCGCGCAGCCGCGAACGGACCACGGGTGCGTCGATCGGACGGGGCACCCGGATGCTGCCGGTGCGGGGGGAACTCACGCGCTCGACGGTAGCGACGGCCCCTGGGCGGGCCCCTGGGGAATCGGCGTGCCTGGCTGTGAATGTCACATTCGGATTCGGAGCCCTCACAGGAACCGACGGGTCGTGGGGACGGGTTAGGGTCTGGGCATGAGCCGCTTGCGCATCAAGGACGCCGCCCGTTACCTCGGTGTGAGCGACGACACGGTGCGGCGGCTCGTCGACAACGGGACCTTCTCGCGACTCGCCGACGACGCCGGTCGCGCAGTGGTCGACGGGCGCGAGCTCGCGACGCACGCCAAGGCCCACGGGGCGTCGCTCCCCGATCCGGCGGCACCGGTGCGGAGCTCGGCGCGCAACCGTTTCGTCGGCATCGTGACGGACCTCGTCGTCGACACCGTCATGGCCCAGGTCGAGCTGCAGTGCGGTCCGCACCGGGTCGTCTCGCTGATGAGCGCAGAGGCCGTCCGCGATCTGGGGCTCGAGATCGGGTCGGTCGCCGTCGCCTCGGTGAAGGCGACGATGGTCACCGTGGAGACACCGGATGCCGACGACTGACCAGCACGAGCACCTGACCCCGGGCCGCCGTCGCCTCGGGTCCCGTACCGCAGCGCTCGACGCCGGCGGTGATCCCGTCCTCGAACGACTGGCGTCCGCCCGTGTGCTCGTCGTGGGTGCCGGTGGACTCGGTGCCCCGGTCGTGGCGTACCTGGCGGGGAGCGGCATCGCCCGGCTGACGATCGTCGATCCTGACGTCGTCGACGCGTCGAACCTCGCCAGGCAGACGCTCTTCGGCACCGCGGACATCGGGGTGCCGAAGGCCGAGGTCGCTGCTGCTCGTGTCCGTTCCGTCGACCCCGAGTGCCGGGTCGACGCCGTCGTCGGGTCCTTCCACGCGGACCTCGTCGCCGGGCACGACGTCGTGGTCGACGCCGCGGACTCGGTCGTCGTCACGCGTGCGGTCTCGGACGCGTGCGCACGGCACGGCGTCCCGTTCGTGTGGGGAACGGTGCTCGGCTACGACGGCCAGGTCTCCGTGTTCGACGACCGCGTGGTGGACTTCCACGACCTGCACCCAGAGGTGCGACCGGACGAGGGCTCGTGCGCACTCGACGGGGTCCTGCCGGCGCTCTGCGGTGCGGTGGGCTCGGTGATGGCAGCACAGGTGACCGCGCTCGTCGCCGGGCTCGGGGAACCGCTGCTCGGTCGGGTGCTGAGCGTCGACGCCCGGCGGTGGCGATGGACCGAGAGTCCGCTCCGGCGAGGCCCTGGGTCGCGACGACCGGACGCTCCCGAGGCCGCATCCGGGAACCGCATCTCGCCGTCGGCCCTCGCTGCACGCGTCGCGGACGCCGCCGATCCCGTGGTGGTCGTCGACGTCCGAACCCCGGCCGAGCGCGCCGGTGGCATCATCGCCGGGGCGGTCCCGCCGGAGGATCTGCCGGACGACGGCGGCCCGGTGGTCGTCGTGTGCGCCCGGGGCCCGCGCGCCGTCGCCTGGGCAGCGAGCGCCGATCGGTCGACGACGATCCTCGACGGTGGCATGCAGGCGTGGGTCCGCGAGGGACTTCCCACTGTGTGACCGCATCTGCGGATAGGCTGGCTCGGTCGATCCGCGGATGCGGTCACTGAGGTGGGAGACTGAATGCGTACCAAGACCATCGCCGCCGCCGTCACGGCCGCTGTCGTCGCCCTCGTCCTGGCGGGGTGCAGCACGGGCAGCGCCGGCACCGGCACCGGCACCGCCACCGGCACCGCGAAGGACAGCAGCAGTGCGAGCGCCGGCCCGACCGGCACGATCACGGTGTTCGCTGCCGCTTCGCTGCAGAAGACGTTCACCGAGCTGGGATCGGACTACGAGGACGCGCACCCCGGCACGACGGTGAAGTTCTCGTTCGCCGGCTCGAGCGACCTCGTCACGCAGATCCAGAACGGTGCGCCGGCCGACGTGTTCGCGAGCGCCGACGAGGCGAACATGACGAAGCTCACCAAGGCCGACCTGATCAGCGGCACGACCCCGGCGTTCGCCACCAACGTGCTGCAGATCGCCGTCGCCCCGGGGAACCCGAAGAAGATCACGAACCTCGACGACCTCACCGCCTCCGGTCTGCAGATCGTCACGTGCGCGGCCCCGGTGCCGTGCGGCGCGGCGACCAAGCAGGTCGAGCAGGCTGCCGGCGTCACCCTGCACCCGGTCAGCGAGGAACAGTCCGTCACGGACGTCCTCGGCAAGGTCGAGTCGGGACAGGCCGACGCCGGGCTCGTCTACGTCACGGACGTCAAGGGCGCGGGCGACAAGGTGGACGGGGTGTCGTTCGACGAGTCGAAGAGCGCCGTGAACACGTACCCGATCGGCGTCGTGCGGGGTTCGTCGAACGTCGCGCTCGCGAAGTCGTTCAGCGCGTACGTCCGCTCGGCCGAGGGCGAGAAGGTGCTCACGACGGCGGGCTTCGGCGCACCGTGACGAGCAGGTCGGGCACGGCGGCACCGTGGTGGTTGCCGGTCCCGGCCGTGCTCGGGGGACTGTTCGTCGTCGTCCCGGTGCTCGCGATGGTCGGCCGGGTGGACTGGACGTCCTTCGTCGCGCTCGTCACCGCACCGTCGTCCCTCACCGCACTGGGGTTGAGCCTCGGCACGGCCGCGGCCGCGACCGGCATCGCGTTCGTCCTCGGGCTCCCGCTCGCCGTCGTCTTCTCCCGCGTCCGCTCCCGCTGGGTCGGTGTCGCGCGCGCCGTCGTGCTCCTGCCCCTCGTCCTGCCACCCGTCGTCGGCGGACTCGCCCTCCTCGCGGCGTTCGGCCGGATCGGGCCCGTCGGTGGCTTCCTCGCCGACCACGGCGTCCGCATCGCGTTCACCACGGCGGCGGTCGTGATGGCACAGACGTTCGTCGCGATGCCGTTCCTCGTGTCGGCGATCGAGGGCTCGCTCCGGATCGGCGGCGACCGGCTGGAGCGCATCGCGTCCACGCTCGGTGCCGGTCCGACGCGGGTGCTGTTCACCGTGACGATCCCGCGTGCCCTGCCCGGCATCGCGTCCGGCCTGGTGCTCTGCTTCGCCAGGGCCCTCGGTGAGTTCGGTGCGACGCTGACCTTCGCCGGCAGCCTGGAGGGCGTCACCCGCACCCTGCCGCTGGAGATCTACCTGCAGCGTGAGGTCGACCCGGACACGGCCGTCGCGCTGGCGCTCGTGCTCGTCGTGGTCGCCGTCGTCGTGATCGGGCTGACCTCGATCCGCACCGGAGCCCGGGCGGCCTGGTCGTGAGCGGGCTCCGCGCGCACGTGGTCCTGCGGGACCGCGACGTCGACGTGGTCGTCGAGGTGGGACCGGACGAGTGCGTCGCCGTCATCGGGCCGAACGGCGCCGGCAAGTCGTCGATCGTCGAGGCCGTCGCCGGCCTGCTCGCACTCGACGCCGGATCGATCGACATCGACGGCAGCACGGTCGACGGCGGCCGTCGACCCGCGCCACCGCACCGACGGCGGGTCGGTCTGGTCGCGCAGCGCTCCGACCTGTTCCCGAACCTGTCGGTGGCGGGCAACGTCGGCTACGGTCCGCGGTCCACCGGAAGGCGCGGACGGGAGGCACGGGTCGCCGCCGACAGGGCCCTGGCACTCGTCGACGCGGTCGGGTTGGCCGACCGCGACCCCGCGACCCTGTCCGGCGGGCAGGCGCAGCGCGTCGCGATCGCCCGGGCGCTCGCCGCAGACCCCGCCGTGCTCCTGCTCGACGAGCCCACCTCCGCGCTCGACGTCGAGGCGCGGGGCAGCGTGCGTGCGGCCCTGGCGACCGCGATCGCCGGGCGCCCCAGCCTGCTCGTCACGCACGACCCCATCGAGGTCGTCACGCTCGCGACCCGGGTGCTCGTCGTCGACCGTGGTCGGGTCGTCGAGTCCGGCACGACCGCCGAGGTCCTCGGGCGTCCGACGAGCGACTTCGGTGCCGCGTTCTCCGGACTGGTGCTGCTCGCCGGGACCGCCACCGCTGGTGGGATCGCGCTCGACGGCGGCGGCGAGCTGACGGGGCGGACGCGGGTCGAGCCTCCAGGTCGCCGGTGTCTGGCGGCCTACCACCCGACGGCCGCGGTCGTCGGCCCTGACGGCTCCGGTCTGCTGCGGACCGTCACGGCGCTCGAGCCGCGGGACGGACTCGTGCGCATCCGTGCGCAGGAGCTGGTCGCGGACGTGACCGTGGCGGCCGCCAGCAGGCTTGGGCTCGCGGTCGGTGACGACGTCCGGATCGCGGTGCCGGTCGGCGAAGTGGACGTGTACGAACCGCGACGGTGACAGGATTGCCCGGTGACGAGGATCCTCCGGGCGTGGCCCATCGCAGTGCCCGTGATCGCCGCGATCGTGCTCGTGGTCTCCTTCGGCCGGCACGACCTCGGGACGGCGGTCGTCGTCCTCGTCGCGGTCGTCCTCGCCGGCACGGTGCTCGCGGCCGTGCACCACGCGGAGGTTGTGGCGCACCGCGTCGGCGAACCGTTCGGGTCGCTCGTGCTCGCCGTCGCCGTGACGATCATCGAGGTCGCCCTCATCATCGCGCTCTCCAGCTCCGGCGGAGCCAAGGCCGAGACACTGGCACGGGACACGGTCTTCTCCGCGGTGATGATCACGATGAACGGGCTCGTCGGGCTCGCGATCCTGATCGGCACCCTGCGGCACAACACCGTGCGGTTCAACCAGGAGGGCGCCTCCGCCGCGACCATGACCGTCGCCGCGCTGGCGGTGCTGACGCTGGTGCTGCCGACGTTCACCACCGGCACCTCCGACTCGTCGTTCACCGCGGTCCAGCTGGTGTTCGTGGCGGTGGCGTCCCTCGCGCTCTACGGGTTGTTCGTCGTCACCCAGACCGTGGCGCACCGCGACTTCTTCCTGCCGGTGAACCGGTCCGGCGGGGTCCTCGAGGAATCCGAGGACACCCACGCCGACCGTCCAGCCGGACGCGCGACGCTGATCTCGCTCGGGCTGCTGCTCCTGGCGCTCGTGACCGTGGTCGGCCTGGCGAAGGTGGAGTCGCCCGCGATCGAGGCCGGTGTCGCCGCGGTCGGGTTCCCGCCGTCGTTCGTCGGTGTCGTGATCGCGCTGCTCATCCTGCTGCCGGAGGGCATCGCGGCGTCGAAGGCCGCTGCACGCAACCGGATCCAGACGAGCCTGAACCTGGCGATGGGATCGGCGATGGCGTCGATCGGGTTGACGATCCCGGCGATCGCGATCGCCTCGTTCTTCACCGACGGGGTGCTGCTGCTCGGCCTCGGGTCGGCGCAGATCGTGCTGCTCGCGCTGACCATCGTCGCCGCGGTGCTCACGGTGCTGCCCGGACGAGCGACGCGGCTGCAGGGCGGGGTCCACCTGCTGATCTTCGCCGCGTTCATCGTCCTGTCGGTCAGCCCGTAGCGCGCTGCCCTGCCCAGCGGGTCAGCCGTCGGCGGGTCAGCCGTCGGCGGGTCAGCCGCCGGCGAAGGGCGGCATCACGTCGACCAGTGCGACACCGGTGAGCGGGGTCGACCGGTCGCGGGTGCTCACGCCGTCGACCAGGTACGAGCACCGCTCCTGCAGGGCCGTCCAGCGCTCGGGGTCGTCGGCCCGCACGGAGCGCAGGGCGTCGTCGAGCGTGTGGGCGTCCGTCGTGGTCTCGTCGAGGCCGACGGCAGCGCGCGCCGCGGCGAAGAACCGGATCGTCGTCACCTCAGCCGCCGATCGCGCTCATGCCACGGGACGGGTGCACCATGCCGTCGGCGTCGTCCCCGTGGTCCCGCGGCTTCGCCCACATCGCCCGCCGCCACAGGTCGAGCACGTCGGTGTCCGACGCGCCCGCGCGCATCGGGCCGAGGAGGTCGGACTCGTCGTCGGAGAACAGGCAGCTGCGGACGTGGCCCTCGGCGGTCAGCCGGGTGCGGGTGCAGTCGGCGCAGAACGACTCGGTGACGCTCGCGATGACGCCGACGGTGCCGAGTTCGTCGCCCGTGGACCGTGCGGCGACCCGGAACCGTTCGGCTGGGGCGCCGTCCCGCGGGGCGTCGTGCGGCGTCAGCACGAAGCGGTCGCCGAGCAGCGCACGGGTCTCGGCCGCGGTGACCATGTCGTCGCCGTCCCAGGCGTGTCCGGGGTCGAGCGGCATCTGCTCGATGAAGCGGAGCTCGTGGCCGCGGTCCAGGCACCAGGCGAGCAGGTCGGGTGCGAGGTGGTCGTTCACGCCGCGGAGCAGGACGGCGTTGATCTTCACGCCGAGTCCGGCGTCGTCCGCGGCGGCGATCCCGTCGAGGACACGGTCGAGGAACGGTCGACGGGTGACCTCCGCGAACACGTCGGGGTCGACGGTGTCCAACGAGACGTTGATCCGGTCGAGTCCGGCGGCCCGCAGATCGGCGGCGCGTGCGGCGAGCCCGATCGCGTTGGTCGTCAGCGAGACCTCCACCCCGAGCGCAGCGGTCCGGGCGATCACGTCCGCCAGGTCACGGCGGAGCAGCGGTTCGCCGCCCGTGAAGCGGACCTTGCGGATGCCGAGGTGCGCTGCGCCCAGACGAACGAGCCGTTCGATCTCCTCGGCGGTCATCAGCGATTCGTTCGGGATGACCGGCAGTCCCTGCTCCGGCATGCAGTACGTGCACCGGAGGTTGCACCGCTCGGTGAGGGACACACGGAGGTCGACCGCCCGTCGGCCGAACCGGTCGAGCAGGCCGTCGTCGTCCGGCCGGTGGGGGATCGGCGCGGACGGCTGCCGGACGCGACGGAGCAGTCCCGTCGACGGGAGCATGCGAGCCGTCATGGCAGCGATGATACGGCGGGTCGTCGGTCGCGCACCGGGAGCAGGCGCCGGTCGCGCCCTGGGAGGAGCCGGTCGCGCCAGCGGATCCAGTCCGACCGGTCCGTCCGGATGACCGTCACCACCACGATGACCAGGATCGCCGCGCCGAGCCACCAGCGGTACGCGTCCACCGACGGCCACACACCACGCAGGGCGATCGCGAGCGCGATGGACATCCACTCCCACCGCCCCGAGAGCACCACGAACGGGATCAGGAGCAGCGCGTACCAGGGGTACCGCGGCGTCACCGCGAGGAAGGTCACGCCGATCATCAGGACCTCGCCGGACCACGGTCGGCTCGGGTCCGAGAGGCGCCACGCGAGCACCGCTGCGACGAGGACGACGAGCGCGACGATCACCGTGCCGAGGTCGCCCTTCGCGACGAGCGACACGAGGGCGAAGCGGGAGCCGTCCTCGTACCCCTCCTCGGTCAGGTAGCCGGGCAGGTACCCGAGCACCTTCGCTCCGGTCGACGCGACGTAGGGGACGTAGAGCAACCCGAACACGGCGATGCCGACGGGTACCGCCCACCAGTTCCGCCACCGGCCGAGCAGCGCCGGGTAGACGATCGCCGGGATGAGCTTCGTGCACGTCGCGGCGCCGAGCATGATCCCGCCCCAGATCGGCCGGCCGAACGCGACCAGTACGGCGCCGGCGGTCGCGAGGGCCGCGCCGACGACGTCGACGTGGGAGTTCGTGACGGCCTCGGACGCCACGAGCGGGCACCACGCCCAGAGCGCCGCCCACCAGGTCGGACGGCCGATGCGGCGCAGGACGACGAGCAGTCCGACGGTGACGCCGAGCGAGACGAGCAGTCCGGCGAGCTGGAACGGCCAGTACTGCACGGTGGCCGGTACGAAGAAGCGCACGAGCGCGAACCACAGCTCGGCCATCGGCGGGTAGATCGTCGGTACGTCGGGGCGGTTGATCGCCGTGCAGTGTCCGGCCGCCCCGTCCCCGAGCCCGCGGTACCGCGGCTGCAGCGGCTCGCACGTGCCGTTCACCTTGTCCGGGAACAACCAGTCCGGACGGAGGCCGGACAGCGCGGTCGACTGCGGCGTGTGCGCGTACGGCGAGACCCCGGCGTGCTGGACGATGCCGTCCCAGGCGTAGCGAGCAGAGTCGGTGCTGGTGTTCGGCTGACCCACCATGGCGGCGAGCCCCACGACCACGGCGCCGCCGAGGACGATGATGGTGACCAGACGTGCCGGGACGAACCGGAGCCCGACGACCGCAACGACGAACACCGCCCAAGCGATCAGGGTCCACGCAACGAATGGTTGTCGATGACCGGACCGGAGGAACCCCAGATGCGTGACCCCGAAGGCGATGACGCCCGCCAGGGCCAGCACGCCGATGACGGCGAGCACGGTCGGGAGCAGGGTGCCGGGACGCAGACGCATGGTCCGTCGAGGCTACCGACGTTCGTCCGGCAGGGCCTCCACGATGCCCGGGCCGCCATGGCCTCCCCGAACCGGAACGCGCGATCCGCGGTCGTCATCGGACGGCTGCTCGGCATCGCGTTCCTGATCTGCTTCGGGACCGGTGTCTACAGCCACCTGCTGCAGGACCCGCTGCCCGGGATGCGCTTCCCGACCAGGCCCGTGCAGCTCTACCAGTTCACGCAGGGGCTCCACATCACGGCGGGGATCGCGATCATCCCCCTGCTCCTCGCGAAGCTCAACACCGTGATGCCCGCGTTGGCGCAGGACCCGCCGGTGCGGAACGTCCTGCACTTCCTCGAGCGTGCGTCGATCGCGGTGTTCGTCGCGGCGTCGATCGTGCAGGTCGCGACCGGGCTCGTGAACACGTTCCAGTGGTACCCGTGGCCGTTCCCGTTCCGGCAGGTGCACTACGCGCTGGCGTACGTCATCATCGGGTCGCTCGTGATCCACATCGGCGCGAAGCTCCGGGTGATCAGCCGCTACTGGCGGAAGCGGGACTCCTACGACGCGGACGGCCGCTTCGTGCACGACGACACCGTCGGCAGCGAGCTGCCCGGCTACGACGCCACCGGGACGTACCCGCGGGGGATCACCGGCCGCGTGATGCGGTGGGCCGACGGGGCGGAGTCGAGCCGAGCCTCCCGTCCGGAACCGACCGAACCGACCGAACCGACCGAACGGACCGAACCGACCGAACGGACCGAACAGGCCGGACGGCCGGAACGGGCCGCCGGTCGACGCGAGCGGATCGCCCGTCGCGGCTTCTTCGCGGGCATCGCGGCCGCGACCGCCGGCGTCGTGGTGCTCACCGCCGGCCAGTCCTCGAAGCTCGCCGAGCCGTTCAACGTCTTCGCGCCCCGCAAGCGGCACATCGGCCCGAACGGCCTCCCGGTGAACCGGACCGCGCGGGCAGCTGGCGTCCTGGCGACCGCGACCGCAGCGGACTGGTCGCTCACGGTGGCCGGTCCAGCGGTGACGAGGATGTTCTCCCGCGCCGAGCTCGTGGCGCTCGGGACCACCGAGGCGGCGCTGCCGATCTCGTGCGTCGAGGGATGGAGTCAGATGGCGACCTGGAAGGGAGTCCGGATGCGCGACCTGCTCCGAGCGGTGCAGGCCGACCCGTCCTCGCACGTGCGGGTGACCAGCCTGGAGCGCCACGGCGGCTACCGGATCATGGACATGGGGCCGGAGTACGCGTCCGACCCGACGACCCTCGTGGCGCTCGAGCTGAACGGCGCGACGCTCGACCTCGACCACGGGTTCCCCGCTCGGATCATCGCGCCCGGGCGGCCCGGCGTGCTGCAGACGAAGTGGATCGCGAAGATCGAGGTGCTCTCGTGAAGGCCGCGCGGATCGTGCTCGTCGTCGTCGGGGTCCTCGTGATCGCGTTCGGCGCGTACGTCATGGTCACCACCGTCCGTCCGAACCGCATCGGGGGCCTCGCGACCTGGCTCATCGGCGCGGTGATCCTGCACGACGCGATCCTGTCGCCGTTCGTGGTCCTCGTCGGTCTCGGACTCCGCCGGGCCGGTCGTGCGCTCCGCCTGTGGGTCCTCGTGGTGGTGCAGGCGGCCGTCGTGCTCGGGAGCGTGCTGGCGCTGGTCGTCCTGCCGGAGATCGCCGCGAAGCACCACGGTGCGAAGAACCCCACGGTGGTGCCGTTCGACTACACCACGCGGTTGCTCGTCGTCGAGGGTTCGCTGCTCCTCGTGGTCGTCGCCGTGCTGGTCGTGGGGTGGCTGACAGCGCGACGGAACTCCAGGGTGGTTGAAACGACAACCATTTCGTAGGATGGGGGCATGACCGACGAGACCCCCTGGCTGACGCGCGAGCAGCTGCGTGCCTGGATGAAGCTCGTCGCGGTGATGGAACTCCTGCCGGCAGCGCTCGACCAGCAGCTCCAGCGGGACGCCGACCTGACCCACTTCGACTACATGGTCATCGCCATGCTGTCCGAGACCGACACCCGCACCCTCCGGATGTCCGCGCTCGCATCGGCGACGAACGCGTCGCTCCCGCGGCTGTCGCACGTGGTGTCCCGGCTCGAGAAGCGCGGACTCGTCGCGCGCTGCCCGTCCACCGACGACCGCCGCGCGACCGACGTGCGACTCACGGACGCCGGGTACGCCACGATCGTGGAGGCAGCGCCCGACCACGTCCGCACCGCCCGTCGCTTCGTGATCGACGCGCTGACCGACGAGCAGGTCGCCCAGCTCGACGGCATCGCGAAGTCGCTGCTCACCACGCTCGACCCCGAGGGGCGCTTCGCGGCGCTGACCTACCCCCGGGACGACGACGACGCGGCCATCTGCGAGGCGCGGCTGACCGGTACTGCGGCCGACTGACGCGGGCCTCGCCGCCGGGCGTCGCCGTGTCTGCGCACTCGCCGCGGGGCGGGCGGGAGGCCCGGTGCGGGGCCGCCGCGCGCCTCCCGCCGGGCGGTGCGCGCGTGTGCCTGGCGCCGAGTGCGCAGTATTGGTGGCCGGCAGCCGCCGGGCGTCGCCGTGTCTGCGCACTCGTTACGGGGCGGGCGGGAGGCCCGGTGCCAGCCCGCCCCGCGCCTCCCGTCCGGCGGTGCGCGCGTGTGCCCGGCGCCGAGTGCGCGGAAGCGGTGGCCGGCAGCCGCCGGGCGTCGCCACGTCTGCGCACCCGTTACGGGCGGGCGGGAGGCCCGGTGCCAGCCCGCCCCGCGCCTCCCGCCCGGTGCCAGCCCGCCGCGTGCCTCCCGTCCGGCGGCGCCCGCCGCGGCGACTGCGCAGCAGTGGCGACCGGGCGCCGCGTCACGGGCCGTGGCGGCGCGGACGGGTGCAATAGGCTCGGCGGCATGAGCCAGCCCGACGCAGCGTCCGACACGTACAGCTACCTCGGACCCGCCGGCACCTTCACCGAGGCGGCGCTCAAGCTCGTCGACGCGGCTGCCGGCAAGCCCTGGCGGAGCGTCAACAACGTCGGAGAAGCGCTCGACGACGTGATGTCCGGCCGCTCCGTCGGTGCCGTCATCGCGATCGAGAACAGCGTCGACGGCGGCGTCAGCGCCACACAGGACGCCCTCGCCCGGATCCCCGGCGTGCGGATCGTGGGCGAGTACCTCGTCCCCGTCGACTTCGTGCTCGTCGCCCGGCACGGCACCGCGCTCGCCGACGTCCGCACCGTGAACGCGCACCCCGTCGCCTACGCCCAGACCCACCGCTGGCTCGAGACCAACGTCCCCGGACACGGCCACATCCCGGCCTCGTCGAACGTCGCCGCCGCCGTCGCCCTGCTCGACGAGCACCCCACGGCCGACGCAGCCGTCGCCCCGCCGGGCATCACCGACCACCACGACCTCGCCGTGCTCGCGAGCTCGATCGGCGACAACGCCAGCGCCGTCACCCGCTTCGTGCTCGTCTCGAAGACGCTGAGCATCCCGGAGCGCACCGGTTCGGACAAGACGAGCGTCATCGTCGAACTGCCCGCAGACCACCCGGGTGCCCTCGTCGACATGCTCGAGCAGTTCGCCACGAGGGGCATCAACATGGGGTTGCTGTCCTCGCGGCCGATCGGGGACGAGCTCGGCCGCTACCGGTTCGTCATCGACCTCGACGGGCACGTCGAGGACGAGCGAGTCGCCGATGCCCTGCTCGGCCTGCGTCGGTTCAGCCCGCGCGTGACGTTCCTCGGGTCCTACCCGCGCGCGGATCGGCTGGAGTCCGAGGTGCCGCTGCGCTACTCGGACGAGGCATTCGTCGAGGCACGGGACTGGCTCCGCGCGATCGTCTCCGGCGAGCCCGACCCGCGCTAGGAGCGCTTGCGCGCGGCGCGGCCGGTCGGCTCCGCGGGCTCCGGCACGCGGACACGGAGCGCCCCCGGGTCGATCCGCGCCCGGAACGCCGAGATCTCGCCGACGGGGTCGCCGTCGATCTCGAACTCGTCCGGCTTCTCGAGCCGCAGCACGAACTCCTCACCACGCAGGTAGCGCAGCGGCCGTTCCTGCTTGGCGCGGGTGATGATCCGACGCCCGACGAACGTGTTGCCGAGCGTCGAGCGGCGAAACCACCGGAGGATCGCGTTCTCCCAGAAGATCCGCGCGCCGATCCGCACCCAGCCGAAGAACCCCCGGGGACGCATCACCACGATGTCGAAGACCCCGTCGTCGATCTCGGCCTCCGGCAGGAGCATCGCGTTGGCCTGGAGCATCCCGCAGTTGCCGACGATGACCGAGTGTCCGCGGACGGACTTCGTCGTGGACTCGTCGAGCCGGTACCGGAAGTCGAACCCGTCGATGTCGCGCACGGACCGGAACAGCGAGTCGACGTAGGCGAGCCACCCGACGCGCTTCTTGAGCCCGGGGCGGGTGTTCGCGAGCATCCGGGCATCGAGCCCGAGCCCCGCCATCACCAGGAAGCCGTACTGCTCGCGGGTGCCGTCCGGGCGCTCGAGTCCGAGGATCCCGAAGTCGATCGGCCGGTCGGTCCCGTGGAAGATCGCGTGGGTGCTGGCGTCCAGGTCGTCGAGGGGCAGCTTCATGTTGCGGGCGAGCAGGTTGCCCGTACCGCTCGGCAGCAGCGCGAGGGAAGCATCCGAGCCGTGCACGACCTCGCCCACCGCACGCACGGTCCCGTCCCCGCCGGCAGCCGCGATCACGTCGGCGCCGGCATCGAGGGCTTCACGGGCCATCCCTCCGCCCGGGTCCTCCTCCGTGGTCTCGAACCACAGCGTGGTGTTCCAGCCGGCTTCCTGTTCGTACTTGGCCACCGTCTCCTTCAGGGTCGGGAGGTGCACCTTGACCGGGTTGTAGACCACGGCCGCAGTGCGGTGCTCGGTGGCGAGGGCGTCCGACTGCGCGGGCGCGGTCTCCGAGGGCGATGACATGGCTCAACGGTACCGGCGGGGCCTGCGTGTCGCGCCACGCGCTCTGGTCGCGACCACAACCGGACGGGAGGCTCGTGGCGCGGCCGCCACGAGCCTCCCGTTCATCCGTGCCTGGCTAGGATGAACGCCGGAATGGACGCTGCATTGACCCCCGGCTGCGCGCACCGGAGTCGCAATCGTGTCTGGCTAGGATGAACCGGTGATTGACCCCCAGCTGCTGCGCGACGATCCCGATGTCATCAAAGCCTCACAGGCTGCGCGCGGCGCCTCCGTCGACGTCGTCGACGAAGCGGTCGCCGCTGACGCCGCCAGGCGGAGCGCGATCTCGTCGTTCGAGGCCCTGCGTGCCGAGCAGAACGCGTTCGGCAAGACCGTCGCCAAGGCGCCGAAGGACGAGAAGGCCGCGCTCGTGCAGCAGGCCCAGGCGCTCGCCGCCGGCGTGAAGGAGGCACAGGCCGCCGTCACGGCCGCCGAGGAGACCTTCAACCGCGTCGTCCGGTCGATCCCGAACGTCGTGCTGCCCGGCGTGCCCGCCGGTGGCGAGGACGACTTCGTCACGATCAAGACCGTCGGCACCAAGCCGGAGTTCGACTTCGAGCCGAAGGACCACGCGGACCTCGGCGAGCTCCTCGACATCATCGACATCCCCCGCGGCGTCAAGGTGTCCGGCTCGCGCTTCTACTTCCTCAAGGGCCTCGGCGCCCGGCTCGAGATCGCGCTGATGTCACTCGGGCTCGACCGAGCGATCCAGCACGGGTTCACCCCGCTCATCACGCCGACGCTCGTGCGTCCCGAGACCATGGCCGGCACCGGGTTCCTCGGCGAGCACGCTGCGGAGGTCTACCGGCTCGAGGCCGATGACCTGTACCTGACCGGCACCAGCGAGGTCGCCCTCGCCGGGTACCACGCGGACGAGATCCTCGCGTTCGACGCCGAGGACCCGGCCCTCCGCTACGCCGGCTGGTCGACCTGCTACCGGCGCGAGGCCGGCTCGGCGGGCAAGGACAACCGCGGCATCCTCCGGGTCCACCAGTTCAACAAGCTCGAGATGTTCTCCTACGTCCACCCGGACCAGGCGGACGCCGAGCACGCGAAGTTGATGGCGTACCAGGAGTCGATGCTGCAGGACCTCGGGCTGCACTACCGCGTGATCGAGACCGCAGCCGGTGACCTCGGCACGTCGGCCGCGCGGAAGTACGACCTCGAAGCGTGGGTCCCGACGCAGGGCACCTTCCGCGAGCTCACCTCGACCTCGAACTGCACCTCGTTCCAGGCCCGTCGCCTCGACATCCGCTACCGCACCGACTCGGGCAAGACCGCGCCGGTCGCCACGCTCAACGGCACCCTCGCGACCACCCGCTGGCTCGTCGCGATCCTCGAGTCCCACCAGCAGGCCGACGGCTCGGTCGTGATCCCGGAGGTCCTCCGTCCGTACCTCGGCGGCGTCGAGGTGATCGAACCCCGATGAACGACGCCCACGGCACGGCCGCGACCCGCGTGAAGCGCTGGCTCGTCGCCCTCGACATCGACGGCACCGTGATGCGCGAGGACGGTGTCGTGACGTCCACCACCGTCGAGGCGATCAAGTCCGCCGCCGCTGCCGGGCACGAGGTCATGCTCTCCACCGGTCGCAGCGAGGGCATGACCGTTCCCGTGCTGCAGACGCTCGGCATCGAACCGGAGTACCTCGTGTGCGCGAACGGCGCGGTGACCCTTCGTCGCTCGGACGCCCCGCACGCGATCAACGGCTACGTGCGGGTGCACGTCGAGACCTTCGACCCGACCGACGTCCTGCAGACGATCCGCGGTGCCCTGTCGAACGCGGCGTACGGCGTCGAGTCACCCGACGGGCACTACCTGCTCTCGGGGGAGTTCCCGGACGACGCCATGACGAAGCACGGGTCCCACGTCGACTTCTCGCAGCTGCTCGGCGTGCGGGCCACCCGTGTCGTGGTCATCTCCCCGGAGCACGGGCTCGAGGAGTTCCTGGCGATCGTCGACCGGATGGGGCTGCACAAGGTCTCGTACAACGTCGGGTGGACGGCGTGGCTCGACATCGCACCAGAAGGCGTGACGAAGGCGACGGCGATGGAGCGCGTGCGTGAGTGGTTCGACATCCCACGCTCCCGGGTCTTCGCCGCAGGGGACGGCCGCAACGACATCGACATGCTGCGGTGGGCCTCCACCTCCGGCCGCGGCGTCGCCATGGGACAGGCCCCGGAGGACGTGGTCGACGCTGCGAGCGAGATCACCGGCGGCGTGACGGACGACGGGCTCGCCGCGGCCCTGGACACACTGCCCCGCTGATACCCCCGCCCGTCGCCTGAGCGACCACGAACAACGCCGAAGGGCACCGCATCTGCGGTGCCCTTCGGCGTTGCTGCGTCACCACGCCGCATCTCGGATGATATGTGAATGTTGCATGTTCACCGTCGTATTGATATATTTCAATACGAGAGTCTTCGGGCCGTGTCACGGCGCCACCTCTCGAACCCCGAATCGATCAGAGAGGTCCCATGTCGTCCCCGTCGCCCAAATCCCATCTCATGCGCCGCCGCCCGGTCGTGCGTGTCGTGCTCGTCGTCGTGTCGCTCATCGCGGCGTGGCACATCTTCGCCCAGCTGCTCTGGATCGCCCCGTACTCGGCGTCCATGCGCTCGCTCGTCCCCGGCAACTTCCTGACCAGCTGGCAGATCCCGTTCTTCGGGCAGAGCTGGTCCGTCTTCGCCCCTGACCCCATCAACGGCAACTACCACTTCTACGTCCGCGCGGTCGAGAACGTCGACGGCAAGCAGCAGAACAGCGAGTGGATCGACGCCGCCGAGGACGAGCTCAAGCTCTCTCGCCACAACCTCCTCCCGCCGCGTGCCGCCGGCCTCGCCAACGAGCAGGCCAGCAAGTACCGCGACGCATACAGCAAGCTCAACGAGAAG
Organism: Curtobacterium sp. NPDC090217; assembly: GCF_044746705.1. NCBI lineage: Bacteria > Bacillati > Actinomycetota > Actinomycetes > Micrococcales > Microbacteriaceae > Curtobacterium > Curtobacterium sp. NPDC090217. Next base: position 6,353 of record NZ_JBIVCR010000005.1, on the reverse strand, counting down.
CAGCAGGAAGTCGTCCAGGCGAACTACTACACCGGTGCCGACTGGAAGTCCCGCTTCGAGACCGCGCTCTACAAGGCGTCGGGCGACGACGCGACGGCCAGGGCGAACGCCGGATCGTTCATCACCCAGCACGCCTACACGAGCGCCTACGCCACCCAGGTCGCCAAGACGATGTGGGGTGAGGACGTCACGACGATCCGCTTCGCCATCTCCCGCCAGAACGCGGTGCCCTTCGACCAGCGGAACAACCCCGACGCGAAGCCAGAACCCGAGCAGTGGTCCCCGACGGGCTGGCGCGGCACCTTCATCATGCCCGGCCAGTCCCACAAGGACTTCGCCGACACCTTCAAGAAGCTCGCAGAGGAGAAGTGACCATGGGCAACATCATCACCGCCGAGGCCGCTCGCCTCGGCCGCATGCTCAAGGACCTCGCGTGCGCGGGCCGCGCCGGAGCCGTCACCCTCGCCAGGCGCGGCGCCACCTTCTCCGAGGACTGGCTCCTCGGCAAGAAGCGCGCACTGTACGGCCTCGCCGTCTTCCGCATCCTGATCGGCGTGATGGGGATGGGCATCCTCGCCGCCAATTGGTCGACCCGCCTCTACGCGTACGGCGCCGGCTCCGCGTGGACCGGTCAGCACCTCTACCCGGGCAGCGACTTCGAGAAGATCTGGCTGTTCAAGTGGTTCAACTTCGTCGGCCCGGACAACGTCGGCTTCACGCTGAGCTACATCGGCCTGTTCGTCATCGCCTTCCTGGTGGCGATCGGGTGGCGCACGAAGTTCGTCCTGCCGGTGTACCTGGTCTTCTACGTGTCGTTCATCGAGATGAACGACCTGCTCAGTGACCAGAGCGACAACCTCCTGCGCATGGTCATGATCTACATGCTCTTCGCGGACACCTCGGCCCGGCTCTCGCTCGATGCTCGCCGCCACGCGAAGTCGCACGACGCCCTGCGCCGCTTCGACCGCCGCAGCCGCATGGTCCGTCCGTACACCGCGATGTTCCACAACCTGGCGATCGTCGTCACCACCATGCACGTCGGCTTCGTCTACATGTCCGGCGCGCTCTACAAGGCACAGGGCGGAACCTGGGGTGCAGGCACCGCGGTCTACGGCCCGCTCATGGTCGACCGGTTCTCCACCTGGCCGGAGATCGCGAAGATCATCACCACCTGGGGTCCGATGGTCGCCGCGTTCTCGTGGGGCACGATCATCCTGCAGATGATGTTCCTGCCGATGCTGCTGAACCGCATCACCCGCATCATCGTCCTGATCGGCATCATGTCGTTCCACGTCGGCATCGGCGTCCTGATGGGTCTGCCGTTCTTCTCCATGGCGATGATCGCCGTCGACGCGATCTTCGTCCGCGACCACACCTGGCGCGCCATGGGCCGCGGCCTCAAGCGAGCCTGGGCCAACGCGGCGCGACGCTCGCCCGGGGTCACCCTGGCGGAGCGGCGGACGACGGCGGACGCCGTCGCAGCCACCCCGGTGGACGACGCGTGGTCCGGTGCGGCTCCCGTCTCGCCGGTGGTCGCGGCTGACGACCTGGAGGCCGGGGTCGCCCCCGTCGCGACCGCGACGGACGTCGACGTGGTCACCACGGCCCCCGACCCGGCCACCCTGTGGACGCGACGCCCTGCCGAGAGCGCGAGCCGTGCCTCCAGTCCGGACGACGCGGAAGCGGACGCGACCGACCGTCGCGACGACTCCGTGGTGGTCTGAGCGTGCGGGCCGTCGTCGTCGGCAGCGGGCCCAACGGGCTCGCCGGCGCGATCCGGCTGGCGCAGGCCGGCGCGAGCGTCACCGTGCTCGAGTCGCACTGGCGGGTCGGGGGAGCGGTCGGTTCTGCGGAGCTGACCGCCCCCGGCCTGGTCCACGACCTCGGAGCGTCGTTCATGCCGCTCGCCGCTGCCTCGCCGTTCCTCCGTTCCCTCGAGCTCGAGCGGCACGGCGTGCACTGGGACGAGGCGCCTGCCGCGCTCGCCCACCCGCTCGACGACGGCAGCGCCGGCCTGCTGTACCGCGACATCGCGACAACGGCCGAGGGCATGGGCGTCGACGGGTCCACCTGGCGCAACCTCTTCGAGCCCTTCGCCGAGCGGTTCGACGACCTGACCGCCGATGCCCTGCAGCCTCTGGCGCGCATGCCGCGGCACGCGGCGCTGATGGCGCGGTTCGGGGCACTGGCCGCGCAGCCTGCGCTGCGGCTCGCCGGCTCCTTCCGTGAAGAACGGCACCGCGCGCTGTTCGCCGGCATCGCCGCGCACGCGTTCGGACGGCTCGACACGACGTTCTCCTCCGCCATCGGTGTGATGCTCGCATCCGCCGGGCACGCGGTCGGCTGGCCGGTCGTCCGGGGCGGTGCGCAGGTGCTGGCCGACGCCCTGGTCGCGGAGCTCGAGTCGCTCGGCGGGCACGTCGAGACCGGCCGCACCGTCACCGACATCCGCGAGCTCGAGGACGCCGACGTCGTGCTCCTCGACGTCGCACCGAGCGCTGCCGTCGAGATCCTGCACCACCGGATCCCCGAGCGCTCGCGCCGGGCGTTCACCGAGTACGCGCACGGTCCCGCCGCCTACAAGGTGGACTTCGCGATCGACGGCGACATCCCGTGGACCGCAGCCGAGTGCCAGGAAGCCGGCGTCGTGCACCTCGGTGGCAGCGCGGACGAGGTCGCTGCTGCGGAGACCCAGGTCGTCGGTGGCAAGTCCTCGCGGGCGCCGTTCACCCTGGTCGGCCAGCAGTGGAAAGCCGATCCGACGAGGTCGGCGGGCGGACTCAACCCCGTCTGGGCGTACGCCCACGTGCCGTACGGGTCGACCGTCGCCGCCGAGAACCGGATCACCAGCCAGATCGAGCGGTTCGCGCCCGGGTTCCGGGAGCGCATCGTGTCCACCCGCGTGACCAGTGCGATGGGTCTGGCGGCGGCGAACTCGAACTTCGTCGGCGGGGACATCAACACCGGGGCGAACACCTTCCGGCAGCTGATCGCCCGGCCGACGTTCGGGCCGAACCCCTACCGGACGGGCGTTCCCGGTGTGTACCTGTGCTCTGCTGCCACCCCGCCGGGGCCTGGGGTGCACGGCATGAGCGGTGTCAACGCGGCGAACCGGGCACTCAACGCCGCATGAACGACTTCCGGCCCGGGTGCCATCGCCCGGGCCGGGCTCGACCGGAGCATCCCCCATGTGCGCCGGCCGGGGACCCCTGCGCGTGATGAGCGTGTGCAGGGATCAACCAGGAGCTGTCGGAAACGGCAGCCCACTACAGAAAGAAACCAATCACATGAGCAAGCACAAGCGCTCTGCCACACGCAAGATCGTCGCAGCGTCGACGATCGGTGCGCTCGCGGCATCCGGCGCCGCGTTCGGCATCGTTTCGTCGGCCAATGCCGACCCGATGGCGACTCTGGTGGAGAAGTACTACACGGTCACTTCGGCTAACGAGATGACTGGCCCTTTGATTCTTCAGACCAAGGACAAGACTGGCTTCTACCGTCTCATGGCGAGCGGCAAGTCTGATGAGGCGAATTATCCACGGGCGCAACGGTTCTCGTCCTTCGACAAGGCGGCGAGTGCTCCTGGCCCAGAATTCACGATGCCGCGACCAGGAAAGACGGCCCTCATCTCGAGGCCCGGCCAGCCGTCCACCTGCATGCGCGCGCAGATCAAGTTTACACAAGCTTACCCTGGAGTGTGGATGAAGTGGTGGAGCGAGACCGACTTCACCACAGGCCGATGCCAAGCTCCGAGTGATGCGGGCCCTATAAACTTCGGTAGGCAGTGGATGCTCGACCCGAACTCGATGAAGTTCGAAGCGGTAGGCGTATCCGACAACTATCCGTCCAAGATGACGAAGACCTATCTCGCTGTTCGTAACGAACAGGTTGAAAGCACGTCAACGTACGTTGTGCCTGACGGTCTTGTCGTCACGCCGCCCAGGGAAAGCAATGCGAATGCGGCGGCGTCGGCTGCCGCTTCGGCGCGGGCTGATGGGGATAACAATCCGGCGGCGGTTGCTGCGGCGCAGGCGGCGGCGAATGATGATGCGACGTCGGTTGCTGATGCGGCGGCGGACATCACGGGGAACTCGGCGGCGAAGGCCGCGGGTAATCAGGTGACGACGGCTGCGGCGGATGCGGCGCAGAACGTCGGGGCGAACCCGAACGCGGCTGGCGCCGTGGCGGCGCAGGGCGCTGCCAACAACGACAACAGTTCGAAGACGAATGCTGCTGGGTCGGTTGCGGCGAATGCGTCGCCGAACTCGGCGTCGAAGGGTGCTGCGATCGGGACGTCGTCGACGAACGCGTCGGCGGAGGCGAACGGGAACCGGAACGCGTCGGCGTCGGCGTCGGCGTCGGCGGATGCTGATGGGAACAACAACCCGGCTGCGGTTGCTGCTGCGCAGGTGGCGGCGAATGCTGATGGGACGTCGGCGGCGTCGGCTGCTGCGGACATCTCGGCGAAGGCTGCTGCTCAGATCGCCGGCAACCAGTTGACGACGGCGTCGTCGAACGTGACGCAGAACGCGGACACGGATCCGGGGAGCTCGTCGAAGGCTGCGGCGCAGGCGGCGGCGAAGGCGGACAACTCGACGAAGGCGAACGGTGCTGGGTCCATCGTTGGGACGGCGAACCCGGCGGCTGCGTCGCAGGGTGCGTCGATCGCATCGTCGTCCTCGGATGCGTCGTCCGAGGCTGCTGGTGATGTCGACGGTAGCCAGGACGGCACGCCGGAGGGTACGAACGAGGGCACCCCGGAAGGCACCGACGACGGCACTCCGGAGGGTACGGACGACGGCACCCCGACTGGTGACCCGGTCGGTGACCCGCAGGGCACGCCGACTGGTGACCCGGTCGGCGACCCGCAGGGCACCCCGACCGGTGACCCGGTCGGCGACCCGCAGGGTGTGCCGCAGGGCACCCCGACCGGTGACCCGGTCGGCGACCCGCAGGGTGTGCCGCAGGGCACCCCGACCGGTGACCCGGTCGGCGACCCGCAGGGTGTG
>NZ_JBIVCR010000005.1:0-1245 GCF_044746705.1 Curtobacterium sp. NPDC090217 | reverse complement strand
GCCGACCGGTGATGTTGACGGTAACCCTGAGGGCTCCGTCGACGGCCCGTCGGGTGCGAACGTGAACGCGGGTGCGTCGGTGTCGGCGTCGGCGGATGCTGATGGGGATAACAACCCGGCTGCGAAGGCGGCGTCGGAGGCGGCTGCGAACAATGACGGCACGTCGGCGGCGTCGGCTGCTGCGGATATCTCGGCGAAGGCTGCTGCGCAGGTGGCTGGGAACCAGAAGACGACGGCGTCGGCGGATGCGTCCAAGGACGCCAAGTCGAAGGCGAATGCGTCGTCGAAGGTTGCGGCGAAGGCTGCTGCTGAGGCGGACAACTCCTCCAACACCAATGGTGGGGCCTCGGTTGCGGCGTCGTCCAAGACGCAGGCGTCGTCGAAGTCCGCAGCGATCGCGGATGCGTCCAAGGACGCATCCCAGGATGCTGCTGCGAACGTGAACGGTGATCCGGGTGCGAACGTGAACGCGGGTGCGTCGGTGTCGGCGTCGGCGGATGCTGATGGGGACAACAACCCGGCTGCGAAGGCGGCGTCGGAGGCGGCTGCGAACAACGACGGCACGTCGGCGGCGTCTGCTGCTGCGGACATCTCGGCGAAGGCTGCTGCGCAGGTGGCTGGGAACCAGAAGACGACGGCGTCGGCGGATGCGTCCAAGGACGCCAAGTCGAAGGCGAATGCGTCGTCGAAGGTTGCGGCGAAGGCTGCTGCTGAGGCGGACAACTCCTCCAACACCAATGGTGGGGCGTCGGTTGAGGCGTCGTCCAAGACGCAGGCGTCGTCGAAGTCCGCTGCGATCGCGGATGCGTCCAAGGACGCGTCCCAGGACGCTGCTGCGAACGTGAACGGTGACCCGGGTGCGAACGTGAACGCCGGTGCGTCGGTGTCGGCGTCGGCGGATGCTGATGGGGACAACAACCCGGCTGCGAAGGCGGCGTCGGAGGCGGCTGCGAACAACGACGGCACGTCGGCGGCGTCGGCTGCTGCGGACATCTCGGCGAAGGCTGCTGCGCAGGTGGCTGGGAACCAGAAGACGACGGCGTCGGCGGATGCGTCCAAGGACGCCAAGACGAAGACGAATGCGTCGTCGAAGGTCGCGGCGAAGGCTGCTGCTGAGGCGGACAACTCCTCCAACACCAACGGTGGGGCCTCGGTCGAGGCGTCGTCCAAGACGCAGGCGTCGTCGAAGTCCGCAGCGATCGCGGATGCGTCCAAGGACGCATCCCAGGACGCTGCTGCGAACGT
>NZ_JBIVCR010000004.1:271111-460914 GCF_044746705.1 Curtobacterium sp. NPDC090217 | reverse complement strand
GGGCGAACGCTCCGGAAACCCCAAGGCCGAGTCACCACCCGCGCGTCGAAGATCGCGAACATGGTGATGATCGCCGACCGGCCGGCCGAGGCCGACGACCGCGCCGTCCCGGGGCACTGGGAAGGAGACCTCATCATGGGTGCCGGGAACCGGTCTGCGATCGGCACGCTCGTCGAGCGGAGCACCGGGTTCTTGATGCTGCTGCACCTGCCCGGTTCGCACGGCGCGGAACAGGTCCGTGACCAGATGATCGAAGCGATCGGGCGCATGCCTGCCGAAGCCGCACGATCAATCACCTGGGACCAGGGCATCGAGATGACCCGGCACCGGGAGATCACCGTCGCGACCGGGGTGCAGATCTACTTCTGTGACCCACACGCGCCCTGGCAGCGTGGCAGCAACGAGAACACGAACGGGCTGCTCCGGCAGTACTTCCCCAAAGGCACCGACCTCTCACGCCACACCACCGCAGAGCTCCAGTTCGTCCAAGACGAGATCAACGACCGTCCCCGGAAACGCCTCGACGCGATGACTCCCGCCGAAGCACTCAAACAACTACTCTCACGACCAACAGAAACAGGTGTTGCAACCACCACCTGAATCCACCCGACGACGCTGTCGCTCGTTGCGGACGCAACGAGCGCCGACACCGCACCACGTGCGGTGGTCGCGACCACCCATCGGACGGGAGGCTCGTGGCGGCGCCGCCACGGGCCTCCCGTCCGGCGCGGAGCGCGTCCGGGGCCGCCCCGGCTACGCGCGCTCGTGCCGCGGGATCTCGAGCCAGAGCGCGACCGAGTCGTCCTCGTCGCCGTCATCATCGTCATCGTGGGCGGTGCCCAGCGCCGCCGACTCGCTCGCCGCGACGTCGAGCCGCAGGCCGACCACCGTCACCGCAGCGCCCGACCCCTCTGGTACCGTCCGGACGATCACGTTGTCCGCGTCCCACGCCTGCCGGAGCGCGTCTGCGAGCTGTGCGTGGATGCGCCGGACGTCGTCGGCCTCGAGCTCGTCGAGACCACCGTCGTCGTGCAACTGGACGACCGCGCCACGCCGACGGAGGCGCATGACCTCCTCGCGGACGTCGTCGGAGAGCAGGGACCTGCCGCGGATCTCGTCGCGGATGGCCTGCTCGAGGTGCAGGCACTCGGTGCGCTCGGCGTCGGTGAGGTCCCCGCACGAGTCGATGATGCGTTGCAACATCGGCAGCGCCATCCGCGTCGTCTGGCTGAGTCGGAACTGCCGCTCGAACACGTGGGCGTCCTGCGCCGCCTGCCAGTCGGCGGTCTCCTGCTCGGCGCGGATGAAGTCACGGGTGGTGCGGGTCGCGCGGTTCATCACGAAGTTGAAGATCGTCGCGATGGCGACCCAGACGACGCTGCCGAGCACGCCGAGCGCACCCAGCGCGTCGGGTCCCGCCCACGCGACCGTGTACATCACGAGGAACGACACCCCGACCCATGCGAACACGATCCGCTGTCGCACGGCGACGATCACCATGAGCGTCCCGACGGCCGCGATCCACCACGTGCCGAACCCCGGCGTCGCGCCGGCCTCGGCCACCGGCGCCGCGACGACCGGCATCATGACCGCCGTGGCGAGCGAGAAGCAGGCGACCCACACCGGCAGGACGGCACCCTTGGCGAACAACGCCGCGCCGGTCGCTGCGGCGTACAGCGCCATGCACGCGAGCACCGCGCCGACGTCGTCGACACGGAACAGCGTCGTCGAGGCGAGGAGCAGGTGGTAGAGCGAGAACAGCGCGGCGAGACCGATCGCCACGCCGGCGGGGATCGAGATCTTCACGACGCCTCCGCCCGGTCCACTGGTCGGGCGGGCCACGTCAGCACCACGCGGGTCCCTGCTCCGGGTGCCGTGTGGATCTCGGCGATCCCGTCGGCAGCGGCGACGCGTTCGATGATCGACCGTCGGACGCCGAGACGACCGGCGGGGATCGCATCGGCGTCGAACCCGGTCCCGTCGTCCCCGACCTCCACGCGCACCACGCCGGAGGCCGACACGTCGACGCTGACCCAGCGTTCGACGCCGTCCCCGGCGTGCTGCACGCTGTTCACCGCTGCCTGGATCGCCGCGGACGCCAACGCGTCCGCGGCGGGTGCTGGCGCGTTGTGCATGCCGAACGGCCCGCCCCGGACCGCCACCGGGGCGGCGAGTGCGGACACCGCAGCACCGATGCGCGCGTGCAGCTCTGCGAGCGGCACCGGTGGCACCTCACGCGGCCCGTCGGACGCCGCCGCGAGGTGGTCGATCGCGTTCCGCGCCATCCTGCTGGCGAGCGTCTTCGCCTCGAGCGTGTCCGCACGTGCGGCCGAGAGCAGCGTGGTGAGGACGCTGTCGTGCACGATCGCGTCGACCTGCACACGCTCGACCTCGGTCGCGTGCTCCCGGATCGCGTGCGAGTACCGGCGCACGGCGGTCGCCTGGGCCGAGTCGACGGCCGCCGCCGCCCGGCGGAGCACCACCGCGAGCACGAGCGTGACGATGCCGAGGATCGTCGTGTAGACGCCGTCGAGGAGCGCCCGGGTCAGGCCCACCTCGCCGCCGGCGGGCGTCAGGCGGATGACGATGTACACGATCGGGACGAGCGCGTTGTAGACGGTCGCCCGCCACGGCGCGAAGCCCATCGCGGCCGCCGTCGTCCCGACGTTGCAGAACCACCACGGCCACGGCACCTGCCCGGCCGGGAGGTCGTCGCGGAGCGTCAGCGGCCACGTCACGAGCGCGACGAAGAACACGAGCGCGCACAGGATCTGCGCGGGCTGCGCGAACCGCTGCACCAACGCCGAGACGCCCACGAAGACGAACGACGCGGCGACCGCGAGCACGACGACCGGACCCCAGACCGGGTCGAGCACTGGGAGCTGGTGCACGACCGCCGGCGCGTCGACGACGCCGAGCCCGACCGCCGCGAGGGCGAGCAGGATCGCGAACGCGCGCTCCGTCGACGCCTGCGTGATCCTCGCCCGCACGCCGCGGGACGGGTCGGTCCCGAACGGCGCGACGTCGGCCGTCAGCGGCGCCCGGGTGCCGTCAGCGCCCGTCGACATCCGGGTCGATGCCGGAGTCGAGCCCCGGCAGGATGCCGTCCTCGACCGCACGGCGGAGCAGGTCCACCTTCGTCGGGGCCGGACGGCCGACCTCGACGTACTTCACACGGATCCGGTCGAGGTACTCGCGCGCGGTCGAGTACCCGATGCCGAGCTGCTGCGCCGCGAGCTTGAGGGGCAGACCGGATGCGTAGAGGTGGAGGATCTCGCGCTCACGACGGCCGAGCTGCGCCTTCGCGAAGTCACGGTCCGCGTCGATCGCGCTCGCCCACTCGAGGTTGTTGAGGACGTCGCCGCGGGCAACGGTGGCGACGGCGGCCATCACGGTCTTCGTCGCGGACGACTTCGGGATGACCCCGGCGGCCCCTGCCGCCAGTGCCTCACGGACGTTCGCGACGCGGTCGGCGATGCTGTGCACGAGGACGGCCGAACCGGTCCCCTGCACGCCCTTGACGTTCTCCGTCACGGTCGAACCGTCGCCGAGCGACAGGTCGAGGACGACGACGTCCACCTCTCGCCCCTCGAGGTTCGCGATGTACTCAGGCACGCTCGCTGCGGTGAGGACGACCTCGAACCCCTCGTTCTGGCATGCGGCCTGGATGCCGAGCCGGACGGATTCGTGGTCGTCGACGATCGCGACGCGGACCGGCCTCGTGGTGAGTCCGGTCGTCCCTGTGGTGGTCGATTCTGCTGGCACGGTGACCTCTCGTTCCGACGGGCCCGGCCCCTGAAACCGGGTTGCCATCAGCAACCAAGGATACCCAGGTCCGTCTCAGGTTCAGGTCTCGCCACACACAGTGTGCGCTATGCGATCGGCACCAGGCGTGCGACGGCCTCCATGTGGTGCGTGTGGGGGAACAGGTCGAACGCACGCAGCGCCTCGAGGCGGTACCCGAGGTCGGCGAACGTGGCGACGTCCCGCGCGAGTGCGACCGGGTCGCAGGCGACGTAGACGACCTGCGCGGGCTGCAGTGCGGCGATCTGCACCACGACCTCGCGCCCGGCACCGGCACGCGGCGGGTCGAGCACGACGGTCCCGGCCCGGAAGCGCTGCTTCTCGGCCGCGGACGCCGTCGACGTGGTGCGCGACAGCCAGCGGTCGACCCGACCGGTCTCCGCGCGGGCCCCGATCCACTCGGCGAGGTTCTCCTGCGCGTGCTCGGTCGCGCGCGGGGCGCTCTCGACGCTCGTGATGCGCGCCTTGGGCCCGACGAGGTCGCCGAGTGCCGCGGCGAACAGGCCGACACCGCCGTAGAGGTCGAGGTGGGTGCCCTCCGGGTCGAGCCGGTCACGGTCGACCAGGTCCTGCACGGCGGCCGTCAGCACCTCGGCGGCGCGACGGTGCACCTGCCAGAAGCCGTTGTCGTCGACCTGGAACGTCCGCTCCCCCACGACCTCGGTCACGATCGTCGGCTTCTGCTCGTCGATGACGAGGCGCGCGCCATCGGAGCTGCTCGGTGCGAGGACGTCGACGACCGATGCCCCGGGCATCGCCGCCCGGCCGATCGGCGCGCTCTCCTGCACGGCAGCGGTGGCCAGGGGCAGCGAGGAGACCTGCACGACGTCGTGCGAACGCGCGGCGAACGGCCCGGCCGTGCCCTCCTCGTCGACGTGCAACCGGACGCGCGTGCGCCAGCCGAGACCGTTCGCCTCGTCGTCACCGGGAGCCGGCTCGACGACCACGTCGCGCCCGAGCACCTCGGCCAGGTCCATGCGCGCGAAGCGGGAGAAGGAGTCGACGAGCACGTCGTGCTTCAAGGTGCGCTGGTGGGAGAGGGCGACGTGCCCGAACTCCGCGCCGCCCGGGCGGACGGCGGGGTCGCGATCGAGGCCGGCTTCGGGCCAGACGTGGTCGACGCGGTGCTCGCTCGGGGTGACGACGCTGACGGTGTCCGCGCGCCAGAACGACTTCTTCCGGTCCTCGGTCACCCGCGCGACGACACGCTCGCCCGGGATCGCGTCCGAGACGAACACCACGCGCCCCTCGTGCCGTGCCACCGAGATGCCGCCGTGGGCGATCCCGGTGACGTCGAGTTCGAGCAGCGTTCCGACGGATTCACCCATGGTTCGATGTTCCCATGCGTCTGTACCTCGCGAGTACCTCCCCCGCCCGTCGAGCACTTCTCGCCCAGTCCGGCATCGAGCCGGTGCTCGTCTCCCCCGGGGTCGACGAGGACGCCGCGGCAGCAGCAGCCTCGGCATCGCTCGGGCGCGACCTCACCGGACCGGAGCTCGTCTCGCTCCTCGCCGTCGCCAAGGCATCGGCGGTCGCGGACGCCGAGGTCGCGGGCTCCCCGGTCGACGGGTTCGTCTTCGGTGGCGACTCCGCGTTCGAGGTCGACGGGCACCTGTACGGCAAGCCGCACGACCCGGCCGTCGCGAAGGAACGCTGGCGGCAGATGCTGGCCGCCGGCGGCGGCACGCTGTGGAGCGGCCACTGTGTCCTCGACCGGCGCCGGGACCTGGACGCCACCACCCACCGGACGGGAGGACCGGGTGCGGCCCGCACCGAGCCTCCCGTCCGCCCTGGTTCCGGTCTCGGGCCGTGGGCCGGGTCGATCAGCGAGGTCGCGCCCGGCGGGTCCGCCCTGGTCGCCGACGGCGACCGTGTCATCGCGGTCGACAGCGCCGTCCTGACCTTCGCGGACGACGTGTCCGCGGACGAGATCGACGCGTACGTGGCGACGGGTGAGCCGCTCGAGGTCGCCGGGGCGTTCACGATCGACGGTCGGGCCGCTGCGTACATCACCCGGATCGACGGCGCGCCGTCCGCCGTGGTCGGGCTGTCGCTGCCCGTGCTCCGGTCGATGCTGCTGCGGGGCTTCGGCGTGGCGTGGCACGACCTCTGGGCACTGTAGACATCCACACTGCTTGGGCGCTGTTCTTTGTGGATGCCGGTCAATTCGCACTCCCGCAGCACGAATACGCTGACTTACCATGCCCCGTATCAGCAAGGTCCTCATCGCGAACCGCGGCGAGATCGCCGTCCGCATCATCCGCGCGGCCCGCGATGCTGGAAAGGCCTCGGTCGCGGTCTACGCCGACCAGGACCGTGACGCTCTGCACGCACGCCTCGCAGACGAGGCCTACGCATTGAACGGCACCACCAGCGCGGACACGTACCTGGTCATCGACAAGATCATGTCCGTCGCCCGCCGCTCCGGCGCCGATGCCGTGCACCCCGGCTACGGCTTCCTCGCCGAGAACGCCGACTTCGCCCGCGCCGTCATCGACGCCGGGCTGATCTGGATCGGCCCGTCGCCCGAGTCCATCGAGCAGCTCGGCGACAAGGTCTCCGCGCGGCACGTCGCCGAGAAGGTCGGCGCGCCGCTCGCCCCGGGCACCATCGAGCCCGTGCAGGACGTGTCCGAGGTCTTCGACTTCGTCGACCAGGTCGGGCTGCCCGTCGCGATCAAGGCGGCGTTCGGCGGCGGTGGCCGAGGGCTGAAGGTCGTGCGCTCGCGCGAGTCGGTCGAGGAGCTCTTCGAATCAGCAACCCGCGAGGCCATCGCCGCGTTCGGTCGTGGCGAGTGCTTCGTCGAGAAGTACCTCGACAAGCCGCGCCACGTGGAGACCCAGTGCCTGGCCGACGAGCACGGCAACGTCGTCATCGTCTCCACCCGCGACTGCTCGCTGCAGCGCCGCCACCAGAAGCTCGTCGAAGAGGCACCGGCGCCGTACATCACGGCGGACCAGCACGACCGGCTGTACGAGTCGTCCAAGGCGATCCTCCGCGAGGTCGGCTACGTCGGTGCCGGCACGTGCGAGTTCCTCATCGGCGCCGACGGCACGGTGTCCTTCCTCGAGGTGAACACCCGTCTGCAGGTCGAGCACTGCGTGTCCGAGGAGGTCACCGGCATCGACCTGGTCCGCGAGCAGTTCCGCATCGCCGAGGGCGGTGTGCTCGACTACGAGGACCCTGCGCCCCGCGGCCACTCCTTCGAGTTCCGCATCAACGGCGAGGACCCCGGTCGCAACTTCTTCCCGGCGCCAGGCCCGGTGCACGTGTTCCACGCCCCGTCCGGCCCCGGCGTCCGCGTCGACTCGGGCGTCGTGTCCGGTGACGTCGTCTCCGGCTCGTTCGACTCGATGCTCGCGAAGCTCGTCGTCACCGGTGCCACGCGTGCCGAGGCGCTGGAGCGGGCTCGTCGTGCGCTCGCCGAGTTCGAGGTCGCCGGGCTCCCCACCGTGATCCCGTTCCACCGTGCCGTCGTGTCGGACCCGGCGTTCGCGACCGACGACTCCACCCCGTTCAGCGTCTACACGCAGTGGATCGAGACCGACTTCGTGAACGAGATCCCGGCGTGGAGCGGTTCCCCCGAGGAGCTCCCGGCACCGGCCGCACGCGACTCGGTCGTCGTCGAGGTGCAGGGCAAGCGCATCGAGGTCACCATGCCGTCGATCGTCGGTGGTGGTGCCGCTGGTGCCGCCCGCCGCCCTGCTGGTCCGTCCGCTCCCCCGCGTCGTCGTTCGTCGGCGGTGAAGGGTGGGAGAGCAGCGTCCGGGTCGTCGGTGGCATCGCCGATGCAGGCCACCGTGGTGAAGCTGGCCGTGGCCGAGGGCGACACCGTCGTCAAGGGCGACCTGCTCGTCGTGCTCGAGGCCATGAAGATGGAACAGCCCGTGCAGGCGCACAAGGACGGCGTCGTCACCGGCTTGAACGCCCCAGTCGGCCAGACGATCTCGTCCGGCCACGTGCTGCTCGAGCTCGCGTAGCGCTTCGCGTTTGCACCCCTGTGCGAACATCACGCCCGGTCACGCCCGGGCGCGATGTTCGTCAAAGAGTGCGATTCGCAGCCGCTCGCCACGCAGCGCCCCAGTTCGGTGCCAGCGGGACCCCTGCTTCGATCAGGCGCCTGGGTAGCTGACCGGCGGGCATCGCATCCGCCCAGGTCACCCGCGCGAAACCGTTCACCTCGTATCGCGCTCGGAGTCGGTCTTCACGCCGTTTCTCTGCGACGACTACTTCTTCTGCAGTCCGCCCGTTCCGCATCTCGGGCCTCGTGTACTTGGTTGCGCCGTCGAACTCGACGATCGTGCCGCTCGCGGGGAACCACAAGTCGACCCGCTCGGCACCGCCCCACTCGTTCGGGAACGCGTGTTGGAGTTCTGCAGGTGGAGCGCCGAGAACGATCGACCCCCATCGCGTGATGCTCTCGCCGGGTGAGTCGGCAGCGGCATCTGCCGCATCGATCAACCGGAGTGCCCGGACCCGCGATCGTGCTGCGGTGCGATGGGCGAGTTCGTCGCGGATCACCGACTTGGACACCCCGCGACGGAGGACCGCATCCAACACGACGATGGCGTGCCACGGATGCTCTCGCAGGGCGACGTCCACAGCGGTGACGGCGAGCGACGTGACGACGACGCCGTCGACCAGCTCGACCGGTGGCATTCGGCCCGCGGAGCCGACACGCTGGATGCGGTGCTTCGTCTGCCCACGGTCGCGCGCTGGATCGGTCACGACCACCCGGTCCCCGAAGGAGCCGATCCAGGGAAGGCGGTGCTGCGCAACGGCCGACGCGTGCGACACGATCAGCGCTGCGCGGCCCGAGGCCACGACGGCCCGGATGAGCGACACGTGTCGATCGTGCGCCGAGGCAGCCTCCCATTCCCTTGCGTCCGCATAAGCGCCGCGACGGACACGCACGAGTTCGCCGCGTGCAGCAGCCCGACGTATCGCGATCCCGTCGGCTGCATCGACTCCCGCCGCGGTCGACACCAGTTCGATTCCCATCATCCGACGGTCGCATGATCCGGGTGGCGTGCGGGCTCGGGGCGGCGCTCGGTGGAGAAACTCCGTTGTCCGGCGTCCGTTGAGGCATCCCGTGCTGAATTGCGCCCGCTCACGGACATCGCGCCCCGTCGGGATGGGGTGCGATGTTCGTGAGAGGGCGCAACCTCGCGGCGGGAGCCGACGGCAGGCGCCGCCGCCTACGAGACCCGGGGGCGGATCGCGTCGGCGAGGGCGTCGACGAGCGACTGGGCCTCGGCGGGGGTCGAAGCCACCGTGTCGATGTAGACCTTCACCTTGGGCTCGGTGCCGCTCGGGCGGACGATGACGCGCGCGTCGCCCTCGAGGTCGTAGCGCAGGATGTCCGACGGCGGGAAGCCGTCCACGCCCGACGCGTAGTCCGTCGTCGACAGGACCGTCAGCGGACCGAGCGTGGCGGGCGGGGAGGTCCGCAGCGCCGCCATGATGTCGCCGATGCGGGCGAGGTCGTCAACGCGGGTCGCGACCTGCCCGGACGCGAACGCGCCGAACTCCGCGGCGAACGCCTCCAGCTGCCCGGCGATGGACGAGCCGGCCGCAGCGAGCGACGTCGCGAGGTCCAGCAGGACGAGTGCTGCGGAGATGCCGTCCTTGTCACGGACGACCTCGGGGTCGACCAGGTAGCCGAGTGCCTCCTCGTACCCGAAGAGCAGGTCGGGGACCCGGGAGACCCACTTGAAGCCGGTGAGCGTGTCGCGGTACCCGAGTCCGTACCGTGCGGCGACGCGGGACAGCGCCGGGGACGACACGATCGAGGCGGCGAGCACGCCCGACGCACCGGCGTCGACGGCACGGGACGCCGCACGCCAGCCGAGCAGCCACCCGACCTCGTTGCCGGACAGTCGCCGGAACGAACCGGAACCGTCCGGGATCGCCAGCGCGAGTCGGTCGGCGTCCGGGTCGTTCGCGATGACCAGGTCGGCGCCGACCTCCGTGCCCCTGGCCGTGGCGAGGTCCATCGCGCCGGGTTCCTCCGGGTTCGGGAACGACACCGTCGGGAACGCGCCGTCCGGCTCGATCTGCTCCGGGACGACCGCCGGCTCGGCGAACCCGGCCGCGGCGAACACGGCCCGCGCGGTCTCCCACCCGACGCCGTGCATGGCCGTGTAGACGACCGAAGGCTGGGCATCGACCGGCAGCGCCGGGGCGGGCACGATCGCGGCCGTGGCGGCCACGTAGGCGTCGACGAGCTCCGAACCGGCGACGGTGTAGTCCGTCGCGCGAGCGAGGTCGGCGACAGAGCCCACCGCCGCGATGGCGTCAGCGATCGACGCGTCGACGGGCGGGACGATCTGGGAGCCGTCGTCGTCCCCGCCGAGGTACACCTTGTAGCCGTTGTCCCGTGGCGGGTTGTGGCTCGCGGTCACCATCACACCCGCGCCGACGCCGAGATGCCGGACGGCGAACGCCAGCACGGGGGTCGGGAGCGCCGACGGCAGCAGCGTGACGTCGAGGCCGAGGCCCCGCATGACCTCTGCCGAGTCGCGGGCGAACACGTCCGAGTTGACGCGTCCGTCGTAGCCGATCACCACACTGCGGTCGCGCCCGGTCTCGATGAGGAAGCGAGCGAGCCCAGCGGCGGCCTGCGACACGACCACGCGGTTCATCCGCAAGGGCCCCCACCCGAGCTCGGCTCGGAGACCAGCGGTGCCGAACTGCAGGCGCCCGGCGAACCGCTCGTCGAGCGTCGCGAGCGCGGTCGGATCGCCGGAGGTCGCCGCGGTCAGCACCTCGGACAGCTCGTCCCGCGTCGTGTCGTCCGGGTCCTGCGCGAGCCAGGCCCGCGCGACGTCGAGGACCGACACGTCCTCGCCGAGGTCCCCGTCCCCGATCGCCCCGTCGGACGCCCCCGTGTACGGGCTCACAGCGCCGCCACCACCCGCGCGAGCAGGTCCGCGATCACCGGCTCGGCCGACTTGCCCGCCTCGAGCACCTCGGCGTGCGAGAGCGGCGTCTTCTGGATACCGGCAGCCAGGTTCGTGATGAGCGAGAACCCGAGGATCTCCATCCCCGCCTGTCGCGCCGCGATCGCCTCGAGCGCCGTGGACATGCCGACGATGTGCCCGCCGATCGTCTTGGCCATCTGGACCTCGGCCGGCGTCTCGTAGTGCGGCCCGCGGAACTGCGTGTACACGCCCTCGTCGAGCGACGGGTCGATCGACCGGGCGACGGCACGCAGCCGCGCCGAGTACAGGTCCGTCAGGTCGACGAACGTCGCGCCCTCGAGCGGGCTGTCGGCGGTCAGGTTGATGTGGTCGCTGATGAGCACCGGGGTGCCGGGCGTCCAGTGCTCCTTGATGCCACCGGCACCGTTCGTGAGCACCATGGTGGTCGCACCGGTCGCCGCCGCGGTCCGGACGCTGTGCACGACACGACGGACCCCGTGCCCCTCGTAGTAGTGCGTCCGCGCACCGATGACGAGCGCGTGCCGCCCGTCCGCCAGCCGGATGGACCGGACCGTGCCCGAGTGTCCGGGGACCGCGGACGCGCTGAAACCGGGGACGTCGGCGGCGTCGATCGACGACACCGTCTCGCCGATGAGGTCGGCGGCCTTGCCCCATCCGGACCCGAGGGTCAGGGCGATGTCGTGACGCTCGATGCCCGACCGCTCCGCGATGACGGCTGCGGCGTCGCGTGCGACGTCGAACGGGTCGACGGAGGGGTCGTTGAGCGGGTTCGTGCTTGCCATGGAGCAATGCTACGGGGCGGGCCCCCACCCCAGGGACCGGACCCCGCCACCGACTCCTACGGGGCGGTCGGATCCCCCAGGGACTTCTCGACCGCCGCGGTGATCTCGGTCTGGTCGAAGTGGTTCCGGATGACGATGACCTCGGCGTAGGTGCTGCCGATCGCCTCGACGAACTCCTGCGAGGTGAGGATCACGTTCGCGTCGTCGGAGACTTCTCGCACGGATGCCACGTCGGCCGCCACCACCTCGGCGGAGAGCCCGAGCGCCGCGAGCGCCTTCTCGGCGTTCACCTTGAGGATCCCACTCGACCCGATGCCGGCACCGCAGATGGTCACGATCTTCACGCGGAGACCCCCATGATCGTCCTGACCTCGGCAGCGGAGGACGCCGCCGCGAGCCGCGACGTCACCGACGCGTCGTTGAACAGGTTCGCGATCTCGCCGATCGACTCCAGGTGCGTGCCGACCTCGGCGACGGCGAGCCCGAGCACGACCGACACGGGGTCGTTGTGCGGGTGGCCGAACGCGACCGGCGATGCCAGGGTCACCACGGACAGGCCGTCCCGCAGCACCGCGGACCCCGGCCGGGCGTGCGCGAAGGCCAGCCCTGGTGAGATCACGATGTACGGCCCGTGCTCGTCCACCATGGCGATCATGGCGTCCGTGTAGGCGTCCGTCGCCGCGCCCGACGACACGAGCGCACCACCGGCGAGCCGGAGCGCGTCACGCCACGACGGCGCGGACGCACCGAGCACGACGGCGTCGTCGGAGAGCGGCGGGAGACCCATGCGATCAGGCCTCCGCGTACCCGGTCGTGATGATGGAGATGATCTCCTCGCGGTCTTCGAGCGGCAGGAACGAACCGAGCGCCGCGTTGATCTGGAACGCGGCCAGGTCGTCGAGGTCGTAGCCGAAGGTGCCGGCCAGGAGCGCGAGCTCCTTGCTGAGCGAGGTGTTGCTCATCAGGCGGTTGTCGGTGTTCACCGTGACCCGGAAGCCGAGCTGGTACAGCACGTCGAACGGGTGGTCGGCGAGGTCGTCGCCCCACGCCGCGATCGCCCCGGTCTGCAGGTTCGACTGCGGCGAGAGCTCGAGCGGGATCTCCCGGTCGCGGACCCACGAAGCGACCTCGCCGAGGGAGGCGAGCGTCGAACCGTCACCGGCGTCCGAGAGCTGGATGTCCTCGAACAGGCGGACGCCGTGCCCGAGCCGCAGGGCCCGGCCGTCGACGAGCGCCGAACGGATCGAGGCGATGCCGTCCGCCTCTCCGGCGTGCACCGTGACCGGGAAGAGCTCGGAAGCGAGGTGGTCGAACGCCGCGCGGTGGTTCGACGCGGGGAACCCGGCTTCGGCCCCGGCGATGTCGAACCCGACGACGCCGTGGTCACGGTGGCGGACGGCGAGCTCGGCGATCTCGAGCGCACGGTCCGCGTGGCGCATGGCCGTCACGAGCTGCCCGACGCGGATCGCGCCGTCCGCTGCGACGACCGCTTCCTCGACGCCCGCCTGCACGGCTTCCACCGTCTGGTCGAGCGTCAGGCCGCCCTGCAGGTGCTGCTCGGGCGCCCAACGGATCTCGCCGTAGACGACGCCGTCGGCGACGAGGTCCTCCACGAACTCGCGGGCGACGCGGGTCAGGCCGTGCGCGGTCTGCATCACGCTGGTGGTGACGTCGAAGGTCTTGAGGTACTCGACGAGCGAACCGGAGTTCGACTGGTCGGCGAACCACTGGCCGAGCTCGGCCGGGTCGGTGGTCGGCAGGTCGATGCCGCCGTCCGAGGCGAGCTCGACGATCGTCTCGGGGCGGAGTCCGCCGTCGAGGTGGTCGTGCAGCGAGACCTTCGGCAGGTCGTTGATCACGGCACCCGCGTCGGGCAGTCGGTACGTGGGGGCGTCGTGGGCGCTCATGACGACCAGGCTATCGGTGGTCGCGTCCGCCTCGCCCGTGACGTCCCACAGGTTTGTGGAGAACTGACTGGAGGCTCGCTACATGTGAGCGGACCGGCTCACGTCAGGCGCTCACGGACGATCGGTCCACGCTCGGGAGCGGACGTCCCGATCGACCAGGCCCCCTCGAGCACCTCGAGCGCGCGCGGGATCCGGGACTCCTCGTCCGTGTGCAGGGTCCAGAGCGGCTGCCCCTCGACGACCGCGTCGCCGGGCTTCACGTGCAGCTCGATGCCGGCACCCGCCTGGACCGGGTCCTGCGCACGGGCTCGACCAGCACCGAGACGCCACGCCGACACACCGAACGGCAGGGCCTCCTGCGTGGCGAGCACGCCGGAGGACGGCGCGGTGACCACGTGCTGCTCGCGGGCCACCGGGAGCGCGGCGGACGGGTCGCCGCCCTGCGCCGAGATCATCCGCCGCCAGGTGTCCATCGCGCGGCCGTCGGCGAGCGCCGCAGCCGGGTCCGCGTCCGGCAGACCAGCGAGCCGGAGCATCTCGGAAGCCAGCGAGAGCGTCAGCGACACGACGTCCGACGGTCCACCGCCCTCCAGCACCTCGATCGACTCGCGCACCTCGAGCGCGTTGCCGATCGTCAGGCCGAGCGGGACCTCCATGTCGGTCAGGAGCGCCGAGGTGGCGACCCCTGCGTCCTTCCCGAGGTCGACCATCGTCTGCGCGAGTTCCCTGGACGCCTCGTACGTCGGCATGAACGCCCCGGATCCGAACTTCACGTCCAGCACGAGCGTACCGGTGCCCTCGGCGATCTTCTTCGACATGATGCTCGACGCGATGAGCGGGATGCACTCGACGGTGCCGGTGATGTCCCGGAGCGCGTAGAGCTTCTTGTCGGCGGGAGCGAGGCCCGACCCGGCCGCGCAGATGACCGCTCCGACGTCGGAGAGGATCGACATCATGCGGTCGTTCGACAGCGACGCCTGCCACCCCGGGATCGACTCGAGCTTGTCGAGCGTGCCCCCGGTGTGCCCGAGCCCACGGCCGGACAGCTGCGGCACCGCCACCCCGAACGACGCCACGAGCGGTGCGAGCGGCAGCGTGATCTTGTCGCCGACACCACCGGTGGAGTGCTTGTCCACGGTCGTCTTGCCGAGCGAGGAGAACGACATCCGCTCCCCCGACGCGATCATCGCGAGCGTCAGGTCCTTGATCTCCCGACGCTCCATGCCGTTCAGGAAGATCGCCATCGCGAGGGCCGCCATCTGCGGGTCCTCGACGTAGCCGCGCGTGTAGGCGTCGACGAGCCAGTCGATCTCCGGGGTGCTCAATGCGGAACCCGAACGCTTCGTGCGGATGAGGTCGACGGTGTCGAAGGGCTCGACGGCCATGTCAGTGCTCCTGTTGGTACGTGACGAGGGTGCGCGGCCCGAAGGCGTCCGGGAGCACCTCGTCGATGGTGCGGATCCCGGAGACGGTCTCGAGCAGCATGCCCTCGGCCGAGTGCTCGAACAGCAGCTGCCGGCACCGACCGCACGGCATGAGCGTCGCGCCGTCGCCGTCCACGCAGGTGAACGCGACGAGCTTGCCGCCGCCGGTCATGTGCAGCTGCGAGACGAGCGAGCACTCCGCACAGAGGGTCACCCCGTACGAGGCGTTCTCGACGTTGCAGCCGGACACGATCCTGCCGTCGTCGGTGAGCGCAGCGGCGCCCACCGGGAACGACGAGTACGGCGCGTAGGCGTGCCGCATCGCGGCCGTGGCCGCGTCACGCAGTGACGCCCAGTCCAGATCGGACGGGAGGCTCCTGGCCGCGTCCGCAGCGGCGGTGTCGGTGACCGCCCGGTCACCGGATGCGTTCGTGTCGGTCATGTGCCGAGCCTCCCGGCTAGCTCTTGATGTACGGCTTGCCGGACGCGGCGGGACCGCGCGACTGCCCGACCAGGCCGGCCACCGCGAAGATCGTCACCACGTAGGGCAGCATGAGCAGGAACTCGCTCGGGACGGGCGAGTTGATCGACCCGAGGACGTTCTGCAGGTTCGACGCGAAGCCGAACAGCAGCGCCGCGAGCGTCGCGCGGATCGGGTCCCAGCGGCCGAAGATGACCGCGGCGAGGGCGATGTAGCCGGCCCCTGCGGTCATGTCCTTGGCGAAGGGCCCGACGGAGCCGAGCGTGAAGTACGCGCCACCGAGCCCCGCGATCGCACCGGCGAGCGAGACGTTCCAGAACCGCGTGCTGAGCACGTTGATGCCGACGGTGTCCGCTGCCTGCGGGTGCTCGCCGACCGCGCGGAGCCGGAGGCCCCATCGCGTCTTGAACAGGGCGAAGGTCACGACCGCGACCGCGATGTAGGCGAGGTAGACGATGACGTTCTGCTCGAAGAACACCGGGCCGATGACCGGGATCTGGTGCAGGACCGGGATCGGCAGGACCGGGAACCGGATGCCGACGTTGAGCGTCTGCTCGGCCGGGGAGAGCACCTGCGAGTAGAGGAAGCCGGTCAGTCCGGAGATGAACGCGTTGATGACGACACCGACGATGACCTGGTCGACGAGGTACTTGATGCTGAACGTCGCGAGGACGAACGACACCAGGACCCCGGCGACGAGCGCACCGACGAGACCGACCCATGCGGAGCCGGTGAGCGAGCCGATCATCGCGGAGACGAACGCCCCGGCGAGGAACTGGCCCTCGATCGCGATGTTCACGACGCCCACGCGCTCGGAGATCACACCGCCGAGGGCACCGAAGACCAGCGGGACGCTCAGGCCGAGCGCCCCGACGAGCAGCCCGGGCAGCGGGATCGTCGCACCGGCCGCCGCCCAGGTGAGGAACCCGACGACGAACAGGATGGCGAAGACGGAGGTGACCCAGAGCGGGACCCTCCGGTACCCGTTCGCCTGGACGAACGCGTACACGGTCGCCAGGGCGAGCAGGACGGTGACGGTGATGCCGGTCCCCGTGGCGGGGAGCTGCACGTCCGGCAGCTGGACGAAGTCGCCCGCGTTCGCGAGGCGGAACGTCGCAGAACCGTCACGGCCGAGCAGGACGAAGAACACCAACGCGACGACCGTGAAGACGGCGAATGCGATCGGGGCCTTCCAGCTGCGGGTGGACTCGACGGCGCGGTCGGCCAGCGTCTCCGCTCCGGAGGGCATGGAGGGGCTGATGGTGCTCACGCGGCGACTGCCTTCCGCTGGGACTTCTTGGAGACCTTGCGGCGGGCGCCCGGCTGCGGGATCCGGAAGATCGCGCGGACGAGCGGCGGTGCCGCGATGAACAGGACGATGAGGGCCTGGATGACGCCGACGATGTCGATCGGGATGCCGTTGGCGGCCTGCATCGCGTAGCCACCGTTCTTCAGCACGCCGAACAGGATCGCCGCCCAGAAGGTGCCCCACGGCTTCGAGCGGCCGAGGAGCGCCACGGTGATGGCGTCGAAGCCGATGCCCGCGTCGATGTTCGACGTGAAGCCACTCGTCACGGCGCCCTGCACCTGGTACGCCCCGGCGATGCCGACGAGGGCACCGGAGATGACGAGCACCCAGATGGTCAGCGACGGGACGCTCATGCCGGCGACGCGTGCCGCACGCGGGTTCTCACCGATCGTGCGGAACCGGAAGCCGAGCGACGACTTGTTGACGAGCCACCACACGACCACGACGGCGATGATCGCGACGACGAACCCGAGGTCGACGCCGTAGCGCGGACCGAACAGCGCCGGCAGCACCGCGGAGTCCTTCATGGCGGGCGAGATCGGGTTCGGGCTCCCCGGTGCCTGCAGCAGCCCCGGCGTGCGGAGCAGGTAGCTGACCAGGTACAGCGCGACGTAGTTCAGCATGATCGTCAGGACGACCTCGTTCGCACCGGTCCGCGCCTTCAGCACACCGACGATGCCGCCCCACACCGCGCCGCCGACGATGCCGGCGACGATGGTCAGGGGGATGTGGATGATCGCGGGCATGTCGAACGCGAAGCCGACCCACCCGGCGGCCGCAGCCCCCATCAGGATCTGCCCCTGGCCACCGATGTTGAAGAGGCCGGCGCGGAACGACAGCGCGATGCCGAGACCCGCGGCGATGAGCGGGACGGCGTAGTCGATCGACCGGGTGATCGGGACGATCGCCTGCGCGAACGAGCTCGCGCCGAAGTTGATGACCGACCCCTGGAACAGCGAGGCGTACGAGCCGCCGACGGCGGTCCAGATCGCACGGAAGGTGTCGGCCGGACGGGCGAAGAAGTACCCGGCGGCCTGCTGCACGGCGGGGTCCGTCACCGCGATGAGGATGCCGCACGCCACGAGCGCGAGCACGATCGCGAGGACCGTGACGAGGACGGAGCCGTTCAGGATGCTCTGCAGCGCGGTGTTCCAGCGGTCGCCGCCCGAGTCGCCGGCGCGGCGCTCGGTGTCGGCGGCCGAGTCCGTCATCAGGTGCGGCGTGCCCTCGACGTCCTGGATGCGGTCGTCGGTGGGCAGCTCGTCCCCGGCCTGCGCCGGCTGCGTGTTCTCTGGCGTGTTGCTCACGCTGCCAGCTCCGTTCCTTCGGGAAGCTCCCCGGCCATCATGAGGCCGAGGACGTCACGCGGGGTGTCCGCGGGGACGATGCCGATGATCGCGCCGCGGTACATGACGGCGATGCGGTCGGCGAGCGCCACGACCTCGTCGAGCTCCGTGGAGACGACGATGACCGGGACACCGGTGTCGCGGGTGGCGACGATGCGCTTGTGCACGAACTCGATCGACCCGACGTCGATGCCGCGCGTGGGCTGGGCGGCGACGAAGAGGCGCAGTTCGCGGCTCAGCTCGCGTGCCAGCACGATCTTCTGCTGGTTGCCGCCGGACAGCCGACCGGCTGCGGTGGTGCGCGAGGACGTGCGGATGTCGAACTCGGCGATCTTCTCGTCGGCGAACGCGTCGCGCTCGGCCGACCGGATGGTGCCGGCGCGGACGAACTCGGCGTGGTCGGCACGGTCGAGCATCAGGTTCTCGGCGATCGTGAACTCGCCGACGAGCCCGTCCTCCTTCCGGTCCTCGGGGACGAACCCGACCCCGGCGTCGAGGATCTGCTTGACGCTGCGGCCGCTGATCTCGCGGCCGTCGAGGGTGATCCGGCCGGAACGCATGTGCTCGAGGCCGATGATCGCCTCGGTGAGCTCGGTCTGGCCGTTGCCCTGCACGCCGGCGATCGCGAGGACCTCACCACGTCGCACGGTGAACGAGACGTCGTCGACGAGCACGATGCCGGACGGGTCGGTGACGGTGACGTGCTCGACGACGAGGGCGTCCTCGCCGCCGGTCGCGGGCTCCTTCTCGACGACGAGCGACACTGCTCGGCCGACCATGAGCGCTGCGAGCTCGTTGTTCGTCGCGGTGGGCGATGCCTCGCCCACGACCTTCCCGAGCCGGATCACCGTGATGCGGTCCGCCACCTCGCGGACCTCACGGAGCTTGTGGGTGATGAAGACGATCGCGGTGCCGGCTTCACGGAGCTGGCGCATGATGCCCATCAGCTCGTCGGTCTCCTGCGGGGTGAGGACGGCCGTCGGCTCGTCGAACACCAGCACGGACGCGTCGCGGGAGAGCGCCTTGATGATCTCGACGCGCTGCTGCACGCCGACGGGCAGGTCCTCGACCTTCGCGTCCGGGTCGACGTCGAAACCGAACCGCTCGGAGATCTCGCGGACGCGCTTCCGGGCGCCGGCGAGGTCGAGGCGGCCGCCGAAGGACGTCTCCTCCTGTCCGAGCATGACGTTCTCGGCCACGGTGAAGACCGGGACGAGCATGAAGTGCTGGTGGACCATGCCGATGCCGGCACGCATGGCGTCGCCGGGGCCGTCGAAGTCCTGGACGACGTCGTCCAGGAGGATCTCGCCCTCTTCGGCCTGGTACATGCCGTAGAGCACGTTCATCAGGGTGGACTTGCCAGCACCGTTCTCGCCGAGGAGGCAGTGCACCTCGCCCGGTTCGACGGTGAGGGAGATGTGGTCGTTCGCGACCAAGGGGCCGAACCGCTTGGTGATGCCGCGGAGCTCGAGCTTCATGTCGGGGTTTACGTTTCTGTCGCTGCGGAGCGCACGGGAATGCGGGCGGAGGACTGCTCCCCCGCCCGCATCACATCGTGCTACTTGACGGTCGCCTTCGTCTCGACCTTGATCGAGCCGTCGATGATGCCGGACTTGATGGTGTCCAGCTCCTTCTGCAGACCCGAGTCGACCTTCGACTCGTAGTCGTGGAACGGCGCGATGCCGACGCCGTCGTTCTTCAGCGTGCCGACGTACGGGGTCTTCGAGAAGTCGCCCTTGGCGGCCTGCTCGACGACGTCCTTGGTCGCCGGGCGCATGCCCTTCTCGACCGAGGTCAGCGCGATGTCCTTGTAGCGGGGGTCCGCCTCGTAGAGGTCGCTGTCCGCACCGATGAGCACGGAACCATTGTTCGCGTCCTTGATCGCCTCTGCCGCCGACTGGTAGATCGGGCCGCCGACGGGCAGGATCACGTCGGCGTTCTGGTCGAGCAGCGTCTGCGCGACCGACTTGGCCTGCGTGCCGGCCTCGAAGCCACCGGTGAAGGAGCCCTTCTGGCTGTCGACGTCCCAGCCGACGACCTTGACGTCCTTCTTCTTCTGCTCGTTGTAGTACTTCACGCCGTCCGCGAAGCCGTCCATGAAGATCGTGACGGTCGGGATCTGCATGCCGCCGAAGGTGCCGACGACGCCGCTCTTGGAGTACGACGCGGCCGCGTAGCCGGCGAGGAACGCCGCCTGGGAGGTGTCGAACGTGATCGGCTTGACGTTCTTGGCGTCGATCGAGTTGTCGTCGATGATCGCGAAGTCCGTGTCGGGGTTCGCCGCCGCCTGCTTCTTCGTGGCGTCGGCGAGGTTGAAGCCGACCGTCACGATGAGCTTGCAGTTCTGGTTGATGAGCTGCTCGATGTTGGAGTCGTAGACCGTGGAGTCCTTCGACTCGGCCTTGTTGTACTTCGCACCGAGTTCCTTCGCGGCGTCCTGCAGGCCCTCGTAGCCGAGCTGGTTGAAGGACTTGTCGTCGAAGCCGCCGGAGTCCGAGACCATGCACGGGCGGAAGTCGGTGGACTTCGCCGACGAGGAGTCGGACGGAGCGGCGGAGCAGCCGGCCAGGACGGCGACGGTGCCGAGGAGCGCGAGGCCGCTGAGTGCGATCTGACGGGTACGAGATGACACGGGATGTTCCTCCGGGAGCAAGGGCCCGGGTCACTGCGCACCGGGCGATCGTGGCGACAGTACACGACCGCCCGGCCGGTACAGAGCCCCTTCCGGCCGCCCGGATGATCGGTTACGGGATCGCGACCGCGCCGTAACAGGCCCGTAACGCGGCGCAACGCCGGCGCCCCCAGTTCGGGGGATTTCGTGGTGGAGCGCTACAGGACGTCGTCCCGGCCGCTGAACTTCAGTGCATCCACCACACCCTTGACCCGCTGGGCGTTCGCGCTCGTCGTGACGAGGAGCGCATCGGGGGTGTCCACGACGACGATGTCCTCGACGCCGATGAGCGAGATCAGCCGCTGGCTGTGCGCGACGACGATCCCGCTCGACGAGTCGGCCAGGATGCGGGCGTTGTCGCCGAGCACCGCGAGGTTGTTCGTCCGTCCACCGGACTGCAGTTTCGCGAGGGACGCGAAGTCGCCGACGTCGTCCCAGTCGAAGTCGCCGGGGACCACGGCGAGCCGACCGGCGGCGGCGGCCGGCTCGGCGACGGAGTAGTCGATCGCGATCTTCTTCAGGCCCGGCCAGATCGCGTCGACGACGGCGCCTCGGGACGAGGTGTCCCACGCGGCGGCGAGTTCCTCGATGCCGGCGAGCAGGTCGGGCTCGTTCCGACCGATCTCGGCAAGGAGCACGTCGGCGCGGGCGATGAACATGCCGGCGTTCCAGAGGTAGCTGCCGTCGGCGAGGTACCCCGTCGCGGTGTCGAGGTCGGGCTTCTCGACGAAGTCCAGCACGGCGTGCGCACGCGGTGCGGTGTCGATGCCGAGCGAGTCGCCCGCGTGGATGTACCCGAACCCGATCGCCGGCTCGGACGGCGTGATGCCGATGGTCGTCACGTAGCCGGCGCGGGCCGCGAGCACCGCTTCGCGCACCGACCGACGGAACCCGCGGGCGTCGCCGATGACGTGGTCGGCGGCGAACGACCCGATGACCACGTCGGGCTCGCGCCGGCGGAGGATCGCTGCGGCCAGACCGATGGCGGCCGTCGAGTCCTTCGGCTCGCTCTCGAGCACGACGTTGTGGTCGTGGATGCCCGGCAGCTGCGACTCGACCGCGACCCGGTGGGCACGTCCGGTCACGACCATGATCCGCTGGTCCCCGGACAGCGGCGCGAGGCGGTCCCACGTCTGCCGGAGGAGCGAGGTGCCCGAGCCGGTCAGGTCGTGGAGGAACTTCGGGGCGTCGGCGCGCGACAGCGGCCAGAGGCGCGAACCGATCCCACCGGCGGGGATGATCGCGTAGAAGTCGTCGAGAGGGTCAGCCACCCGCTCACCGTACCGTCCGGTCGCCGCCGTTCCTGGGTACCGACCGCTCGGATGTGCGGGAAGCCGCACGACCTGTTCACCCCGGCCGAACGCGCCGTTCACCGTGCGGCCCCCGTCCGCGTCACGTGCGCCGCGGAGCATGGCGAGTGCCATGAACGCACGCAGCGTGGAGCGCGGCCAGGTCCAGCGGACCGTCGCCGTCGTGACCGAGAGCTTCCTGCCCACCCTCAACGGCGTGACCACCAGCGTCCTGGCGGTCCTCGACCACCTGGAGCGCCGTGGCCACCGCGCGGTCGTCATCGCGCCGGACGCCCCTGGTCTCGCGGCCTGGCGATCCCGCACCGAGCTCGAGCGGTACCGCGGGTTCGACGTGCACCGTGTACCGGCGGTCGCCTACCGCCAGTTCCCGGTCGCCCTCCCCCACCCGGTCCTCGACACGATCCTCGCCGCCTCCGGCGCCGACGTACTGCACGCAGCCAGTCCGCTCCTGCTGGGTGGGCGCGCGATCACGGCGGCCGGGAGGCTCGGCATCCCGTCCGTCGCCGTGTTCCAGACCGACGTGGCCGGGTTCGCCCGCCGCAACGGCCTGGCAGCGGCCGCCCCGTTGGCGAGACGGGTGCTCGCCAGGATCCACCAGGGCGCGTCGCTGACGCTCGCGCCGTCGTCCGCGACCGCGGCCATGCTGGCCGCGGACGGCGTCCCGCGCGTCACGCGATGGGGTCGCGGCGTGGACACCGACCTGTTCCACCCGTCGCGACGGCAGTCCGCGCACGTCCGCGCGTTCCGGAGGCGACTCGCTCCGCGTGGCGAGACCGTCGTGGGGTACGTGGGTCGGCTCGCACCGGAGAAGGAGGTCGACCGGCTCGCCGAGCTCGGCGGGATCCCGGGCATCAGGATCGTGGTCGCGGGAGGGGGGCCCTCCAGGCAGGTACTGGAGCGACGGCTCCGCCACCTCGACGTGACCTTCACCGGTCCGCTGCGCGGCGAGGCCCTCGCCGACGCGTACGCGGCACTCGACGTGTTCGTGCACACCGGACCGGCGGAGACCTTCGGGCAGACGCTGCAGGAGGCGCACGCCACCGGCCTGCCGGTCGTGGCACCGGCAGCGGGCGGCCCGCTCGACCTCGTCGCGCCGGGGCTCGACGGCGAGCTCTACGACCCGGACGTGCCGCAGGCGCTCCGGCAGGCGGTCGTCGGGTTGCACCTCGACCGGGACCGCGCCGCGCGCATGGGGTCGGCCGGGCGGCTGCGGGTGGAGGGCACCACGTGGGAGGCGGTCGGCGACCAGCTGCTGGCGCACCACGACACGGCGAGGAACATCGGCGCGCCGCCCGCCGCCGCACGGGGTGTGCGTGCCGAGTGGAACGAGAAGGTCAGCTCCCGGTCATAGGATGGTCGTGTTCCACACGAACACGACGGCAACGGTGCGCCGATCGGCGCCCCGGTCTCAACGGAGGGCGAGCTCATGGCCGAGCAGACCGCAGGGAGTACGGCGACAGCCGTGCCACAGGTGACCATCGAGGCGCCCCGCGCGTCCCGGACCCCCAAGGGGACGCTGTACCGCGGCAGCACCGGTATGTGGTCGTGGGTCCTGCACCGCATCACCGGCGTCGCGATCTACTTCTTCCTGCTCGTGCACATCCTCGACACCGCGCTCGTGCGCCTGTCGCCAGAGGCCTACAACGCGGTCATCGGCACGTACAAGACCCCGATCATGAACCTCGGTGAGATCGCCCTCGTGATGGCGATCGTCTTCCACGCGTTCAACGGGCTGCGGATCATCCTGGTCGACTTCTGGTCCAAGGGGCCGAAGTACCAGCGGGCCATGTTCTGGATCGTCATCGTCCTGTGGGCGATCGCGATCGCGGGCTTCCTGCCGCGCCAGCTCATGAACCTCGTCGCCGACTTCCACTGACCAGGGGGCACCACATGACCACCGACACCATCGCACCCCCTCGCAGCTCCGAGGCCGCCCGCCGCTCCACCAACTGGGAGAAGTGGGGCTGGATCTACATGCGCGGATCCGGCGTCCTGCTCGTCGTCCTGATCTTCGGCCACCTGTTCGTGAACATGGTCGCGGGCGAAGGGGTCAAGCAGATCGACTTCGCCTTCGTCGCCGGCAAGTGGGCCAGCCCGTTCTGGCAGGTGTGGGACACCCTCATGCTCTGGCTCGCGCTGATCCACGGCTCGAACGGCATGCGCACGATCGTCAACGACTACGTGTCGAAGCCCGGCATCCGCAAGACGCTGCTCGTCGCCATCCTGGTCGCGTGCGTCCTGCTGATCGTCCTCGGCACGCTGGTCTGCTGGACCTTCGACCCGTGCCCCGCCGGCGCTGCCGCCGCCGACCTGCCGTCGTTCTGCCCGGCGCAGTAGCGCGACCCACCGCTTCTTCCTCTGCACCCCTGACTCGAGAGATCCACGTGACCGACATCACCGTCCATCACCACCAGTTCGACATCGTCATCATCGGCGCGGGCGGCGCGGGCATGCGTGCCGCGATCGAAGCCGGCCCGAAGGCGAACACCGCGGTCATCTCGAAGCTGTACCCGACCCGCTCGCACACCGGTGCGGCGCAGGGCGGCATGGCGGCCGCGCTCGCGAACGTCGAAGAGGACTCGTGGGAGTGGCACACGTTCGACACGATCAAGGGCGGTGACTACCTGGTCGACCAGGACGCCGCCGAGATCCTGGCGAAGGAAGCCATCGACGCGGTCATCGACCTCGAGAACATGGGCCTGCCGTTCAACCGCACCCCCGAGGGCAAGATCGACCAGCGTCGCTTCGGCGGCCACACCCGCGACCACGGCAAGTCCCCCGTCCGACGGGCCTGCTACGCCGCCGACCGCACCGGCCACATGATCCTGCAGACGCTGTTCCAGAACTGCGTGAAGCTCGGCGTGAACTTCTTCAACGAGTTCTACGCACTCGACCTCATCATGGTGGACGTCGTCGGCGAGGACGGCGTCACCCGCAAGCAGCCCGCCGGCGTCGTGGCGTTCGAGCTCGCGACCGGCGAGCTGCACGTCTTCCACGCCAAGGCGATGATCTTCGCCACCGGCGGCTTCGGCAAGATGTACAAGACGACGTCCAACGCGCACACCCTCACCGGTGACGGCGTCGGCATCGTGTGGCGGACGGGCCTGCCGCTCGAGGACATGGAGTTCTTCCAGTTCCACCCGACGGGTCTCGCCGGGCTCGGCATCCTGCTGACCGAGGGCGCCCGCGGCGAGGGCGCGATCCTCCGCAACGCCTCCGGTGAGCGCTTCATGGAGCGCTACGCCCCCACCATCAAGGACCTCGCCCCACGCGACATCGTGGCCAGGTGCATGGTGCAGGAAGTGGCGGAGGGCCGGGGCGCCGGCCCGAACAAGGACTACGTGCTGCTCGACTGCACGCACCTCGGTGCCGAGGTCCTCGAGACCAAGCTCCCGGACATCACCGAGTTCGCCCGCACCTACCTCGGCGTCGACCCCGTGACCGAGCCGGTGCCCGTGATGCCGACCGCGCACTACGCGATGGGCGGCATCCCGACGAACACCAACGCAGAGGTCCTGTCCGACAACGACCACGTCGTGCCGGGCATGTACGCCGCCGGCGAGTGCGCGTGCGTCTCCGTGCACGGGTCGAACCGTCTCGGCACCAACTCGCTCCTCGACATCAACGTGTTCGGCAAGCGCTCCGGTAACAACGCCGCCGAGTGGGTCAAGACGGCGGAGTTCCTGCCCCTGCCCGAGGACCCGGCCGCGAACGTCCGCGGCATGCTCGAACAGCTCCGCGCCTCCACCGGCACCGAACGCGTCGCCGCGCTCCGCAAGGAGCTGCAGGAGGAGATGGACAAGAACGCGCAGGTGTTCCGCACCGACGAGTCGCTCGCACGCGTCACCGAGACCATCCACACGCTGCGCAACCGGTACATGAACGTCGCCGTGCAGGACAAGGGCAAGCGGTTCAACACGGACCTGCTCGAGGCCGTCGAACTCGGGTTCCTGCTCGACCTCGCCGAGGTCGTCGTCTACTCGGCACGCAACCGCAAGGAGTCCCGCGGCGGCCACATGCGCGACGACTACCCGAAGCGCGACGACGAGAACTACATGCAGCACACCATGGCGTACCTGACGGGCGACCCGCACTCGTCACTCGCCGACGACCACATCACGCTCGACTGGAAGCCCGTCGTCGTGACGCGGTACGAGCCGATGGAGAGGAAGTACTGATGACCGACACCCTGGTCTCCGACGCCCCCCGCACCGACGCGGCGACAGCACCTCCCGGGTCGTTCCCCGTCACGATCATCGTCCGGCGCTTCGACCCGGACGTCGACGACGAGCCGCGGTGGCAGGACTTCGACGTCATGATGCTGCCGACCGACCGCATCCTCGACGCGCTGCACCAGATCAAGTGGGAGCAGGACGGGTCGCTGACCTTCCGCCGCTCCTGCGCGCACGGCGTGTGCGGCTCCGACGCGATGCGCATCAACGGGCGCAATCGTCTGGCGTGCAAGACCCTCATCAAGGACCTCGACGTGTCGAAGCCGATCTACGTCGAGGCGATCAAGGGCCTGCCGCTCGAGAAGGACCTCGTCGTCGACATGGAGCCGTTCTTCAAGTCCTTCCGAGAGGTCCAGCCGTTCCTGCAGGCGAACTCCACGCCGGAGAAGGGCAAGGAGCGCGTGCAGTCCGTCGCCGACCGCGCCCGCTTCGACGACACCACGAAGTGCATCCTCTGCGCAGCGTGCACGTCGTCCTGCCCGGTGTTCTGGACCGACGGCCAGTACTTCGGCCCGGCCGCGATCGTCAACGCGCACCGCTTCATCTTCGACTCGCGCGACGACGCGGCCGACGTGCGCCTCGACATCCTCAACGACAAGGAAGGCGTCTGGCGCTGCCGCACGACCTTCAACTGCACCGACGCCTGCCCCCGCGGCATCCAGGTCACCAAGGCGATCTCGGAGGTCAAGCAGGCGGTCATGCGTGGTCGAGCATAGGTCCGTCGCGGCACCAGGATCGGCAGAGGTCAGACCACTAGGCTCCCGCTCATGACGTTCGCGGACACCCGCCCCATCCTCGACCAGCTCGGCTACACGATCCGCTACGTGCAGCTCCCCGGAGAGACACTGCACGAGCCTCCCGTCGAGGGTGCGCTGCGCCTCGTGCCGGCCGACGGCGCGGACACCTTCGCGCTCGAGGTCGTCGACTACGGCACCGCGCGACGTCTGGCGACGGCTCGCGGTGAGTCGGACGCGGTCGAGATGCTCCGCCGGTTCCTGAACCGTCCGTTCCCCGCGCCGCGCGACATCCAGCGGCACGAGCTCGACGGCCTCCGCGACCGCGCAGCGTCGACGTACCCGCAGCTCGCGCAGCAGGTGTCGCAGGCGGGCCCGGACGGCCTCACCATCCAGATCCCGGCGGGTGTCCCGGTCGACCGCATCGGCGGTCCGGACGGGTACCTGCTGCACCCGCTCGACACCCCGATGCCGTCGCGGTCGCTCCCCCCGCACGTCGCGGCGGCACCCGAGGTGCACCGCTACGTCGTCGACCGTCCGTTCCTGGTGTCCGTCCGGTTCGTGCAGCCCTGGTTCGAGCAGCCGGGTGGCGCGCTCCGCTTCCAGATCGCCGACCCGACCACGACCGTCCGCGACCTCGTCGTCGACGGGTCCCTGGTCCGCGTCCGCGCGGTCTGACGCCTCCCCACGACGAAGCAGGGCCCCGGCACACGCCGG
This sequence comes from Curtobacterium sp. NPDC090217, assembly GCF_044746705.1. Classification (NCBI taxonomy): domain Bacteria; kingdom Bacillati; phylum Actinomycetota; class Actinomycetes; order Micrococcales; family Microbacteriaceae; genus Curtobacterium; species Curtobacterium sp. NPDC090217. Next base: position 433,253 of record NZ_JBIVCR010000004.1, on the reverse strand, counting down.
GGCCCTGCTTCGTGGTCTGACCGGTCAGCCGCGACCGGGCTGGTCGAACCGCTGCCCCTCGGGCTTCGACGGCAGGATCGCCAGGATGATGAGGATGATCCCGCCGACGAACGGGATGAACCCGAGGAACCAGAACGGCCCGGCGAGGTTCGCGTCGTGCAGTCGGCGCCAGAACAGGGCGATCGACGGGACGAGGATGGCGAGGCCCCAGATCGTCGCGATGATCCCGACGATGACGTAGAGCGCCGAGGGGCTCTGCATCGTCGACACGGTGCTGTACCCGTTCGACGCGGTGGTCATCTGCGACGTCGCGGCGCCCACTCCGAGCAGGATGCCGAGCACGATGCTGATGATGCCGTTCGCGAGGTACCACCACCAGAACTCGCTGCGGCTCGCACGACCGTCGAACCGGGCGTACTTCTTGAAGAACCGGCGGACGGCTCCCCCGAAGGAGATCCCGTACCACGGTGCCCACAGTGGCGGCTCGCCATCAGGCCCCGTCGGCGCGGGCGCACCGTACTGCGGCGTGTGTCCGGCGGGCTGCTGCCCGTACGGATTGTCGGACGGGTACTGATCGGTCATGGTGGACCCCCTGGGTGTCGGCTGATACTCCTGTCAGAGTCAATCAGAACGGCACCCGTCCGTCCGAAGAAGTCTCGACTACCGCTGGTCGGGCCGGTCGTACTGCGCACCGGCCGGGTTCGGCTCGAGGCAGCCGAACACGATCCCGGCGAATCCGGCGGCGAACGAGATGAGCCAGAACGGGCCGGCGAGGTTCGCGTCGTGGACCCGGCGCCACCCGAGGGCGAGGCTCGGCACGATCGTCCCGAGTCCCCAGATCCCCCAGAGGAAGAGGAGTCCGAACGCCCAGAACGGCGGCGCCCCGGTCGTGTGGCTGTACCCGTACTGGTCCGTCGTGCTGTTCGCGACGCTCCACGTGATGAGCGCAGCGATGAACCCGCCGTAGAGCACGACCGTCACGATCGCGTTGGCGAGGAGCCACCACCAGAACTCGCTCCGGCTGGCGCGGCCGTCGAACCGCGCGTACTTCGTGAAGAAGCGCTTGATCGCGCCGAGGAACCCGATGCCGTAGTGCGGCGCCCAGAGCGGGGGCGTGCCTCCGGGGCCGGTGGGGATCGGTGGGAACGTCGGGTACGGCTGCGCGTACTGGGGCTGCCCGTACGGCTGCTGCCATTGCTGCCCCTGCTGGCCGACGTACCGCGACTGGTTGCCGTACTGCGGCGGGTTGCCGTACTGCGGCTGGTTGCCGTACGGGGGCTGACCGCCGTACTGCGGCCGGCCCTGCTGCCCGCCGTGCCCCGGCTGCTGGCCGGACGGCCCCTGCTGCCCCTGCGTCGGATCGGTGTTGCTCACGCTGTCCCCTGTCGTGCGTCGATCGGTGTCCGGCCCCGAGCGGGCCGGATCAGCCGCGGTCCGGTCGGTCGTACTGCTGTCCCTGCGGGTTCGTCCCCAGGCACCCGACGATCAGGGAGAACAGGACACCGATCGGCGGGATGATGAACAGCAGCGCGAACAGGCCGCTGAGGTTCACGTCGTGCAGGCGACGGACGGTCAGCGCGATGAACCCGAGCGCGCATGCCAGTGCCCACAGGCTGCTCAGCCCGTCGTCCGCGTTGTCGATGAACGGCAGCGCGTTGAAGACGCCGCCCACGATGCCGGTCGCGACGTTGCCGAGGACGTACCAGAGCGCCCAGAACCAGAACTCGCTGCGGCTGGCGCGTCCGTCGAAGCGGACGTACTTCTTCCAGAACCGCAGGAAGGCCTGCGGGAACGGGATCCCGTACCAGGGCGCCCAGAGCGGCGGCTGGCCCGAGCTCGGCTGCTGACCGGAGGGGTTCTGCCCGTACGGGTTGTGGTTCGGCCGGCCGTACGGCGGATACTGATCGCTCACGCCGTGATCTTGGCACATCCTCAGGGAACGAGTGCGAGCTTCCCGCCCGGGTGCCCGGACTCCAGCAGTTCGGCGGCTTCGCGCGCCGACGCCAACGGGAAGGTCCGCGCGACCAGCACGTCGAGCTGCCCGGCTCCGGCGAGGTCGACCAGCCGCTGCCGGACGGAGTCCCGGAACGCCTTGCTCTCCGGCTGGGCACCGCCGACCGCCGGGAATCCGTCCGCCGCCGCCCTGGCCTGCGCGGCGATCGTGACGATGCGGCTCCGGTCGGCGACGAGGGCCAGTGAGACGTCGACGGCTTCGTCGGTCCCGACACAGTCGATCGCGACGTCGACCCCGTTCGGCGCGGCCTCGCGCACCCGGTCCTCGAGCCCGTCACCGTACGGCACCCACTCGCCGCCGTACCGCCGCACGGTTGTTGCTCCACGCTCCGACGCGGTGCCGAGCACCCGGGCTCCGAGCGGACGGAGCAGCTGCAGGACACTGAGCCCGACGGCACCCGAGGCGCCGTGCACGAGCACCGTGTCGTTGCCGGAGGCCCGGGTGACCCGGATCACGTCGGCCGCCGTGGCGCCGGCGAGCAGCAGGTTCGCCGCCTCCGGGAACCCGAGCGATGCCGGCTTCCGGAAGACGTCGACCGCTGGCACCGTGAGCGATGCCGTCCACCCGCCGGCGATGCGGAAGGCCAGGACCTCGTCGCCGACCGCGAACGACACGTCGGGTCCGACGGCGGAGACGACCCCGGCGACCTCGTAGCCGATCGGCATCGGGTACGCGGAGGGGTCGCCTCCGCGGGTGTGCTTCGTGTCGGCGGGGTTCATGCCAGCGGCGCGCACCTCGATCGTGACCTCGCCGGGTCCCGGCGCCGGGACCTCCACGTCGATCGCTTCCAGGACCTCGCTGCCGCCGGGACGCGGCGCCACCCACTGTGTCGTCATGTCCCGGACGGTACCCGCCGCCCTGGACAGGAGTCCGAGACAGACGGGAGGCCCGGTGCCAGCTGGCACCGGGCCTCCCGTCCGCGCGTGGCTAGGAGCGCGCGACGCGCACGCGGTCCGCGAACGCCGCGTGCAGCGGGTGTTCCGCACCCAGACCCGTGATCTCGGTCACGACGTCGGCATCCGACTTGTCGGATGCGAGCAGCGCCTGCAGCTCGACGCTCTGCTCGTCGTCGGGGACGTCGAAGCGGAGCGCAGCGCCCATCGCGTCGAGGAGCGCGACGGGCTCGGTGCCGTCCTCCGCGAGTGCCGCTGCCGGTGAGACGAATCGCTCGTCGCGGGAGAGCTTGCGGAGCGGCTGCCGACCGACGCGGGTGACCGTGTCCGGCAGGTGCGGGTTCTCGAACCGGCCGATGATCGCCTGGACGTAGGCGCGGTGCAACTCCGGGTCGAGCTCGTGGCGACGGACGAGGAGGTCGCTCGTCTCGGCGAGCACCGACTCGAGCTCGGACCGGACCGCGGGGATCGCGATGGCGTCGGAGATCTTGTCCGCTCCCGCGAGGAACCCGTGGTACGCGACCGTGGCGTGCCCGGTGTTCACCGTGAAGAGCTTGCGCTCGATCGACGCCGCGAGGCCGTCGACGTAGTGCACGCCGGGGATCCCCGGCTCGGGGCCCCCGAACGGCGTGCGGTCGATGGCCCACTCGAAGTACGTCTCGACGGTGACGTCGAGGCCGGCGCCCTCCGGCTGGGCCGGGACGATGCGGTCGACCGCGGTGTTCGCGAAGACGGCCTTCGCGAGCGCCTGGTCGCGGGCGTCCGACGGCAGCGCGTCGACGATGAACTCGCGGAGCCGGTCGGTCGCGTTGATGGCGTTCTCGCACGCCATCACGGCGATCGGTGCGGCGTCGGCCGGTCGTGCCTGGAGGGCCGCGGCGATCACGGGGGCGATGAACTTCAGCACGTTCGGACCGACGGCGCAGGTGACGATGTCGGCCGCCGCGATCTCGGCGACCACGGCGGCTTCGTCCTGGGCGCTGTTGAGTGCACGGAAATTCGTGACCTCGTGGTCACGGGCACCGGCACCGACCTCGTGCACGGTGTACGAGTCGGCAGCGGCCAGGGCGTCGATCAGCGGCGCGGCGACGTCGGCGAAGACGACCTCGTAGCCGGCCTCGTGCAGGAGCAGCCCGACGAAGCCGCGGCCGATGTTCCCCGCGCCGAAGTGGACGGCGGTGCGCTGGTCGGTCACTCGTTGACCTCGCCGAGGATGGCCAGGATCGCGGCGACGTCGGGGGCGTCCGTGAGCGCCTGGACCTGGTCCTCGTCGGAGAACACGATCGCGATCTTGGACAGGATGTCGAGGTGCTCGTTGTTCACCCCGGCGATGCCGACGACGAAGCGGACCTCGTTGCCGTCCCAGTCGATCGGGGCCGCGTAGCGGATGAACGACAGCGCGGACGACTTGATGGCGTCCTTCGCGTCGTTGGTGCCGTGCGGGATGGCGAGGAAGTTGCCCATGTACGTCGAGACGCTCTTCTCGCGCTCGAGCATCGCCGGGTAGTACTCACCGGTGACCGCGCCTGCAGCCTCGAGGATCTCGGCCGCCTCCTTCATCGCTTCCGACTTGGTCGGAGCGGTGTCCTCGGCGTGGATGCGGATCTGGCTCTCCTGCAGGACGGGCATGGGTGTTCTCCTTGCTTCGTGGACGTGGTGGAGGGGGCAGGCCGTGGCCCACCCCCTCCGATACTGCACTGCGTTACTGGTTCTTGAGCTGTTCGACGACCTGGTCGTACTGCGGCGCGTTCATGAAGTTGCCGACCGACACGTGCTGTGCGTTCGGGGTCTTCTGCTTGGCGCGGTCCGTCAGCTCTTCCTGCGTGATGACGAGGTCCTCGTCGCCGGACAGGTTCGCGATGGCCTTGTTGACGACGGTGACGCCCTCGATGCCGGCCTTCTTGATCTTGTTGCGGAGGACGCTCGCACCCATGGCACTCGAGCCCATGCCGGCGTCGCAGGCGAACACCACGTTCTCGACCCGGGTCGCGGTCGTGGTGCCGCCGACGGCAGCTGCCTCGTCGGCGTTCGCCGGGGCGTTGCCGCCGAAGAGACCGGCGGTCGCCGCGTTGGCGTCACGGCCCTTGGTGGCCTGCATCTTGTCGAACGCCGCCGCCATGTCGCCGCCGCCGGACGCGAGGTCGCGCTTGCGGGTGGCGATGAGGAAGAACGACGCCACGGCGAAGGACACCGCTGCGGAGAAGAGCACGGACAGGATGACGCCGACGAAGCTGTCCTTCGCGGTCGCACCGAGCACGGCGAAGATCGACCCGGGCGATGCGGGAGCGACGAGGCCGGAGTGGAACGCCACGTTGGTCGCGACACCGGTTGCACCACCGAGGATGACGGCGATGAACAGGACCGGCTTCTGCAGCACGTACGGGAAGTAGATCTCGTGGATGCCGCCGAAGAACTGGATGATGATCGCGCCGGGAGCGGTCGAGCGGGCGATACCGACACCGAAGAACGTGAAGGCGAGGAGGATGCCGAGACCGGGGCCGGGGTTCGCCTCGAGGAGGAACAGGATGGACTTGCCGGACGCCTGCACCTGCTGCGCGCCGAGCTGGTCGAGCACACCGTGGTTGATCGCGTTGTTGAGGAAGAACACCTTCGCCGGCTCGATGATGACGCTCGCGAGCGGCAGCAGCGAGTGCTGGACGAGGAAGTTCACCGCGGCACCGAGCCCCTCGGCGATCAGCTTGAACAGCGGGGCGAGCCAGAAGAACCCGATCATCGCGAGCACGAAGCCGAGGATGCCGGCCGCGTAGTTGTTCACGAGCATCTCGAAGCCCGGCTTGATCTTGCCGTCCCAGATCTTGTCGATCTGCTTGATGAGGTACGCGCCGAGCGGCCCGCAGATCATCGCGCCGAGGATCATCGTGGTGCCGTTGGCGCCGATGATGACGCCCATCGTCATGATCGAGCCGACGACGGCGCCGCGGGTCTCGTAGACCATCCGGCCGCCCTGGATCGCGATCGCGAGCGGGATGAGGTAGGTCAGGATCGGACCGACGAGGCCGATGTTGGCCACGCCGTTCGTCTCGCCGAACCCGCCGAGGATGCCCACGGGGGTCCAGCCGGTCTCGATGAAGAAGGCGGTGATGATGCCCCACGCGATGAAGATCGCGATGTTGGGCATGACCATGCCGGAGAGGAACGTGCCGAACTTCTGAACGGCGACGCGTGCGCCGCCCCGCGACTTCGCGGGGGCGTCGGGCGCTGCAACGGACGACGTTGTCATGTGCGGTGACTTTCTGTGTGGTGGTGCTGCTGCTGTGTCAGGGAAGGGGTGGTGCTGGGTGGGCTCAGACGGCGTGCGCGGCCGCGGCGGCGGACTTGGCTGCTGCCGCCGTGGACGCGGCGAGTGCCGCCTGGGCCATCTCGCGGGCCTCGTCGAGGGTGTGCTTGCCGAGTTCGGCACGCACGTCGGCGAGGGCTGCGGGGGTCATGGAGAGGGTGGTGGCGCCGAGTCCGACGAGGACGACGGCGAGGAGCGGGTCGGCGGCGGCCTCGCCGCAGATGCCGACGGGCTTCGACGCGCCGACACCGGCGGTGCCGAGCTGCGCGACGAGACGGAGGACGGCGGGGTGCCAGGGGTCCTGGTAGCTCGCGACGGTGCCGAGCATGCGGTCGGCGGCCATCGTGTACTGGGTCAGGTCGTTCGTGCCGATCGACACGAAGTCGGCCGACTGGAACACCTGCTCGGCCATCAGCGCGAGCGAGGGCACCTCGGCCATCACGCCGGCGGTCCTGATCCCGAGTTCACGGGCGAGGTCGACGAAGTACTCGGTCTCCTCGGCGTCGGCGACCATCGGTGCCATCACCCAGAGGTCGGCCTCGGTCTCGGCGTCGGCCTGCGCGAGCGCGGTGAGCTGGTCGCGGAGCACCTCGGGGTGGTTCCGGAGCGCACGGAGCCCGCGGCGTCCGAGCGCCGGGTTCTCCTCGTCCTTGTCGGTGAGGAACGGCAGCGGCTTGTCGGCGCCGGCGTCGAGCGCGCGGACGACGACCTTCTTGCCGGGGAACGCGGCGAGGAGCTGCTTGTACGACTCCTTCTGCTCGTCGACCGTCGGGGCCTTCGGGGAGTCGAGGAAGAGGAACTCGGTGCGGAAGAGCCCCACGCCCTCCGCACCGAGAGCGACGGCGCCGGCGGCGTCTGCCGGGCTCCCGAGGTTGGCGAGGAGCGGCACGACGTGGCCGTCGGCGAGGGCACCAGCGGTGAGGGGCGCTGCTGCGGCGGCGAGGCGGTCGGCGATGCGCTGCTCGACGTCGGCGACGAGTTCGGCGGACGGCTCGGTGACGACGGTGCCGGCAGCGGCGTCGACGACGACCGTCTGGCCGTCGGCGAGGTCGTCGGCGCCGGTGACACCGACGATCGCGGTGATGCCCTTGGCGCGGGCAAGGATCGCGGTGTGCGAGGTCGGGCCGCCGTCACGGGTGACGAGGGCGAGGACCTTGTCGAGGTCGAGGAGTGCGGTGTCAGCGGGGGCGAGGTCGCGGGCGACGAGCACGAAGGGGGTGTCCGACTCGGGCACACCGGGTGCGTGCACGCCCCGGAGCTTGGCGATGATGCGCTGGGCGACGTCGTCGAGGTCCGTCGCGCGCTCCCCCATGTAGCCGCCCATCGAGACGAGCAGGTCGCGGAACTGGCCGAAGGCCTCGAACACCGCGCGCTCGGCGTTGGTGCCGCCGTCGATGCGGGAGTGCACGTCGTCGAGGAGCGTGGGGTCCTGCGCCATGAGCGCCTGCGCCTCGAGCACGGCCTGGGCGTCGCCACCGGCGAGCTGTCCGCGCTTGGTGAGGTCCTCGGCCACCGCGGCGAGCGCTTCGTGCACCGCCTGCTTCGCGTCGTCCGCCGAGCCCTCGAGCGCCGCGGTCGACGGTTCGCCGAGCGGGTCCGCCATCCGGAGCACGGGGCCGTGGGCAACGCCGCGGCCGACGCCGGTTCCGAGCAGTTCGGACATTCGAGACTCCTTCATCTCACGCGCGCTTGCGGTGGGGGCCGGTGGTTCTGGTCGTTCTGGTGGTTCGGTGCACAGCGGCACGAACGGACCACGCCCGTGCGGCTTGGCAGCACACTACATCGATCCGCGTTGACAAACAAACACATCCGGGGATAAAAATGCACAAACAGATGCCCGTTTCGGTCTGAGCCGCCCCCAGTTCGGGCGTCGATCCCGACGAACACCGCCGTCCGTGCCCGTTCTGATCCGTTCGAGCCGGACCGCTCCACCCGACACCCTCCCGAGACACCGAGGTCCGATGTACGCACCAGAGCGCCACCAGCGCATCGTCGAGCAGGCGCGCGCCAACGGCCGGGTCGACGTCAAGGACCTGGCCGAGCTGCTCGAGGTCACCCCGGAGACGATCCGGCGTGACCTGACGTCGCTCGAGCGTCGCGGCCTCGTCCGCCGCGCCCACGGTGGTGCGATCCCCGTCGAGCGGATCACGCTGCACCCCGGTGTCGGCGATCGCGGCGGCATCAACCAGGCCGAGAAGATGGTCATCGCCGAGGCCGCGCTCGAGGAACTGCCGGAGAACGGCTCGATCATGATCGACGCCGGCACGTCGACGATCTGCCTCGCCGAGATGCTCCCCACCGACCGCGGCCTGACCGTCGTCACGCACTCGCTCCCCGTCGCGATGGCCGTCGCCAACCGCCCGGGGATCGACCTGCACCTGCTCGGCGGCAACATCCGCAGCGACTCCCTGGCCGGGGTCGGCACCTGGACGCACCAGCTCATCGGCATGGTGAGCGTCGACGTCGCCTTCATCAGCATCAACGGCATCACCCCGGAGCGCGGTCTCACGACGCACAACATGGCGGAGGCCGCCGTGAAGAGCGCCATGATCAAGTCGGCCCGCCGGAGCATCCTGCTCGCCGACCACACGAAGTTCGGCCGGGAGGAGTTCGGTCGCGTCGCCCCACTGGCCGCGATCGACACGATCATCACCGACCCAGCCGTCAACCTGGACCTCGTCCGCGAGGTCGAGGCAGCAGGCACCGAGGTCTTCTGGCCCGGCCGTCCCTGACCGCCCGCCCGGTTCCGTCCACCCCCTGCTCGCTACCATGAGCGCACCACCCATCGACTAGGAGTTCATCGATGTCCGAAGCCACCCGCACCGTCACCGTCGCCAGCGGATCCGGTCTGCACGCTCGTCCCGCGTCGCTCTTCGTCCAGACCGTCACCGCGTCGGGTCACCAGGTCACGATCGCCAAGGGCGACAAGTCCGCGAACGCCGGCAGCATCCTCGGGCTCCTCGGGCTCGGCGTCGAGAACGGCGACGAGGTCACCCTCACCGTGTCCGGCGACGACGCTGAGACGACTGCAGACAGCCTGGTCGAGTTCCTGAAGACGGACCACGACGCGGCCTGATCGCGCGCGTCGCGACCACGTCCTGACGGGAGGCACGGTGCCGGCTGGCACCGTGCCTCCCGTCTTTCCTGGTCGCGTCCAGGGCTGTCGGCGGCCGCCGATAAGGTGGTCTGCATGACACGCCTGCGCCTCGCATCCGTCAACGTGAACGGCGTCCGCGCCGCGTTCCGCAAGGGCATGGGCGACTGGCTCGACGGGCGGGGCGTCGACGTCCTCGCCCTGCAGGAAGTCCGCGCATCGACCGACGACCTCACCGCGCTCCTCGGCGACGGGTGGGACATCGTGCACGACCCCGCCTCGGCGAAGGGCCGCGCGGGCGTCGCGATCGCGTCACGGCACACGGCGCACATCCACCGCGTCGAGCTCGGACCGTCGGAGTTCGACTCCGCCGGTCGCTGGCTCGAAGCCGACTACGAGATCGACGGCACCCTCGTGACCGTCGTGTCGACGTACGTGCACTCGGGCGAGGTCGGCACCGAGAAGCAGGACGAGAAGTGGAAGTTCCTCGACGCGATGACGGAGCGACTGCCGGAACTCCGCGAGCACAACTCGCTCGCGGTCGTCGTCGGTGACCTCAACGTCGGTCACGACGAGCGCGACATCAAGAACTGGAAGGGCAACGTCAAGCGTGCCGGCTTCCTGCCCAGGGAGCGCGCGTACTTCAGCCGCTTCTTCGGCGCCGACGGCGAGCAGGTCGAGGGTGCTGACGGGTCGACGGGCACCGGCCTCGGCTGGGTCGACGTCGGTCGTGGCCAGGCCGGCGACGTCGACGGTCCGTACACGTGGTGGTCCTGGCGCGGCCAGGCCTTCGACAACGACACCGGGTGGCGCATCGACTACCAGATGGCCACGCCCGACCTCGCCGCGAAGGTGAGCTCCTACACGGTCGACCGCGCCGCGGCGTACGACCAGCGATGGTCCGACCACGCCCCCGTGGTCGTCGACTACGAGCTCTGACTCCCCACCCTCTTCCAGCAGTACAGGAACACCACCATGACCACGACCCGCATCTTCTCGGGCATCCAGCCGTCCGCCGGCTCGCTGCACCTCGGCAACTACATCGGCGCCCTCATGCAGTGGAGGGACCTGCAGGACGACCACGACGCGATCTACTGCGTCGTCGACATGCACGCCATCACGAGCCCGCAGGACCCGGCCGAGCTCCGCGCGAGCACCCGTGCCACCGCTGCGCAGTACATCGCATCGGGCATCGACCCGTCGAAGTCGACCCTCTTCGTGCAGTCGCACGTGCCCGCGCACGCCGAGCTCGCGTGGGTGCTGAACACCCTCACGGGCTTCGGTGAGGCGAGCCGCATGACCCAGTTCAAGGACAAGTCGGCGCGCCAGGGGACCGAGGCAGCGTCGGTGGGCCTCTTCACCTACCCCGTCCTGATGGCCGCGGACATCCTGCTCTACGACACCGCCGTGGTGCCGGTCGGTGACGACCAGCGGCAGCACGTCGAACTGACCCGCGACCTGGCGAACCGGTTCAACTCGCGGTTCGGCGAGACCTTCGTGGTGCCGAAGGCGCAGATCGGCACCGAGTCGGCGCGCATCTACGACCTGCAGGACCCGACGAGCAAGATGAGCAAGTCGGCCGCGTCGGACAACGGGCTCATCCGCCTGCTCGACGACCCGAAGCGCACGGCCAAGAAGATCAAGTCCGCGGTGACCGACACCGAACGCGAGATCCGGGCCGACCGTGCCGCCAAGCCGGGTGTCACGAACCTGCTCGCGATCCTGTCGGCGTTCACGCGCACCCCGGTCGCCGAGCTCGAGTCGTCGTTCGCCGGACGAGGCTACGGCGACCTGAAGGGCGAGGTCGCGGACGCGGTGGTCGCCGAGCTCGAACCGGTGCGCGCCCGCACGCTCGAGCTCCTCGACGACCCGGCGGAGCTCGACCGTCTGCTCGCCGTCGGCGCCGAGCGTGCCGAGTCCATCGCCGATGCGACCCTGGCGCGCGTGTACGACCGCATCGGCTTCGTCCCGCGCGTCCGGCGCTGACCGTGCTCCCCGTCACGCTGGCGTCCGAGCGCGCCCGGCTCGACCTCCCCACCCGTGCGGACACCGTCGCGATCACCGAAGCGTGCCAGGACCCGGACGTCATCCGCTGGACGACGATCCCCACGCCGTACCGGCCGCAGGACGCGAACGCCTTCATCGACGCGCTCGTGGGGCCGGGGTGGGCGTCCGACCGCGAGTACACGTGGGCGATCCGGCAGCCGGGGTCGACCTGGCTCGTCGGCGTCATCTCGTACCGCACCCAGCGCCGCGACATCGGGTTCTGGCTCGCCCCGTCCGCGCGCGGCCACGGACTCGTGCACGAAGCGGTCACGCTCGTCGTGGACTGGGCGTTCGATCGTGGCGCCCCCGACGTGTACTGGGAGTGCTACGAGGGCAACGTGGCGTCGGCGAGCGTCGCACGACGTGCCGGGTTCTCGTACACGGGTACCGGCGACGCCGTGATCCCGAACCGGGACGGCACACCTGCCTCGGCTTGGAAGGGGCTCCGTCGCGCGGACGGCACGCCCGCATCCGACCTCGCCTGGCCCGCCGAGTCGTTCGCGGCCGCCCGGTAGTCTCGGACCGTGGACGGCAGCGCACCGACGACTCCCGACCCGGCCCCGTCGGCATCGCCGGCCGAGGTCAGGGCGATGCGCCGCGGACTCGAACTGGCAGCGCTCGGCCCCGTGCTCGGCGACCACGCCCGAGTGGGCGCCGTCGTGCTCTCCCCCACCGGCGAGGTGCTCGCGGAGGGCTGGCACAAGGGTGCCGGGACGCCGCACGCCGAGGTCGACGCGATGGCGAAGCTCCGACCCGAGCAGCTCCGCGGGGCGACCGTCGTCGTGACGCTCGAGCCGTGCGACCACACCGGACGGACCGGCCCGTGCTCCGTGGCGCTGATCGAGGCCGGCGTGGGGCGCGTCGTGTACGCGATCGACGACCCCGGAGCGGACGTGCACGGCGGTGCCGACCGGCTGCGAGCCGCCGGTGTCGACGTCGTGTCGGGCGTCCTGGCGGACGAGGCCTCCGCGTTCCTCGAACGCTGGCTCGCATCGGTCCGTTTGGGACGCCCGTGGGTGACCGTGAAGTGGGCGTCGAGTCTGGACGGCCGGGCAGCAGCAGCCGACGGCACGAGCAAGTGGATCACGGGAGCGGCCGCCCGCCAGCACGTGCACGAGCAGCGCGCCTCGCACGACGCGATCGTCGTCGGGACGGGCACCGTGCTCGCCGACGACGCGTCGCTGACGGCACGCGGCGACGCCGGCGAACTCCTCGCCGACCAACCCCTCGCGGTCGTCCTCGGCGACCGCCCCGTCCCCGCTGACGCCGCCGTCCGACGCCACCCCCGCGGCTTCGTGCAGCTGCCAGGACACGACCTCGATGCGGCGCTCCGTGCGCTCGGCGACCGAGGTGTCCGCACGGTCTTCGTCGAGGGCGGCCCGACCGTCGCGTCGGCCTTCATCGCCGCCGGACTCGTCGACGAGTACCTCGTCTACGTCGCGCCGGTCGTGCTCGGCGGCCCCCGTGTTGCGCTCGGTGACGTCGGTGTGGGAAGCATGAACGAACGTCTGCGGTTGGACGTACTATCGACAACCAGCCTCGGCCCTGACCTGCTGGTGCGTGCACGTCCGTCCGGTCGCGACCCTGAGCGACGCCGCCACGACGACCACACGAACGACGGGGCCCGTAACGACCGGAGTACCCCATGACCGACGCGCTGACCTCCCCCACCCCCGGGAGTCCGGTCCAGTTCGAGGTGTCCACGAACGTCCCGACGAGCCACGGCACCTTCGAGATGCGCGCGTACCGCGACCTGGTGACCGGTGCCGAGCACGTGGCGATCATCGGTGCGCTGCCCGACGGCTCCGCACCGACCGACGGCGCGCTCGTGCGGGTGCACTCGGAGTGCCTGACCGGAGAGGCATTCGGTTCGCTGAAGTGCGAGTGCGGTCCGCAGCTCGACGCCGCCCTCGACACGATCGCCGCGGAAGGCGGCGTCGTGGTCTACCTGCGCGGCCACGAAGGACGCGGGATCGGACTCGTCAACAAGCTGAAGGCCTACCGGCTGCAGGAAGACGGCCTCGACACGCTCGACGCCAACCTGGCGCTCGGTCTCCCCGCGGACTCCCGCGAGTACGGCGGTGCCGCCGGCATCCTCACCGACCTCGGCATCGGCCGGGTGCGGCTGCTGTCGAACAACCCGGAGAAGCGTCGTCAGCTCGAAGAGCACGGCATCACGGTCGACACACTGGTCCCCCTGGTCGTCGGTGTCTCGGCGCAGAACGCCGGGTACCTGGACACCAAGCGCGACCGCATGGGCCACGAACTCCCCGGACACCTGCAGGTCGGCGCGCACAACTGACACTGGGATACCAGCTCCTCGGCGGATTCGCAGGTTGCCGACATCCGTCGTACACTGAGGTCTCCCGTCACAAGCGGTACATCACCAACCGAACGCACCCGGTCGAACACCAGCGCCACCTGCGCGAACCGATCGGTGTCCGCAGTCCGGTACCGCTGCGTCGCCTGCACGACGCTCTGCTCGGAGTCCACACCGTCCCATGTCCGCCACATCGGCAGCACCAGCACCCGCACCCGCCACGAACCCGCGTTCCCGCGTCGTCGTCGCGAGCCTCATCGGCACGTCCATCGAGTTCTACGACTTCTACGTCTACGCGACCGCCGCGGTCCTCGTCTTCCCGACCCTGTTCTTCCCGAACGAGGACCCCACCGCGTCGCAGCTGTCGTCGTTCGTGACGTTCGCGCTCGCGTTCTTCGCGCGTCCGGTCGGCTCGATCATCTTCGGTCACTTCGGTGACCGCATCGGCCGGAAGACCACCCTCGTCGCATCGCTGCTCGTGATGGGCACGGCGACGTTCCTGATCGGCTGCCTGCCGACGTTCGACTCGATCGGCATCTGGGCACCGGTCCTCCTCGCCGTGATGCGCTTCGCACAGGGTGTCGGCCTCGGTGGCGAGTGGTCCGGTGCGGCCCTGCTCGCGACCGAGAACGCCCCGAAGGGCAAGCGCGGCGTCTTCGGCTCGATGCCGCAGCTCGGCGCCCCGATCGGCTTCCTGCTCGCCAACGGCCTGTTCATCGCGATCAACGCCGCGATGCCCGCCGGCGCCGACGGCACCCCGAACCCCGACTTCCAGGCATGGGGCTGGCGTCTGCCGTTCCTGCTGTCGGCCGTGCTGGTGCTCGTCGGGCTGTACGTCCGCTTCCGGCTGGTCGAGTCGACGGTCTTCCGCGGCGTGCAGGAGTCCGGCACGGTCGCGAAGGTCCCGCTGGGACGGGTGTTCCGCACCTCGTGGCGCGCACTCATCGTCGGCACGCTCGGCATGGTCGCCACCTACGTGCTCTTCTACTTCATGACGACCTTCACGCTGTCCTACGGCACCACCGGGTCGACCGCCTCGGCACTCGTCCCGAAGGTCGGCCTCGGCTACTCGCGCGGCGAGTTCCTGACGCTGCTGATGATCGGCGTGGTGTTCTTCGGCATCTTCACGCCGATCGCCGGGCTCCTCGCCGACAAGTTCGGCCGTCGGAAGACCCTCATCCCGACCACCATCGGCATCGCGCTCTTCGGTCTGACGTTCCAGTTCTGGTTCGCCGCCTCGACCGGCCCGATCACCGTCGTCACCTTCCTCATCGTCGGCCTGTCGCTGATGGGGCTGACGTTCGGCCCGATGGGCGCGCTGCTCCCCGAGCTGTTCCCGACGAACGTCCGCTACACGGGTTCGGCGATCGCGTACAACGTCGCGTCGATCCTCGGGGCGTCGCTCGCACCGACGATCGCGCTCGCGCTGTGGAAGCCCGACGGCAACATCTTCCTGGTCGGGCTGTACCTGACCATCGCCGCCGTCGTCACGCTCGTCGCACTGCTCTTCATCCGCGAGACGAAGGGCGGGGACTTCGGCGACGGGGACGCACCGCGGGTCCACGCCGACCCGACCGCCTCGGACGGGCACGTGCACACGTCCGGCAGCCTCGCGCCGTAGACGCGACCATCGTCCGAGACGGGAGGCCCGGTGCCAGCTGGCACCGGGCCTCCCGTCCGTCTGCGCGCACGTTCCCTCCCACAACGCGCGCGATGGGAGGTCGAATCGCGCGTAGGTGCGCGGAAAAACGCGCCGCCTACGCGCGATTCGACCTCCTGCGCGCGATACGACCACCCCGCCCCGCTCGCCCCGGCCGGCGCCGACCGCCCCTGCCGCCGCCCCGCTCCGCCCCGCTCCCGAACGACAGCATCGCTGTCGTACGACAACGATGCTGTCGTTCCTTGCGCGCGCGGGATGCTGCAGACGCGCCGCAGCGACAAGGTCGTTGTCGTACGACAGCGATCTTGTCGTTCTGAGTCGGTCCCGTCAGTCCGCCGAAGCCACCAGCGCACCCAGAGCACCCACCGCACCCACCCCAACCCGCCCCTGCGCGTCAACTCAGGTTGACAAGCACCGAGCGTCAATGTAGGTTGACACGCATGGACCGGCCGACGATCACGAACCTCGCAGCGGGGGCAGCGGGAGACGATCCGTTCTCCGCCCTCGCCAGCGTGCGCGAGCTCCGTCGCGAGCTCGACCGCACCGAGGAACTCGCCGCACGACGCGCGAGGAACGCCGGCGCCTCGTGGCAGGAGATCGCGACGCTCCTCGGCGTGAGCCGTCAGGCAGTGCACAAGAAGTACGGCAGAAACTAGGAATCGATGAGCTCCCCCTTCGCCCGCCCGAAGAAGACCGACGGACCCCGCGCAACCTTCGGCCGCCTGCTGTCCTACCTGTTCGAGAACAAGCCCGCGATGGTCGTGATCATCGTGCTGAGCATCCTCGGCGCCGGGGCGTCACTCGCCCAGCCGTTGCTCGTGAACCAGGTCGTCACCGCGGTCCAGCACGGCAACACGCTGAGCATGCTCGTGTGGGCGCTCGTCGTGCTGGTGATCGTCGCTGGTGTGCTCAACGGCGTCCAGCACTTCCTGCTGCAGCGCGCGGGGGAAGGCGTCGTCCTCTCGACACGTCGCAAGCTGATCGCCCGCATCCTCAACCTGCCGATCTCCGAGTTCGACACCCGGCGCACCGGCGACCTCGTGTCCCGCGTCGGCAGCGACACGACCCTGCTCCGAGCGGTCCTCACGCAGGGCCTCATCGAGTCCATCGGCGGCATGCTCACCTTCATCGGGGCGATCATCGCGATGGCGATCATCGACCCGCTGCTGCTCGGCATCACCGTCGCGATCGTCATCGTCGCGATCGTCGTGGTCGGTGGGCTGAGCCGCCGCATCCGCATCGCGTCGAAGCGCGCGCAGGAGAAGGTCGGCGACCTCACCGCCGCGGTCGAACGCGGCATCGGCGCCGTCCGGACCATCCGCGCCGCCGGCGCCACCGAGCGCGAGGTCCACGAGGTCGACGGCCACGCGACCGAGGCGTACAAGCGCGGCCTCGACATCGCGAAGATGTCCGCGTTCGTCGTGCCCGTCGCGAGCATCGTGATGCAGGTCGCGTTCATCGCCGTGCTCGGCGTCGGTGGCGCGCAGGTGGCCGCGGGGACGATCACGATCGCCACGCTGATCACGTTCATCCTGCTGCTCTTCATGATGATCATGCCGCTCGGCCAGGCGATGGGTGCAGCGGTCGCCGTCGCGCAGGCACTCGGCGCGCTCGGCCGGATCGAGGAGATCCTGCACCTGCCGACGGAGGACCAGGATGACGCCGCGGTACACCCCGCCGCCGCCATCGCGACCGACGACGCCATCACGTTCGAGCACGTGTCGTTCCGGTACGCCCGCTCCGCGGACGCGTCCGGTCCCGACGGCGCAGAAGGCGCGAGCGGCCAGCCGGGAGGCCCGGATCGCCGCCTTGACGTCGCCGACGACGAGCAGGCGGTCCTGCACGACGTGTCGTTCCGTGTGCCGCGCGGGTCGCGTGTCGCCCTCGTGGGCCCGTCCGGCGCCGGGAAGTCGACGACCCTGGCGCTGATCGAGCGCTTCTACGACCCGACCGAGGGCGTCATCCGTCTCGGTGGGATCGACGTCCGTGGGCTCGACCGCGACGAACTCCGCGCGCAGATCGGGTACGTCGAACAGGACGCCCCCGTGCTCGCCGGCACCATCCGGGCGAACCTGCTGCTCGGGTCGCCGAACGCCAGCGAGGACGACTGCGTCCGTGTCCTCGAGGCCGTCAACCTCGGCGACGTGCTGCACCGCGACCCGCGTGGCCTCGACGCGCAGGTCGGCGAGGACGGCGTGATGCTCTCCGGTGGTGAGCGCCAGCGTCTGGCGATCGCCCGTGCGCTGCTCGCCGCTCCCCCGATCCTGTTGCTCGACGAGTCCACGTCGTCGCTCGACGGCGTGAACGAGCAGAAGATGCGCCTGGCGATCGACGCCGTCGCCGAGGACCGCACGCTGCTCGTCATCGCGCACCGCCTGTCCACCGTGGTCGACTCGGACGTCATCGTCGTGCTCGAGCACGGACGGGTCGTCGGCGTCGGGACGCACTCGGAGCTGGTCGAGTCCACGCCGCTGTACCGCGACCTGGCGAAGCACCAGCTCCTGGTCTGACCCGCTCGGGTCAGAGCTGCGCGCCTCCGGGGTTCGCGAGCCCCTCGTCCATGTCGCTGGGTTCGACGTGACCGCCGGCGGCAGCGATCTCCGCGAGTGCCGCCTCGCTCCGCGTCGGGTCCACCCCGACGACGAGGTCGGTGTACACGCCGACATCGAGGCCCGCATGGACACCGTCGAGGGCGGTGGCCCGGACGCAGTGGTCGGTCGCGATGCCGACGATGTCGATGGCGTGCACCTTGCGGTCGTAGAGCAGGTCGGTGAGGTCCTCGCCGGACTCGGTCGTGCCCTCGAACGCCGAGTACGCGGGCGCTCCCTGCCCCTTCATGACGTGGACGTCGATGGGTGCGGTGTCGAGTTCCGAGTGGTAGTCGGCACCCGGGGTCCCGGCGACGCAGTGCACCGGCCAGGTCGTCTCGAAGTCGGGCGCGCCGCCCACCGCGAAGTGGCCGCCGTTGTCGTCGTCGCCGTGGTGCCAGTCGCGCGACCCGACGATGAGGTCGTACTCGTCGGCGTGCCGGCCGAGGAACGCCGTGATGCGTGCGGCGACCTCCGCACCGCCGACGACGCCGAGCGCGCCGCCCTCGGTGAAGTCGTTCTGCACGTCCACCACGAGGAGAGCCCTGGTCATGGGCCCATCCAACACCAGGTCGATCAGGAGTTGGTGAGCTTGTTCCCGCACGAGTAGGCGGCAGCGGTGACCGCGTCGAGGGCGGGCAGCGCGGCCGCGCGGGAGGACCCGATGGCGTAGAACGCGAACGTCAGCTTCGTCCCGTCGGCCGCGTCGATGTACCCGCCGAGCGTGTTCGCGCTGTCGATCCACCCGGTCTTGGCGTGCACCTTGCCGCGCGCGACGGCGTTCGCCCCCGTGAAGCGGCTGGACAACGTGCCCGACTGCCCGGACACCGGCAGCGCCTGGGCGAGTGTCCCGAGGCCCTTCGCCCCGGCCGCGACCTGGACCATCAGGTGCGCCACGAAGTTCGGCGAGACGGCGTTCGACGCGCTCTCGCCGGAGCCGTCCTTGATGACGATGCCGGCTGGGTCGACGCCGTACGACGCGAGGGCCTTCTGGTAGACGCCGGTCAGTGACGCCGCAGACCCGTCTGAACCGGACTCCTTCGACGAGATCCGCGCGAGCATCTCGGCGAGGGTGTTGTCCGAGTTCGGGATCATCTGGCCGATGAGGGTCGACACCGGCTGCGACGACACCTGCGCGATGGTGCTCTGGCTGGTGGTCGCGCGCTTCACGATCTGGGCGTTCGCGGCACCGACGACGCCGGCGTTCGCCAGGGCCGTCCGGAACGCCGCACCTGCACGCCCGACCGGGTCCTCGGAGCGGGGCGAGGTCGCGGCGCCCGGGTTCGCGCGATCGCCGTCGACCATCAGCGCGGTGACCTCCGGCTGGTACCCGATCGTCCGCTCGCTGACGGGCCACGTCGGGTCCCAGGCGTCGGCGTCGTTCCAGTAGGTGTCGTCGGTGACGATCGTCGAGACCGCGGTGTCGCCGAGCTTCGTCTTCACCTGCTGCGCGAGCTGGGCCAGCGTCGGGGCGCCCGGGTACACCGTCGCGCCGCCCGCCGAGAGCGTCGCGTCGCCGTGTCCGACGAGTGCGATCGTGCCGCTGCCCTCATCGGTGACCGTCGTCGGGATCGTGTGGTCGCCGCCGAGCACCGCCAGTGCGGTCGCGGTCGTGAGCGTCTTCATGACGCTGCCGGTCTGCGCGGCGGTGTCGCCGTTCTTCGAGAAGAGCATCTCCCCGGTGGAGGCGTTCATCACGTAGCCCTCGAAGTTCCCGAGACCGGCGGCGGACGCCGGGCCGGCGATCGAGCAGGTCCGGAGCGCTGACGGCCCGGGGGCGTCGGACGGCACCGTGCGGGGTGCCACCGTCGGGGTCGGCGTCGTGCTCGCCGTCGGCGTCGCGGTGCTGCTCGTCGTCCCCGCGGCCGACGGCGCCCTGGACGCCGATCCGGTCAGAGCGGTCGCCGCGGCGACCGCGACGGCACCGCCGGAGCCGAGCACCAGGACGGCGGCGAGGCCACCGATCGCCCATGGCAGGGGCTTCTGCGCGATCGACCCGCGGATCGCGGTGAACACGCCGCGGAGGCGGTCGGGGACGGACTCGTGCTCGGACATCGGGACCGATCCTACGGAACTGCGGGAGGAGCCTCCAGGCCTGCTGCCGACTCGGCGTCTGCCGACTCGCCATCTGCCGACCCGCCGTCTGCCGCGTACCGGACCCCGACCTGCCTGCGTGCCTCGTCCATCACCGCCATGATCGCGACCGTCTGCTCCGGGTCCATCGCGCCACCCTCGTGGTCGCCGGAGGCGATCATCGCCTCGAACGCGCGGGCCTCGTGCGCGTACCCGGTGAGTTCCTCACGCGAGTCGTACTCCTCCACGACCGCTCCGTCGCGATCGCGCACCCGCCAGGTCGTCGGAGTGTACCAGGTGGCGTCGATGTCGATCCGTCCGTCGTCGCCGATGATCGATGCGGTGTTCGGGCTCCGGACGTCCAGCGAGAAGTGCACCATCGACTGCGCTCCCCCGTCGTGGGTCGTCACGATCCCCATCTGTGTGTCCACTCCCTCGGCGCTGAGCGTGCCGGCCGCCACGACGTCGGTCGGGACGCCGAGGACGTCCACGACGAACGAGATCGGGTACACGCCGAGGTCGAGGATCGCGCCACCCCCGAGCTCCGGGTCGCGCAGCCGGTGGTGCGGATCCGTCGGGAGGGCCTGGTGGTGCGTGGCCTCCACGAACCGCGGGCGACCGATCCGTCCTTCCGCGATGAGCTCTCGGATCATGGTCATCTGGGGCAGGAAGCGCGTCCACATGGCCTCCATGACCGCGACGTCCGCCCGGCGAGCGGCGTCGACCACGCGACGCGCCTGCTCGGCGGTGATCGTGAACGCCTTCTCGACGAGGACGTGCTTGCCCGCGTCGATCGCGAGCAGGGCGTCCTCCGCGTGGCGGGAGTGCGGTGTCGCGACGTACACGGCGTCGACGTCGGGATCGGCCACCAGGTCCGCGTAGCTGCCGTGGGCCCGCGGGATGTCGAACTCCGCCGCGAACGCATCGGCGCTCGCCCGGGTGCGGCTGCCGACCGCGACGAACTCCACCCCCGCAGCGGTGCAGTCGCCCACGAATGACCGGGCGATGCCGCCCGTGCCGATGACTCCCCAGCGAACCGTCATGTGCCCTGTCTACCAGCGTCGACGAGTTGTCCACATCCAGCACCCGGCTATGGACTGCACTGCCGATTGCCAGCTAGCGTGCTGGGACGTCCCCCGACCGGGGGCCACTCCCCGACGATCAGGAACGCCATGCGTCGACCCGTGTCTCCTTCCCGGCTCCTCTCCGCCACCGCTGTCGGCGCGGCCATCGTCGTCGCGGCGACCGTCGTCGGCGGCGCGCCCGCATCAGCGCACGGCTGGGGGTCCCCGGGGCACGGACACGATCCGGACGCCGGGTTGACGCCGCGGACCTCGTTCACGATGGCGGCGGACGGATCCTCCGGTGCGACGCAGGGCGGTGAGGGCATCCCCAACATCGACTCCGTGAAGAAGACGATCGCGACGTACTACGGCGACCCCGGCACCGGGATCGCGAACCGGACCGATTCCCCGTACATCCGTGAGATGCGGTCGATCGTCGCACGGCAGACCGCGCAGCTGCGGCAGATCCACGACCGGGCGGTCCGGAAGGGCGAGAAGCCCGCGATCGTGCTCGACGCGGACGACACCACGCTGTGGACCTACGACATGGAGGTCGCGGACATGCACTTCGTCTTCGACCCCGCCGAACAGGACGTCTGGGTCCAGGACCAGCGCTTCCCCGCCACCCCGTCGATGGTCGGCCTCGTCAACACCGCATCGGCGATGGGGTTCACGGTCTTCGGGCTGACCGGCCGGAACGACGACCAGAAGGCAGCAACGGTGGCCAACCTGACGAAGGTCGGGTACCAGGGGTTCACCTCGGACGACTTCTTCACGAAGTGGACCGGCGTCGGTGCCAGCCAGCAGCCGTCGTACATCACGTGCGCGACGGCGTCGTGCACCACGGTCGAGTACAAGGCGCAGACCCGCAAGCACATCGAGCAGGACCTCGGGTACGACATCGCGCTGAACATCGGCGACCAGTGGAGCGACCTGCAAGGCGGGTACGCCGACCGGAACCTCAAGCTGCCGAACCCCACGTACTACCTCCCCTCGGCCGACCTCCCCGGGGTCTCCGAGCCGTCGCTCGCGCCTCGCACGCACTTCACGATGGCCGCGGACGGGTCGTCCGGTGCGACGCAGGGCGGTGAGGGCATCCCGAACATCGACTCCGTCAAGAAGACGATCGCGACGTACTACGGCGACCCCGGCACCGGGATCGCGAACCGCACCGACTCGCCCTACATCCGCGAGATGCGGTCGATCGTCGCGCGCCAGGCCCCGGTGATCGCTGCACAGTGCGCCGTCGGCCGGGCGAAGCACAGCAACCCGGCGATCGTGCTCGACGCCGACGACACCACGCTGTGGACCTACGACATGGAGGTCGCGGACATGCACTTCGTCTTCGACCCCACCGAACAGGACGTCTGGGTCCAGGACCAGCGCTTCCCCGCCACCCCGTCGATGACGTCCCTGGTGTCGATCGCCCAGCGTTCCGGCTGCACCGTGATCGGGCTGACCGGTCGGAACGACGACCAGAAGACGGCGACGATCGCGAACCTGCAGAAGGTCGGGTACCCGCAGTTCCAGGCTGAGCAGCGTGGCACGCAGACCTACTACACGAAGTGGACCGGTGTCGGTGCGTCGCAGCAGCCGTCGTACGTCCAGTGCACGACGGCGAAGTGCACGACGATCGAGTACAAGTCGCAGACCCGTGCACACATCGAGTCGGCGGCCGGCGGACGCTACGACATCGTCGCGAACGTGGGCGACCAGTACAGCGACCTCATTGGCGGCTCGGCCGACCGAGCCGTGAAGTTGCCGAATCCGACGTACTACCTGCCCTGATCAGAAGTACCGTCCGTCACAGGGGGAAGTGAGCGCGAGGAGGCGTCTGCCGTGACCGGACCGGAGCCGTGGTGGACGGACGCGGTGGTCTACCAGGTCTACCCGCGGAGCTTTGCGGACGGCAACGGCGACGGCGTCGGCGACCTGGCCGGGATCCGCCAGCACCTCGACCACATCGCGGACCTCGGGGTCGACGTCGTCTGGCTCTCCCCCGTGTACCGGTCGCCGCAGGCCGACAACGGGTACGACATCAGCGACTACGAGGACATCGACCCGCTGTTCGGCACGATCGACGAGTTCGACGCGCTGCTCGTCGAGGTGCACCGACGCGGCATGAAGCTCGTCATGGACCTCGTCGTGAACCACTCGAGCGACCAGCACCCGTGGTTCCAGGCAGCGAAGCTGTCCCGGGCCTGCCCGAAGCACGACTGGTACATCTGGCGTGACCCGGTGGACGGCCACGAGCCGAACGAGTGGCGGTCGGCGTTCGGCGGGCCCGCGTGGACGTGGGACCCGGGCACGGGCCAGTACTACCTGCACATGTTCACGCCGCAGCAGCCCGACCTGAACTGGGACAACCCGGACATGCGGGCGGCCGTCCACGCCATGATGAACGGCTGGCTGGACCGCGGGGTCGACGGGTTCCGCATGGACGTGATCAACCACATCGCGAAGGACCCGGCAGCGCTGTCGGACGGCAGCGCCGCGTACGTGATGCAGCCGCGTGTCCACGACCACCTGCAGGAGATGCACGAGCGGGTGTTCGCCGGCCGCGATGCCATGCTCACCGTCGGCGAGATGCCCGGTGTCACCGTCCAGGACGCCGCGCTCTTCACGGATCCGGACCGCCACGAGCTCGACATGGTCTTCCAGTTCGAGCACGTCGGACTCGACCACGGGCCCACGACGAAGTTCGACAACCGTCCGTTCGACCTGCCGGTGCTCAAGGCCTCGCTCGCCCGGTGGCAGACCGCGCTCGCCGAGACCGGTTGGAACTCGCTCTACCTCGCCAACCACGACCAGCCGCGGCCGGTGTCGCGGTTCGGCGCCGCGGCCGTGGCCGCTGCGGCCGGATTCGGGGCCGACCCGTTCGCGTTCCGCTACGAGTCCGCGACGCTCCTCGCGACCGTGCTGCACCTGCACCGCGGGACGCCGTACGTCTACCAGGGCGACGAGATCGGCATGGTGAACGCCGGGTTCCGGACGATCGACGAGTACCGCGACATCGAATCGCTCAACTGGTACCGCGGGGCGGTCGGGCGCGGCATGCCCGTGGCCGAGGCGCTCGACGCGTTGGCGTTCCGCAGCCGGGACAACGCCAGGACGCCGATCCCCTGGGACGACAGCGAACCAGCCGGCGGGTTCTCCTCGACCACGCCCTGGATCGGCATGGGGCAGGGATGGCCTGCCGTGACGGTGGCCGCGGACCGTGCAGCAGGCGACCGCTCGGTGTTCGCGCACACGCGCCGACTCATCGATCTCCGGCACACGTCGCGGACGGTCCGGCTCGGTGCGTTCGAGCTGCTCGAGGCCGATCACCCATCGCTGTGGGCGTTCACGCGGTCCTTACCGGACGAGTCCGAGCCGCCACTCGCGGTGGTCGCGAACCTGTCGTCCTCTGCACTGGAACTCCCGGAGGACGTGGGGTCCCGCCTCGGCGACCTGGTCCTCGGCAACCTCGGTGTGCCGGAGACGGGCGCGCTGCGCCCGTGGGAGGCGCGGGTCCACGCGTTCGGGTGACCAGGGACGGACTGGAGGCTCGGTGCCGGTCCGGCACCGAGCCTCCAGTCCGTCGTGGGTCGCCTCAGCGACGCGTCGTCGGTCCGCTCACACGTCGCGCGGGCGACGCCGTCATGGGTCCGCTCACACGTCGCGTGTGCGCGCCGCGGCGATGGCGGCGCCACCGACCACGACGACCTCTGCGAGGAGGACGCCGAACCCACCCCAGCCGTTCAACACGACGCCCGGCTGGTCAGGGGCCGGCCCCGACGACGAGTAGGCGTAGAGCTGCGCCCCCGCGTCCGACGGCAGGAACCGAGAGACGTCGAGGATCCACTGCGCGTCGATCAGGCTGCCGAGGAGCGACAGGATGATCGGCAGCACCAGCAGGATGCCGAGCGTGATCGCGATGCCGCCGGCGCTCGACCGGACGAGCAGCCCGATCCCGAAGGCCAGCAGCGCGAGGAGCGTCACGTAGACGCTGCTGCCGAGGATCGGCATGAACACCGACGGGTCCCCGAGGTCGGCCTCCACCCCGTTGCCCGCCTGCAGCGGTACCGAGATCAGGACACCGATCCACGTCGAGACGGCGCTGACCACGAAGGTGCTCACGGCGAGCACGA
Source organism: Curtobacterium sp. NPDC090217 (assembly GCF_044746705.1). Classification (NCBI taxonomy): domain Bacteria; kingdom Bacillati; phylum Actinomycetota; class Actinomycetes; order Micrococcales; family Microbacteriaceae; genus Curtobacterium; species Curtobacterium sp. NPDC090217. The sequence continues at coordinate 408,073 of NZ_JBIVCR010000004.1, read as the reverse complement.
CGGCCTTCGCCAGCAGCACGCCGGTGCGGCCGGGGTCGGCCGTGAAGGTGGAGCGCACCTGCCCGGTGCCGTACTCGCCGGTGATGATGAGCACGCCGAGCACCCCGACGACGAGCGCGGTGAACGAGACGCTCGCCGTGTTGACGCTCACCAGCGTGCCGTTCGCGGCGTCCGTCGGCATCGCCTGCCCACCCTGGTTCACGAGTGTGCCGAGGAGCACCGCCATCGCGACGGTGAGGGCGACGAGGATCGCGAAGCACCAGACGGTGGATCGGATGCTCCGGAGCTTGATCCACTCGCTGCGGACGAGACGAGGGAAGGACAGACGGACGCCGGACATCGTGTCAGGTGTGGCCATCGCGTGCTGAGCGGTCATCGGGTGCCCTCCGATCGGTACTCGACGTCGTCGCGGGTGAGGGCCATGTACGCCTCTTCCAGGCTCGCGCCCTGCGGGGTGAGCTCGTGGAGCACGACCCCGGCACCGGCGGCGATCGCACCGACGGTCGGCGCATCGGGACCCACGACGAGGAAGGAGCCGTCGTCACGTGCGGTCACGCCGGCGTTCGGGCCGATCGCCGCGAACAGCTGGTCAGGGGACGGCGTCCGGACGACGACCCGCGAGCCGCCGCTGGCAGCGCCACCGGCGTTCCCGGCACCGGCGACGAACTCCGCGATCGGGGCGTCGGCGAGGACCTTGCCGCGACCGAGGACGACGACGCGGTCGGCGGTCTGCGCCATCTCGCTCATCAGGTGGCTCGACAAGAAGACCGTGCGACCGTCGGCAGCCATGCGTCGGGCGAGCTGCCGGACCCACAGGACTCCGTCCGGGTCGAGGCCGTTCACCGGCTCGTCGAGGATCAGGGTCTTCGGGTCGCCCAGCAGCGCGGCAGCGATTCCCAGACGCTGCCCCATGCCGAGCGAGAAGCCGCCGACACGCTTGCGCGCGACGGAGTCGAGCCCCGTCATGTCGATGACCTCGTGCACCCGCGACTTCGGGATGCCGTGGGTCGCCGCGAGGGAGAGCAGGTGGTTGTACGCACTCCGGCCGGAGTGCACCGCCTTCGCCTCGAGCAGCGCCCCGACCTGGCGGAGAGGGTCACGGAAGGCCTGGTACGGCCGCCCGTTCACGACGGCATGGCCGGCTGTCGGCCGGTCCAGCCCCATGATCATGCGCATCGTCGTGGACTTCCCGGCGCCGTTCGGGCCCAGGAAGCCGGTCACGCTGCCCGGCCGCACGACGAACGAGACGTCGTCGACGGCGAGCTTCGGACCGTAGCGTTTGGTGAGATGGTCGACTTCGATCACGCGGCAACGCTACGGGACCCCCGTTCGGGGCGCGTCATCCCTGCGTACGAGATGCGGCATACATTCCCTCCACCCTGCGGTGGAGAGGCAGTTGGTGAACGGGAGAACCCCTCGTTTCCATGAAAACGAGGGGTTCTTGGCGGAGCCGCCTGTCGGAATCGAACCGACGACCTATTCATTACGAGTGAATAGGAGCCGTATACTGGGGGTACTCGGCGACCGCCGCTAGTCGCGGTACATGCCCGGCTTCATGCGGATCGGGCTACCATCGGAGAGTGCAACCGCAAACATGTAATTGCGGTTGATTGTGTGTACTGATGTGTGTACCGGGAGGTTGCAGTGCCGAGGAAGCGCGATTCGGGTGACGGGGCGCTCTACGCGATCCGCGGCGGCAAGCTCTGGCGAGCCGTGATCGACGACGGTTTCCACCCGGACGGTCGCCGCCGGCAGCGGGTCGTCACGTCGAAGACGAAGGAGGGCGCTCGCCGCAAACTCGACGCGATCAAGGACCAGATCAAGCAGCACGGCACCGCGCTCGACACGAAGACGACGCTGGACCAGTGGGCGACGCACTGGCTCGAGACCGTCGGGAAGCCGAACCTCAAGCCGAACACCCTGCTGTCCTACGAGTCGGTCGCGCGGAACTGGATCGTCCCCACGATCGGCGCGAAGAAGGTCGCGCTGCTCAAGCCGTCCGACGTGCGCATCATGACGAAGGCCGTAGCCGACGCTGGCCGCTCCTCGGCGACGTCGCGCAAGGCGTACCAGGTGCTGTCGCTCATGCTTGAGTCCGCTCGTGTCGAGGGCATCGCCTCCCGCAACGTCTGCGAGGACGTCAACGCTCCGGTGCAGGGCGAGTCAAACCGCGGCGCACTCAGCACGGACGCAGCGCTCGCCGTCCTCAAGGTCGCAGCCGAGCACGACGACGGGACCCGCTGGTGGGTAGCGCTCCTGAGCGGTCTCCGTCAGGGCGAGCGGATCGGCGCACGGCTCGAGTCCCTCGATCTCGACTCCGAGCAGCCCACCATCGGCGTCGAGTGGGCGCTGTCAGAAGTTCCCTTCGAGCACGGGTGCGGACGAATCGACGACGACACCTGGAGCTGCGGGAGGAACCGCGCCGGATCCTGCTCGAACCGTCGGCTCCGGATCCCAGACGGGTTCGAGTACCAACAGCTCAACGGCCGCCTCTGCCTCATCCGCCCGAAGTCCGGCAAGCCGCGGTACGTGCCACTGATGCCGGCGCTCGCCGAAGCGCTCCGCCGCTACCTCATCAAGACCGCTGACCGGCCGAACCCATACGGGCTGATCTGGCGGAAGCCGAACGGGGAGCCGTACCTGTGGGGCGAGGACGAGCAGACCTGGCGGGACATCCTCTTCGAGGCCGGCATCATCGCTGACGAAGACCGAAAGCCCGGCTCCCCCGTCCCGACGACGCACTGGGCGCGGCACACAACGGCGACGGTTCTCATGGAGCTCGGCGTGGACGCCAAAATCATCGGCGAGATCGTCGGCCACCAGTCCGAGGCTGTCACCCGCAAGTACCAGCATGTGTCATCGGCGGCAGCGCGCGAGGCGATGGACAAGCTCGGATCGCACTTTGCGCTCGGCGCGTGAAGAACAGCGTCGTCAGATCTGCTCTTTCACTACAGCATCCAATTCGATCTTACTCAGCACTCGCTCCCCCAGTAGCAATTCGATACTAAAGGTACCCGACTCGGGGATTACCATTTCCTGCATACCGACAAGGGCAGGAAACGTGATTCGGGTTGTGGTCTCATCCACATTGTCAAGCTCCCCGTCATCCTCGGCCTGCATGTGTAGGCTCGGCGCTATCTCCTTGCCGGTCCGGACATTCTTCAATTCGAGCCGCATCGAGATGTCGAACACGCTAGCATGGGCGGGAAGGTCTAACAGAATTGCAAGGTCCGCCTTCAGCGGAGCCGGAAATGAGGGCCGCTGTATCCTCGTTACACCCCCGCTCAAGACACTAATCAGCCGGTCGCGCTCGTTCGCTACGTCGCACAAGGTCATGATCTGCACTCTGACGTCGACGTCGCTCGGTTCGCTTGTCATTCCACTCCTGCTGATTTGGATCGAGCATCGACCTGCCACTGCCGACTAGTGAGCGTTCTGGTAGAACGTGCCGAATTCAGCTGGCGAGCAGGTATGCGGTGCACTGTGCCATTCGCACGGTCAAGATCGCGAAGCGTGATGGCTTCCAGCCTCGGGGCGCGCCTCTCCCTCATCGAAGCGATGATTTCCCCCTCCATCACAACCGTGACGTCCGCTTCATAACCGAGCGCATAGAGGTATTCAGCAAGAGTGCTTACCGTGACATTGCCGTTACCGCGCAAGACGTTGTTCACCGCCGCCTTTCGTACACCAAGGCGATCGGCGAGCTGCACCTGAGTTAGCTCAGAACGCTCCAGCGCAGCCTCGAGGATCGCAAGAATCCGGCTTTTCAATCTCGCGGCAGACAAAAGTGAATCTGAACCCCCAACTGGGGTACTACGAAGCTTCATGATTCTTATCCATTTTGATCATCCACAGGCCTCGATCTATGTGCTTTCGGGGAATTTTGCCTTGCGCCGTCTTGCCGGTCTTTTTGGCAAAGATGTGGGTCACACGGACGCTTCTCACGTGCCGACGCGATGCTTTAGTTTCGTAAGCCGGGGCACGATCATTAGGAGTCTTAATTTCCCAAAGCTCTCCCTCAAGTTGCCGCCATTCGATTTTCGGTTCGAGCACACCGTAAATCGCGAGTCTATCGAAACGGTCTTGCAAGTCCGCCCAACGTTCGCGGTCACCCCGCCTCTTACTCGTCCGGAGACGCTCGTATTCGATGCTCGACGGCGACCGCTTGTCTCGGTCCCAAGCCGCTTCCACCGCCATCGAGGCTCCCTGCTCGAACTGATCGCGGGCGCACTCAGCGCAAGGCGACGGCTCGCTGCCACCGACCGGTACACTCAAAACTATACTCCCCCACAGGAGGACGGCTTCCCGCTCGACACGGGAACGGGTGACCGTCCACGAGGATCATCGTGGCACGTACCGCACCGACGGGCCACACCCCTGCTCGGGCCACAAGGCGCAGGACCTGCCGCAAACTCGTGTCATGCCGCTCTCACCTCAGCACCTGAACCACAAGCAGCTCCGCGTTCTCCACTGGATTGAGCGGGGCTGCCCAGACGGCGAGTACGTCAACGACAACTACGGTCACCGCATCACGGCCAAGGCGTTAGCGAGCCGTGGCTTGGTGCGCATCGAGGGGCGCGGTCGCAGTTGGAGCGCGACCCTCACCGATGCAGGTGAGTTACGTGTTGCGGCCCTGAAGGCCACCCCGCCTGCCGATCTCCCCAGCGGCTGGGACGATGCAGTGACGGGACTAGCGGATCGCCTTGAAGCTGCTGGCGGATGTCTCGACCTCAATGACAGCGACGACGACCTGGACTACCCGAAGCTTGTCTGGCGGTTCAACCGAAGTGAGAGTCGGCCCCGAGGGAAGGAGCTACACCTCACTCACCCGAACTGGCAGAACCAGAAACAGCTGCGCCTTGAGTACCGAGACTGGTTCTGGGACGAAGCCGAGCGACCTGATGTACCCGTCATCTCGACGAAGTCACACCTCGGGACGCTCGCTAAGACCTTCCTGACTTCCAAAGACGACCAGTTTGTGACGAAGGAGTCACTCCCGCGCGCAGCACGCATCATCGAGTCGATCGTCCGACACGCAGCCTCAGCCGGCATCACAACGCGAGACCCTCGCACCGTCGACAAGCGTAGGAGGCGCGAGGGCAAGAACGCTCGCGGATGGAGCGGACACGTCGAACTCGAGTCGGGAGCCGCCACTCTGCGGGTCCAGGTACGCGAGCAGCCCGGTGCCGGCAGTGAGAAGCACGACTTCTACTCGGACGGCGAGTTCGACAGGCGAGCCTACGACCGGATCCAACGACTCCCGGTGTGGCAGAGGAACCGGAACTATACGTTCGTACCCACGGGCGATCTCGAGCTGCGGGTCACGCGCCCGGGCTTCGGGTTCGACAAGAGCAGGTGGAAGGACACCAGGTCCGCGAAGCTCGAGGAGCGCCTCGGCGAGCTCTTCCAGCAACTTGAGGTCGCGCGCCTTGAGGCTGCGGCTCGGCAGAAGCAGCAGCGGCAGGCTGAGGAGCGGCGCAAGCGCGACTGGGAAGAAGCGATGACGCGCGCACGGATTTTGCACCGGGCGTCGCAGGAGGAAGATCTGCTCGTCGAGCAAGCATCGATATGGCGGCGACACGAGGAGGTGCGCGCGTTCGTCGACGAGCTACGTCGACGCGACGATGGGTCGGACGAAGCAGTGCAAGCGTGGATCGCGGCGGGCGAGCGGGTGGTGAACCGGCTCGACGCCTTCGCGGCACTCGTTACTCCCGTGTTCCCCGCCGCGGCTGCACAAGACCTTCAACCCTTCCTCAGCGGCTGGAGCGCCTCGGGGCCGCTGCTGCGTTAAGGGTGTCGCCCACAAAGGACTTAGTCCTCGGATCGCTTTCGGCTTTGACGGGCCGAGTGCGGCAGCACGATCGGCCCGTCACCCCAACCGGTGGTATCGATGGGCTTGCTCAGACGCAGTCCGTCATCAACGAAGATGAGGCGGGCGTTGGGGACGAAGTCGTAGTTCTGTAGCGCCGCTTCGGCCTCTTTGATGAGGTCACCAGTGTCGACTCCCAGCGCGATACACATCCCGTCGAGCTGGTCAAGATCGATGGGGCGTACGCCGCGGACCATCTTCGAGAGCTGCGACTGCGAGACGCCAACTGAGTCAGCGAGCTCCGCCTGGGTCACGCGGTGTTGAGCCATGAGGCCGCGGAGGCGGGAGGCGACATGTCGCGTCAGATCACTGACTTCATAGTTCGGCACGACACTCATCGTGTCAGTTTTGACACGCCGTGTCCACTCTCGAGACTTTTGTAGTTCGCATGGGTTACCGTAGTCCACATGAACTACGACGCTCCGAGCCAGAAGGTCTCCCGATCGGTGCGTTCTCTCCTGGCAAGCCGAGGCGAGACGATCACTGCACTGGCAGCCTCAACGCTCATCGCTGAATCTACCTTGAAACGCCGACTCCTGGGGCACTCGCCCTTCACCCTCGAGGAGGCCGGCTACATCGCGAAGCACTTCGACGTCTCCATCTCCGACTTGCTGGCTCCGCCATTCGAAGCCGTCACGAGCGCGGTCGCGTGAACAGTCGCATCGAGTTTGCCCCGGCCCTGTTCACTCGCGAGCTCGCCGCCTACTACCTCAGCTGCTCACTTCGCGACATCGACGAACTACGCGCCAAAGGCGAGCTCATTCCCGTCGGCGACACCAAGCGGATCAAGTTCCGCAAGGACGACCTCGACCGGTACGCCGCAAACCTGGCAGAGCGTGACTGAGGCTCCGACCTCCCCGCTCTCCACTTCTTCCGTTCAGTAGCGCCTCACGGTGGCGCTGTTCGGGCGCGCCCTCACGGCGCTGAAACAACTACATAGCTCGCAGGACGACGCACCAGCGCCAATGCGCCAGCGAGTGACGCACAGAGGAACCGAGGCGGTCGAACCGCAAGTGTGCTGACCCTGTCGTGGTGGACGGGGAGGTATGACGCCTCGTCGCGCCGTAGGCAGCCCCGGCCGGGGTGCTCCCTCAAGTTGACCCGCGATCGGCAGCGACCACACGCAACACACCAGCCCGTCCCCAGGAGTCAGCGCACGAGCTTCTGACCGGGGCACGTCCGGATCGGCACCGGACGGCGGGCACATGAACACACTCCGCAACGCACTCGGCGTAATCGCCGTCGTCGGTATCTGCCTGTTGGCGATGCTCTTGCCGTCGGCGCTCTGACTACCCCCCATCAACAACGAAGGCCCGCCACTGGCATGGCGGGCCTTCACTCTCCCGAAAGAAGAGAACTTTGACGAACACCATTCTCGCACAGACCGCTTTCGCGGTGCTCGCCCGATACCGCACCGACGTCATCGACGTGGAGAAGCTGTCCGTGAGCACCGGGCTGACCGGACTGCACCCGAACCCGCTGACGAAGGGTCAGCAGTTCGTGCTGATGACCGAGCAGCGCGCCGGAGAACAGGTCACGGTTCGCGCCGACCGCGCCGCCCACTCCCAGCACCTGGAAGGTAAGCGGCCGGGATATCAGTGGGGTAGCGAGCCGGGCGATCCATTCCAGATCACCTTCACTTACCTCGGCACCTACGAGTACGTCGAAGCAACCCTCGACCAGGGCACGCTGGACGTCGCCCTCCGCTTCGCAGTCGTGGACGGTGGCGGCACCCGATGAGCGCCTTCACCCCAACCACCGCCGAGCGGAAGAAGTACGCGGACTACGACGTCCAGTTCCGGGACGCGAAGTCCAACAGTGTCCGCGTCGGCATCGACGAAAACGGCGAAGTCATCCGCTGGCTGTTCCAGATCCACCGTCTGCCGTCCGAGAAGCTGTTCGTCGTCTTCATCTACCAGGGTGCGACTGCCAGCGAGGTCGAAGAGATCGAGCGTGTGTGTGCCGCCCTGCCAAACGGTGAATGGGCTCGCTTCCCCGGCCGCTGGTGGCGTTCGCGCTACCGCAGCAGCGCACGCGTGTTCTACCGCCAGACCCGCGGCTTCCAAGCCGACGACCCCTTCACTCAGCTCGAGCTCGAAATGCTCATCGATGCGACATCCGAGGTGACCGTATGAAGACCGCACCCGCAGGAACCGGTACCCACCTGAAGACCCTCCGTACCAGCCACGGCGTCTCCCAGCCACTGGTCGCGGCGATGGCCGGCACGTCTACCGCCTACCTGGCGAAGGTCGAGGACGGACTGATCGACCCAGCCCGTTCGTACGTGCGGAAAGTGACCGAGGCGATCGTTCGGCTGATGAAGGACCCGCCCCGGCCGTGCCCCGTGCTGGGCTGCGACAACTCCAAACACATTGACGGCATGGGCGGGCAGGCCGGTACGGCAGCATTGCACCACGCCGACGAAAAGCGCGGCGAAGGGTGGATCGTCTCAATCGAACGAGTCGACGGCCAGGACCGTGAGTGGTCCATCTACGCCGAAGTCTCCGACGATATGGCACTCGCGGCAGCCGACTTCCTCGCGTTCAGCGCCGCCTACCAGGAGGCATCCGCGTACGCCGCTGTGCTCAACGGACGAGGGACGGTCATCCGATGACTCTCGACGCCGTTACCGCCCCCAACTGGGCCGATCTGTCCGAACACACGGTTGCGACCATCGACGGGCGGGAACGGACCGTGATCGACCACTACGGAACGATCGCCCGCGTTCCGTTCCCGGGCAGCCCGACGCGGCGCAGCTCGCTTCCCACATTCGACATCGACGTCAGCCGCTGCGATGTGGTTGACGAAGCCGACAGCAGCAAGGTGCAGCTCGGCCCGTACCTCGTCACCGCCACGGTCAGCGAGCAGTACGCCGACTCGAGGCTCAACAGCCTCGACGATCTCGAGAAGTTCGCCTTAGCGCTGCTCACAGCCGCGCAGTCCGCCCGCGCGCTCTTTGCAAAAGACGCACGCGGGACCACAAAGGAGGTCGCCTGATGGCGCACAAAGCCACGACATGGGCGTGGGAGACGAAGCTGCCCGGCACGCGGAAGCTCGTCCTCCTCGCGCTCGCCGACATGGCCGATGAACACTACTCCTGCTACCCCGGCCAGGAACGGCTCGCTGAAATGACGAGCATGGCCGTAAGCACGATCCGGCGCTCACTCGGCGAGTTGGAGCGGGACGGTCTGATCATCCGAGCACGCCGTGCTCGACAGGACGGCACACGGACCAGTGACCGGTACCGACTGATGGTTGGCGCACAACCGGTCAAGTTGACCTCAGGTCAATCTGATGCGCCCAACCGGTCAAACACGACGCGCTCAACCGGTCAGCCTGACTGCGCTTATGAACCCTCTAGTAAAGAACCACCAGAAGAACCGTCAGATAAGCGCATCTACCCCGCTGACTTCGAGGACGCGTGGTCGCACTGGCCTCGGAAGAACGACAAGTCCCGAGCGCTGCAGCAGTGGCAGTCGGTCCGGAAGAAGTACCCGAAGCTCGACCTACGATCGGCCGTCATCGCTTACGGAGACGCATACACCGCGGCCGAGACTCCACAGCGGTGGGTGCCTTACCTCAAGACGTGGCTGAACGGTGCGCAGTGGAACGACCCACTGCCCGAACCGCGCACCACCCCGAACCAGCAGCGCCGGCTCACGAACGCTGAGCAGGCGGCGCTCGACTACCAGCAGAGGTACGGAGGTACCGATGAATCAGCAGGACGCCTTCAAGCTATTGGCACGGGCTTCGGCGATCGATAACCGCAAGGTCACCGACCTCGCCGCAGCAGTCTGGTCCGACACGTTGCCCGACATGCCCTACGACGAGGCAGCCGGCCTCATGGACGAGTTCCGGCGCGAGAACCCCGACACCTACCTCGCGCCCGGTCACCTCGTGAAGCAGAAGCGGATCCGGATCGCACGCAACCGCGAGCTCAACGGACCGCACCCATCCCCGCCAGCCGGCAAGCGCTGGGCGGTCGATGTGATCGAGACCAATCCGGAGTACGGCAACGGGCCGGGCGGAGTGCTGGTGGTGGGCAATGACGACGCGAGCTGAGCTGCGGCGGCAGCGAGACGACGCTCTCGCTCGCGCTGCACAGGCCACGCAGGACGCGAACGAGCTCCGTGAGCGGCTGATGTACGTGACCGGATCGTTCACCGCGGACGAATACGGGCAGGTCGGGAAGGCCACCGATGGGCAGGGCTAGCTTCGACCGCGTCATCGATGCCTTCACCAACAAGGGGCTGCACGTTCAGATGCGCGGCAACGAGGCTGCTGACGCGCAGGCCCCCGGACACTCCGCCAAGGACCGCTCCGTGTCGCTGCAGTCAGTCGAGGGCCGCACCCTCCTCTGGTCCCACAGCGACCCCACCCCGGACGTCCTCGACGCGCTGAACCTGACCCTGGCGGACCTGTTCGACGAGCCGAGGAAAGGGCAGGACTACCAGTACAAGGGCGGCCGGATCGTCCACCGGTCGCCGGACAAGCGGTTCTTCCAGTCGGGAAATAAGGATGACCGGTCCCTGTTCCGCGTCGAGCGGGTCACTGCCGACGTGTCCGTGGTCTACGTCGGGGAGGGCGAACAGGATGTCCTCGCGCTCGAGAAGCTCGGCCTCATCGCCGTCTGCAACCCGGGCGGAGCCGGCAAGTTCGGCCTCTACGACCTCGAACCGCTGCACGGGAAGACGATCCGCGTCATCCGCGACATGGACGAGCCCGGCCTGAAGCATGCATTGCAGATCCGCGACCTCCTCGCCGGCAAGGCGGCGAAGGTCGAGCTGCTGCAACCGCACATCGGGAAGGATCCCGCCGACCATGTCGCGGCCGGCTTCGGCTGGGCGGACTTCGAAGCGGTAGTCCTCCCCGAGGAGCAGGCAGAGCCAGCACCGATCAACGCGGCATTCGAAGAGCAGGTCGCATACGAGCTGCTTCGGCTTGATGTGAAGGACGAAGTGCAGCGTCGACGCGCTTCCGTCGGCGCTGCAACGCTCGAACCGAAGTACCTCGAGGACATCCTGACGATCACCGACACGCAGGACTGGCTCGTCCCCGACCTCCTCGAACGCCGCGACCGGCTCATCCTCACCGGGGGCGAAGGCGCAGGGAAGTCCTACTTCAGCCGCCAGATCGCAATCGCCGCAGCCGCCGGCGTTCACCCGTTCAACGGCTACCAGATCGATCCGATCCGGGTCCTCGCAATCGACGCGGAGAACAGCGAAGTCCAGTGGGCCCGCAACGCCCGCTACGTGACCAACATGGCACGCCAGCACGGGACCGCGGACCCCGGCAAGCAAGTACTCGTCTCGGCGGGTACTCGGCTGGACCTCACTCGGCAGGCAGACCTCGACCAGGTTCACCGGCTCATGGACCAGCACAAGCCCGACCTCGTGTACATCGGCCCGCTCTACAAGCTGCTCGCGAAAGCGATCAACTCCGACGACGACGCCGCACCACTCATCGTCGCCCTCGACGGACTCCGCGAACGCGGCGTCGCTCTCGTCATGGAAGCGCACGCCGGCCACGGCAAGTCCCTCGGCGGGGAACGCGACCTCCGCCCCCGCGGATCATCCGCCCTCCTCGGCTGGCCCGAGTTCGGCCTCGGCCTCCGCCCCATCGAAGACGACGACTCAATGATCTCCGTCATCAAGTGGCGCGGCGACCGAGACGAACGCAACTGGCCGAAACACCTCCGACGCGGGCAAGCAGGCGAAATGCCCTGGATGCCCGCCTGACCTTCTCACCCCGAACAGGCGGCGAGCGCCGCAACCCACTCACCCTCAGGAGCACACGTGACCGACACCGTCACCGAAGCCATCAGCCCCACCGTCATGCTCGACCTGTCTGCCGTTCGCGCCCGAAAGGGCCTCCGAGACGCAGCAGACCTGCTCGCCCACGTGCGATCCCTCGTCCCGCCATCCGGCACGCAACGCCCCGACGGCCAGCCTCGATCCAAGCAGCAAGGTTCACGCCTCCCCTTCCGCGAAGACGCGCTCGAGGAATCCGACAGCGTGTACGCCCAGCTTCTCGACTGGACACGGTCGTGGGCCGACACGCTCACATTGCCACTGCCCATAACCGCTGGGTACGCGTGGTCGAACCAGGCCGGACCGCAGGGCTTCCGATCCACGGTCACGCCCGAGGGCGCACATGCGCTCACCGCGAACCTCACAACCTGGCTCCTGCTGCACGACGACAAGATCCGCCGGCACCCCACCGCCGGCATGTTCTACGAAGACGTCGCTGACCTGATGTGGAACCTCAGCAAGAAGTTCCCACGGGAAAGCCGAGGCATGCGGCCGGTTCTCCCTCGGCCCTGCCCGATCTGCGGCGACCCTTCGATGGGCGTCGAGTGGCGGTCTGGGCAGCTCCTCGACTTCACCCTCACCTGCACCTACTGCGGCTTCGAGGGCGACACCACCGCGCTCCTCCAGGACCGCGACGTTCGCACGCTGATGAACGACATGCGGATCGAGGAAGCCCCCGAGGCGACGTCCTGGTGGACCAAGAAGCAAGCCGTTCGCGAGATGCGAATCACCCCGCAGACCCTCAACCGGTACATCCAGCGCGACGGGCTGAAAACGCACACCGCAGATGGGACCGTGTACGTCAATGCTGGCCAGTTACGCGAACTCTGGCGAGGTAAGCGCTCCCGCAACGCGGATGCACGAAGGCCTTCTCTGACGCCGTGACGTTGCCGGGTGTCCGCCGGGTCAGGCGGACACCCGGCAACGTCACCCAGCTTGCCTAGAAGTCGACCGGGTGATGAACTCTTGTCCCAGACTCTGCAGCTCGTGGCAGGCGTATTTCGTGCTCAACCGCCGGGTTCGCCATCGGACGACAACATCCGCCAACGCCTCGTAGCCGTCCGCTCGACCCTCGACTGGGCTCGAAGCATCAATGACATAGCAGGTGTCTCGTACCCAAGCGAAGACTGCCAAATCAGACTCATGCGCCGTGATCATCGCCTCGCCGACAGCAGCATGTAACGCTCGACTCGACGGCAGACGAGCTCCCGTATCCAGTACCTCAAGGTCCAACACCTCACGCACATCCCGATCGGCAGCTGCCCAAGCTTCCGAACGCCAGCGCTCGACATCCGCAGAAGCCGCATTCGCCTCCAGCACTACCCGCGCGGACACTGACCTCATTGCGGCCTCGTACGCCTGACGGTCACGGCGGCGCTCCGTCCAGAGAACGCCACCAAGTCCGACGCCCGCGCCGAGAGCAGTAGCAACGAGCGTGGCAAAGAAGTTAGCCCATTCGACGTCCGCCCAGTCCACACAACGAGCGTAGCGGCGCGCGGTCAAACACGAATCGGTTGCTGGGGTGTTCAAGTTCAGGCTACAATCGACGTGACATCGTATGCCCGACCGACTCACAGTCGGCGTGCATGCTGCGTTTCCGGCTCATGAAAGCCATCACGCGCCCCTAGCTCAGCGGAAGAGCAACGAGCTTCTACCTCGAAGGTCGGCAGTTCGAATCTGCCGGGGCGCTCCCTACTCAGAAATCCACAGTTTGATGACTACGTCTTCGACCGGCACATCGGCCGGGATCTCGGTCTGTAGCTGCAGGTACGCGGGGATGACGTCGCCTTCGTAGAAGGTCACGCCGTCCGTGCTTTGTCGGTGCTTGCCGCGGGATTCGAAGTCGACACGCATCTGAAACCCCACAGAACCGGAAGGTGCGTCTATCCGCACACCTGCCGGGTCAAGCATCAGGTCGAAGGCAAGGTGCTGGCCGTCGATGTGCTCCACCGAAGTCTGGCTTACAGAGATGATCTGAGGGCCCGAGTCGGGAGACTCGATATGAACATCGAACGTTGCACCGTCAGCAGCCTTGCCTACGAGGTCCTGGATCATCCCTCGAGACTAGCCGCCCTCTTGGTTCGCAAATCGATCACGGTGGTCGGCCACCCACACTTCCTCGCGGCCCGCAGATCACACACCGCCAACCAGCTGCGCCGAGCCACGAGGACCCCACCGAGGCCGAGACCCCCGAGGGAAGCCGCGCTGACATGCGGACCCCGGACGCGGACGGCCGACCACGTCGGTGGCTGGCGGTAGGAACATGACGTGCCCTGCAAGAAGATCCGCTACCGAGACCGCATCGCCGCGCTCCTCGCGATGGCGAACGCACAGCGCCGCGATAGCTCGGGCCGACCCAAGATCGAGCAGCGCGCCTATCGGTGCCCACTCTGCCGCGGTTGGCACCTCACATCGCGAGCCGAGCGGAAGCGCCCCACGCCCTAGGAGGTACCGCGTGACTCTCGCCCAGATCCGTGCGCTCCTGAAGCGTGCCGGCATCAAGACCACCGAGTCCATTGACCGCATCGACGTGAAGTACTTCGCCGGCAACGCTGTCGGCATCGACGTCATGCTCACTGCCGGCGGCGTCACCTACGTCCCGATCGAGAAGTAGCCGTGCCGTGGGAGACGAGCGACCGCCGCTTCCGCCTCCCGAAGAACTGGCCGCAGCTCAAGCGTCAGGTGAAGGCGCGAGCCGAGGGGCGGTGCGAGGCAGCACCGCACGACCCGCGCTGCGACGGCATTGGTACCGACTGCGACCACATCATCGAAGGCGACGACCACAGCCTCGACAACCTTCAGTGGCTGTCCGGTCCGTGCCACCGCGCGAAGACCGCCCGCGAGTCAGCAGCTCGCAACCGTCAGCGCGCCGAGCTCCGGCACCGACCAACCGAACCACACCCCGGAAGGAAGTAGCCCGATGGCTGCACCACGCAAGAACGCCCAGCCCATCAACACCAACAGCGGCGGCAGCACACCGATGACCGAGGACGAGAAGGCCCGCGTCGCAGCAGCCGAGCAGCAGCCCGAGCAGACGCCCAACCCCGCACCGACTGACGGCGAGGCGAACACCGGCGACGACCAGTCCGACGGCACGGACTACGCCGCCCTCGCAGCCGAGGCAGCGCACGACGCACTCGCTGCGGACCCCGGCACCGAAGACGTCACGCTCGGCAAGGATGTCGGCGGTCACCGTGCAGGCGACACCATCACCGTCACCCACGGGTCGGCCGACTACCTGCGAGAGCAGGGCTATCTCGAGGACCACGACGAGGACTAGCCCACGTCACACACGCCCGGTAGCATCGGGGTCGGGTAGAGGACGACGAGGCGACTCGGACCGACCTCCCCGACCCCGACCATCCCGAGGCACCGCGACCCCCGCGACCAGGGGTGGGGGGGGGGGGGACTCCCCGCGAAGATCCGGTCAAACCGCCGGATAGCAATTCTCATCCTGCGTGCGCCGTCTCTCTGTTTTTCGGAGCAGGAAAGCCCCGGTCAGAGCCGAAATCGCCCACAAACTGGCCCCCAAACTCACCACGAGCGAGGCCCGCGTCACCTCGCTACTTCCGCATGTTTCCGCCAGTTATCCGTTTCATCGGGTAGAATCGGAGCATGACGGGGACCGAGTGCGAGGAGTGTGGTGCTTCGCTGCGGCTACTGCGCACAGGTGCCCGATTCTGCGGGTCTAAGTGCCGTCTCCGCGCCCACCGACGCGCCAAGGTCGCCGGCGACGTGCCCGCCGAGATGAAGGCGCAGCGACGCTTCGTCCGGTTCACCCGCACCAAGCGCCCCATCACCATCGACGGCCACTCGGCGTCGTCCACGAACGCCGACACATGGTCCACCCACGCCGCGGCCGCCGCGTCAACGAAGGGTGAGGGCATCGGCTACGTCCTCGGTGCGGGCGTCGGGTGCATCGACCTCGACCACTGCATCGTCGACGGGACTGTCGCCGACTGGGCGCATGCCGTCGTCGCCGACAACCCCGGCACCTACATCGAGGTGTCCCGCTCCGGGGAGGGGCTCCACATCTTTGGTCGCCTCGACGAGGGTCCCGGCCGCAACTACCGCGACGGCGACCGCGCGATCGAGGTCTACTCGACCGGCCGCTACATCGCACTCACGGGCAACCGCCACGGTACCGCCCCGCTACGTCTGGCTGCGCTCCGCGTGCCGACGCTGTAACTCGCGCCCCGGTGGCGCACACGCGTCCCCGGAGGGCACCATGACCGCACCCGCCAAGCCAGCCGTGCCCCGCAGTCTCAAGGCCGCCGGCCGGAAGCTGTGGAAGGAGACGGTCGCCGTCTACGACCTCCGCCAGGACGAGCTCGAGATACTCCGCGCCGCCTGCGCCGAGGCCGACCTCATCGTGAAGATGGAGGGCGAGCTCGACGGACAGCCGATGGTCGTCGCCGGGTCGATGGGCCAGATGGTCACGCATCCGCTGCTGCCCGAGCTGCGCCAGCACCGCGCCACCCAGGCCTCGCTCCTGCGAGCGCTTAAGCTGCCGGACGTCGACGGTGCGGCGGAGAGCGCGCCGAACCAGAACCGGGCTGCCGCCAACTCGCGATGGGCCGTGCCGTATGGCGCGGGCGCGTAACGCGGCGTCCCAGCTGACGACCGAGGCGAGCGAGTACCGCGAGATCGAATCGTGGTACCGCGACATGCTCGACCGCACCCCGTCGCCGGCGGACCTCGACTGGGAGCCGACGAAGATCGGCCCGACCTGGACGTGGACCGACGACGGGTGGGCGCTGCCGGCGGTGACGCTCGGCTGGGAGTTCATGGCCTGGTGTGGGCTCTGGCTCAAGGGCAAGAAGGGCCCGTGGACCTACACCCCCGAGCAGGCGCGGTTCCTGCTCTGGTACTTCGCCCTCGACGAGTCCGGCGAGTTCACCTACCACTCCGCCGTCCTGCAGCGCCTCAAGGGCTGGGGCAAGGACCCCGTCGCCGCGACCCTCGGCGTCGGCCACCTCTTCGGCCCGACACTCTTCGACCGGTGGGAGGGCGACCGCCCGATCGGACGCGACAACCCGAACGCGTGGGTGCAGATGGTCGCCGTGTCACTGCAGCAGACGCAGAACACGATGAAGCTGTTCCCGTCGCTGATCAGTCCGGATGCTCGCCGACGGTACGGGATCCAGGTCGGCCGCCAGAACGTCTGGGGCATGGGCGACACCCGCCAGATCGAAGCCGTGACCTCGTCTGTCATGGCGATCGAGGGCGGCCGCCCGTCGCTGATCGTCCGGAACGAGACGCAGAACTGGAACAGCTCCAACGGCGGCCATGCGATGGCCGGCGCGATCGAGGGCAACGCGGCGAAGTCGGAAGTCGGCTCGCCCGCCCGCATGCTCGACATCTGTAACGCGTACCGGCCTGGTGAGGACTCCGTCGGGCAGCGTGCCCGTGAGGCGTACGAGCAGACTGTCGGCGAGAACGCCCAGCACGTCGAGTTCGGGGTGCTGTACGACTCGCTTGAGGCACCTCCCGAAGCGCCGCTTACCCTCGATGCCGCGCCCTCGGTCGTGAAGGCTGTCCGCGGCGACGCGGTCTGGCTCGACGCCGAGGGGCGCATCAAGAAGTCGATCGCGAACCCGGCGAACAGCCCCAGCGAGTCCCGGCGAAAGTGGTACAACCAGATCGTCGCGGCCGAGGATGCATGGACGGAGCCGGCGGAGTTCGACCCGCTCGGCGACCCGAACGCGGTGCTCGAGCGCGGCGACGAGGTCGTGCTGTTCCTCGACTGCTCGAAGTCCGACGACGCGACCGCCCTCGTCGGCTGCCGGATGTCCGACGGGCACGTCTTCACCGTAGGGATGTGGCAGCGCCCTCCCGGCAAGCGCGGCGACGGCTGGCTCGCACCCCGCGAGGACGTCGACGCTGCCGTCGAGCACGCCTTCGACCTGTACCGGGTCGTCGGCTTCTTCGGCGACCCCTCGCACGTCCTCGACGACGAGACGATGGACCGCTACTGGGACCCGCTGTTCGACAAGTGGCATCGGGAGCACCAGCGCGACCTCCGCGTCTGGGCGTCCGGGTCGAAGGGTGGCCGCGGGCACTCGGTCATGTTCGACATGTCCGCCCGCGACAACGCCCGCGACTTCGCCTCCGCCGTCGCGTTCACGCTCGAGGAGATCCGCTCCGGCTCGTTCACCCACGATGCCGACGCGCGCCTCCGCCGGCACGTCCTCAACGCTCGCCGCTACCCCGTTCAGGGCTACGTGTCGATCGCGAAGGACGGCCGCGAATCGAAGAACAAGATCGACCTCGCCGTCTGCATGGTCGGTGCCCGCATGGTGCGCCGGCTCATCCTCAACAACCACGCTCAGAAGAGAGGCGGCCAGGTTTGGTGATGTCCAACGAGAGCGTCGTCACGCTCGCGGAGAAGACCCTCATCCCGAGCGCGCAGCTCGAGTGGCAGCGGCTGACCGACCTCGACAACTGGCTCCGCTGGTCGCCGGAGAAGGTCTCACTCCCACCCCAGGCGAACCAGGAGCACAAGGGACTCCGCGACATCTCGGAAACGCCGTGGCTCGCCCTCGTCGTCACTACCGTCGCGCAGCAGCTCGTCGCCGAGGCCGCGCGGTCGATCACCGGCCGGGATCTCGCAGCGTTCTGGGCTCCGTGGCTGAGCAATCGCATGCCGTCTCGGCAGCGCGCGATCCACCGCGCTGCCCTGGGCTACGGGTACGCCTACACGACGGTGACCCCTGGTGTCGTGGACGGGCCGGACGGCAAGCGGAAGACCGCCGCGGTGATCCGTGGACGTTCACCGCGGGACACCTACGCGGTCTACCAGGACGCCGTCGAGGACGAGTACCCGATGTACTTCCTCCGCAAGCGCGGATCGCACTGGCTCGTCTACGACGAGGAAGCCGTCTACACCCTCGGCCAGGAGAACACCGGGCTCACGTTCATCACCTACGACATGCACGGTGCCGGCGTCACCCCCGTCGTCCGGTACTCGAACCAGATCGACCTCGAGGGCCGGACACCGGGCGAGGCGGAGCCGCTGATCCCGCTCGCGAAGCGGATCAACAAGGACACGTTCGACCGGATGACGGCGCAGCACTACAACTCGTGGAAGGTGCGCACGGCGGTCGGGCTCGAGGACCCGAAGACGGAGGAGGAGGCGCAGAAGCGCAAGCTCCTCCTCCGCCAGAACGACATCCTCACAGGCGGCACCGGCGTCGAGTTCGGCACCCTCGACGAGACCAAGCCCGACGGGCTGATCGCGTCCGAAGAGCGCGACATCGCCACCCTCGCCGCGGTCTCGCAGACGCCGACACACTCGCTCACCGGCGACATGATCAACCTCTCCGCGGACGCCATCACCGAGGCGCGCGCGATGCTCGACATGAAGGCCGGCGAGCGGAAGGTCGGCTTCGGCGACTCCCACGCGCAGACCCTCCGCCTCGCCGCGCACGTCGAGGGGCGCGCCGAGGACGCCGCCGACTTCTCGGTGGTGATCGACTGGACCGACTTCCAGTCCCGCTCCATGGCGCAGGCCGCTGACGCGCTCGGCAAGCTCGCTACGCAGCTCGGCATCCCCGTCGAGAAGCTCTGGGACCGGATCCCGGGCGTCACTCCCGACGTCGCCGCCGGGTGGGAACGCTACAAGCGGGCGAACCCGTCCGCCGAAGACCAGATCGCCGCCGCGCTCCGAGCGCAGGGCGGCAACTGATGGCGCTGACGGCGGAAGGGGTCGCACTCACCGAGGCGAACCGCCGCCGTCAGCTCGCGATCGCCGCCCGCGCGGCCCGCGTCGGCATGGTTCTATGGAACGACCTCGACCCAAAGAACCTCGACGGCTCCGCCCTCCGCTGGCTCGCCGAGAACGTAGCCCTCGCCAGCGCCTACTCGTCGCAGTCGGCGCAGACCACCAGCGCCTACATCGACCGATACCGGGACGCAGAGGGCATCAGCGGCGCAGGGCCGATCGTCATCCCGACCTTCGACGCAGCGCTCACGGCGCAGATCCTCCTCGTCGCCGGACCGATCCGAGTGAAGAACCTCGTCGGCGGCGGTATGTCCGGATCGACGGCGCTCGTCCGAGCGAAGAACGGCTACGCCGGCATGCTGCGCCGGCAGGTACTCATGGGCGGCCGCCAGACGATCGACCTGACCACCGGCCAGGATCAGCAGGCGATCGGCTGGCGACGCGTCTCCGACGGCGACCCGTGCACCTTCTGCGCGATGCTCTGCTCCCGCGGCCCCGTGTACCGCCCCGCCGCCACCGCGTCGGGCTCCGTCGAGCGCGACAGCCGCGGCGGCGGGCGCGGCATGCACTTCCACGCGCACTGTGGCTGCACCTCCGAGATCGTCTACGGCTCCTGGCAACCCAACGAGCAGGAGCAGGGCTTCATCGACGCGTACGACCGCGCCGCGAAGCAGGCCACCGCGGCTGGCCAAGCGCGCACCCAGGAGAGCGTGCTGCCCCGCATGCGCGCGAACGGCGACTTCCGAGACTCGCCCGCGATCCGCAATCAGACCACCCAGCCCTGACAGGGGCTCGGCACCGCTGCCCTGGTGGCAGCCCGACCGCCCCAGGAGGGCACATGAAGAGCACCACCGGAACGACGTACGCCCCCTGCACGATCGACCGCACCGCCCGCATCGGGCTGTCGCCCTTCGAGCTTCGCGGCATCCGGCTCATCGACGGCGACGACGGCGCGAAGCCGGGCGACGCCGCCGACCAGGGCACGGACACCGACGTCGACGAGGCCGACAAGGGGACGTCCCAGGAGGACGCCGACAATGACGCCGACAGCGACGACAAGGGCGAGAAGTTCGACTCCGACAAGGCGCTCGGCAAGATCCGCAAGCTCAACTCGGAGAACAAGAACCTCCGCGACCGAGCGACGAAGGCGGAGCAGGCAGCCGAGGCGAATAAGGACAGCGGCGAGAAGGTCACGGCCCTGGAGGCCGAGAACCTCAAGCTCCGCGTCGCCGTCAAGCACGGCCTGCCCGAGTCCCTGATGAAGCGCCTCTCCGGCACCACCGAGGAGGAGCTCCTGCAGGACGCCGAGGAACTGCTCGAGATGTTCGGCAAGGACGGCGGCCGACCGCCGTCGGGCCAGCCCCGCGAGCAGCTCCGCCCCGGCAGCGGCAACAGCAACGACGCCGGCGACCCCACCGCGGACCTCGACAAGTTCGCCGAGGACGTCTTCCGCCGGTAACCACGCTCCCGACCCGGGCGGCGTGACCAACACCACCAGAAAGGGGCCATCGTGGCCAACACCCTCTACACCCCGCAGCAGGCCGCCCGCGCCACGCTGGCATCCCTGCGCTACCTGACGCTGCTCCCGCGCACCGTCCGGCAGGACTTCTCCCAGGAGTTCGTCGCTGGCGTCGGGCAGACCGTCAACGTCCTCGGCCCGGTCACCGCCGGCAAGGCGAAGGTCTACACCAAGGCGAACCGGACCGCGCGCGACGCGATCCAGTTCAACGACCTCGACCAGAAGTGGTTCCCGGTCACCCTCGAGAACCAGGTCTACAACGCCGTCCGCCTGCCGGACGACTTCGCGACCTTCACCCTCAAGGACCTCACCACCCAGGTGCTGATCCCGCAGGCCGAGTCCGTCGTCGACGAGCTCGCCGCACCTCTGGTCGCGGAGATGGTCGCCATCGCCACCGACGCGTCCATTCCCCAGGTCGCTGCGGACGGGTCGAACTTCCGCACCGCGCTGATCAAGGCCCGCCAGGTCCTCAACGACCGGAAGATCCCGGCCGCCGGCCGCACCTTCGCGGTCGGCCCCGGCATGGAGGCTGCAGCCCTGCAGGACGAACTCCTGCAGAAGGTCAACGAGTCCGGCAGCGGCGACACCCTCCGCAACGCGACCATCGGCCGCCTGTTCGGGTTCGACATCATCGCCGACCCGACCCTGCCGGACGACTTCGGCATCGGCTACCACAAGGACGGGTTCGCCCACGTGACGCGCCCCTCGCGGCAGCCGGAGGGCGCGGCGAAGTCCGCGACCGTCGCCCAGGACGGCTACTCGCTGCGCTGGATCCAGCACTACAACCCGCTGCAGCTCGAGGACCAGTCGGTCGTCGACACCTTCTACGGTGCCAAGACGCTCGACGCCAACCGGGCTGTCTCGCTGACCCTGGCGTCCTAGTGGGTGCCCCGGCGACCACGCTCGCCGGGGTATCCGACCTCGGCGACTGGCTCAACGAGGTGATCGCGGGTGACTCGGCCGACGCCAAGCGCGCCGTGCTGTGTCTGAGGCTCGCGTCCGCCCTGGTTCGGAATGAGACAGGGCGGACGTTCCTCAACCCCGACGGCACGCTCGTCGACCCGATCCCCGACGACGTGCAGCTCGTCACGCTGTACTGCGCCGGACGGGTCTACGACAACCGCGAGGCACAGACCACCGGCGGCGTCGACGACGCCACGGAGGGCTGGAAGGTCGACGAGTCCGGCGCGTACCTCACCGCCTCCGAGAAGCGGATGCTCACCAGCTACCGCACCTCGAGCACCTTCGGCGGACTCGGCACTGTCAGCACCACCCGCATGCCTGACAGGCCTTCCACCGCCGGTTGGGTGCCGACACCCACGGACGGTGTCCTCTTCCCCTGGTACTGAACGGAGCCCGCTGTGCGCACCACGAGGATGACCAAGCGCGGCCGCAAGATGGCCGAGGACCGCATGCGCTCCTCCTGCCGCGTGCAGCGGGCCTCCGGGCAGCCAGCCGTCGGCACCGACGGTGAGGTCCACGCACCCACGATCACGGTGTACGAGGGACCCTGCCGACTCCGCACCGTCTCCACGGTCACCAGCGACATCGAAGCAGCAGACCAGCTGCTCGTCGGACAGGCATCCATCCTGTCTCTCCCCGTCGCCACGTCTGGGGACATCCGCCGCGGTGACACCGTCACGTTCATCCCGTCCAACGACCCGGACGACGACCTCGACCCGGCCCTCTTCGCGCACACCATGATGATCGCTGGCCTCCACTTCGACACCGACGCCACCGCACGTCGACTGCCCGTG
The DNA here is from genome assembly GCF_044746705.1 of Curtobacterium sp. NPDC090217. NCBI lineage: Bacteria > Bacillati > Actinomycetota > Actinomycetes > Micrococcales > Microbacteriaceae > Curtobacterium > Curtobacterium sp. NPDC090217. The sequence continues at coordinate 385,395 of NZ_JBIVCR010000004.1, read as the reverse complement.
AGGCTGGTGACCTGATGGCCGACGGCTTCACCGTCGACTTCCACGAACTCCACGAACTCGCGCAAGCGCTCGGCGAGGTCGCATCCTCCGCAGGCCCCTACGTCCGAGACGCGATGCAGACCACGGCGATCGACATCCGCGACGACTGGCGCGCCGCAGCGTCCGGGATGCGCGGACTCGGCGCGTACCCCGGGTCGATCGGCTACGACTTCACCGGCTTCCAGGGCTTCGGCGCGACCGTACTGACCTGTGAGATCGGCCCCGACAAGGGCCGCAAGCAGGGCGCGTTCGGCGCGATCGTGGAGTACGGAGCCCCGAACTTCGCGCCCCGCCATTACGGCGACCAGGCCCTCGACGCGCACACCGAGCAGTACGACGAGCTGATCATCCTGGCGCTCGAGAAGGCCGAGCAGGCCCTCACATTCGGCGGCATCGTCCGCTCCGTCATCGCAGGAAGGAACACGATCCTGTGACCCGGAAGCAGCACGTCGATGCGGTCCTCGCTCGACTACGCGAGCACCCCGCCCTCACCGGCCGCGTCTTCCAGGGTGTCGCCGTGACCGACCCCGCCACGGGGAAGCCGCGCACCCGCTACGTGACCCTTTGGGTCGGTACCCCGCGGCGCGACGTCGCCCGGTTCACGGGCCCGCAGTCCGAAGAGCGGTACCGGCTCACCCTGCACGCCGTCTCGCAGCTCGCCGACGACGTCGGTGACCTCGACGACGCCATCACCGAGCAGCTACTCGGCTGGACCCCGACGATTCCCGGCCGCACCTGCCGCCGCCTCGTCTCCGACGGCGGCGACGAGATGCAGTACGACCGCGACCTCACCCCGCCGCTGTACTGGATCCCCTCCACCTGGGACCTCACCTCCGAAGCCTCCGCCTGACGCGGGGGCTTTCCTCATGCCACCCGCGCCGCGGGCGAACGCCCTCAGCCGAGGGCACCACCACACGAAGGAGCATCATGCCCCCCACCTCGCCGTACCCGGCGTCCTCGGCCTCCGATGGTCGCCACAAGATCGCCTGGGTCCCGAAGCCGACCGACGGCAGCACCGTCAACCCGCTCTCGATCGCCGTCCTCGCCACCGCCATCGACGTGACGTACTCGTTCACCCCCACCGGGTTCAAGCACGACGTCACCCAGGCCGAGGCCGTCGACAAGCGCTACACCGCCCCGCAGGACCTCTCCCGCGGCGGCAAGACCTCCGAGAAGCTCGAGGTCCAGTACGTCGACTCCCAGGACCAGGGCTCCGCGGACGCAGTGCTCACGAAGGACGCCGAGGGGTGGTTCGTGCGCCGGAAGTACATCCCCAACGACGTCGCGTGGACGAAGGACCAGCTCGTCGACGTCATCAGCGTGCAGGCCGGTGTTCCTCGGCAGGATCCGCCCGCGGAGAACCAGGTCGACACGACCACGCAGGGCATGTTCATCACGCAGCCCACCGCCTACGCGCAGAAGCTCGTCGCCTAGCTCGAGCGCGCCAGACCCCTGGCCGGGACGCTTCCACCGTCGTCCCGGCCAGGCCCCTCACTCGCACGGTGGAGAACGGTGGACACAGACTCATGGGCTTCTCCGAAGACCTCGCGGCAGGCAAGACCAAGACGGCATCCCACGAGGACGTTGACGTCCTCATCAACGGCAGCGCTCACACGCTCCGCTTCAGGCCGGCTGGTGGCATGGAGTGGGCGGAAGCCGTGGACCGGTCTCCGCTCCGCATGGACGTCGCGCTCGACCGCGTCTACGGCTACAACCTCCGCTCCGCGGTCCGTCACGTCGCACCCCAGACCGGCAGGCTCCTCGTCGACGGCGAAGAGGTGCCGCTGCGCGTCGACCCATTTACCGAAGACATGGACGACGAGGCCATCGCCGCTCGTGTCGACGAGTGGGAAGACGTCTTCGCGCAGATATCCGGCCACGACGCTCAGCGCATCACCGACGCGGTCTGGGGGCTGAACGAGCGCCGCCCGCAGCTCGCGCTCGAGGCAGCAAAAAAAGCTCGGGGCGACTCGAGCAAGAGCTCGACGTCGCCGTCCGCCTCGGACTCGCGCCCCGCCGTCTCTGGGGCTGGGAACCGCGCCGCACGACGACGTACCGGTACGACGAAGAAGGCCGGCTCCTAGGCGAGACAACCGAACTCGAAGCGGAGTGGGACGAGGAACAGCTCACCCTCGTCATCCAGCACCTCCGAGCGCAGGCCGACCGCGGGCCCCACGGTCAGCCCCTGTCGGAAGCGATGGATCCGCGCGGCAGTCGCAAGACCGACGGCGGCTGGCACTACGAAGCCTCCCCCAACGGCGTCACCGACAACGCGCAGCTCGCGATCAACGAGGCGCGAGACGCCTACTTCGCGCAGTGGGGCGAACGACTCACCGACGGACAGAAGGCCGCCATCCACTGGACCGTCACGAAGGTCCTGGACGAGTAACCGACAACTGAACAAGGGAGCGTCGCCGTGGCGAACCGTACTGTCAAGACCTCCCTCGTCGCAGAAGTCAACGGCTACATCTCCGGGATGCAGTCTGCCGCCCGCGCGACCCGCGAGCTCGGCACGGAGAACGAGAAACTCGCCCAGAAGCGCGAAGCCCTCAGCACCCTCGCAACCGGTGTCGGCGTCATCGGCACCGTCGCGGCCGCGTCACTCGGCCTCGCCGTGGCGAAGTCCGCCGAGTTCAGCGCACAGCTCTCGAAGGTGCAGGCAGCCACCGGGGCCGGCGCGATCGACATGGGGAAGTACCGCGAGCAGGCACTCAGCGCCGGCGTTGCCTTCGGGTACACCGCCAGCCAAGTCACCGAAGCGCAGATCGAGCTCGGCAAGGCCGGCCTCGCAACCCGCGACATCCTCGGCGGCGGCCTCACCGGCGTTCTCGCACTGGCCGCATCGGACAACGTCGAGCTCGGCAAGGCCACCCAGATCGCGTCCGTCGCGATGAAGCAGTTCAACCTTGAAGGCAAGGACGTTCCGCACATCGCGGACCTCCTCGCGGCCGGGGCCGGTAAGGCCCTCGGTGGTGTCGAGCAGCTCGGTGACGCACTCAACCAGTCCGGTCTGGTGGCATCGAACTTCGGGTTCTCGCTCGAGGAGACCACCGGCGTCCTGTCCGCCTTCGCCGACGCCGGTCTGCTCGGGTCGGACGCCGGAACGTCGCTGAAGTCGGCGCTGCAGGCGCTGGCGAACCCGTCCAAGCAGTCGGCGGACCTGATGAAGTCCCTCGGCATCAACGTCAAGGATTCGAACGGTCAGTTCCTCGGTGCCGCCGACCTTGCGGAGCACCTCCGCGAGCGCCTCGGCGGGCTGACGGACGCCCAACGGCAGCAGGCGCTCGCGCAGATCTTCGGCTCGGACGCCGTCCGCGCGGCCACCGTGCTCTACAAGGAGGCCGGCGACGGCATCCAGAAGTACATTGACCAGAACAACGATGCTGGCTACGCCGTCGAGCAGGCGCGCATCAAGAACGACAACCTCGTTGGCGACCTCAAGAAGCTGCAGTCCGCCTTCGAGGGCGCCCTGATCCGAACCGGGTCCTCGGCCGACACGCCCCTCCGCGCACTTGTGCAGACGACGGACGACCTGGTCACCTCGTTCAACAACGCACCGCCGGCGCTGCAAGCGACCTCCCTCGGTGTGCTCGCCGTAGTCGCCGCAGTCGGCCTTGGCGGAGCGGCGTTCCTCGGCATCGTTCCGAAGATCGCCGCGACGAAGGTCGCTCTCGAGACCCTCGGGGTCACGGGTGCATCGGTCCGCGGACGTCTCGGTGGCATCGTCAGCTTCCTCGGCGGGCCGTGGGGCATCGCGATGCTGGCCGCCACCGCCGCGGTGGTCAGCTTCAACATGGTGATGAACGAAGGCCGCATCACCCAGGACGAACTGATCAACCGCCTGTCGACCTCGGAAGATGCCCTGAAGAACTTCGCCGCTGCCGCCCAGCAGGGCAGCACCTCGAAGACCTTCCTCGGCAGCTACAAGGACGAACTCAAGGACCTCCCCGGGCTCCTCAAGAAGGCCACCGGCAACGGGGTCGACGACTTCCTGAACCTGACCTTCCGCCAGCAGGGAGCCGTCACCTCCATTAAGAAGTACGGCGACGCCCTCGCGTCCGTCGCGAACAGCGACCTCCCGCGAGCGCAGAAGCAGTTCGCGCAGCTAGCCGACTCCCAGAACCTCTCCGCGGGCCAGCAAACGAAGCTGCTGAACCTGATGAGCGGCTACAAGAACGAGCTCACAACGCAGGCGACGCAGCTCGGCCTCACCGCCGACAAGCAGACGCTGCTGGCGCTCGCTACCGGTGACTACACGCCGAAGATGCAGGCTGCGATCGCTGCGTCTCAGGAGAGCAAGGGTGCGTCCGATGGCGCTGCCACCGGGATGGATGGTGTCGCGGACTCCGCGGAGGACGCCGCGCAGGCGGTCGACCAGGTCGCGAAGGCACTGGCGGGACTGACTTCACCCACGCTCGATGCTCGACAGGCGCAGCGGCAATTCGAGGCCGCGCTTGACAGCGTCGGCGAGGCGATCAAGTCAAACAAGGACGCCTACAAGGACGCCGGCACCAGCCTGGACATCGCCACTGAGGAGGGGCGGAAGAACCAGGAGGTCCTCGACGGGATCGCGTCCTCGGCGCAGGACGTCGCGAGCAAACTCTTCACGCAGACCGGGTCTCAGGATCAGGCCACCGCGGCGATGCAGCGAGGGCGCGACGAGCTGGTGAAGGCGCTCGAGCAGTACGGCATCACCGGTCAGGCCGCCGAGGACTACGCGAACGAGATCATCGGCACGCCGACGCAGTGGGCCACCGTGTTCCAGAACAACGCGACCGGGCAGCCGCTCGGTGACGTTGCCACGTACACCGGCTCGATCTACGGCGTCCCCAACGCCAAGGAGACGCAGCTGAAGGCTGAGATCGCGCAGGCGACTCAGAACCTGCAGAACCTGAAGAACCAGATCGGCAACGTGCCGGCCGCGAAGGAGACGGAGCTGCGGGCGCAGATCGCCGCCGCAGAGGCGAACCTTCGTGCCCTGAAGGGTCAACTCGACGGCATCCAGTCGAAGTCCGTCACGATCACCGCGAACTACGTCTACAACAACCTCCGGACCGGCGACGGAACACCGGGCAACGGGCTCGGCGTGATGAAGGCGGACGGCGGCGTCGTCGACTACTACGCCGACGGTGCGATCCGAGGCAGCGAGAACCACGTCGCCGAGATCGCCCCAGGTGGGGCATGGCGAGTGTGGGCGGAACCCGAGACCGGTGGTGAGGCGTACATCCCACTCGCCCCGTCAAAGCGGTCCCGTTCTCTCGCGATCTGGGAGGAGACGGGCCGCCGCCTGCAGGCATTCGCGGACGGCGGCACCTACGGGGAGCCGACGTACGTGCCGACCCCGCCCCAGGTGGTCTACGCGCAGTCGCCGGCCGCGAGCGGGAGCAGCGGCGGCAACGGCTCGTCGTCGGTGTTCGCGCCGTCGTTCGTGTCGTCTGGGAGCACCCGCCGTGACATGGAAGAAGCCCGCTGGGCATTCGACCGCTACGAGAGCAAGAGGAACGGTGGCCGCTGATGCCAGGACCCTGGGCACTTCGCTACCCCGGCGTTGACGTCACGTTCGACGACGAGTCCGGCGTCTACCTTCGGGTAGCGCCGGACCTCGCCGACTACGACATCACCGACGCGGACTACGACAACGCTCGAGCGGACGGGTCGCAGGTTGGGCAGGACTTCCACGGCGGACGCACGATCGGTGTGACGTTCGGGATCCTCGGCCGAACCGAGGCGGAGATGTGGGACCGGTTCGACCGGCTCGCGTCGTACTGGAACGCTGCGGCGATCCGGACGACGCCGGGTGCTGTCGCGGAGCTCGTCTCCGATCGTGGTCGGTCCGCGTTTGGCCGGCCCCGGAAGATCGCACCCTCGGACGTGTTCCCCGAAGCGGGGATGATGACCGTCGAGACGACATTCCGGCAGGTCGACAAACTCTGGTACGGCGCACCGGACCAGCTGACCGTGCCGTTCGCGATATCGCAGGGCGGTGGCCTCGTCGAACCGTTGAAGGAGCCGCTCGTCGCTCGCGGCTACACCACCCGCGCAAACACGTTCACCGTAGGCGGCACGGAGCCGACACCGTTCGTCGCGACGATTCGCGGCGCGATCCTCAACCCTGGCATTGAGATCGCGGGCGTCGTCCGCTACGCGGCGCAGACCTCACTCGCCTACGACGAGACCCTCACGATCGACACCAGGCCCGGGCGCATGTCGGTGCTGCGGAACGGCTCCCAAATCGCGTCCCTCACCCGCAACTCGGACCTCCTCACCGACGGCATCCTCCCGCCTGGCGCAGGGTCGCTCGTCCTCACCGGCTCGTCTTCGACGGGCAACCCGACCGCGACGCTCGAGTGGCGCTCGGCGACTCTCGCCCCCTGACGAAAGGCACTCACATGGCGCTCGACGGCGTTCCCTGGTTCATCGGCGGACAGGCTGAGCACGGCGGCGACGTCGCCCGGCAGCTTGCGTACCTCGCCTGCGGCGGCAGCGAGGGCGTCACCGCACCAGGCGATCTGAAGGTCGTCCCGCTCGATCAGGCCGGCCCTGGCGTGAAGGTCCTCGCGGGGTCCGCGTCGATCCTGAACCGGGTAAGTCCGCAGCAGGCGTACACCGTGCGGAACCCAACCGCCGACCCGGATTCGGTGAAGATCGCCGGGACCGGTTCGACCGGCGGGCGCGCGGACCTGGTGGTGTGCCTGGTCGACAACCCCAACATCGACTCGAACGCCCAGACGCCAGCCGACCTCGGGAAGGGCCCCTACGACCGGTTCGACATCATCGCAGGCGTACCTGCCGGCACGCGCCGGCTGCAAGACCTCGACGCGTACAAGGGCACCTCCGGGTACGCGCTCGCTCGCATCGACCAGCCGGCGAACAACGCCGTGATCACGTCGGCGATGATCACTGACCTCCGGAAGCTCACGCGTGCTCGAGAGACGACGATCCCTATCTCGGACCTCGGCGTCTCCACGGCGACACTGTCGGCCACGGCGGGCACGGTATTCCCACCGTTCCAGCCGACCGTCGAGGTACCGGACTGGGCGACGTACGTCCGCGTCGAACTGTCGATCGCGGGACTCTCCGCGCTGGGCAACTCGACCGGCTTCTACAACGTGCAGCTCCAGAACGCCTCCGGCGGCAACGTGATCGCCGGCAACACCATTGCCTACAACGCGGACGCCGTCGTCACATCAACCCGCATGCCCCTCCTGGGCCTCGCCGAGGGTGACGTCACCGCGCTCCGCGGGCAGACACTGCGCCCCACGGTCGTGATGCGCAAGAGCGCCGCCGCTCAGGCGAACCTCAAGTACGACGCGTCCTCGCAGCTGCTGTTCCGGGTCACGTTCTACGAACGCATCAGCTGACCCCGGAGGGCACCCCGCATGACCGAGCGCTTCATCATCCAGCGGGCCACGACGAAGCAGGTGCTCTCCTACGACTTCCCGAACATCAGCCGCGGCCCGGTCAGCACACCACTGTCCGCCGTTGGTTCCCTGACGCTCACGCTCGGACCAGCAGCAGCGCAGCAGACCGCCGCAGATGGGTACCCGGTGTTCTGGGAACAGGGCACCATCGTCACGCTCGACGATGAGGGAACCATCCGGTTCCGCGGCATCGTCGACAAGATCACCTACCCGGACCAGTCCGCGGAGGTCGTCGTGAAGTCGATGACGCGGTACCTGTTCGGTAAGCCCTACGAAGGTGACGCCTACTACGGGGCAAAGGTCGACCCGGCCGACATCGTCCGCCTCCTCGTCGCACACGTGCAGTCGTTCCCAGACTCCGACATCGGCCTGACCGTCACCGGCGCGACCACCGTACGCGTCGGGACGTTCTCGACGCAGAACAAGGCGGACACACTCGCCGCGTACACCGCCGCGGTGAACAGCTACAACGCGGAGAACGCCAAGCTCAAACCCCTCCGCGACGCGGTCTCCGCCGCACGGTCGGACTACTCCGCCATCGTCCAGCAATCCGAATCAGCCAACGCGGAACTGTCGGCCGCGAAAAAGGCGAAGGATCAGGCGCGAATCACCGCAGCGCAGACCGCCGTCAACCAGGTCACGAACGCCAAGGCCGCGCAGCAGAACGTCATCAATCAGCGGGTCGCCGCAGTCAACGCGCAAGCTGCGATCGTCGCCGGCAAGAAGGCCGACAAGGACAAGGCATACACGGCCAAGGTCGCCGCATCGAAGGCCGCGAAGAACGACGGCGGGGCCTACGCGCTCCTGCCGTGGGAAGCACCCGACTGCGGCAACAAGCTCAACGACCTCGCCGACAACACCCCGTTCGACTGGTACGAGCGCTCCACCTGGGACAGCAACGACCTCCCACAGACCGAGCTCGTCGTCGCCTACCCCCGTGTCGGCCGGCGGCTCTCCCGTGACGGAGACCCATCATTCGTGCAGGGCGTCAACATCATCACCGACCTCGAGCCCGAGACCAGTGACGACGCCGCGAACTCCGTCTACGGAGTCGGCGCGGGTGAAGGCGTAGGAGCGATCCGCAGGACAATCACCGTCCGCGACGGGAAGCTGCGTCAGGTCGCCGCGTTCACGTCGAAGGACGTCAAGAGCGCCACAGACATGGACACACGTCTGCGTGCTGAGCTCGCCGCCCGGAAGGCAACCCTGTCTGTCTCGAAGATCACCGTCACCGACCACCCGAACTCACCACGCGGGTCCTACAACCGCGGCGACGACATCTTCGTGCAAGGCACCGTCCCCCGCTACGGACGCTTCGGCCTGTGGCACCGCATCGTCGAGCTCACCGAGAACGCCGACGGCACCACCGACTGCGACCTCGAACTGACCGACTCGTTCACCTACGGGACAGGAGTGCCGGAATGACCGACCTCGACCCCCGCGTCCCCGCCCTCTGGGCCGACTTCGAATGCCGACTCAAGGCGCTTGAGGCCACTCAGCAGCTGTCGACCTCCACCGTCGGCGACACGGACGAGGACGCGGTCCCGGTCGATGAGATCGTCGCTGACGCCGCGCTCTCCGTCGACGCCGTGTTCGACCTGCAGGACAACGTCGCCGCAGCGAACGACGGGGTATCACAGCTCGGCGACCTGATCGCTGCGAGCATGGCCGAACTCGACACTCGGCTCGAGCTTGCGGACACGAACCTCGACGTCGCCCGCGGCGAGCTCGAGGAGTCGCAGCAGGACATCACCGACGCGTTCGGGCAGCGCATCGACGGTCTCTCCGACGACGTCGACGCGGCGATCACAGCGGCGGGCAGCGCACGGACGGAGGCGCAGGCAGCATCCGATGCTGCGCTGGCGGCGGCTGGCCTCGCAGCGGCCAAGGGCGAGACGATCGTGCAGGTCTCCGCCCCGACCGGGTCGAGGGCGAACCCGGCGAACCTGTGGATCAACACCAGCCTGGACGCGAATGGGAACCCGAAGAACACCCCGAACACGTACACCGTCTACGCAAACTCCTCGCCGGCGGACCCGGCCACGCTGCTGAAGCTGATCGACTCGGCCGACCCGATCGCCGAGATCGTCGTCCCTGGCATGACTGCCACAGTCACGCCGGGGAAGCCGGTCGCGGCGACGGTGAACCTGTCCGTGTCGATGGACCAGAACGGCGTGCAGAAGCAGACCGTCGCGCTCCTCCGCGACGGCCGCGACGGAAGCACGATCGCGTCGCAGGTGTTCACCGACATGGGCGACAGCGCCACCGGTGACGTGCAGTCGTTCACGTTCTCCGGGACCGTCACTCCGACGGCCGATCAGCTGGTCGTCACGCTGCAGACCACCCTCGACACGCAGCCGACGGTGTGGTCCCTGCACCGGAAGCTGACCGCCGTCGGTGGGTCCTGGTCGCCCGTCACGGACCGGCAAGTCATCGACGCGGCGTCGGCCGCGGCGACTGCCGCGGCTGCGGCGCAGGCGGCGAAGGACACGGCGGATCAGGCGAAGGCTGCCGCCGGGGTCGCTCAGCAGGCGGCGTCTGATGCGAACACGCAGGCGCTCGCGGCCGCGGGGATCGCGAACGGCAAGGGCAAGGTCATCCCGCAGGTGTCCAAGCCGACCGGCGCGAACGCTGCCGTCGGGAATCTCTGGATTCGCACGACGGACAACACGCCGTGGGTCTACGACTCGTCCGCGTCCGATTGGGTGCAGGTCACCGACCAGACCGCGAAGGACGCTGCCGCGAACGCTGTCGCGGCCCAGCAGACGGCGACCGCCGCGGCGAACGCGGCAGCTGCGGCTCAGGCGACCGCTGACGGACGACCGCAGATCCTGTTCTCCTCGAGCGCCGGACCGTCTGGGACCGCGCCGACGGGGACGATCTGGTTCCTCTGGGATTCGGCGAAGAACGTCGCAGGTCAGTGGCTGCAGTCGGGAACGCTCGCGGCCCCGGTGTGGACGCCGCAGCAGATCCGGTCCGAGGTCATCGCGAACCTCGACGTCGCGAAGCTCACCGCAGGGTCCGCGGCGATCGCAGATCTCGTGGCGCAGAAGATCGCGGCGTCGACGGCGAATTTCCAGACCGCGAACGTGTCGAACCTGTTCGTCACGTCCGGCGCGACCATGTCGCAGGCGGTCATCGACTTCCTGTTCGCGAACGTCGTGCAGGCGAAAAAGATCACCGCCGGCATGATCGACGTCGGATCCTTGACCGGCGTCATCTTGACCGGCATCACAATCAGTGGTGGAACGTTCACCACGACGAAGTCCACCAGCACGCAGCCCTGGCTCCGTGTGGCTTCGCAGTCGGTGACGTTCTACGATGGCTCCGACACGATGCGCGGGTACGTGCAGGCGGCGAACGGTCGCCTTACGATCGCTGGAACCTCCGACACTGCGTCCTCGTTCTTCATGGTCGGGCGCACCACTTTCACCGTCCCCGGGATCGCGTTCAACCAGTCATTCGTGTCGGACGTGAACATGGGCGACACCTACGTCAACGGCGATCTCATGACGTCCGGTCAGGTGCGAGACTCATACTCGAGAACGCCGATGAACCAGACGGTTGGGGGATCGGCCGGGGGACGTCGTCTCGTCGCTAACTCGTTCACCGTGCCGACGACCGAGGCGGCCGCCGCAGATCAGACGCAGGTCGTCGACGTCATCCAGTACAACCGCACCGACGGCAAGGTCTACGTCTACGCGGACGTGCTACAGAACCGCGCGACTGGGGCCCGTTTCCTCGACGACACCGGCTGGGTGTTCCCCACCCTGAACGCGGGAACGAACGATTCCAACGACCCGTTTCGAGTCCGTCGCCTCAACGGCGTCGTCTACTTCGGTGGTCTGATCACCCCGACCGCAGCCAGCCAGACGGCAATCTCGGCGCTCGCCGCGCAGTTCCGGCCGCTCGCGTCGATCGGCGCGTACCTGAACCGCGGCGGCACAAGCACCACCGCCGGCCAGTGGCTCGTCCGCGTCGGCAGCGCAGGCAACGTCGTGCTGGTCGGTGCCGGGAACTCGCCTGGCGGCACAGGAAACATCGACATGGCGGGCTTCCCCCCGTTCCCCGCCGGTCAGTGATCTACGACATAAGAGAGGAACCGCATGACCGACATCGCAGATCTCGTCGAGGCGCTCCCACCGTCCCCACCGACGATCGCGAGCATCGTGCAGCAACAGATCGACGATGCCCAGGCTGAAGCGACAGCCTGCCGAGCATGGGCGGACCAGTACTCCGCGCGGGCCGCCGCTGCTGAAGCCCGCGTCGCACAGCTGCAGGCGCTCTCCGACTGACCCCGTCCGCGCATCACCATCACGCCGTCCCGACTGGGGCGGCGTTCGTCATGAAGGAGGCCCTGATGGGCGACACGAACACTCCCGTGGTGACGTTCCCGGACGACGCCTACGTGTACACCGCCGCCGACGAGCTCGACACCACCTCCGCTCCCGTTGAGAACGGGACCGGCGACCAGACCGACGGGATGGGCGCACTGTGATCCTCGACTCCGCAGCAGCCATCCAGCGCGCCCGCGGCCAGGTCGGCAAAGCCGACGGAGCCGGTGCCTGCCTCGCGAACGTCTACAAGTGGTTCGGTGGCCCCGCCTGGTCCTCGACCGGCCCCGGTGCCGGCCAGTACAACTGGGCGATCAAGGTGTGGACCTTCGCCCAGCACAAGCACCCCGGCGACTACTACCCGCCCGCTGGCGTTCCGGTCCTCTACGGCCCAGTCGGCTCTCCACGGTGGCGTGGCGACGTGAACTACCCGTGCGGCGACATCGGCCTCTCCATCGGGGGTGGCTTCGCAGTGTTCACGGACTCCCCAACGGGGAACACCGGGATCATGTCGATCTCCGCACGCGCCGCGCAGATCGGCCGCCCGTACCTCGGCTGGACCGAGGACCTCATGGGGTACGACACCACTGCCGGGCAGGCCGCTCGAGCGCCCCAACCCGCGCCGACGCCGGTCGTCGTCGTGGTCCCAACCATCCCACCCACCCCGACCGTGGAGACAGACATGATTTACGTCAAGTCCGACAAGTCCAAGACGAACTACATCATCGGCGAGACCACCGTGATGCAGGTCACCGACTCCCGTGCTCGCACCTACTCGGCTGCGATCCCCGGCGACACGCACCTGTTCGCGACGCTCTCGTCCGCACGGTGCGCTGGCCTCATCGACGACTGCCGTCAGCGCCGCGACCAGGCGAACCTCGCAACGTCGAAGGTCATCGTCGACGCGCTGCACGCCGAGGACGCCCCAAGCGACGAGGTGGCCGGCTGATGACTACCGACGGGAAGCACGAGGACACCACCCGGCCCTGGTGGGCGAAGTTCGCAGCGCAGCTTGGCGCTCGAGCGAAGAAGGCATGGTCCGCCGGCGTTGCTGGCGCGGCGCTCGCGATCGGCGGGATCTCTGTCGCCGGGTTCTGGGCGGACGGGCACATTGACACGCAGAAGGTCGCCGCGGCGGCCGGGACGGTCGTCGTCGGGTTCGTCGGCGGGTTCCTCGCCGCGTTCCTACCCCGCAACGCCACCACACCGACGGACAAGCAGTAGCCGGACACCGTCCCGCTGAGAGGGGAACTGATGCCGGAACCGCAGGGACCTGAGCCCACCGGATGGGAGCTCATGCGCGGCCTCGACTCCCTGCGGGAGGAGATCCGTGCGATCGGCGGGAAGGTCGTCACCCAGGACACCTACCAAGCCGACCGTCGTGCGCTCGACGCCCGGATGAAGGACATGCGTGACGAGATCGACGGCTTCCACACGAAGTCCGCCGAGCGCGACAAGGCCGAGGCGGCGCAGCGTGCCGAATCGGACCGGATGCGGAAGACGGCGACGCTGTCGATCGCGCTCGCCATCGCGGGCCCGATCATCACCGCGATCGTTGGAGTCTTGATCGCTCGAGGAGGTGCGCCGTGACCCGTTCACGACTGGCTCTGCGGTTCGTCCGCGGCCTTTTCACGGCGGCGTGGCAGTCCGTGGTCACGTGGGTGGTGGTTGTCGCCGCGATCACGGCTGTTGTGGCGCTCGTCGCGTCGCAGTTCTCGACGATCGACGCGCTCCGGACACGGAACTTCCAGTTGGGCTCGGCGAGCACGGAGGGGTCGAAGCGGTACGACCGGCTGTTCGACGAGTACTCGAAGCTGTACGACGAGTCCGAGCAGCAGGGCGTGAGGCCGTCTACGACGGACCCGTCGGACGTTCCCTCGAAGGCCACGTCCGGTAGCACTCCGGGCGCGACAGGGGCTACTGGAGCGACGGGCATTCCTGGCGCACCTGGGAAGGACGGCCGCGACGGGAAAGATGGCGAGGACGGCGCTGACGGCCTCAACGGCAGCGACGGTAGGTCCGGTGCGACAGGAGACATGGGCATTCCGGGTCAGACTGGCGCGGCAGGCCCAACAGGTGCGACCGGACCGCAGGGCCCGACCGGCGCGACCGGTCCGGCCGGCAAGGACGGCACTGACGGGAAGGACGGCCGCGGCGTCGCTTCCGTGACGTGCGTTGCTACTGACGCCGGTACCGCGTATCGGTTCACCTTCACGGACAGCACGACGGCGGATGTCGCGGGAGCCTGCGTGCCCCCGGTGACGCCGACGGATCCAGTAACGCCGGCTGAGTGACACGAGACCCCCACCGGGTTCCCTCACGGGAGCCTGGCGGGGGTCTTTCGTCGTTTGGTTCAGCGTCGTCCGCGGGTGACGATCACGTGGGTGATGGCTAGGCCGATGCTGCAGACGACGATGAGTGAGCTCGCGGTGAAGACGATCCGTGCGATCCACCATGCGGTGCCGCCTGCTGGGTACCAGTGCGCGAAGAGCGCGAACCAGGAGGCGACGTTAGCGAGGCAGGTGCCCGCGACGAATCGCACGGCCCACGTCGGAACGCCATCGAACACGCTCACCAGAAGCGGCCGACGCCGTAGAGGTAGACCATGCCGCCGACGGGCCACACGGCAGCGAGCATGCCGCCGATGAAGTAGAGACGGGCTTCCGATCGCTCGTACGGAGTCGGCTCCTCGTTGACGCGTTGAATCGACATGGTGTCCTTCCTTTTGAAGGCTCAATCGTTCAGGAAGGGTGGTCCAGGGGCTCCCGCGGACGTCGCGCGAGCATCTCCGAAGGTGACTCTCCGTAGACCTCTCGGTACTGGATCGCGAACTCACCCGGATGCCGGATCCCGACCGCCGCTGCGATGTTCCTCACCCCGACGTGCCGCCATGACCGACGCATCAAGTGATGCGCTCGCTGCAGACGCAGCTGCTTGAGTACTACGAAGGGCGACACCCCGAGCGCAGGAGCAAAGAGCTTCTGCACGTCCCGCTTGCCGCAACCGATCACTTCCGCCAGATCCGCGGAGTCGATGGGCGCGGAGAGGTTGTCGACGATGAAGCGTAGAGCCGTTTCGACCTTCGGGGGTTGTGCACCCAGATCGATACCGATGCCAGCGAGCTCGTCTTCCGCGTTCATAAAACGAACCTAGACCGCCCGGTTTGGCTCAGAACAGTCGGGGAGCTGCAGGGTCGTCACCGGGCCCTTTGACTGACTCGAGATGAGACCAGGCCGGCCGTCCACCGCCACTCATGCGCGCTTGCCCCCCCCACTGACCTTGTGCCCACGTTGATGGCAACCTATGCTCCTGACAACTTGCCCGGACCCCGCTGGCCGAGCGCGGATGCCCGTCCGCACTCACAGAGGGGCCATGCTCTTGAATGTTCAGGGCTCGAGCGTGGCCCCTCGCCCTCACAAGGGAGCGAACGATGAAGTACCTCGCGAACGTCCTCGACGGCTCACCGATCACGGATGGGCAGACCTCCGGGCTCGCCTCCGACGCCGAGATGACCGCCATCGACGCTTTCAACGACCGACTTCGTGCAGACGGACATTGGATCTTCGCCAGTGGTCTGGCGGCTCCAGAGCACTCGACTGTTGTTGATAACCGGCGGGACGCCGGTCTCGTAACGGCCGGTCCTCACATCGAGACCCAGGAGTTCGTCGCTGGTCTCTGGATTTGGGACGTTTCTGACTCCGACGTGGCGCTCAGCCTGGCGGCAGACGCGTCGAAAGCGTGCAATCGGAGGATCGAGGTCCGATCGATCCTCTGATGGCAGCTACGCATCGCGGAGAACGTTGGGGAAGGGCAGGAACGCATCAACTTCCGGGATGACACGTCCCCGCCCTCCGAACGCGCGCACCCTGGATCAGGGACAGGCGGCGCTCTTGTCGGTAACCAGCCGACTGGTACCGAGCATGCCACGGATCCCCGGAACCAGCTACAGGAGCCTGGGTCCTGCCTATTGCCGCGGTGATGCCGCCTGATCGCCGGCACCACCGCGGCGCACCGCATCCTGGAGCGGCACTGACCCAGGAGCATGCTCTAACCGGGCTTGCAGCGAGGATAGGTCACGCGGAGTTCCAAGGGAAGGGCGTCCGGGAACTCTTCTTTGCCCGCGCTGCCCACCGCTCATCCAGCCGCCATCGAAGCGTCTCAGTCGGTGTTTCCCCGTACCGCTCGTGGTACCGGACTGAGAAACGGCCTGCGTGCGGCATTCCAGACGCGGCGGCGACGTCCTTGATGTGTACGATCCCGGCGGTCTGCTGCAGGAGGTACTGCCGCGCCCACTGCAGCCGGAGCCGCTGGATCGCCTCGAGGGGTCGCATACTCAAGTCAGCCCGGAACCTGTCCTGTAGAACTCGCTGACTGCAACCCGCCGCGGCTGCTACGTCGTCAACGGTGATTGGTTCGCGGTAGTGCTCGGCGATGTACACGAGAGCACGTACGACGCGCGGTCGCTGAGAACTGAGGTCGATTCCGACGTCGGCGAGCTCAGTGTCGACCGTCATGGGCTGACGATAGCGCGAGGTGCGCACTGCAACATAGAGTGATCGCGGCGGGCAAAGGGTTCCGATCACCTGACGCCCGCCCGGGCGTGCCCCTGCATGTCCGGGGGTCGCCGCCCCTCCCGTGAACGGGATTTCCGGCCGAGGCGACAGCGGCGACCCCGACCAACACCATCGTCAAGATCCGCTCCTGAGTGTCTCGCTGGGGAGCTCGCCGAATTCCGCCTGATATGCCGCGGCGAACCGACCAAGGTGCCCGATTCCGACGGAACGGGCAACTGCGGCAACGGAGTCCGAGTAGCCGGATCGGAGCCGTTCGCGAGCGAGCAGCAGCCGGATCCCCCGCAGATACGCGAGCGGTGTCATTCCGTGCACGCGCTGGAAAGCACCCTGCAGCCCTCTCGAGCGCAGCCCCGCGGCGACGGCGACGTCCTCGACGCTGATCTGGTCCGCGATGTGCTCCAGCATGAAGGCCTCCGCCTTCGCCAGGCGTGTCCGCGCGGGGGTCTCCTGCCTCTGTCCGACCGGCCAGTGTGGGATCGCGGTCAGCAGTCCGACGGCCGCGAGACTGGCAAGTTCGCGCTCTCGTGCCGCGGGAATCTGCCCCGTCGTGCTGAGGATTTCGGGCGCGACGGCGCGGACCATGAGCCACCATGCCGCAAGCGGGGCTCCTTCCGGCACGTGATGCGGTTTGAACTCCAGCGGACCCGGAGTCCAGCCGCCGCGTTCCGCTGCTACATGTTCGACGAGTGCGCGGTCGATGCGCAGCACGTCCTTCTGGAAGTTCTGCCAGGAGATGTCCTGCCTGCCGGACCGGTACAGCTTCGGGGTCCCGACTCTCAACTGGTCGCCGTCTACCGAGGCACGACCCGCTTTGAGCCACGCCACAATGATGTTTCCATCTGAAGCGAGTTCGCCGCGCACGCTTCCGCGGCACGCCGTCGATTCCAGCGACAGCAGCGACGTCCCTGTGACCGTCCGCTCAAACGAGAACGGCTCGTTACCAGCCGTGACCTGCAGGCCAAACGTCACATCGTTCTCTGCGACCAGCTTGCTCGCGACAACAGTCGAGGAGGTCTCAGCGACGGATTTCGTTCGTTCCACGAGCACATCCATAAGCATCACCTTCGCCGCGCAGGCCAGATGGTGCAACTCACGCGCCCGCGAGCGACGTAGGCGGCGGATAAATCATCGCTACGACTCTGTGACCCTCCTAGCGACCGAGCCGCAGCGCACCAGGCTCCTCCCGGAGGCTCCGCCACAGCGGAGTGAACAGAAATGGGCAAAGCACGCCCCCGACTGGGCACGGCCGCAACGCCTCGACACCGGGCACCTGACAGGCGAGCGGCTTCGCAACCCGAATGCGTCACCGCTCGCACCGTCCCTTGGACCCGCACCGCCGTCGCTGAGCTGGAGCGCGGCTCACGACGGTGGGGTGTGGTGCTGGACGTCCCGGCGCGACCGCAGCGGTCGCTGCCGGTCGGGTGCGACTACCAGCACCACACGCTCATGTGTAACCGCAACCAGCGGAGTGCGGACCGGTTCTACCCGATGACTGGGGGTAAAACGCCCCCATTGCCGGCCGCGAGGTGCGCTGACTGGCTATGTCGGTCGTGGGTAGTAAGAAGATGCGAGGGCGTCTGCTGACTGGTTCGGGTCCGGCAGCAGACGCCCTCGCGCTACGACGCCGTCGGGTTCGACGCACGTGGTGGTCGTGACGAGGCCAGCCCGAGAACAGGGAACCGGGCCACCGCGGCTAGGGACCGCAGCGTAGCAGGCAGCGACGTTACAGGTCGATTGCGCCGGTCCTCCCAGACAAGAACACGAGCCTCTTGCATCTGGCGCGACTTCAGGCCACAAAACGCAAGAACGATGGCGGTGCGGACCTGCCCTCAGAATGCGGGGTTGTCAGCACAAAGCCTGCCCTGTTGACTCGACTCGCGAGCCCAGATGCTCGTTGAAGCCCCAGGAGGCCGATCCATGCGTTCCATCGTCTACATCAGCACGCAAACACATCCCCTCACTGATGCTGAACTTGCCCAGATCCTTGTTGTAGGTCGAGAGAAGAACACGATCGCCGGGGTCACCGGAATTCTCGCGCATCGCGACGAGAACTGCCTCGGCATCCTCGAGGGCGATGACGCCGCCGTTCGGGCTCGCTTCGAAGAAGTCCGTCAGCACCCGTCACACACGAACGTGCAGCTGCTCTGCGACGACCCAATCGAAGATCGGGCGTTTCCCACCTGGTCGATGGCGTTCCAACCGCTGGACCCGCTCATCCGTGACGTCCCGGGCTTCGTTGATCTCTTTGCGAAGGGCCGACCGACCGAACACGAGATCGGTGCGTCACGGGCCAGGGCGCTCCTGGAGTGGTTCCGCACCCACCCACTCGCGCCACTGACCAGCCGCGTCTCTGATGGCTCAGCACGCAACCGGGCCGTGAACGGGGCAATCTCTGTGCTGCGCGAAGTCGGGCCGGAACGACTGACCCACGAAGACGTTGCGTACCACGCGGGGATGCCAGTCTCCGAGGTGCGCGGCCTCTTCACACACCCCGTCGACATCGCAGCAGCAGCCCTGACACAGTGGATCACCGCCGTCGCGACCCCGATTCTCCCGCTCGCGGCCGAACGCGGTGCGGTTGCGTACCTGCACGCTCTGATCGGCGCGTACGCGGAAGAGCCCGGACTGGACCGGCTGATCGTGTCCGCGCTCGCCTCTGCTGCTGACCCGAACGCGCCTGCCGCGACACGGTACCGAGAGGCCTACAGCGACTTCGTCGGCAACGTGCGGGACGCACTTGCTGCAGACGCCGCCACCGGGCGAGAACCAGCGACTATGAACCCGGACCGCGGTGCAAAACAGCTCGTGGCCCTCTTCGACGGCCTCCGCATCCACGCGCTCCTAGTGCCAGGAACAGACGTCGTCGACGAGTTCGACCGAGCCGCAACCCGAATGCGGCGCGGCTGGTCCGAGTCATACGAGCAACCCGCCTACTGGGACATCTCACCGGTCTACGACCTCGACGCTCCCTGAGAACCAACTTCGGCGTTGTGTGCACTGCCGTGTGCACCAGAAACAAAAGAAGCCCCGGCCAGATTCCCATTGAGGGCATCTGACCGGGGCTTTTCCTGGAGCCGCCTGTCGGAATCGAACCGACGACCTATTCATTACGAGTGAATCGCTCTACCGACTGAGCTAAGGCGGCGGACGCTCCGTTCCCGGAGCGGCACGGGTCACAACTATACAGGTTCAGACGAGCGAGCGCGAAACGAGCGCCCCGAGCTCGTCGAAGGACCGCCGCAGATCGTCCACCAGGTGGGACTCGGCCGGGGACTCCGACCACTCCCACCACGCGTGCCGCAGTGTGGCGAGTGACACCAGCGAGGCGAGCCGGGCGCGGCGACGGAGCGAGGCCCCGTCCTCGGCGAAGGTCGGGTCGTCGTTCGCGAGCCGCCGTGCGATCACGGACTCGAGGGTCGACTGGAACTCCTTCATCGACGCCATGCGCTGGCTGAAGAGCTCCGGGTAGGCGCGGAGCACCTGCTGCCGTTCCTCGATCAGACCGCGCTCCTCGATGAGCTCCTGCGTCGAGTGCACGAGCAGGGCACCGACGTCCGCGAGCAGGTCCCCGGCCGGACCGCCGGCGACGAAGGCGTCGAGCACCTCGTCCTCCGGCAGCGTCGGGTCGTCCCCGAGGATCGCCTGCTCCTTGCTCGGGAAGTAGTTGAAGAACGTCCGCGGCGAGATGTCGGCGCGGCGTGAGACCTCGTCCACGGTGACCGCGGCGAGGCCGTCCTCGACCGCGATGCGGAGGGCAGCCTGCTGGATCGCGAGTCGGGTGGCGCGTCGCTTCCGTTCACGCAGGCCTGGTTCTGCATCGGGCATGGGCTGATTGTCCCACGTCTGGGTCAGGTCCCCACGCCTCGGTCAGGTCCCCACGCCCGGGTCGGCTGCTCGCGCCTGCGTCAGCGCAGCGCCCGGACCACCGTGACGAGGAGCGCTTCGAGTGCCAACAGTGCCGCCACGTTCGCGGCGATGCGCTGCCGCGCCAACGCGATCGCGTCGAGGATCTCGAGGGCGGCGGCCGGTGGGACTGACTGCTTCACCCGGTCGAGGTCGTCCTGCATGGCGAGGTTCACCGGCTCCCCCGGTGCACCGAGTCCGATGAGCAACAGGTCACGGTACAGCGAGGAGACGTCGACCAGGATCCGGTCGAGGCCGTCACGGAGACTCCGGGTGGCACGACGCTTCTGGTCTTCTTCCATCGCACGGAGCTGCGACCGGAGCGCCGGCGGCACCGTTCCGCCCGGCTCCACCCCGAGCGACCGGAGTGCTGCGTCCCGCTCTTCGGCGTCCCGCTGCTGGGTGATCGCCTTCGCGTCTTCGTCGGCGACCGCGAGGAGTTCCGCCGCGGCCGTCACGGCGTCACCGACGCTGCGGATCCGGAGCACGGTCTGCAGGGTCCGTCGCCGGCGGTCCCTGGCGTCTTCGCTCGTGGCCAGGCGCTGCGCCATGCCGATGTGGCTCTGCGCCTGCCGGGCGGCGTCCATGGCGAGCGAACGGTCGACACCGGTGCGCGCGACGATGAGGTCCGCGACGGACTCGATGCCGGGGACCCGCAGCCGGACCGACCGGACGCGGGAGCGGATCGTCGGCAGCAGGTCGGCTTCGCTCGGTGCGCAGAGGATCCAGACCGTGCGCTCCGGCGGTTCCTCGAGCGCCTTGAGCAGCAGGTTCGACGTGCGCTCCGTCATCCGGTCGGCATCCTCGATGATGACCACGCGCCAGCGGCCGACCGACGGCGAGTAGTACGAGGACGTGACGAGCTGGCGGATCTCGTCGATGGTGATGATGACCCGCTGCGTCGTGAGCACGGAGACGTCGGGGTGCGTGTGGGCGGTGATCTGCCGCAGGGTGTGGTCGTCGTCCGGGCCGGAGCCGACGAGGGCCGCGGCGAACGCGGTCGCGACGTTCGACCGTCCTGACCCTGGCGGGCCGGTGATCAGCCACGAGTGGGTCATGCCACCGGTGCCGTCCGGGGCCTCGGCGGCGCTGCGGAGGGCGGCGACCGCTTCTTCCTGACCGGTCAGGCCGTCCCACACGCTCACAGCGAGATCCTCGCAGGGACCACCGACGCCGCGGATCGAGCCACGAGCCCGGTCACGCGTCGATCCCGACGAGCGGGGCGAGTGCGCGACGGATCCGCTGCTGGACCACGTCGGCGGGCTCGGCAGCGTCGACGACCAGGAACCGCTCGGGCTCTGCCGCGGCCATGCTGAGGAACGCCGAGCGGACCGATTCGTGGAACGCAGCGGCTTCGGACTCGAGGCGGTCGAAGGTGTCGCCGCGGGCGGCCGCCACACGGGCACGTCCCTCGGTCACGTCGAGGTCGAGGAGCACCGTGCGGTCCGGCACGAGGTCGTCGGCCGCCCAGTCGGACACTGAGCGGATGCGCTCGGCACCGAGGCCGCGTGCGACACCCTGGTACGCCACCGATGAGTCGATGTAGCGGTCCTGCAGCACGACGTCGCCGCGGGCGATCGCCGGACGCACGACCGTCTCGACGTGGTGGGCACGGTCCGCCGCGTAGAGCAGTGCCTCGGCCCTGGCGGACACGTGGCCGCGTTCGTGCAGCACGATCTCGCGGATGCGGAGCCCGAGGTCCGTCCCCCCTGGCTCACGCGTCCGAACGACGGTGCGTCCGTTCGCTTCGAGCCACTCGGTGAGCAACTCGGCCTGGGTGGTCTTCCCCGCGCCGTCGCCGCCCTCGAGGGTGATGAACCGACCGGTCACTTCTTCTTGGCGGGAGCGCGCCGGGTCGTCGTCTTCTTCTTGACCGGGCCCTTTGCACGCTTGTCCGCGATGAGCTGGACGGCACGTTCGAAGTCGACCGCGTCCACGTCCTCGCCGCGCGGGATGGTGGCGTTCGTCTCACCGTCGGTGACGTAGGGACCGAACCGGCCGTCCTTCATCTTGATCGGCTTGCCGGACACCGGGTCGGCGTCGAACTCCTTGAGCGCGGCGCTGGCCGCACGCTTCGCGCCGTACTTCGGCTGCGCGAACAGCTCGAGCGCACCGGCGAGGTCGACGTCGAAGATCGCGTCCTCGCTGGGCAGCGTGCGGGTGTCCGTCCCCTTCTTCAGGTACGGGCCGTAGCGACCGTTCTGCGCGGTGATCTCGTCGCCGGACTCGGGGTCGGTGCCGACCGTGCGGGGCAGGTCGAGGAGCTTCAGCGCCGTCTCGAGGTCGACCGACTGCGGGTCCATCGACTTGAACAGGGACGCCGTGCGCTCCTTCGGCGCTGCGGCCTTCTTCGTCGTCTTCTTGGCCTTCGTTGCGGGCTCGGCCTTCGTGGCGGTCGCCGTCGCGGTCGACGCGCTGCTGCTCAGGACCTCTCCCGTGGACGGGTCGACCTCGGGTTCCGGCTCCGGCGTGCGCTCGGTCACGTACGGGCCGAACCGGCCGTCCTTGGCGAGCACCTCTTTCCCGCTCTCCGGGTTGATGCCGACGACGCGGTCACCGACGACCGGTGCCTCGACCAGCTCGCGGGCCTTCTCGGCGGTGAGCTCGTCGGGGGCGAGGTCCTCGGGGACGTTCACCCGACGCGGCTTCTCCGGGTCGTCGCTCGGCGTCTCGATGTACGGGCCGTAGCGGCCGATGCGGAGCGTGAGGCCGGGCGAGAGCTCGACGGAGTTGATCTCTCGCGCGTCGATCTCGCCGAGGTTGTCGATGACCGTCCGGAGACCGCGCTGGTCGCCACCGCCGAAGTAGAACCCGTTGAGCCAGTCGACGCGGTCTTCCTCGCCGCTGGCGATGCGGTCGAGGTCGTTCTCCATCTCGGCGGTGAAGTCGTACTGCACCAGGTCGCCGAAGTAGTCCTCGAGCAGTCGCACCACGCTGAACGCGATCCAGTTCGGCACGAGCGAGCTGCCGCGGGGCGTGACGTACCCACGGTCCACGATCGTCGAGATGATCGCCGCGTAGGTCGAGGGTCGGCCGATGCCGAGCTCTTCCAGGGTCTTGACCAGGCTCGCCTCGGTGTAGCGCGGCGGGGCGGACGTGTCGTGACCCTTCGCCTCCACCTCGTCCACGCCGAGGTGGTCGCCTTCGGTCATCGACGGCAGCTTGGCGTCCGCGCCGTTCGACGATGCCTCGTGGCGTTCCTCGTCCTTGCCTTCTTCGTACGCGTTGAGGAAGCCGCGGAACGTGATCACGGTGCCGGACGCGGTGAACTCGACGTCCGTGCCGTTCGCGGTGGAGGCGATGCCCTCGACGGGCTCCGTCGAGGTGATGCCGAGGACGACCGACGCGGTCGATCCCTTCGCGTCCGCCATCTGCGAGGCGACCGTGCGCTTCCAGATGAGGTCGTAGAGCTTCCAGTCGTTGCCGCGGAGCACCTTCTCCATCTGCGACGGCGTGCGGAACACGTCTCCGGCCGGGCGGATCGCCTCGTGGGCTTCCTGGGCGTTCTTGCTCTTGCCGGCGTAGCTGCGGGGCTTGTCCGGCACCGTCTCGGCGCCGTACAGATCGGCTGCCTGCTTCCGGGCGGCGGCGATCGCCTGCTGCGAGAGCGACGCGGAGTCGGTTCGCATGTAGGTGATGTGGCCGTTCTCGTACAACGACTGCGCGACGCTCATCGTCTGGCGAGCCGAGAAGCGGAGCTTGCGAGCGGCTTCCTGCTGCAGTGTCGAGGTCGTGAAGGGCGCGGCGGGACGACGCGTGTAGGGCTTCGAGTCGACGCTGCGGACGACGGCGTCGCCGGCGCGTTCGAGCACCGAACTCAGGGCGGTGGCCGAGGCCTCGTCGAGGACGACGGCGTCCGAGGTCGTCGTGCCCCGGTCGTCGAAGTCACGGCCGGACGCGACGCGGGTGCCGTGGATCCGCGCGATCCTGGCGGTGAACGCGCTGTCCCCGGCCTTCTCGAACCGTGCGGTGAGGTCCCAGTAGTTCGCCGAGACGAACGCGAGACGCTCGCGCTCACGATCCACGACGAGGCGGGTGGCAGCGGACTGCACACGACCGGCCGAGAGCCCCGGGCCGACCTTGCGCCACAGCACAGGGGAGACCTCGAACCCGTAGAGGCGGTCGAGGATGCGGCGGGTCTCCTGCGCGTCGACGAGGGCCGTGTCGAGCTCACGCGTCGCTTCCTGGGCGCGCTGGATCGCTTCCTTGGTGATCTCGTGGAACACCATCCGCTTGACGGGCACCTTCGGCTTCAGGACCTGCAGCAGGTGCCACGCGATGGCTTCGCCTTCGCGGTCTTCATCTGTTGCGAGGTAGAGCTCGTCGGCGTCCTTGAGGGCACGCTTGAGTTCCGCGACGGTCTTCTTCTTCGCGTCGGAGACGACGTAGTACGGCTCGAACCCGTTGTCGACGTCGACCGAGAACTTGCCGAGCGAGCCCTTCTTCAGCTCTGCCGGGAGGTTCTTGGGCTCGACGAGGTCACGGATGTGTCCGACTGACGCCTGGACTTCGTATCCGTCACCGAGGTATTGCGCGATCGTCTTCGCCTTCGCGGGGCTCTCGACGATCACGAGCTTCTTCGTGCCTGGCACGTGACTCCTTGATCGATGGTGCTGTCGGCCCTGGGACACGGAAGCGTCCGGGTCGACCGGGACATCGATGACCGGCGGGCCGACAGGCACACCATACACACAGTGGCGGGGATGCCCGCCGGACGATGTCGGACCGGTCGATCGGCAGGGGTCCGTCGGGGACCGGCGACCGCGGTCGCCCCGAGACGGAGCGGACCGGACCGGAGCTCGACGACGACGCGGACGAACGCGCCGCTCGTCGAGCAACCGGTGAGGTCCGCCCCGCCGCGCCTGGCCACCCGCGACGCGGCGTCGCACGGTGCACCGGACACCAACCGGACGGCGGCCGCGGCACCGGCGAGCGCGGCGGCGTCCGCCGTCGTCTGCGCACGGACGGTCACGACCCGACCACCGGCGGCGGTGAGCACCGAGCCGACGACGATCGTGGCCGCGGCGACGACCGCGACGAGCGCGACCGTCGCCGACCCGTGCTCGTTCACCGGCCGCCCGTCGGCGCGCACGACGCACCACGGAGGGTGATCGCCGCGAGCGGCCCCGGCCCTGACCGACGTTCGGCGACGACGCACACGAGTTCGTCTGACCGGGTCACGGAGCTCGTCGCGCCCGGGGCGATCCCGGCGAGCGCCGCTCGTGCAGCAGCGTCGTCGTCACGGCCGTACGCCCTGGCGGCAGTCGCTGCAGCAGACTGGAGCCGTCCCTGCCCGTCGACGAGCACGACACCCCCGATGGCCAGCGACACGACGACCGCGAGCACGGGGAGCGCGACCGCGAACTCGACGGTGACCGCCCCGCGCTCGTCGGAGCCGTGCTCACAGCGACAGGGCACCGCGGACGAGTTCGGTCAGGATCGCCTGGACCTCGCCGGAGCGCATCACCGCGACGAGGACCCCCGCGAACGCCACGGCGGCCAGGATGACGACGGCGTACTCGGCGGTCGCGGACCCACGGTCGTCGCGGAGTCGGGCAGCGAGTCCCGAGGTTCGGCGAGCTGGTGCGGATGGTGGGTTCGGTCGTTCGGTCATGATGGGGTCCCTTCTGATCTGGTGCATCCAGCCTCGCGATCCTCCGTCGGGGCCGGGCCACGAGCGGCGAACCCGTGGAGCGATCACCCCTTTCCAGTCACGGTGGAGGAGAGGATCCCGACGACGACGGGCACCACCCCGACGAGGACGAACGCCGGCAGGACGCATGTCCCGAGCGGCAGCACGAGGCGCACCGCGAGCCGCTCCGCCACCGCGAGCGACTCCGACGCGACGTCGTCCCGCAGGTCCTCGGCCGCACTGCGCAGGAGCGCGGCAGCCGGCACCCCCGCGCGCCGTGCGAGGTCGAGCACCTCGGCGAGCCGTCGCCGTTCCGTCGCGTCCTCGGCATACGGCAGGGCCGCGCGCACGGCGTCCCCGGCGCCGGACCAGGACCCGCCGCCGGACAGTGCAACGGCCCAGGCGTCGAGCAGGACGCCGGGGATCCGTCCGGTGGGCGTCGCTGCGCGGACGAGTCGGGTCGACCAGGCGCGGCCGACCCCGACGAGCAGGGCTGCACCGGTGCAGCACGCCCAGCCGATCGGCGTCCCGGTGAGCACGCCGACCGTGTCGATCCCCCACAGCGATCCCAGCACCAGTCCGAGCACCGGCAGCGTCAGGACCACGTTCGCGCTCGTCCGGGGCCCGGCGAGCGCCACCCGGACGGCTCGGTCCCCTGCCGCTGCCCGCCGGAGCGCCGCGGCCAGGGCACGGAGCGTCGGCGCGATCGGCGCACCGGTCCTGGTGGCGACCGTCGTGACGGCGCGCACGTCCTCCCATGCGGGGCCGGCGACCACGGGCGGGCCGGCCGCCGCCGCGAGCGCCCACGCCCGGGACGGCAGTACCCCGGCGGCGACGAGCGTCGCGACACGGTCGAGCAGCCGAGCCGCACCCACGGCGTCCGCTGCACCAGAACGAGCAAGACGAGCAGGACGAGCAGGACGAGCAGGACGAGCAGGACGAGCAGGACGAGCAGGACGCGTCATCCGCGCCGACCGGACCGGCCGGTGCTCGTGACCACGAGTTCGACGGTGAGCCGCCCTGCCGGGTCGACCCCGAGCCTCCCGGCCCCTGCGAGCCGACGCACGCCCCGCCGACGCTCCACGTGGAGGACCAGGTCGAACGCACTGACCGCCTGCCGGGACAGCACGGTCGGCCCGAGCCCAGCGAGCGCGCCGAGCGCCTCGAGGCGTGCGGGGACGTCGTCGAGTCCGTTCGCGTGGACCGTGCCGGCTCCACCGTCGTGTCCGGTGTTGAGCGCGGACATGAGCTCGCGAACCTCTGCCCCACGGCACTCCCCCACCACGATCCGGTCCGGGCGCATCCGGAGGGATTCGCGGACGAGCCGGTCGAGACCGATCGCTCCGGCGCCCTCGGCGTTGGCCTGCCGCGATTCGAGCGACACGACGTGCGGGTGGTCGATCCGGAGCTCTGCGACGTCCTCCACCGTCACGATGCGCTCGTCGCGCGGCACGGTGGACAGCATCGCGGCGAGGAGCGTCGTCTTCCCGCTGCCCGTCGCCCCGGACACGAGCACGTTGCGTCGGCGCTGGACGGCGTCCTCCACGAGACCGCGCGGCACCCGCTCGAAGGTCCCGTTCCGCTCGAGCGCATCGAGCGTCGGCGGTGCACCACGAGGCAGGCGGAGGGACAGTGTCGTCCCCCGCACGGAGACCGGCGCCAGGACGACGTGCACCCGGATCCCGTCACCGTGCCGGACGTCCGCGACCGGGGTGCTCTCGTCGACGTGCCGGCCACCGAGCGCGACCAGTCGTGTCGCGAGTTCGCGTGTCCGTTCCTCGTCCAGCACGATCCCGGAGTCGACGAGCCCGTCGCCCCGGTCGATCCACACGCCCAGACCGCCGGACACCAGCACGTCGGTGACGCTGTCGTCCGCCACGAGCGGAGCGAGTTCCTCGAACTCGACCGGGTCGATCCCCGGTCGGGCGCGTCGGGGCACGGCCGCACCCGGGAGGAACGGCGAGGGGACGGCGCGGTGGCGGTGCATCTCCGGAACGCTAGGTCTGCGCGCCGCTCTGCTCGCCGCTCGCCGCGAATCGGGGAGGACGGGCTCGTCGTCCACACCAGTGGACAGTTTTGTCCCCCGATCACAATGCGCGTACCCCGGAGCGCTCGGGCGCCGGTCGACGCCGCGGTGCGACCCGTGCAGCGCCGACACGCGCCGTCCGAGGAGCCGCGGAGTCGGCCCGACGCCTCCGGAGGTCCATGCAGCAGCATGGACCGGTCTGTCCACCGTTCCGCGGACGGACGCGGATCGTCCCGAACGGAACCGGTCCGTCGTGCGGCGCTGCACGGCGGACTGGTCCGGGGAAAAGAAGAGGCGGCACCGGTTGGGGGGAACAGGTGCCGCCAGGACAACGGAGGATTGGGGGGAATCCGATCCGATGCCGCCGGAAACGAGTCCGGCGGGATCTACTGTACCCCACGACGAGGCCCTGCGGGCAACCCCGACGCGCCGAGTCCTCACCGAATCCCTCCGACCGGAACGAGGACCCGTCGACGACACACGGGTTCCACGGCCCGGAACGCCCTGGCGGCACCGCGCACGACGGGTCCACACCGAGGGGTAGTCTCCGTTTGCACCCCCGGACGCAACGACGCGAAAGGACATCGATGTCCACTCCGACCAACGTCGACGAACGACACGACGACGGCCACCACGACGACAGCAGCACCTTCCCGCCGCCCCCGGAGTTCGTCGCGGACGCCGTCGCGGACCAGGGTCTGCACGACGCGGCCGCCGCCGACCGCGAAGCGTTCTGGGCCGAGCAGTCGAAGAGCCTGCTGGACTGGCGCACGCCGTTCACACGGACCCTCGACTGGTCGGGGGCGCCGTTCGCGAAGTGGTTCGACGACGGCACGTTGAACGTCGCCGAGAACTGCCTCGACCGGCACGTCCGTGCTGGCAACGGCGACCGGGTGGCGATTCACTTCGAGGGCGCTCCCGGCGACACGCGGCGCATCACCTACGCCGAGCTGACCGCCGACGTGCAGCGCGCCGCGAACATGCTGACGGATCTCGGCGTCGAGCAGGGCGACCGGGTCGTCGTCTACATGCCGCTCATCCCCGAGGCCGTCGTCACGATGCTCGCGGTCGCCCGCATCGGCGCCGTGCACTCCGTGGTGTTCGGCGGGTTCAGCGCCGAGAGCCTCCGCGCCCGCATCGAGGACGCCGGCGCGAAGCTCGTCGTCACCGCTGACGGCGGCTGGCGCCGCGGGGCCGTCGCCCCGCTGAAGCCCGCGGTCGACGAGGCGCTGCAGGGCGAGGGCACCGACAGCGTCGAGCACGTCGTCGTCGTCAAGCGCGGCGGCAACGACATCGCGTGGAACGACCGCGACCTCTGGTGGCACGACGAGTTCGCCAAGGCGGACCCGACCCACGAGCCGCACGCCTTCCCCGCGGAGAACCCGCTCTTCATCCTCTACACGTCGGGCACGACCGGGAAGCCGAAGGGCATCGTGCACACCTCGGGCGGCTACCTCACGCAGGCCGCGTACACGCACAAGAACGTGTTCGACATGCACCCGGGCAAGGACGTCTACTGGTGCACCGCCGACATCGGCTGGATCACCGGGCACACGTACGTCGTCTACGGCCCGCTCGCGAACGGCGTGACGCAGGTCCTGTACGAGGGCACCCCCGACGAGCCGAAGCCCGGCCGCTGGTGGGACATCGTCGACGCGTACGGCGTCACGGTCCTCTACACGGCACCGACCGCGGTCCGCGCCGCCATGAAGGGCGGGCGCCAGGTACCGGACGCGCGGAGCCTGGACACCCTGCGACTCCTCGGCAGCGTCGGCGAACCGATCAACCCCGAGGCGTGGCACTGGTTCCGCCAGGTCATCGGCCACGACCGCACGCCCATCGTGGACACGTGGTGGCAGACCGAGACCGGCGCGATCATGATCTCCGCGCTGCCCGGTGTCACGAAGCTCAAGCCCGGCGCGGCGCAGACGCCGCTGCCCGGCATCGTCGCCGAGATCGTCGACGACGAGGGCCACCGTGCCGACCCCGGCGAGAGCGGCTACCTCACCATCACCGAGCCGTGGCCGTCGATGGCGCGCGGCATCTGGGGCGACCCGGACCGGTTCGTCGAGACGTACTGGGACCGCTTCCCCGGCCGGTACTTCGCCGGCGACGGGGCGCGGCTCGACGGGCAGGGCGACATCTGGGTGCAGGGCCGGGTCGACGACGTCATGAACGTCTCCGGACACCGCCTCTCCACCGCGGAGATCGAGTCGGCGCTCGTCGGACACGAGGGAGTGGCCGAGGCGGCCGTCGTCGGCGCGGCCGACGAGACCACGGGTCAGGCGATCGTCGCGTTCGTGATCCTGACGTCCGAAGCGGCGGAGGGCGTCGACCGCGACGCCGTCGCCGCCGAGCTCCGCGCCTGGGTCGGCACGCGCATCGGAGCGATCGCGAAGCCGCGGCAGATCACGATCGTGCCGGAGCTGCCGAAGACGCGGTCGGGCAAGATCATGCGCCGGCTGCTCCGCGACGCGGCCGAGGGCCGTCGCATCGGCGACACGACGACGTTGGCCGACCCGACGATCATGGCGACCATCGCCGAACTCATGTAGTCCCGTTCACGTGAGCAGGGCCTCCAGCCCGTACTGACTGGAGGCCCTGCTCACGTTCGCTGTTCCGGTTGCTGCCGTCAGGCGGTCAGCTCCACCACCAGCTCGACCTCGACCGGCGCGTCCAGCGGGAGCACCGCGACGCCCACCGCGCTCCGCGCGTGGACGCCGGCGTCGCCGAAGACCTCGCCGACGAGCGTCGACGCGCCGTTGGCGACGCCGGGCTGTCCCGTGAACGACGGGTCGGACGCGACGAACACCGTGACCTTCACGACACGGGCGACGTGCTCGAGCGACCCGGCGACGGACTGTACGGCCGCCAGCGCGTTCAGCGCCGCCTGTCGCGCCTGTGCCGTCGCGGTGTCCGCGTCGACCTCGGAGCCGACCTTGCCGGTCACCGGCAGCGCGCCGTCGACGAAGGGCAGCTGCCCTGCCGTGTAGACGTACTGTCCGGTCACGACCGCCGGGACGTACGCGGCGACGGGGGCCGCGACGGTCGGGATCTCGAGGCCGAGTTCGGCGAGACGTGCCGCGACGGTCATGCGTCGGCCTTCGGGCGCTTCAGGTACGCGACGAGCCCACCCTCGGGGCCGGTGACGACCTGGACCAGCTCCCAGCCCTCGTCACCGAAGTTGTTGAGGATGGCGGTGGTGTTGTGGATGATCAACGGCGTCGTGAGGTATTCCCAGCGAGTCATGCGGTTCCTTGCCAGCCTTCCGGTCGTGGGTGTCGTTTAGGCTGCATCCTATGTCTGCCCAGAAGACGTCTGCCTCGCGGACCAAGCCCGTCTCTGCAGTCGGCGCCTTCATCGGATTCGTCGGCTTCAGTGTGCTCGCCGGACTCCTGGTCACCATCGGCGTCACCCCGGCGATCGCCGTCGCAGGTGTCACCACGACCTCGACGATCGGTGTGTTCGAGTCGCTGCCGGAGTACATCGAGATCGGCGACCTCCCGCAGCGCAACGAGGTCCTCGCATACCAGAACGGCCAGCCGGTCCACCTGGCGACGGTCTACGACCAGAACCGTCAGGAGCTGAAGTTCGACCAGATCAGCGACCAGCTGAAGAACGCCGCCATCGACGGCGAGGACAAGCGCTTCTACGACCATGGCGGCGTCGACATCACCTCGCTCGTCCGCGCGGGTGTCGGCTCGCTCGCCGGTGGGCTCGGCGAGTCCGGTGGTGGCTCCACCCTGACCATGCAGCTCGTCCGCAACATCAAGATGCAGCAGGCACTGGAGCTCCCGACGCTGGAAGAGCAACAGAAGGCGTACAAGGACGCCGTCGAGCAGACCATCCCCCGCAAGCTCGAGGAGATGAAGCTCGCGATCGGGCTCGCGAAGAAGTACACCCACAAGGAGATCCTCACCGGGTACCTCAACATCGCGTACTTCGGCGACCAGACCTACGGCGTGCAGGCCGCCGCACAGCACTACTTCAACAAGAACGCGACCGACCTCACCCCGCAGGAAGCCGCGTCCATCCTGGCGATCGTGCAGTCGCCGAACACCAGGAACCTCTCCGACCCGAAGTACTACGACGCCAACGTCGCGCGTCGCGACGTCATCCTCAAGTCGATGTACGCCCAGAAGCACCTGACGAAGGAGCAGTTCGACGCGGCCATCGCCTCGAAGCCGGCGGACTACGTGCACCTCACCGCGCCGACGCAGGGCTGCAAGGCCTCGGCCGGTTTCGGGTCGCAGTTCTTCTGCGACTACGCGGTGCAGGTCGTCAAGGAGATGCCCCAGCTCGGCGCAACCGCGAAGGAGCGCAAGGCTGCTTGGCGCAACGGCGGCTACACCGTGCAGACGACGCTGGACGTCGGTCTGAACAACCAGCAGAAGGACCTCATCGACAGCTACGCGCCGAACACCGAGGCGCGGTTCAAGCTCGGCGGCACCATCGACTCCGTCGAGGTCGACACCGGGCGCGTGCTGACGATGGTGCAGAACAAGAACTACAACCAACTCTCCGGGTGCGACGTACAGGGCGCCGACCCGAACGCGTGCGCCCCGTCGACGGACTCGGGCATCAACTTCAACGTCGACTCGAAGTACGGCGGCGGTGAGGGGTTCCAGACCGGGTCGACGTTCAAGCCGTTCACCCTGCTCAACTGGATCCAGAACGGGCACGGTCTCAACGAGATCGTCAACGGGACACCGCGCACGTTTACCAGCTTCACGCAGTGCGGAGAGCGCATGGGCGTCAACTACCCGGTCAAGAACGACGCACCCGGTGAGGGCGGCAACATGACCGTGGAGAACGCCACGTACCGCTCGA
Source organism: Curtobacterium sp. NPDC090217 (assembly GCF_044746705.1). Classification (NCBI taxonomy): domain Bacteria; kingdom Bacillati; phylum Actinomycetota; class Actinomycetes; order Micrococcales; family Microbacteriaceae; genus Curtobacterium; species Curtobacterium sp. NPDC090217. The sequence continues at coordinate 352,636 of NZ_JBIVCR010000004.1, read as the reverse complement.
TCAACAATTCCTACGTGCAGATGGCGCAGAAGCTCGACTACTGCGACATCCGCAAGACGGCGGAGAGCCTGGGCGTCCACCTCGCAGCTCCGCGGGCGACGTCGGCGGAGTTCGCCGATGACATGTCGCAGAAGACGACGACGGACATCAAGACCAATGCGTCGTCGGTGCTCGGCACGAACTACATCGCGCCGCTCACGATGGCCGCCGCGTACGCCGGGATCGCGAACAACGGCACGTTCTGCCGACCCATCGTGATCGACAACGTCACGAATGCCGAGGGGAAGGCGCTCGGCGGCCAGCAGAAGGACTGCACGCAGGCCATCGACCCGACGGTGGCGAAGACCGCGATCTACGCGCTCAAGAAGGTGCTCACGATCGGTACGGCGGGCGGCGCACGGACTCCTGACGGATACGACGAGTTCGGCAAGACCGGTACGACGGACGACGCCGACCAGATCTGGCTCATCGGTTCGAGCACCAAGGTCGCCACGGCCACCTGGCTCGGGAACATCGAGGGCAAGACCAGCCTCCGCAAGGTGGCCGGGCCGAAGGGTACCTACTCGCTCGTCCGGACGGCGCTGTGGCGCCAGGCCCAGTCGATCGTCAACGCGCAGAACCCGGGCGGACAGTTCGAGGCCCCGACCGCTTCCTCCATCCGCGGGAACAGCATCTCGGTACCGGACGTCGCGGGGAAGACGACCGACGAGGCACGCGCCGCGATCAGCGGTGCCGGCTTCACCTACGTCGACGGCGGCACGCAGCCAGGGGCAGGGACTGCCGGGACCGTCCTGTCGACTTCCCCGGCCAGTGGTTCCGCACTGTCGAAGGGCTCGAGCGTGACCGTCTACACCACGGACGGTTCCCAGTCGACGGTTCCGGAGGTCGCGGGCAAGTCCGTCGGTGACGCCCGCTCGGCGCTGAACGGCGCCGGCTTCGGGAACGTGAGCGTCTCCGATCAGTACCAGCCGGGGGACGGCAAGAACCAGTGCAAGGTCGCCGCGGTCGATCCGGGTGCAGGGACCGCTGCGTCGAAGGACACCACGATCAACCTCACCCTGTTCGGCAACAAGGACGGCAAGGCCCCAAAGGACTGCAAGTGACCCGCGGCCGGGCAGCGCTCGGCGTCCTCGCCGCAGGAGCTGCGGCCGGCGCCGGCGCTGCCGCGTGGGGCACGCTCGTCGAACGGCGGCGGTTCGAGATCCGGTGGGAGACGATGCCCATCCTGCCGCCCGGTTCGCGTGACGTCGTCGTCCTGCACCTGTCGGACATCCACATGGCGCCGTGGCAGGCGGACAAGCAGCAGTGGCTGCGCGACCTGAGCCTGGTCGAACCCGACTTCATCGTGAACACCGGTGACAACCTCGGGCACCCGACGGCGAACGCAGCGGTCGAGTACGCGCTCGAGCCGTTCCGTGGTGTCCCCGGCGCGTTCGTGTACGGCTCGAACGACTTCTACGGCCCCTCCCCCCGGAATCCGCTGAAGTACTTCGGCGGCCCGAGCAAGCTGCACGCGTCCGGGAAGCCGGTCGACCTCGACATCGAACGCCAGACAGCGTTCTTCGAGTCGATGGGCTGGCTCGACCTCAACGACAAGGCACATGCCATCGAGGTCCGTGGCTCGCGCTTCGAGCTCTTCGGCACGTCCGACGCACACCGCGACTGGGACCGCCTCGACCTGCTCCCGACGAACGTGGACGAGATGCGCGGCGACGTTCCCTGGTCCGAGGAGGAAGACGGTCCGGCACCGGTGTCGATCGGCGTCACGCACGCCCCGTACCGCCGCGTGCTCGACGCGTTCGTCCGACAGGGTGCCGACGCGATCTTCGCCGGGCACACGCACGGCGGGCAGGTCGCCGTCCCCGGTGTGGGTGCCCTCGTCACGAACTGCGACCTCCCCCGCAAGTACGCGAGTGGCCTCCACCGCTGGCAGAACCGGACGCACTGGGCCTGGCTGCAGGTGTCGGCCGGCCTCGGGACGTCGATCTACGCGCCGGTGCGGTTCGCGTGCCGCCCCGAGGCAGTCGTCGTCACCCTGACCGCCCGCGTCTGACCAGCCGCTCCAGTCCGATCAGAGCGTCGCGCATCCCACCGAGACCTGCATCGCGGTGAACCCGGCGGCGTCCGGCACACAGAGGACGCGCCAGGTCCCCGGGCCGACGATCCCGTCGATCGTGATCCACGATCGGCTCTGCACGACACGGACCCGACCGTCGGTGAGCGGCCCGAACCGCCGGTCGACGGCGATCGGTGCTTGCCCGTAGCGGAAGCGGTCGTAGTTGAGGAGTGACTGCAGTCGGGCGACGCAGAACTCGTCGGCGATCCCCGCGCGCAGGACCTTCGACACGCACCCGGCCGGTGCCGCGGAGGCCGAGGGCGGGGCGGCGATGAAGGGTGTCGCGGTGGCGATGGCGATCACCACGACGACGAGGAAGAGCCGTGTGCGTCGGTTCAGGGTCACGGGCTCATCCTGACCGATGTGGAATGTGACATGCAAGCAGATGCGACAGGATTTGCCGTCATGGTCGTGAGCACCCCGGATCATCCGCTAGACTTCTGCAGGTCGCTTCACGGAGTGACCAGCACACCTCGGGGTGTGGCGCAGCTTGGTAGCGCGCCTCGTTCGGGACGAGGAGGTCGCAGGTTCAAATCCTGTCACCCCGACAGATGAAGGCCCGGATCCGCACGGATCCGGGCCTTCTCCGTGTGCCCGGGGACACACCGACCGGTGCGCCACGACGTGGCCCCGCCGGCCGACGCTAGCCTGATCTGCGACATGGAGACCCCCGACCGCCTCGCACCCGTCGTCGCCCGCATCGGCACGATGTTCCCCGAACTCCGAGACGACCCCGTGATGGCCGCCAGCCTGTTCGAGAACGTGACGTCGATGCTCGCAGACGCCCATCGTCGCTACGCGGAGGGGCTCGAGGGGTCGATCACGAGCGACCTCCTCCTCGCCGACGAGCACCTCGCCACCGGCGCCCTGCACGCCGAACACATGCAGCACCCGGCAGGGGCGATGCTCGCGGCCGAGGTGCTCTTCGACGAGTACCTCCCGGTCTTCGTCGAGGAGGTCGGCGCCGGCACCCCTGCTGAGCTCCTGCGTGCTTCCAGGGCCCTCCACGGGGGTATCTGGAGCCGGTTCCCCGCCGGAGCGGTCGCCTACACCGAGGCGCTCCGGCAACGCGTCACGACGGCGAACCTCGACTCGCGTGCGCACATCGCCCGCGACCTGCACGACCGGGTCGCGCACGGGATCCTCGCCGGACTGCAGCGCATCGACCTGGCGCTGCTCACCGATCCCCCGGCCCCGGAGCGCACCGCTCAGCTCGAGGCCGCCGCGACGCAGCTGCGCCGCGCGCTCGGCGACGTCCAGAACCTCGCCGTCGCCCTGCACGCCCGCGTCGGGGGCGACGTCCTGGACGCTGCGCTCGCCCGGCACGTCAAGGACCTGTTCCCGGACACCGAGCGGGTGACGATCGAGTCGCACGGCACGGCGGCGCCGCTCGTGAACTGGCGGGCGGAGGAGTCGCTGACGATCCTCCTGGAGGCACTCACCAACTGGTGGAAGCACGCGCGCGACGCCGCCGTCCACGTGCGGTTCGACTGGGGTGCCGATGCCCTCACCGTGAGCGTGCGGGACGAGGGCCCCGGATTCGACACCGACGGGAGCGTCGACGGCCGGCTCGGTCAGTCAACGATGCGGGAGCGCGCTGCGCTGATCGGCGCACGGATCGACGTCACGAGCGCGCCGGGCACCGGGACGACCGTCACGCTCGTCGTGCCGAAGGGAGCGCTGTGAACGCGACCGTCACGCACGTCGCGATCGTCGACGACCACCGGCTCTTCCGCGAGGGCCTCGCGACGATCCTGTCGTCGGTCCCGACCATCCGCGTCGTCGCGCACGGCGAGCGTCCGGCCGACGTCCTCGACGGGCCAGAGGCCGCCGCGATCGACGTGCTGCTCCTCGACGTGGAGCTCGACGGTCCCCCGGCCCGCACGACCATCGCGACCGTGCGCAGGAACCATCCGGGCATCGCCGTCGTCGTCCTCACCATGCACCGTGACGCCGTGCTCCGCCGTGCGCTGCTCGACGCCGGCGCGGTGGACTTCGTGACGAAGGACACCCCCAGCCGCGAACTCGTCGAGCGCATCGTCCGCGCGAGCACCCAGCCCGCCGCACCGGTGACGTTCCCGGTCGACGTCGTCACCGACGCCCGTGCCGGCTCACCGCTGAGCGACCGCGAGATCGAGGTGCTCCGGCTCGTCGCCGCTGCGCGCTCGAACGCCGAGATCGCCACCGACCTCGGTCTCGCGGTCGGGACGGTGAAGCGCCACGTCTACAACGTGTTCCGGAAGCTCGACGTGACCAGCCGGGTGGGAGCCGTGGCGACGGCCACGCGACTCGGCCTGCTCACCTAGCCCGAGCCTCCCGGCAGGGGAAACCGCATCTCCTGACGGCCACCGAGGGTGAACCTGACCACAGCCTGACCGTGCTCCTCCGTGAGGCGGTAACCGTCGGTCCTCGACGGTGGCCGCCCACCCGGGAGCCCGTCCACGGTGACGAACGCGTGCTCGCCGGTGGCCATCCGCACCCAGAAACCGTCGCGGATCCCGATCTGTGTGCTCAATCCACCCAGCGAGGTCGACTCGCTGACCACGACGGTGTGCCCGTTGACGGTGCCGACATCGACGTACGCCGGCGGGGCCCCGAGCATCGCAACGAAGAACAGGGTCGCGACGGACCCTGCAGCAGCGACGACGAGAGCCGACGACACGAGGATGCGCACGGCGATGCGGACCGCGCTCGGAGCCCGTCGTGTACCGCGCCAGGTCCACCCGGAGGCTGCCACGATGAGGAACACCACCCCGACGACCCACACGACCACGGAAAGCGAGCCGGTACCCATCGAACCCACGACGAACCGCTGTCCGGGGGAACCGGCCGCCGCTGCGTCGAGGGCGCACCATGCGGCGGCCGCGAGCGCCAGACCGAATGTTGCGGCCCCGAGGACGGCGGTGGAGGTCGGAATGGCCACGACCTCATCGTGCCGTGTTCGACCACGGCCAGCGACGTGTCTCGCCGGCTTGTGTCATCGGACACAGGCTCGACAGTCGGCGGACCGGATCAGCGCGGACGGACGAGCGGCGCCCCTCAGCCGACCGCGACCGACGGCCGCACCAGACGCCCGGCCTCGTGCAGCGACGCGACGACGTCGAGCGCCTGGTGCCGGTACCGCGCCTGTGCCGCACCCGGCGCGACGATCACGCCGTTCGCCCCGGTGGACTCGAGCAACGAGTTGATCTTCGAAGCGACCTGGTCCGCGGACCCGTACGCCTGGCGTTCCGTGCGCGCCGCGATGAACCGGCGCTCGAGGTCACTGAACTCGTAGGCACGGGCCTCGTCCATCGAGACCGGCTCGGGCTTCGCCCCCTGCCGCATCCGGATGAACGAGATCATGCCGGGGGCACTCTGCTCCTCGATGACGGCGGGGTCCTCGTCGGTGACGACCTGCACGCCGATGAGCGCGTTCGGCTCCGACCGGAAGCGCGACGGACGGAACGAGTCCCGGTAGAGCGCGAGCGCAGCCTCGGTGTTGTCGGACGCGAAGTGGTGCGCGAACGCGAACGAGATGCCGAGCGCACCGGCGACCTGCGCGCTGTAGCCGGAGGATCCGAGCAGCCAGAACTCGGGCACGTCGCCGTACCCGGGGACGGCGCGGATGCGCGCGAGCGGGTTCGACTCGTCCATGCCGGTGAAGAACCCGATCAGGTCGGCGAGCCGCTCGGGGAAGTCGTCGACGTCGAGCCGGTCGGTCCTGCGGAGCGCCATCGCGGTCGCCCCGTCGGTCCCGGGGGCACGCCCGAGACCGAGGTCGACGCGGTCGCCGTAGAGCGCGCGGAGGGTCCCGAACTGCTCGGCGACGACGAGCGGCGCGTGGTTCGGCAGCATCACGCCGCCGGAGCCGATGCGGATGGTGCTGGTCGCGGCCCCGACGGCGCTCAGGAGCACGGCAGGAGCCGACGAGGTGATCCCGGGCATGCCGTGGTGCTCGGCGACCCAGAACCGCTCGTAGCCGAGCTTCTCGGCGTGCACGGCCATGTCGATGGAGCCCTGCAGCGCCTCGGTGTTGGACTGGCCGTACTCGCGGGTCGCCAGGTCGAGGACGGACAGGTGCACGGATGCGTCGCTCATGTGGGCGGCAACGCCGCGGACCGCGCGCGCATTCCGCGGTGCGCAGGTGCAGCGCTGCCGGAGGGCCGAACGGTCACGACACACCGCCGCCCGTCCGCCGGGTGGTCACGATTCGTCGCGCGGCGTCGCCGACGACGACGATCTGCGGCCGCTCGCCGGACGCGAGCGGTGTGTCGTGACCGGTGACGACGGCGGACCGGTGACGACGACGGGCCGGAGACGACGGCGGACGGGAGGCCCGTGGCGTGCTCGCACCGGGCCTCCCGTCCGTCCTGTGGCCGGGTCGGGAGCCGCGCTCGCCGCCACGACGGACGGTCGCGTCGCCCCCGGTGCAGGCATCGCACCCCCTGGGCGCGGTCAGGCCAGCTCGCCGTCGAGACGGCCGCCCGACTCCGTCAGGTAGCAGTTCGCGCAGAGGGACTCGTACTCGACGTCGACCCCGTCGATCGCCACCTGCGACCCGTCGAACACGAAGCGGCCGTCGACCTTGCGGGCGTTGAACACGGCCTTGCGGCCGCAGCGGCAGATCGTCTTGAGCTCTTCGAGCGAGTGCGCGACCTCGAGCAGGCGCCGGCTGCCGGGGAAGGCCTCTGTGCGGAAGTCGGTGCGGATGCCGTACGCGATCACCGGGATCTCGTCGAGGACCGCGATGCGCAGCAGGTCGTCGACCTGGATCGGGGTGAGGAACTGCGCCTCGTCGACGAGCACGCAGCTGACCGGACGGACCATGCCGTCGAGCCGGTCGGACTCGGGGTCGGTGGCACCGGCGTCGGTGACCGCACCACGCACGTCGACGTCGGCCGGCAGCACGATGTCGACCTCCCGCGTCACGCCGAGGCGGGAGACGATCTCGCGGTCCCCCTTCGTGTCGACGGACGGCTTCGCGAGGAGCACCCGGTGCCCGCGCTCCTCGTAGTTGTACGCGGCCTGCAGGAGCCCCGTGCTCTTGCCGCTGTTCATCGCTCCGTAGCGGAAGTACAGCTTCGCCACTAGGAGAGGAAGCCGTCCTCCGCCGCGCGACGGATCAGGTCGGACTTCTTCGACGCGGGACGGCCGACCTTGGCGTACTTCTCGCGGACGCGGCGCAGGTAGGTCTTCGCGGTCTCGTACTGCACGTTCATCTGCGACGCGACCTCGTTCGTGGAGTAGCCGGACACGTACAGCCGGAGCGCCTCTTCCTCGCCGTGGCTGAGCTTCGGGCGCTGGTGGGCCGTCGCGCCGGTCGGGAGCGGACGCCATTCACGCTGGGTCGGGGTCTCCCGCTCCACGCCCATCACGTCGCGCGCGACGTCCATCACCTCGCGCATCGGGAGCGACTTCGACAGGAAGGCGGCGGCACCGGCGGCGAGCGCACGGTCGCGGGACTCCCGCGTGTCGACGCTCGACAGGACGATGACCTTCGCGCCGGCGGCGCGGCAGGTGCGGACGCGGGCCTCGATCGAGACCGGTTCCTTGAGCTGGAAGTCCAGGAACACCAGGTCGGTCGGGAAGCTGTCGCTGTGCACCATCTCGAGCCAGGTGTGCGCGGTGAGGGCCAGGTCGAAGTCGAAGGCGTTCACGGCGATCCAGCTCGACAGGCTGTCGAGGAGGACTTCGTGGTCGTCGAGGATGGCCAGTCGTACCCGGCGGGATCCGGGGTTCGGCAGGGCTGGCATCCCTTCCGTCAGCCTGTTCGGGTCAGTGCTGGTCATACGAGAACCTTAGTGCGAGGGACGAGGGACGGACCGCGACGTCGAGGTCGGGGAAGGTGACGCGGAGGACGGCGAAGTAGGGGTCGAACGTGCGGTGGATGCCGACGTCCGAGTCGGCGACCGCGACGTCGAGGGCGATCTCGACGCGGCCGTCCGCGACGCGCTGCACGGAGGCGCGGAAGCCCGCCGGATCGACGGTGGAGGCGCGGAGCGCGGCCCGGACGAACGTCCGGACGACCGTGCGTTGGTCCGCGTCGAGCGTGCTGATGAGTCCGTCGGGATCGTCGATCGCCGCTCCCGCGCCGCCCTCGGCACGGACGGCCTGCTCGAACCACGTCCGGTCGGCGTCGGCGACCATCGCGCGGCGGATCCCGTCGGCGATCGACCTGGCACGGGCCCGGTCCGCGTCCGTGATCGTCTCGCGGGTGCGGAGCTCGGCGAAGAACGGTGCGACGTCCCGCGCGAGGATGATCGAGCGGTCCTGCTGCACGCTCGCGGCGATGCCGTCGCGCTCGGCTCGCGCCACCGAGTACGAGCCCGCGCGGATCTGCACACGCTCCGCGAGACCGCCGAACGTCCAGGCGAAGACCCCGGCCGCCGCGGTGAGGACCAGGGTCGGAGCGGCCGCGAGGAACGCCGCGACGGCCACCGGCACGCCGTTCGGAAACTGTGCCGCCGCGACGCCCCAGGCGACACCGTCGACCACCGCGAGCGCCACACCGCCGACCACGAGGTCACGCCAGGGGCGGTACGGGGCCACCATCACGATGCCCGTCGCCGTGAGCAGCGACATGAAGTCGTTCAGTGCGCTCTCGTCCGGACCCCACTGCGCGGCGACGCTCGTCACCGCGGCCAGCGCGAGCAGCCCCACGTGGAGGACGAACGCCCAGCGCGGGAAGGGCGCGCGGAAGGGGCTCGACGCCGTGATCACCACCGCTGCGGACGCCGCGAGGAGCAGGACGGTCAGGGCGCTGAGCGTCGGGCTGCCGACGACGTCACGGTCGAACACCGAGACGATGATCGCCCACACGACGCCGACCGCACCGAGGACGACGGCAAGCGGCCTCGATCCCATCGCCCCGAGCGGGTCGTACTGCTGCGCGGTCCTGCCCAGGACCGCGCGACGGATCGTCCTCCGCGTCGTCACGTCCGGCGCCGACCCGCTCCGGCCGCCGCTCACGACGCGGACTCCAGGTGGTCGTCGCCGTCCGTGCGACCGATCGACCGGACGGATCCGGTCAGCGCGCCGTACGGCACCGTCATCATCACGCTCGTGCCGGTCCCGGGTGACGACCACACCTGCACGTCGCCGCCGACACGGCCGACGCGCTCCCGGACCGAGTTCCGCAGCCCCATCCGGTCGGCGCCGGTCTGCTGTTCGTCGAAGCCGCGGCCGTCGTCGACCACCATGACCGTGCACGCGACGCCGTCGTCGAACACGCTCACCTCGGCGGTGTCGGTGCCGGCGTGCTTCCGCACGTTCGCCAGGCACTGCCCGACCGCACGGACGAGGGCCGTCACCGCGGCCGGCTCGAGTCGCGCGATGGCCGACGGGTCCCCGGTCACGACGACCTCGAGCCCGTGGGCGCGGTGCTCCTCGACGACGTGCTCGAAGGCCTCGACCGCCGCTCCCCCGTCGGCGCGCGGCTCCGGAGCGAGCCACGCGCGGCCGGTGAGCATCGCCACGTCGGACTCGACGGTGCGTGCGAGGTGTTGGTCCATCGGGCCGTCCGGTGCCAGCGCGATCGCGCCGAGGTGGTTGAGGACGGTGTCGTGCAGGATCGCGGAGGCCTCTGCCTCGACGCCGGAGCGGTACGCCGACACGTGCTCCTCTCGCGCCGAGCGGAGGAGCTCCGGCTGGACGCGCTGCGACCGTGCCGTGCTGCGGCCGGCGACCAGCACGATCGCCACGACGAACGCGAGCGTCACCCACGCCAGGACCAGCGGATGGCCGGCGCCACCCACCTGGACGGTCGCGAGGGTGGTGGCGATGCGGCCGACGACGAGACCGGCGATCGACCAGAGGACGACCCTGCCCGGCACCGCGCCGGCCCCGCCGACGAGCACGAGCGGGATCACGACGAGCGACAACAGGTACGAGGCCACCCACGGCACGGCGATCTCGCTCTGGACGACGTGCGTGAACCACCAGGCACACGCCCCGCCGACGGCCAGGAAGGCGATCGCCGACCGCCACGTGCCGAACTGCACGTGGACGCCGATCATGCCGAGCATCGGCACCAGCGCGAGCACGGCGCCGAGGACGCGGACATCAGGGTCGCTGGCACGGAACAGCAGCAGGGTGATCGCTGCTGCGACGAGGGAGCCGATGGCCGCCGCGTGGAACGCCCGCACCGTCGACCACGCGTTCACGCGCGGAGCGAGGTGCGTGGGGATGCCGAGCACGGTGCATCGTCCTTCCGGGAGCCAGGGAGCGCCGCCCACGATCCAACCACCGATGGTCCGGCCGTGTACCCCGGATCGGGCACCGGGCGACGACTGGGTCGATGATACCGGGCATGGCTGCACCCCTGCTGTCCCCCGAACGCGCACCGAGCGATCGTCAGAAGAGCGTCGGCACCCCGTTCGTGATGCCCTGCACCCGGGGCCTGGTGGGTGCGAGCGCCTGCTGCCTGAGCCCGCGTTCCCAGCCCGGATCGGCGCGCTTGAGCGGCGAGACCCCCGCCGCCCGGTCGCTCCCCGGGCCGTCCACCGAGAACCCCATCGAGCCCGTCGCCGGGTCCATCCGCCCGAGACCGACGCCGTGCGCCCGCATGATGGGGCGGATCCGCTCGCCGAGCCACCGTCGGTAGTCCTTCGGCGGGTAGGTGTTGTCGAGGTACATCGACCGGTACCTGCCGACGAGGTCCGGGTGCGTGCGCGCGAGCCAGTCCATGTACCAGGGCTTGACGCCGGGCTTCAGGTGGAGCGCGGAGTACATGACGCTGGTGGCACCGGCCGCCGCCGCGCGGCCGATCGCGTCGTCGAGGTGCGCCTTCGTGTCGGTGATGAACGGCAGTACGGGCATCAGGAACACCGAGCACGAGAGCCCGGCGTCCCGGACCGCCCGCACCGTGGCGAGCCGTGCCGTCGTCGTCGGGGTGCCCGGCTCGACGGACTGCTGCAGCTCGTCGTCGTAGACCGCGATGGACATGGCGAGGTCGACCGGGACCTGCTCCGACGCCGCGACGAGCGCCGGGATGTCCCGCCGCAGGAGCGTGCCCTTCGTCAGGATGCTGAACGGCGTCCCCGAGGCAGCGAGGGCGTCGATGATGCCGGGCATGAGCCGGTACTTGCCCTCTGCCCGCTGGTACGGGTCGGTGTTGGTGCCGAGCGCGACGGGGTGGCGGTCCCAGGTGGGCTTCGCGAGCTCACGCCGCAGGACGTCGGCGACGTTGGTCTTCACGACGATCTGCTGGTCGAAGTCCGAACCGCCGTCGAACTCCAGGTACGTGTGCGTCGGACGCGCGAAACAGTAGACGCACGCGTGCGAGCACCCGCGGTACGGGTTGATGGTCATCCCCCACGTGCCGCCGTCGACCGCGCCGACACGGTTCAGGGCGGACTTCGCAAGGACCTCGTGGAAGGTCACGCCGGCGAACTCGGGCGTGGTGACACTGCGCACGAACCCGCTGTTCGACTCGAGCCCGGGGAGCATGTCGCTGCCCGACGCGTCGATCGCCTGTCCGTCCCACCGCATGCAGCCATTCGAACACACGTTCGAACGGATGGCAAGGTCAGTGGTGCAGGCCGAGCACCTTCGCCGTGCGCTCGAGCGTCTCGTCGGCGAGCTGCGCGTCGTCGCCGAGGTCCTTGCCGTAGGTCGGGACCATCACGCGGACGGCGTCCTCCCAGCGGTCCCAGCGGTCCGGGAAGCACTTGCGGAGCAGTCCGAGCATGATCGGCACGGCGGTGGACGCACCCGGCGACGCACCGAGCAGCCCGGCGATCGAGCCGTCGGCGGCCGTGATGACCTCTGTCCCGAACTGCAGCACCCCTCCCTTGTCCTTGTCGGGCTTGATGACCTGCACGCGCTGCCCGGCGATGATCTTGTGCCAGTTCTCCGGCTGCGCCGCCGGCATGAAATCACGCAGGGCGTCGAACTTCGTCGACTTCGACGCCAGCAGCTGCCCGATCAGGTAGCGCACCAGGTCGAAGTTCGAGAACGCGACGCTGAGCATCGGGCGGAGGTTGTGCGGCCGGATCGACCGGACCAGGTCGAACAGCGACCCCTGCTTCAGGAACTTCGGGCTGAACCCGGCGTACGGGCCGAACATCAGCGATGCACTGCCGTCGACGATGCGGGTGTCGAGGTGCGGCACGGACATCGGGGGCGCGCCGACGCTCGCCTTGCCGTAGACCTTCGCCGAGTGCTTCTGGACGACCTCGGGGTCGTCGGTGCGCAGGAACTCCCCCGACACCGGGAAGCCGCCGTACCCGCGGATCTCCGGGATGCCGGACTTCTGCAGCAGGTGCAGCGCCCCGCCGCCGGCGCCGACGAAGACGAACTTCGCGGCGATCGACTGCTTCGAACGACCGACCTCGTTCAGGACGTCGAGCGCCCAGCCGTCGAACACCTTGCCGCGGCTGATGTTCGTGACCTGGTGGTTCGCCTCGAACTCGACGCCGTCCACCTCGAGCTGGTCGAACAGCTGGCGGGTCAGCGACCCGAAGTCGACGTCGGAGCCTGCCGCGGAGTACGTCGCCGCGATCGGCTGGTCCTTCTTGCGACCGGGGATGAGCGCCGGTGCCCACCTCCGGATCTGCTCGGCGTCGTCGCTGAACTCGAGCCCGGCGAAGAGCGGATGGTCCTTCATGGCCTCGTAGCGGGCACGCATGTACTCGACGTTGTCGGCACCCCAGACGAAGGAGATGTGCGGCGTCGGGTTGATGAAGTTCTTCGGGTCCGGCAGGGCGCCGGTCTCGACGAGGAACGACCAGAACTGGCGCGAGACCTGGAACTGCTCGTTCACGACGACGGCCTTGGCGATGTCGACCCGGCCGTCCGGCAGCTCCGGGGTGTAGTTCAGCTCGCAGAGGGCGGAGTGACCGGTCCCGGCGTTGTTCCACGGGTTCGACGACTCCTGCGCGACGTTGCCGAGGCGCTCGTACACGCGGATCTTCCAGCTCGGCTCCAGCCGGTGGATCAGTGCGCCGAGCGTGGCGCTCATGATGCCACCCCCGATGAGGACGACGTCGATCGGTTCCACCTGCTTCACTGCCACCCGACGATCCTACCGGCGTGCGCTGACAAGGCGACCAAGGAAACGGACGGGAGGCTCGTGGCGGATCCGCCACGAGCCTCCCGTCCGTCTTGCTGGTTACGCGGCGACCGCGCGACGCGCGACCACGACCTCCGCGATCTGCACCGCGTTCAGGGCTGCGCCCTTCCGCAGGTTGTCGTTGCTCACGAAGAGCGCGAGGCCGTGGCCCTCCGGTGCGGACTGGTCGGCGCGGATGCGGCCGACGAACGTCGGGTCCTGCCCGGCGGCCTGCAGCGGCGTCGGGACGTCGGAGAGTTCCACACCCGGAGCGCTCGCGAGGATCTCCGTCGCGCGCTCCGGTGTGAGGGTCCGCTCGAACTCCGCGTTCACCGAGATCGAGTGCCCCGTGAACACCGGCACGCGCACGCAGGTCCCGGCGACGAGCAGGTCGGGCAGCTCGAGGATCTTGCGGCTCTCGTTGCGGAGCTTCTTCTCCTCGTCGGTCTCCCCCAGTCCGTCGTCGACGATGCTGCCGGCGAGCGGGACCACGTCGAAGGCGATCGGGCGGACGTACTTCACCGGCTCGGGGAACGTGACCGCACTGCCGTCGTGGGTGAGACGAGCGGTGTCCTGCTCGAGCGCGGCCTTGGCCTGCCCGAGGAGTTCGTCGACGCCGGCGAGCCCACTGCCCGACACCGCCTGGTAGGTCGTCGCCACGAGACGACGGAGCCCCGCCTCGGCGTCGAGGACCTTGAGCACCGGCATGATCGCCATGGTGGTGCAGTTCGGGTTCGCGACGATGCCCTTCTGCGCCGTCTCGATCGCGTGCGGGTTGACCTCGCTCACGACGAGCGGCACCTCGGGGTCCATCCGCCAGGCGCTCGAGTTGTCGATCACGAGCGCGCCCGCTGCGGCGAACTTCGGTGCGAGGGCGCGGGAGGCCGTGGCCCCCGCCGAGAAGAGCGCGATGTCGATGCCCGACGGGTCGGCGGTCTCGGAGTCCTCGACGACGACGTCCTGCCCGCGGAACGACAGCGTCGTGCCGGCGGAGCGGGCGCTCGCGAAGAAGCGGACCGAGGTGGCGGGGAAGTCGCGTTCCTCGAGCAGGCGGCGCATCACGGCGCCGACCTGGCCGGTGGCGCCGACGACGGCGACGGTGAGCTCCTGGGACATGGCTGCTCCTCTCAGCGGCCGGTACCGGCGTACACGACGGCTTCGTTGTCGGCATCGAGACCGAACGCCTGGTGGACGACGCGCATGGCGTCGTTCAGGGTGTCGGCGCGGGTGACGACCGAGATGCGGATCTCGGACGTGGAGATCATCTCGATGTTGATCGACGCCTGGTGCAGCGCGCGGAAGAGCTCGGCGGAGACGCCGGCGTTCGTGCGCATCCCGGCGCCGACCAGGGCGAGCTTGCCGATCTGGTCGTCGTACTGGATCCCCTCGAAGCCGATCTCCGACTTCGCGACGCCGAGTGCGGTCAGGACGCTCTGGCCCTGGTCCTTCGGGAGGGTGAACGAGATGTCGGTGCGCCCGTTCGAGGCCGACACGTTCTGCACGATCATGTCGATGTTCGCACCGGCGCGGGCCACGATCGTGAAGATCTCGGCGGCCTTGCCCGGCTGGTCGGGCACGCCGACCACGGTGATCTTGCCCTCGGAGAGGTCTCCGGCGATGCCGGTGATGATCGGTTCTTCCACGGTTTCCCCCTCTGCAGGGTTGTAGACGATGGTTCCCTCGACGTTGCTGAACGACGAGCGGACATGGAGGGTGACGCCGTGCCGACGGGCGTACTCGACGGCACGGATGTACAGGACCTTGGCACCGGAGGCTGCGAGTTCGAGCATCTCCTCGCTCGTGATGCGGTCGATCTTGCGGGCCTTCGGCACGACACGGGGGTCGGCGGAGAAGATGCCGTCGACGTCGGTGTAGATCTCGCAGATGTCCGCGTCGAGGGCGGCTGCGAGGGCGACCGCCGTCGTGTCCGAGCCGCCGCGCCCGAGGGTGGTGATCTCACCCGTGGTGCGGTTGAAGCCCTGGAAGCCCGCGACGATGGCGACGTGGCCGGCGTCGAGCGCCTCACGCACGCGCTTCGGGGTGACGTCGACGATGCGGGCCTTGCCGTGCTGGGCGTCGGTGAGCATGCCTGCCTGGCTGCCCGTGTACGACGAGGCCTCGACGCCGAGGCTCTTGATCGCCATCGCCAGGAGCGCCATCGAGATGCGCTCCCCCGCGGTGAGGAGCATGTCGAGCTCACGGCCGGCCGGGATCGGGGTGACCTGGTGCGCGAGGTCCACCAGTTCGTCGGTGGTGTCGCCCATGGCGGAGACGGCCACGACGACGTCGTTCCCCGCCTTCTTCGTCTCGACGATCCGCTTGGCCACGCGCTTGATGCTCTCGGCGTTCGCGACGGACGATCCACCGAACTTCTGCACGATCAAGGCCACGGGTAGGTACTCCTGGGGACGACGGTTCCGCGACGATGCGCGGCTTCCACAATGGTAGGGGGTGTTTCGGGGATGTTGCGTGTGAGCGGGTGTCCACGCAACGATCGTGCGTGACGATGCCCGCGCGGCACAGCGGTGACGCGGTTCAGCCCCCGACGAGCCGGCGCCCCTCGAAGGCGCGCCCGAGGGTGACCTCGTCGGCGTACTCCAGGTCGCCGCCGACGGGGAGGCCGGACGCGAGCCTGGTCGTGCGGATGCCCATCGGCACGAGCAGGCGGCTGAGGTAAGTGGCGGTCGCTTCGCCCTCGAGGTTCGGGTCGGTCGCGATGATCACCTCTTCCACGGTGCCGTCCGCGAGCCGGGTCATGAGCTGCTGGATCCTGAGGTCGTCGGGGCCGACGCCGTCGATCGGGCTGATCGCGCCGCCGAGGACGTGGTACAGCCCGCGGAACTCGCGGGTGCGTTCGATCGCGGCGACGTCCTTCGCTTCTTCCACGACGCAGATCACGGCGGGTTGGCGTCGCGGATCGCGGCAGATGCTGCACCGTTCCGACTCGGTCACGTTGCCGCAGATCTCGCAGAAGCGCACCCGCTCCTTGACGTCGGCCAGGAGCTCGGACAGCCGTGATGGGTCGAACGACTCGCTCTGGAGGATGTGGAAGGCGATCCGCTGCGCCGACTTCGGACCGATGCCGGGCAGACGACCGAACTCGTCGATGAGGTCCTGCACGATGCCGTCGTACATCAGATGCCCTCGCTCAGGGAGGTCTCCTCGATGAACTGCGCGCCGAGGATCTCACGCACGACGGCCTCGCCGTACCGACCGGGGACGGGCGGGCGACGGACCTGCGGAGCCGCCTGCTGTGCGGGTGCGGCGGGTGCCTGGGCCGGTGCAGGTGCTTGTGCCTGTGCCTGTGCCTGTGCCGGTGCCGGTGCCGGTGCGGGCGCGGTCTGGGTGTTCCGCGCCGGTGCTCCGCCGGGCCCCGGGTCGGGGAACGGTGCGCCGTCGTCGAACGGTTCGTCGTCCAGCGGGTAGTCGTCGACGGGGACGTCCGGCGCCGCCGGTGCCGGTGCCGGCTGCGCGACGGGCCCACGGCCGCCGGCCTTCAGGGCGTCGAGGGCCGCCTGGGTCTCGGCGACCGGTCCCGACGTGGGCGTCGAGGCGGGAGCGACGGTGTCGTCCGGACCGATCGAGCCCATCGGTGCGGCCCAGGTCGGTTCGACGTCGTCCGGGACGGCACCGACGGTGGGGTCCGTCGCCGGGATGGTCGCGACGGCCCACTCGGTGACCGGGCCCGACGGCGCCGGGGTCTCGCGTGTGCGCGCTGCGGCGGTCTCCGCGGCGGGTGCCGAAGCCGGTGCAGGGGTGTCGGTGTCGGCGTTCGTCGTCTGCACGGGTGACCGCGGCGCCGAGGACGGCGCCGCCGACGCGGGCGCCGGCTGCGCCCGGTCCGTGTGGGACGACGTCGGCTCGGACGGCGCAGCGGCCGACGCAGCAGGAGCGGCCGGGGCCGGGGCCGACGCAGCAGGAGCGGAGGCGGGCTCGGGCGATGTCGGCGTGTCCTGGCGCGGGGCCGGACGCTGTGGGGCTCCCCCAGGGCCACCGGGACCACGCGCGACGAACTTCACGCGGAACCCGAGCACGTCGATGATCGCGGCCCGGACGAGTTCGCTGACGCTGGTCGCCGGGTCGGACATCTCCTTGAACGAGGCGACGTCCTGCTGGCTCGGGAACGTCAGCGTGAGGACGTCGTCCCGCAGGGCGGTGACCTGCGCCGGCTGGACGACGGTCCACGCCGACCGCTTCGCGCGCTGGACGTGCTCGAGCACCTGCGACCAGGCGTCCCGCATCTGCTGCAGCCCGACCGCGGCGATCGGCTGGATCGCGGGCTCGGTGCCGATGACGGAGCCCATGCCCGTCGACGACGCCGATGCGTGCCCGTCCGGTTCCGGAGCGCTCGGTGCGGGTGCGGGTGCAGGCGCGGCCTCGGGTGTACCCGGTGCGACGGCCGCCCAGGACGCAGCCGCGTCCTGCGCGGCGTTGGTCGGAGGCGTGGCCTCGACCGGCGCGGGTTCGGCGCGACGCGGTGCAGCAGCCGGCGTGGTCGAGGGTTCGGGACGGCGCTGCTCCGGAGCGGTCTGCGCCGCCGGAGCGGCCTGGACGGACGGAGCTGCCTGGGCGGTCCGAGCGGCCTGGGCCGGGCGGGGAGCTGCCACGGCTGACCCCGACGGCACGGCTTCCGGGCCACCCTGGTGTCCACCGGCGTCGCCGACACCGACCCGGCGCTCGAGCCGCTCGACCCGTGCGAGCGCACCACGCTGCGTGTCGTCGGCTTCGGGGACGAGCATCCGCGCGATCATCAACTCGAGGTGCAGGCGCGGCGAGGTCGCCCCGGTCATCTCGGTGAGGGCGCGGTTCGCGATGTCGGCACCACGGGACAGCCCGTTCGCGCCGAACACGCCCGCCTGACGGGTCATCGTGTCGAGTTCTTCCGGCGAGACGCCGCGGAGCACCGCCCCGGCGCTCTCGTTGGTGGCGGCGACGACGATGAGGTCGCGGAGCCGCTCGAGGAGGTCCTCGACGAACCGTCGGGGGTCCTGCCCGGTCTGGATCACCCGGTCGATCGCCGCGAAGGCGGAACCAGGGTCGGCGACCGAGAGCGCGTCGACCACGTCGTCGAGCAGCGCGCTGTCGGTGTACCCGAGCAGGGCGACCGCACGTTCGTACGCGATCGCGCCGTCTTCGCTGCCGGCGATGAGCTGGTCGAGCAGCGAGAGCGTGTCGCGGACGGAGCCGCCGCCGGCCCGGACGACCAGCGGCAGCACACCGGGCGCCACCGACACGGACTCCTGCGTGCAGAGCTGCTCGACGTACTCGAGCATCGCCGCCGGTGGGACCAGGCGGAACGGGTAGTGGTGCGTGCGGGACCGGATCGTCCCGATCACCTTCTCCGGTTCGGTCGTCGCGAAGATGAACTTGACGTGCTCCGGCGGTTCCTCGACGAGCTTCAGCAGCGCGTTGAAGCCCTGTGGCGTGACCATGTGCGCTTCGTCGAGGATGAAGATCTTGTAGCGGTCACGAGCCGGCGCGAACACGGCCCGGTCGCGGAGGTCACGGGCGTCGTCGACACCGTTGTGGCTGGCGGCGTCGATCTCGATGACGTCGAGCGAGCCGCTGCCGCCGCGCGCCAGCTCGACGCAGCTCGGGCAGACGCCGCACGGGGTGTCGGTGGGGCCTTCCGCACAGTTGAGGCAGCGCGCCAGGATGCGGGCCGACGTCGTCTTGCCGCAGCCGCGCGGGCCGCTGAACAGGTACGCGTGGTTGACCCGGTTGGTCCGGAGCGCGGTGCGCAGCGGGTCGGTGACCTGCGACTGCCCGATGAGCTCGGCGAAGTTCTCAGGCCGGTAACGGCGATACAGGGCGGTGACCACGCGACAAGGGTAGCCGGGACGACCGACAGCCGGGGCCGGTGTGGAGAGCCGCCACGCGGGGTGGACCCGACCACGTCGTGACGCCGGGTGCGTGCGTGGACGGCACCGCGCCTCCCGGCCGTCAGGACGACGACCGGGAGGCGCGCTGCGGGAGGTGCTGACCTACCCCTGGTTGCGGCGGCGGATGCCGCGCGCCAGCCGGGAGAGGCCGAGCAGCAGGAACCCGAGGACCACCAGGCCACCAGCTGCCCCGGCGAGCGGGGCGACGTCGGCACCGGTGAAGGCGAGACCACCTGCGGT
Organism: Curtobacterium sp. NPDC090217; assembly: GCF_044746705.1. Taxonomy (NCBI): domain Bacteria; kingdom Bacillati; phylum Actinomycetota; class Actinomycetes; order Micrococcales; family Microbacteriaceae; genus Curtobacterium; species Curtobacterium sp. NPDC090217. The sequence continues at coordinate 333,366 of NZ_JBIVCR010000004.1, read as the reverse complement.
GCTGCCGACGCCGTTCCCGGAGCCGCCGTTGCCGTTCCCGGGGCCCGATCCGGGCAGGCCCGGCGTACCGGGTGCGCCGGGGGCTCCCGGGGTCCCTGGTGTGCCGGGGCCGCCCGGGTCGACCGCTGCGTCGACGATCATCGTCCACACCTGCGGCTCGGACGTCGCGCCGTCGACCGTCTGGGTCGCCGTGATCCGGTGCGTGCCGACCGCGAGGCGCAGCACGACCCGCCAGGTCCCGTCCGTCCCTGCCGTCACCGTCACGGGGTCGCCTCCGTCCGCCGTGACCGTCACCGTCGCGCCGGGTTCGGCGGTACCCGTCACGGGCCAGTCGACGTACCCGTCGCTGCCGGTGGTCCGGTGCGACCCGGACGGCGGCGAGGTGACCGCGAGCGGGTCGACCGCTCTGACGACGATCGGGACCTCCGGAGCGGTGCTGTTCGTGCCGTTCACCGTCTGCACGGCGCGGATCGTCCAGCGTCCCTCCGGGACGCGGTCGAAGCTGACGCTCCAGTTGCCGTTCGCGTCGGCCGTCGTCGTGCGCACCTGCCCGGTCGACAGCGTGACCGTGATCGTGGCACCCGGTGTGGCGTGGCCCGTGACCGTGAAGGACCCGGTGTCGCCCGCCCCGGTGCCGGGGATCAGCTGGCCGGGGACCGGCGAGGTGATCACCACGTCCTCCGGTTCGGCGACGACCACCGTCACCCCGCTCGTGACGGGGTCGGAGGTCCGGCCGCCGACCGTCTCGGTGACGGACACGGTGTGGTCGCCCGGCGGGACGTCGCCCACCGTGACGGTCCACGACCCGTCGGTCCCCGCGGTCGTGGTCACCGTGGTGCCGTCGATGTCGACGGTCACGGTGGCCCCGGGCTCGGCGGTGCCGCTCACCGGGATCGACACGCTGCCGCCGGTGGTCGGGACGACCTGACCGTCCGCCGGGCTCGTCACCGAGACCGGCGTCGCGGCGACGACCGAGAAGCCGACCTCCGGAGCGGTGACGTCCGTGCCGCCGACGGTCTGCGTCGCGCGGATCGTGTGCTGCCCCTCCCCGACACCCGGCACGGTGACCGTCCAGGCCCCGTCGCCGTTCGCCGTGGTCGTGACCGGCGTGCCGCCGTCGATCGTGACCGACACCGGTGCGTCCGGAGCGGCCGCTCCGGTGACGGTGACGTCCGTCGACCCGCCGAGCACCCGGTACGTCGTCCCGGCTGCCGGCGACGTGACGACGATCGCGTCGGCGTCGGCGATCGCGACCGAGAACCCACGGCCGACCGGATCGGACGTCGTGCCGTTCACGACCTGCGTCACGGACAGGGTGTGGTCTCCCTCGCCGAGTCCGTCGACGGTGGTCGTCCAACGGCCGTCCTGACCGACGATCGTCTCGACCGGGTCGCGCCCGTCGGCGACGACGCGGACCGTGGCGCCCGGTTGGCCGCTGCCGTTCACGACGACGTCAGCACCCGTGGCGCCCGCAGGAACCGTGATGGTCGACCCCGCTGCCGGGGCGTCGATCGCGAGCGTCGTCGCGCCGGCGACGGTGAAGCGGGAGGTCACCGGTGCCGAGGTCGAGCCGCCGGTCGTCTGGGTGGCCCGCACGGTGTGCTGGCCGGTCCCGACGCCGTCGAACTCGACCGACCACGTCCCGGCGTCCGTCGCGGTGACCGTCTGCTGGTCACCGTCGTCGAGCGTGACCCGGACGGTGGCGCCCGGCTGGGCGGCGCCGGTCGCGGTGACCGTCGTGGTCTGGTCGTCCTCCGCCACCCGGATCGTCGAGTCGGCGACCGGGGTCGCGATCGTGATCGGGTCGGCGACGACGACGTGGATCGGCACGGTGACCGGAGCGGACTCCGTGTCGCCGATGCGCTGCGTGACGCTGACGACCGGGTCGCCGGCGCCGACGTCCGCCACGTCGACGCTCCACGCGCCGCCGGTCCCGGCCGTGGTCGACTCGCTCCGTCCGCCGCCGAGGTCGACGACCACGGTCGCGCCCGGTTCGGCGGTGCCGCTGACCGTGATGGTGGTCGTGGCGTCGTCGTCGGCCACGGTGTACTCCTGGTCGGTCTCCGGCGTGGTCACCTCGACCGGTGCACCGGCCTCGACGGTGAACGTCGACTCGACGGGGGTCGTCGAGGTCGATCCGGCGACCGTCTGCGTGACGCTGACGTCGTGGTCCCCGACACCCAGGCCGTCGACGTCGAGCGCCCACGTGCCGTCCGGTCCGGCGGTGACGTCGACCGGGTCGCGGTCGTCGATCGTCACGGACACCGTTGCACCCGGCTGGGCGTCACCGGCGACCGTCACGGTCGTCGTCTGGTCGGCGTCCGCGACCGTGATCGGCTCGTCGGCGTCCGGCTGGCGGATCGTCAGGTCGGCGGCGGGGACGACGGACACCGGTCGTTCGACCGCGGCGCTCGTCGTGCCGTTCAGCGCCTGGGTCACCGATGCCGTCCAGGACCCGGTCGGGATCCCCTCGACGGTCGCCGCCCAGTCACCGTCGTCGTCGACCGTCGCCGTCGCCGACCCGCCGGCACCGAGGTCGACGGTGACCGTCGCACCGGGTGCACCGGTTCCGGAGAAGTCGAGGTCGGTCGTCGCGTCACCGTCGGCCACGGTGACACGGGTGGCGCCGGCCGGGTCGGTGACGGTCAGTGCCGCCCCGGCGACGACGGACACGCCGACGCTCGCAGCGGGCGACGTCTGACCGTCGAAGCGTTCGGTCGCCGTCACCCGGTAGTCGCCGACCGGCTTGTCCGCGAAGGTCCACTCCCAGTCGCCCCCGTCGCCGGCGGTGACCGTGTGGGTGGAACCGTCCGAGAGCGTGACGGTGACGTCGGCGCCCGCCTGCGCGGTCCCGGCCACACGCACGTCGGCCGTCCCGCTCGGGTCCGCGACGGTGAGCTGCTGGCCGTCCGTCGGCGCGTCGATCACCACGCCGTCCGCGGCCCGGACGTCGACCGTGCGGTCCGGACTGGAGGCAGTGGTGCCGTTGACGGTCTGGGTGGCGGTCACGGGGACCACACCGACACCGACGTCGGTGAACGTGACCGTCCAGTCGCCGTCGCCGTTCGCCGTCGTGGTGACCTCGTCGTCGCCGAGCCGCACCGTGACGGGTGCGTTCGCCGCGGCGGTGCCGCGCACCGTCACGTCACGGGTGCCGTCGTCACCGACGACGTACAGGACGTCACCCGCCGCCGGGTCGGTGACGGTGACGGGGTCGGCCGCCTCGATGCGGACGGTGCGGTCGACGGGGCTCGACGTGGCGTCGCCGATCGTCTGCGTCACCGAGACGGGGTGCTCCCCCACACCGAGGCCGGGGAAGGTGACCGACCAGGTGCCGTCTGCCCCGACCGTGGTGGTCTGGTCGTCGGCACCGTCGGTCCCTGCCGTGATGGTCGCCCCCGGCTGCGCCGTGCCGGAGACCGTGACGTCGGTGGTGACGTCCGGTCCTGCGACGACCGTCGTGGCGTCGGCCCCCGGTGCGGTGATCCGGACCGGCGACGCGGTCACGACCTGGAAGGTGGTCGGGAGCGCGCTCGTCTCGACGTCCTCGATCGACTGCGTCGCGTTCACCGTGTACGTGCCGGTGGGCGCGAGCCCCTCGGCTGTGACGGTCCATGCCCCGCTCGTGGCGTCGGCGGTCGTCGTCAGCGGGGTACTGCCGCCGACGGACACGGAGACGTCCGCACCCGGCTCCGCGGTCCCCGTGATCGTCACGTCCGCGCTCGCGTCCGCGTCCACCACGACGAACCGTGAGCCGGTCGGCGGGGTGTCGATGGTGATGGCACGACCGGGCACCACGGTGAAGTCCCGTTCCACGGTGGGACCGTCGGTACCGTTCACGGTCTGGGTGGCGCTGACGGTGTGGCTGCCGATGCCGAGCGTCGTGCTGCCCGTCGCCGGAGCCGTCCAGCGGCCGTCGGCTCCTGCCGTCACCGTGATCGGGTCACCGTCGTCGAACACGACCGTGACGGTCGCTCCGGCTTCGGCGGTGCCGCTCGCGATGACGCCGGCGGTGCCGTCGCCGCCCGCGGGGACCTCCTGCGCGTCGGTCGGCGTGTCGATGGTCAGGGCGTCTCCGGCTTCGACCGAGAAGTCCCGGTCGACGGCGGCAGAGGTCTGTCCGCCGACGGTCTGCGTGACGGACACGGTGTGGTCGCCGGTCCCGACGTCGGGCAGCGTGACGCTCCACGCACCGCTGTCGTCCGCGGTCGTGGAGACCGGAGTCCCGCCGTCGACCACGACGCTGACGTCGGCGCGGGGCTCGGCGGTCCCGGTCACCGGGACGTCGATCGTCGAGGAGTCCTGCGCGACCGTGGTCGTCGAACCCTGCGCCGGCGCGGTCACGGCGAGCGCCGCTGCTGCCCGCACGGTCACCACCTGCCGGAGCACCGGCGAGGTGGTGCCGTTCACGGTCTGCGTGGCCGCGATCGTGTACCGGCCTGCCGGGACGTCGTCGACGGTGACCGACCAGTCGCCGTCGTCGTCAGCGGTCGTGGACGCGGTCCGGCCGCCGCCGAGGTCGACCGCGACGTCGGCGCCGGCCTCGGCGGTCCCGGAGACCGGGAGGTCCGTCGTGGTGCCCGCGAGCACCGTGACCACGGCGCCGTCCGCCGGGGCGGTGATCACGAGCGGGTCGCCGGCGCTGACGGAGAAGGTCGAGGTCACCGCGGCCGAGGTGGTGCCGCCGACGGTCTGGGTCGCGGTCACGGTTCGGCCGCCGACCGGGACGCCCTGGAACGTCGTCGTCCAGTCGCCGTCGTCGTCCGCCGTGACGATCGCCGTGAACGCACCGCCGATCCCGACCGAGACGCGGGCGTCCGGCGCCGCCGATCCACTCACCGTCACGGGCGTGGTGGACGATGCGTCGGCAACCGTGATGACGCTGCCGTCGGTCGGTGTGGTGATCGTGAGTGCCGCTGCCGCGGTCACCGAGAACGCACGCTCGACCGGGTCGCTCGTCGATCCGCCGACCGTCTGGGTGACCGACGCGGTGTGGTCGCCAGCCGGGATCCCCGTGACCGTGGTCGACCAGGTGCCGTCGGCACCGGCCGTGGTGCTGGCGGTGTGGCCGTCACCGGCGTCGACGGCGACCGTCGCGCCGGGCTGGGCGGTGCCGGAGAACGGGACGTCGCGCGTGCCGTCGTCGTCGGCGACCGGGAAGACCTGCCCGTCGGTCGGGGTCGCGACCGTCAGACCGGCGGCCTGCACGACCCGGAACCCACGGGTGACCGCGTTCGACGTCGAGTCGCCGACGGTCTGCGTGACGCTCGCGGTGTAGCCGCCCGCCGGGACACCTGGGACGGTGACGCTCCATGCGCCCGAGCCGTCCGTGGTGCCGGTGCCGGTGCGACCGCCGCCGAGGTCGACGGCCACCGTGGAGTTCGGGGTCGCGGTGCCGGTGAGCGTCACCGGGGCCGAGGCACCCGTGATGGTGAAGGTCTGCCCGGCGGTGGGTGTCGTGATCGTCAGCGCCTGCTGCGCGACGACCGAGAACGGCTGCGTGGCGGTCCCCGCCGTCGCACCGCCGACGGTCTGCGTCGCCGTCGCGGTGTGGTCACCGGTCGGTACGTTCGCGATCGAGGTCGTCCACGTGCCGTTCGCGGCCACCGTGGCGGTCCCCGTCCGGCCGGCACCGAGGTCGACCGCGATGGTCGCCCCGGGTTCGCCGGCACCGCTGACGGTGACGGACCTGGTCGACGATGCGGACGGGACGCTGAACTGCTGGTTCGCGGTCGGCGTGGCGATCGTCACCGGAGCGACCGCGCTGGCATGCACCGTCGACGTCGCGAGGTCGACGGTGGCGACGTTCGCACCGGGCAGGATCGACAGCCGCAGGGCGTGCACGCTCCTGGCGCCGGCGTCGGAGCCGCGCGGGTCACGGAACCCGGTCGTGGTGTCCTGCGCGTTCACGGTCAGGTCGATGACCTGGCGAAGCAGCAGGACCGCCGGTGACAGCAGGTTCGCCACCGCGGTGGTGGTCGTGGTGAGGGTCTGTCCGAGCGTCGTGATCGCGTCGCCCGTGAGGAGCGGGCCGACGACCCCGCGGACGAGCGGGATGAGGGTGGTGTTCACGACGGGTGTCAGGAGCGGCGCGAGCGCGGCGCCGGTGAGCCCGGACGCCGTGACCGTGGGGGTCCCCGCCGTCGTACCGAGGAGCTGCCCGAGGGTCGTGGCGACGTTCAGCGTGAGCCCCGTGATCGGCAGTCCGGCGAGCGTGGCGTTCGCGGTGACGCGGATCGAGATCGCGGTCGAGTTGATCGCGTTCACGACGGCGGTCTGCAGTGCGGACGGCAGCTGGCGTTCGAGGATGTCCGCGATCGCCGTGTTGATCGACGTGACCGCCTGCTGCGTCAGCACCGGGGTGTTCGCCGGCTGGCCGTTCAGGGCGGTGAGCTGGTCGAGGTCGACCGACACCGCGCCGGTGGCCGGCGTGATCGTGACGGCCCCGGAGGTGAGCGGTTGAGCGAGCACCTGCGTGAGCGTGTCGTCCAGGTTCAGGTTCACGGTCGCCTGTGCCGTCGTCCCGCTCAGCGAGATCAGGCCGAGTGACGACAGCGCGCCCGTGAGCCCGGTGGTCAGCTGCCCGGTGATGCCGGAGAGTGCGCCGTTCGCGCCGATGGTGGAGTTCACGCCCGACGAGAACGTCCGGAGGTCGCTCCGGAGCGACGTGGTCAGCCCCGACACCGCCGGGCTCTGCAGGTTCAGCTTCGCGCCGGCGATCTGGTAGTCGCTCGTCGTCCCGACCGAGGTGCCGCGCGTCGCGGAGATCGTCGAGGCGAGCGCACCGACCTCGAGTCGGCCGTCGGCGAGGACGCTGGAGTTCGCGCCGACGCGGGACAGCAGCGGGTCGAGGTTCAGCGAGGCGCCGGACCCGTTCGCGCCGTTGCCGACACCGATGCCGCCGTTGCCGGTGATGAGCCCGGACGACCCGGTCGCGCCGGACGCCGAGGACGTCGCGTACTGACCGGCCGCCCCGAGGGTCAGGATGCCGTTCGACCCGAGCAGGTCGATGTCGTTGCCGAGGTTGACGTTCACCGCGTTCAGCGCTGTGACGTCCACCGGCTGGCTCGTGGTCCCGCCGCCGGATGTCGCACCACGGGCGGAGTAGGCACCGGCCAACTGCACGATGGCGTCGGCGTTGACCAGCCCGGACCCGCCGAGCAGCACGCCTTCGCTCTCCGCGACGTCGCTCGGCGCGGCGGCGGCCGGCTGGATCGCGACCGTCGCGGCGATGAGGGCGGTCACGGTGGCGACGACGCCGCCGCGGAGCAGCAGCCGATCACCGCCTGGTGCTCGCCGTCGGTGTTCCCGTCGGCGTTCCCGTCGGCCTGGAGTGGTCTGTCGTGTGCCATCGCCGGCTCCGGTGGGTACGCGGGTACCACGGAGCGACACGTGCTTGCGCATGTGTGTTCCTCATCCTGGCGGGCATGCCCGCCACCTGATCCTCGGATCCCCGCCGGTGGTGAGCCGGTGAGGGCAGGAACCCTGGTTGGGGGTTCCTGAGGGGGATCTTGGCACACGTTCAGGCTGGATGCGCGTCCCGGGACGAAAAAGACTCCTCACGCACCCCGCGTGAATCCGACGCTGCCCCGGTTACCTGGTCCCCGCGTTCCCCGCGCGGACACGAAAAAGACTCCTCACGCACCCGCCAGAGCCCGGTTACCCTTGCTGCGTTTCCGCCCTGGGGGAGTTGGCCTGGATGGCGTCACGTGAGGAGCCGCCAAGCAGTCTACCGGACACGAGGAGCACGATCGAACCATGAAGATCGCCATCGCCGGAGGACACGGCCAGATCGCCCTGCTCCTCGCCCGCCTGATCACCGAAGCCGGACACGAGGCCATCGGCATCGTCCGCAACCCCGCCCACGTGTCGGACGTCGAGCAGACCGGCGCAGCCGCGATCGTCGCCGACCTCGAGCAGCTCGACGACGACCAGCTCGCACTCCGCCTCCGCGGTGTCGACGCGGTCGTCTTCGCCGCCGGTGCCGGCCCGGGCAGCGGTGCGGAACGGAAGCTCTCCGTCGACCGCGACGCCGCCGCCCTGCTCGCTGACGCCGCCGAACGGGCGGGGATCAACCGGTACGTCATGGTGTCGGCGATGGCCGCGGACACCTACGACCCGGAGCTCGCGGTCGTCCCGGCGAAGGACGACGCCGCGGTGTTCCAGGTGTACCTCCGCGCGAAGGCCGAGGCGGACGCCGACCTGCGGGCGCGGAGCATGCGGTGGACGATCGTCCGACCAGGTGGCCTGCTCGACACCCCTCCGCAGGGCACGATCGCCGTCGGCAGCACGGTTCCCAGGGGGTCGATCCCCCGTGCCGACGTCGCCGCCGTCGTGCTGCACGCGCTCCTCGACGACACCGCGGTCGGCGTGCAGTTCGAGGTCACGAGCGGCAACACCCCGATCCCGGCGGCGCTGGCGGCGATCAGCTGACGACCCGCCGTCCCTCCCGCGAGAGCGACAGGGTGCCGCGGAAGTTCCGCGGCACCCTGTCGCTTTCGCGGACCACACGCGCCGGCCCCACCCGCGTGACGCGGCACTCCCCTACAGCGCGACCGCGGCGGACTGCCGGGCGATCTCGAGCTCCTCGTTCGTGGGGATCACGAGCACCGCGACGCGGGAGGAGTCGGTCGAGATCAGTCGCGCCTCCTTCGAGTGCAGTTCGTTGCGGTCGTTGTCGACCTCGATCCCGAGGTGCTCCAGCCCCGCGAGCACGCGTCGGCGGAGCAGCGCGTTGTTCTCGCCGACGCCCGCGGTGAACACGACGGCGTCGAGCCCGCCGAGCTGGGCGGTGTACGCGCCGACGTACCGACGGATCCGGTGCCGGTAGACGGCGAGCGCCGCCTCTGCGGTCTCGTCGCCGTCGATCGCAGCGGCCTGCACGTCACGCATGTCGCCGTTGCCGGTGAGCCCGAGCAACCCGGAGCGCTTGTTGAGCATGTCGTCGAGCTCGTCGAAGGACAGACCGGCCTGACGGTGCAGCTGGATGAGGACGGCGGGGTCGAGGTCGCCGGAGCGGGTGCCCATCACGAGGCCCTCGAGCGGGGTCAGTCCCATCGACGTCTCGATCGACCGGCCCCCGTCGATCGCGGCGGCAGAGGCCCCGTTGCCGAGGTGCAGCACGATCGTCTTGAGCTCGGACAACGGCCGGTCGAGGAACACCGCCGCCTGCTCGGAGACGTACTTGTGGCTGGTGCCGTGCATGCCGTACCGGCGGATCCCGTACTCGGCCGCGAGGTCGGCCGGGATCGCGTAGGTGTACGCGTGCGGCGGCATCGTCTGGTGGAACGCGGTGTCGAAGACGGCCACGTGCGGCACGTCGGAGAAGACCTGCTTCGCCGCGCGGATCCCCTCGAGGTTCGCCGGGTTGTGCAACGGTGCCAGGCTCGAGAGCTCCTCGATCTGGCGCTCGACGTCGTCCGTGACGACCGTCGCACTGTCGAAGGTCGTCCCGCCGTGCACGACCCGGTGTCCGACGACCGACGGCGGGTGCTCGTCGAACGACGGTCCGACCTTCGCGAACGCGTCGATCATCGCCTGGAACCCCGCGGCGTGGTCCGGTACGCGAGCGGCGTCGTTCGAGGAGGACTCGCCCGTCAGCGCGTTGGTGTGCTTCCACGCACCGGTGGACTCGCCGATGCGCTCGACGAGCCCGGAGGCGAGCGTGCGCTCGCCGTTGAGCTCGATGAGCTGGTACTTGAACGAACTCGATCCGGAGTTCACGACGAGGGCAGCGGTCACTGATGGCTCACTTTCATGGGTGGCCGGGTGCGGCCGGACGGGAGGCTGTGGCTGGGTCTGGTGGTCAGGCGGCGGTCGGCGCCGGGTCGGCCTGCGCCGCGGTGCCGGCCTGGATGGCCGTGATCGCGACCGTGTTCACGATGTCGCTGACGAGCGCACCGCGGGAGAGGTCGTTGATCGGCTTCCGCAGCCCCTGCAAGACCGGTCCGATCGCGACGGCGCCGGCGGAGCGTTGCACGGCCTTGTAGGTGTTGTTGCCGGTGTTGAGGTCCGGGAAGATGAACACCGTCGCGCGGCCGGCGACCGGCGAGTCCGGCATCTTCGTGCTCGCGACGGTCGGGTCGGCGGCGGCGTCGTACTGGATCGGCCCCTCGACCAGCAGATCGGGTCGGCGCTCACGCACGAAGGCGGTGCCGGCGCGGACCTTGTCGACGTCCGCGCCGGAGCCGCTGTCGCCCGTGGAGTAGCTGAGCATCGCCACACGAGGGTCGATGCCGAACTGCGTCGCGGTCTCGGCGGACGAGATCGCGATGTCCGCGAGCTGCTCGCTCGACGGGTCGGGGATCACCGCGCAGTCGCCGTAGACGAGCACCCGGTCGGCGAGCGCCATCAGGAACACGCTCGACACGATCGACGTGTCCGGACGGGTCTTGATGATCTCGAACGACGGTCGGATGGTGTGCGCGGTCGTGTGCTTCGCACCGGAGACCATGCCGTCGGCGAGGCCGAGCTGCACCATCATCGTGCCGAAGTAGGAGACGTCGGTCACGGTGTCGCGGGCGAGTTCGACGCTCATGCCCTTGTGCGCACGGAGCTTCGCGTACTCCTCGGCGAAGCGTTCGCGGAGCTCCGGGTCGAACGGCGACACGAGGTTCGCGGCGTCGAGGTCCAGGCCGAGTTCCGTCGCGCGTGCCCGGATCGCCGCGGGGTCGCCGAGGATCGTCAGCTCGCACACCTGCCGCTGCAGGAGGGTCGAGGCGGCACGGAGGATCCGGTCGTCGTCGCCTTCCGGCAGGACGATGCGCTTGCGGTGCTCCCGGGCCCGGTCGAGCAGGCCGTGCTCGAACATCAGCGGTGTGACCACCCCCGACGGGGTGACCTGCAGCCGGGCGAGCAGTTCGTCGGCCTGCACGTGCCGTTCGAAGAGCGACAGCGCGAGGTCCGCCTTCCGCGGGGAGTCCGCGGCGAGCCGACCGCGCGTCTGGGTGATGCGGAGCGCGGTATCGTACGTGCCGAGGTCGTTCGTGGCGATCGGCAGCGAGCTCGACAGCCCTTCGAGCAGCCGCGTGATCTGCGGCGCGGTCTCGAACCCGCCGTTGAGGATCACGCCGGCGAGGCTCGGGAAGGTGTCGGACTGGTTCGCCAGGAGCGTGGCGATGAGGACGTCGCTGCGGTCCCCCGGGACGACGACGATGCCGCCCTCGATGAGCCGCGGGAGCACGTTCTCCATGCTCATGCCCGCGACGACGGTGCCGAGTGCTTCACGGTCGAGGAGTGCGTCGTCCCCGCGGACGAGCGTCGCCCCGGTGGCGGCGAGCAGCGCCCGCACGGTCGGTGCGACGAGCACGGCGTCCTCGGGGATGGCCCACACCGGGACGTCCGGGTGGTCGTCGTGCACCGCACCGGCGACGCTGTCGCAGATCGCGGCGAGGGCATCGGGGTCCGCGCGGTTCACGACGACGCCGAGCAGCTGCGCGTGCGCCGCGCGGAGTTCGCTCGTGGTCACGTCCGCGACCTGTGCCATGTCCGCCGGGGTGCGGGTCCCGCGTTCGGCGGAGTCCCGGCCGCCGAGCACCAGGAGCACGGGAGCGCCGAGGTTCGTGGCGACCTTCGCGTTGAACGAGAGTTCGGTCGGGCTCCCCACGTCCGTGTAGTCCGAGCCGAGGACCACGACCGCGTCGCACTGGCGCTCGACCTGGGCGAACCGGCTGACGATCGTGCCGAGGGCGGCGTCCGGGTCCGCGTGCACGTCGTCGTACGTCACCCCGACGGCGTCTTCGTAGGACTGGTTCGCACCGCTGTGCTGGAGCAGGAGCTCGAGCACGTAGTCGGGTTCGTCCACGGAGCGGGCGACCGGCCGGAACACGCCGACGCGTCCGACCGTGCGGGCGAGGGTCTCGAGGACACCGAGCGCCACCGTGCTCTTGCCCGTGTGTCCTTCTGCTGACGTGATGTAGATGCGGGTCGACACGCTTCCCAGGGTAGCCGTCGGACATGTCACGACATCTGGGAGCGAAGGATCTGTGGAGCGGGGTGGTCATCCACACCCCGCAAGACCTGTACCATGGGGTGTCGTCATCGAGAGATGGCGCCAGGAGAATTCGCCTAGTGGCCTATGGCGCACGCTTGGAAAGCGTGTTGGGTGCAAGCCCTCGGGGGTTCGAATCCCCCATTCTCCGCAGTGTTTGCCACACGACCCTCACCATCGGGCCGGAGTGACATCGTCAGGAACGCGTCGTCCGTCTGGGCGGCGCGTTTCGGCGTTCCCGAGCGGATCCGACGGGTTGACACGTCACCGGTCCCCCACGTTGGGGACGCCGTTGCACCCCGTTCGCCAAGGACTGCCACCGAAGGGGTGGACAGACCTGTCGCCGATACCCGCGAGTCCTCTAGGCTGACCCCGCGGCACGCCCGGGACGGACGGGCCGCGGGGACGAGGAGAGCAGTGGTGGGGGAAACGACGGCGCCGGCGACGGCGATCACGGACTGGGGGACGTACGACGTCGTGGTCCGGCCGCGGGCTGCACTCGTCCGCTCCACCGCGCTGAGCATCGTCTTCTCGGCGGTGCCCCTGGCCGTCGCACTGGTGTGGGTGTCGTTCCCGTTGCAGATCTGGGCCGTCCTCGCCAGCGTGGTCGTCGTCCTCGGCGGCCTGGTCGGTCTCCTGTTCATCCGCCTGCGGTCGGCGTTCGTCGGCCTCGGTCCCGACGGCGTCACCGTGCGCGGCGTGCTGACCCCGCGTTGGACCGTCGCCCGTGACACCGTTGCGGGCGTGGTGCTCGCGACGACGTTCGGCAGCTCCGTCGATCGCACCTCGCGGGAGCTCGTCGCGCTCGACGTGGAGGGCACGCGCCTGTTCCGGATGCGGGCCGACGTGTGGGGCGACACCGGTCTCGAGCAGATCGTCGACGGTCTCGGCGTGCAGGTGACCGAGCTCGGTCGTCCGCTGTCCACGCGCGAGTTCAGCCGACGCCACCCCGCCGTCCGGACCCGCCGACGCTGACGCCGACGCAGGGTCGCCCGACGCACAAAAGCGCCGAGCGCCGAGCGCCCGGACGACCTACCGCCGACGACGCAGGGTCGAGAAGATCCCCTGCACCACCTCTTTCGCGATCGAGCCGCCGAGTCCGCCACCGAGCAGCTCGGACAGCGGGTCGTCCGCCTTCCGCGAGGTCGACGTCCGCGACGACGTGCTCCGTGACCGTCGGGTCTGCGCTGCCCGCTCCGCCTTCTCGAACTCGCGCTGCGTCCGCTCGTACTCCTTCTGTGCCGCTGCCCGATCGCGTGCTTCCTGCTTCGCCTGCGCCGCGGCCTCCTTCGCGGCGGTGGCCGCGGCACGTGCGGCCTCCTTCTCCGCCTCAGCCGCAGCCGCGGCCGCGGCCTCCTGTGCGTCCGCGGCAGCAGCCTGCGCAGCAGCCGCCTCCATCCGACGGGCCAACATCTCGTGCGCCGAGTCAGGGTCGACCCGGGTGCCGTAGGTGGCGAGGAGCGGGGACGAGGCGACCCGTGCCTCCATCTCGGCCGACGGCATCGGGTCCATCGACCCCTGCGGCGCGCGGAGGCGCGTCCACGCCACCGGGGTCGGTGCGCCCTTCTCGTTCATCACGGTGACGATCGCCTCGCCGGTGGCCAGCGACGTCAGGACCTCCCCCAGGTCGTACTCGCTCGTCGGGTACGTCGACACGGTCGCCCGCAGCGCCTTGGCGTCGTCGGGGGTGTGCGCCCGGAGCTGGTGCTGGATGCGCGAGCCGAGCTGGGCGAGCACGTCGTTGGGGACGTCCTTCGGGGTCTGCGTGACGAAGAAGATGCCGACGCCCTTCGACCGGATCAGCCGGACCGTGCGGACGATCTGTTCGGTGAAGTCCTTCGAGGCGCCGCTGAACAGCAGGTGTGCCTCGTCGAAGAAGAACACGAGCTTCGGCTTGTCCTGGTCGCCGACCTCCGGCAGCTCGTTGAACAGGTCGGCGAGGAGCCACATCAGGAACGTGGAGAAGACCTCCGGCTGGTCCTGCACCCCCGGTACCTCGAGCAGGCTCACGATCCCCCGGCCGTCCGCGGCGGTCCGGAGGAAGACCTGCGTGTCGATCTCGGGCTCCCCGAAGAACTGGTCGGCCCCCTGGTCCGCGAAGGTGATGAGCTCCCGGAGGATCACGCCTGCCGTCTGCTTCGACAGCCCGCCGAGTTCGGCGAGCTCCGGTTTGCCCTCGTCACTCACCAGGAACGTCAGGACGGCCCGGAGGTCGGACAGGTCGACCAGCGGCAGCCCGGCCCGCTCGGCGTAGTGGAAGACGAGCCCGAGCGACGACTCCTGCGTGTCGTTCAGCCCGAGGACCTTCGACAGCAGCAGCGGCCCGAAGCCCGAGACGGTCGCCCGGATCGGCACACCGGTACCCTGCCCGCCGAGCGAGTAGAACTCCGCCTGGCTCGCCGCCGGGGTCCAGTCCTGGCCGATGCCAGCGGTCCGTGCCAGCAGCTTCTCGTTGCCGGTCCCGACCACGGCGAGCCCGGACAGGTCGCCCTTGATGTCGGCGGCGAACACCGGGACGCCGTTCGCGGCGATCTGCTCGGCGAGCACCTGCAGGGTCCTGGTCTTGCCCGTCCCGGTCGCGCCGGCCACCAGGCCGTGGCGGTTGAGCATGCCGAGCGGGATGCGCACCTGCACGTCCGGCAGGGGGTCGCCGTTGACCAGGGCGCCGAGCTCGAGGGCGCTGCCGTCCACTGTGTAGCCGTCGCGGATCGCCGCGACGGACGCTTCGCCGAGTGGCCCGCTCGGGCCGCCACCCGGTTTCACCTCGGCGGTCGCCCCGAGGGTTGCCCCGACGGTCGCCGCGACGGGAGGCTCGGTGCCGGTCGCCGGGACGGCCTGCGGTGTCGCGGCAGCCAGCTCCGGAGCCGGGTCGGCCGCCACCGTCGGTTCCGCATCCGGGGCGAGCGCCGCCTGCTCGAGCGCCTTCGCGAGTTCCTCGGCACGCGTCGCCGCTTCGTCCGCGAGGCGTCGTGCCTCGTCCGCTGCGGCCCGCGCTGCCTCGGCCGCGGCCCGTGCCTGCTCCACCACGTCGCTCATGGACACAGCCTATGGACGCGTGCGCCCCCGCGGTACGGTCCTGCGGGAACCCTGACCCAGAACGACAAGATCGTCGTCGCACGACATCGATCTCGTCGTTCCGAGTCGACCGCGGGCGCTCAGCGCGGCCGCACCGACCGGCGGCACTCAGTGGGTGAGCGCCGGCACCGTCCTCGGCCGCACGACGGCCCACAGCAGCACGATCGCGACCGCCGAGGTGCACGCCATCACGGCCGCCATCGGCGCCGCCTGCGAGATGCCGAGCCATCCGACGATCGGCGAGATGAGCCCGGCGACGCCGAAGTTCAGGGCGCCGAGCACGGAGGCAGCGGTCCCCGCCTCCTTGCCGTGGGCGGCCAGGCCGATCACCTGCACGAGCGGGAACGAGAACCCGCAGGCAGCGATGAAGAACCACAGTGGGACGAGCACACCGACGAGCCCGGCGCCGAGCAGGTCGAGCACGATGATCGCGACCGCCGCCAGGAAGAGCGTCGCGGTCGAGCACGCCAGGATCCACTGCGGTCCGACGCGCTGCGCGATCCGCGACGAGATCTGCACCCCGACGACGACACCGACGGAGTTCACCGCGAAGAGCAGCCCGTACTGCTGGGCGTCCAACCCGAAGACGTCCTGGAACAGGAACGGCGACGCGCTGAGGTAGGAGAACAGCCCGCTGAAGACCATCGCCCCGATGAGTGCGACCCCGACGAAGATCCGGTCGGAGAACAGGGCGCGGTAGCGCTGCCCCATCGTCGAGTGGCCGGCCTCGTGCCGACGGGCGGGCGGCAGCGTCTCCACGATGAGCAGGATCGACGCGATCACGACGGCAAGGCCGTAGCAGGCGAGGAACACGAAGATCCCACGCCAGCTGACGAACCGCAGCATCTGGGAACCGATGAGCGGCGCGAGGATCGGCGCGAGGCCGTTCACCATCGCGAGCCTGGACAGCATCCGGACGAGGGGCTTGCCGCCGAACAGGTCGCGGACGGTGGCCATCGCGACCACACCACCGGCAGCAGCACCCATGCCCTGCAGCACGCGGAAGACGGCGAGCACCTCGATGTTCGGCGCCATCGCCGCGCAGATCGACGCCACGATGTGCACGGTCGTGGCGATGATCAGCGGCAGTCGGCGACCGACCTTGTCGCTCCACGGGCCGACGAGCAGCTGGCCGAACGCGAAGCCGATCGTGGTCGCGGTCAGGGTGAGCTGCACGGCGCCGTCGGTGACCCCGAACTGGTCCTTCAGTGACGGGAACGCCGGAAGGTACAGGTCGATCGTGAACGGCCCGAGTGCGGTCAGCGCACCGAGCACGAACACGTACACGAGGCGCTGGGCGCGGGAGAGCGAGTCCCCCGGGTGGAGGATGACGGTGAGCGAACCAGTGGTCGCGGGCGCGGTCACGGCAGAGTCCTTCGACGATGAGGGGCGGTGGGGAGAGGGGATCGCGGGATCGATCGAATCGATTCGTCCGCGGAACCATCCTAGGGGCGGGTCCGCACGCGCCGCATCCGTCGCCGTTCGTTGCCGCGTGTCGTCGCGGTCGACACGGTGCCGCTCCCCTGACCTGCGGTACCGTCGGAGGGCTCGGGAGCCTCCGGGCGGACTCGTACCGGAAGAGGGGGTGGGCGTCATGGTGGACGCTCGGATCCTGCACACCACGGCCGCGCTGCGCGAGGCGATCCTCCGGCTCGCCGCCGACCGCCCCGTCTCCGAGATCACGGTGGCCGACGTCACGCGCGCCGCCGGCATCAACCGTGCCACGTTCTACTCGCACGCCGTCTCCCCCGGCTCGCTGCTCGCCGACGTGCTCACCCCGGAACTCGACCGCATCCGCGACGACGACGCCGAGGCGCGCCGGGTCGCCTCCGACCGGGGTGCGAGCCGCGACGAACTCGCCGCGATCACCCGCAAGGGCATCAACGCCGTCGTCGAGCACGTCGTCACACACCGGGACATCTACGGCAAGGCACTCCCCGACCCGAACGACGGCTCGCTGCACCGGCTGCTCGTCGAGCACTTCACGGTGTCGAGCGCGCTGCACATCCGGGAGCTCGACCAGGCCACGCGCCCGGAACTCCTCGACGACGTCGCGGCGGGCTTCGTCGCCCAGGGGTTCGTCGGCGCGATCGAGGCCTGGCTCGCCGGCCCCCGACGTGCCCGCAAGGCCCTCGTCGACACCATCACCGCGTCCTTCCCGACGTGGTGGAGCTGACCGCCCGGCCGTTCCGCGCGTAGGAAGCAGTTCCGCGCGTAGGAAGCAGTTCCGCGCGTAGGAAGCCGATCTTCCCCGCCTCCTACGCGCGATTCGGCTTCCTCCTGCGCGCGTGATGGGTCGGAACGTGCGCGCACGGCGGACGGGAGGCTCGTGGCGGGGCCGCCACGAGCCTCCCGTCCGGCCCGCGGTCGCGACCAGAGCGCCCGACCTGCGTCAGTCGGTGGCCGGCTTCTCGCCCCGCTGGAGCGACGTCACGGCGTCGATCGACTGCTCGACGAGGTCGGCGTCGGAGTCCGTCCCGGTGATGCTGTAGTCGGACGACACCCCGTCGCCGCCGGTGCCGCTGGCGGGGACCGCGCCGTCGAGACCGACCACGACGACCCCAGCGTCGTGCGCTGTCTGCAGCACCCCGGTCAACGCCGAGGGGTCGTCGGCCTGCACGAGCAGCGCCTTCGCTCCCGTGCGCACGAGGTCCCGCACCGCGGTCCGCTGCGATCCCGCCGGGTCGTCCGCGTCGGCGACCCGCACGTCGGGCCGGAAGCCCGCCTCGGTCAGCGAGGTGCGGAACCGGTCGGGCAGCGACGCACCGCCACCGGCCGGTGTGGCTCCTTCCGGGAGCAGCACGACCCCGACGACGGCGTGCTGGTCGAACCCGCCGTCCGAGCTGGTGAGGTCCGTGCTCGTGACCGGCGTCGGCGCGACCGAGGTCGTCCCGCTGCACCCGGCGAGGACGAACACCGCGCTCACCAGGGCGGCGGCGGCCAGGATGCGACGCACGGTTCCTCCTCGACGTGGGTCTGCCACGCTACCCGTTCCCGGCGGACGACGGAGGCGGCACCGGACCGAGTCGGCGGACGGCGAACCACCCGACGAGCGCGATGACGGTCATCGCGGCGAACACGAGGGAGAACGCCGAGGCGTCGTTCCGTCCACCCGAGGCGGTGAACAGCAACCCGGCGACGGCGAGCCCCACCACGCTGCCGGCCGCGTCCGCGATCGTCAGGGCGGAGCTCGCGAACCCGTCGTCCCCCTCGCTCGAGAACCGGAGCGTCAGCATCGAGGTGCGCGGGTACGCGACGCCCATCCCGGCGCCACCGACGAACCAACCGGCCACGAGCACCCAGACCGGCAGGTCCCACGCCGCCACCGCGAACGCCGCGACCAGACTGACGACGACGAGGCCGAGCCCGACGCCGAACGCCCACGCCGCGGTGAACCGACGCTCCCCCAACCGCCCGTGCACCCAGCTCGCGCCGGCCCAGCTGAGCGCCGCGACGGTCAGCGCCAGCCCGGCCGCGGACGGCGAGAGCCCGTGCTGCGCCTGCAGGAGGAACGGCACGTACGCCTCGGCGCCGAAGAACCCCGCAGCGAGGACCCCGCGGAGCAGCACCACCGACGGCAGACCGGGAGCGGCGGTCAGGGTGCGGCGCGGCAGCAGCGGACGCAGGGCGACCCAGGCGCCGACGAGCCCGACGACCACCGCGGCGATGCGTGGCACGACCGGCAGGTCCGGAGCGACGTTGAGCAGGAGGACGGCGACGGCGGCCGCGACGGACCACGCGATCCGCCCGCGCTGCCACGGTGGGCGGAGTGCAGCGGCCGGCGGGTGGAGCCGTCCGAGGGTCGGCACGAGCAGGCTGAACGCGACCACGGCGATCACGAGCGCCCCGGCGAACACCCAGTGCCAGCTGGAGAGCTCCGTGACGAACCCGGCGAGCGCTGGTCCGACGAGTGCCGGGACCACCCACGCCGCGGCGAACCCGGCGAACACGGGACCGTGCAGCTCCGCGGGGAAGATCCGGGCGACCAGGACGTAGAGCACCACGTCGATGGCGCCGGCGCCGAAGCCCTCGACCAGGCGACCGGCGAGGAACACCGGCATCGTCGGCGCGAGCATGACGATCGCGGTCCCGACGGCGAAGAGCGCAGCGGACACCCATGCCACCACGCGGCCGCCCGCCCGGTCCGTCCAGTTGCCGGCGAGCACCATCCCCGGGACGCCGGCGGCGAGCGGTGCCGCGAAGCTCAGCGAGTACAGCGTCTCCCCGTGCAGGTCCCGGCTGATCTCCGGCATGATCGTCGTCATCGCCAGGTTCTGGAACGCGGCGACGGCCACGATCGCGACCATCCCGATCGTCGGGAGGGCGTACCCCCTGCTGAACAGGGTCGTCCTCGTCGGCGTCGTGGCGGTCACCCGCCCAGGCTAGCGGCGACCGGACGGACCGCGGGTCCGCGGCGGGTCAGCGCCGGGTCAGCGGCGGAGCGCCTGCTGGACGTCCGCTACCAGGTCGCCGGCGTCCTCGATGCCGACCGACAGGCGCACGATGTTCTCCGGGACCTCGAGCTCGGTGCCCTTCACGGACGCGTGGGTCATCTCGCTCGGGTACCCGATGAGCGACTCCACCCCGCCGAGCGACTCGGCGAGCGCGAACACCTCCGTCGACTCGGCGAACCGCTTCGCTGCCTCCGGACCACCCGCGAGCGCGACCGAGAGCATCCCGCCGAACCCGCGCATCTGCCGGGCGGCGACGTCGTGCCCGGGGTGGTCGGTGAGCCCCGGGTAGTAGACGTGCTCCACCGCGGGGTCGCCGACGAGTGCCTCGGCGACCGCTTGCGCGTTCTGCGAGTGCCGCTCCATCCGGACCGCGAGGGTCTTGATGCCGCGGATCGTCAGCCAGGCGTCGAACGGCGACGAGATCGCACCGGCGCCGAACTGCAGGAACTGGACCTTGTCGGCGAGCTCCTGGTCCCGCAGCACGATCGCCCCGCCGACGACGTCGGAGTGTCCGCCGAGGTACTTCGTGGTGGAGTACGCGACGACGTCCGCGCCGAGGGCGAGCGGCTGCTGGAGGTACGGCGACGCGAAGGTGTTGTCGACGACCACGAGCGCACCGGCGTCGTGTCCCACGGCGGCGAGCGCCTCGATGTCGGCGATCTTCATGAGCGGGTTCGTCGGCGTTTCGACCCACAGCACGGTCGACGCCGGCGCGTCCTGCAGTGCGGCACGGACCCGGTCGAGGTCGCTCATGTCGACGACGACGAGTTCGACGCCCCACGGTACGTGCAGCCGGTTCACGAGCCGGTGCGTGCCGCCGTAGACGTCGTTGCCCATGACGACGCGCGACCCCGGCGTCAGCGTGGCGCGGAGCAGGGCGTCCTCGGCGGCCAGGCCGGACGAGAACGAGTACGCGGCGACGCCACCGTCGAGGTCGGCGAGCAGGGTCTGCAGGGAGTCACGCGTCGGGTTGCCCGATCGGGAGTACTCGTAGCCGTTCCGCATCTGCCCGATGCCGTCCTGCACGTAGGTCGACGTCAGGTGGAGCGGCGGGATGACGGCGCCGGTGGGCCCGTCGGGCTCCTGGCCGGCGTGGATGGCGCGGGTGCTGAACTCGGTCATGTGCTTTCTCCAGGTCGCAACGGGAGGCTCGGATCGCGTCGGTCGCGCACCGCACGGTGGGTGCGCTGCCGTGCTCACTCGGACAGGTAGGTAAGCAGGTCGTGCCGGGTGAGCACGGTGACGGGCTTGCCGTCCTCGACGACGAGGAGCGCGTCGGCGGACTCCAGCGCCCGCCGGGCCGCCGACACGGACTCGCCGACGCCGATGAGCGGCAGCGGGTCCCCGACGAAGGCGGTGAGCGCGTCGGCCATCTTCGCGGCACCCGTGAAGACCTGCTCGAGGAGCGCCTTCTCCTCCACCGCGCCGACGACCTCGCCGATGACGACGGGCGGCTCGGCGCTCAGCACGGGCATCTGCGAGACGCCGTACTTGGTCATGATGTCGACGACCTCGCGGACGGTGTCCGACGGGTGCGCGTGGACGAGGTCGGGCAGGCGGCCGTCCTTGCCGGCGATGAGCGACCCGACGGTCCGGGCGTCGTCGGTCTCCGCGAACCCGTAGGAGCGCATCCAGCGGTCGTTGAAGATCTTGCCGAGGTACCCGCGCCCGCCGTCCGGCAGGAGCACCACGACGACGTCGTCCTCGGTCAGGTCCTGCGCCGCACGGAGCGCCGCGACGACGGCCATGCCGCTCGAGCCGCCGACGAGCAGGCCCTCTTCACGCGCCAGGCGACGGGTCATCGCGAACGAGTCGGCGTCCGACACCGCGATGATCTCGTCGGGGACCTCGGGGTCGTACGCCGACGGCCAGAAGTCCTCGCCGACGCCCTCGACCAGGTACGGACGGCCGGTGCCGCCGGAGTACACGGAGCCCTCGGGGTCGGCGCCGACGATCCGCACGCGGCCGTCCGACGCCTCCTTCAGGAAGCGCCCGGTGCCCGTGATGGTGCCCCCGGTGCCGACACCGGCGACGAAGTGGGTGATGCGCTCGTCGGTGTCGCGCCAGATCTCCGGACCGGTGGTCTCGTAGTGGCTGCGCGGCCCGTTCGGGTTCGCGTACTGGTTCGGCTTGTAGGCACCGGGGATCTCCTGCACCAGCCGGTCGGACACGGAGTAGTACGACTCCGGGTGCTCAGGCGGGACGGCCGTCGGCGTGACGACGATCTCGGCGCCGTAGGCGGTGAGCACGTTGCGCTTGTCCTCGCCGACCTTGTCCGGCAGCACGAACACGCACCGGTACCCGCGCTGCTGGGCGACGAGGGCCAGCCCGACGCCGGTGTTGCCCGACGTGGGTTCGACGATGGTGCCGCCCGGCTGCAGGTCGCCGGAGGCTTCGGCTGCGTCGAGGATCCGCGTGGCGATGCGGTCCTTCGACGATCCACCGGGGTTCAGGTACTCCACCTTCACCAGCACCGTGGCGCGGATGCCCTCGGTGACGCGGTTCAGCCGGACGAGGGGGGTGTCGCCGACGAGGTCGACGACGGAGTTCGCGTAACGCACGCATCGAGTCTACGGACTGCCTCCCTGTGCGAGTCAGCATGTGTCGGACTGGGCCCACGCCGCCGGTGCCGGCGCGACGCGCCAGCGGCGTGCCGGCCGTGCCGGTGGGGGGAGGCACGGTGCCAGCTGGCACCGAGCCTCCAGTCCGGAACGGAACGCGACCGAGCCGCTGCCGCAGCTCGCCGGGTCAGCTCGCCACGGCGCGGAGCTGCGCGATCCGCGCCTCGAGCGCGTCGGCGACGTCCTGGTGCCGTCGGTCGATGACCGCACCGATGTCCTTCGCGAGTTGCGGCGACGACCGCACGATGGTGTCGATCGCCTCGACCGGGACCACGAGCACCGTCACCTCGGTCAGGGCGACCTGGTTGGTCTGCACGACCTCCCGCGTCAGCGCGGTCTGCCCGACGTAGTCGCCTGCTTCGACCCTGGACGCCGGGAGCTGCTCGTCCTCGAACGGGACGCGGAGCTCGACGCTGCCGGACAGGACGAACCGCAGTGCCCGCGGAACGACTCCGGGGCGCATGATCGTCTCCCCCGCCGCGTACCGCTCGAGCCGGACGACGGGGCGCAGGGCGATCGCGTCGTCTGCGCCCAGGTAGAGCGTCGGCGCGATCGTCTCCACGGCGGCGTCACGGCGCTCGTCGGTGACGAAGTCGTCCGTGGTGTCGCCGTCGAGCCCGAGCCCGGCACGACGTGCGGCGTACCAGAGCCACAGCCGGAACACGGCGAGCGCGTCGCCCTCCTGCGACGGCCCGCGCACCTCGAACGACACCGAGTAGGCGGCTCCGCCGATCGGCACCGCTGAGGGCGTCGTGCCCGGGTACTTCTGCGGGAGTTCCGCCGCGATGCGCTGGAGCAGCGCCACGACGGCCGCCGGCGGGTCGTCGGTCGTGAAGGTGACCTCGGTCGACACCGGGAACGTGCCGCCCGTCCGGGACAGGTTCGTGAACGACGCGCCCGCGAGCGACGAGTTCGGCATGATCAGGATGCCGTTGCCGGTGTCGATGTGCACCGACCGCCAGTTCACCTCGACGACCCGGCCCCGCGCGCCGCCGGTGTCGAGCCAGTCACCCAGGCGGAACGGCTGCTCGAACAGCAGGAACAGGCCGGCGATGACCGGGCCGACCGCGGACTGCAGCGCGAGGCCGATGACGAGCGACCCGACGCCGAGTGCCGTGAAGATGCCGCCGACGTCCGCGTTCCAGACGAGCTTGAAGACCAGCGCGAGCCCGAGGGCGATGAGCACGATCCTGGCGATGTCGACGAAGATCGACGGGATCTTCTCGCGCCACGTGCCCTTCCTGGCGTTCGTGAACAGCATGATGTTCAGGCCGTTGAGCACGAAGATGATCACGAGGAACCCGAGGACGGTCCCGATGATCCGGTTCGCCGTCACCTCCTTCGGGTCGACCGCCTCGGTGACCTGCGTCGACAGGATGAAGATCGCGATGAGCGGGACGACCGCGTTCCGGAGCAGCCCGATGATCTTGTGCAGGTCGTTGCCACGCCGCTGCAGGTTCGACTGCCACTCGGTGAGGACGAGCAGCACGACGGGCAGCCCGACGATCACGACGATCGCCGGCCAGAACCAGTCCTGCTGCCAGAACGGGGTCATCGCGCACCCCTGACGAACTTCCACACCCGCTGCGGGCCGCCCTGCGTCTCGACGAGTCCGGCCTCTGCCAGGTCGTTCCGGTCGCCGAGCTTGTCGACCACCCGCTGCGTCGCGAAGACCCCTGGTGTCGGCGCGATGCCCTGCACCCGGAAGGCCAGGCTGACGGCGTCGCCCCACATGTCGTAGATCAGGCTCGACTTGCCGACCAGGCCGCTCGTGACCTCACCGGTGTCGATGCCGGCCCTGAGGCCTATCGATGCGCCGTTCTGCGCGTTGAACCGGTCGATCACGGCCTGCGCGTCCACGGTGAAGTCGACGACCCTGCGGACGTTGTCCACCCGGGGCACCGACAGGCCGCAGCTCGCCAGGTACCCGCTCCTCGTCGACCGCACGCGTTCGACGCCGTGGCGCTGCGCGGCGTCGTCGAAGGACCGCCAGACGTCGTTCACGAGCGCGAGGGACTGCTCCGCCGACAGGTCCTTCGCGAAGTCGTCGAACCCGATGATGTCGGCGTAGACCACCGCGACGTCCTGGTGGTCGGCTGCGATCGTCTGGTCGCCCTGCTTGTACCGCTTGGCGACCTCGTCCGGCATCATCGTCCGCAGCAGCGCGTCGTTCTGCCGTCGCTGGTCGTCGAGCAGGTCCTGCTTGACCTTGAGACTCCGGCTCATGTCGTTGAACGCGAGCCCGAGTTCGCCGATCTCGTCGCCCTGCTTCGCGCGGACCTCGACGCCGATCTCGCCCGCGCTCACGCGGTTGACCGCGGTCTGCAGCCGTCGGATCGGCCGGACGAACACCTGCGCGAGCAGCAGCGACAGCAGGGACACCAGCACGATGATCCCGACCAGGGCGAGCCCGATGTTCCTGGTGAGCTCGTTGATCGGCGCGAACGCCTCTGACGTGTCCATCTGCGCGACCACCACCCAGCGCAGGCCGTCCACCTCGAGCGGGGCGTAGGCCGCGAGGGTCTCCTTGCCGCGGTAGTCGTCCGCGACCACCGTGCCGGTCTTGCCCTGCAGGGCACGGGTCACCGGCGTGGTGTTCACCTGCTGGAGCAGGACCGACCCCTTGACCTGCACCTCGCGCTTCGCCGTCGCCGGAGCGGTGCCGGCCGAGACCACGTCCCGCTCGTACTGCTTCGGGTGCTCGAGCAGCTGACGCGGGTACGACCGCATCAGGTCGTCATCGCCGACGAGGTACGACTCACCGGTGTCCCCGAGGCCGTCCTTCGCCCAGTGCTGGTCGCCCGTCATGACCTGGTTGATCAGGTCGACGGGCACCTGGACGGCCATGACGCCAATGATCTTGCCGTCCTCGCCGACCGGCGACATCACCCAGAGGGTCGGCACGTTGAGGCTCGGCACGTACCGCGCGAAGTCCGTCACCACGATGTCGTCCGAACTCGTCAGCTGCAGCGCCTCCTTGTACCCGGTCGCCAGGTTCGAGTCTCGGTAGGGCCCGTCCTCGACGTTCGTGCCGAGGTCGGCACCCGCGTAGGCGGAGTAGACCACGTTGCCGTTCGTGTCCATCAGCGCGAGGTCCTCGTAGCCCTGTGCCTCGACGATCTGCCGGAAGTACGGCTGGTACTCGGCGTGCGCGGCAGACCAGGAGCTGCCATCGCCTGCGTCGTCCTGCTTGATGGCCTTGTCGTAGTCGTCGAACGGCGCCGTGTACTTCGCCTGCAGGTACGCCTGCGGGTCCTGGGTCGGTGCGAACTGCTCCGGGTTCGCCGTGCCTCCGCTGCGGGCATCGAGCTGCGGGACGAAGGTGTCCTGGTACCAGCCGTCGACCTTGCTTCGGTCGCTCGCCGACACCGGGGTGTCCTGCAAGTCGTCCCATCCCGACGTGAACGCCTTCGTGGCGCCGATGACGCTCGCGTTGCGGCTCTGCGACACCACCGTCTGGGTGAACTGGTTGAACGATCGCTTCAGTTCTGTGATGCGCGATTCCCGCAACGACGTCACCTGGTTCAGCGCCGCGGTCTGCAGGGCGTTCCGGCCGTTCACGTACCCGACGGCGCCGATCACCAGGGCCGCCAGCACGCTCACACCGAGGAGCATCACCAGCAGCTTCGACTGGATGTCGAGCGAGCCGGTGGTGAGGAACCGGCGCCAGCGACCCTTGCGGCGTGCCGGCTGGTCGGTCACCCGGATCGAACCCGTGCCGGTCCCGGGTTCTGCTGGCGGGATCGGGTCCGCGTCGGGGGCTGCTGGAGGGACTGCTGTCACGGGAACTCCGATCAGGAGGCACGGCGATCGCGTGCGCAGGGAACCGGTGGTGCAGCGCCGCGGGATCGGCGTTCAACCACAAGTACCACCTGCGCAACACGCGTGTCAGCAGTTGCTCTGAGTTGCTCGCGCGTCACGAATCGATGGCGCCGGTTGCCGCCTCGATCGGGGTGTTCTGCTGGAGGTGCAGCATCGCGTAGATGCCGTCGAGCGCCAGCAGTTCGTCGTGCGTGCCCTGCTCCACGATCCGACCGTGATCGAGCACGAAGATCACGTCGGCGTCGCGCACGGTGGAGAGCCGGTGCGCAATCGAGATCGTGGTGCGCCCCTGTGCGGCGGCGTCGAGCGCCGTCTGCACGACGCGTTCGGAGATGGAGTCGAGCGCACTCGTCGCTTCGTCGAGCACCAGGACCGGCGGGTCCTTGAGCATGACCCGCGCGATCGCGATGCGCTGCTTCTCGCCGCCGGACAGTCGGTAGCCGCGCTCCCCGACCACGGTGTCGTACCCGTCCGGGAACGAGGCGATCGTCTCGTGGATGTTCGCCGCGCGAGCAGCACGCTCGAGTTCCTCGTCCGTGGCGTCGGGTTTGGCGTACCGGAGGTTGTCGCCGATCGTTGCGTGGAACAGGTAGGTCTCCTGGCTGACGATCCCGACGTGCCGCATCAGGTCCTCGTGCTCGAGGTCACGGACGTCGGCGCCGGCGAACCGCACCGAGCCCTTCGTCGCCTCGTAGAGCCGCGGGACGAGGTACGAGACGGTGGTCTTGCCGGCGCCGGACGGCCCGACGAACGCGGCGAACTGCCCGGGTTCGAGCTCGAACGAGACCCCGCGGAGCGTCGGCTTGTCGGCTTCGCCGTCCGGGTAGGTGAACGTCACGTCGTCGAAGGCGACGTGACCCACGCGGGTCTCGTCGACCTTGCCGGCCGTCGGCGAGTCCGTGATCGCCGGCTTCAGGTCGAGGTACTCGAAGATGCGGGCGAACAGCGCGCCGGATGTCTGCAGGTCGAGGACGACGCGCAACAGCCCCACGGTCGGGAACAGCAGCCGAGACTGCACCGTCGTGAACGCGACGATCGTGCCGGCCGTGATCGGGACGCCGCCGAGGATCAGGTAGGCGGCGACGAGGTAGATGATCGCCGGGATGATCGACAGGAAGATCTGCACGATCGCGAAGAACCACTGGCCGGACATCTGCTGCCGGACCTGCAACGCGATCTGGTTGCGGTTCTCGTCGCCGTAGCGGTGGGTCTCGCTGCGCTGCTGGTTGAAGCTCTTGGCGAGCAGGATGCCCGAGACGCTCAGGGCTTCCTGCGTGATGGCGGTCATGTCGGAGAGCGACTCCTGCGTCTGCCCGGCGATCTTCGCCCGGACCTGACCGACCTTGCGCTGGGCGATGACCAGGAACGGCAGCAGGACGACCGCCACCAGGGTCATCTGCCAGCTCAGCAGGAGCATCGCGACCACCGCCGCGATCACCGTGACGGTGTTGCCGAGCACCGACGAGATCGTGTTGTTCAGCACGCTCGCGACGCCGCCGACGTCGTTCTGCAGGCGCGACTGGATCACCCCGGTCTTGGTACGGGTGAAGAAGGCGAGCTCCATCCGCTGCAGGTGGGCGAACAGGCGCATGCGCATCGCGCCCATCACCTTGTTGCCCACCGTCGCCGTGAGGTAGGTCTGCCACACGCCGACGCCGGCACTGGCGATCCACAGGACGACCATCGCGGTCACCAGCCAGAACAGCACCGGCAGGTCCGGCGTCCCCGACTTCGGGAACAGCCCGAGGTCGAACGCCTTCTGCGTCAGGAGCGGCGGGATCACGGAGAGCGCCGCCCCGATGAGCACGAGGACGACCGTGAAGACGATCGACCGACGGTGCGGGACGAAGAGTCCGGCGATGCGTCGCAGCAGGTGCGGGATCCGTGGCGCCTCGGCGTTGGCCGCCTTCTGTGCGTCGTAGTCCCCGCTCGAGATCCGGCCGCCGCGACCGCCACCGCCGCCGCCGCGCATCCCCGGCATGCTCATCGCGAGGTCCTTCCGCCCGGTGCCCACCGGACGGTGCGCTCACTCGAGCAAATGTATCCCCGGGCCCCGACGTCGGGACGCCGCTTGCACGGATCTGTGGAATTGACCCCCTTCCGGGCCCGTGCGAGCATGATCCGTCCCGTTCCCCGCACCACGAGGTCCCATGTCGTCCGCGCCGTCCCGCCCCGCAACGTCCCTGCGTCACCAGCTCGCGAGACGGAAGCCGATCGACCAACTGCAATCCGAGTCCGCGACGGGCGTCAACGGGGAGCCGCTGCGCCGGACGCTCGGGGTCTGGCACCTGACGATGATCAGCGTCGGGGCGACGCTCGGCACCGGCATCCTCGTCGTCCTCGGCACCGCGGTGCCGCTCGCCGGCCCCGCGGTGTGGATCTCCTTCGTGCTCGCCGGCGTCGCGGCGCTGCTGTCGGCGCTGTCCTACGCGGAGATGGCCGGCGCCGTCCCGACCTCCGGCTCCAGCTACTCGTACACCTACGCCACCATGGGCGAGGGGATCGCCTGGGTGTGCGGGTGGTGTCTGGTGCTCGAGTACGCCGTCTCGGTGGCGGCCGTCGCGGTCGGTGCGAGTGAGTACGTCGACGAGACCCTCAAGGTGTTCGGGCTGCACCTGCCGACCGCGCTGGCCGCTCCTCCCGGCGAGGGCGGACTGGTCAACCTGCCGGCGGCGGCGCTCGTGCTCATCGCCACCGCGATCCTGATCCCCGGTGCCCGCGAGAGCGCCTGGGTGAACACGCTGATGGTCGTCGTGAAGATCGCGCTGCTGGTGTTCTTCGTCGCCGTGGCCTTCACGGCGTTCCGGACCCAGAACTTCGAGCCGCTCGCCCCGATGGGAGCCGCGGGTGTGACCGCTGCGGCGTCACGACTGTTCTTCTCCTACATCGGGTTCGACGCCGCATCCACCGCGGGCGACGAGGCGAAGAACCCCCGCCGTGACCTCCCCCGCGCGATCATCGGGTCGATCGCGCTCATCACCGCGCTCTACATCCTCGTGGCCATCGCCGCGATCGGTGCCCGGCCGTGGACGTCGTTCTCGTCCACCGAGGCGTCCCTGGTCCGCATCGTCGTCGACGTGACCGGCCAACCGCTCGTCGCCCTCGTCTTCTCGATCGGTGCCGTCATCGCGATCGCGAGCGTCGTGCTGACGGTGCTCTACGGACAGACCCGCATCCTGCTGACCATGGCGCGCGACGGACTGGTCCCGCGGGTGTTCGGGCGGGTCTCGCGGCGCACGGGTACCCCGATCGCGAACACCCTGATCATCGGCATCGTCGTGACGATCGTCGCCGCCCTGGTACCGCTCGGCGAACTCGCCGACGCGACGAGCATCGGGACGCTCGTGGCGTTCGCGCTCGTGAACGTCTCGGTGATCATCCTGCGCCGGTCGCAGCCGGACCTCGAGCGGTCCTACCGGGTCCCCCTGTTCCCAGTCGTCCCGATCCTCGGTGCGCTCTGCTGCGTCCTGCTCGCCGTGTTCCTCGGCATCGGCACGTGGATCGCCTTCGGCATCTGGATGGTCGCCGGCGCCGCGCTCTACCTGCTCTACGGCCGCCGCCACAGCACCCTGTCCTGACCGCGGCGCCGCCGCGCGGCGCCGCCGCGCGGCCCTTCCGCGAAAGCGACAGGTTCCCGCCCGCATTCGGCGGCACCCTGTCGCTCGTGCGCACCGGACAATTCCACGATGTCGAAACGTGTCGCTTCGGCGTCACACGGAGACGTCACCGACATGGCACCCCCTGCTGCCGGAACAGCGCCCGGAGCCGCTCCGGCGCGACGAGGTGCGACCAAGTGACCCGAACGAACCGACGCACCTCGGCCCTCGCACGGAGGCGGTCCTCGCGACGCTTCTCGTCCCAGAGGACATCACGCGGGGCTCTCCCCGCGAGCATTGCGGGATCGTCGTACTTCTGACGGCCGTCGAACTCGACGACGATGCCCAGTCGTGGCAACCAGAAGTCGACGCGGTCGACGGTTCCGTCAGGCGCGACGAACTCGTGCTGGGGCTCGAGGTCGGGGCAGCCGAGTTCCGCTGCGCGGGCCGCGAGGTACGACTCACCGACGGACTCGTGTCGAACGTCCGCGATCTCGAGGGCGTGCTCGAGCCGCACCGATCCCCACGGACCGGTCTCCGCGGCGATCCGCTCGAGTTCCGCGGCCGACACGCCCCTTCGGAGTGCGTCGTCGATGACGACGACGGCCGCCGACAACGAACTCCGACGAGCGAGTTCCACGACCGTCCATGCGCGTGACGAGAACGGCACACCCCAGAACAGGCGCCCGTCTGCCCCGACGTGTCCGGCGTGCAGCGTCAGACCGACACGGTGGACGTCGTGGTCGAGCGACGGCACGACCGCACGGACCCGGTCCGGCCACGGATCGAGTCTGGGGAAGCCGAGGATCGCAGCCGCCGAGTCGAGCGCGAACAGGGCGCCTGGCCTCAGGAGCGGGATCACCGCCCGCATCCGGACGAGGTGCCGAGAACGACCGTCGAGCGCCTCCCACGGGTTGCGCTCGACGTACACACCGTGCCGTATCCGGACGAGTTCGTCGGCCGCACGTCGCCGCTGGAGATGTCGCGCTGCAGCACGGTCGAGCGAGGTGGTTCGGAAGAGGTCGATGTCACGAGCTGTGCACATACCCGCACGCTGTCGCCCTGGCGGACCGAGTTGGCGCGCTGTCCAGCGATCTGTGGACTGATCGTCCGCCCCGGACGATGTGGAGTCTGACGTCAACCCGACGCTGTGCCGCGTGGTCCCATTGTCACTGCCGCCGAAGCGACTTTCACCCGCAAGACTTCGGCGGCAGACTGTCGCTTTCGCGGAAGGACGCCGCCAGCCGCCCACGCGCCCGCCCCGCCTCCGCGCACGACGAAGGCCGCCACCCCGAGGGGCAGCGGCCTTCGTGACCGGATCGGTCGAACTTACGCGAGCTCGATCGTGGCGCCGGCGGCCTCGAGGGCCTCCTTCGCCTTGTCGGCCGTCTCCTTGTTCGCACCCTCGAGGATCTTCGCGTCGGCGGTCTCGACGAGCGCCTTGGCCTCGCCCAGGCCGAGCGACGTGAGGCCACGGACCTCCTTGATGACCTGGATCTTCTTGTCACCGGCGGACTTGAGGATGACGTCGAACTCGGTCTTCTCCTCAGCGGCCTCGGCCGGAGCGGCAGCGCCGGCCGGAGCGGCAGCGGCGACCGGGGCGGCCGCGGTGACCTCGAAGACCTCTTCGAACTTCTTCACGAAGTCCGAGAGCTCGATGAGCGTGAGCTCCTTGAAGGCCTCGATGAGCTCGTCCTGCGAAAGCTTCGCCATGATTTTCTCCTACTACTTACTGATGCGTGGTGTGGTTGTGGAACGCGAGCCTGATCAGGCCGCGGACTCCTGCTTCTCGCGGAGGGCGTCCACCGTGCGGACGGCCTGCGAGAGGGGTGCGTTGAACAGGTACGCAGCACCGAACAGCGAGGCCTTGAAGGCGCCGGCGAGCTTGCCGAGCAGAACTTCACGGGACTCGAGGTCGGCGAGCTTGTCCACCTCGGTCGCGGTGAGCGGGTTACCGTCGAAGTAACCGCCCTTCACCACGAGCTCGGGGTTCGCCTTGGCGAATGCACGCAGCGACTTCGCGACGGCGACGGTGTCACCGTGGACGAAGGCGAGAGCGGACGGACCGGCGAGCTCGTCGTCGAACGACGAGATGCCGGCGTTGTTCGCCGCGATCTTGGTCAGCGTGTTCTTCACCACGGCGTACGTGGCGTGCTCACGGATCGAGTTGCGGAGCTCCTTGAGCTGCGCGACCGTGAGACCGCGGTACTCGGTGAGCAGAACGGCGTTCGAGCTACGGAATGACTCCGTGAGCTCGGCGACCGCAGCTTCCTTGTTCGCCATGGTTCTCCTTGGGGTTCTTGCCGGTAGCCCCGGGTCCCGAACTGTGACGAACACATCAACTGTGACGAACACAGCCACTGTGACGAACACAGCCACCACATGAAAAAAGCTCCGGCGCAGAGGCTCGGAGCTGCTCCCCCGCGAACGGATGGAGAGGTTCTGAACACCTGCGCGGGTTGCCTCATGGATGAGGACCTTCGCTTGCTGCGCGAGCGCAGCAAGAACCGGCGGTCTTTGGCTTCGAGAACTGTACCAGATGCAGTGGTCGCCACCAAACACCGGACGGGAGGCTCGGTGCGGCCTGGCACCGGTCCTCCCGTCCGTCAGCTGGCGCGGTCCGACCCACAACGCCCGCCATGGAAAGCCGAATCGCGCGTAGGTGCTCGGAAAATCCGACCTCCTACGCGCGATTCGACCTCCTACGCGCGATTCGGCACGTCGGACCAGGCGCCAGCAGCACCAGCCGCGTCGGGCACCGGCTCCGCGGGCAGGTGCACCGTGAACACGGTGTTCCCCGGCTCGCTGGCCACGTCCACGGACCCGCCATGGGCCTGCACGACCGCGTCCACGATCGCGAGCCCGAGGCCCGTCGACCCGGCGGTGCGGGACCGCGAGCTGTCCGCACGGGCGAAGCGCTCGAACAGCTTCGGGAGGAACTCGGGGTCGATCCCCTGGCCGGTGTCCCGCACGGTCAGGTCGACCCCGCCCTGGACCGGAGCGATCCCCACGGTGATGCGGGTGCCGTCCGGCGTGTGGGTCCTGGCGTTCGTGACGAGGTTCACGATGACCTGGTGGAGCCTCGCGGCGTCACCGAGCACCACGACGGGCGACGACGGCACGTCCACGTCGATCGGGTGCTCAGGGGACGCGGCGTGGGCATCGTTCACGGCATCGAAGACCAGCCCGGTCAGGTCGACGTCGTCGAACTGGATCTCGCGGCCTTCGTCGAGCCGGGCGAGGAGCAGCAGGTCCTCGACCATCGAGGTCATCCGCACCGACTCCGACTCGATCCGGCTCATCGCGTAGACGACGTCCGGCGGCAGGTCCCCACCCATCCGCCGGGTGAGTTCGGCGTACCCGCGGACCGACGCCAGCGGGGTGCGCAGCTCGTGCGAGGCGTCCGCGACGAACTGCCGCACCTTCTGCTCCGAGCGCTCGCGGGCCTGCATGGCGCCGCCGATGTGCCCGAGCATGCGGTTGAACGCACTGCCGACACGGCCGACCTCGGTGCGGGGATCGGTGTCCGGCACCCGGACGCCGTCGAGGGCGTCGCTCCGCTCCAGGGGCATCCTGGCGACGGCCGAGGCGGTCTCGGCGACCCGCTCGAGCGGACGCAGCGATCGCCGGACGACCACCGCAGCGACGATCGACGCGGCGATCAGCGCGCCACCGACGACGACGATCACGACCCAGAGCAGTGACCACACGCTCTGGTAGACAGGCGACATCGGCAGACCGACCACGAGCACGGCGTCGTCGAGGTAGCCGTTGTCGACGCGGACGGCGGCGACCCGGTAGCTCCCGGTGCTGCCGAGGCCGATCGTCGCGGGTGCCACACCGACCTTCACCTGACCGAGTCGCTGCAACTGGTCCGTCGACAGGGACGTGGGCGACCCGTCGTCCTGGATGACGATGCCGCCGGCACGACCGTTGGTGAAGTAGTAGGCGGTCAGGGTCCCCGCCGCCTGCCCGGCCGGCCGCAGGACGTCGTCGCCGGGCGGCTGGTCGGTCTGGCCCTGCCCGAACTTGTTCGTGGCACGCTTCGTCGCGGTCTGCAGCTGCTGGTCGATCGCGCCGGTCTGGATCGAGGCGAGCGCGATGATGCTCCCGGCACCGATCACCGCGCTGACGGCGACGACCAGGGCGACGATGCTCAGGACGAGTCGACGGCGGAGGGTCACGGGAGTCTCAGGAGACGGGCTTGATGACGTAGCCCACGCCACGCACCGTGTGGATCATCGGCTGCTCGCCGGCGTCGATCTTCTTGCGCAGGTAGGAGATGTAGATCTCGACGACGGAGGACTTGCCGCCGAAGTCGTACGACCACACGCGGTCGAGGATCTGCGCCTTCGAGAGCACACGACGCGGGTTGCGCATCAGGAATCGGAGGAGCTCGAACTCGGTGGCGGTCAGCTCGATGGAACGGCCGGCGCGTGAGACCTCGTACGACTCCTCGTCGAGGACCAGGTCACCGACGACGATCCGCGAGTCGCCGGCCTCGGAGACGGAGATCTGCGAGCGGCGGATGAGTCCGCGGAGCCTGGCGACGACCTCCTCCAGCGAGAACGGCTTCGTGACGTAGTCGTCGCCGCCCGCGGTCAGGCCGGTGACCCGGTCCTCGACGGAGTCCTTCGCGGTGAGGAACAGCACCGGGGTGTCGTCGTTGTTCTGCCGGAGTCGGCTCAGCACCTGCAGACCGTCGAGGTCCGGCATCATCACGTCGAGCACCATCGCGTCCGGCTTGAACTCGCGCGCCTTGGCGAGCGCGTCCTGCCCGCCGTTCGCGCTCGTGACGTCCCAGCCCTCGTAGCGGAGGGCCATCGACAGGAGGTCGGTGAGGCTGGCCTCGTCGTCGACGACGAGGATGCGCAACGGCGAACCGTCGGCACGCGTGAGGCGCGGAGCTGCGGAGGGCTGGGAGATGGTCACGTCTTCGAGTATCGAGAGTTTCCTATGAAGCGTCTGAGACGGACCGAAGTGCCGTCTGTGGATGATCCGGCAGGGTTCCACGGGTGCCGCCCGTAGCGTCGAGGCATGATCCGTTCCACGGCATGGCCGACCGACGCGTCCGGCGTCGACACCGCGCGTCTCGAGGAGGCCGCCGGGAGGCTCGGCTCGTCCCCGGCGGACCGGCTCGCGTTCACCAGGTGGGTCGCCACCACCACCGCACCCCTGACCGCGGGCACGGCCGGTCCGGTGTTCGCCACGCTCGCCGCCGTCGCGGCCGCGGACGTCGCACTCGCCCGCACGGTCGAGCCGCACCTCGACGCGCTCGGGATCCTCGCGCAGGCCGGGGTCGACGTCCCCGAGGGATCCACGTGGGGCGTGTTCGCCGCCGAGGCACCGGGGCTGCGGCTCGAGATCGACGACGCCGGTGTCCTGACCGGGACGAAACCGTGGTGCTCACTGGCCTCGGTGCTCTCGCACGCGCTGGTCACGGCACACCGCGGCGACGAGCGGCAGTTGTTCGCCGTCGACCTGCGACATGCGGGCGTCACCACGCACGACGAGGCCTGGGTCGCGCGCGGGATGCCCGACGTGCCGAGCGGACCGGTGGACTTCGACGGGGTGCCGGCCGAGCCGGTCGGTGATCCCGGCTGGTACCTCGACCGGCCGGGGTTCGCGTGGGGCGGGATCGGCGTCGCGGCCTGCTGGTGGGGTGGTGCCGTGGGGCTCGCCCGGGTGCTCCGCGCACACGTCGCATCGCGCCCGGACGCCGAGCTGCTGCGGGTCGCGCTCGGCGCCGTCGTGGCGGACCTCGCCGACGCGGAGGACGCCATCGCCGGCGCCGCCGCAGCGATCGACGCCGAGCGGGACGAGGACTGGGCGCTCGTGGCGCAGACCGTCCGGTCGCGTGTCCGTCGTGCCGTGGACGACGTGCGCACACGGGTCGTCGGGGCGCTCGGTCCCGCGCCGCTGACGTCCGACCCGGCGATCGCCGCCCGCGTGGCCGACCTCGAGCTCTACGTCCTGCAGGACCACGGCGACCGGGACCTCGCGCGCATCGGCCGGATGGTCGTCGAGCGTGGCGGTGTCGCATGGTGAGCTTCGACCACCGGCAGCCCGGCACCGACCCAGCAGCCTGGTCGGCGTTCCTCGCCTCCGTCCCCGCCGGTGCGGTCGACGTCGCCGCGTACGCGTCCGTCGTGGTCGTCGCGCCGCACCCCGACGACGAGACGCTCGGTGCCGGCGGTCTCATCGCGACCGCAGCGGACGCCGGTGTCCCCGTGCACGTCGTCCTGGTGTCGCTCGGCGAGGGGTCGCACCCGGACTCCCCCACCACGACGGCCGCCGAACTCGCCGACACCCGTGCGTCGGAGTTCCGGGCGGCGCTCGGGACCCTCCACCCGTCCGTCACGTCGGAGTTCCTCGGGGTGCCGGACGTCGGCCTCCGCGAGCAGCCCGACACGCTGCGCGACGCACTCGTCGCCCGACTCGACGCCGCACCGGCACGGACGCTCCTCGTCGCACCGTGGAGCGGGGACGGGCATCGTGACCACCGGGTCGCCGGCGAGGTCGCCGAGGCCGTCGTGCACGATCGGGACGACGTCGACCTGCTGTCCTACCCGATCTGGGCGTGGCACTGGGACGACCCGACCGCGTCGGCGGCGCCGTGGGGCGAGGCCCGGGCCCTGGCGTTGTCCGCGGCCGTGCTCGACCGGAAGCGCCGTGCCCTCGCCGCGTACCGATCGCAGGTGGAGCGGCTCTCGCCGGCGCCCGGCGACGAGGCGATCGTGGACGACCGGCACGCGGAGCACCACCTGACCCCGACGGAGTGGTCCTTCGGGGTGGCGCGGTCGCGGTCGCGCGAGTCGTTCGACGCCCACTACGCACGGAAGCCGGAGGGGTGGGACTTCGACGGCTCCTGGTACGAGCGACGCAAGCGCGCCGTGACCCTGTCGGCGTTGCCCCGGGAGCGCTACCGGTCCGCGCTCGAGATCGGCTGCGCGACCGGTGTGCTCACCGCGGCGCTGACCGAGCGGGCCGACGACGTCCTCGGCACCGACATCGCCGCAGCACCCCTCGAACGAGCACGAACACGGGCCCCTCGCGCACGGTTCCTGCAGGCGGCGCTGCCGGACGAGTGGCCGGCGGGGACGTGGGACCTCGTGGTCATGTCCGAGGTCGGCTACTACCTCTCCCCGGCTGACCTCGACCGGACGATCGACCTCGTGCTGGACTCCCTCGCCGACGACGGTGTCCTCGTCGCCTGCCACTGGCGACACCCGGACGACGAAGCGGTCTCGAGCGGCGACCTCGTGGACGAACGACTCCGCGTACGCTGGCCACGTCCAGCGCTCGTCCGGCACGTCGAGGACGACTTCGTGCTGACGGTCATGCCCGGTGCCGACGTCCGCTCGGTCGCGCGCGACGACGGGCTCGTCCGGTGACCGGCCGCATCGACATCGTCGTGCCCGCCCACGACGAGGAGGACCGCCTCGCCGCCTGCCTCGACGCGCTCCGCACCGCGACGAGTCGGCTCGCAGCGGAACGCCCGGACGTCTCGGTCGGTGTGACCGTCGTACTGGACGGGTGCACGGACGGCAGCGCGGCGATCGCACGGTCGTACGACGTCGCGGTCATCGAGACGCCGCACGTCGGTGTCGGGCGAGCCAGGTCCCTCGGCGTCGCGCACGCCGTGCGGGCTGCCGGGGACCCGGACGCCGTCACGCACTGGCTCGCCCACACCGATGCCGACTCCCGGGTCGACGCCTCGTGGCTCGTTCAGCAGGCCGACGCGCTCGCCCGTGGGGCGCACGTGCTCGTCGGTGCCGTCGTCCCGGACCCGGACGACCTGGACCCCGTCGTCCTCGACCGCTGGACCTCGGCACACCCGCCCGGTGCCGCCCTCGGTCACGTGCACGGCGCCAACCTCGGGGTGCTCGCCGCCGCGTACCGCGTGCTCGGCGGCTTCGACCCGGTCCCCGAGCACGAGGACGTCCGCCTGGTCGAGCGTGCCCGCGCCCTCGGACTCCGCGTCGACGCGACGATCGAGGCGCCGGTCGTGACGAGCGGACGATTCGCCGGTCGGACGCCTGGCGGGTACGCCGAACACCTCCGCCAGACCTACGGCGACGCGTCCTGAGCGGCACTTAGACACCTCTTAGGGACGCGATGGCCCGGCCACAACCACCGTCCGTACGTTCTCCTCATTCCCGCACCGGCCCCACCGGTCACACCCCCGAGGAGAACCATGTTCCTGACCTACCTCAGGCGCGAGCTCACGAACCGCAAGAAACAGACCGTCATCATCGCGATCGGCATGGCGCTCGCCATCGCACTCGTGGTCATCGTCTCCTCGATCTCGAGCGGCGTGAAGACCGCGCAGTCGAGCGTCCTGCAGTCGGTGTACGGCGTCGGCACCGACATCACCGTGTCGAAGACCGCGACGCCGTCGTCGAGCGGCGGACGGCCGAGCTTCGACTTCGGCGGACAGGACTCGTCCGGCTCCAGCGGCAGCACGAACCTCTCGCAGTCGCGGCTCTCCGTCTCCCCCGGCACGAGCACGCTGTCCGCGGCGAACCTGAAGACCGTGACCGCGACCGACGGCGTCAAGGCGGCGACCGGTGTCCTCACGCTGCAGAACAGCACGTTCTCCGGGACCGTCCAGCAGCAGGACTCGAGCAGCGACAGCAGCAGCAGCAGCAGCAGCAGTGGGACCAGCACCCAGCAGGGACCCCCGAGCGGCGGAGGTGGTGGTGGCTTCGGTGGCGGCTCGTTCGACGTCGACTCGTTCAGCGTCACCGGCATCCCGGTGTCCGGCGACGCGGTCGGTCCGCTGACGAGCACCGAGATCACGAAGGGCCGCACCTTCGCGGCGAAGGACGCCGGCAAGGACGTCGTCGTCCTCGACGCGAGCTACGCGAAGAGCGAGTCGAAGGCCGTCGGGGACACGCTCGACATCGGCGGGACGACGTTCACCGTCATCGGCATCGTCTCGTCCACCGGCTCCGCGAGCACCACCGGGTCGAACACGTACATCCCGTTGGACACCGCACAGTCCCTGGCCGACCTCGACGGCAAGGTCACCTCGATCTACGTCTCGGCCGAGTCGTCCTCCGACGTCAGCACCATCAAGACGGCACTGCAGGAGAAGCTGACGAGCGCGACCGTCTCGACCGAGTCCGACCTGGCATCGAGCGTCTCCGGCTCGCTCGCCACCGCGTCGAACCTGGTCGCCAACCTCGGCACCTGGCTGTCTATCCTGGTGCTGGCAGCGGCGTTCCTCATCGCCGTCCTCTTCACGATCTCCGGCGTCACCCGACGCACCCGTGAGTTCGGCACCCTGAAGGCCATCGGCTGGTCGAACGGCCGCATCACCCGGCAGGTCGCCGGCGAGTCCCTCGTCCAGGGCCTCATCGGCGGCGTCATCGGTGCGGTGGCCGGTCTGATCGGGATCCTCGTGGTCAACGTCATCGCGCCGACGATCTCGGCGAGCGCCTCGACGAGCACCCGCGGTGCAGGCGGAGGCGGCGGGATGCCCGGCGGCGCGGCGACCGCGGCAGCCGGTAGCGGCACCACTGGCGGAGCCCCCGCCGGCGGGTTCGGCGGCGGCGGAGCGAGCACCGCCTCGACGACCGACGTCGTCCTGCACGCCCCCGTGACGGTCGAGGTGATCCTGCTCGCGATCGGCCTGGCGATCCTCGGTGGCCTCATCGCCGGTGCCCTCGGTGGCTGGCGTGCGAGCCGGCTCCGTCCGGCCGAGGCCCTGCGGAGCGTGGCCTGATGACCGACGACACCGCCGCGACCGAGACCGGCGCGACCGACACGACCGAACCGACGACAGGAGCACCCGTGACCACCACCGAGACCGCAGCGCCCACGGCGGACGCGACCCGTGCCTCCAGTCCGATGTACCGGCTCAGCAACGTGAGCAAGACCTACAAGCAGAAGAACCGCACCGTCACCGCCCTGACGAACGTCGACCTGACCATCCCACAGGGGCAGCTCGTCGCGATCCAGGGGCCGACGGGCGGTGGCAAGTCGACGCTGCTGCAGATGCTCGGCGCGCTCGACCGGCCGAGTGCCGGATCGGTGCTCCTCGGCGAGCGCGACGTCGCGAAGCTCGGGGACGGCGCGCTGACGAACGTCCGTGCGACGGAGATCGGGTTCGTGTTCCAGAGCTTCAACCTCATCCCGACACTGACGGCGCTCGAGAACGTGGAGACCGCGTTCGCGGGGTCGCTCGCGAACCGGGCACGATCGGAGATCCGGGCGCGCGCGACGGCCGCGCTCCAGGAGGTCGGCCTCGGTGAGCGCCTCGACCACCTGCCGGCCGAGCTCTCCGGCGGGCAGCAGCAGCGCGTGGCGATCGCCCGGGCGCTGGTGAAGAACCCGAGCGTCCTGCTCGCTGACGAACCGACGGGCGCGCTCGACGAGGGCACCCGTGACGAGATCATGGGGCTCATCGAGCGGCAGTGGAAGGACCGCGGCCTGACGGTCGTGATCGTCACGCACGACTCGTGGGTCGCCAAGCGAGCGGAGCGCCGCCTGCACATCAAGCAGGGTCAGGTCCGCGAGGCGTAGGGGTCGACGCCGGCCTGCTCGCGTCGCACCTCGTTGCGGACATCGCGCCCTGCCGTGGCGGGGCGCGATGTCCGTCGCGGGGTGCGGTGCCGATCAGACGACGGGGTAGTCGCAGTACGCGAACCAGGTCGAGTCCGGCGACCACGGCGGCACGTTGACCGTTCCCTGCCCGCCATCGAGCGTCACCAGGCTCTCGGGCACCGGCATCATGCGGGCGCCACGCACGAGGACACCGGGCAGGAGCCGGAGCTCGACACGATGGTCCGCCGGGTGTCCCTGCACGCCGGGCTCGTACGACAGGTACAGCAGGTGCGCGCCGTCCGGCGACACGTGCGGGAACCAGTTCACCCGGTCGTCGTTCGTGATCCGCACGGGCTCGGTCGCGCCGGGCCACAGGGCGACGAGCTGGGCCGTCCCCGGGCTGAAGCGCTCCGAGTTCCAGACGAGCATCTCTCCCGCGTAGGAGACGCCGTCGTCCGGGTGCTCGTCCCGGGTCAGGAAGGTCGGCTCTCCCGACGCGACGTCGACGAGCGCGACGTCGGTCGTCCAGACGCCGTCCTCGCTGCGCTCCCCCACGATCGCCGCGAGCGCCCCACCATCGGGTGCGATGCCGTGCAGGTAGTACTTCCGGACGACGGGCAGGGCGTCGGCCGCGTGGGTGAGGGGCGCCGACGCTCCCCCGTTGGGCAGCGGGATGCGGTAGAGATCCCCGTCGCGACTGCTCACCACGACGGACTTCCCCGAGGGGTCGAGGACGTGGTCGTTGTTGATCTCGGGGACGCCGGGCATCGGGACCCGTTCGAGTGCGCTCTCGTCGAGGACGGTGTCGGCGTCCGGGATCCGCAGCAGCCAGAGGTCCCCGTCGCCGTTCAGCACCAGGGTCCGGTCGTCGAGGACGTTCGGTGCCTCGACGAGGACGGTGGCGCTCTCGAACACGAGTCTCGGTTCGCGCCGGTCGACGTCGTACACGTGCACCCGGCTGGTCTGTCCGGGCAGCAGCTGCCGCCCGCGTGCGTCTGTCATGCGTCCATCCTGCCGCGCTGCGCGCCGCTCGTCCCGTCCCGTCCCGTGCCGTCCCGTCCCTCACGCGAAAGCGACAGATCCCGGGCAACTTCTGCCCGGGATCTGTCGCTTTCGCGGAAGGGAGCGTGCTGGTCCGCCTACTTCACCGCACCGGCGGTCAGGCCGGCGACGAACTGGCGCTGGACGATGAGGAACGCGATGACGACCGGGATGCTCACGACGAGGCTCGCCGCCATGATCTGGTTCCAGTACACGTTGGTCTGCGTCGAGTACTGCTGCAGACCGACCGCGAGCGTCTGCCCGTTGCCGTTCGTCATGACGGAGGCGAAGAGGACCTCGCCCCATGCCGTCATGAACGAGTAGATGCCGACCGCGACGAGACCCGGGCGGGCCGACGGCAGGATGATCCGGAACAGCGCACCCATCGGGCCGGAACCGTCGACCATCGCGGCCTCGTCGAGTTCACGCGGGATGGTCTCGAAGTACCCGGCGAGCATCCAGATCGAGAACGGGAGCGTGAACGTCAGGTAGGTGATGATCAGACCGGTCCAGCTGCCGACGAGCTGGATCCCGAGCGAGTTCCCGAGGTTCGTGAAGATGAGGAACAGCGGGAGCAGGAACAGCACACCGGGGAACATCTGGGTGGAGAGCACCGCGGTCGTGAAGGTGCTCTTGCCCCTGAAGTTCCACCGCGACACCGCGTAGGCGGCGAACGTGGCGATGATGAGCGAGAACACCGTCGCGACCGTGCAGACCACGAGCGAGTTGATGAAGTACTGCCCCAGCGGCACCGTCGACCACATGTCGATGAACGGCTGGAAGGTGATGTTGGTCGGGATCCACGTGAAGTCGTTCTGCACGTCACCGAGCGGCTTGATGGCCGTGGTGATCATCACGTAGAGCGGCACGACCGTGAAGACGGTCAGGAGTGCCAGGACGATGATCTTGAAGGACTTTGCGCCCACTGTTTCACGCACGGACGGACCTCCGGTTGGTCACGGCGAGGTAGATGCCGGTGACGACGAGCAGGAAGAGGAGGAGCAGGACGCTCATCGCAGCACCGGAACCGAAGTTCCAGGTGATGAACGAGGCGTTGTAGATGTGGAAGCTGAGCAGGTCGGCCGCCGGGGGCTGTGCCGTCGAGCCGAACAGCACGTACGGCGTGTTGAAGTCGTTGAAGGTCCAGAGGCACATCACGAGCACGAGCGTCACGTTGACCGGGCGGACCATCGGGAGCGTGATCGAGCGCCACTGCCGGAAGGGCTTCGCACCGTCGACCGAGGCTGCCTCGTACACGTCGGCGGGGACGGACTGCAGACCGGCCATCAGCATCAGGAACGCGAACGGCCAGGTCTTCCAGATCGCCACGACCACGACGGCCACGAAGGCGTTGTTGCCGATGAGCCAGAACGGCCCGCTTCCGCTGACCAGGTGGAGCTGGTCGACCAGGATGTGGTTGATCGCACCCGAGTCACGCTGGAACATGAACTTCCACGTGATCACGCCGGCGTACATCGGCAGCGCGTACGGCACGAGGAACAGGGTGCGGAACAGCCCGCGACCCTTGAACGGCTTCTGCAGCGCGACCGCCGCCATCATGCCGAAGCCCCACGAGAGGCCGACGACGAGGATCGTGAACGCCACGGTGATCAGGAACGAGTTGAGCAGTCCCTTGCCGATCGCCTGGTTGAAGTCGACGGCCACCTGGTAGTTGTGCAGGCCGGCCCACGGCGCGGCGCCCCAGTTCGCGATGAAGTACTTGGTGAGCTGGACGAAGCTGATCCAGATGCCAGTGAGCATCGGCACGATGTGGATCAGGAGCTCGAAGAGGATCGCGGGACCGACGAGCGCGTAGGGCAGCCACTGGAAGCGGCTCTTCTTCCCCTTGTGCGGAGGACGCGACAGGGTCGGCGCCTTCGTGTGCGTCAGGTCGATGGCCTCGGAGTCGGGCAGGACCGTCGTGGACATGGGCAGGGCCTTTCGGCTGAGGAGGGTTCGGGTGCTGCGCCGGCCGTGGCAGCGGCCGGTGGAGGTGAGGGGGTGGAGGCCCGGGGCGGCCTTGCGGACGCGCCCCGAGCCTCCAGGGTGGATCAGCCGTTCGCCTGGGACACCTGGTCCTGGGCGGTCTGCAGCGCGGACTTGATGTCACTGTCGGACACCGTGCCGCCGGTTGCGATCTTGGCGAACATGTCGTTCATCGCCTTGCCGACCGTGGACTCGAACTGGTCCTCGGCGGGCACCAGCGGGAGCGGCTTCGCCTTGTTGTTGTAGATGTCGAGGAACGTCTTCGTCTGCTCGTCGGTGACCGAGTCGGCAGCGGAGGCGAGCACCGGCAGGGCCGAGTACGGCTTGTCGAGCGTGGTCTGCGTGGCCTCGCTCGTCATGTACTTGACGAACTTGAGCGCGCCGTCCTTGTTCTTCGTGTTCTTGAAGATCGACAGGTTGATGCCGGCCGGGAAGCTCGCGATGTCCTTGCCGCCCTCGGGGGCCGGGAAGGGGACCACGCCGAAGTCGTCGGCGGACATGCCGTTCGACGTGATCGTCGCGTTCGCGTTGTTCTGCGTCAGCATCATCGCGGCCTTCTTGTTCGCGAAGTCCGAGACCGCCTGGGTGCCGTTGTCGTACTGCGCGTTCGAGGTGTTGACCACCTTGTCGCTCTGCATCAGGTCGAGGTAGCGCTTGATGCCGTCGACGTTGGCGCTCGACGTGAAGGTCGGCTTGCCGCTCTTGTCGAACCACTCGCCGCCGTTCTGCGCCGAGTTGATGAACGCGAAGTGCGCGTTCTCGGTGTACGAACCACCCGCGATGGTGAAGCCGTACTTGCCGTCGGTGGTGAGCTTCTTGGCGTCGGCGGTCAGGTCCTCCCAGGTGGTGGGGGCCTCGATGCCGGCGTCCTTGAACATCTGCTTGTTGTAGTACAGGCCGTAGGCGAGGCCGTAGAGCGGGACGCTCGTGACGGTCTTGCCGGGGGCGCCACCGGTGGAGAGCGCGACCTTGCCGAACTTGTCGGCACCGCCGATCGCCTTCATCTCGGAGGAA
The DNA here is from genome assembly GCF_044746705.1 of Curtobacterium sp. NPDC090217. Classification (NCBI taxonomy): domain Bacteria; kingdom Bacillati; phylum Actinomycetota; class Actinomycetes; order Micrococcales; family Microbacteriaceae; genus Curtobacterium; species Curtobacterium sp. NPDC090217. The sequence goes on along the minus strand of NZ_JBIVCR010000004.1, from coordinate 289,217 downwards.
CCGAACTCCTGGAACGCACCGGTCGCCTGGAGCGACGTCGCCCAGGTGTTGCCGATGTTGACCACGTCAGGGCCCTGCCCAGAGGTGACGGCGGTCTGGATCTTCGTCTGCAGGTCGTTCCAGCCGATGACCTGGAGGTTGACCTTGATCCCGGTCTCCTTCGTGAACTTCTCGAGGACGGGGGTCAGCACCTCCTTGTCGTTCTGCAGGGACGTGCCCTGGTTCGACGCCCAGTAGGTGAGCGTCTTGGAGTCGCCGGACGAACCGGAGCCTCCGGAGGAGCAGGCTGCGAGGCCGGTCACGGTGAGTGCCGCGGCCGCGGTGATGGCCAGTGCGCGGATGGCAGTGCGCATGACTCTCTACTTTCTCGTCGTTGAGATGGTGCAGTGGGATCTGCGGGGTGCTCCGGGTGGAGCGGTTTCGGGTGCTGCTGTGTGGTGTCGGCGGGCTGCGTCGTCCGACGACGTGGTGCGGGGCGGACCCCGGCCGTCAGGCCAGGGTCTGCTCCGCGGGGTCCCAGCCCTCGGGGAGGGTCGGGGAGGGTGCGACGGTGCTCTCGACGAGCACCGCCGCACCACGTTCGGCACTCTCGGCGATGGAGACCATCACGTCGAGGACGTGGAACGCGAGGGCGCCGGGGACCCGGTTCTCCTCGCCTGCACGGAGCGAGCGGGCCAGGTCGACCACGCCGGTGCCGCGCGAGTAGGTGGAGCCGACGGCCGGGATGGTCTCCGGCTCCTCAGAACCGAGCGCGTACAGCTCGGTGTCGCCGTCGAAGTTGTTCGGGTCCGGGAAGACGACCGTCCCGGTCTCCCCCGCGATCTCCACGAAGCCGGTGCGGCCGCGGTCCGACTCGAACGAGAACACGCTCTGCGCGCTCCCGCCGTTCTCGAACTCGATGAGTGCCGAGTGGTTCGTCGGCACCTCGACCGGGAACTCGGTGCCGGCCTTCGGTCCCGAGCCGATCGTGCGCGTCGCGCGGGACTTCGACGACGTCGCCGTCACCTTCGCGACCGGGCCGAACGCCTGCACGAGCGTCGTGATGTAGTACGGGCCGATGTCGAACAGCGGACCCGCGCCGTAGGCGAAGAGGAACTCGGGGCTCGGGTGCCACGACTCCGGGCCGGGGCTCTGGAACAGCGTCAGGCCGTTCAGCGGCGTCCCGATCCGACCGTCGCGGATGGTGCGGAGCGCGGTCTGCAGGCCGGCACCGAGGAAGGTGTCCGGCGCGACGCTGACCGTCTTGCCCGCAGCAGCCGCGGCGTCGCGCAGCTGTGCGGCACTCGAGCGGTCGAGCGCGTAGGGCTTCTCGCCCCAGACGTGCTTGCCGGCGGCGAGGACCTGCAGCGCGACCTCGACGTGGGCGGCGGGGATCGTCAGGTTGACGACGATCTCGATGTCGTCGATCGCCAGGAGCTCCTCGACGGTGCCGGAGCCCGCGACGCCCCACTTCTCCGCCTGCGCAGCCGCGCGGGGCAGGTCGATGTCGGCGATGAAGTGGACCTTCACGTCGGGGAAGACGGTGAGGTTCGAGAGGTACTGGTCCGAGATGACCCCGGCGCCGATGACGCCGACGCCGACCGGGCCGGTCTTCGTGGTGGTCTGGGCCTGTTCGCCCGTCGCGGTGTCGGTCATGCGTCCACTCCCTGCAGGAACGTGTACGAGTCGGCGACGGCCTGGAAGACGTCGCCGTCGTGGTCGTCGAGCTCGATGACGTGCAGGGCGTTCGGCGCAGCCGCGACGATCTCGCGGATGGGCATGATGCCGTTGCCGACCGCGACCTGCTGCTTGTCGTCGTGCGACCCGTCGCCGTCCTTGACGTGCAGGAACTGCACCTTGTCGCCGAGCTTCTCGATGACGGCCACCGGGTCGTCGCCACCGACCTTCGCCCAGTAGGTGTCGAGCTCGAGCACGACGTCGTCGGAGAGGGCGCCGGCGAACACCTCGTAGGCACTGACGCCGTCGATGCGGTTCGAGAACTCGAACGCGTGGTTGTGGTACCCGAGGGTCAGGCCGTGGTCAGCGGCACGCGGGGCCAGTGCGCTGAGTTCGCGGGCGATGGCCTCGACGTCCTCGCGGGTGGTCCAGCGGGCCTCGTCGATGTGCGGGTCGATCAGCGTCTCGGTGCCGATCGTCGCCGTGGCGTGGAAGATGCGCTCGAGGTCCTGCTCACCCGCGTCCAGCAGACGTGCGTGGCCGCTGGGGGCCTCGAGTCCTGCCTCCTTGAGCGCGGCCGCGTACTCGTCGGCGCGGTCCACGTAGCCGAAGAGTTCGACCTTCGTGAAGCCGATGCCGGCGATGCGCTGCAGGGTGCCGGGAAGATCGGCTCCGAGTGCGTCGCGGACCGTGTAGAGCTGAACCGAAAGCGGTTGTGTCACCAGTGTTCTCCTCATCGAGACGGTGGTCGTCACTGACCGAGCGTCACACTACGAGCACTTCTGTCGGCGGTCAAGCAGAAGTCCGCATATCTTCGGCGGACTTCATTGCGTGCCCTGTTCGATGTGTGGTTCACTCCCCCCATGGTCGACTTGACACGGACGGCAGCGTCGCCTCCGGTCGGGACGAGCGAGCTCTTCCAGATCCTCCGCGACGGTGTGCCGCGGACCCGGGCCGAGCTCGCCGCACTGACGGGGGCAGCACGCTCCACCATCGGCGTGCGCCTGGACGCGCTCGCGGACATCGGGCTCATCGGGCCCGTCGAGACCGCGGCGTCCACCGGTGGCCGCCCACCGGCGCAGATCGCGCTCCGTTCCACCTCGCGCCTCGTGATCGCCGCGGACCTCGGGGCGTCGCACGGCCGCGTCGCCGTCACCGACCTCGTCGCAGCACCCCTCGCCACGCGCGAGGCCCGCATCGACATCGCCGCCGGCCCCGTCCCGACGCTGACCTGGCTGGTCGAGGCGATCGACGAGCTCCTGTCCGAGGTCGGTCGCGCCCGCGACGACGTCATCGCCATCGGCATCGGCGTCCCGGGGCCCGTCGAGTTCTCCACCGGTCGGCCGGCGAACCCGCCGATCATGCCCGGGTGGGACGGCTTCGACGTCCCTGGCTGGCTCCGGCAGCACGTCTCCGCGCACGTGCTGCTCGACAACGACGTCAACATCGCGGCGCTCGGCGAGCGGGAGCACGGCTGGTCGAACGTGGACCACCTGCTGTTCGTCAAGGTCGCCACCGGCATCGGCTCCGGCATCGTGTCCGAGGGGCGGCTCCAGCGAGGCGCACAGGGCACTGCCGGGGACATCGGGCACGTGCGCGTCTCCCGCGCCGGCGACGTGCCGTGCCACTGCGGGAACACCGGCTGTCTCGAGGCCGTCGCCTCCGGGCCCGCGATCGCCCGGTCGCTCCGGGCGAAGGGCCACGACGTGCACACCAGCGCGGACGTCATCGACCTCGTCACCCGCTCGGACCTGGACGCCATCGGGGCGGTCCGGCAGGCCGGCCGGGACATCGGCGAGGTCCTCGCGACCTGCGTGTCCCTCATGAACCCCTCGGTCATCGTGCTCGGCGGATCGATCACGCAGGCGGGCGAGCACCTCCTGGCCGGCGTCCGGGAGGTCGTGTACTCCCGCTCGATGCCGCTCGCCACCGAGCACCTCGTCATCGCGCCCTCCCGTGCCGGGGGCATCGCGGCGCTTCAGGGAGCGGCCGCGCTCGCGATCGGCTACGCCCTCTCCCCCGCAGGCGTCGACGAGCTGGTCGCGTACGCAGAGGGGCGCGAGCTGGTCTCCTGACCGCGCGTTCCGGTCGGCGCGGTGCGCCGGTTTCCGTCCGTCGGTGCTCGGGGAGAGAATCGTCGGGTGACGATCGTGCAGCCCACCCTGTGGGACAGCCTGGAGGCCGAGCCCGGCCCCGGCGCGTCCGTCACCGGCGCGCACGACGCGTTCACGAGCCTCCGGGGCCACACCGAGCGGATCGTCGCGCACTCCTCAGACCGCGTCGCGTGGCTCCGCGCCCGCGCCGCGGGCATCACCGCCACGGACGTCGCGCGGCTCGCCTCGCTCCGCGCGGTCGAGGCCGTCATCGCGGACAAACGCTACGGTTCCCGGTTCTCCGGCAACGCCTACACCGAGCACGGCAAGGAACGGGAGCCCGTGATCGCCGCGTGGGTCGCCGCCACGCACGGCATCCAGCCGTCGGCGCACCTGTTCCACGCGAGCGCCAACCGTGCCCACCTCGCGACCCCGGACGGCGTCGGACAGGACCGGGACGGCCGGCTGCTCCTCGCCGAGATCAAGACGACGTCGTCCGGCTGGAAGCGTGTCCCGCGGCACTACCTGCGGCAGGTCTGGTGGCAGCAGTACGTGCTCGGCGCCGAGCGCACGTTGTTCGTGTGGGAGAAGCACGACGGGTTCGTGCCGATCGCGGACGAGCCCGAGTGCCGGTGGATCGACCGCGACGACGACCAGATCCGCGGACTCGTGCAGCTGGCGGACATGGTGCTGGACCGCCTGCGCGACGCCCGCTGACGTCCCGGCTACACCCGGATCAGGCGCAGTCGGCTCATGCCGATCACGAGCAACCCCATCAGGGCGATGAACACCGCCACCCCGAGGCAGTACAGCGCCACGACCCCGTAACCGAGGCTCGGGTTCAGGAACGGGTACGGCACCCAGCCGTCGGTCGCCCCGCGGACCAGCACCACGACCAGCCAGACCGCCGGGTAGAGCAGGAACCACCACACGTGGCGGGTGCGCAGTCGGGCACGGTCGGAGAACAGCAGCCAGTCGAGCACGGCGTACACGGGGATGACCTTGTGCAGCAGGTCGTTCGACCACGGCACGGTGAACGAGTTGCCGAGCGCTGCCTCGACGAGCAGCGTGTTGTAGACGATGCCGGTCGTGGCGATGTAGACGGTCGCGGCACCGCGGAACACCGACGCACCGACCCCCTCGCGCTGCCGGCGGGCCGCGGCGACCAGGGCGACGGCGAACGCGACGGCGATGATGATGTTCGACTGGATCGTGAAGTAGCCGAAGAAGTTCCAGAACACGACACCGGGACCCTGGGACGTCCGGATGAACTGGGCGACGATCGCGGCGACCACCGCGATCACGGCGATGAGCCGGAGGGAGTTGACGAGCGTGCGCACAGGGCCACGCTATCGGCTCGCATGCAGAAGGCCCCGCACCGATCCGGTGCGGGGCCTTCTGGCGTCAGATCAGTTCGATCAGATGCTGTTGACGTCCAGCGGGATGCCGGGGCCGAAGGTCGTCGAGACGGCGCCCTTCATGACGTAGCGGCCCTTCGAGGCGCTCGGCTTGAGGCGGTTGATCTCCTCGAGCGCGGTCGAGATGTTCTCGTCGAGCTGCTCGGCGGTGAACGAGGCCTTGCCGACGACGAAGTGCACGTTGGCGTGCTTGTCGACGCGGAACTCGATCTTGCCGCCCTTGATGTCGTTGACGGCCTGCGCGACGTTCGGGGTCACGGTGCCGGTCTTCGGGTTCGGCATGAGGCCACGCGGGCCGAGCACCTTGCCGAGACGACCGACCTTGCCCATGAGCTCCGGGGTCGAGACGGCCGAGTCGAAGGCGGTGTAGCCTTCGGCGACCTTCGCGATGAGCTCGTCGCCACCGACCTCGTCGGCGCCGGCGGCGATGGCGGCCTCAGCAGCGGCACCCGTCGCGAAGACGATGACGCGGGAGGTCTTGCCGGTGCCGTGCGGCAGGATGACGGTGCCACGCACCATCTGGTCCGCCTTGCGGGGGTCGACGCCGAGCTTCAGCGCGACCTCGACCGTGGAGTCGGTCTTCGCAGAGCCGGTCTCCTTGGCCAGGGCGACGGCCTCGGTCGGGGTGTAGAACTTGTCGGCCTCGATCTTCGCGGCCGCGGCCTGGTAGGCCTTGGACTTCTTCGCCATGGTGGTCTCCTTGCGAGATACGTGGTTGACGAGCCGGCGAGGCTCTCCCACGGAAGGGTTTGGGGGTGTGGACCTGAGTGATGAGCCCTAGTGCTTGGACAGCACTACGCCTCGACCGTGATGCCCATCGAACGAGCAGTGCCGGCGATGATCTTCGCGGCCTGGTCGATGTCGTTGGCGTTCAGGTCGGCCTGCTTGGTCTCGGCGATCTGACGGACCTGGTCCATCGAGATCTTCGCGACCTTGACCGTGTGCGGGGTCGCGGACCCCTTCTGCACACCCGCAGCCTTCTTGATGAGTTCAGCGGCCGGCGGGGTCTTGAGGATGAACGTGAACGAACGGTCCTCGTAGACGGTGATCTCGACCGGCACGACGTTGCCACGCTGCGACTCGGTCGCGGCGTTGTACGCCTTGCAGAACTCCATGATGTTCACGCCGTGCTGACCGAGCGCCGGACCGATCGGCGGGGCCGGGTTGGCGGCTCCCGCGTTGATCTGCAGCTTGATCAGGCCCGTGACCTTCTTCTTCGGTGCCATGTTGTGCTTCCTCCTGGAATCGAACGCACGGGGATCCGTGCACTCTCCCGCGTGGCCGGCGGTTCCGGCTCGCGGTCACGAGCCCGACGCACGAGGCGTTCGGGCCCAAACTCGATAAGTGTACTCGACTAGAGCTTGGTGACCTGGTCGAAGCTGAGCTCGACCGGGGTCTCGCGCTCGAACAGCGAGACGAGGACGGTCAGCTTGCCGCTCTCCGGCTTGATCTCGGAGATCGATCCGGGAAGCCCCGCGAACGAGCCTTCCTTGATGGTGATCGTCTCGCCGACCTCGAAGTCGACCTCTGCGGCCGGGGAGGCCTGCGTCTGGCCGCTGCCCTTGCCGCCCTTGGTCGGTGCCGGCTCGGCGACCTGGACCAGGGACTTCAGCATGCCGAACGCCTCGTCGAAGCGGAGCGGCGTGGGGTTGTGCGCGTTGCCGACGAAGCCGGTGACACCGGGGGTGTGCCGGACGACGGACCACGAGTCCTCGTTGAGGTCGAGACGCACGAGCACGTAGCCGGGGATCCGGACGCGCGTGACGAGCTTGCGCTGACCGTTCTTGATCTCGACGACGTCCTCCATCGGGACCTCGACCTGGTAGATGTAGTCCTCCATCGACATCGAGACCATGCGGTTCTCGATGTTCGACTTCACGCGGCGCTCGAAGCCCGCGTAGGAGTGGATGACGTACCACTTGCCCGGCTTCATCCGCAGCTCGGCCTTGAAGGCCTCGTACGGGTCGACCTCGGCGGGCTCCTCGTCCTCGAGCGCGTCGGCGGCTTCGTCCGCGGCGATCGTGGCGTTCGCCTCGGCGGCGGACTCCTCTTCGATCTCGGACTCTTCCTCGTCCTCGACGGCCTCGACGGCGGCTTCTGCCTCGTCGGCGGTGTCGATCTCGAGCGCGTCGTCGACGATCGCGTCGGCCTCGGGGTCCTGCGACTCCGCGAGGGCGGTCAGGCTCTCGTCGATGCCGAGCGACTCGTCGTCCTCGTCCTCGACCGAGATCGCGCGCTCCTCGGCGGACTCCGCCGAGCGCTCCTCACCGGTCTCGACGTCGCCTTCCTGGTTCTCCTCCACCTCGGAGGACTGCTCTGCAGCGGTCGCGAGGTCGATGTCGTCGCGGGAGTTGTCAGACACTGTCGGTTCTTTCCGTTCGGTGGTGCGGATCGGGTTGGCGTTCGGTCTCCGGGTCTGCCTGGTTTCGGCTCCGCCCGCACGATGTTCGATCAGCACCGTGCTGATCTGCGCGGGCGGGGAACCGGGTGACCCGGGAGTCGGCCCGTGTGGACGAGCCTACGTGGACGGCCTGATCAGGCGGTCGGACCGTTGCCGAAGACGTAGCCGACACCGAGTCCGAACACGAAGTCGAGGACCGACACGAGGATCATCATCACGACGACGAAGACCAGGACGACACCGGTGTAGCTGAAGAGCTCCTTGCGGGTCGGCGTGACGACCTTGCGGAGTTCGCCGATGACCTGGCGGATGAACAGGGCGATCGCGGCGAACGGCCCGCGGCGCCCGGCCCGGTCCTGCTTCGCCTTGGCGACGACGTCGTCCGCCGTCGCTTCCACGTCTTTGCTCGCCAACTTCTACCCTTCCAGAGTTGCAGGGCGGACAGGACTCGAACCTGCAACCTGCGGTTTTGGAGACCGCTGCTCTACCAATTGAGCCACCGCCCTTCAGGGGCCGATCCGGCTCCTGGGTGAACACGTCCGCCGTCAGGCAGGCCGTGACCACCGCAGATGAGTGTACGGGAGTGCGTCACACGGTGTCCACTTGAGGGCCGCTCCGGCGTGCCGCGCCGATAGGCTGGACCGGTGAGCACCGCAGCCAACGGCCCCGAGTCCACCGCCAACCAGCGCCCGCGCATCGCGTCCCGCATCGCCGCGATCGCCGAGTCCGCCACGCTGAAGGTCGATGCCAAAGCCAAGGCGCTGAAGGCCGCCGGTCGCCCGGTGATCTCCTTCGCGGCCGGCGAGCCCGACTTCGCCACGCCGGCGCACGTCGTCGACGCCGCGGTCGCCGCAGCGCAGGACCCGAAGAACCACCGCTACACGCCCGCGACGGGCCTCCCGGAGCTCAAGCAGGCCATCGCCGAGAAGACCGCCCGCGTCTCCGGCGCGACCGTCGACGCCTCGCAGGTCGTCGTCACGAACGGTGGCAAGCAGGCGGTCTACGAGGCGTTCGCCACGATCGTCGACGACGGTGACGAGGTCCTGCTCCCCGCTCCGTACTGGACCACCTACCCCGAGGCGATCCGTCTCGCCGGCGGTGCGCCCGTCGAGGTCTTCGCCGGCAGCGACCAGGACTACCTCGTCACGGTCGAGCAGCTCGAGGCAGCGCGCACCCCGAAGACGAAGGCGCTGCTGTTCTGCTCCCCCTCGAACCCCACGGGCGCCGTGTACTCGGCCGAGCAGACCCGCGCGATCGGCGAGTGGGCGCTCGAGCACGGCATCTGGGTGATCAGCGACGAGATCTACCAGGACCTCGTCTACGACGGCACCGAGTTCGCCGGCATCCTGCAGCAGATCCCCGCCCTCGCCGACACCACGATCCTGGTGAACGGCGTCGCGAAGACCTACGCGATGACCGGCTGGCGCGTCGGGTGGTTCATCGGCCCGGCCGACGCCGTGAAGGCCGCCTCGAACCTGCAGTCGCACCTGTCGTCCAACGTGTCGAACGTGTCGCAGCGCGCCGCGATCGCCGCCCTGAACGGCCCGCAGGAGCCCGTCGCCGAGATGCGCGAGGCGTTCGACCGCCGCCGCAAGGCCATCGTCGCCGGGCTCAACGCGATCCCCGGGTTCGTCACGCCGACCCCGAAGGGCGCCTTCTACGTCTACCCCGACGTCACGGCACTCCTCGGTCGCGAGTGGGCAGGCAGCACCCCGACGACGTCGCTCGAGCTCGCCGACCTGATCCTCGAGCACGCCGAGGTCGCGGTCGTCCCCGGCGAGGCGTTCGGCCCCTCCGGCTACCTCCGGCTGTCGTACGCCCTCGGCGACGACGACATCACCGAGGGCGTCGCCCGCCTGGCGAAGCTCTTCAGCTGACACTGCCTCTTCGGCTGACCGCCCCCTCGCCAAAGCGACAGTGTCCGCCCGGATTCCGGGCGGACACTGTCGCTTTCGCGGTGCGGGTTGGTGCAGAGCCGGGAGGCTCGTCCCGCGTCAGGCGAGCAGGTCGCCGACCACGACGGGTTCCGGCACGAGCGACACGCCGAACCGGTTGAGCACCGTCAGCTGGACGTAGCGCGCCAGCTCCGCGACCTGCGCGGCCGTCGCGTCGCCGCGGTTCGTCAGCGCGAGGGTGTGCTTCGACGAGATCGCCGCGTGCGACCCGGCGAGCGCGTACCCGCGGTGCACCCCGGCGTGCTCGATGAGCCAGGCGGCGCTGAGCTTGACGTCGTCGCCGGCCGGCCAGCGCGGTGCGTCGGCGGGCAGCGACTCCGCGAACCCGGCCGAGACGATCGGGTTCGTGAAGAACGAACCGGCGCTCCAGGTGTCCGGGTCCTCGGCATCCAGGACCATGCCCTTCGCGGCACGCAGACCGAGGACGGTCGAGCGCACCACGGCGGGGTCGACACGGTCGCCGAGGGTCACGCCGAGGGACCCGGCGAGCTGCGCGTACCGGACGGGCACACCGCCGTCGGTGTCGGTGCCGAGTGCGAACTCGACGGTGAGGACGACGCCCCGACGCCCGTGCTTCAGCGTGGACGTGCGGTACCCGAGCGCCAGCTCGGCGGCCGGCACCCACGTGCGCTCCCCCGTTGCCGCATCGAGGAACTCGACCCGGGTGAGCACGTCGGAGAGCTCGACCCCGTACGCCCCGATGTTCTGCACGGGGGACGCACCGACGGTGCCCGGGATGCCGCTCAGGGCCTCCAGTCCGGTCCAGCCGTTGTCGACGGTCGACGCGACGAACGCGTCCCACGGCTCACCGGCCGCGACGCGGACGGTGACGCCGTCCGCGGTGGCCTCGTGCTCGACGCCGCGCGTGCGGACGAGCACGACGGTGCCGTCGAACCCGGCGTCGGCGACGAGCAGGTTGCTGCCCCCGCCGACCACGAGCCACTCCTCGTCCGCCCAGGCGTCCCTGGTGTGCGCGACCAGCTCGTCGGTCGTCTCCGCGACCAGGAGCCGTCCGGCGGGGCCACCGACACGGAGGGTGGTCAGCTCCGCGAACGCCTGCTGCGACACGGTCAGCGGAACGCCACCGTGACCTGCGCCTTGCCGAGCACGGTCTGCTCGGCGGCGGTCACGGTGAGGTCGATGCGCTGCGGACGGCCCTCGTCGTCGACGGTGCCGACCTTGGCGACGATGCCGACGTCCGCGCCGGTCTCCGGGTCGACCACGACGGGCCGGGTGAAGCGGACCCCGTACGACACGATCCAGCCGCGGTCGCCGAGCCACTCGGAGACGGGCTGGACGGCGATGCCCATCGTGAGCATGCCGTGCGCGAGCACGCCGGGGAGCCCGACGGACGCGGCGACGTCGTCGCGGTAGTGGATCGGGTTGAAGTCACCGGAGGCGCCGGCGTACCGGACGAGGGAGTCACGCGTGATGTGCACCTGTCGTTCGGCGACGACGGTGCCCACGGTGATCTCGGTTGCTGCGTCGGTCATGCGTCGTCCCCCCGGACCACGAGGGTGGAGGTCGCCGTGACGACGTGCTCCCCCGCGGCGTCGTTCATCGTGCTCTCGGCCGTGACCATCGCGTTGCCGCCGAGCGTCTTCACGCTCGTGACCGTCAGGGTCGCGGTGAGTTCGTCGCCGGCGACGATCGGTCGGTCGTAGGTGAACTTCTGCTCGCCGTGCACCACGCGCGAGAAGTCGATGCCGGCGTCGGGCTCGGCGAGGAGCTGCGCGAGTGTGGCTTCCTGCACGACGACCGCGAACGTCGCCGGGGCGACGACGTCGTCGTGGCCGGCTGCACGTGCGGCGTCCGGGTCGTGGTGGATCGGGTTCGTCGCGAACGTGGCACGGGCGAACTCGCGCACCTTCTCTCGACCGACCAGGTACTTCGGGGCCGGCGGGAACGTCCTGCCGACGAGCTCGGGGTTCACTGACACGACGGGGAGTCTACCGAGGCCGGTCGGGGCTTGCGATTCATGAGTATGCATCGGCTATGCTGGTTCCCGCGGCGCCGGGGGGGCGCCGGTTCGTTCGAGGGGGATGCACGTGGAGTCGACGATCGAGTTCGCCGTGCACACCGGCGATCGGCGCACGGCGATGGAGCTCGCGGCCGCGGCGCTGCGATCCGAGGGCCACGACGTCGTGGCCGCACCCGGGTCGATCACCGCGACGTCCGGCAGTCGGTTCCTGACGGTGCTGCTCGGAGCGCTCGTGCACCCGGCGAAGCAGTACCGCCGGTACGAGGTCATCGTGTCCACGGCGGGAGGCAGGTCGCTGCTGACGCTCCGGCACGCCGGACACGGGCCGGCCGTCGCTGGCGGGTCGATCGGCGCCGCTCGACGCCGGGAGCGCTGGCACGACGTCGTCCGGGTCCTCGAGCGGACGCTCCGGTCCGCCGGGCTGCTCGTTGCCGACGTCGATCGGGCCGGGCGGTAGCGACGCTCCGCTGCGCCGTGCGGCTGCGTCGTGTACCGCTCGGTTGCGCCCGCGCACGATCGTCGCGCCCCGGCATGACGGGGCGCGGTGTTCGTACGGGGGTGCGAACGCGACAAACCGGCGCCCGGGCCCGGGCCCGGGAACGACGAAAGCCCGGCGCGGACGCCGGGCTTGCGGTAGCGAGGGCGGGACTTGAACCCGCGACCCCACGATTATGAGTCGTGTGCTCTAACCAACTGAGCTACCCCGCCACAGATCCGGCGCTGGTTTCTCGCCGGGTCGGAGCCCCGAGTCAGGATTGAACTGACGACCCCTTCCTTACCATGGAAGTGCTCTACCACTGAGCTATCGGGGCGTGTACCGCGAGCGGCACCACACGAGGATAGCAGAACCCGGACGGTGGTCTGGAACCGGCCGTGACGCCCGGGCGCGCCGCCTCGTGGAGCTAGTTCGCGTTGGCCTGGAGCCACGCCAGCGGGTCCACCGGGACGCCGTCGACGTGCACCTCGAGGTGCAGGTGCGGGCCGGTCGAGTTGCCCGTCGAGCCCACGAGCCCGAGCTCGTCCCCGACCGCGACCTGCTGGCCCTTCACGACCTTGAACGAGTTGTCCATCATGTGGCCGTAGACACTCGTGAACTGCTTGCCGTCGACGTCGTGCTCGACCCACACGTCGTTGCCGAAGCCACCGTCGTTCGGCTGCACCTTGATGACGGTCCCGGAAGCGATGACGCGGATGGGGGTTCCCGCCCCGGGGGCGAAGTCGACGCCCTGGTGGTTGGTCGAGCAGAACGAGCAGCCCTCGACCTGGCGCCCACCGAATCCGGAGGTGATCGGCACGCCGGTCAGGAACGGCCACTGGATCGTGCCGTTCGGATCGTTCGTGAAGCTCGACGAGTCGACGTTCTTGTACTGCGTGGCGTCGGACACGGTGTAGGCGTCGCGGTTCGTCGAGCCCTCGGTCGCGTCACCGACGCGGAGCGACTGTGTGTCGCCGTCGGCGGCGGCCTGCACGGTCGTCGAGCCGGGCTCCGGCGTGTAGAGGGCCTGCGCGGGCAGGGAGGTCGACACGACCAACCCGGCGACGAACAGCAGCGCGCCGACGGCGGTCGCGCGCGAGGCGTTCTTGCGGAACGACGCACCCGTGCGCTTCGTCGGCACCGGCGCGGCAGCCACGGACGGGCGGCCGGCACCGAGGTGGCGCGTGGCCCGGTCGACGCGGGGGGCCGGAGCGGTGGTCCGGCGACGAGCGGGAGGCACCTGGCCGCTCACCCGGCGGGTCGCTGCGGGTGCGACGACCGGCGACGACGGTGCGGGCGGGGTCGCCGGCTCGATCACGGACGCCGGCAGGACGGGCGATGAGGGCGCCGGCGGCGTGACGGGCTCAGCCTGGTCGGACGGCGACACCGGGGCGGCGTCGATCGACGCGGCGTCGACCGGCCCGGCCGATGCGATGTCCTGGGAGTGCTGGACGCCGTGCTTCGCTGCTGCGCGCTCCGCTTCGATGCGGGCCCGGCGGGTCATGTGGACCACGGGCGAGGCGCCGTCGGTGGTCCTTCCGTCGAGGGTGGTTCGTCCGGAGACGGCGGGCTGCAGCGTGGCTTCGAGCATGCGTTTCGGTGGGGATCCTGATCAGGGCTGTCGGCGCTCGTTGATAACGAGCAGATAACGGGACTGCAGCGACGGTACCAGGGGTCGTAGCGTGCCGCCAGTCGTGGTCATGACCACACAGGGGCCCCAGAGGTGGGGGTCAGGACCCGAGGACCCCGGCTTCGACCCGACGCACGAGGGTCTCGAGCTCGGCGGCGATCGACGGTGCGGCGAAGAGGAACGAGCGCGTTCCACCGGCTTCCCACGACGTGACGACGGCGCCGGCGGAGGCGGCGACGATCGATCCGCCGGCCATGTCCCACGGGTTGATCCCGCGCTCGTAGTACGCGTCGACGACCCCTGCGGCGACCGAGCAGCAGTCGAGTGCGGCCGACCCGCCACGACGGATGTCGCGGACCTCGCCGAGCAGTCCGGTGAGCACGGCGACCTGCTCCCGACGGCGGTCGGCGGTGTACCCGAAGCCCGTCGCGACGAGCGTCTCGCCGAGGGAGGCGGGCTCCCCCACGGTGATCACGGTGCCGTTGCGGGTGGCGGGCTCGCCGGCGACCGCACGGAACACATCACCCGTCGCCGGGGCGATGACCACGCCGGCGATCGATTCCCAGACCGCAGGGTCCGGGTCGCCGCGGACGACACCGATGCTGACGGCGTACTGCGGGCTGCCGTAGAGGTAGTTGACGGTGCCGTCGATCGGATCCACCACCCACGTGATGCCGGAGGTTCCGTCGGCCCCGCCGGTCTCCTCGCCGAAGAACCCGTCGTCCGGCCGGGTGGCACGGATGCGGTCGTGCACGAGAGCCTCGACCTCTCGATCGGCGGCCGTGACGACGTCGACGATGCTCGACTTCCGGTCGGCGACCTCGACTCCTTCTGCACGACGACGAGCGGCGAGCTCGGCGGCTTCGGTCGCGATGGACTCGGCCAGGTCGGCGAGCTCGGTCGGGGTCGGGTCTGCGCTCATGCACTCGATCCTTCCAGGAACGAGCAACAACCCCGTCAGGAAGGGGACCCAACGAATCAGGGCCCCGTCAAAACGGGGCCCTGCGTTGTTCCGTCACCATGCGCAGACAGTTCTCCAGCACATGGACACGTGGCGAGTGAGGGATTCGAACCCCCGAAGGCTACGCCGGCTGATTTACAGTCAGATCCCTTTGGCCGCTTGGGTAACTCGCCATGTGCGCACCCAGCCCGTGTAGTCACCAACCGGAGGCGCCAGAACAGCATACCGGATGGCCGACGATGGTCGTGACCACCGTGGCGCGGACCGAGGTCGGCGCTCCCCGTTAGGCTGTCGGGCATGGCAGACAGCTCCTTCGACGTGGTCAGCAAGGTCGACAAGATGGAGGCGGACAACGCCCTCAACCAGGCCGCCAAGGAGATCGAACAGCGCTACGACTTCAAGGGCGTCGGCGCATCGATCGCGTTCAGCGGTGAGGACGTCCTCATCAAGGCGAACACCTCCGAGCGGGCGACCGCGGTCCTCGACGTGTTCGAGTCCAAGGCGATCAAGCGCGGCATCAGCCTCAAGAGCCTTGACGCCGGCGAGCCGTACCCGTCGGGCAAGGAGTTCCGCATCGAGGTGAAGTTCAAGAACGGCATCGAGCAGGACGTCGCGAAGAAGATCGGCGCGTTCCTCCGGGCGAACGCCGCGAAGAGCGTGAAGAGCCAGATCCAGGGCGACGAGCTCCGGGTCTCCTCGAAGAGCCGCGACGACCTCCAGAACACGATCCAGCTCCTCAAGGGTGAAGAGTTCGACGTGCCGCTGCAGTTCATCAACTTCCGCTGACGCCCCGCGCGCCCGCGAAAGACGACTCGACGCCCCCGTGGAGCACTGGCTCTCCGTCACCCTGACCGTTCTCCTGGTCCTGCTGGACCTGGCGATCCGTGCCTTCTCGCTCATCTACGTCCCGATCAACCGGAAGCCGCAGACCGCGACCGGGTGGTTGCTCGCGATCTTCCTCATCCCCTACATCGGCTTCATCGTCTTCCTGGTCATCGGGTCGACGAAGCTGCCGAAGGCCAGGCGGGAGAAGCAGACCGAGATCAACGCCTACATCCTCGAGCAGACCGAGGGCATCGAACGCGTCCGTCGGGACCACCCGTGGCCGCCGTGGTTCGAGAGCATCACCGAGCTGAACCGCAAGCTCGGCGCGATGCCACTGGTGGGGGGCAACTCGGCGGAGCTCTACCCGGACTACGACGAGTCGATCGCCGAGATGGCCCGCGCCATCGACGACGCACGGCGGTTCGTGCACGTCGAGTTCTACATCGCGACGCTCGACGACACCACGCGCGGCTTCTTCGAGGCACTCGCCCGGGCGCAGGCGCGCGGCGTGACCGTCCGCTTCCTCATGGACCACTGGGCGAGCCGCGGCTACCCCGGGTACAAGGACACGCTGGCCTTCCTGGACCGCGCGGGCATCGAGTGGCACCTGATGCTCCCGCTGCAGCCGTTCAAGGGGAAGTTCCAGCGCCCTGACCTCAGGAACCACCGGAAGATCATGGTCATCGACGGGTCGGTGGCGTTCACGGGGTCGCAGAACCTCATCGACAAGTCCTACGACCTCAAGGCGCACATCGAGAAGGGGCTCGCGTACAAGGACCTGTTCGCCCGCTTCGAGGGTCCGGTCGTCGCCGGCATCAACGCCCTGTTCGTGACCGACTGGTACAGCGAGACCGACGAACTCCTGCTCCGCGAGAGCGACCCGGTGCAGCGAGCCGACCGCGGCGACGCGCTCGACTGCCAGGTCGTGCCGTCCGGCCCCGGGTTCGACGGCGAGAACAACCTGCGCCTCTTCAACGCGCTGCTGTACTCGGCGCAGAAGAAGGTGTCGATCACCTCGCCGTACTTCGTCCCCGACGACTCGATGCTGTACGCCATCACGACGACGGCGCAGCGCGGGGTCGAGGTCGAGCTGTTCGTCGGGGAGATCGGCGACCACGCGATGACCTGGCACGCGCAGCGCTCCTACTACGAGGGGCTCCTCCGCGCCGGCGTGAAGATCTGGCTGTACCGCTCGCCGACGATCCTGCACGCGAAGCACTTCACGATCGACGACGACGTCGCCGTGATCGGGTCGAGCAACATGGACATGCGGTCGTTCAGCCTGAACCTCGAGATCTCGGTGATGGTCCGTGGGGAACGGTTCGTCGACGCGCTCCGCGGCGTGCAGGACGCCTACCGGAAGGACAGCATCCCGCTCGAGCTCGACGCGTGGCTCGGTCGCACGCGTCGTTCGCAGGTGCTCGACAACATCGCGCGGCTCACGGCAGCCCTGCAGTAGCGGCCGGGAGGCCCGGTGCGCGTCCGGCGCGCCGGCTCGGTCAGCGCGGGACCACCGACACGATCCGTGCGACCAGACGCTCGGCCGGCCCACGTCCCAGGAACCGGCTCCACAGCGCGGCGAACAGGCCGGCGCCGATGGCGAACCACCACCACGTGGCCGGCTCCTGCGGGAGCGGCGGCAGCACCGCGATGACGACGAGGTGCAGCGCGTAGATCGTCAGCGGCATCGACCCGATCGCGGCGAGCGGGAAGGCGATCCGGCGGGCCACGGCACCGCGCCCGTCGAACAGCAGCGTGCAGAGCCCGATCACGGCGACGGCGACGCCGGCGGTCCCGACGACGTCGACGATCGACGACGAGTGGTCCCGCGGCGACAGGAACACCTGCGCGAACGCCTGCCCCGCGGACGCGCCCTGCGGCACGAACGGGACCCCGGGGAACGCGTCACCCGCGTCCGTTGGCACCGGTGCCGTCACTGCCCCGGCGAGGTAGGCCGCGGTGGCGACCACTGCGCCGGACGCGAGGAGCGCGACCTGCGTGCTCCGAGCCTCTCCCCACCGGCACGGCCCGGACGCCGCTGGCGCGTCGTCCGGGAACCGGCGGCGTGGGCCCAGGTCGGATCTGGCGACCGCGAGCCCGACCAGCACGTACGTCAGGAACGTGACCACGGGGTAGACGAGGCCGAGCTGCAGCGTGAAGGTGCTCGCGTCCGCGTAGGCCGGGACGATCGCGATCGCGACGGGCGCAGACAGCAGCGCACAGACGCCGGCGGCGGAGACGAGTGCCCACCGGGGCCAGCGCAGCGCCGGGAGCACCAGCAGGAACAGCACCCCGTAGGTCGGCAGGATGACGTAGACGGGCGTGTTCAGCGCCATCAGCAACAGGCCGATCACGACGATGACGACGGCCCGGATCGCCAGCCGTGCGCGCACCCGCCCGATCTCGGGAGGACCCGGCGGGTCGGTCCGGCCGCTCACCAGGCCCACCGAGACGCCGGCGAGCACCGCGAACAGCGTCGACGACCGCCCGTTCACCACGGCCGACCAGGTGGAAGGGTCCGACCAGTCGAGCTGCTCGGCGACGCCCCCGACGTGCGCGGCCACCATGCCGAGGAGTGCGACGGCACGGGCGACGTCCACCCCGTACAGGCGTGGGGGGGGGGGGGGGGGGGGGGGGGGGGGGGGGGGGGGGGGGGGGGGGGGGGGGGCGGGGGGGGGGGGGGGGGCGCGGGCGCGGGGGCCCAGCGGCGC
>NZ_JBIVCR010000004.1:0-271101 GCF_044746705.1 Curtobacterium sp. NPDC090217 | reverse complement strand
GGGCGCGCCCCCCCCCCCCCCGGCCCCCCCCGGGGGGGGGGGGGCGGCGGGCCCCGGGCCCCCCCCCCCCCCCCCGGGGCGCCCCCCCCCCCCGGGGGGGCGGGGGGGGGGCCCCACGGCGGTCATCGGATCAGCTCCGGTCGGCGGTCTGCCCGGCTGACGTGCGACCGAGCGACGCGTCGATCATCTCGTCACGCGGGACGACCTTGACGCGCGCGCGGCCGTGCGGCTCGCCGAGGGCGATCTCGTGCGCGTCCAGCCGGTGCCACCCCTCGAGGTCCGTGAACTCCACGCCACGCTCGCGCAGCAACCTCGGGATCGCCTCCGGGGACGGGTCCTCCGGGGTCCACCAGCTCGCCTGGTCCCCCACGATGTGCTGCACGGTCTCCATCGCGTCCGACTTCGTGTGACCGATGAGCCCGACGGGGCCGCGCTTGATCCAGCCGGTCGCGTAGACGCCGGGGATCTGGTCGTTGTCGTCGTCGAGGACCTTGCCCTCGTGGTTCGGGATGACGCCGTGCCGCTCGTCGAACGGCACACCGGGGAGCTCGGACCCGAAGTACCCGACCGCGCGGTAGGCCGCCTGGATCGGGATCTCCCGGATCTCGCCGGTGCCCTCGACGCCGCCCTGCCCGTTCGGGCGGGTGCGCTCGTAGCGGATCGCGGTCAGCTTGCCGTCCTCGCCGACGAACTCGAGCGGCTTCGCGTAGAAGTGCAGGTGCAGCCGACGGCTGGCGGTGCCGGGCTCGCGCTTCCGCCACTGCTCGAGGACACGGTTGATGACCATGACCTGCTTGTTCGTCTGGATCGCCGTGAGCGACGCCTCGTCGTGGTCGAAGTCCTCGTCGTACACGACCATGTCGACGTCCGGCACCTCGCCCAGCTCGCGGAGTTCGAGCGGGGTGAACTTCACCTGCGCAGGGCCGCGGCGGCCGAAGACGTGGACGTCGGTGACCGGCGATGCCTTGAGTCCCTCGTAGACGTTGTCCGGGATCTCGGTCGGCAGCAGGTCGTCGGCGTGCTTGGCGAGGATGCGCGACACGTCGAGGGCGACGTTGCCGTTGCCGATGACCGCGACGCTCTCCGCGGTGAGCGGCCAGGTGCGCGGCACGTCTGGGTGGCCGTCGAACCAGCTGACGAAGTCGGCGGCACCGTACGAGCCCTCGAGGTCGACGCCGGGGATGTCGAGGTCGGCGTCCTTGATGGCACCGGTCGAGAACACGACCGCGTTGTAGTGCTTCTTGAGGTCGTCGAGGGTGATGTCCTCGCCGAAGCGGACGTTGCCGAAGATGCGGATGTCGCCGCGGTCGAGCACGTCGCGGAGTGCGTTCACGATCCCCTTGATGCGGGGGTGGTCCGGTGCGACGCCGTAGCGGACCAGGCCGTACGGCGCCGGCAGCTGCTCGAAGAGGTCGATCGACACGTCGTACGCGTGCGCTTCCCGCAGGAGGATGTCCGCGGCGTAGATGCCGGCGGGGCCGGCGCCGACGATGGCGAGGCGGAGGGTGGGCACTGATCGTCTCCAGTTTCGTTCGGGTGGGGTGCTCCCGTGGGCGTGTGGTCGGCTCGGCTAGTGCGTGCGGTCCACGACCGACTCGGCGAACCGGGTGAGGGCGCGCTTCACGACGCCGTCCGGCAGCGGTGCGAGGGCCACCACGGCTTCGTCCGCCCACTGGCCGGCCAGCGCGCGGGTCGCCGCGGTCGCCTCGTGGTCGCGGAGTGCCGCGACGGCCGACAGGTACGCGTCGGTGGTGACCGCGTCGTCCGGAGCTCCGGTGACGTCGCGCTCGATCCGCTCGACGAGCTCGGCAGCGCCGCCGTCGGTCGCGGCTCGGCGGCGGAGCTGCAGCAGCGGCAGGGTGTCGACGCCCGCGCGGAGGTCGTTGCCGGCGATCTTGCCGGTCTTGTCCTTCGCCGGGGCGAGGTCGATGACGTCGTCCACGAGCTGGAACGCGACGCCGACCTTCTCACCGAACGTTCCGACGGCGTCGAGGTAGGCGCGGTCCGCACCGGAGAACAGCACGCCGGCGCGGGCGGCGGTCGCGATGAGGGAGCCGGTCTTGTCGCTGAGGACCTGGATGTAGTGCTCGAGCGGGTCGTCGTCCGGCTGGGGGCCGGTGGTCTCGTGGAGCTGGCCCATGCACAGGCGCTGGAACGTCTCCGCCTGCATCCGGATGCCCTCCGGCCCGAGGTCCGCCGTGATGAGGCTGGCCCGGGCGAAGAGCAGGTCACCGGTGAGGATCGCGACGTTGTTGCCGTAGGTGACGTGGGCTGCCGGGACCCCGCGGCGCACCGGGGCCTCGTCCATGACGTCGTCGTGGTACAGCGAGGCGAGGTGGGTCGTCTCGACGCTCACCGCCGCCTTCACGACGTGGTCGGTCACCCCGTTGCCGAGCTGCGCGATGAGCAGCGTCAGCGTCGGCCGGATCCGCTTGCCCCCGGCCGAGAGCAGGTAGCGGCTGGTCGTGTCCGCGAGGGTGTCGGCGGAGCGCATCGCGTCCTCGAGCCCCTGCTCGACGAGCTCGAGCCCGTCGTCGACCGCGGTGATGAACCGACGCTCCGCCGGACTGGCGAACATCCGCTCGCCGATGCCGAGCGACGCTCGGAGACTCGGTGCTCGGCGTGCGACCGGGACGCTCGGGTTCAAGTGCTGCTCCGTGTTTCGGGGAAGTCCGTCTGGGTGGGGGCCGGTCAGCTGTCGGTCGGCTCGACGCTCGGCTGCTCGCCGGTCGCCTGGTGCTCACGACGGGCCTTCGCGCGCCGCGCGACGGACTCTCGGACCGTCCCCGCGACGGGCTTGCGTCCGCGGTGCAGTGCGACGATACCGGCCGTGAGGTTGCGGTAGGCCACCATCGTGAAGCCGACACCACGGAGCCACTGGCTGAGGACCTGCTGGTCCGGCCACGCCTCGATCGACTCGGCGAGGTACTTGTACGCCGCCGGGTTGCTGCTCGAGAGCTTCGCGATACCGGGCAGGACACGCTTGAGGTAGGTGCCGTACCCGAAGCGCAGGGCGGCGAGCGGCGGCGTGGAGAACTCGCAGATGACGACGCGGCCGCCGGGCTTCAGGACGCGGAGCATCTCGGTGAGCGCCTGCATCGGGTCGTTGACGTTGCGCAGGCCGAACGAGATCGTGACGGCGTCGAACGTGTCGTCCTCGAAGGGCAGGTGCTCCGCGTCGCCCTCGACGAAGGTGATCTCGGGGTGGCGCTCACGACCGACGGCGATCATGCCGGCGGAGAGGTCGAGCGCCGTGACGTCTGCACCCTTCTTGGCGAACGCCGCAGCGCTCGTGCCCGTCCCCGCGGCGATGTCGAGCACGCGCTCACCTGGTTGGGGGTCGACGGCGCGCACGGTCGCCACCCGCCAGAGCGGGGCGTTGCCGGCGGAGAGGATGTCGTTGGTGAGGTCGTACTTCTCCGCGACGTCGTCGAACATGGCCGCCACCTCGTCCGGCCGCTTGTGCATGTCCGCTCTACTCACCCGACCAATCCTAGAGGTCCGTCCCGTGCGTTCCCGGGACACGCGGCGCGGCGTTCTCCTCCATCCGGCGCGCGTACGATCGTCCCGTGACCCGAACCGCCACGGCGGCCCCGCCGCTCACGGTCTCGACCCGGATCCTCGACGACCCGGGCGCCGTGCTCCGCCACACGCTCCCCGACACCCCGCTCGCCTTCGTGCGCAACGGTGACGGCATCGTCGGCATCGGCGAGGCGCTCCGGTTCGAGTTCACCGGGCCGTCCAGGATGCGCGACGCGGCGGAGGCATGGAAGACCATCGCCGAGCGCGCGGTGGTCGACGACCCGGTGCAGCTCCGCGGGTCCGGTCTCGTCGCGTTCGGCGCGTTCGC
This sequence comes from Curtobacterium sp. NPDC090217, assembly GCF_044746705.1. NCBI lineage: Bacteria > Bacillati > Actinomycetota > Actinomycetes > Micrococcales > Microbacteriaceae > Curtobacterium > Curtobacterium sp. NPDC090217. The sequence goes on along the minus strand of NZ_JBIVCR010000004.1, from coordinate 267,251 downwards.
GTTCGCCGACGACTCGGCCGCGACCAGCGTGCTGATCGTGCCGCGCGTCGTCGTCGGACGCCGCCGGGGCAAGGCCTGGCTGACCGCGATCGACACCACGGCAGACCCCGCTCCCCTGGCGTTCACCAGGACCTCGGTGCCCGTCCCGCACGTGGGACCACACCTGTCCGTCACGTTCTCCCCCGGGCGCATCGACGAGGACGCCTACGCCGCATCGGTCGCCGAGGCCGTCCGTCGGATCACCGCCGGCGATGCGCAGAAGGTCGTCCTCGCTCGGGACCTCGTCGGCTCGCTGCCCCCGGGTGCCGACCGCCGTGCCCTCCTCCTCGACCTCGCCGACACCTACCCGCAGTGCGTCACGTTCGCCGTGGACGGCCTCGTGGGAGCCACGCCGGAGACCCTCGCCCGCACCGACGGCACGCGGCTCACCGCCCGGGTGCTCGCCGGCAGCGCGGCACGCGGCACCGACGCCGTGTCGGACCGCGCCGCCGCCGAGGCCCTGGCATCGAGCGCGAAGGACGTCTCCGAGCACGCGTTCGCGATCAGGAGCCTCGTCGACGCGCTCCGCCCGCTCGCCACGGACCTGCGGGTCGACCCGGAGCCGTTCCGTCTGCAGCTGCCGAATCTGTGGCACCTCGCGAGCGACGTCCAGGCGACGCTGCCCGTCGGGACGACGTCGCTCGACATCGCCGACGCGCTGCACCCGACTGCCGCCGTCGCCGGGACCCCGACCGACGTGGCCGTCCGGCTCGTGGCCGAGCTCGAAGGCGTCGACCGCGGCCGCTACGCCGGGCCCGTCGGCTGGCTGGGCGCGTCGGGCGACGGCGAGTGGATGCTGGCGCTCCGGAGCGCGGAGATCGACCACGACGGCGCCGTGCGGGCATGGGCCGGCGCGGGCATCGTCGGTGAGTCAGACCCGGCGCGCGAGGTCGCCGAGACCGCGCTGAAGTTCCGCCCGATCCGCGACGCGCTGGCGTAGGGGCCTCTCCCCGACTCGGAACGACAGGATCGCTGTCGTACGACAACGGCGCTGTCGCTCCCACGCGCGCGCAACAGTTGCGCGCGCGTGGTTGCGACAGAGTTGCTGTCGTACGACAGCGACTCCGTCGCTCGTTGTGGACGCAACGAACGCGCGGTGCGGCCCCCGGCCCTGGTCGCGACCAGCGCCGGACTGGAGGCTCGGTGCCGGACGCGCGCCGAGCCTCCAGTCCGGTGGTCGGGACGCGCCCGCCGGCGGGAGCGATCCGAGGCTCAGTCGGCCAGCGGCACCTCGATGACCACCCGCTCGGCGGGGTCGGTGAGCACCTGCTCGAGGTCCCCCCACGTCGCGGCACGGCGGTACTCCCACCCGAGCCCCCTGACGACCTGCTCGACGTCGACGTGCTGCGGGGTCGTCATCATCCGGCGCATGTCCGCCGCCGGGGTGGTCTCGGCGACCTCGAGCCCGCGGAAGATCGCCCCGCCGGAGTCGTTGCCGACGACGACCTGCACGCGGCTGGTGCGTTCCTCGGTCCCGGTGACGAACGCCCCGAGGTCGTGCAGGAACGTCAGGTCCCCGAGGAGCACGCGGGTCGTCCCGCCGGCTGCCTGCGTCTGCTCGAGCGCAGCGGCGATCCCGAGCGCGGTGGACACCGTGCCGTCGATGCCGGCGAGACCGCGGTTGGCGTGCACGCGGATCTTCTTGCCGGGGACGCGACCGTCGGCCACGCGGATGATCTGGGACGCGCCGAGGACCAGCCGGTCGTGCGGCCAGGTCACGCCCCACACGGCGTCGGCGAGCATCGCCCGGTCGACCGGGCGGCGGCGCAGTGCGACTTCGTCGCGGAGGAACCGGTTGCGTTCGGCGCGGTCCTCCGACCGCTTCGCGTCCAGGTCCGGCCCGGCGTCGCCGTCGCCGAGCGCTGCACGGCTCGCGGCCACCCAGCGGCCCACCCACGCGCGGTGTTCCGGACGGGTCCGGCCCGTGACGGTGACGTCGGACACCAGCCGGGAGGCTCGGCTCGGGTCGTACGCGTCGGCTCCGGCCCCGCGGACGGTCACCACCTCGACGTCGTCGCGCTGCAGGAGCGCCGGGACCTCGCGGCTGAGCGTCGGGTGGCCGAGCACGACGGCACGGCGGACCCGGCCGCCGAACTCCGGGTCGCGCAGCAGCTCGCGGTAGGTCACGGCCAGGTTCCGCCCGAAGCGCGCTCCGCTCGACACCTCGGCCAGCAACGGCGCACCGAGCTCCCATGCCACGCGTTCGGCGTCCTCGCCGGCGTCGTGCCCGGCGATCACGACGGTCGCGGGCTCGTCGTCCGGCGTGAGCTCCACGGCGCCGAGCCCGGTGTGGACGCGGCGGGTGGCGAACCCGAGGTCGATCTCGTCCTCCGGGACACCCTCGACGTCGGTGAGCGTCGCGGAGAGCGGTTCGCGGAAGGCGACGTCCAGCTGCACGGGCCCTGGCTGCCCGGTGTCTCCCGACGCCGCGGCGACGGTCTCGCGGACGGTGCTCCGGATGGTGTCGCGGGTGCTGTCGTCGACGCCGTGCTGCGTCGGGGCCTCGACCTCGCGGACGAACGAGACCGCATGCGCGAAGATGCCGGACTGGACGGTGGTCTGGTTGCTGCCGATCCCGCGGAGTTCGGCCGGACGGTCGGCGGACACGACGATCATCGGCACGCCGGAATGGTGCGCTTCGAGCACGGCGGGGTGCAGGTTGGCGACGGCGGTGCCGGACGTGGTGACCACGAGCGCGGGACGACCGGTTTCGACGGCGAGCCCCAGCGCGACGAACCCGGCCGTCCGCTCGTCGAGTCGCACGTGCACGGTGATGCCGCCGGCACGTTCGAGGGCGACCGCCGCGAGGGCGAGCGCCTGGGATCGGGATCCGGGGCTCACGACGACGTCGGTGACGCCGGCGCGGGCGAACTCCTGCAGGAGGGCGAGGGCGAAGTCGGACGCCGGACTGCCGGAGCCCCGCGGCACGCCGTCAGCGATCGGTGCGGCCGTCGTCGTCGGTGTCGTGGAACTGCTCTTCGAGGTTGCGGAGGGTCGCGTCGTCCTGGTCCTTGTCCGTGCGGGGCCGCTCGGGAGTCTGCTCACCGAGGAAGTCCGGGTCGTCTTCGGGACCACGGTACCGGGCGACACGCTCCGGAGCCGCCGGGGCCCTGCCGAGCAGGAACCAGAGGACGCCGCCGAGGACCGGCAGGATGACGATCAGCAGGATCCAGAGTCCGCGCCCGAGGGACCGGATGCGGTGCTTCGGCATCGTGGCGCAGTCGATGAGCGTGTAGACCGTGAACGCCACGGCGGCGACGACGACGACGAGCCACAAGCGGACCATGCCGAGGAGTGTAGGTGCCCAGGCTGTGACCGACCTCACGGTTCGCGAGTCCGTAGACTTGCCGGGTGAAAGCGTGGCTCGTCTACACCCTCGCCCGTCTCGGGATCTTCGCGGCGGCGCTCGTCGTCCTGTTCGTGATCGGTCTCCCGTGGTACTGGGCGACGATCGGTGCGGCGCTCATCGGCCTGCTCGTCTCGTACATCGCGCTGCCGAAGCTCCGCTCGGAGGTCACCACCAGCATGGCGAACCGACGCGGCCGTCCGGAGCGGGACGCCGACTCGGACTTCGAGGACGACTTCGTCTCGGCGTCCGACACCGACGTGGACGCCCCGGTGTCGGACGCCGACCGTCACGCGGAGCGCCGCGCGCACCCCACCGACTGACCCGTTCCGCCCCGGCCTGCGGCTACGGCTGCAGCGCGAGCGTGACGCCGAGCACGACGCCGTAGGCCAACGATCCGAACGACGACAGCTGCAGCGCGGTGATGAGCTCGCGCGGCTTGCGGGACGACACCCCGATCGCGAGTGCCGGCAGCGCCAGCAGCAGCGAGAAGTACGTGAAGCCGGTCCGGAAGTACAGCAGCACGAACCAGATGAGCAGCACGTACGGCAGCAGCAGGAACAGGCCGTAGAGCACGCGGGCGATCGGCAGTCCGACGGTGACCGCCAGGGTCCGCTTGCCGGCGAGCCGGTCCTCGTCGATGTCACGGATGTTGTTGACCATCAGGACGGCGCAGGCGAAGAACCCGGCGGCGACGGCCGCTGCCCAGCCACTCGCGGTGACCCGGCCGATGAGCACGTACTCGGTCCCGAGCACGGCGACGAGACCGAAGAAGACGAAGACGAAGACCTCGCCGAGCGCGTTGTACCCGTACGGCTTCTTGCCGCCGGTGTAGAACCACGCGGCGACGATCGCTGCGGCGCCGACGATCAGCAGCCACCAGAGCTGGGTGAGGACCACGATGACGATGCCGGCGACGGCGGCGAGCCCGAAGAACGTCAGGGCGACCGTGAGCACCGTGCGGGGCTTGGCGAGGCCGGCGCCCGTGAGCCGGGCGGGGCCCACGCGGAACTCGTCGGTCCCGCGGACGCCGTCCGAGTAGTCGTTGCTGTAGTTCACGCCGATCTGCAGGAACAGGGCGACGAGGAGCGCGAGCACGGCGATGGTGAGGTGGCCGTCCTTCGCGAGGAAGGCGCCGAAGTCACCGGCGATGCCGCTGTCGACGAAGCCCACCGTGGTGCCGAGCACGACCGGGACGACACCGAGCGTCAGGGTGCGGAGCCGTGCCCCGCCGATCCAGTCGCGTGCGGTCGCGCGACCGCGGGTCCGTGCCGGGGCGGCCGCCTTGGCCGGGTTGCCCGACCTGCCCTGCTTGTGCGTCTCGTTCTTCGCTCGTGCCACGACCGTCAATCCTATTCGTGGGAGCTATCGATCGGCGACGAGTGCTCGGATCGCCCGCCGGTCGGGCTTGCCGGACGCGAGCATCGGCACGCGGTCGACGACCACGACCTCGGCGGGCCTCGCCGCGCGTCCGAGTGCCGCACCGACGTGGGCACGGACCGTGTCGAGGTCGAGCGGTGTCGCCGTCACGACGACGGGGACCTCGCCCCACTCCCCCGAGTCCCGACGGGTGACCACCGCGGCGTCCTGCCCGGGGAGCTCCCGGACGTGACGCTCGACCAGTCCGAGCGGGACCTTCTCGCCGCCCGAGATGATCACGTCGTCGAGCCGGCCGAGCACTCGGACCCGGCCGTCGTCGAGCGTCGCCGCGTCGCCCGTGCGGTACCACCGGAGCCCGTCACGCTCGACGAACGTCGCCGCGGTCCGGTCCGCGTCGCCGAGGTACCCCTCCGCGAGCATGGGGCCGTGCAGCAGGAGCTCGCCGTCGACGAGCTCCGTGCGGACGGTGCCGAACGGCTGTCCGTCGTAGACGCAACCGCCACTCGTCTCGCTCGCGCCGTACGTGGTGACGACGTGCACACCGGCCGCCACCGCGCGTTCCCGCAGCGGTCCCGGGGTCGACTGACCGCCGACGAGGACCGCGTCGAACCCCGCCAGCGCTGCCGTCGCACGAGGGTCGTCGAGCACGCGGGCGAGCTGGACCGGCACGAGCGACGTGTACCGACGCGGTGCAGCCGGACCGGTCGCGAGCCGATCGGCGGCGTCCGCGAACGCCCCGGCCTCGAAGTGCCCGGGAGCGACGACCGACGGGGTCGTGCCCGCCGCGATCGACCGCGTGAGCACGTTGAGGCCGGCGATGTAGTGGGTCGGCAGCGCGAGCACCCACCCGCCGGGTCCACCGAGGGCGGCGTCGGCTGCGGCCGCGCCAGCGAGGAGCGCCTCGGAGGACAGCGCCACACGTTTGCCGGTGCCGGTGGAACCGCTCGTCTCGACGACGAGGGCGACCCGCTGCTCGACGTCAGCCGGAGCCGGGGTCGGCAGGGCGGGAACGCCCTCGGCGACGGGGAGCAGTGCGGGACCGCCGGCGAGGGCAGCCTCCAGGCCGCGCAGCACGGTCAGCGGGTCCGACGCGTCGAGCCGGACCAGGGGGCGGGGCATCAGGGACGCCGCATCAGTAGTGCCAGGGGAAGGACGTCCACTCGGGCGCGCGCTTCTCGAGGAACGAGTCGCGGCCCTCGACGGCCTCGTCGGTGCCGTAGGCGAGGCGGGTGGCCTCGCCGGCGAAGACCTGCTGGCCGACCATGCCGTCGTCGACCGCGTTGAAGGCGTACTTGAGCATCCGGATCGCCGTCGGGGACTTGCCGAGGATGATCTCGCCCCAGCGGATCGCCTCGCGCTCGAGGTCGGCGTGCGGCACGACGGCGTTCACGGCGCCCATCTCGTACGCGCGCTGTGCCGAGTACTCCTGCGCCAGGAAGAACACCTCTCGCGCGAACTTCTGGCCGATCTGCTTGGCGTAGTAGGCGCTGCCGTACCCGCCGTCGAACGACCCGACGTCGGCATCGGTCTGCTTGAACTTCCCGTGCTCGGCGCTCGCGATCGTCAGGTCGCAGATGGCGTGCAACGAGTGACCGCCGCCGGCCGCCCACCCGGGGACCACGGCGATGACGACCTTCGGCATCATGCGGATCAGTCGCTGGACCTCGAGGATGTGCAGCCGACCCATCGACGCCTGGGCTGCTGCCGGGTCCACGCCCTCCGGCGGGGCGCCCTCGTCACCGACGTACTGGTAGCCGCTGCGACCGCGGATGCGCTGGTCACCGCCGGAGCAGAACGCCCAGCCGCCGTCCTTCGGGCTCGGGCCGTTGCCGGTGAGCAGGACGACGCCGACGCGGGGGTCTTGGCGGGCGTCGTCGAGGGCGCGGTAGAGCTCGTCCACCGTGCGGGGGCGGAAGGCGTTCCGGACCTCTGGACGGTCGAACGCGATGCGGACGATCCCGTGCGAGACGTGCTTGTGGTACGTGATGTCGGTGAACGACGCCGCTGCGGGGGCGGTCGTCCAGACGTCGGGGTCGAACAGGTCGGACACGGTGTCGGGCATGCACCCAACCTATCGCCGGAGCCCTACGCCCCGCCCTGTCGCCGAGGCGCTCACGCCCCCATGTCGGTGAGGAGCTCCGGGGCGACCATGACGACGAGCACGATGAGGATCACCGGGTTCGCGAAGAACGCGACCACGACGCCGATGGAGCCGTACCACCGGCCGAACCCGCCGACCGCGGCGATGAACCCGAGGACGGCGGCGACGAGCGTCAGGAACACGACGACGAAGCAGATGCCGAACGCGAAGGTCGTGTCGCCGCCCATGAACACCGCGAAGGCGCTGGCGTCGACGGCGGCCGAGGCGATGGCGAGGCCGAAGGCGATCTTGCCGACGAGGGGGTTCTTGCGGCGCCGTGTGGCGGTCTTCGCCCGGACGTCGACGGTGTTGCTGCGCATGAGGCGGGCGAACTCGTCGCTGCCCCCGCCGGGCGTGCTGCGTGACGACCGCTGGTGCGGGTTGGACGTCACGGAGCCTCCCTCTGGTCGCGGCGGATCGGAGCCGACCGAGGCCGACCGATGCATGCTAATGCTCTGCCCTGGCGGTCCCCTCCGAGGAACTGTGAGGTCCGCTGGACGAAGATGTCCGTGTGCTCCCCGCCCTTTCCGAACTCCTCGCCGACGCCCACGTCGTCGCCCTCCCGATGCGGGTCCGCTTCCGCGGGATCACCACGCGCGAGGCGATGGTCCTCCGCGGTCCGGCCGGATGGACCGAGTTCTCCCCGTTCGTGGAGTACGACGACGCCGAAGCGGCTGCCTGGCTGCGCGGAGCGATCGACTTCGGCTGGACGGAGCACGTCCCCGCCGCGGCGTCCGTCCCCGTCAACGCCACCGTCCCCGCGATCGAGCCGGGTGCCGTCGCCGGGCTCCTGGCGCGCTACCCCGGGTGCACGACCGCGAAGGTCAAGGTGGCTGAGCCCGGGACGACGATCGACGACGACGTGGCGCGGGTCGCCGAGGTCCGTCGGGTGATGGGCCGGGCCGCGTCCGTGCGGGTCGATGCGAACGGCCTGTGGACCGTGGACCAGTCCGCGGAGGCGCTCGAGCGGCTCGCCCCGTACGACCTGCAGTACGCCGAGCAGCCCTGCCGCACGGTCCCGGAACTCGCAGCGCTCCGATCGCGGATCGCCGGCCTCGGCGTGCCGATCGCTGCGGACGAGAGCGTCCGCAAGGCCTCGGACCCGCTGGCCGTCGCGCGGGCCGGGGCCGCCGACGTGCTCGTCGTGAAGGCGCAGCCGCTCGGGGGGATCACCGCGGCGCTGTCCGTGATCGAGTCGGCCGGGCTCCCCTGCGTCGTGTCCAGCGCACTCGACACGTCGGTCGGGCTCGGGATGGGGGCGTTCCTCGCCGCGGCCGCGATGTCACCCGGCTACGCCGCGGGGCTCGGGACCGCGGCGATGTTCGAGGGGGACGTCACGCCCGATCCGCTCCTGCCGGCGGACGGGAGGATCGGGGTGCGTCGCGTGGACGCCGCACCTCCCCTGGTGGCCCGGTTCGCCGCGTCGCCCGCGCGCACCGCGTGGTGGCGTTCCCGGCTCGAGCGGGTGCACGCCCTGCTCGTTGCCGCTCCGACCCGCTCTTGACGTCCCGCTCCTGACGTCCCGCCCCTGACGTCCCGCCCCTGACGTCCCGCCCCTGACCGGTCACGACACCCCGCTCACATCCCCTGGGCGGTCACCATCTGTCGGTCGCTGGTCCGCAGAACGACGGGCCCTGACCACTCGGCGACAAACCGACGGGGTGTTGCGACCACTCGGCGACAAACCGACGAGGTGTTGCGACCGCTCGGGCAGTCCCGAGCGACCACTCGGGCAGGCCCGAGCCGGGCCCGGAGGCGGACCTGCACCGAGCCTCCATGCCGGTGCGCCGCATCAGCGGCGGACGACGCTCACAGACCGGAGTAGCTGTGCAGGCCCTTGAAGAACACGTTCACGACGGAGAAGTTGAACATGACCGCCGCGAACCCGATGAGCGCCAGCCACGACGACCGCGCGCCGCGCCACCCACGGGTCGCACGCGCGTGGATGTACCCGGCGTAGACGACCCAGATGATGAACGTCCAGACTTCCTTCGTGTCCCAGCCCCAGTAGCGACCCCAGGCACGCTCGGCCCAGATCGCACCGGCGATGAGCGTGAAGGTCCAGAGGACGAAGCCGACGAGGAGCACGCGGTAGGTCAGGACCTCGAGCCGGTCGGCGTCCGGCAGCGTCTCCATGAAGCGGATCTTCTTGGACACGGCCGGGTGCCCGAGCCGGTAGGTCTGCACGAGCTGCGCCACCGCGAGCCCGGCGCCGAGCGCGAAGAACCCGGTGCCGGCGATCGCCACGAACACGTGGATGACGAGCCAGTACGACTGCAGCGCCGGCTGGAGGGGCACCACGGGCACGTAGTAGTTGACCGTCGCGATGCCGAGCAGGATGAGCGTGAGGCCCGTGATGAAGACGCCGAGGAACTTCAGGTTCTGCCAGAGCTGCACCAGCAGGAAGATCAGCACGATCAGCCCGGTGCCGGTCAGGGAGAACTCGAACATGTTGCCCCACGGCACACGGTCGGCCGCGATGCCACGGAGCACGATCGAGCCGACGTGCAGGATGAGCGCGAGGATCGTCATCGCCATGCCGACCCGTTCGAACCGGGTGCCACGACGGCCGGAGCCGGTCTTCGCCGGTGCCTCCACCCGCTCGAGCACGACGGTACCGCCCTGGACGGTGGCGACCGTCTTCGCGGCGCCCTGCTGCTGCGCCGTCACGGACTGCGTGTCGGTCGCGACGGACACCTCGCCCGCACGCTTGGCCATGTCCAGCGCGAACGAGATGAACGCGATCACGTAGACGGCCATCGCCGAGTACGTGAGCACGACCGAGTAGGTCGCGAGGTTCTCCGTCATGTTCACTGGGGCATCCTAACTCCGAGGTCCGACGTGTGCCGCGTGGCGATCTCGCCGACGGCACGCTCGAGATTGGGGTCCTCGCCGCGGGCGAGGCCCGCGTACTCGAGGTCGTACTCGCCGTTCGCCGCGCCCGTCCTGGGCACGACCTTCACCCAGACGCGACGACGCGGGACGAAGAGCGAGGTGAGGAGGCCGAGCACGGCGAGCACCGCGAAGCCACCGACGAAGAGCTGCGACGGGTCGTGGTGCACGTCGAGCGACACGTACCGCTTGACGCCGTCGAACGTGATCGACCCGGCGTCACCCGGCAGTTTCTTCGTCTGCCCGGGCTTCAGCTGGATGCTCGCGGTGTCCGCCTTGGTGCCGGCGATCTGTTTCAGCCCCTTGGTGTCGAGCTGGTAGACGCTCCGCGGCACACCGTCGTCGAGCCCGAGGTCGCCCGTGTAGACCTGCAGCGAGAGCAGCGGGTTCTCGATGTCCGGGTACGTCGAGGCGTACGCGCCGGTCGTCTGCTTCACCGCCGTCGGGTAGAAGAACCCGACCATGCCGAGCTGGTCCGGCGACGCGTCCGGGACCTTGATGACGCCGGTGGAGGTGTAGTTCGCGTCAGCGGGGAGGAACGGCACGACGTCCTGGAACGCCACGTTCCCGTCGCCGTCGCGCACGGTCACGTTCATCGCGTACCCGTTGCCGAGCAGGTAGACGTTCGTGCCGCCGATGGAGAGCGGTTCGTTGACGCCGAGGCGGCTGGTCTTCGACTCGCCGCCCTTCTCCTTGCTCGTCACCGTCGCCGAGTAGTCCGTCGCCTGGCCGAGGGCGTTGAGGTTCCGCTCCTCGTACTTCGTGACGAACTTGTCGAGGGTCAGGTTGTAGCCCTTGAGCTGCTCCTGGTTGAACCAGCGACCGGGATTGAACGAGTCGTACGAGCCGAGCACGTTCGAGAACGTCTGGCCTTCCACGAGGAGCCGCTGGCCGGTGTACCCGAAGCCGCCGCCGATGCCGACGGCGATCAGCACGCCGACGAGCGCCGCGTGGAAGACGAGGTTGCCCGTCTCGCGCAGGTAACCGCGCTCCGCGCTCACCGAGTCACCGAAGCGCTCGACGCGGTACCCGGAGCGCTTCAGGAGCGCCATGGCGCGCGTGACCGCGCGGTCGACGGACGGGAGGCCCGTGGCCGCGTCCGTCCCGGTCGCGCCGTCCGCCATCGTGTCCGGTTCGACCGCCACGGTGCGGAATCCAGCGAGTCGCGTCAGGCGGACCGGCGTCTTCGGTGGGCGGGTGCGGAGCGCCTGCCAGTGGTGCCGGGTGCGGGGCACGATGCAGCCGATGAGCGACACGAAGAGCAGCAGGTAGATCGCGGAGAACCACACCGAGGTGTAGGTGTCGAAGACCTGGAGCTTGTCGAGGATCGGGTAGAGCGTCGCGTGGTCGGCCTTGTACTGCACGACGCCGTTCGGGTCCGCCGTGCGCTGCGGCACGAGGGACCCCGGGATCGCCGCGAGGGCGAGCATCATCAGCAGGAACAGCGCGGTCCGCATGCTCGTCAGCTGGCGCCAGAAGAAGCGTACGTACCCGACGAAGCCGAGCTTCGGCTGGTTCACGCCGGCGTCGGTCGCCGCCGCCGCGGTGCCGTCGACGTGGTCGGACGGCCGCTGCGGGTCGGATGCGGTGTCGGCGCCCTCGTTCGTCGCCTGGTCGGTGCCGGTGAGGTCGTTCTCGGACTCAGACTGCCGGGACATAGCTCTGGATCACCGCCCCCACGCTCGACATGACGGCCGACCAGATACCGGTGACCATGAGCAGACCGATGACGATCAGGATCGCTCCTCCGATGATGTTGACGATGCGCATGTGGCGCTTGACGACGCGGATCGCTCCGGAGGCCCAGCCAGCGCCGAGCGCGACGAGCAGGAACGGGATGCCGAGGCCCAGGCAGTACGCGACGCCGAGCCACATCCCCTGCCAGGCGCTGCCGGACTGCACGCTGAGCAGGTTGATCGCGGCGAGCGTCGGGCCGAGGCACGGAGTCCAGCCGAGGCCGAACACGATGCCGAGGAGCGGCGCGCCGACGAGGCCGGTCGCTGGGGTCCACGACGGCTTCAGGGTGCGCTGGAGGAACGTGAAGCGGCCGACGAACACCAGGCCCATCACGATCACCACGACACCGAGGACCTGCGTGATGAGGTCGCGCCAGCGGACGAGCCAGAACCCGAGCGCACCGAACACCGTCGTGTAGGCGACGAACACCGCCGTGAAGCCGAGGACGAAGAGCAGCACCCCGAGCACGACGCGGCCGCGTCCCCGTCCGCCCTCGGCGACACCGCCGACGTACCCGAGGTACCCGGGGACGAGGGGCAGCACGCACGGCGACAGGAACGAGACGAGCCCGGCGAGCAGCGCCACCGGGAGGGCGACGAGCATCTGCCCGCTGAGGATCGCGTCGGCGAAGGGGTTGCTGCCCACGGCTCAGGAGGCCTTGCCGCTGAGCTCGTCCGACACGAGGGTGTCGAGGATGCTCGTACTGTCCACGGCACCGAGCACGCGGGCCGCGACCCGGCCCTGCTTGTCGAGGACGATCGTCGCCGGGACCGCGTTCGGGGCGATCTGCCCGGAGAGCGCGAGCTGCATCTCGCCCTTGTCGGCGTCGAGCACGGTCGGGTAGTCGACCTTGAAGGTGCGCTCGAACGCGGCGGCTGTGGCCTTCTGGTCGCGCACGTTGACGCCGATGAACTGGACCTGGTCGTCGGTGTACTTCTCGTGCACCTCGTTCAGGTACTTCGCCTCGGCACGGCACGGCGGGCAGCCGGCGTACCAGAAGTTCAGGACGACGACCTTGCCGCGGAGCGCCTTCGCCGTCAGCTCGTCACCGTCGGTGGTCGTCGCGTCGAAGTCGACCGCGTCCGTGCGCTTGTCCTGGGCGACCTCGGTCACCGCGCCGTCGCCGGAGATGTAGTTCTGCGTCGTCCCGCTGCCGTACTGCTGCGAGAGCTTGTCGCTGCTGCCGGACGAGCAGCCGGTGAGGGCGATCGCCGCGACCAGCGCGGTCGCTCCGACGGCGATGAGCCGCCCCTTCGTGCTGCGCTCGGTCACACTGCTCCTTCGTCGATCGCCGTCCCGCGGAGTTCCTCGGCCGGGTCGGCGTACCCGACCTCGGTGAACCGACCGCTCGGCGTGCCGGGGACACGCTCGAGGGTGGTGATGCTCGAGAGGTCGCAGCGACGCTTGCGCGGGTCGTGCCACAGGGGCTCCCCCGCGAGACGCCGGTGCACCATCCAGATCGGCAGCTGGTGACTGACGAGGACGACGTCGCCCTCGTCCGTGCTCTCCCACGCGGTGGCGACGGCGGCGAGCATGCGGTTCGCGATCGACTCGTACGCCTCCCCCCAGCTCGGGCGGAGCGGGTTCGCGATCCAGGGCCACTCGGCCGGACGACGGAGCGAGCGCTTCGTGAACCCGGGGGGCTGTCCCTCGTAGCGGTTCGTCGGCTCGATCAGGCGTTCGTCGAGCGTGACGTCGAGGCCGTACGCCTCGGCCCACGGTGCGGCGGACTCCTGCGTGCGCTGCAGCGGCGAGGCGATGATCCGGCGCACGTCGACGCCGGACTCCTTCCACGCGGCGGCGGACGCGGCGGCCATGGCCGTGCCGAGCTCGCTCAGTCCGAAGCCCGGGAGTCGGCCGTAGAGCACACGGTCCGGGTTGTGTACCTCGCCGTGCCGCACGAGGTGGATTCGGGTCGCGGGCATGGGTTCCAGTCTAGGTCGCTCAGCTGTTCCCACCGCCCGCACAGACGATCCACGGCTTCGGGAGCACTCAGTCGAGGTGACCGGAGAGCCTGCCGTGCAGCGCGACCGACCCGGTGTTCAGGTTCACGACCTCGACGGTCGAGCCGTGCTTGGCGAACCGCTGCTCCACGCCGTCGAGTGCCGCAACGGTGCTCGCGTCGAACACGTGCGCCTCGGACATGTCGATGACGACGTGCTCGGGGTCCTCGGCGTAGGAGAACCGGGTGACGAGGTCGTTCGAGGACGCGAAGAACAGCGCGCCGCGGACCCGGTAGCGGACGGTGTGCTCGTCGACGGGCTCCCGCACCACGGTGACGACGTGCGCCACGCGCCGCGCGAACACCAGCGCCGCGACGACGACACCCACGATCACCCCGGTGGCGAGGTTGTTCGTCAGCACGACGACGACCACGGTGATGACCATGACGGCCGTCTCGCCGAGGGGCATCCGACCGAGGGTCCTCGGGCGGATACTGTGCCAGTCGAAGGTGGCGACGCAGACCATCAGCATCACGGCCGTCAGCGCCGCCATCGGGATCTCGGCCACCACGTCGTGCAGCACGATCGTGAGCACGAGGACGGACGCCCCCGCGACGAACGTCGAGATCCTGGTCCGGGCGCCTGCGGTCTTCACGTTGATGACGGTCTGCCCGATCATCGCGCAGCCACCCGTGCCGCCGAAGAACGCCGAGACGACGTTGGCGATGCCCTGACCCCAGGACTCGCGCCATTTGCTCGAGCCGGTCTCGGTGATGGCGTCGACGAGCTGCGCCGTCAGCAGCGTCTCGATGAGGCCGACGATCGCCATGCCGAAGGCGTACGGCGCGATGATCGACAGAGTCTCGAACGAGAACGGCACCGTGATCCCGCTGAACCCGGGCAGCGCGGTCGGCAGCGCGCCCTCGTCCCCGACCGTGGGGACGGCGACGCTGAAGACGATGGTGATCGCGGTGATGACGACCACGGCGACGAGCGGCGCCGGGACCGCCTTCGTCAGGAACGGGAACGCGACGATGATCGCGACGCCGAGCGCCGTCAACGGCCAGACCACGAGCGGCACGTCGTGGCCGAACAGGTTCGGCAGCTGCGCCGTGAAGATGAGGATCGCGAGGGCGTTCACGAACGCCACGTTGACGCTGCGCGGGATGAACCGCATGAGCCGCGCGACGCCGAGGAAGCCGAGCACGAGCTGGATCACGCCGCCGAGCACGATCGTCGGCACGAGGTAGTCGATCCCGTGCTCGCGCACCAGCGGGGCGATCACGAGCGCGACGGAACCGGCAGCTGCGGACACCATCGCCGGGCGGCCGCCGACGATCGCGATCACCACGGCGATCACCACGCTCGAGATGAGCCCGACCGCCGGGTCGACGCCCGCGACGACCGAGAACGAGATCGCTTCGGGGATGAGGGCGAGCGCGGTGACGATCCCAGCGAGTACCTCGCGCGTCAGGATCCTCGGCGAACGGAGTGCGGACAGGACGCTCGGGGCCGCCGGCGCTGAGGTGAGGGTCGTCATCGCCGACGACTCTACCGTCACGTGAGGGTAGAGTTGTCCGCGATGAGCGACCAGGACGACGCGCACGAGACCGGGACGATGCACATCGGCGAGCTCGCCGACCGCGCAGGGATGTCGCTCCGGACGATCCGGCACTACGACGAGGTCGGTCTGCTCGTCCCCAGCGGCAGGACCACCGGCGGCTTCCGCGTCTACACCCCGCGCGACCTGGAGCGTCTGCTCGTCATCCGCCGGATGAAGCCGCTCGGGTTCTCACTCGAGGAGATGGGCGACCTGCTCGGCATCGTCGACGGGCTCCCCGGCGGTGATGCGGAGGACACGGCCGCACGCGCAGCGCGCCTCGATGCCTTCCTGGAGGACGCGAGGGCCCGCCACGCGAAGCTCGTCGAGCGGGCGGGCATGGCCGAGGAGTTCATCGGCACCCTCAGCACCCTCCGCGCCGCGCTCCCCTGACCTTGCCGGATCCTCGAGTTCCGCTCGTTCCGCGAGCTCCCTGCGCTCGCGGATCATCGCGCGGATCATCAGTTGGAGCCGTTCCTGCTCGGCGAGGACCTTCTCGACCTTCCATGGGCGGAACCGGTATCGCTTCTGGATCGCCTTCCGCCGTTGCTCCGCCCGGTACGCGTTCCACTCGTCCATTGCGATGCCCATGTGGCGTCCCCTTTCTCGAAGCCGATGATCTCGGACACGATGCTCACGAACTGGACGTCCTCATCGCGAGCAATCTGCATGTCGTACACCGCTCGGAACGCGTCGCGACCGATCTCGTTGCGCCCGACGTCGTCGGCGCAGAGGAGGTCGACCGCCCAGACGATCCGCGTCCACGCCCGGTCCCGCTCTTCGCGGTGGACGTCGCGGCGCCACCGCACGATCGCCCAGCAGCCGCCGACGACAGCACCGAGCAGCGTCAGCGCCGCGGCAGCGAGCGCGGACACCACCGTCGCGACCGCCGCAGGTGGCCAGGCCGCGAGTGCTTCGATCCCCTCCGTCATGAGGACCTCCTCCCCGCTCGCGACCCGGCCACATCGAGAACGCTACGAGCGCGGCGGAGGCGATCCGAGCCTCCAGACCGCATCTGTGGACGACCACCGGACGCAACCGGGCTGTGGAGAACCGGCGGCCCGGTAGACTCGACGACCGTGATCGAACGCACCCGCATCAGCGACCTCGCCGCCCTCCCCGACGGTCCCGTCTCCGTGGCCGGATGGGTCGAGACCGTCCGCGATCAGAAGAAGGTGCAGTTCGTCGTGCTGCGCGACGAGACCGGCGCCGTCCAGCTCGTCAACCCCGCGACGCGCGAGGCGACCGAAGGCGACGACGCCTCGGCGGCGGCACTCGCCACGACCGAGGCGATCTCGGGTCTGGCGCACGGCTCCTTCATCCACGTCACCGGCACCCTGAAGCACGACGAGCGCGTCAAGCTCGGCGGCCTCGAGGTCAAGGTCGGCGAACTGACCCTCATCAGCGCAGCGATCCCGGAGACCCCGATCGCCGACGACTCCTCGCTCGACAAGCGACTCGACTGGCGCTTCCTCGACCTCCGCAACCGGAAGCAGAACCTCATCTTCCGCGTCCAGACGACGATGGAGCACGCGTTCCGCTCGTACTGGGTCGAGCGCGACTACATCGAGATCCACACCCCGAAGCTGATGGCCTCGGCGTCGGAGTCCCGCGCCGAGCTCTTCCAGCTCGAGTACTTCGAGACGACGGCGTACCTCGCGCAGTCGCCGCAGAACTTCAAGCAGATGGCGCAGCCGGCCGGCTTCGGCGCCGTGTTCGAGATCGCCGACGCGTTCCGCGCCGACCCCTCGTTCACCAGCCGTCACGCCACCGAGTTCACCTCCGTCGACGCCGAGTTCTCGTGGATCGACTCCCACGAGGACGTCATGGCGATGCACGAAGAGGTCCTCGTGGCCGGCATCTCCGCGGTCAAGGCGAAGTACGGCAAGGACATCGAGGAGGTCTTCGGCTTCGAGCTGCAGGTCCCGACCACGCCGTTCCCCCGGGTGACCCTCGCCGAAGCCCGCAAGATCGTGGCCGACAGCGGCCACGACGTCGTGCGCGCCGACGGTGACCTCGACCCGGAGGGCGAGCGCCGTGTGTCGGCCTGGGCGAAGGAGCACCACGGCTCGGAGTTCGTCTTCGTCACCGACTACGACGCCTCGATCCGGCCGTACTACCACATGCGCCACGCCGACGACCCGACGCTCACGAACAGCTACGACCTGCTGTTCAACGGCGCCGAGATCTCCACGGGCGCCCAGCGCGAGCACCGCGTCGACGTCCTCACCGCCCAGGCGGAGGAGAAGGGGCTCGACGCCACCGAGCTCGGCTGGTACCTCGACTTCTTCCGCTACGGCGTCCCGCCGCACGGTGGGTTCGGCATGGGCCTCGCGCGCGTGCTGATGCTCATGCTGGGTGAGCCGTCCATCCGCGAGGTCACGTACCTGTTCCGCGGCCCGACGCGCCTGACCCCGTAGGTCGACCCGCGGGCGGCGCCGTCGGCCGTGTCCGTCCACGCAACCGAAAGCGGCTCGCACCACGGATTCCCGTGGCGCGAGCCGCTTTCGGTTGTGCGAGGGCGGTTTGCACCGGCACGCGCGCGGCGGAGGGGAGGCTCGGTTCAGCTCTGCCAGTCGATGGCGGCCCGCCCCGTGACGAGTCCACGGATCTCGGCCGCGGCCGCCTGGTGGTCCGGGTGCACCTGGTACTCGTCGAGCCCGGCGAGGTCGTCGAACGTCGCGACCACGGCGACGTCCTGGTTCTTCCCGGGGTAGGCGACGTTCTCGACGACCTGCAGCGTGCGGATCGACGGCACGACGCCGATCAGTCCGTGCAGGAGCGTCCGGATCCGGTCGATGGAGGACGCCCGGTCGAGGTCCTCCCGGAGTGTCCACGAGACGACGTGCTGGATCATGCGGAGGCTCCTGCCTGCTCGAGTGCGCGGACGAGGCGGCCCTCGTCGACGCGCCAGTTGCTGTGGACGCGACCGTCGATGAGCACGACGGGGATGTCCTCCGCGTACTCGAGTCGGAGCGCGTCGTCGTCGAGGATCGACGTCTCGGTGAGCGTCACCCCCGGATGCGCTGCGACGACCCGTTCGACGACGGGTCGGGCGTCGTCGCAGAGATGGCATCCGGGCTTGGTGAGGAGCGTCACGGCTGGCATGCCCCCCAGCGTAGTCAGCACCACTGGTGCCAACGCAAAAGCCCCGGCGAACCGGGGCTTCACGACGGTCTTGCGACCTACTTCTTGTTGCGACGCTGGTGACGCGTCTTGCGAAGGAGCTTGCGGTGCTTCTTCTTCGCCATGCGCTTGCGACGCTTCTTGATGACAGAACCCATGTGGACCTCGCTCGGACTGATGCTGATGTACGGACACCGGGCCGATGAAGCCGCGGAAAATCAACCTGCCCGATCCTACCGGAGGGCCGCTGTGATGTCGAACGGACGAGTCCGGCGGGACCCGATCGGGTCAGCCGACGTCCGCGATCCCACCGCGCAGCACCGCTGCGACCGCGGACTCCGGCACCCGGAACGACCGGCCGAACCGGATGGCGGGGAGCTCGCCTGCGTGCACCATGCGGTAGACGGTCATCTTCGACACGCGCATCATCTCGGCGACCTCAGCGACGGTGAGGAAGCGCACGTCGTCGAAACTGCCGGTCATGGTCCGCCTTCGGGTGGGCTCGCGCTCGGTCCCGAGCGCGGGAGTTCATGTGTGACCTGAGTGGTCACTGGTAACTGTAGGGGCGCGTGAGCCCCCGTGTCCAGCATCGTCGAGGTCGCTGGACGGACGGTGCGGAACACCGCACAGCACGCCGTGCCAGACCACCCGGAACGGGTGAGGTCAGTCGTCCTCGCCGCGCTTCGTGAACCGCCGTCGCGAGCTCTCGACGACCCGCTCCCAGCCCTGCTGCGCGCCCGAGAACGCCGCGGTGGCGCGGTACGACGCCTCGGCCATGACGCGCCCGAGCTCGGTGCCGACCTCGACCGTCGCCTTGCCGGCCGCGCCGTTCCGGCGGACCGAGACGGGCTGCCCGTCGAGGGTCCACGCCGTCGTCGCCGGGGTGCCGTCGGCGTCGACCGCTCCGGTGAACGGCACGACCCACTCCTCGATGTGCAGGAGCGGTTCCGGGTCGAGCCGGTAGTAGCGGTGCTGCCCTTCCTCACGACTCGTGACGAGCCCGATGTCCCGGAGGACGCGCAGGTGCTTCGAGACGGTGGGCTGGCTGACCCCGAGCTTCTCGACCAGCTGACCGACGCTGAGCTCTCCGCCGGTCGCGTCGGCGCCGTAGGCCGAGAGGAGGGCCCCGAGGAGTTCCCGCCGCGTCGGGTCCGCGACCACGCTGAAGATGTCGGCCATGGGGAAAGGCTAACCGGCCCGGCGCGGATGTACCATGCGATGCGTCCCGCCCATGTCCCCGGAGGCATACGATGCTCGACCGCACGGAGCCGCCGACCGTCTCAGCGAGCCCTGCCCGGCGACGGGTCTCCCGGATCGGGACCGTGCTCCGTTCCTCGCCGTCGCGGCTCGCGATCATGGTGTTCGTCGCGCTCATCCTCGTGTTCACGTTCCTGTTCATGACGCCGATCGCCGCCGCCGATCGCCAGTCGACGCACTTCGCGGACGCGCTCTTCACCGCGGCGTCGGTCGTCTGCGTGACCGGACTGTCCACCGTCGACATGGCCACGCACTGGTCGGTGTTCGGCAAGACGCTCGTGGTGATCGGGACGCAGATCGGTGCGGTCGGGGTGCTCACCTTCGCGTCGATCCTCGGGCTCTTCGTGACCAGGAAGCTCGGGCTCCGCGCGAAGCTCATGGCGGCAGGCGACTCGAACCCGCTGCGGACGCACCACGGTGCCGTCCCGGAGGGGCAGGCCGTCCGGCTCGGTGAGGTCGGCACGCTGCTCGCGACGGTCGCGGTGAGCACCCTGTCGATCGAGATCGTGCTCGGGCTCCTGCTCCTGCCGTCGGTGCTCATCGCCGGCATCCCCTTCTGGACGGCCGTCGGCGACTCCTTCTACTACGCGGCCATGGCGTTCACGAACACCGGGTTCGCGCCGAACGCCAGCGGCCTCGACCCGTTCGCGCACGACTACTGGTTCCTCTCGCTGCTGATGGTCGGCGTCGTCGCCGGCTCGATCGGCTTCCCGGTGATCCGCGCACTCACGAAGCAGCTCCGCACGCCGCGGAGGTGGCCGATCCACGTCAAGCTCACGCTGGCCACCAGCGCCGTGCTGCTCGTCGGCGGGGCGATCGTCTACATCGCGCTCGAGGCCTCGAACCCGACCACGTTCGGTGAGGAGGGCGCCGGCCGCACCGCGTTCCAGGCGCTCTTCCTGTCGACGATGACCCGGTCAGGCGGCTTCTCGCTCGTCGACTTCGACCAGCTCAACGGTTCGAGCCTGCTCGTCACCGACATGCTCATGTTCATCGGCGGCGGCTCGGCATCGACCGCTGGTGGCATCAAGGTCACGACGCTCGCGGTCCTGTTCCTCGCGGCGGTCGCCGAGGCGCGTGGCCGGCAGAGCATGGAGGCGTTCGGCCGACGGATCCCGAGCGACGTGCTCCGCGTCGCCGTGGCCGTCGTGCTGTGGGGCGCCACGATCGTCGCCGTCGCCACGGTCGTGCTGCTGCAGATCACGCACGAGTCCCTGGACCGAGTGCTGTTCGAGGTGATCTCGGCCTTCGCCACGTGCGGCCTGTCATCCGGGGTCTCCGCCGACCTGCCAGAGTCCGGCAAGTACGTCCTCGCGGCCACGATGTTCCTCGGTCGTGTCGGTACAGTGACCATCGCCGCAGCACTGGCCGCCAGCCAGAGCCGGCAACTGTTCCGCCGCCCAGAGGAGAGGCCGATCGTTGGCTGACCGAACCCACCAGCAGCACCCGTTCGGTGCCGTCAGCCACGACGCCCCGGTGCTCGTCATCGGTCTCGGTCGCTTCGGCGCCGCCACCGCCGGGCAGCTCGAACGGCAGGACCGCGAGGTCCTCGTCGTGGACACCGACGCCGGGCTCGTCCAGAAGTGGTCAGACCGCGTCACGCACGCGGTCCAGGCCGACGCGACGGACATCGACGCGCTCCGGCAGATCGGCGCCCAGGACTTCCCGATCGCGGTCGTCGGGACCGGCAGCGACCTGGAGTCGAGCGTCCTCATCACCGCGAACCTCGTGGACCTCGGCATCCCCCAGATCTGGGCGAAGGCGATCAGCCGCTCGCACGGGACGATCCTGTCCCGCATCGGCGCGAACCACGTCGTCTACCCGGAACGCGAGGCCGGCGAACGCACCGCGCACCTGGTCTCCGGCCGGATGCTCGACTTCATCGAGTTCGACGACGACTTCGCGGTCGTCAAGATGTTCCCGCCGCGCGCGGTCCGGGGGAAGGACCTCGGCACCACCGCGATCCGGACGCGGTTCGGACTGACGGTGCTCGGCATCAAGCCGCCCGGTGAGGCCTTCGTGCCGGCGACGCCGGACAGCGTCATCGGCGAGCACGACGTGATCATCGTGTCCGGGTCGACGACCGCGCTGGAGCGGTTCGCGGCCCTGGAATAGGGCGAAGACGGACGGGAGGCTCGTGGCGGCGCCGCCACGAGCCTCCCGTCCGCCTGCTGGTTCCGTCTAGAGCTTCGACAGCTCCTCGGCGCGCGCGATCGCCGCATCCGCGGCACGGCGGAGCGTGTCCGCCAGGTCCGCCTCCTGCAGCACCGCGACGGCGCGCTCGGTGGTGCCCTTCGGACTCGTCACCGCGCGCCGGAGCTCCGACGGCTCCTTGCCGGACCGCTCGAGCAGCTCGACCGCGCCGCGGACGGTCCCCTGCACCATCGTCTCCGCCTGCTCGGGCGTGAAGCCGAGCGACTCGGCGGCGCGCTGCCACTCCTCGACGAACAGGAACACGTACGCGGGACCGGAGCCGGACACCGCCGACAGGGCGTCGAGCTCGTCCTCTGGCACCTCGATGACCGAGCCGGACACCTCGAAGAGGCTCGAGGCGAGCGCGACCGCCTCCGCGTCGGCGGACGCACCACCGCTGATCCCGGTGACGCCGTGACCGACGCCGATGGGGGTGTTCGGGAGGGCGCGGACGACCCGCACGGTGTCGGGCACCCTCGCCTCCATCGCGCTCGTCGTCACACCGACGGCGACGCTCACGACCACGGCACCCGGCTCGAGGTCGCCGGCGATCTCGTCGAGGACGTCGCCGATCGCGAACGGCTTCACGCCGAGCACGACGAGTGCCGCGCCGCGGACGGCCGCGCGGTTCGCGTCGGCGTCGGTGTCGCTCGCGTGGGCGTCGAGTCCGCGCTCCCGGTGGGCGGCGGCGGACGACTCGGACTTCGTCGTCACGACCACGGTGTCCGGGGACAGTCCGGCGGCGAGGAGCCCGTCGAGGACCGCGCCGGACATGGATCCGACGCCGACGAGGGCGGTGCGAGGGAGTTCGATCGTCATGCCCAGACCCTACCGATCGACCGGCTGCGTAGGATCGTGCAGCAGATCAGGAGACAGGGGTCACAGTGAGCGCTTCCGGAGGCAACCGGGCCATCTTCGCCGCACTCGGCGCGAACGTCGGCATCGCGATCGTGAAGTTCGTCGCCGCGGCGATCAGCGGATCGGCGTCGATGCTCGCGGAGGGCGTGCACTCGCTCGCCGACTCGGCGAACCAGCTCCTGCTGCTCCTCGGCGGACGACGCGCCCGGCGCGCTGCGGACGAGGAACACCCCTTCGGGTACGGACGCGAGCGCTACGTGTACGCGTTCGTCGTGTCCATCGTGCTGTTCTCCGTCGGTGGCGTCTTCTCCCTGTACGAGGGCATCGAGAAGCTGCAGCACCCGCACCCGCTCGAGAACTGGTGGCTGCCGCTGGTGGTGCTCGTCATCGCGATCGGGCTCGAGGGCTTCTCGCTCCGGACCGCGCTCAAGGAGGCGAAGCCGCACAAGGGCGCGCTGTCGTGGGTCCAGTACGTCCGCCGGGCCAAGGCTCCCGAGCTGCCCGTCGTCATGCTGGAGGACACCGCGGCGCTCTGCGGCCTCGTGTTCGCGTTCTTCGGCGTCGGGCTGACGGTGCTCACCGGCAACGGGGTGTTCGACGCCATCGGCACGATCCTCATCGCGGTGTTGCTCATCGCGGTCGCGCTCGTGCTCGGCGTCGAGACGAAGAGCCTGCTCGTCGGCGAGGGTGCGACGGCCGCCGACGTCCAGCGCATCAAGGCCGCGGTGCTCGACGGCCCCGAGGTCGAGTCGATCATCCACATCAAGACCCTGTACCTCGGCCCTGACGAGCTGATGGTCGGCGTGAAGGTCGCCGTCGACGGGGACCGCCGGCTCGGTGACGTCGCCGCCGGGATCGACACCGTCGAACAGCGGGTCCGCGCGGCCGTGCCGATCGCGCGGGTCATCTACGTCGAGCCGGACGTGCTCCGCACCGGTCCGCGTCCGCCCACCGAGGCGATCGTCATCAGGGCCGCCGACTGAGGTTCCCCTTCGTGGCGGAGCCGTCGGGCGGTCCGCCACGATGGAGCCATGTCGGTGCTCTTCAACGTCCTGCTCGTCCTGCACTTCATCGGCCTCGCGGCCGTGATCGGCGCGTTCCTGGTGCAGATGCGCCGCAAGGGCGGCTTCCAGACGTTCTGGGTGATCACCGGTCTCGTCACGCAGCTCGTGACCGGCCTCGGGATGATGGGCGTCATCGACGCGACGAGTGACGGCGGGGCGAACCACGCCAAGCTCGGCGTCAAGCTCGTCATCGCCGCCGTGGCGCTCGTGCTGGCGTTCGTCGCTCGTGCGCGCCAGAAGCGGGCGGACGCCGGGACCGCGAAGGCGAAGGCGGCGCTGCCGTTCTTCCACTCGGCCGGTGCGCTCGCGATCGTCAACGTGCTCATCGCGGTGCTCTGGAAGTAGCGCGTCAGCGGCGCTGCTGGAAGAAGTCGTCGAGCAGCGCCGCGCACTCCGCCTCGAGGACACCGGCGACGACCTCGGACCGGTGCGGCAGACGACGGTCCCTGGCGATGTCGTAGACGCTGCCGGACGCTCCCGCCTTCGGGTCCCACGCGCCGAAGACGATCCGCGGCACGCGCGCGGCGAGGATCGCACCAGCACACATCGGGCACGGCTCGAGCGTCACGACCAGGGTGTGCCGTTCCAGGTGCCAGTCCCCCGTCGCCCGTGCGGCTGCCCGGAGCGCGAGCACCTCGGCGTGCGCCGTCGGGTCCTGCGTGGCCTCGCGCTCGTTACGGCCGGTCGCGACCACCGCGCCGTGCTCGTCGAGCACCACGGCGCCGACGGGGACGTCCGCCGTCGCCAGACACGCCCTGGCCTCCTCGAGCGCGCGTTCCATCGCGGCGAGGTACGGGCGGGCTGCCGGCTCTTCCACGGGACCTCCTGGCGGTTGGCGGCACGGTAGGCTCGACCCTATGCGAGTCCACGTCGCCGACCACCCGCTCATCACCCACAAGCTCTCGGTGCTCCGCGACCGGACCACACCCTCCCCGACGTTCCGGGCGCTGACCGAGGAGCTCGTCACGCTCCTCGCGTACGAAGCAACGCGCAACGTCCGGGTCACGGCGACCCCGATCTCGACCCCGGTGGCACAGACGATGGGCGTCTCCATCGCCAAGCCCCGCCCGCTGGTCGTCCCGATCCTGCGTGCCGGGCTCGGCATGCTCGAGGGCATGGTCAAGCTCGTCCCCACCGCAGAGGTCGGCTTCCTCGGCATGGCGCGCAACGAGGAGACCCTCGAGCCGCAGACCTACGCCGAGCGCCTGCCCGACGACCTCACGGGCCGACAGTGCTTCGTGCTCGACCCGATGCTCGCGACCGGTGGCACCCTCGCCGCGGCGATCGACTTCCTCTTCGCCCGCGGCGCCGAATCCGTCACCTGCGTGTGCATCCTCGGCGCCCCGGAGGGCCTCAAGGCCGTCGAGGACGCCGTCGCCGACCGCGACGTCACCATCGTGCTGGGCGCGCTCGACGAGCGGCTCGACGAGAACGGCTACATCATCCCGGGACTCGGCGACGCCGGCGACCGTCTCTACGGCCTGGCCGAGTAGCGCCGGGCGGGGCGGACCGTCCGCTCGGACGGTTGACAGCGGGTTGGTATACCGCCGATACTCATGGACATGACTGCAACCGTGTCCACCCGCGTCTTCTCCAAGGCGTGCTCCTCCGCAGGGGCAGTGGGGACCGCCGGCACGATGATGCCGGCGATGGCCGTCATGCGTTGTCGAATGTGTGCCTGATCGGTACCCGTTCCAGCCGGATCCCCCGCGACACCACCCCGGTCGCGGGCGAGTGATCCCCAGGTGACGACCACCGGCGACGCGCACGTTCGTCGCGAGGTCGATCACCAGTACCCCCGGGTCCGCCCCGGTCCGCAGCAGGACCGCAGGGCGCATCGACATTCCGTCGATCGGCACAGCCGTACCCGGGCCGACGCATTCGACACCTTCATCGCCCGGAGAACCACCATGTCGCTCACCATCGCCCAGCCTCGTACCTCGCTCCGTACCGCCGCCCCGGCGCCGGTCGACCTCGGCACGGTCACGCCGATCCGTCCCCGCCGTGGCGCCGTCCAGCCGGAGGCCACGACCATCCCGACGAGCCCCGTCGTCGCCCCGCAGCGCAACCGCGCCCTTCCGGAGGGCACCGAGGCCCGCGGCTTCGCGCTCTACGTCGGCATCGACGAGGAGAAGGCCGCAGCCGCCGGGACCACGCTCGCTGCGGTCGTGGAACAGCTCAAGGCGCTGACCGCGCAGCTGGTCCCCACCGCCGAGACCTACGCGGCAGTCGCCGTCGCCGCCGAGAACTCCGGCGGACGCGACGTCGACGTCGTCCGCCTGGCGCTGCAGGACCGTTCGGCCGTCGCCGCCCGCAAGCAGGCCGAGAAGCCCGAGCCCGAGGAGACCGGTGTCGTCATCGACATCTCCCGGAAGCGTGTGGTGCTCGACGGTGAAGCCGCTCCCCTGACGTACAAGGAGTTCGAGCTGCTGCAGTTCCTCGTCCTCCGCGAGGGACGCACCGTCGACCGCTCGGCGATCATCGAGGGGCTCTGGTCGGACGGCGAGGACGAGACCCCGAACGAGCGCACGATCGACGTGCACGTGCGGCGCCTCCGGTCGAAGCTCGGCGCGTTCGAGGAGATCGTCCGCACGGTCCGTGGCGTCGGCTACCGGTTCGACCGCCACGCGGACGTCGCCGTGCGCTACGCGTCGACCCCGTCGCCCGACCTCTTCTGAGCCATCGGGGGCGCACACACCCGACGTTTGTGCCCCTCTTGGTGAACTCGCAGCGAACGACGGCACTTCCGGCTGGCGCCCGTTACCGCTTCGTTATACAGTCGTTCGTGCAGACGGTGTTTGCTGTGGCAGCGTCTGCGGAATGTGATTGCAGGACACTCTTGGTGCAAGGGAGAGGGCCGGTCGCTCGATGAGCGACCGGCCCTCGTGCATCTGTCGGAAGCGCATGACGGAGGCGCATGTCCGTACCCCGGTGTCGGAGGCCGTCGGTAGGCTGGAGGACCACCGGACAGAGGGAGTGACAGCGTGAACGACAAGGCGCGCGTCAGCGACAAGGCGACCGCCGTGGCCGCATGGGAAGCGCTGTTCCGCGCCCAGGTCACGGTGATGCGGAACCTCAACTCCGAGTTCCCCGGCGGGGAGATCTCCTTCAACGAGTACGACGTCTGCTTCAACCTCTCCACGCAGCCCGGACGACGCTGCCGGATGCGTGACCTCACCGGGCACCTGCTCCTGACGCAACCGAGCGTCAGCCGCCTCGTCGACCGGCTCACCGCGCGCGGCATCGTCGAGAAGCAGCCGGACCCGACCGATGCACGCGGTGTCATCGTGGCCCTCACGCCGCTCGGGTTCGACGTCTACCGTGCCGTCGCCGTCCAGCACGCGGCGAGCATCGCCGCCCAGGTCGGCGCCGGGCTCACGGAGTCGGAGCAGCGGACGCTGACCGACCTCTGCACCAAGTTGCGCGTCGCCTCGGCGGACGCCCCACCTGCCCGACGCATCGACCGGGCCGTGCCCCAGACCGATCCGGCCACGGTGTGACGGGCGCGATCGTCTGGCTCCGCGACGACCTGCGTCTCGCGGACAACCCCGCCCTGCGCGCCGGGATCGACCACGGCGGACACGTCACGGTGGTCTACGTCCTCGACGACGAGAGCCCCGGCGTCCGCGCGATCGGTGCCGCCGCTCGGTGGTGGCTGCACCACTCCCTCGCCGCGCTCGACGCCGAGCTGCACGACCGCGGCTCACGGCTGGTGCTCCGCCGAGGAGCGGCCGCTGACACGATCGACCAGCTCGTCGCGGACACCGGAGCAGAGGCGGTCTACTGGAACCGCCGCTACGGGGCTGCCGAGCGAGAGATCGACGCCGGCATCAAGTCGTCGCTGACCGACCGCGGGATCGACGCGCACAGCTTCGCGGCGAACCTGCTCTGGGAACCGTGGACCGTGCTCACCGGGCAGGGCGAGCCGTTCAAGGTCTTCACGCCGTTCTGGAACGCAGCGCAGGCGATGCCGGAGCCGCGGCACCCGCTGCCGAAGCCACGCGACCTCCCGTCGCCGGCACGTGCGACGGGCGACTCCCTCGGCGACTGGGACCTCCTGCCGACCACGCCCGACTGGGCAGGCGGGCTCCGCGACACGTGGGAGCCCGGCGAGCAAGGTGCCGCACGCCGACTGGAGCACTTCGTCGACCACGCGCTCGAGGACTACGACCAGCGCGACGAGCCCTCGATGGACGCCACGAGCGGACTGTCCCCGCACCTGCGCTGGGGCGAGATCAGCCCGTACCAGGTGTGGCACCGACTGCACGAGCGACTCGAGCCAGACCAGCGCAAGCAGGCACCCGGGTTCCTGCGGCAGCTCGCGTGGCGCGAGTTCAACTGGAACGAGTACTTCCACTGCGACGACATCGCGACGGTCAACGTCCGTCGCGAGTTCGACGCGTTCCCGTGGCGACGTGCATCCGCTTCGGAACTCGAACGCTGGCAGCAGGGCAGGACCGGGATCGACCTCGTCGACGCCGGGATGCGCGAGCTCTGGCACACCGGTGCGATGCACAACCGGATGCGCCTGGTGACCGCGAGCTTCCTCGTGAAGAACCTCCTGGTCGACTGGCGTGTCGGCGAGCAGTGGTTCTGGGACACCCTGGTGGACGCCGACGCCGCGAACAACCCCGGCAACTGGCAGTGGGTCGCCGGCTCCGGGTTCGACGCCGCACCGTACTTCCGCGTCTTCAACCCCGAGCGCCAGCTCGAAAGGTTCGACCCGCACCGGGAGTACGTGCGGCGGTGGGTCCCGTCGGACGAAGACCGTCCCGAGCCGATGGTCGACCTCAAGGAGACCAGGAAGCGGGCGCTCGACGCCTACGACAGGATGCGGCACGCATGACGATCGACTCCGCCACGATCGAGCAGATCGACGCGCTGTTCCGCGACCGGGTCGAGCGCGGCGTCGCGCCGAGCTCCGTGTGGGGCGTGTTCGACGCGGACGGACTCGTGGCCTCCGGCGGACACGGTGACCGCGGGGACGGTGCCGCGCCGGACGCCGACACGGTCTACCGGATCGCGTCCTGCACGAAGAGCGTCACCGCCGCCACGCTCCTCGGCCTGGTCGCTGACGGCCTGGTCTCCCTCGACGCACCGATCACCGATTTCGTCCCGGCGTTCGCCGACGTGCAGCTCCCGACACCGGACTCCCCCGTCCCCACGCTCCGGATGCTGCTGACCATGTCGGCCGGGTTCCCCACCGACGATCCGTGGGGCGACCGGCAAGAGCCGATCTCCGACGACGCGCTCGACGCGGTGCTCCGCACGGGCCTGTTGTTCGACTCCGTCCCCGGCACCTGCTTCGCGTACTCGAACCTCGGCTACGCCCTGCTCGGCCGCGCGATCGCCGTCGTGGCCGGTCGCCCGTTCACCCAGGTCGCCTCGGACGCCGTCCTCCGCCCACTCGGTCTGGACGACACCGTCTTCGCCGCTGCCGACGCCCGCCGGTTCGTCGTGGTCGGGGCCCGGCCACACGACGGGTCGTGGGAACCCCTCCCCATCTCGGGCCCTGGTGCCTTCTCACCGATCGGTGGGCTCTTCTCGACCGTCGCCGACTTGTCGCGGTGGGCGCGGCACCTGTCGTCGGCGTTCGCCCCGATCCGCGCCGGTGACGCCGCCGAGGCCGGGCCGGTCTCCCCCGCCGATCGCCGACTCATGCAGCAGGCGATGCGCCGGATCCCCGGGAGCGCGTTCCCGAGCGCGAAGCGTCCGATCGGCTACGGCTTCGGACTGTTCGTCGAGCACGACGACGAACACGGCTCGATCGTCTCCCACTCCGGCGGTTACCCGGGCTTCTCGGCACACATGCGGTGGTCCGTGCAGACCGGCCTCGGTGTCGTCGCCTTCGAGAACGCGACCCAGGCGAAGGTCTCCGTCCCGACCGAGACCGCGCACGACCTGCTGCTCGCAGCGGGGGCCGCCACGGCGGGTACCACCGGCCGGTCACCCGTGACGGTGCTCCCGGAGACGCGAGCCGCGCAGGGTGCCGTGTCGCGCCTCCTGTCCGACTGGAGCGACGACCTGGCAGACGCGATCTGCACCCCGAACGTCGCGCTGGACGTGCCGTACGATCGCCGTCGCTCGGCGATCGCCGAGGCGGTCCGCACCGTCGGCGCCGACCTGTCGGCCGCGCCGGTGGCGGAGCAGTCGTCCACGCCGACGCACCTCCGCTGGTGGTTGCCGGGGACGAACGGCCGACTCCGTGTAGAGATCCGGCTGGCGCCGCTCGCCGCCGGACTCGTCCAGACCCTGATCTGCACGGCGGAGCCCACCGAACGCTGACGGGCAGCGACCGCCGAACGCCGGCCAGCGGCGCTCGAACAGCCCAGCGGGCCGCGGCCGACGAGCCACTCGGTCACACCGGCGGGCGGCCCCCGACGAACCCGACGGCGCGAGCGGCCACGCGGGTGCCCTCCCGTGCGGCCGCCCCGACGCGGACCGGATCGGTCGCCCATGCGCGGATGAACCCGGCCGCGAACGCGTCGCCGGCGCCGATCCCGTCGACCACCGTGGCCGGGGTCGCCGGGACCCGCTGCGGGGTGCGCCCCGGACGCCCGACCAGCACGCCGTCCACCCCGAGCGTCACGACGACCAACGGGACGTGGCGGGTGAGCACCCGAACGGCGTCCTCCGGCTCGTCCGCTCCGGTGAGTTCGAGCGCCTCGGCACGATTCGGGACGATGAGGTCGACGCCGCGCACCGCCGCGAGGAACGCGGGACCGCCGACCAGGCGCACGGCCGCGATCGAGGACGGGTCGAGCGAGACCCGCGCGGCGCCCGTCCGCGCCCGGGCGACGAGGTCCACGAGGCGGTCGGTCCCGCCGGACCCGAGCATCGCCTCTCCGGTCAGGTGGACGATGTCGGCACGTGCGACGAGTTCGATCGGCACGTCGGCGGCGGACAGCAGCGCGCTCGCGGCTCCGTCCGTCATCGACGTCCGGCCGCGCTGTCCCCGCACCGACACGAGCGCACCGGTCGACGTCCGCGCGTCGTACCGGATGTGCGGTCGGACGCCGGCGTCCTCGAGCGCGCGCTCGTGTCGGTAGACGTCGTCGACGCCGACCCGACCCACCATGTCGACCTCGGCACCGAGCCACCCGAGCCACGTCGCGGTCGTGCCGGCAGCTCCCGCGGGGCGGTGTCGGATCACCGCAGCGGGGTCGTGGTCGCCGGCCGCCGCTGCCCGGGTCTGGACGAGGACGCCGTCGAGCAGGTCCCCCACCACCAGGAACCGCTTCCCGACGCCGCGACGGCGCCCACCGACCCGGCCTCCACCGCTGGCCCTGGCGGCGCTCGGAGCGGCCGCGGAGGGCTCGGGCGGTGATGTCATCGCCCTCAGTGTACGTGAAGGCGAGTAAATCTCCACTTTGAGAGCGTTTACCTTGCGCGTGTTATCAAATCTCACAGCCCGATGTCGGACTCTGCCGCTAATATACCCGTGAGTCGCATTCCAGCGGCCAGCCGAGATCACCGCCGGAGACGACATGCCGCGCAAGCCAGACCCGACCCTGAAGCCCGCCATCGTGCGCAAGGTCGCGCAGCACCTGCAGGACACGAAGATCGAAGACGTGTCCGTGCGCAGCCTCGGGCGCGTGCTCGGTACCAGCGCGTACCCGATCGTCTACCACTTCGGGACGCGCGAGGCCCTGATCGGCGCGGTGGTGGAGCACCTCGCGGCAGCGACGGCCGACATCGCGCTCGACCCGGACGCCGACGATCTCGCACTCACGTCCTACCTCATGCAGGTGTTCGGCGGCCTCGACGACCCGGAGCGGTCCCTGGCCGCACGGCTCACCTTCGAGCTCGGCGCCGTCGAGTCGCTCGACGGCCGCGACAACGAGCGAACGGTGCACCGGGCGCAGATCGCGTCCATCGCCGACTGGTGCCGTGCGCACGGCTACGGCGAACACGATGCCGACCGTGCCGCACAGGCGGCAGTGCTCCTCGCGCGCGGCATCCAGTGGGGTGCGATCGTGGACCGCGAACACGCCGATCCCGACACCGCCCTCCGCGACCTCGCGCACAAGCTCGTCGCCGGCGCGACCCTCACCTCGGCCTGACGCGACCCCGTGACGGACGGGAGGCACGGTGCCAGCTGGCACCGTGCCTCCCGTCCGTTCTGCCGTCAGATCAGAGCGTGACTCTGCCGTCAGGTCAGAGCGTGACGAAGCGCTGCGACTTCGCGTTCGCGAAGCGAGCCGCGACGTTCTCCCAGTCGACGATGTTCCACACGGCCTTGACGTAGTCGGCCTTGACGTTGAGGTAGTCGAGGTAGAAGGCGTGCTCCCACATGTCGAGCATGAAGATCGGGACGAGCCCGAAGGGCACGTTCGCCTGCTGGTCGAACAGCTGGAACGTCGTCAGCTTCTGGCCGACGGTGT
The DNA here is from genome assembly GCF_044746705.1 of Curtobacterium sp. NPDC090217. NCBI lineage: Bacteria > Bacillati > Actinomycetota > Actinomycetes > Micrococcales > Microbacteriaceae > Curtobacterium > Curtobacterium sp. NPDC090217. Next base: position 235,292 of record NZ_JBIVCR010000004.1, on the reverse strand, counting down.
CCCAGGCCAGCACGGACCAGCCGGAGCCCTGGATGCCGGTCGCGACGGCGGTGAACTGGGCCTGGAACTTCTCGAAGGAGCCGAAGAACTCGTCGATGGCCGCGGCGAGCTCGCCCTCCGGGACCTTCGTGTCCGGGCCGAGGTTGGTCCAGAAGATCGAGTGGTTGACGTGACCGCCGAGGTTGAAGGCGAGGTCCTTCTCGAGCTTGTTGATCGCCCCGAGGTTGCCCGACTCGCGCGCTTCCGCGATCTGCTCGAGCGCGGTGTTCGCACCCGTGACGTAGGTCTGGTGGTGCTTGTCGTGGTGCAGCTGCATGATCTTGCCGCTGATGTGCGGCTCGAGTGCGGCGTAGTCGTACGGCAGCTCCGGCAGGGTGTACTCAGCCATGTGAGTTCCTTTCGATCAATGGATGGGCGGATGGTGCTCCGCGGCTCACGAGAGCCGGGAACGATCGGTGAGGGAGTGGAATTCCCGGTTGTGGTAGACCAGCGGCTCGCCACGTTCGTCCCCGATGACGATGTCGAGCACCTCGGCGACGACGACGGTCGAACTGCCGATCGGCGTCGTGGACAGCGGTCGGCACCGCAGCGCGGAGGCGGCGGAGGGCAGGTACCGGTCGCCCGACGGGAGCGTTCCCCAGATCGGGTCGTCGGCCGCGGGGCTGCCGGTGGACGCGAAGCGCCTCGCGAGGGCGACGCCGTGCGAGTCCATGAGGTGGACCACGAACACCGGAGCCCCGAGGACGGCGCCGGCCGAGCCCGAGTTCGTCGAGAGCGAGAACACCAGGACGGGTGGGTCGATCGCCACGCTCGCGACGCTGGACGCGGTGAGGCCGGTCGGTCCGTCCGGCCCCTCGGCGGTGATGACGGCGACACCGGCGGGGTGACCACGGAAGGCCGACTTGTAGGCGTCCGCGATGTTCGACGGCACGGCGTTCGCCGGTGTTGCTTCGGGCATGGGAGTCGTTGGTTCGTTCCTCGTTCGGATCGGTGTGGCTCACCCCTCGGCGGCCATGTCCCAACGTATGACCTCAACCAAGGTTGAGGTCAACGATTCCCAGGTTCCACGTATCCCGGGCGCGCCGTCACGCCGTCGTCCACGCTCGGAGCCGCATCGAGGGGCGACGCATGGCGACGCCGTCAGCGGCGGCGGAGCATCACGACGGCACCGGCAGCGGCGACGACCATCAGCACCGCGGCGACGCCGGCCGTGATCGTGACGCCGGAGTCGAACGCCGCCCGCGCCGACTCGAGGAGCACCTGCCCCGCCGACCCGCCGAGGTCCGCAGCCGCCGACACCGCTCCGCCGAGGGTCTCCTGCGCCGCGACGTGCGCCGACGAGGACAGCCCGTCGGGGACGACGACGTGTGCCCGGTAGGTCGTCGCGAGGATCGTCCCGAGCACCGCCGTCCCGAGCACCGCACCGATCTCGTACGCGGTCTCGGAGAGCGCTGACGCGGCACCGGCCTTGTCCGCGGGCGCCGTGGAGATGATGAGGTCGTTCGTGACCGTCTCCGATGCGCCGATCCCGATGCCCAGCAGCACGAACGCGAAGGCCAGCGCGACGATCGACGCGTGGTGCCCGAGCACGGCGACCATCGCGTACGCGGCCGCCGAGAACAGCAGCGCGACGGCGACGACCCACCGCGGGGCCACCCGGCCGACGATCGGCACCACGACGAGCCCTGCGACGATCGTGAGCACGGAGCCCGGGATGAGCACGACACCGGACGTGAAGGGGTCGAGCCCGGCGACGAGCTGCAGGTGCTGGGCGATGAAGAACAGGAACCCGGTCAGCGAGAACATCGCCGCCATGTTCATCAGCACGCTGCCGGTGAACGCCGTGCTGCGGAACAGCCGGAGGTCGAGCATCGGCGTCCGGGAACGCAGCTGCCGGCGGACGAACGCGATGCCGCACAGCACCCCGACGCCGAGCATCGCGATCGCGAGCCCGCGTTCCTCGACGTGCACGACGGACTTGATCGCCCAGGCGATCGGCGCGAGCGTGCCGAGCGACAGCAGCATGCTGAGCACGTCGACCGGGCCGGGGTTGCGGTCCTTCGACTCCGGCACCCAGAACGCCACGCCGACGAGCATCAGCACGAGGATCGGCACCGCGACGAGGAACACGCTCCCCCAGTGGAAGTGTGCGAGGAGCGCCCCACCGACGAGCGGACCGAGCGCGTTGCCCGCGGCGAACATCGTCGACCACACGGCGAGGGCCATCCGTCGCTCGGTGGCATCGGTGAACACGTTGCGGATGATCGACAGCGTCGCCGGCATGAGCATGGCGCCGAACACGCCCATCGCGATGCGCGCGGCGACGAGCATCCAGGCGTCGGTGGCGAACGCGGCTGCGACGGACATCGCTGCGAAGCCTGAGGCGCCGATGACCAGGATGCGTCGGCGGCCGATGCGGTCGCCGACACTGCCCATCACGACGAGGAGCCCGGCGAGGACGAGCGGGTACGCGTCGATGATCCAGAGCTGCGTGGTGGCGTCGGGGTCCAGCGCGCGCGAGATAGACGGCAGGGCGAAGCTCAGGATGGTGTTGTCGACCGAGATCAGCAGGACCGGCAGCATGAGCACGGCGAGCGCCAGGAACCGTCGCGGGCGGCTGGTGGTGACCCGCGTGGCGATGGGACTGGTGAGGAGTGCGGACATGGTGGTGCTCCACGGACTTCGAGGGTGGTGCCCCGGGCGCGGAAGTCGTCACGCAGCCCGGCAAGACCCCTCTACTGTACCGTCTGGACGGGTATGTTGCAAATACAACCAAAGGACGGACTGGAGGCTCGTGGCGGGCCCGCCCCGAGCCTCCAGTCCGCCTGGTGGTCGCCCCGGACCTACGCCGACTCGCGGAGCAGCAACCGGTGGCGCACGCTGCGCTGCACCGCGGCACCGGAGCGCGGCAGGTCACCGGCGAGCATGCCGAGGGCGAGCTCGAGCGCCTCGCGCGCGACCGCGTCGAGGTCGACCGCGAGCGTCGTGAGCGTCGGGGACACGAGCCCGCCGAGCGGGAGCCCGTCCACACCGACCACGCGGACGTCACCGGGGACGTCGACGCCCGCACGGCGGCACGCCTGCAGCACGCCGAGGGCCATCACGTCGTTGAAGGCGATGATCGCGTCGAGTCGGCGCTTCCGACCGAGGATGCGCACGGTCTCCTCCGCCCCGCACTCGGCCGTGCCGTGCGGTGCGTGGACGACCTCCGGCAGGTAGCCTCGTCGACGCAGGGCGTCCAGCATGAGCACGCCGCGGACGCTCGTGTCGTCCGGCGAGGAGTTGTCGAGCACCACGGGATGGCGCACCCCGGTCGCGACGAGGTGGTCGGCGAGCACCTCGATCCCGTCGGCGGGGTCGATCCACACCGCGGCGGTCGGCGGGTCGGACGAGGGGTCCAGCTCGACCATCGGGACCGATCCGAGCAGGTCGTTCCAGCGCTCGCGACGGGAGCCGAAGTACCCGATGACCACGTCCGTCTGCGCGCCGAGCGCCGTCACCATGCGGTCGGGGTCGCTCGCCAGGTCGACGTCGGCGAGCATGACGTTCCACCCCTGCTCGGCGGCGAGCTGGAACACCGACGCGGCGAGCTGCGGCGTGTACGGGTTCCTGAGGTCGTTCACCACGAGGCCGAGCTGGTGGTCCCCACCCGTGACGAGCCCGCGGCCGAAGCGGGACGGCCGGTAGTGGAGCTGCTCGGCGACCGCGAGCACCCGCTCCTTGGTCGCCGCGCTGATCCCGGACATGCCGTTCATCGCCCGCGTGACCGTCTGCCGGGACACCCCGGCGGCCGCGGCGACGTCGATGATCGTCGCGCGGCCGCCGGGTGCTGGGACCGGTTTGGCGGCGTCGGTCAGTCGCGGAGGTCCAGCCATGCCACCTGTTCGGGAGTGAGGTCGACGGAGAGGCCGGTCATGGACGACCGGGCTTCCGCGATCGTACGCGGTCCGAAGAGCGGGAACGTCGGGAACGGCTGGTTCAGGACGTACGCGAGCGCGATCGCGGTCGCGGGCACCCCGAACTGCTCGCCGAGCTCGCGGGCGCGGCGCAGTCGCTCGAAGTTCTCGTCCGAGTAGTAGCAGCGCACGAGCTCGGCGTCGCTGGTGTCCTCGGGCGTCGCGCGTCCGGTGAAGAACCCACGGGCCTGGGACGACCACGGCAGCAGGGGCACCTGGCGCTCCGCCAGCCACTCCTTCGACGCGGCATCGGTCGCGTGGCGGCAGCCGGCCCACGGCACGTCGTACGCCTCGGCGAGCCCGAAGTGGTTGCTGAGCACCTCGAACTCGTGCTTGCCGTTCGCACGGGCGTAGGCGTTCGCCTCGTCGAAGCGGGCGAGGCTCCAGTTCGAGCCGCCGTACACGCGGATGCGGCCGGCGCGACGGTGCTCGTCGAGGACGTCCACGAACTCCCCGACGGGGATGTCCTCGTTGTCGCGGTGCATCATGTAGATGTCGGCGTAGTCGGTGCCCTGGCGCTCGAGGCTCTCGAGCAGCTGTCGACTGAGGGACTCGGGGTCGCAGTACGGCGTGTGCGCGCCCTTCGTGATGACGACCACGTCCTCGCGGATCCCCCGGTTCTGGATCCACTTGCCGAGTCGGCCCTCGAGCACGCCCCCGCCGTAGATGTACCCGGTGTCGAAGACGTTGCCGCCCTGCTCGACGAAGAGGTCGAAGATCGCGCTGGCGTGTGCCAGGTCCGGCTGGTTGTCGACGCCCATCACCAGGCGCGACAGGCGCTTGCCGACGCCGGGGATCTCGCCGTACTGCATCGGGTTGTCCGCCTGCACGGTCAGCGGGCTCCCGCTCACCGTGGGGATGTCGGCGGTCTCGGCCTCGAACGGGTAGCGCAGGCCGATCGCCGCGCGCCACTTGTCCAGGGTCCTGGCGGTGGCGAGGGACTCGTCGAGCGTGTACTCGGAGGCATCGACGCGTCCGGCGGCCAGGGCAGCGGTGGTCGCGTCGGCCTCGAGCGCGTACGGCTTCGCCCCGCCGAACGACAGGGTCCTGGGGTCCTCGTCGACGGTGCGGATCTCGATCGTCGGGTCCTCGCCGAGGGTCCACGGGTCGGTCAGCGTGATCTTCCCGCTCGTGCCGTGGATCGTCACCGCGTTGTCGTCCTGCACGCGGACGCCGGTGCGGACGTCGGCGGTGATGCCGCCGCGGTAGGTGAGCTGCGCGGTGGTCCACTCGTCGACCCCGGTCGGGCCGAGCGTCCCCGTCGCGGTGAGCTCGGTCGGCTCGGCGACGGCCACACCGGTCGCGGCCTGCACGACCGCGGCGGCCATCGTCACCGGGTAGCCGCCGACGTCGAGGATGCCGCCACCGGCGGTGTCGACGTCGAACAGCCGGCCGCTGCGGGACCCCGCGCGGAACGCGAACGACGCGTCGATGTGTGTGATGTCGCCGATCGCCCGCTGCCGGACCAGCTCGAGGAGTGCAGCGGTCTGCGGGTGGAAGCGGTACATGTACGCCTCCACCAGGGGCAGCCCGGCCTGACGGGCGGCGTCGGCGAGCGCCATCGCGGTGCCGTGGTTCGGCGCGAGGGGCTTCTCGCAGAGGACGGCCTTGCCCGCGGCGAGCGCCGCGAGGACGAGCCGGGCGTGCCCGGTGTGCACGGTGGAGACGTAGACGGCGTCCACGCGCGGGTCGGCGAGGACCTCGTCGTACGTCGCCGCGGTGACGTCCGCGAAGCCGTGCTCGACGGCCTCGTCCGCGAACGCCTGCGCCCGCTCGACAGCGGAGCTGCCGGCCGCGACGAGTGTGCCGCCCGCTTCGCTCGCCGACAGCTGGGAGAGGAACCGGCGGGCGATGCCGCCAGGGCCGAGGACCGCCCAGCCGGGGGTGTCGTTCGTCGCTGCGGTCGGGGTGCCGGTGGTGGTCGCGGTCTGCGCTGACATGCGGATCCTGTTCGTCTCGTGAACCTTCACGGTCGGGTCGACGCTAACGCGCTCGGCCCGTTGCCGCAATGCAGATGATGCTTGACACGGCGTGTCGGGCAGAGCATGCTCTGACCCAATTCGTGAGCGTTCACGGTCGATCGCTCACGGACTCCCCGATCTCAACGACGAGAGCAGGCATCCCCGTGACAGCAGCACCATCGATCAGTCTCAGCCGGCGGGGTTTCCTCGCCGGTGCCGGCGCACTCGGCGCCGCAGCGCTCCTTGCCGGGTGCTCCACCGGCACCTCCATCTCGAAGGACCCCGACGAGCTCGTCCTCTGGTACTGGAACCGGTCGCTCGACCCGAAGTTCCTGAAGCAGGCGGCCGCGGGCATCGACGGGCACCGCCCGATGCGCCTCCGCCCCGACCTCATCGGCGGTGCGTCCTACGACACGAAGTTCCGGACGGCGTTGGCGGGCAACGCGTTCATCCCCGACGTCCTCATGGTGAACTCGAACTGCTGGCTGTACTTCCCCGACGAGGACCTGTTCACGGACTTCGACGACCACGGCGGCGCGGCGAAGAAGTCCGAGTACTACGACTGGAAGCGCGCCCTCGGCACCACCCCGAGCGGACGGCAGTGCTTCTGGCCCGTCGACACCGGACCGACCGCGTTCTTCTACCGGCAGGACGTCCTCGCGAAGGCCGGCCTGCCGACCGACCCGGACGAGGTGTCGGCGTCGATCAGCACGTGGGACGACTTCCGGACGTTCGGGTCGACCCTCCGGAAGAAGGCCGACGTGGCCACGGTCATCACGGCCAACCAGCTCTTCAACCAGTACGTGTACGCCAGCCCCACGCGGTACTTCGACCGTGACGACCAGCCCGTCTTCGAGCAGGACGACAGCAGCATCCGGAAGGCGTGGGAGAACGCCGTCGCGTGCGCGAAGTCCGGCGTGACCGGGAACCTGCAGTCCGGCACCGACCAGAACGCCGGATGGGTGTCCGGCCGCGTGGCGGGACAGATCGAGGGCGCGTGGTGGACCCAGGTGATCCACGACACCGCACCCTCGTCGTCGGGTTCGTGGCGGATCGCCCGGCAGCCGGAACGCCCGGGTAACAGCGGCGGCTCGTTCCTCGCCGTCCCGAAGTCGTCGAAGGATCCGGCGGCCGCAGCGGCGTTCGCGATGTGGATCACCTCTCCCGAGGTGCAGTCCCACACCTACAACGACATCCAGCTCTTTCCGTCGACGCCGTCGTCGTTCCGGAACGGCCTCATGCAGAAGCCGGGCGATTTCTTCGGCGACCAGGACCCGCTGGCGTTCTTCAGCGCCACCGCGTCCGACGTCCCCGTCACGTACATCTCGAACAACGAGCGCTTCATCGGCGCCTTCGCGACCGAGATCACCAACGTCGAGGCAGCGGGCAAGGACCCGGACCGGGCCTGGCAGGACGCCGTCGACCAGACGAACCGGGTCCTCGAGAAGCGCGGGGTCACGGCATGAGCACCAAGCAGGCACCGCCCACGACGAGCATCCCCGCCGTCGTCGGGACGCCCACCGCGTCGATCACGACCGCGGCCACCGGCAAGCGGTTCGGCCTCCGTCGGTTCTGGCCGCAGTACGTCGCGATCGCCCCCTTCTACGTCCTGTTCCTGGTGTTCGGGCTGTTCCCGATCGTGTTCTCGATCGTGCTGTCCTTCACCGACTGGGACGGCATCGGCAGCCCCACGTGGGTCGGCTTCGCGCAGTACCAGTACCTGCTCGGCGACCCGCGGTTCTGGAACGCCGTCGGGAACACGTTCCTCATCTGGATCATGTCGACGCTCCCGATGCTCTTCCTCGCACTCGTGCTCGCGTTCCTGCTGCACGGCAACATCCGGGCCAAGGGCTTCTACCGGGTGGCGTTCTTCATCCCGAACGTCACGAGCATGGTCGCGATGGCGATCGTGTTCGGCTCCGTCTTCTCGGACGGGTTCGGACTCGTGAACGCCGCGATGCGTGCACTCGGCGCCGACCCCGTCGGGTGGCTGTCGTCGTACTGGGGCATCAAGGTCACGATCTCCGTCATGGTGATCTGGCGCTGGACCGGGTACAACGCGATCATCTACCTCGCCGGGCTGCAGTCGATCCCCACCGAGCTGTACGACGCCGCCAAGGTCGACGGTGCGAACACGTGGCAGATCTTCTCGAGGATCACCGTCCCGATGCTCCGGCCGGTCATCCTCTTCACCCTGATCACGTCGACCATCGGCGGGCTCGGGCTCTTCACGGAGCCGCAGATCCTGTTCAACGGCGGCGCGGTCGGTGGTCCGGACGAGGCCGGCATGACGATCGTGCTGTACCAGTACGAGCAGGCGTTCAACCAGTTCGACTTCGGGTACGGCTCGGCGATCGCCTGGGTGCTGTTCATCTTCTCCGTGGTGTTCGCGATCATCAACTGGCGCTTGCTCAGCGAACGCGACGGCCTCAAGACACCCAGGCGGCTGCGCACGGCGCGCACCGTCACCGTCCGCACCACGAAGAAGGGCGTCGACGCATGACCGCCACCGAGACCACGACCACGAACACCGCCGCTGCGCTCGGTCGCCCCGGTGCCGCCGAGTCCGACCACCGCCACGGGTTCCGCCGAGGCTGGATCGGGACGCTCGTCACGCACGTGTGCCTGGTCGTCGGGGTCCTGCTGTCGATCTTCCCGTTCTACTGGCTGCTCGTGATGTCAACGTCGACGAACGCGGAGATCTTCGGGTACCCGCCGTCGCTGTGGTTCGGCGACAACGCGTTCGCGAACATCGCGAGCGTGTTCGGCAGCGTCGACATGCTCCGGGCACTCCTCAACACGGTGATCGTGGCCGGCGGCACGGCGGTCCTCGTCATGCTGTTCGACTCGCTGGCGGCGTTCGCGTTCGCGAAGTACGAGTTCCCGTTCAAGCGCGCGCTGTTCACGGTGATGCTCGCCACCTTCCTGGTGCCCGGGAGCCTGTCCCTCGTCCCGAGCTTCGTGCTCATGGCGAAGCTCGGGTGGATCGGTGGGCTGCAGGCGCTCATCATCCCCGGCGCCGCGAACGCGTTCGGCATCTTCCTGCTGCGGCAGTTCGCGACGACGTCGATCCCGAACGAGCTCATCGACTCCGCCCGGGTGGACGGTGCCGGGTTCTTCCGGACGTGGTGGTCGGTCGGTGTGCCGATGCTCCGCGGTGGGCTGGCGTTCCTCGGGATCTTCACGTTCATCACCGCCTGGAACGACTACGTCTGGCCGCTCATCGTGCTGATCGACCCGAAGGGGCAGACCCTGCAGGTGGCCCTCGCCGGCCTGAGCTCGGTGAACGCGACCGACCTCGGCGCCGTGATGGCCGGCGCGGTGATCAGCGTGTTCCCGCTGATCGGGGTGTTCATCATCGGGTCGCGGCACTTCATCGCGAACATCGCGGCCGGTGCGTTGAAGGGCTGAGACACGGACGGCGGCGCGGGTTCCGCGTCGCCGTCCTGGCACTCCTAGACTCACCCCTATGGCAAGTGCACCCCGATGCGCGCTGCACCGTGTCCTCGACGCCTCCTAGACTCACCCCTATGGCAAGTGCTCGCGACCGTGTCCTCGACAGCTTCGTCGCCATCGTGTGCGAGGAAGGCGAGCGCACTGCGACCCTCGACGCCGTCGCCGCCCGCGCCGGCGTCTCGAAGGGCGGACTGCTGTACCACTTCGGCTCGAAGGCCGCGCTGGTGGAGGGCCTGTGCGACCGGCTCGCCGACCTCTCCGCCGTCGACGTCGACCGCATGCGCGAGGCCGAGGACGGCCCTGCGCGCTACTTCGTCCGCAACTGCCAGTACGTCGGCAGCGAGCTCGACCTCGCCCTGCTCGCCGCGAGCCGCCTGCAGCAGGCCGGCTACGAAGAGGCCGGCCGCACCCTCGACGAGACCGAGAACGCCTGGCTCGCGACGCTCGTGGACGCGCTCGGGGACGTCCCCACCGCGCAGGCGATCAAGCTCATGGGCGACGGGCTGTACCACGCTGCGTCCCTCGGTGCCGCGAGCGACGGTCGCCCCGACCGCGCCTCGGTCGAGATGGAGCCACTGCTCGTCGTCGTCGACCGTCTGGTGTCCACGAAGCCCGTGGCGTGAACCAGCACACCCCGACCTGGGGATAGACTGGGGCCGATCCACCCGCCTGATTCCGGAGGTACCACTGTGGGCCGCGTCATCGCCGCTGTTTTCTCGATCCTGCTCCTGCTGGTGTCGATGTACCTGTTCGGCGTCGCGTTCCAGGTGAGCTCGGGTCAGGCATTCGTGTTCATGGGCGGCATCCTGCTCATGTGCATCTCCTTCTTCCTGCCGATCCACGTGTTCGGCAAGCGGTAGTCACACACCGCACGGCAACGGGCCCCGCACCACATCGGTGCGGGGCCCGTTTCGCGTCCGGTCCGGACTGGAGGCTCGGTGCGGGTCAGGCGGGGACGGTCGCGGCGCGCAGGCTCCGCAGCACCACGGCCGTCGCGATCGCGGCGTGCGCCGCCTCGGCGCCCTTGTCCTCCTTCGAGCCGGGCAGCCCTGCACGGTCGATGCCCTGCTGCTCGTCGTCGAGGGTGAGCACGCCGAAGCCGACGGGCTTGCCGGTCTCGATCGCGACCCGGGTGAGGCCGCTCGTCGCCGCGTCGGACACGTACTCGAAGTGCGGCGTGCCCCCGCGGATGATCACGCCGAGGGCGACCGCCGCGTCGAACCCGTTCTCGAGTGCCGCCTTCGCGACGACGGGCAGCTCGAAGCTCCCGGGGACGGGCAGCACGGTGGCGTCGGCGCCGAGGCGCTCGACCTCGCGCTGGGCCCCGGCGAGGAGTCCCGCCGCGATCGTGTCGTGCCACTGCCCGGCGACGATCGCCACCCGGATGCCGCTGCCGTCGACCTGGTCGCGGTCCGCCGCGCCTGCTCCGCTCATCGTGTCGTTCCTTCCGTGGGCGCGGCGTCCGCCGCTGCCCGGTCTGCCGCGTCCAGCCACTCGGCGAGTGCGGCGATGGTGATGACGGGCACGCCCTCGCGCGCCCCCAGTTCGACGAGCCGCGGCAGCCGCATCATGCTGCCGTCCTCGTCGACGATCTCGCAGATCGCCGCCGCGGGCCGCAAGCCCGCCGCGGTGACCAGGTCGATCGCTGCCTCGGTGTGCCCGGCGCGCTCCCGCACCCCGCCGGGTCGCGCACGCAACGGAACGACGTGCCCTGGACGGTGCAGGTCGCCGCGGACCGATGCCGGGTCGGCGAGCACCCGGAGCGTCCGGGCTCGGTCGTGGGCACTGATCCCGGTCGTGACTCCGACGGCCGCGTCGACCGTCACGGTGTAGGCGGTCCCGCGGACGTCCTCGTTGTGGGCCACCATCGGCGGCAGGTCGAGCGTGTCCGCGATCGCGGCGCTGACCGGCGCGCAGATGAACCCGGACGAGTGCGCCACGGTCCAGGCGATCCACTCCGGCGACGCGAGCTCGGCGGACAGGATGACGTCGCCCTCGTTCTCGCGGGACTCGTCGTCCGCGACGATCACCGGCCGGCCGGCCGCGATGGCGGCGACGGCGTCCTCGATCGTCGACAACTCGGCCACGTGCCCTGGTGCTGCCACGTCGACGACGTGCGGGGCGTCGGCGACCATCACTGAGCCTCCAGTTCGAGGACCTGCGCGGCGGCGTCGAGCCGCAGCATGCGCCGGACGTGCCGGGCGAGGACGTCGGTCTCGACGTTGACCCGGTCGCCGGGGACCCGGTCACCGAGCGTCGTGGCGGTGAGGGTCTCGGGGATCAGGCTGACCTCGAACCAGGCATCAGCCGGGTCGGTCGTCTCCGGGGAGACGGCGCTGACGGTGAGCGAGACGCCGTCGAGCGCGATCGAGCCCTTGTCGACGACGAGCGGGCTGAGCTCCGGCGTCAGGGCGAACCGGACGCGGCGCCATCCGTCACCGTCCGCGCTCTCGAGCACCGTCGCGGTGCCGTCGACGTGGCCCTGCACGATGTGGCCGCCGAGCCGGTCGCCGACGGAGGCCGCGCGCTCGAGGTTCACCGGGTCACCCACCCGCAGCGAGCCGTGTGCGCTCATGTCGAGCGTCTGCTTCATGACGAAGGCGGTGAACGTCTCCGGGGTCTGCTCGACGACGGTCAGGCAGACGCCGCTCGTCGCGATGGAGTCGCCGTGCTTCGCGTCCGTGACCACGAGCGGGCCACGGATCGTGAGCGCGACGGAGTCGCCCTGGGGGTCGACGGCGGTGACGGTGCCGAGTTCCTCGATGATGCCGGTGAACACTGGTGTCCTCTCAACGGGACTCCGGGGGCGTTCGACGATCGTCGGCATCGACGGACCCGTGCGCCCACGCAGGTGGTCGCGTCGTGTCCGCCAGCGCGCCTCCCATCCGGACTCTCACCGTCGGTCCCGGAGTTTCACCGAGTCAACATCAGGCGGGTTCACACCCGTCGTCAGTTCGTGGACTGTCACCACCGGTTCGGAATTACACCGACCCCGGAGCGCTTGCGTACCCCGAACGATACCCCAGCCGTGTGGGCGTCGCATCGACACCGGTCACACGCCGTCACGTCGTCACGTCGTCACGGGGTTCGTGGCTCGTCAGCCGCGGCCGCGCGCGAGTGCGACGGCCTGTCGGAGCGAGAGGTCGGGCAGGTACGCGCGGACCACCGCGACCCCGATGGCCGGCAGTGCCACCGGGTCCGGGTACGCGAGCGCGAGCGGGTGCAGGTCCGGGCCGAACTTCTGCTTGAACCGCAGGAGCGACCGGAAGCCGTAGACGGGTTCCAGGACACCGCCGACGAGTTCGAGGAGGTTCTGTCCGCCCTCGGGGGCAGGGCCGCCGGCGCTGGCGAGCGGCGCGGCGGAGAGGCTGAGCCGTTCGGCGCCGTCCTCCCGCATCCGCTCGGCCGCGCTCGCGACCAGGAACTCCATCACGCCGTTCGGGGCTGCTGCGGTGCGGCGCATCACGTCGAGGGTCCATCCCACGACGCGCCCTTCGCGGAACGACGGCAGCCAGCTGGTGACGGCGAGGACAGTCCCCTCGGCGTCCTGCGCGACGAGCGTGCGGACGGCGGGGTCGCGCATCTCGTCGATCCCTCCGAGCGTGAAGCCCATCTCCGGGAGCTCGCGCTCCGCGACCCACTCCTCCGAGATCGCCTCGATCTGGCGGGTCGTGGTCGCGGGGAGCTCGTCCCAGCTCGCCCACGTGGCCGTCACGCCCTCGCGGGCGGCCTTGTTCACCGAGGTCCTCACGTCCTGCTTCCGCTTGCCGCTCGTCGTCCAGGTCCGCGGGTCGAAGTCGGCGTCCTCGGCGACGGGCAGCGTCGCCCAGCCGACGGCGGTCAGCGCCCCGGCGACCTGCACGTCCACGCCGTAGAACACCGGCGTCCACCCGTTGTCGTCGCAGTACCGGGCGAAGTCGGTCAGCGCGGCCGGCCGGGCGTCCGGGTACCCGAACGGTCCGCCGACGGTGACCGCGACGCCACCGTTGCGCCGGAACGCGACACCGGCCCGGCCGTCCGCCGCGAACCAGTACGCGTTGCCGCGCCAGGTCGTCATCCACCCGAACGTGTCGCCGCCGCCCGCGACGAGCAGCGCGCGGGCGCGCTCCCGGTCGCGGTGGACCTCGTCGGAGTCCGCGTCGGGTCGTGCCGCACCGGTGGGGCCGATCGCCGCGATGGCGACGACGAGCCAGAGCACCGGGCCGGCGAGGCCGAGCGACAGGCGGCGCGCAGGGTCGAGGGCCGGCAGGTGGTCCCAGAACGTGGTCGGGGCGATCGGCCCGAGCGCCGCCACGACCACGCGCAGGGGGTCGGGGACCCGGTTCGGCGACGCGTCGGTGACGACCAGCAGCACCGTGACGATCACCGCCGCAGCGACGAGCACGGCCGCGGCGAACCCGACGGTGCGGCGACGAGACGGCAGCACGGTGAACGATCGGCGGAGCACGACGAGGACGACCGCGGTCGCCAGCGGGACCGCGATGGAGGCGAGGATCGAGAGCGTCACGACGAACTGGTCCTCCGAGCCGTGCAGGCGCTCCACCCGACCAGGGACCGCGCCGTACGTGACCGCCGCGGCGAGCGCGGTCACCACGTCGACCGCCACCACGAGCCACACCGCGAAGCGGCTGCCGCGGAACAGCCCGAGGCCGCCGACGACCAGGACGAGGAGCGGCGGCACCGCGAGCAGCACCGTCCACGGATCAGCCGCGTGGTACGCCAGGAGCCGCCGGAGGCACTCCCCCGCGACGCCGTCCGTCCGGCACCCGGACACCGGTGTGACCGGGCCGGCCCCGACGACGGCGGCGATCGGCGCGAGGATCCCGACCCGGGCGCGCGAGACGAGCGCGATGATGGGCCCCACCGCGGACACGAGGACGACGGTGCCGAGCAGGACGCGCGTCTCTCGGTGCGAGCTCCGCACCCACCCGGTGCGCTTCGGCGTGTTCCGGAGCAACTCGCCGAGCATCCACCCGGCTGCAGCTGCCAGCACCGCGTACAGGTCGGAGGCATGCCCGGCGTAGAGGAACAGGGCCGCGACGACCGCGAGGGCGTTGACGCGGATCCGTCGGCGCCACAGCGGACCGGCGAACGCGCTCGCGGTGACGATCGTGCCGACGACGGCGGTCCACGGGTCGAACGCGGTCGCGCGCCCGAGGAGGAGCGGACCGGCTCCACGGCCGTCGAGGTCGACGAAGGCGCTGAGTGCGCCGACCCCGGTTCCGACCACCGTCGTCACGACGAACGCGACGGCGGTCCGCCACGAGCCCATCAGCCGTTCCGAGGCGCCGACGAGGACGACCACGCCGGCGATGGTCAGGACCAGGGCGACGAACCCGGTCGACGCGGCGAACACGCGGAGCGGCCCCAGCGCAGCGGTGCCGGACGCTGCGTGGTGGACGCGCATCGCGACGCCGATGGCGGAGGTCAGCACGACGAGCAGCACGACGACACTCGTGACCGGGTACCGCCGGACACGGCCGACGACGGCGCGCCCCGCGCGGGTCAGCCGGGCGCGCACGGGCGCGACACGCTCCTCGTCGAGGACGCGGCCCCCGCCGGTCACAGCGCCCCTCGCATCGACGGCAGCCCGAGGTGGGCGACCACTGCCGGCAGCCCGTTCGCGAGGACGTACCGCACGGTGTTCCAGTCGTGCGCCGATCCGGGCGAGACGATGACCGACGTCTGCATGCCCGCCTGCACCGCGGCGTCGCGGAGCGCGGTGGTCGACGCGCGGTACGGAGCGTCGTCCTGCCCGAACCCGAAGACGGTGAGGTGGTCGTGGTACGGAGCATCGCGACGCATGGTGGCGATCGGCGCCGCGGCCTCGTAGGCCGCCCGGGAACCCCCGAAGCCGACGCGGACCGTGTTCGCGAGCGACCCGTTCTTCACGGTGAGTTCACTCGAGATGGCCAGCGCCGTACCGAACACCCCGGGGTGTTCGGTGGAGAACTGCATCGCGCAGGTCGCGCCCTCGGAGAAACCGGTGATGCCCCACGCGTCCGGTGTCGACGCCACGTCCAGGTGGTCCGTGATCCAGCGGACCGTGTCCGTCATCACGTACGTCGCGCTCCGCCCCAGGCGACGCGAGTCGACGCACATCGGGTTCCGGTTCGGCGCCCCGAGCTGGTCGGGCGACACGACGATCGGTGCCAGACCGTGGTGCGCCGCTGCGTAGCGGTCGAGGTAGCCACCGAGGTTCCCGGTCTGGAACATGTCGGACGGCTGACCCGGCTGCCCGGACAGCGCGATCAGGACCGGGAGGGTCGGCGGGTCCGCCGTCTGCGCAGCCGGCGGGAGCCAGACGACCGCCTTCCGTGCCCGGAAGTGCGAGACCGTCGCGGGGATCCGCACCGACAGTGTCCTTCCGGACTTCGGCATGTTCGCGGGGGCGGTCCACCGTGCTGCATCGACGACCGGGGTCCCCGCAGCCACCGCGTGCTGGTGGCCGAGCGAACCCGACGGGTAGGGGTTGGTGGTGATCGCCTGCTGGATCGTCCGGTAGGCGCCGAAGTCGACGTTCACGCCGAGCCCGGACGCCAGCAGGACGGCGGCAGCTGCGGCGACCGCGACGGTGCGACGCCCCCAGCCGCCCTGCACCAGGACGACGAGGCACATCGCGACGGCAGCGCACGCGAATGCGATCCACATCCGGGTGACCGGCGTGAACGCGACGCCGAACTCGTCCTGCACGTCACCGAGCCACCACACGAGGACGAGCCCGACCGCAGCACCCACCACGAGCGCCGCGGCACGGACGAGCAGCCGACGTCCTCGACCGCCCGCGCGCGAGCTGCGACGGAACGGGCCGAGCAGCGCCCAGATCGTCAGCAGCGCTGCCGCGACGTCGACCGGGATGAGGACGTCGGGCCGGACGATCGGCACGCGCAGCAGTTCGTTGAACACGCGTTCATCGTCCCGCTCGGTGACTCACCCGATGCTGCCGAACCGCTTCCGCTCCTCACAGCATCGGCATCATGCGCTTGCAGGAAGCACCCGGCTTGTTCCCAGGACACCTCCGTGCCGTGGGCGTGGTGCTGCGGGGTACCGGCGAACCGGTACCCCGCAGCGCGGATGGTGATCAGTGGCGGCGTCGGAGGACGAGTGTCCCGGCACCCCCGAGGAGCAGCATCAGCGCGATCCCCGCTGGCACGAGCTGCGAGGACGCCCCCGTGTACGCGAGCCCGGATTGGGTCGCCCAGGAGGTCGCTGCGCGGGCTGCCGTGGTGGAGACCGTCGCGACACCGGTGGTGGAGACCGCGGTGCCCGAACCGGTCGTCGACACGGTGGTCACGGCCTCGGCCGTGGTCCCCGAGCCGTCATCGCCGATCGGGGTGGTGACGCCGCCGGGCGTCGAACCGCCGTCGCCCGGGTCCGTGCCGTCGCCGGGCGTCGTGCCGTCACCCGGGTCCGTGCCGTTGCCGGGGTCCGTGCCGTCGCCGGGGTCGGTGCCGTCACCGGGGTCGGTACCGTCGCCGGGCGTCGTGCCGCCGTCACCGGGGACCGTCGTGGTCCCGGTGCTGGTGCCGTCGCCGACCAGGCCGATGCCGTTCCCACCGATGGTGATCGGGAGTGAGACCACCGGTGCGATCTGCGTCCCGGACAGGACCCCGTCCGAGCCCGACGTGGATCCGGCCGTGCCGCCGGTCGTGCCGGTCGCGGTGCCGCCAGCCGGCACGGTCGTCGTGGCTCCGGTGCTGGTGCCGTCGCCGACGAGACCGATGCCGTTCCCGCCGATGGTGATCGGGAGCGAGACCACCGGGGTGACCTGCGTGCCCGAGGCGGTGCCGTCCGTGCCGTCGGTGACCGGACCGGCCGTGGCGCTGCCGTCAGCCGTGCCCGTTCCGCTGGTCGGGGCGGTGCCGGTCGTGGTGCCGCCCGTGCTGGTGCCGTCACCGAGGAGACCGATGCCGTTGCCCGCGATGGTCACCGGCAGGGAAACGGCCGGTGTCACCTGCGTCCCCGAGGCGATGCCGTCGGACCCGGAGGTCGTCGGGGCGCCCGTCGTGCCGGTCGAGCCGGAACCCGGAGTACCGGCAGCCGGGGTGGTCGTCGATCCGGTGGAGGTTCCGTCTCCCACGACGGCGATCCCGTTGCCGGAGACCGTCACCGGGATCGAGATCAACGGTGCCACCTGGGTCCCGGAGACGGTCCCGTCGGCGCCGGAGGTCGAGCCCCCGGTCGATCCGCCGGAGGTCGCGCCGGCCGGAGCCGCCGTGCCCGTCGTCGAGCCGGTAGTGGTCCCGTCACCGAGCAGACCGATGCCGTTCCCGGACACCGTGATCGGCAGCTCCACCGCGGGGGCGACCTGCGTCCCCGAGGCGATCCCGTCCGACCCGGAGGTCGACGGTGCCGCGGGAGTCGCCTGCGCGGGTGCCGCGGCGGGGGCAGGGGCGGTCGGCACGGCGGTCGACGCTGCGTCGCCACCGACCGAGATCGCGTTGCCCGTCACGTCGACGGGCGCGCTCACGTCCGGTACGACCTGCGTCCCCGAGCCGACGCCGTCCGACCCGGAGGTCGACGGCGCCGCGGGAGCCGTGTCGGGCACCGCCGCCGACGCAGGGTCGACGGCCGGTGCGGCCGGT
The DNA here is from genome assembly GCF_044746705.1 of Curtobacterium sp. NPDC090217. Classification (NCBI taxonomy): domain Bacteria; kingdom Bacillati; phylum Actinomycetota; class Actinomycetes; order Micrococcales; family Microbacteriaceae; genus Curtobacterium; species Curtobacterium sp. NPDC090217. The sequence continues at coordinate 217,334 of NZ_JBIVCR010000004.1, read as the reverse complement.
GCGGCGGGAGCTGCCGGAGCGGCCGGAGCCGGGACGGCCGAGGACACCGCGTCGCCGAGCACCCCGAGGGCGTTGCCGACGGCGGAGACGGGCGCGTCGATCGACGGCGCCACCTGCGTTCCTGAGACGGTGCCGTCCGTGCCGGAGGTCGTCGCCGCGTTCGCCGCGGTGGCCCCTCCGACCGTCAGCCCGCCGACGAAGAGGGCGAACCACAGCCCTCTCGAGACGTACTTGTTCATGGTCATCACTCCTGATCGAGATGTGTTCCCGACCGCGGTCGCGGTCGGTGGCGCGTCCTGCCTGACGGGCAGGTGCGCCGATCTCAATCAGGGGCGACGTCGTGGTCGCCGGTGAGCGACGCGGGAACGGCGTCGTCGGCGATGGTGCCGCGTGTCCCCGCGGCGAGGGGGTCCTGGTCGGCGTCGGCGCCGACCGTGCCGACGACACCGGCGCCGGCCGAGCCGACGGTCGTGGTGCTGCCGGCGAGTCCTGATCCGGAACCGCCGAGCGGCGAGTCCTGGTGGCCGTGTCCGTCGGGGACGAAGAGCGCGCCACCGCCGATCGCCGCGGACGCCGGAGCGGCCTGCTCACCGGAGGACGCGGCGGGCGCGAGCACGGTGACGTCGTCCGCGGCCGGGGTGGCCTGCGCGGCGACGACCTTGGATGCCGCAGCGGCCCGAGCAGGGACCTTCTCCGACGTTTCGGCCACCGACGTCGAGGAGCCGCCCACGGCGGGGACACCGTCACCTGCCGGAGGCGAGGGGATCTGTGGATGGGGCTCCGAGCCTCCAGGCAGGGTGCCCCCACCGGTCCCGGGCGTGCCTGGAAGCACGTCCGGGACCGTTCCCACGGCGGTCCCGACGCCGCCGAGGGTGTCATCGACCAGCCCGCTGACCGGTGCGGTCACCGTGCCGAGCGTGTCGTCGCCGAGCAGCGTGCCGACGATCGGGACGGCGCCGACGACGTGGTCGAGGGTGCTGACCACCGTCGTGACCGGGCGTGCGTCGGTGAGCGTCTGCACGGTCCCGGTGACGGGACGGAGCACGGTGGCGACGGTGCCGGTGAGCGGACGGGAGGCGCTGGTCGCCTCCGCAGGGTCGGCCGGCGTGGTCGACGTGGGCGGCGCGGTCGTGGTGGCCGGCTCTGCCGGCTGCGGTGCGGTCGGCTGGACCGGAGCCGCCGGTCCGGGAGCCGTCGGTGCGGCTGCTGTCTGCGGCGCGGACGGCTGCGCGGGGGTGCTCGACGGCGGTGCTGCCGGAGCGGGTGCTGCGGCCGGTGCTGGCGCAGCGGCCGGGGCTGGCGCGGGTGCCGGTGCCGCTGGGGCTGGCGCGGCCGGGGCTGCGGGGGCTGGCGCGGCGGGGGCTGGGGCTGCGGGGGCGACGGCCTGGTGCACGGGGTCCACGACGTCGCCGAGGACCTCCCCGACGCCACCGGCGACGCCGTGCACGGTGTCGCCGAGCCCCTGCACGAGGCCGCCGACGAGACCCGGCTGCGACTGCGACTGCGTCTGGGCGGGCGGCGCCGTGGAGGCGGACGCGGAGTGCGCGCCGAAGGTCAGCGAGAGCAGCACGGCGGCGGCGCTCACCCCGGTGCCCACGAGGGCGTACCGGATCGCAGCGTGCCAGGGTGCACGCAACGGCTTGTCCATGCGCTCACCTCCTGATCTGGCTGCGCACGTAGAGTGGTTGACCGGCACGGTACGCCTGATCGGGCGATCGCGCACCCCCTTTCCCAAGGAACCGTCAGGAACAGCTCGGCATGACCTCGATCTTCAGCGCCCCCACCCGTAACCTCGACATCGTCACGCTGCACGAGATCCTCCGGCTGCGCCAGGACGTCTTCGTCGTCGAGCAGGCCGCTGCCTACCCGGACATCGACGGCCGCGACCTCGAGCCGGGCACGATCCAGTTCTGGGCGGGCGAGGGCTCGGTCGACGCCACGCTGCGCCTGCTGCGCGAGCCCGACGGAACCGAGCGCATCGGTCGTGTGGCGACCGCGGCGGCCGCTCGGGGCAAGGGCCTCGGCGCGGAGCTCATGGAGGCCGCGATCGCCGAGACACGCTCCCCCGTGGTGTCGATCGACGCCCAGGAGCACCTCGAACAGTGGTACGGCCGGTTCGGGTTCGTCCGCTCCGGGGACCGGTTCCACGAGGACGGCATCCCGCACGTCCCGATGACCCGCACGCGGTAGCTCGTGCCGCGAGGTTCGCGCTCCCCGGCTCAGGCGTGCCAGCGACGGAGCTCGTCGTACGAACGCCCCTGGCGCTCCCGGTCCGCGACCAGGCGCTCGAACACGATGTTCGTCTGCGTCGTCGCGACGGACGGGTCCCCGCTCAGCTCGTCCGCGACGAAGTCCCGCAGCTGTTCGGTCGACGTGCACGCGATGTGCACGAGGAAGTCCTTGTCCCCGGCGAGGAACGACACGTCGAGCACGACGGGCACCCGGAGCAGGCGCTTCGCGAAGTCCCGGAGCTCGTGCCGTGCTGCCGCGTGCACCCGGACCGAGACCATCGCCTCGATCGAGAACCCGAGCCGCGCCACGTCGACGTCCGCCCGGTAGCCGCGGATGACCCCGGCGTCCTCGAGGGCGCGGACCCGCGCGAGACACGTCGACGGCGCGATGCCCACCGCGGCGGCGAGCCGGTTGTTCGGGATCCGCGCATCGGCGGCGAGGGTCCAGAGGATGCGCTCGTCGACCTCGTCGAGGCGCGGGGCGGGGTCGGGTCGGCGGACTGGGCGATCGGACACGGGACCACCGTAACGCGGGCTCGCAGCGATCGAGGGAAGGGGGCGCGGGGGACGCGGGGCGCGGCGCGCTACATCGCCAGGGTCATGCCGATCACGGCGACCGTCATCGCGAACACCTCGCCGCTGCGCACCGCCCGACGGTCGTCGCGCGCCCACTCGTACCGCAGGAGCCAGCCGCTGAACGCGCAGTACCCGATCACGCCGCCGCCGAGGACCGCCGACAGCGCGATCCCGTGTCCGGCGTGCGCGTCCGCGATCCCGGTCGCGTGACCCATCAGGAGCATCCCCGCCATCACGACCGACGACAGTGCCCGGTGCACGTCCATCGGCTCCGCCCGGCGCCCGTCCGCCCGGCGACGACGCATCACGGGCAGCGGCGCGAGGAGCAGCAGCAGCGTCGCCGCGAGCAGCGTCCACACCGCACCGGCGTGCACGACGGGCATCACCATCGCGACGAGCATGACCGCGGCGGGCACGATCACGCCGGGGCGCGGACGGTACCGGTCCCCGACGATGCAGCACACCGAGGCGAACTGCGGCACGACGAGCATGGCGTCGGCGACGGTCTCGTGCACTGGTGGTCCCGGCCGGAGGTCAGTCCTGCTTCGCAGCTGCGCGCGCGGCGCGGTCCTGCTTCACGCGGGCGTTCTCGGCGTGCACGGCGGCCTGCGTCGCACGCTCCTGCACGAGCCACTCGGGCTTCTCGACGAGGAGGTCCTTGATCTGCGCGGTCGTCAGCGGCTCGTCGATGCCGGAGCGGCCGAGACCGGAGATCGACACGCCGAGCTTCTGCGCGACGACGGGACGCGGGTGCGGGCCGTCGCGACGGAGTTCCTCGAGCCACGTCGGCGGCTCGGTCCGGAGTTCCTCGAAGGCGGTCCGCGTGACGGGCGCGTCGCGGAAGGACTCCGGAGCGGCCGACAGCAGGATGCCGAGCTTCTTCGCAGCCGTCTCGGGCTTCATCGTCTGTTCCTGCGCCATGGTGTCAAGGGTACGGCCCCTATGCTCGGTTGCATGACCGCGGCACTCACCATCGCCTTCGTGCCAGGGGTGTCCCCGGCCAAGTGGGCACGCGTGTGGCGTGATCGCTTCCCGTCCGTGGAGCTCCGGCTCCGTCCGATCGGCTCGTCCGACGTCGACGCGGCACTGGCCGACGACGTCGACATGGTCTTCGCCAGGATGCCCGTCTCGGACGTCCACAACGCGATCCCGCTCTGGACCGAGACCGCGGTCGTGGCGACACCGAAGGACTCCACGCTCGCGGACTCGTCCGAGATCACCCAGGCCGACCTCGACGCCGTGCACGTCATCGACGCCGGTCCGGTGCCGGCTGACGTCGACGGCGCGCTCGACCTCGTCGAGGCGAACGTCGGCGTCGTCGTCCTCCCGCAGTCCCTCTTCCGCAAGGCCAGCCGCAAGGACCTCGTCGCTCGCGCACTCGTCGACTCCCCCGGCACGCGGATCGCGCTCGTGTGGCGGGACGAGGACGCCTCGGAGCTCACCGAGGAGTTCATCGGCGTGGTCCGCGGGCGCACCGCCAACAGTTCCCGGAGCCAGCCGGACCAGCCGGGAGGCCCGGATCGCGCCGGCGACGCCGACGCACGCCCGTCCCGTGGCGGCTCCAAGGCCGCTGCGGGTGGCAAGGACGCCGCCGGCGGCAAGGCCAAGGCGAAGTCGCCAGGCGGCGCCAAGTCCGGCAGCGGCAAGGGCTCGAACAGCGGCAAGGCCCCGAAGCCCGGTCGCGGGCGGATGCGGGGCAAACCCAGCCGTGGCTCGAAGGGCAACCGATGACGGGCACGCGCCTGCAGACGATGCCGGCCACGAGCCTCCCGGCCTGGCTGGACGCGACGATGGCGGAGTACGTCGAATCGCGCATGCAGGCCGGCGAGACCCGCGAGCAGGCCGAGGCCAACAAGCAGAAGTCGCTCGACCAGTGGTTCCCCGATGGCGAGCCGCTCGCCGGGCACCACGTGTGGGACGTGCTCGACGGCGACGACACCGTCGTCGGGTACCTGTGGATCGGGCCGTTCGAGCCGGGCAGTGCCGACTGGTGGGTGTTCAACGTGGAGATCGACGAGGCGCACCGCAGGAAGGGCCACGCCCGCCGGGCGCTCGAACTCGGGCACGCCGTCGCGAAGGACGAGGGTGCGACGAGCATCGGGCTGAACGTGTTCGGCTACAACGCGGGCGCCAAGGGGCTCTACGAGCGACTCGGGTACGGCGTCACCGCGATGCAGATGAAGCTGCCGCTCACCTGATCACGGCGGCTGCCGCCCGTGCGACGCGTTCGCCGCGGGACTCCTCGGCGGCTGCGCGCGCCTCGGCGACGACGCGCGCGTCCGCCCGATCCGCCGACCCGGCGTCGAAGGGCGGCTGCGGGTCGTACTCGATCTGCAGCTGGATGCGCTCGGCGACCGGCTGACCGGCGAGCTCGGACGCGAACCACAGGGCCATGTCGATGCCGGCGCTCACCCCGGCCGCGGTGACGATCGACCCGTCGTCGACCACCCGTTCGTCCACCGGCGTCGCGCCGAACGCGGCGAGCATCGGCTTCGAGGCCCAGTGCGTCGTCGCCCGCTTGCCGGCGAGGAGCCCGGCGGCACCGAGGACGAACGCGCCGGTGCACACCGAGGTGATCCACGTGGCGCGTTCGGCCTCCCGCCGGACGAACCCGACGATCTCGGGGTCGAGCATCGCGTCGAACGCACCGTCGCCACCGGGGACCACGAGGACGTCCGCCGGAGCGGCGTCGGCGATCGTCACGGTGGGGACGAGGGAGAGCCCGCAGTCGCTCGGCACCGGGTCGAGCGTGGCGGCGACGTATTCGATCCGGGCGCCGGGCACGCGACTGAGGACCTGCGCCGGTCCGGTGAGGTCGAGCTGTGTGAGGTCCGGGAACAGCAGGAACGCGATCCGGATCTCCGACGAGTCGTGCTCCGGGGTGGTCACGTCGTCCTCGACGGGATCGGAGGCGGGGACCTCGACGTCGACCGGCACGTCGACGTGCACCGCGTCGACGGGGGTGATCTGCGTGACCCGGGGGTTCGGGTGCTCGTGCGTCATGCCCGCGACCCTAGCCCCGCGCTGATGCGGCTGCCCGGCCAGCCGCCGTCGAACGGCTCAGGCCCAGACGCCCGAGGTGCCCCGCCGGTGGCTGCCGACCAGGTGCGTGTCGACGATGCCGAGCGCCTCCATCAGCGCGTACATCGTCGTCGGGCCGACGAAGGCGAACCCGCGCTTCCGCAGCGCCTTCGACAGTGCGAGCGACTCGTCGCTCTTCGTGGGAACGTCGGCGTACGTGATCGGCTCCGGCGTCCGGTCGGGGCGGAAGGACCACACGAAGTCCGCCAGTCCGCCGTCCTCCCGCAGAGCCACCGTGGCGTTCGCGTTGGTGATCGTCGCGAGGATCTTCGCCCGGTTCCGGACGATGCCGGCGTCCGCCATCAGTCGGGCGACGTCCGCTTCACCGAAGCCCGCGACCGCGTCGGCGTCGAAGTCCGCGAAGGCGGCGCGGAACGCCGGTCGCTTCGCGAGGATCGTGCGCCACGAGAGGCCGGACTGGAACGCCTCGAGCGAGAGCCGCTCGAACACCCCGCGCTCGTCCCGCACGGGCATGCCCCACTCGGTGTCGTAGTAGTCGCGCAGCATCGGGTCGGTCGAGGCCCACACCGGGCGGGCGAGTCCGTCGTCCCCGGTCACCAGATCAGTCACGCCCCCATCCTGGCGGACCGCACCGACGTCATCGTCCTCCCCACTCGTGATGCGGGAGCTGACCTGCGGGACCCGACCCGAGCCTCCCGTCCGCGCATCCGCCCGTCGCCCGGTCGTCGACCGGTCACGACACCCCGCTCAGTGCTGCCGAGCGGCCTCGAAAGGTCGCTCGAGCGCGCTGGATCCGACAGATAGTGACCCCTCGGCGGACCCCCGCCGGGGTGTTGTGACCACTCGACCATCTGCCCGGGCGGGAGACGCGGCCGGGCGACGCGCAGCGGGCGCCACGGGCGGGCGCCGCCGGCCGGCGACCCCGGCCGGCGACCCCGGCCGGCACCGCACGTCAGGCGCGGAAGCGACGGAGGAGCTGGGCGTTCAGGCTGACGATCACGGTCGACAGGCTCATCAGCACCGCGCCGACCGCCGGGGACAGCACGAACCCGACCCCCGCGAGCACCCCGGCCGCGAGCGGCACCGAGAGCACGTTGTACCCGGTGGCCCACACGAGGTTCTGCACCATCTTCCGGTAGGTCGCACGCGACAGGTCGATCACGGTGAGCACCCGACGCGGGTCGTTCGATGCGAGCACGACACCGGCACTCTGCACCGCGACGTCGGTCCCCGCGCCGATCGCGATCCCGACGTCGGCACGCGCCAGCGCCGGGGCGTCGTTCACACCGTCACCGACCATCGCGACCACGGCGCCGGACTCCTGCAGCCGTGCGACCTCGCCGTCCTTGTCCTCAGGCAGCACCTCGGCGCGGACCTCGTCGATGCCGAGCTCCCGCGCGACCGCATCGGCCACCTGCTGGGCGTCGCCGGTGACCATCGCCACCCGGATCCCGCGGTCGTGCAGGGCACGGACGGCCTCGGCGGACTCGTGACGGACGGCGTCGCGCACCGCGAAGGCGGCCTGCACCGTCCCGTCGACCACCGCGACGATGACCGCCGCTCCGTCGGCACGCCACCCGTCGACGGTGGACTCGAACGCGGACGGCATGGTCGCACCGCTCTCGCGGAGCATCGCGGGTCCGCCGACCGCGACACGTCGGCCCTCGACGACCGCGCTGACCCCGCGGCCGGGGACGGACCCGGTGTCCGTCACCCGGTCGGACACGGGCACGCCACGGGCGTTCGCCGCGCTGACGATCGCGCGCGCCACCGGGTGTTCGCTGTCCCGCTCGGCAGCGGCGGCGAGACCGAGGACGGCGTCGTCCCCGACGGTGTCGACGACCTCTGGAGCCCCGGTCGTCAGCGTGCCGGTCTTGTCGAACACGACGGTGTCGACGTTCCGCATCGCCTCGAGCGCGAGCCGGTCCTTCACGAGGATCCCGGCCTTCGCGGCGCGCTCGGTGGAGATCGCGACGACGAGCGGGATCGCGAGACCGAGGGCGTGCGGGCAGGCGATGATCAGCACGGTGACGGTGCGGGTGATCGCCTCGGTCGGGCTGCCGAGGAGCAGCCACACGACGAAGGTGATGATCGCCGCCCCGGTGGCGAAGTAGAAGAGGAGCGCCGCAGCACGGTCGGCCAGGACCTGCGTCCGCGAGGACGACGACTGCGCCTCGGCGACCATCCGCTGGATGCCGGACAGGGCGGTGTCGTCGCCGGTGGCGGTGATCCGGACGCGGATCGAGCTGTCCGTCGCCACGGTGCCTGCGACGACGCGGTCACCAGCGGCCCGTTCGACGGCCGCGGACTCCCCCGTGATCATCGACTCGTCGACCTGCGCGCGTCCGTCGACGACCTCGCCGTCCGCCGGGACGCGGCCGCCTGGCCGGACCACGACCGTCTGGCCGACCTGGAGGCTCGACACCGGCACCTGGGACACGTCGCCCTGGTCGTCGATCACGTCCGCCTCGTCGGGCAGCAGAGCCGCGAGCGCGTCCAGCGCGCTCGACGCGACGCCCATGGCGCGCATCTCGATCCAGTGCCCGAGCAGCATGATCACGATGAGGAGCGCGAGCTCCCACCAGAAGTCGAGGTCGAGCCCGAACAGGCCGAGGCTCGTGATCCACGACGCGACGAAGGCCACGACGATCGCCATGCCGATCAGGAGCATCATGCCCGGCCGCTTCGTCCTGGCCTCCGACCACCCGCCGGTCAGGAACGGCCAGCCGCCGTACACGAACAGCACCGTGCCGAGCACCGGTGAGACCCAGCTCGCCCAGGCCGCGTCGGGAAGCGGATAGTGCAAGATGTCGGCGAACATCGTGCTGAACGCCACGACCGGGACCGCGAGGACGAGGCTCCACCAGAAGCGGTCGCGGAACATCGCGGCATGGTCGCCGTGCCCGCCGTGCCCGTGGTGCATGTGGTCGTGCCCGCCGTGCCCAGCGGTTCCGCCGTGGTCCGCGTGGTGGTCGTGGCCGGCGTGCTCGTCGTGCTCGTGGTGGGCGTGGTCGTCGTGCACGTGTCTCTGGTGGTCAGCGTGCTCGTCGACGGTGGTTCCGTGGCGGTGCTCGTCCATGCCGTCCACCATACCCCCTAGGGGTACCCGGTGGCGGTGACGCCGGAGAGAGCGCACCATTGCCGCATGAGACGACCCGAACTCGTCCGGCGCGCCCTGGCTGCCGGATGCACGATCATCGCCGTCCTCGCGGGCTCCCTGATCCCCGCGGCGACCGCCGGCGCAGCGACGACCCCGGCGACCCCGGTCACCGCACTGCGCGTCACGAAGAACGTCATGGTCGACCCCGCCGGCAAGGCGGTCAAGCTCCGCGGCGTGAACCGGTCAGGCACCGAGTACAACTGCCAGCAGGGCGGCGGGATCTTCTCCGGCCCGACCGACCAGGCGTCGATCGACCTGCTCCGCTCGTGGAACGTCAACACCGTGCGGATCCCGCTCAACGAGCACTGCTGGCTCGGCATCGACTGGGCACCGCAGTCGACCGGCGAGCCCTACCGCGCGGCGGTGCAGGACTACGTGGACCGGCTGGCCGCGAACGGGATCCGTTCGATCCTCGACCTGCACTTCACCGGCCCGGTCGCGATCTGGGGCGAGCAGGAGAAGGAGATGGCGAACACGACGTTCTCGTTGCCGTTCTGGACCTCGGTCGCGAGCCGGTTCGCCTCGAGTCCCGCCGTCCTCTACGAGCCGTTCAACGAACCCCACGACATCTCCGAGGCGTGCTGGCTGAACGGCTGCACGATGCCGGAGGGCTGGCAGGCGGCCGGGTACCAGCAGCTGGTGAACACGATCCGGGCCACCGGCGCCAAGCAACCGATCATCGTCAACGGTCTCGACTGGGGCCACGACATGTCGCCGATGCTGCGCTCGCTGCCGAAGGACCCGGCGAAGGCCCTCGTCGCCGGGCAGCACCTCTACAACTTCAAGGGCTGCGTGACGGCCTCGTGCTGGTCGGCGAACTTCGCCCCGGTCGCCGCGCGGATGCCGATGGTCGCCGAGGAGATCGGCGTGAACGACTGCTCGACGACCATGCCGCTGGCGTTCATGCGGTGGATGGACGCGAACGGCGGTGACGGGTACGTGTTCTGGAACTTCGGCACCACCGGCTGCCCCGACGGCGGACAGTACGGCGGTTCGGCGCTCATCAGCGACTGGAACGGCACTCCGACCCCGTACGGTGACGCAATCCGGCGGTACTTCCTCAGCCGCCCGGTGTGATCAGTCGGCCGGGCGGATCGGCTCGGCGGCCGCGACGGTCGTCGCCGGGGTGGGCGCGAGTGCACCCCGGCGACGGATCGCACCGGTCACGACGAGCACGGTGACGACGAGCGCGAGGACGATCCACCCGCCGTACCCGAGCGGACTGCGCGCCACGTCGGACACGTCGACACCCGAGGCGACGAGCACCGCCCCCACACCGGCGGCGCCGTTCACCCCCGCGTGGGCGAAGACGGCGGGCCAGACCGATCCCGTGCGGAGCCGGAGCCACCCGAGGACCATGCCGAGCAGCACGCACGCGACGACCATGAAGACGACGCCGAGCCAGTCCGTGCGACCGAAGTTGTAGCCGAGCAGGATGATCGGCGCGTGCCAGACACCCCAGACGACACCGGACCCGACCAGCGCGACCCAGGTGCCGTACCGCTCGAGCGCCGGGACGAGGAAGCCCCGCCACCCGATCTCCTCACCGACCGTGGCGAACGCGTTGAACACCGAGACGAAGGGCACCTGCGCCAGCTGCAGGGCGACGAGCAGTCCGATCGGCATCGGCAGTTCGCGGAGCCCAGCCGCGGCGAGGACGTCCCGGTAGCCGGAGAAGCCGGCGAGGTCGACCGGGAACCAGCCGGCGAGCACCGCCACGACGAGCGCCGCGACCGGGAAGAGCACGCCGCCGAGGTACGCGAACACGGTCACCCAGATCGTGCGGCGGACCGGGCGGAGCGGCCACACCCCGAGGAACCGCAGCACCGGCCGTGGACGCCGTCGCCCGAGCAGCGCGAGGACGACGACCGCCGACAGCAGCGGCGTGAACATCATCCCGACGATGAACAGCGTGGCGAACGGCGTCCCGAGCCCGCGCCCGGACAGCCAGAGCGGGAGCGTCACCGCCCACGCTCCCCCGAGCGCGAGCAGGACGAAGAGCGTGGTCGCCCACCCCGGGACACTGCGGTCGACGGCGGGCTCCCCCTGGTGGATCATGCCGGAATGCTACCGGCCACGACCGTCACGCCGCGGGCGGGCCGTCCTGCGCGGCCTGCGGGTCCATCCACACGTACTCCCAGCGGTGGCCGTCCGGGTCGGTGAAGCTCCGCTGGTACATGAACCCGAGGTCCATCTCCGGCCGGTCCTCGGTGCCCCCCGCTGCGACGGCCGCGTCGACGATGCGGTGCACGTCGTCCTTCGAGTCGGCACTGAGGGAGTTGATCACCTCGATCGTCGAGGGGTCGGCGATCGTCTTGTCGGTGAACTCGGCGAACTTCGCCGTGGTCAGGACCATGACGTAGATCGTGTCGCTGACGACGACACACGCGGCGGTCTCGTCGCTGAACATCGGGTTGATGGGGTACCCGAGCGCCTCGTAGAAGGCCTTGGAGCGGTCGAGGTCGGCGACGGGCAGGTTGATGAAGACCATGGTCGGCATGGACCCAACCTGGCCCGACCACGCGCGCACCGCAACCGTTTCGTGTCGCAACCATCGCTGCCGGACCCGACCCGAGCCTCCCGTCCGCTCCAGGGCGACAACGTCGCTGTCGCACGACGACCGCTCTGTCGCTCCTTGCGGACGCACACTGTTGCGCCCGTGCAGGAACGACGAAGTCGCTGTCGTACGACAGCGACTTCGTCGTTCCGAGTCGAACCGGATCAGCGGCCGACCGATCGCTCAGGCGAGCTCGCGGCCTTCGCCTGCTGCCTTCTGGTGCGCCTCCGCCTCGGCCTGGCCGATGATGTCCTCCGCCGGGACGGGCGCGAGCCGGTCCCAGAGGAAGAAGAGGAGCCCGCCGGCGAGCATCGAGAGCCCGACCCAGAGGTTGATGTGGATGCCGCCGGTCTTCTCCGGGTCGGTGTCCCAGTGCACGATCCCGACGATCGTCGTGATGATGCCGTAGAGGACGAAGAGGCCGCCGAGGATGCGGCGCAGGTCGAGGCGGCGGGTGGAGCGGACGAGCGCGGCCTTCTGCTCGTCCGTCATCGAGGTGGTGGTGTCACTCATGAGCGGTGATCTCCTTCGGATCAGAGGAACGGCAGGTAGAGGACGACGCAGAGCACGAGGGCGATCGTGCCGAGGAGCGCCGGCGAGCGGTACCAGGCGGTGTCGGTCGCGACGGCGTCACCGTGCATGTCGATCTTGCCGACGCCGTAGACCAGGCCGCCGAGGTCCTTCTCGGCCTTGGGCTTGGTGAACATCGACACGACGAACCCGACGACGAGCACCGTGACGAACGAGATGATCGCGCCGTACAGCGTCTCGGCGGTCCCGGTGGCGAACAGCTTCGGGTTGACCAGGTACGCGATCCAGGTGACCGTCGGGGTCACGATGCCGAGGATGTAGCCCCACAGCGCACCCTGGGTGGTCATCCGCTTCCAGAGCAGACCGAGGATGAACACGGCGAACAGCGGCGCGTTGAAGAACGAGAACAGCGTCTGCATGTAGGTCATGATGTTCCCCGCCTGGGCGGCGATGAACGCGGTGGCGATGCCGACGAGGACACCGACGACGGTGACCCAGCGACCGGTCTTCAGGTAGTGCACGTCCGGCATGTTCGGCTTGATGTAGCGCTGCCAGATGTCGTAGGTGAAGACCGTGTTGAACGACGACACGTTCGCGGCCATACCGGCCATGAAGCTCGCGAGGAGCCCCGTCACCGCGACGCCGAGGACGCCGGTCGGCAGGTACATCTGGATGAGCTTCGGGATCGCGTCGTTGTACGTCAGCGTGCCGTCGGCGAACTGGTTGCCGACGACCGCCGCGGCGATGAGGCCGGGGATGACGACGATGAAGGGGATGAAGAGCTTCGGGATCGCGGCGATGAGCGGGGTGCGGCGGGCTGCGGACATGTTCTTCGCCGAGAACGCGCGCTGCACCTCGGTGAAGTTCGTCGTCCAGTAGCCGAAGCCGAGCACGAAGCCGAGGCCCAGGACGATGGCGAGCCAGTTGGCGCCGATCGGGTTGGTCACGTCACCGAAGCCGGTGCCGGCCCACGCCTGCAGGTGCTGCACGCCCTGTGTCTCGATGATCGCGGACTTGAGGCCGCTCCAGCCGCCGACGCGGTGCAGGCCGACGATCGTCAGCGGGACGAGCCCGGCGATGATCACGAAGAACTGCATGACCTCGTTGTAGATCGCGCTCGAGAGCCCGCCGAGCGTGATGTACGCCAGCACGAAGCCGGCGGAGACGATGATGGCGAGCCACTCCGGCCAGCCGAGCATCGCCTCGATGACGATCGCCATCGCGTAGAGGTTGATGCCCGCGATCAGGACGTTCGACACCGCGAACGCGATCGAGTTCACCAGGTGCGGTGCCTTGCCGAAGCGACGGAGCATGAACTCCGGCACCGACCGGACCTTGGAGCCGTAGTAGAACGGCATCATCACGAGCCCGAGGAACACCATCGCCGGCACGGCACCGACGAGGTAGTAGTGCAGGGTCGCCATGCCGATCTGGGCACCGTTGGCGGCCATGCCGAGGATCTCGGTCGCGCCGAGGTTGGCGGACACGAACGCCAGACCGGTGATCCAGGCGGGCATCGAGCGGCCGGACAGGAAGAAGTCCATGCTCGTCCTGACCTGTTTCCGGGCGGTGAACCCGATCCCGATGACGACCGCGAAGTACACGATGATCATCAGGTAGTCGACCCAGCCCAGGTTGAGCTGGATCCCGTTGTTCGCTGCAGCGAGAACCATGTATTGACTCCACGTCGATGTGCTGTGATCCGCGTCTGCGCAGATCCATCGGGGGACATTACCCGGGTAGTACCGTTTTGTAACTTTTGCGCCGATCTGCGCGGTGGCCTATTGTGACCGTTCACATAGCCATGACATGTGTCAGGCGAACCGGGGGACGTCAGAATCCCCCTCGGTAGGCTTCGGACATGACCGAGCAGCCGCGCATCCTCGTCCTCAACGGCCCGAACCTCGACATCCTCGGCCGACGCGACCCGGAGCAGTACGGCGCCGTGACACTCGCCGAGATCGAGGCGATCGTGCACACCGAGGCAGCGGTCCACGATCTCGAGGCGGACTTCCGTCAGACCAACCGCGAGGGCGAGCTCGTCGAGTGGCTGCACGAGGCGCTCGACGACTTCGTCGGCGTCGTCATCAACCCCGCGGCGTACGCGCACACCTCGGTCGCGCTGCACGACGCCGTCGAGGCGCTCTCGGTCCCGGTCGTCGAGGTGCACATCTCGAACACGTGGAAGCGCGAGTCGTTCCGCCATGTCGACCACGTCGCCACGGCGGCCACAGCGGTGATCGCCGGCGCGGGCGCCGACGGCTACCGCCTGGCGGTCGCACACGTCGCGTCCCTGCTGAACTGACCCTCGGTCGGGTCGAGACACCTCACTCTGCGCGAGACGACGCACAATCCGGCGGCGTCTCGGCCGGAGGGCGGCGTCTCACACCGGTGCGCGTGCGCCGGCGCCAGGCTCAGAAGTCGGCGGGGCGGGGGACGTCCGTCGCCGCTGCCGTGACGAAGCCGCCGCGGATGATCGGCAGCGCCCGGCGGACGGCCTGGTCGATGCGGAGCTCGAGGTCGATGTTCGAGATGTCGTAGCCGCCCTCGCGCTTGGTGAAGTCCCGCTCGTTGCCGAAAACCCCGATCGGGAGCGTCGTGGACTGGAAGAAGCCGAACAGCGGACGCATCTGGTGCTCGACGAGCAGTGCGTGCCGGTCGCTCCCGCCCGTCGCGGTGAGGAGGACCGGGGTGTCGACGAGGTCGTACTGCCCGATCCAGTCGAAGAAGAGCTTGAAGGCGCCGGAGTACGCGGCACGGAACGCCGGACTGCCGACGACGAGCACGTCGGCCGCTTCCACGGCTTCGAGTGCGGCGACCGTGGTCGGGGACATCGCCGAACGGTCGGACGCTGCCCCGAGGTCGGCGAGCAGCGGCCCGATCTCCACGGTCAGGGTGCGCGCGTCCTCGATCTCCTCACCGAGTCGCGCGACCGTGGCGGCAACCAGGGTCGATGTGCGCGACGGGTCAGATGGGCTGCCGCTGACGCCGACGACGAGTTCTCCGCTCATGCGTTCGATGCTCACACGCACCCGGAGAGCCCGCACGGTTGTGACGACATGTGTCGCCCCAGGCGGCCCGCGTACCGTTCGCCGCATGCAGACGTTCCTGCCGTTCGCGGACTTCCACGCATCGGCCGAGTCCCTCGACGACCGGCGGCTCGGGAAGCAGCGCGTCGAGACGCTGCAGGTGATGCGGGCCCTGACCCTGCCGGACTACGGGTGGCAGCACCACCCCGTCGTGGCGATGTGGCGCGGGTACCGGCCGGCGCTGATGGCGTACCAGGACGCCGTCTGCGCCGTCTGGCTCGACCGCGGGCACGTCGACACGTGTCTCGCGAAGACCCTGGCCGACCTCGGCCGCTCCCCCGATGACCTCGACGCGTACGAACGCGGCGACTACCGGGTGCCGCCGTGGAACGACGACGAGGCCGTGCACCGATCGCACCGGTCGAAGCTCGTGCAGAAGGACCGGGAGCACTACCTGCCGCTCTTCCCCGACGTCCCCGACGACCTCGACTACGTCTGGCCGGTGCCGTCGGCGAAGGCCACGCGAGCGGGGAGCGTTGCGGGGAGTCCTACGCGATCGGGGTCCACGTCCCGCCGTCACGGCGCGTGACCCGGTCGGAGCGGATCTCCACCGTGTCCCGCAGGCCGGCGACCGCGAGCCGGGCGACCGCGATCGCGACCTCGTCGTCACCCGCCTCGTAGCGGACGACCGCGCACGGGACACCCCGGATCAGCCGGACGTCCTGCGCTTCGACGACGACCTGCTCGGCGACGAGGCGAGCGGCAGCCGGGAGCACGGCGTCGGGGGCGACACCGGGCGCCAGGGCACCGACGGCGAGGGTCACACGGTACGAGGGCACAGGCCAACGCTAACGATCATCCCCGACAGGGAAACGCACCCGGTCCCACCACGGACGGAGGGGATCCGGGGACGTCGTACAGGGATGACGTCCCGCGATCCGTGGCGGGGCTCCGGGTACTGCGGGGCACGACGACAGGGGATGTCGTGACCCGCTCCGGACGCGTGCTTCACAGGACGCTTCCGGCTGATCGCGCCGATCGGATCCCGAGGGGGGAACCGGATCCGGGCGGCGCGGGTCTTCAGCGGTGCTCGGTGTCCTCTCGGTACCGCTCCGACTCGGTCGGGGCGGGCATCGATCGACACGTCGCAGCGGGGCGGATCATCGGGAGCACCGCGCTCCCGATGGTCGCGAGCGCCCCGATGACGGCGATGAGCCCGAGGGGCGCCGAACCGAGATCGTGCCCTGCGGCGACGGCGAGTGCGAGGACGGTCGCGGGCGCCGGCAGGAGCTGCACCACCCGGAAGCGGTCCTCCCGGGCGACTCGAGTCGTTATCGCGTTTGCCATGTGAACACTGTGGCCGAGATCGCGTGTCCGCAAAAGGGGGGACAAGTCCCCAGTGCTGGAGTAGAACGTCTAGTACACCACTGTGGCCCCTGCAGACGGAATCACGTCGGAAACCCATGTAGCCACCCTGATTCCCGCTTCGACTCCGATTCCACTCGTGAGGAGAATCGAGGCGAGGGCGCTGAATGCAAGGGTCCATCGCATGCCGGTCGACCAGCGCACGGTCCAGAACACCGGCCGCCACAGCCAACGCCCCCAAGCTCCGTCACCACCGAGGACCACGTAGACGCCGGCAACGCTCGCGATGCAGAGCGATGTGCCGGAAACGAGCACGAAAAACGCAATGACAGCACCGACCGCCTGACAAAGGAGGACCGGGACCTCACTTCCTTGCGCATGCATCACAGCAGAGACCGCCGCGGAGAAGGTGCGATCTGCGGGGTCGACCCGCTCGAGGAACGTCTGGAGCACCGGATGCATGAGCGGGTGCAGCAACCAGATCGCGCTTGTGACCCCGAATAGGACGTAGAGCAGGACGGACAGGAGTTCCCACGCAAACCGCCGCCCAGCGACCACCCCCTGCCAGAAGAGGATCGCGAACGTTGCCACGGTCGAGAGCAGGGTTAGGCCGGCAGCGACCGCCAGAACCGTTGCAACCTCGGTCGAGAAAATTGCGTAGAGGTAGACGAGATAAACAGTGACGCCGAGCGAACCGAGCAGCCGCCCCCAGTCCCCATCGGATCCAGAGGATCCGTGAGTTCGAGACCGAGCGTGCCCGGTGCCGAGAGACGATCGGACGCGGGCCCAGACATGCCAGTCGGTACTCGCTCGAGCCTCCGCGATGGCGCCGTGCAGGCCGACCCCGCCTTCGAGGTGCGAGCCCGTCGCAAGTTGATTGAATGCACTTCCGATTGGAAGCCCCATCGCGATACCAATGAGGCCCGAGGCGGTCGAGAAATCAATCATGACGACCACGCCGCCGCCGCCCGAACCGCGAGTACAGCCATCCGAGCGCGGTCGAGGCAAACGCGCCGGCGAGGAGCCAGGCGATATCGTCGTAATGCTGACGGATCAACTCGAGCATTGCGCACCCATCCCAGCAACATATCAGGTGCCACTCTAAATCAGAGCGCGCACCGCCGCGACGGCGTCGGCGACCGCCCCGACCACGACTGGCACATCGGCGTCGGACAACGACGCATCGAACGTCAGCCGCACCGCACTGCGCGCCACCTCGTCGGAGAGCCCGAGCGCCGTGAGCACGTGCGATGCCTCTGTGCTGCCGGCTGCGCAGGCACTCCCCGACGACGAGACCACGTCACGCTGTTCGAGCTCGAGGAGCACCGTCTCGCCGTTCACCCCGGGGAAGCAGAACGACGCGTGCCCTGGGAGCCGGTGCTCGCGCGACCCGGTGACGAACGCCCCGGGGACACTCGCCACGACCCCGTCCAACACAGCGTCACGCACCGAGGAAGCGTGCATCGAGGAGGCCCGCGCCGCATCCGACGCGGACGCACCCCCGACCGACAGTGCCGTCGCCACCGCCACCGCGCCGGCGACGTCCTCGGTCCCGGACCGACGCCCGCGCTCCTGTCCCCCGCCGTGCACGAGCGGCTCCATCGGCACCCCGGCACGGATCGCGAGGACACCGGTGCCCTTCGGGGCGCCGAGCTTGTGACCGGAGAACGAGAGCGCGTCGACCCCGAGGACGTCGAGCCCGATCGGCAGCCACGGTGCGGACTGCACCGCGTCGGTGTGGAAGCGCGCGCCGACACCGTGCGCGAGTGCGGCGAGTGCCGGGATGTCCTGGACGGTGCCGATCTCGTTGTCCGCGTGGGCGATCGACACGAGGGTGGTGTCCGGTCGGAGCGCGGCGGCCAGCACGGCAGGGTCGACCCGACCGGACGCGTCGACCGGCAGCACGGTCACCGTGAAGTCGTGGAAGCGTTCGAGGTACTCGCAGCTCGCCAGGACCGCCTCGTGTTCGATCGCACTCGTCACGACGTGGCGCCCGCGCGGTGTCGCGAGCGCGATGCCCTTGACCGCGGTGTTCGCCCCCTCGGTGCCACCCGCCGTGAAGACGACCTCGGCCGGGCGGCATCCGAGCAGGTCGGCGACGGACGCCCGAGCCGCCGCGAGCCCGCGCGCCGCCTGGTCCCCGATGCCGTGGGTCGACGACGGGTTCCCGAAGCCACCGGTCAGCCACGGCCACATCGCCTCGAGCACCTCGCGGCGGACGGGCGTCGTCGCGGCCCGGTCGAGGTAGAACACGTCAGCCCGCAGAACCGGAACCGGAACCGGAACCGGAACCGCCACCGGAACGGGCACCGGAACCGGAACCGCCACCGGCACCGGCGCCGGCCGCCGGACCGGTCACGGACACGTCGAGCCCGAGGTCGAGTGCGCGCGCGGAGTGCGTCAGGGCCCCGACCGAGATGATGTCGACCCCGGTGGCCGCGATCGCCGCGACGGTGTCGAGGGCCACCCCGCCGGACGCCTCGACGAGCGCGCGTCCGGCCACGAGATCGACACCCGTCACCAGGTCGTCGATCGAGAAGTTGTCGAGCATGATCGTGTCCACTCCGGCGGCGACGACGGGTTCGATCTGGTCGATGCGGTCCACCTCGACCTCGAGGTGCACGGTGTGCCCGAGTCGCTCCCGGGCGTCCCGGATCGCCTGCCCGATGCCGATCCCGCTCGCGAGCAGCACGGCGAGGTGGTTGTCCTTCGCGAGCACCGCGTCGGACAGCGACGTCCGGTGGTTGTGGCCGCCGCCGCACCGGACCGCGTACCGCTCGAGCGCGCGGAGCCCCGGCGTGGTCTTCCTGGTGTCCACGATCCGTGCCCGGGTCCCGGCGACGGCCGCGACGTAGCGCGCCGTCGACGTCGCGATGCCCGACATCCGCTGCACGAGGTTGAGCGCGACCCGCTCGGCCCGCAGCACCGCTCGCGCCGGCCCGGTCACGGTCGCGAGGACGTCACCCGGCTCGAACGGGTCGCCGTCCGCGACGAGGACGGTCGCCGAGATGAGCGGGTCGACCGCGTGCATCACGGCGACGAACACCCCGCCACCACTCAGCACGCCGGGTTCCCGCGCGCCGAGGGTCGCCGTCGCGATCGCGTCGATGGGGAGGAGCGTCTCACTCGTGACGTCGCCCCACGGTGCGTCCTCCTCGAGCGCGGTCTCGATGACGCGACGGAGCGCGTGCGGCGGGATGGTTCCTGGATCGGTGGTCATGCGAGTGCTTCCTCGGGGACGGGATCGGAGACGGACGAGCGGACGGCGACCCAGCCGGTCGATGCCGGAGCACCGGGGTCGGTGTCCGGGTGGTCGGTGCGGGCGTGCGCGCCGCGGGACTCGGTGCGGGCCTCGGCGGCACGGGCCACCAGACGGGCGAGGTCGAGCAGCGCTCGGTCCTCGTGCTCCCGCACCGTCCGGGGTGCGTCCACGGCGAGCGCCGCGAACTCGCGGCGCGCGGCCGCCAGCCCACCGGCGTCACGGAGCAGGCCGACGCGGTCGGTCATGACGGTCTGCACCGTCTGACGGACGTGCGCTTGCGGGTCCTGGTGATCCGGGCCTCCAGGACGGCACTGCCGGGAGGCCCGGATCGCCGCCGCCTCGTCGCGCACCGCGGTGACGGGGAACGTCGCATCGCCGCGCAGGCGGAGCAGGCCGGGTCGCGCCGCGTCGACCGCGTCCGCTGCGCGGACGGCGAAGACCAGTCCTTCGAGCAGCGAGTTCGACGCGAGTCGGTTGGCGCCGTGCACGCCGGTGCAGGCCGCCTCGCCGATCGCGAGGAGTCCGGGGAGGCTGGTGCGTCCCTCCGCGTCGGTGGCGATGCCGCCCATGAAGTAGTGCGCTGCCGGGGCGACGGGGACGCCCTCCCGGGTCCAGTCGAAGCCGGCTGCGCGGGTCGCACGGGTGAGGCCGGGGAACCGTGCGACGAGGAAGTCCGGGTCGAGCCCGCTCGCATCGAGGAACACCTCGCCGCCGTCGCGCATCGCGGCCGCGATCCCCCGTGCCACGACGTCACGGGGCGCGAGTTCGGCGTCCGGGTGGACGTCCGGCATGAAGCGGTGTCCGCGCGCGTCGCGGAGGACGGCGCCCTCGCCGCGGACGGCCTCGGAGACGAGCCCGCCGCCGGGGACCGCGAGCCGGGTCGGGTGGAACTGCATGAACTCGAGGTCCGCGAGGACGGCTCCGGCGCGCCAGGCGGCCGCTGCGCCGTCGCCGGTCGCGACGAGCGGGTTCGTCGTCTCGCGGTAGAGGTGTCCGGCTCCCCCGGAGGCGAGCACGACGGCGTCGGCGTCGATGCGGCGCGGCTCGCCCAGCAGGTCGAGCACGTCGATACCGACCACCGTGCCATCCCGCACGACCAGGCCGGTGAGGCAGGTGCGCTCGAGGATCGTCACGTGCTGGCGGTGCAGCGCGCGGATGAGCGTCTGCTCGATCGCGGCACCGGTCGCGTCCCCGGCGGCGTGCACGACCCGCCAGCGCCCGTGTGCGGCTTCCCGCCCGCGGGCGAGGTCGTCGCCGTACCGGTCGAGGCTCGCCGGGTCGTCGGTGCGGTCGAACGGGACGCCGAGCGCGAGCAGGTCGCGGACGCGTGCCGGTCCGTCGGAGCAGAGGACCTCGACGGCGCGGGCGTCGGCGCTGCCCGCCGCCGCGACGTGCGTGTCCGCGGCGTGCAGTGCCACGGTGTCGTCGGCGCCGAGCGCGACGGCGATGCCGCCCTGCGCGTGGCTCGTCGCGGCGTCCGCGAGGGCACCCTTCGTCACGAGGGTGACGTCGTGGCGGGCGCTCGCACGGATCGCGGCGGTGAGGCCGGCGATGCCGGAGCCGACGATGACGACGTGCACGGCGCCGTCCTAGTCCCGCGGCTTCGCGGCGAGCATGCGTTCGAGGGCGACCTTGGCGTCGGCCTTGACCTCGTCCGGGACGACGATCTCGTTGAGGACCTCGCCGCGCACGAGCGCCTCGAGCACCCACGCCAGGTACCCGGGGTGGATCCGGTACATCGTCGAGCACGGGCAGACGACCGGGTCGAGGCAGAAGATCGTGTGCTGCGGGTGCTCGGCGGCGAGCCGGTTCACCATGTTGATCTCGGTGCCGATCGCGAACGTGGTCGGTTCGGTCGCGGCCGCGACGGTCTTCCGGATGAGGTCGGTGCTGCCGGCGGCATCAGCGGCGTCGACGACGGCCATCGGGCACTCCGGGTGCACGATCACCTGGACGCCGGGGTGGTCGCGGCGGGCCTGGTCGATCTGGTCGACGGTGAAGCGGCGGTGCACGGAGCAGAAGCCGTGCCAGAGGACGACCTTCGCATCCTGCAGGTCCTCAGCAGTGTTGCCGCCGAGGGGCTTCCTCGGGTTCCACATCGGCATGAGGTCGGTGCTGATGCCCATCGCCTTCGCGGTGTTGCGCCCGAGGTGCTGGTCGGGGAAGAACAGCACGCGCTGTCCACGCTCGAACGCCCACTCGAGCACGGTCGCCGCGTTGGAGCTGGTGCAGACGATGCCGCCGTGGCGACCGCAGAACGCCTTGAGGTCGGCGGCGGAGTTCATGTACGTGACGGGGATGACCGGCACGCGGCCGTCGGCGTCGGGTTCGGTGCCGTAGACGGACTCGAGCTCGGCCCATGCCGCCTCGACGCTGTCGATGTCGGCCATGTCGGCCATCGAGCAGCCCGCCGCGAGGTTCGGCAGGATGACGCGCTGGTCGTCACGGGCGAGGACGTCGGCGGTCTCCGCCATGAAGTGCACGCCGCAGAAGACGATCGCCTCGGCATCGGGCTTCGTCAGGGCGGCGTTGGCGAGCTGGAACGAGTCGCCGAGGAAGTCCGCGTGCCGGACGACCTCGTCGCGCTGGTAGAAGTGGCCGAGCACCACGACCCGGTCCCCCAACGTCGCCTTCGCCTGCTCGATGCGCTCGTGCAGTTCCTCCACCGGCGCGTGCTTGTACTCATCCGGGATCACGCCCTGCCGCGGTGCGGAGGTCGGGATGACGTCGGACATCGACGAACCGGGGCCGTAGCCGGGCCTGGCGTCGAAGTCCCACGTCGGCATCGCGAGGTCCGGCGTGCAGGTGCTGCCGTCGGCCTTGCCGTTGGAGATGAGCTCGATGGTCGTTGCGATGGACACGGTGGTTCCTATCGGTTCTGCGGTCGTGTCTGGTTCTCGGTCGTGGTGCCCTGTCGCAGCGGGCCGTTGTCCGCGTAGGCCAGGTCGGGGTTCGAGCGGTACAGCCGGGCCGGACGGTGCCGGTCCCCGCTCGTGGTCTCGTCGGTGGCGATCACGGCGTCGGACTGCGCGACCTGCCGCCGGAAGTTCGCGGGGTCGAGCGGACGACCGAGCACGGCCTCGTACACGGCGCGGAGCTCGGCGAGGGTGAACCGGTCGCCGAGGAACGCCTGCGCGATGCGGGAGTACGACATCTTGTTCCGCAGCCGCCAGAGGGCGTACTCGGCGATGTGGTCGTGGTCGAACGCGAGCGGCGGGTGCTCGTCGGCGAGGAACCACCGCACGTTCCAGTCGTCCGGCACGACGCTCGCCTCGTCCGGGCGGACCAGCGCCCAGTACACGATCGACACGACGCGGGTCGGGGACCGGTCGACGTCGCCGAACGCGTAGAGCTGCTCGAGGTAGCGCGGCTGGACGTTGGTCGTCTCGCGCAGGCGGGCGGCTGCGGAGTCCTCGAGCCCCTCGTCCGGACGGACCCAGCCACCGGGGAGCGCCCACGATCCCTCGTACGGCTCGGCGGTGCGGCGGACGAGCGGCATCCACAGCGCCGGCGCACCCGTGTCGGGGTGCGGGCGCAGCGCGACGATCACGGTCGAGACCGCGACGCGGATTGCTGCTTCGTCCAAGGTGCCTGCGTTCAGGTTTGATTGACTTTAAGTGTTCTGGTTCCAGTGACTCTATCACCGTGTCCACATGCCGGCGACACGTCGCCGAAACAATCGGTCACGGCCCCGAAAAACCCTGGTGATGCCCGGGAAACCCGACCCGCATACATTGGGCGACATGACAACGGTGACCAGGGTGCACGCCATCGTCTCGGGGACGGTCCAGGGGGTCGGGTTCCGCTACTGGACGGCACGCAAGGCGGACGGGCTCGAGCTGACGGGCTACGCACGGAACCTCTTCGACGGCACGGTCGAGGTCGAGGCGGAAGGGCCGTCGCCCGCCGTGGACGCCCTCGTGGAGATGCTGCACACCGGGCCACCGTCGGCGAGCGTGACCGAGGTCTCGACGCGCCCGGTCGTCCCGCACGGCGACGCCGCGTCGTTCGACATCCTGCACTGACCGTTCACCACGGGTGTCGGTGGATCGCGGAATAATCGAGTCCGTTCAGGTGCTGCACACCCAGTGCCCGGCGTGACGCCCGGTCACGCGTCCGCTCGTGCGGACTCCCCACAATCCACCGTTCGGAGCCGCCACATGACCGACCACGCCATCGACACCGCACCACGGACCGGCAGCGTCCCGGCGCGCACGGCTGCCGACGACCGCCTGGTGATCGGGCTGCTGCTCGTGTCCGCGTTCGTCGTGATCCTCAACGAGACGATCATGGGTGTCGCGCTGCCGCGGCTCATGGACGACCTCGACATCAGTGCGGCGACCGGGCAGTGGCTGACGACCGGGTTCCTCCTGACGATGGCCGTCGTCATCCCGATCACCGGATTCCTGCTGCAGCGTTTCAACACGCGGCCGGTCTTCATGTGGGCGATGAGCCTGTTCTCCGCCGGCACGCTCATCGCGCTCCTGGCTCCCGGGTTCGCCACCCTGCTCGTCGGGCGCATCGTGCAGGCGAGCGGCACGGCGATCATGATGCCGCTGCTCATGACGACCGTCCTGACGCTCGTCGATCCGGCACACCGCGGTCGGATCATGGGCAACATCTCGATCGTCATCTCGGTCGCCCCCGCCGTCGGACCGACCATCTCCGGGCTCATCCTCAACGCGTTCTCGTGGCGCTGGCTGTTCGGGTTCGTGCTGCCGATCGCGATCGCGGCGCTGGTCCTCGGCATGGTGAAGGTCCGGAACGTGGGCACCCCTCGGCCCGCCCCGCTCGACGTGCTCTCGGTCGTGCTCTCCGCCTTCGCGTTCGGCGGCGTCGTGTACGGCCTGTCGAGCATCGCCGAGATCGCCACCAGCGGACCGGTCGTCCCGATCACGGCGCTCGTGGTCGGTGTCGTCGGGCTCGTGCTGTTCGTCCTCCGGCAGACCCGGCTCCAGCGCAGCGACCGCGCCCTGCTCGACCTCCGCACGTTCCAGAGTCGGGGCTTCACCGTGCCGATCGTCGGGATGGGGCTGAGCTTCCTGGTCATGCTCGGCACGCTGATCCTGCTGCCGATCTACCTCGAGCGCGTCCTCGGGCTCGAGGTCCTGAACGTCGGTCTCCTCCTGCTCCCCGGCGGCCTGCTCATGGGTCTGCTCTCCCCGATCGTCGGGCGCATCTACGACCGGCGCGGGCCGCGGGTCCTCCTCATCCCGGGCACGATCATCATCAGCGTCGTGATGTGGGGGTTGTCCACGGTCGGCACGGACACGAGCGTGTGGTTCGTCCTCGGCGCCCACGTCGTGCTGAGCATCGGGCTCGCCCTGACCTTCACGCCCCTCTTCACCGCGGCACTCGGCGTGCTGCCGCCGAAGCTCTACTCGCACGGCAGCGCGGTCCTCGGCACGACGCAGCAGCTCGCGGGTGCCGCCGGCACGGCGTTGTTCGTGACGTTCCTGACGATCGGCGCGGCGACGGCGACGGCGGGCTCCGGGGCAGAGGGTGTGGCGCTCGCGACGGCGTCCGGCGTGAAGACGGCGTTCCTCGTCGGTGGCGTCATCTCGCTCTTCGGGATCCTCACCGCCTTCTTCGTGCGGAAGCCCGAACTGCCGGAGGGCGCCCCGACGCCCCCGCCGGCGCACTGACCCGCCGCGGGAGCCCGCGCGCCCGGCGGCGCTGACGCGGTCGCGGCGCCGCACCCGCGCGCCCGGCGGGGCCCACGCGGTCGCACCCCGTCACGAACATCGCGCCCCGTCACGGCGGGGCGCGATGCTCGTGACGGGGCGCGATCTCTCGCCGGCCCGGCGCCCGCGGCACACGGCAGCGCGTGGCATCGTGGGCGCATGCGGTCGACGACGAGCGAGCTCAACTGGTCCGGCACGGTCACGTACACATCGGAGCGCGTCGAACGCCCGAGCACGCTGGACGAAGCCGCCGCGATCGTCGCCAGGGAGCCCCGGGTCCACGGCCTCGGCACCCGGCACTCGTTCAACGACGTCGCGGACGCTCCCGGGGTGCTGCTCGACCTGACGGCGATCCCGACCGACCTGGTGATCGACCGCATGCCCGACGGCCGCGCGACCGCCACGCTCGGCGCCGGCACCCGGTACGGCGACGTCGCCCCCGCGATCGACGAGGCCGGCTTCGCGCTGCACAACATGGGGTCGCTCCCGCACATCTCGATCGGCGGCGCGATCGCCACCGGCACGCACGGCTCCGGCACCGCACTCGGGTCGCTCTCGACGGCCGTCAGGAGCCTCGAACTGCTCGGTCCGGACGGCGAGACGCGCACCATCGGCAGCGACGACGTCGACGGAGCCGGCAGCGTCCTGCACCTCGGCCTCCTCGGCATCGTGACCCGGGTGACGCTCGACCTCGAGCCGACCTACGCCATGCGCCAGGACGCGTACGGCCCGTTCCCGTGGCGGACGTTCCTCGACCACGCCGCCGAGATCCACGCCGCCGGCACCTCGGTCTGCTCGTACACGCGCTTCGGCGACGAGATCAGCGAGGTCCTCGTGAAGGCCCGCAGCGCGCACGTGCCCGACGAGCTCGTCGGCGCACCGCGGCTGCCAGGGACGCCGGGCGACGAGCACCGCACCGCCCGCGACGGGTCGATGGGCCCGTGGTGGGACCGACTCCCGCACTTCCCGATCGGCACGGTCCCGTCCCACGGGTCCGAGGTGCAGAGCGAGCACTTCGTCCCGCTCCGGCACGCAGCAGCGGCGCTCGACGCCCTCCGCGGGCTGGCCGACCGCATCCAGCCACACCTGCACGTCGCCGAGCTCCGCACGATGGCGGCCGACGACCTCTGGCTCTCCCCCACGCAGGGCGATGACGTGTTCTGCATCGCGTTCACCTGGAAGAAGCACCCCGTCGAGGTCGCGGCACTCCTCCCCGACCTCGAGGCGCGGCTCGCCCCCTTCGACGCCCGTCCGCACTGGGGCAAGATGAGCTCGCTCGACGCGGACGCGGTGGCAGCGCTGTACCCGCGGCTGCCCGCGTTCCGCGACCTGGTCCGCAGGGCCGACCCGGATCGGACGTTCGCGTCCGCCTTCGGCGAGCGCGTCTTGCGGACCTGACCCGAGCCTCCAGTCCGGCAGTCCACCGGCCACCGAACTGGGCCCACGCCGCCGGTTCCCGGCCGACGCGCCAGCGGCGGACGGGCCGTGCCGGTGGGGAGAGGCTCGGCACCGGCCCGCCACCCCCCTCACGCCAGTGGGGTGACCACCTTCGCGTCGCCGTCCCAGTGGCGGAGACCGCCGACGGCCAGCGTCTGCGGGAGTGGCCCGATCGCCGCGAGCGCGCGGAGCGCCGCGGGGAGGTCGACGTCGCGGATGCGCCGGGCGAGTGTGACGTGCGGCGCCCACCGTCCGGGTGCCGATGGGTCGAGCGACCCGGGCGAGACGTGGTGCACCGCCTGGTGGAACCGTGCGAGGGGCTCGTCGACGACCACGCCGAGGCCGAGCACGTGCCGGCCGGGTCCTGCGGGGAAGAGCAGGATCCCCGCGATGCGGAGCGCCGCCGGCAGGGGCACGTCGAAGCGCTCCGGGACGGGCAAGGACTCGCCCGCCGCCAGCGTGACGTGCGGGTCGTTCGTGCCGGAGCGCCCGAGGCTCGGCAGGTCGGCCTCGGTCAGCGCGTTCCACACGGCCCGGACCTCGCGATCCGAATCGTCGTCCAGGACCAGCTCGATGCTCCGCACGGATCGAGTCTGCCCACGGACGCCTGCGCAACGGATGTAACACGGCGGAACGCAAGTCGCCGCCGCTCGGTCTGCGCGTCACACTCGTGGTCAGTCACGACCGTGTGACCCCCCGCAGCACGGCCCGCGAGGCCCCCGCCCCACGAGGAGCACCCATGACCGCCCCCGCACTGCCCCAGAAGCCGAAGCGCAAGCGCCCGATCGGCTGGATCGTCGCCGCGGCGATCGTCGTCGTCGCGATCATCGTCGCCGTCGTCGCCGTCGCGGTCCGCTCCGGCGGTGACAGCGACGGTGCCGCATCGGGTGCCGCTCCGAAGACCGTGACGATCGGTGTCTCCGACAAGTCGCTGCCGTACTGGAACACGTACGTGAAGCTCGCGAAGGACAAGCTCAACGTCACCGTGAAGCTCCAGAACTTCTCGGACTACTCGCTGCCGAACCCTGCGCTCAAGGACAAGCAGATCGACATCAACCAGTTCCAGCACATCCAGTACCTGGCGAACTACAACGTCACCTCGGACGACGACCTGCAGCCGATCGGCGCGACGGCCGTGTACCCGCTCCCGCTGTACTCGACGAAGGTCTCGAAGGTCTCCGAGTTCGAGGACGGCGCGAAGATCGCGATCCCGAACGACGCCATCAACGAGGCGCGTGCACTGCTGGTGCTGCAGTCGGCCGGCCTGCTGGAGCTCAAGGACGGCGGCAGCGCCTTCTCCACGACCGCGGACATCACCTCGCACAAGGTCGACGTGCAGACGCTCGACGCCTCGCAGACCGCGAACGCGCTGCAGCAGGGGTCCGTCGAGGGCTCGATCGTCAACGTGAACTACGCCACCTCGGCCGGGCTCGACACCAAGGACGCGATCTTCCAGGACGACCCGAAGAGCGCCTCCGCCAAGCCGTACGTGAACGTCTTCGCGGTGCGTGACGCCGACAAGGACAACAAGACGTACCTCGACCTGGCGAAGCTGTTCCAGGACGACGCCGTGCAGAAGGTCTTCGCGAAGGACTACCCGGACGCCGTGTCGAGCGACGAGAGCGCCGCGTCGCTGCAGCAGGAACTCGTGTCGGTCGAGAAGGACGCGAAGGCGGCAACGAAGTAGTGGCTGCCCTCGTCGAACTCCGCGGCGTCTCGAAGCACTACCGCCGCGCCGACACCGGCGAGACCGTGGTCGCCGTCGAGGACGTGTCGCTCGACGTCGAACAGGGCGAGGTCCTCGGCGTCATCGGGTACTCCGGTGCCGGCAAGTCCACCCTCGTCCGCCTGGTCAACGCCCTCGAGCTGCCCTCCTCGGGCACCGTGACGGTCGCCGGCCAGGAGCTGACGGCGATCCCCGAGCGGGATCGCCGTCTGGCGCGTCGTCGCATCGGGATGATCTTCCAGCAGTTCAACCTGTTCCGGTCGCGCACCATCGCCGGCAACGTGGCGTACCCGCTCAAGGTCGCCGGTGTCGCGAAGGAGGAGCGCGACCGCCGTGTCGCCGAACTCCTCGACTTCGTCGGACTGCTCGACCGTGCGTACGCCTACCCCGAGCAGCTGTCCGGTGGGCAGAAGCAACGCGTCGGCATCGCCCGTGCGCTCGCCGGCAACCCCGACCTGCTGCTCGCCGACGAGGCCACGAGCGCCCTCGACCCCGAGACCACCTCGGAGGTGCTGGCGCTCCTCCGTCGTGTGAACCGGGAACTCGGCGTCACGATCATCGTCATCACGCACGAGATGGACGCCGTCCGGCAGATCGCGGACCGGGTGGCCGTGATGGAACAGGGACGGGTGGTCGAGGTCGGCGACGTGTACGACGTCTTCTCCACGCCGACCAACCCGGCGACCAAGCGGTTCGTCCGCACGGCCCTGCACGACCGGCCGTCGGCCGAGACGCTGGCGCGGTTGCGGGAACGCCACCCCGGTCGGCTCGTGACCGTGCAGATCACCGACGAGGTCGGCCTGCAGAACCGGATCGACCAGGTGTTCCGCTCCGCGGGGGTGACCGCAGAGCTCGTCTACGGCGGGGTCGGTGAGATCCGGGAGCGCCGGATCGGTTCGCTGACGTACGAGCTGTCCGGACCCGGCATCGACGACGTCGTCTCGGCGCTCCGCGCGGCCGGGGTCACCACCGACGAAGAGGACCGAGCGTGAACAACTCCTTCCAG
Organism: Curtobacterium sp. NPDC090217; assembly: GCF_044746705.1. Classification (NCBI taxonomy): domain Bacteria; kingdom Bacillati; phylum Actinomycetota; class Actinomycetes; order Micrococcales; family Microbacteriaceae; genus Curtobacterium; species Curtobacterium sp. NPDC090217. The sequence continues at coordinate 187,728 of NZ_JBIVCR010000004.1, read as the reverse complement.
AGCGTGATCGACACGTTCGACGTCTTCCTGTCCTCGGTGCGCGACACCATCGTGATGTCGCTCGTCTCGCTCGTGATCGCCGGGCTCATCGGTCTGGCGCTCGGCCTGGCGCTGTACGCCACCCGGCCGGGCAGCCTGCTCGGCAGCCGGACGGCGTACACGATCATCAACCTGGTCGTGAACATCGTCCGCCCGATCCCGTTCGTGATCTTCCTCGCGGCGATCGCACCGTTGTCCCGCGTGGTCGTGCAGACGACGATCGGTGTCCCCGCCGTGACGTTCGCGATCTCGCTGGCGGCGGCGTTCGCGGTCGCCCGCATCGTCGAGCAGAACCTGCTGTCCGTGGACCCGGGCGTCGTCGAGGCAGCGCGGGCATCGGGTGCGCACCCGATCTCGATCCTGCTGACGGTGCTCATCCCCGAGGGCCTCGGGCCGCTCATCCTCGGCTACACGTTCATCTTCATCGGCATCGTCGACATGACGGCGCAAGGTGCCCTGATCGGCGGCGGCGGCCTCGGCGAGTACGCGATCACGTACGGGTCGCAGCGGTACGACTGGTGGATCGTCTACGTGTCGGTGGCCGCGATCGTGGTGATCGTGCAGCTCGGGCAGTTCATCGGCAACCGCTTGGCGCGGGCGACGCTCCGGCGCTGACGCGGTCGTGCGACCGGTCGCAACACCCCGCTCACGTCCGCCGACCGGTCGCAGATCGTCGGTCGAAGCGTCCCCGAGCGACAGTTCGTGACCGCTCGGAGGTCAACCGACGGAGTGTCGTGACCGGTCGGCGGGCGCACCGTGCGACGGACCGGCCGGGATGCTGTGGCGTCACCGGCGCGCCGGGCGGGCACCGAGCCTCCCGGCCGGTCGCAACAACCCGCTCACGTTCCCCGACCGGTCGCGGAACGTCGATCGGAGCGCCACAGGGCGACGATCTCCGACCACTCGACGGACGCCGGGCGTCGGCGCCGGGCGTCGGTGCGGCGCGCAGCGCGCCCCGCCCCCGTCAGGCGGCGGAGTCGGCCTCGACGGGACGGGACGACGACGCTGCCGGGGCCTCGTAGTGCGCGCGCACCAGGATCGGGCGGTGGTCCGAGATGCCGGCGGGCAGCGTCTCCACGCCCGCGATGTGCAGCCCGACGCTCGTGGCGAAGTCGAAGTGCCCCGTGAACTTCCGGTACCGCAGGTACGTCGGCTGGTCGGAGAGCGAGAGCGCGAAGCCGTGCGACTCGATCTTGCGGCGGAGGTTCGTCTGGAACCAGGGGTAGTTGAAGTCGCCGACCATGATCGCGGGGGCCTCGCTCGACAGGTCGCGGACGAACTGGTGCGCTGCCTCGATCTGCTTGCGGCGCAGGGAGTTCGTCGCGGTCAGGGGCGAGGCGTGGAACGACGCGACGATCACGTCGGTCGACGCCTCCCGGTCGCGGAGGTGCATCGCGATGAGCCGTTCGTGCGCCGGAGCGAGCACGCGGTCGTGGAGCGACTTCTGCAGGGAGTGGATGCTGAAGTCCTGCACGTCGAAGCGGTCGTCGCGCTTGTAGATCGCGAGTCCGAGGCGGTTCGCCTTGGTCGACGCCGCGAGCGTGAGGCCGCCGACGGAGGGCGCGAGGTCGTTGCTGTCGCACTCCTGCACGCAGATGACGTCGGCGTCCGACGCCTCGGCCAGTGCGGCGAGTTCGCCGTTCGCGGTGTGCTCCCGCAGGTTGTAGCTGACGACGCGGATGGTGGTGGGTCGGACGTCGGTGTCCGTCGGGATCGTCCCCTGCTGGTCTGGCACGGTCATGCTGCCTTCCTTCCGGAGTGGGGTCCCTGCGTCCCGCTCAGTCTGCCGCGGCAACGGTACTCGTCGACCTCAAGCAGTTTCTGAGACTGTAGCGCCTGCCGGGTTTCGTGCGCGTGACGGCGACACGAACGGTCGTGTCGCCTCGACGACTCACGCACGGACCCGTCGTGCCGGTCGGACGGTCTCCCCCGCCGTCCGACTCATCACGAGCCCCTCGACGCAGGCCACCACGAGCAGGGCTGCGATCACCCAGAACGTCAGGACGTAGGCGCCGTCCCCGGCGAGCCCGGCGCCGGCACGGATGACGACGGCCGCGACGGCGACACCGAACCCGGCGGCCGTCTGCTGCAGCGTCGAGGACAGGGTGTTCGCCGGGGTCATGTCGGCCTGCTCGACGTCGGCGAAGGCGATCGTGTTGTACGCGGTGAACCCGACCGAGCGTGCTGCACCGCTCACGACGAGCAGGACGGCGAGCAGCCAGAACGGGGTGTCCGGCGTCAGGAAGGTCATCGCGACGACCGTCAGCGCCGCGATGGCGGACGACACGATGATCACCGGCCGGTAGCCGAACCAGCGGAGGAACGGCGTGGTCGCCGGCTTGATGCCGAGGTTGCCGACGAAGACGAACAGCACGGCGCTGCCCGCCTCGACGGCCGTCCACCCCCAGGCGTCCTGGAAGAGCAGGGGCAGCACGAACGGCACCGCGGACACGGCCAGGCGGAACAGGCTGCCGCCCGCGTGCGACACACGGAAGGTCTCGAGCCGGAACGCGTCGAGCCCCATGATCGGGTGCTGCGCCCGCCGGAAGTGCCGGATCGCGAGCCAGCAGCAGGCGGCCCCGACCACGCCGGACACGATCGTGGCGACGACCGGCACGGTGTCGAGCGCGAGCAGTGACGCCATCACGACGACCCCGCCGAGCCCGACGCACGCCAGCAACGACCCCGGCCAGTCGAACGGCACGCGCTCCGGCGCACGTTCCTGCGGCACGAGGACGAGCGCGGCGATCAGTGCGATGACCCCGAGCGGGATGTTGACGAGGAAGATCCAGTGCCACGACAGGGTGTCGACGAGCACACCACCGACGAACGGCGCGATGATCGGCGCCGCGAGGGCCGGCCACGTCAGGATCGCGATCGCCGTGACGAGCTGCTCGCGCCCGGCGCTCCGCAGCACGACGAGCCGCCCGACGGGCACCATGAGCGCTCCGCCGATCCCCTGCACGATCCGCCAGATCGTCAGCTCGACCAATCCGGTCGACAGGGCGCAGAGTCCGGACGCGATCGTGAACACCGCGATGGCGCCCACGAACACCGTGCGCGAGCCGACCCGGTCGGTCAGCCAGCCGCTCACCGGGATGAACACGGCGAGGGTGACGAGGTACGCGGTGATCGCGATGCCGATCGCCGCCGAGTCCACGCCGAGGTCACGGCCCATCGCCGGCGCGGCGGTGGCCAGGATGGTGCCGTCGAGGAGCTCCATGAAGAACGTCCCCGCCACGAGCACGGCGACCGCGGTGCTCCCGGTGCGTCGGCGGGCAGGGGGTGCTGTCGATGTCGTCCTCGTCATGTCAGTCCAAATGCTATGCCCGCCACCACCACATGACGTTCTGCAATGTGGAACGGTGGACGTGACGACGTTGTCCGGGCGAGCGCCGCTGGACCAGCGTGGGACCCGTCGAAGGAGGATCGATGCCGACCACCCCCGCCACCGTGACCGCGAAGGGCTCGTGGGAGCCGAGCGCTCCCGCGCCGCACCACGTGCTGCAGGACGCGCACCTGCCCGTGATGACGCTCCGCGAGTCCGCGCTGACGAACAACACCGCCGTCATGCAGGCGTACGTCGAGCGGCACGGGCTCCTGTTCGCGCCGCACATGAAGACGCACATGGCGCCGGCACTCGCCCAGCGGCAGATCGACGCCGGCGCGTGGGGCGTCACCCTGGCGTCCGTGCAGCAGGCGATGGTCGCGTGGGAGCACGGGATCCGGCACGTCCTGATCGCGAACGAGGTCCTCGACCCGGCAGGACTCCGCTGGCTCGCATCGCGCCGCGCCGTCGACCCCTCGTCTGACGTGCTCTGCTACGTCGACTCGACCGCCGGGGTCGACGCGGCCGCTGCCGCCGCGTCCGCCGTCGACGGCGAACTCCACGTGCTGGTCGAGGTCGGGTTCCCCGGCGGTCGTACCGGCGCCCGATCGGCGGCGGCAGCGACATCGGTCGCGGGAGCCGCCTCCGATGGCGGTCTCGTCCTCCGCGGGGTCTCCGGGTACGAGGGCGGTCTGCCCGGCGTCGACGAGGCCCGCGCGTACGTGGCCGGCGTCCTCGACGTGGCCGAGGCCGTCCGCCCGCTGGTCGCCGGTCCGCGCGCCCTGTTGAGCATGGGCGGCAGCGCCTGGTTCGACGCCGTGAGCGAGGCCGTCGCAGCCCGCCCGGACGACCTCGACGTGCTGCTCCGCTCCGGCGCGTACCTGACCCACGACGACGGCTTCTACGAGGAGCGCACACCCTTCCACCGACACCCGACGGAGGGCGCGCTCCGCGCAGCCATCGAGGTCTGGGGGCGGGTCACGTCGTGCCCCGAGCCCGGCCTGGCACTCGTGGCCGTCGGCAAGCGGGACATCTCCTTCGACGAGGGGCTGCCGGTGGTCCGGCAGATCCGGCAGATCCGGTCTGGAGGCTCGGTGCAGGTTCCTGGGACCGCGCCCGTTCCCGGGGCGGTCACCGTCACCCGTCTCGACGACCAGCACTGCTACCTCGCGCTGGCGACGGGGGTGTCCCTGACGCCGGGCGACGTCGTCGTGTTCGGCATCTCGCACCCGTGCACGGTGTTCGACAAGTGGCGGCAGGTGCACGTCATCGACGACGACGACACCGTGCTCGAGACGATCGCGACGTGGTTCTGATGACCGTGACGGATGCGCAGGAGCTGCCGGCCCGCAACGCCGCCCTGTCGCTTCGCCGCGGCCTCCGCATCCTCGACCTCGTCGCCGACCGCACCAGGAACGGCGAGCCATCCGTCAGCCTCACGACCCTGAGCGTCGAACTCGGCACGTCGAAGTCGACGGTCCTGCGGCTCACGGCACCCATGATCGAGAACGACCTGCTGCGCCGCACCGCGGACGCCGGGTTCACGCTCGGGCTCGGGGCGCTCCTGCTCGGCCAGAGCTACCTCGAGGGCATCGACCTCCGCGCAGCCGCCGCACCGTTCCTGCGGCGGACGGCGGAACGCACCGGGCTGACGTGCCACCTCGTCGTGCCGGACGGCACCGACATCGTGTACGTCGACAAGGTCGAGACCCGCGGGACCGTCCGGATGGGGTCCAGGATCGGCAACCGTCTGGCGATGCGCAACACCGCCTCGGGCAAGGCCATGGTCGCGTTCGGGGACCCCGAGCTGCTCGACCGCGTGCTCGCGCACCCGGCGACCGCGATGACCGAGCACTCCATCACCGACGACGACCGGTGGCGGCAGGAGATCGGCAGGACCCGGGAACGCGGGTACGGCATCGACGACCGCGAGAACGAGCCGGACATCCGGTGCGTCGCCGCCCCGGTCTTCGACCACGCCAACCAGGTCGTCGGGGCGATGAGCATCTCGGGGCTCGCCTCCCGTTTCCGCACGACCGCGGTGCGCGAGCTCGGTGACGGGGTCGTCCGCACCGCGCTGGAGATCTCGGTGGCGCTCGGGTCGTCGTCCGCGCAGCTCGCCCTCGCGCGGGGTGCCCGGTGACCGGCGTCCTGACCTTCGGCGAGACGATGCTGCTCCTCGCCGGACGCGGAGCGCTGACCGACCTCGACACGATGCGCGTCGACACCGGCGGCGCCGAGAGCAACGTCGCGATCGGCCTGGCGCGTGCCGGGGTCGACGTGACCTGGATCGGCCGCGTCGGTGCCGACCCCGCCGGTGACCGGGTGCTCGCCGACGTCGCAGCAGAGGGCGTCGACGTGGTCGCGGTGCGGGACCCCGAGCGGTCGACCGGGATCATGGTCAAGGAACGACTGGCGGACGGCCGCACCCGTGTGACCTACCACCGACGCGGCTCCGCCGGTTCCGCGTTCACGCCGGGAGACCTGCCGTCGGGGATGGTCGAGCGCGCGTCGCTCCTGCACGTGAGCGGGATCACCCTGGCGCTGTCCCAGACCGCCCGTGAGACCGTGCACGCCGCGGTCGTCCGGGCGCACGACGCCGGGGTGCCGATCGCGTTCGACGTCAACCACCGGCCGAAGCTCGTCGACGACGTGACCGGACGCGAGTACTACCGCGCGGTCGCTGCACGGTCGTCGGTCGTGTTCGCCGGTGACGACGAGGCTCGACTGGTCCTCGGGCACGACGAGGACGACGGCGACGAGGAGTCGCTGGCGCACGAGCTGGCCGCCCTCGCGAACGGTCGCGCCGTCGTGAAGCTCGGGTCGCGCGGTGCGGTCGCCTCGATCGACGGCGTGCTGCACCGCCGCGCGGCGAGCCCCGTCGCCGTGGTCGATCCGGTCGGTGCCGGTGACGCGTTCGTCGCCGCCTGGCTCGCCGCCGACCTGGCCGGCGAATCCCCCGACCGGGCCCTCGACCGCGCCGCGGACGCCGGCGCGCTCGCCTGCACGGTGGACGGCGACTGGCGCCGTCCCGACCCGGCAGCGCTCGGCGTCGTGGACCCGGCCGGCATCGACCACGCCGTCCACGACCGCGTCGACCGCTGACCACGATCAGAAGAAGGAACGCACGATGACCGACACCGCATCCCCCGCCACGCGCCCCCAGCGACACCGTCACGACGCCGGCCCGACGATCGCGATCCTGCGGGGCGGGACCGGCGACCACGTCGAGGACGTCATCCGCACGCTCGTCGACAGCGGCGTGAGCGCGATCGAGATCACGACGAACACCCCGCGGTGGCGCGAGGGCATCGCGTGGGCCGCCGAGCGCTACGGCAGCGCTGCGTCGATCGGCGTCGGCACCGTGCTCGACACGCGACAGCTCGACGAGGCAGCGGCAGCGGGAGCCACCTTCGCCGTCAGCCCGCACACCGACCAGGCGATCGGCGAACGGGCCCACGAGCGGGGGCTCGGCTGGTACCCGGGCGCCGCGACGCCGACCGAGATCGTCCGGGCGTGGCAGCTCGGCGCCCGGGCCGTGAAGGTCTTCCCCGCCGCGCCGCTCGGCGGCCCCGCGTTCCTCAAGCAGGTGCTCGCGCCGCTCGACTTCGTGGACGTCATCCCCACCGGGGGCATCGGGGTCGACGACGCGGCCGAGTACCTCGCCGCCGGTGCGGTCGCGGTCGGCCTCGGCTCCCCGCTCGTCGGTGACGCCCTGACGTCCGGCGACCTCGACGCGCTCCGTGGGCGGGCCGAACGCCTCGTCGCCGGGCTGTCGAGGTGACGAGCGTCCTGCTCCGCGGCGGCTCGGTCGTCGGCGAGACCGGAGCGCTCCGAGCGGACGTGCTCGTCGAGGACGGTCGGATCACCGGGGTCGGGACCGACCTCGACGTCCCGGCCGGCGCGACCATGGTCGACTGCGGCGAGCGCCTCGTCATGCCGGGATCCGTCGACGCGCACTCGCACGGCGGGTCGCTGGTCTTCGAACCGGAGGTCCAGCTCGCGCTCCTCCGGCAGGGCGTCACCACGATCGTCACCGGACAGGACGGCGTCGGCCCCGCTCCGGGAGACGGGTCCTACGCGGACACCTACTTCGCCGCGATCGACGGGCCGCACCCGACGTACCGCGGCGGCGGCATCGGCGCGCTGCTGGACACGTACGACGGAACGACCCCGGTCAACGTCGCGACGCTCGTCCCAGCCGGCACCGTCCGGCAGCAGGTCGTCGGCGACGTCGACGGGCCCGCGACGCCCGAACAGCTCGCGGCGATGCGGGCCACCGTGCGCGCAGGCCTGGACGCCGGCGCCGTGGGGCTCGCGACCGGGCTCGACTACGTGCCGGGGCTCTTCGCCGACACGGCGGAGCTCATCGCGCTGTGCACCGAGGTCGCGGCCGTCGACGGGCTCTACGTGTCGCACATGCGTGGCGGCTACGAGACGAACGCCCGCGCGGGGCTCGACGAGATCGCCGCGATCGTCCGGTCGTCAGGGGTCCGGGCGCACGTGTCGCACCTGCACGCCCCGGTCGACCTGTTGCTCGAGGCGCTCGCCGACCTCGAGCGGACCGGCGCCCCGATGTCGTTCGACGCGTACCCGTACTCCCGTGGGTGCACGATCCTGTCGATGCTCCTCCTGCCGGCGGCCCTCGCCCGCCCGGGGACGACGGACCTCGCCCGGGCGATCGCCGATCAGGACGGTCGCGCCCGTGTCCGCGGTGCGGTGCTCGACCGGGTGCTCGGCCGGGCCGACCTCGGCACCGGATGGGCCGAGCAGATCACGCTCTCGCACGTCCCGGCGGCAGAGTTCCACGCGCTGCAGGGCCGGACGCTCGCCGACGCGGCCGAGGCCACCGGGACCGACCCGGTCGACCTCGCCCTCGACGTGCTCGTCGACTCGGACCTGCAGGTGACCGTGGTGATGCGGGTCCCCCGGCCGCGGACCGCGGACGACCTCGCGCCGCTGTTCCGGCACCGGGGGCACTCGGCGGGCTCCGACGGCATCTTCGTCGGCACGCACCCGCACCCGCGGGCGTACGGCACGTTCGCGCGGTACCTCGAGGAGTACGCGGTCGCGGGTCGGCTGACGTGGCCAGAGGTCCAGCGGAGCCTGTCGACCACCGCCGTCGAGCGCTACCGGCTCGGCGACCGCGGACGGGTCGCCGTCGGGGCGGTCGCCGACCTCGTCGTGGTCGATCCGGAGACCGTCGCGGCGCAGTCCACGTACGACCACCCGATGCGTGTCGCCGAGGGCATCGACGACGTCCTCGTCGCCGGGGTGCTGGTGCTCGCGGACGGTGCGCTGACGCACGAGACCCCCGGTCAGGGTCTCCGTCGAGGTCGGTGACGGGACTCCATGACCGGGGGTCGCTGAGACTGGACTCAGCTGCGCGGGATCAGGCGTCCTCGCCGTCGGTGACGCGGGTCTTCGTCGGCAGGACCGCGACGACGTCGATCTCGACGAGGATGTTCGCGAGGTGCGACTGGACGGTGGTCCGGACCGGGTACGGCTCGGAGAAGTGCTTCGCGTACTCCTCGTTGAAGGCCGGGAAGTCGCGGTCCGAGTGCTCGAGGTGCACGGTCGACTTCACGACGTCGTCGAGCGTCGCGCCGTGTTCGGCGAGGACGGCTGCCACGTTCGCCAGGACCTGGGCGGTCTGACCGGCCACGTCGTCGGCGAGCGCCCCGGTCGCGGGGTCCTGCGGGCCGAAGCCGGCGGTGTAGATGAACCCGCCCGCGACGATGCCCTGGCTGTAGGGTCCTGCGGGCTTGGGGGCGTTGTCGGTCACTATGGCGGTCTTCGTCACGGTGGCTCCTCACGGTGGGGGTCGAACGGGGCCTCCAGGCTAGAGCGCGCCGTGGTGGCGTGCCCGGCCGTCTCCGGGACGTGTTCTGGCCTGCAGAACGCACCACGAGACTCCAGTGCGAGCACCACTCAGCCACCGTGACTATCGTCGTGTCGTGCCGTCCGCCCCGTCGTCGATCGCCGCCGGCCGTCGCCGCGCGGTCGATCTGGTCACGAGTCTGCCCACCTGGGCGACGGTCGTGCTCGTCTGGGTCGGTGGGCGCGTGCTCTCCACGCTGTGGCTCGCGCTCGCGTACCCGCTGATCGGGCGGTCACAGCCGGAGAACGCGATCTGGACGAACGACCACGGGTTCCTGCGGTTCCTCACCGCGTGGGACGGCCAGTACTACGAGCAGATCTCGCTGCACGGCTACCCCACGACGCTGCCGCTCGACGCCGCCGGACACGTGGCACAGAACCCGTGGGCGTTCCTGCCGGCGTTCCCGTTCACGATCCGGTTCGTGACCGTGTGGACCGGGATGACGTTCGAGGTGGCGGCGCCGCTGATCGCGCTCGTGGCGGGGATCGTCGCCACGTTCCTGCTGCACCGACTCGTCCGGGAGCGTGCCGGGGACACCGCCGCGCTGTGGTCCGTCTTCTTCTTCACCTGCGGGCCGCTGTCGTTCCTGCTGCAGGTCGGCTACGCGGAGAGCATGTTCCTCGCACTGACCTTCGGTGCGCTGCTCGCGATCGAGCACCGGCGGTACGGGCTCCTGACGGCGCTCGGGGTCGCCGCTGCGTTCACGCGGCCGGGGGCGCTCGCGATCCCGTTGACGCTCGGCATCGTCGCCCTGGTGCGCTGGGTCCGGCTCCGTCGCGCAGGTGACCGCGTGCTCGACCGGTTCCCGTTGCGGGAACAGCTCACGGTCGTGCTGTCGGGGCTCGTGATGGTCGCCGCCGGTGTGGCGTGGCCGGTGATCGCGTCGCACGTGACCGGGCGCCCCGACGCGTACCTGGCGACCGAGATGTCGTGGTGGGTGAACTTCATCGGGCGTGTGGACTTCGTGCCGCTGACCCCGTGGTTCCTCACGACGCTGCAGTGGGTCGGCATCGGTGGGATCCCGATCGTGATCGGGCTCATGGTCGGGTACCCGATCTGGCTCCTGCGCCGCTCGACGCGGAAGCTCGGGCTGACGACGCTGGTGTTCTCCGGCGGGTACGCGCTCTACGTCTTCGCGGTGTCGCTGCCGATGGCCTCGACGCCGCGGCTGCTCATGCCGCTCGCGCCCCTGATGGGCTCGCCCGAGCTCGTCGCGAAGCCCTGGATGCGCTGGACACTGGTGTCGTGCGCACTCGTCGGGCAGCCCGTGCTCGTCGCCGTGCTCTGGCTGCTCGGCCCCCCGTGACGGTCCGACGCTGACGAGACGCCGCCGAACCGACGAGACGCCGCCGAACCCGGCGGCGTCTCGTGCGTTCGAGGGCGTCTCGTGCGTTCGGCGGTGCCGACTAAAGCTCGACGGTGCCGTGACGGCCGACGTCCGGCTGGGACTGCCCGCCGAGGGCGGCCTTCATCGTCTGGACCAGGCTGCCGACCGTGCCGGCGTCCTGCGTCCAGTACTCCACGGAGTCGCCCTCGACGGTGAGCAGTCGGATCGAGGGGTCGTCGCGACCGTCCGGGAACCACGCCTCGGCGAACGGTGACCAGAGTTCGTCGATCACCGAGTCGTCCTGGGTGACGGTCGCGGTGCCGGCGATGGAGAGGTACCCGCCCTGCGACTCGATCGCGACGTTCACGTGCGGGTTCCTGGCGATGTCCTCCACCTTCTCGCTGCCGTCCTGCACCAGGAAGCGGAGTGTGCCGTGGAAGGCCTTGTCCTGCACGGCGAGAGGCCTGGCGTGCAGGGACCCGTCCTCGCTGACCGTGGTCAGCAGGGCGGTGCGGGCTCCGTGGACGATGTCCGAGATGGCGGCGCGCTGGTCCGTCTGGGTGTCGGTCATGGTGCTCCTTCGCATCGTGCGCCCCGCCACCCGACGTGCGGCCTGGCGAGCGGGGCCGTACCGTTCGGACCAGTCTGCCCCCGATCCCTGGAACGCGTCCGAACGGCTCAGGCGGGCTCGTGGATCGTCGTCTCGACGTCGACGACCTGCGGGATGCGCGGCATCGACGCGAACCCGAACCGGACCGGCGGGTCGAGCGGCACCAGGGAGCCGAGCGGTTCGTCCGCCCAGGTCCCGCGGACGCCGGTGACGTCGTGCGCTCCGGTCACGCCGTAGTACTCGCGTCGGCCGCCGCCCGCGGTTCCAGCGGTCCCTGCCCCCGGTGCCACGAGCCGTGCGATCGGGTCGATCGCGCGCAGCCACCGAGGGTCGCGGGCGATCGGCTTCGGGACGACCCGCAGCACGCGACCGAGCGGCGAGATCGTGCCGACGTCGATCGCGGCGCGGAGCGGACCCGCGTCGAGGTCGATGCCGGATGCGGTCCGCCTGGCGGTGACGTCGACGACCTCGACGGCGTCGAAGCGGTATGTGCCGGAGACGTACGCGGCGACGATCTCGTCGGGGGCGAGCAGCACGCTCGACCCGTCGGGGAGCTCCACGAAGACGTCCGTGAACGCTCCGAACGGGGACCGCTCCCACATCCCGACGACGAGTCGCACGCCGGAGCTGGTGCCGACGCCCGTGATGCGTCCGCGGAACCGGCGTTCGACGATGGCAGGGCGTGACGACATGCCCTGGACCGTACGCGGCGCTGCCGTGAGCCGACGCTCCGGGCCCGTGCCGAGCCTCCTGTCCGCGCCGCGCGCGGCCGCGGGAACCCGCCCGCGCTACGGGACGGGGACCGGCTCTGCCAGGAGCTCACGCACACGGGGTGCGACCGCGGTGCCGTACAGCTCGATCGAGCGCATCATGTCCGCGTGCGGCAGGCGCCCGGTGGCGTAGCGCATGTCGAACCGCGTCACGCCGAGGATCCGCATGTTCCGTGCGATCTTCCGCGCGACGGTCTCCGGCGACCCGACGTAGAGCGACCCGCCGGCCGACAGCCCTGCCTGGTACTGCGCCGCGTCGAGGGGCGGCCATCCACGCTCGCGCCCGAGGCGGTCGGTGACGGCCTTGTGGTACGGCCAGTAGCGTTCGGCGGCCTCCTCGTCGGTGGCGGCGACGAACCCGGGCGAGTGCATCGCGATGGGCTGCTGCGGCAGCTCGAGCTGCGTCAGGGCCTGCCGGTACAGCCGCGAGAACGGGGCGAACTGCGCGGGCTGCCCGCCGATGATCGCGAGGAACAGCGGCATGCCGTAGGACGCCGCACGGATCACGGACTGCGGAGACCCCCCGACGCCGATCCACGTCGGGATCGGACCGTGCTCGAGCTTCGGGAAGACGTCTTGGTCGGTCAGGCTCGCGCGCTTGGTGCCGCTCCACGTGACGGGGTCCCCGCCGCGCAGTGCTGCCCAGAGCTGCAGCTTCTCCTCGAACAGGACCTCGTAGTCCGCGAGCTCGTAGCCGAAGAGCGGGAACGACTCGGTGAAGGAGCCCCGCCCGAGGATGACCTCGGCGCGGCCGTTGGAGATCGCGTCGACGGTGGCGAACCGCTCGTAGACGCGGACGGGGTCGTCGGACGACAGCACGGTGACCGCGGACCCGATCCGGATGCGCTCCGTGCGGGCGGCGATCGCCGCGAGGACGACCTCGGGGGCGCTGACCACGAAGTCCTCGCGGTGGTGCTCACCCACGCCGATGAAGTCGATGCCCACCTGGTCAGCGAGGACGGCCTGGTCCACCACGTCGCGGATGCTCTGCGCATCGGACTGCAGCGAGCCGTCGGCGAGTTCGGTGACGTCGCCGAACGTGTCGAGGCCGAGCTGCACGGGTCCGACGCGGTCGGGTGCGGGCGGCGGGACGTCCGACGGACGACCGGTACCGAATGCGTTGCTCATCGCGCCCTCCAAGTGAATGCGTTTGCATGAATCTAGCACAGTTGCGTGTCCTCGGACAGTCCGCGTGTACGGTCGCGCGCATGCCCAAGATCCCCGACCAGACCGGCCGCCGCATCGTCGTGACCGGAGCGAACAGCGGCACGGGCAAGGAGACCGCCACCCGGCTCGCCGAGGCCGGCGCCTCCGTCGTGCTCGCCGTCCGGACGCCGTCGAAGGGCGACGCCGCCGCCGCGTCGATCCGGCAGGCACACCCGGGCGCCGACGTCGAGGTGCGTGAGCTCGACCTGGCCGACCTGTCGAGCGTCCGTCGGTTCGCCGCGGGGATCATCGACGAGGACCGGCCGCTCGACGTGCTCGTGAACAACGCCGGCGTGATGATCCCGCCGAAGCGCTTCGAGACCGTCGACGGCTTCGAGCTGCAGTTCGGGACGAACTTCCTCGGCCCGTTCGCGTTGACGAACCTCGTGATGCCGGCACTGCTCCGGGCGTCGTCGCCCCGGGTCGCGACGATGTCGAGCCTCGCGGCGATCCCCGGGAGGATCCGGTTCGACGACCTGCAGTGGCTCCGCGGGTACTCACCGTGGCGGGCGTACGCACAGTCGAAGCTCGCCGACCTGCTGCTGTCGCTGCACCTCCACACGCTGTCGGTCGAGCTCGACTGGCCGCTCGTGAGCACCGCGGCGCACCCCGGGTACACCCGCACGAACCTGCAGTCGTCCGGTCGCTCGCTCGGTCGATCACGGCCGGTGTCGTCGAAGCAGCGGGCGTGGCCGTTCACGCAGGACGTCGCGCAGGGCAGCGACCCGCTCTTGTACGCGGCGGTCGGGCCGAACGCCGTCGGCGGCGCGTACTACGGCCCGTCGGGGATGTTCGGCATGGTCGGTCCGACCACGAACGCCCCGATCCCCCGCTCGGCGCGGAGCCCCGAGCTCGCCCGCAGCCTGTGGGCCGTCGCCGAGGACCTCACCGGGACGCACCTGCCCGCCTGACGCGCGCGCACGGCCGGGAGGCTCGGCGCACGCCCGCCCCGCCGGTCCGGCCGCGAGCGCGGCCGGTGACACCCCCGCGTCAGGCGTGGTGGAGTTCGACGCTGCCGTCGATGTCGCCCGGGTCGGCCAGGCGGGCGTGCTGCAACACGGTGCGCCCGGGTCCGACGGCCGCGGCCACGATCGACAGGGTCGCGAAGTGTCCCTCGGGCTCGTGCGCGTCGCGGAGGATCGCGTCGGGATCGTCCGACGGCAGCGCGGCCGAGGCGGCGAGGACCCCGAACCAGGGGCTCCAGCCGTCCCCGGCGTCCGTCCCGGCATCGGCGGCGCGGAGCTCGTCGAACGGAGCGAGCTCCGGCGGCCCGACCGGTGCGTCGACGGCGCGGAAGGGCTCGAGCCAGCGACCGATCCGCGGCGCTGCCGGATCATCGGGCTCGCCGTGCGTGATCATGTGCACGCCGGGCTCGAGCACGGTCGTCCTGACCCGTGACCCGTCCCATGAGATCACCGACGCCCCGGACGACGTGGCACGGACGAGGTTGAACGCCCTGGTCGTCGGGACGGTGTCGTCGTGGCCGGGCAGCACGCCGTCGGCCACCGCGTCGACGGGCAGCACCCCACGCGTGGTCCACGTACCGTCGGCGGAGGGGACGTCCTCCCAGCGGTTCAGCACGACCGCGAGCCCGCCCTCGTCCGAGGCCGCCAGCCAGGCACCGCCGGCCTCGCGGTCGCGGACACCGCGCAGCCCGGGGTCGCGGTCGGGCCACCACGCCGCCGGTGGGTCCCACGGGCGGGTCGGGGACTCGTCGCGCATGGCCAGCACGGTGACGGGCCACGCCGAGCCCGGTTCGACACGGACGACGACGGTGCACATGGAGCCGATCCTGCCATGCGCGCCCGAGCACGAGCACACGCCTGCACCCGTGCCGAGCACACGCCGGCACCCGTGCCCAGCACACGCCCGCTCCGGCCACGCCCCGCCGGGTAGCGTGGCCGACGTGACCAACGCACCGCAGCAGCGCAGGACCATCGTCGTCGGGATCACCGGGGGCATCGCGGCGTACAAGGCCGTCCAGGTCGTCCGGGAGTTCGTGAAGGCCGGGCACGACGTGCACGTCGTCCCCACCGAGGGCGCCCTGCGATTCGTGGGGCTCCCGACGCTCGAGGCACTCAGCAGGAACCCCGTCTCGACGAGCGTCTTCGAGGAGGTCGCCGAGGTCCGCCACGTGTCGCTCGGACGTCGGGCCGACCTCGTGGTCGTCGCACCCGCGACCGCCGACTCGCTCGCGCGGATGGCCGCAGGCCTCGCCCCCGACCTGCTCGGCACGACCCTGCTCGCGACCGAGGCACCCGTCGTCGTCGCGCCGGCGATGCACCCGCAGATGTGGGAGCACCCCGCGACCCGGGCGAACATCGCGACCCTCCGCGAGCGCGGCGTGCACGTCGTCGGCCCGGAGGTCGGGGCCCTCACCGGCGACGACGCCGGTATGGGGCGCATGTCGGAACCCGACACGATCGTCGCGGCCGCCCTGGCGGTGCTGGGGCAGACGCCGGACGCGGGACGACCCGACGGGGGCGAGCCGAGCCTCCAGGCCGGAACGACCGGAACGACCGGGACGACCGGGACGACCGGGACGACCGCAACGACCGCCCGCGGCGAGCAGGGCGACCTGTCCGGCGTCCGCCTCGTCGTCAGCGCCGGCGGCACCCGCGAACCGTTCGACCCCGTCCGCTTCGTCGGCAACCGCTCGAGCGGCCGACAGGGCGTCGCGATCGCCACCGCGGCCGCGGCCCGTGGCGCCGACGTGACCCTCGTCAGCGCGAACGTCGACGGCGGCCTGACCCGAGGACTCGATGCGCACGTCGTCCAGGTCGGGTCGGCGCTCGAACTCGCCGAGGCCGTGCACGCCGCGGCAGCGGACGCGGACGTCGTCGTGATGACCGCCGCCGTCGCCGACTACCGACCGGCCGAGGTCCGCGCCGAGAAGCTCAAGAAGGACGCGCAGGGCGACCGGATGACGCTCGAGCTCGTGCGGAACCCCGACGTGCTCGCGGACCTCGTGGCGAACCGCCGGACCGGGCAGATCGTCGTGGGCTTCGCCGCCGAGACGGAACCGGACCGCGATGCCCGGATCGAGCTCGGCCGCGCGAAGATCGCCAGGAAGCCGGCCGACATGCTCGTGGTGAACCGGGTCGGCTGGTCAGAGGGGTTCGAGCGCGAGGAGAACGCGATCGAGGTCATCGTCCCCGGCGGCGAGGTGGTGCGCGCCGCCTCCGGTACGAAGGCGGAGGTCGCGGCCGTCGTCCTCGACCTCGTCGCGACGGCGCTGGCCTGACCCGCCCCGGCCCCGTGCCCGCCCGGCCGCGGCGCTGGCCTGACCCGCCCCGGCCCCGTGCCCGCCCGACCGCGGCGCTGGCCGGATCCTGGGCCGGCTCTGAGAGCGTCGACGGGCACGCGGGCCACGATGGTGCCATGGGACGACGCTCAGCACGCGCCAGACGCGCCAACCGGACGGCGGCACTCCTCGCCGTGATCCTCGGTGGCGCCGGCGTCACGCACTTCCTCCGCCCGCGCGGCTACGACCGCATCGTCCCGGAGGGCCTGCCCCCACGGACCACGACGCTGGCCTCCGGCGTCGCCGAGCTCGGGATCGCCGCGGGACTCGCCGTCCCGGCCACCCGCCGCGCGGCCGGCATGGCGGCCGCCGCCCTCTTCGTGGCGGTGTTCCCCGCGAACGTCAAGATGGCGAAGGACCTGCTCGAGAGCCCGCGGTCGACCCGCACCATGCGGATCGTGTCGGTCCTCCGCCTGCCCCTGCAGGCACCGCTCGTGTCCTGGGCGCTCCGCGTCGGCCGGTCAGCCCCACGCCGATGACCCCCTCGCCGGACAGTCGGGCCGCGGAGCCGCTCCTGCACCGTCCGGTCACGGTGCACGCCTGGGAGGACGTCGTCTTCGCGCACTGGCGGCACGACCCGGCGTCGCTCGCCCGGCTCGTCCCCCGCGGGACCCGACCGGACGTGGTGGACGGGAGTGCATGGGCCGGGCTCAGCGCCTACGTGTTCCGCGAGACGCGCGTGCCACCGTTCCCACCGTCGGGTCGTCTGGGCACGATGACCGAGGTGACGATCGAGATCCTCACCGTCGACGACCGCGGTCGGCACGGGGTCGCCTACCGGACGATCGACACGGCGAACGTCCCGGCCATCGTGGCGGCGCACGCGTTGCTCGGAGTCCCCTACGCGTTCGCGCACGCCAGGGGGAAGCGGCGAGGGGACGCGCTGCGGTACCGCTCGGTGCGGCACCCTGATCGGTTGCGTCGCGCACGGCCGGGAGGCCCGGCTCGCCCCCGCCACGCCGCGTTCGTCCGCGTCGTGGCCGGTGCCACCGACTCCTCACCACTCGGCGCCGAGCTCACCACGCGCGCGGGGATCCACGCCAGACACCTCGCGCAGACCGTCTTCTGGCAGCGGGAGCACCAGCCCCTCGTGCTCCGCTCGGCGACGCTCGAACGGCTGGAGGGCGACCTGCCGGACGCCGTCGGCATGCCGGGGCTCTTCGACCGGGCACCGGATTCGCTCCTCGTCCTCGACGGCACGACCGTCCGCTACGGCTGGGGTGACGTCGTCCGATGAGCGACCCGTTCGCACTCGACCGCTTCGTCCGCGCGCAGGACGGCGTCCAGGACGCCGTGCTCGCCGAACTCGCCCGGGGCCGGAAGTCGTCGCACTGGATGTGGTTCGTGTTCCCCCAGCTCCGCGGCCTCGGACACAGCCCGACCGCCGAGCGCTACGGCATCTCCGGCGCCGACGAGGCCCGCGCCTACCTGGCCCACCCCGTGCTCGGCCCGCGACTGCTCGCCGCCGCCGAGGCAGCCGGCACCGCGCCCGCGCGCTCGGTCGAGGAGCTGGTGGGCGGCGTCGACGCGCTGAAGCTCCGGTCGTCGATGACGCTCTTCGCCGCGGTCGCCGAGGATCCCCGGCCGTTCCGATCGGTGCTCGACCGGTGGTGGGGCGGGGCCGAGGACCGCCGGACGACGGACCTGCTCGGGCCGAACCCGTCGACGGGTACGTGACACTCCCGGAACCGACCGGAACGCCGTTCGCATATCAGGTATCGTGACCGATGCGTCCGCACAGATCCCGAAACAGGTGCGGAGCCCCCGATCCGAAGGACACAACATGCCGGTCCCCAGCAGCGCCCCGACCGAACACCAGCTGCTCCGCGACACCGTCCGTCAGAAGATCCACGAAGCGATCATGGACGGCACGCTCGAGCCCGGTGAGCGGCTCAACGACGACGAGCTCATCGCATGGCTCGGCGTCTCGCGAACCCCCATCCGCGAAGCCCTCAGCCAGCTCGCCCGCGCCGGGCTCATCGAGATGGCGCCGAACCGCTACACCCGTGTCACCACGCCGGACCCCGGTGAGGTGATCGAGGCGCTGCAGACCCTCGGCGTGCTCTTCGGCGGCGTGGTCCGGCTCGCGGTGCCGCGACTGGGCACCGCCTCGCGGAAGAAGATCCTCGCGGCGCTGGACAAGACGATCAAGGAACTCGAGTCGCACGACGTCAAGGGCGTCAACACCGACGCCCTGGGGGTCTTCGCCCTCTACGTCGAGGAGTGCGGCAACGAGAACCTGCGGCGCGTCTGCATCGACACGATGGACGGGCTCGCCTTCCGTCTGCGTCTGCCGAACCTCGACGAGCTCGTCGACTGGGACCGCATGACGGCGGACTTCAAGCGCCTCCGCACCGCGACCGAGAACGGCGACAACATCGAGGCCGAACTCGCGACCGAGGCGATCCACCAGCTCCCCGGCGAGAAGCACTGAGCCGCATCGATCCGGTGTTGCTCGTCGTTCCCGTGTTGCACTGAGCAGCCGTACAGGAACCGCCCGTACCGGACCCCGGGGCGGGCGGTTCGTCCTTCGTGTGTCTCCCCGCGCGACGCCCCTGGCACGCTCCCAGCGACGCGATCCGGGCAGCCGGTAGCATCGCCACGACCGCTCGACGACGACCCCGGAGCAGCAGATGACGCAGCGCCAGCCCGAACCGCACACGGGGCAGACGGACCGCACCGAGATCGCCGCGCGCCTCGCCGCGGCGGTCGGCCGCATCAACCGTCGGGCACGCACCGATTCCGCCGCACTCGGGTACGGGATCGTGTCGGCGCTCGCGACGATCCAGCGCGACGGACCCCTGCGCCCAGGCGACCTGTCGCGGCTCGAGGTGGTCACGAAGCCCACTATGACCCGCATCCTCACGGAGCTCGAGCAGCGCGGGTTCATCGCCCGCGAGGCCGACCCGACCGACGGCCGCGCGTTCATGGTGAGCGCCACACCTGAGGGCATCGCGGCGGTCGAGCTCGCCCGCTCGGAGCGCACCGGGATCGTCGCGTCGCTGATCGCCGAGCTCCCCACCGAGGACGTCGACGACATCGCCCGCGCCCTCGGAGCACTCGAGCGCGTGGCTCAGGGCCAGGTCACCCAGGAGACCCACAGCTCCACGGCCTGATCAGGCCGTTACCGAACCGTTATCGACGGGTGGACGGACGGTTCTGCCAGTGTTCCCGGACGGACCGTCCAGGGTGACCCGTCATCGTTGCCGCTTCGCCATCGCGGCGGCCGCCCCACACGGCTGCCCACTCGGCGAACGGACGGGCCCCACACCACCGTCCGGTCGCACACCGGCTCTCGGTGCTCTCTCGCGATGACGCAAGGCGCACGTACGAACCGCCCGAACCACCGGAATCGATGACAGGACAGAACCCCGACCTCCCGACCACCACCACGACCGGCACGCGCCGAGCAGCCTTGGACTCTCCCAGCCGCAGGATCCGCCGCACCCTCCGCAAGCGCGGCGTGCTCATCGCCAGCGGTGCAGCGGTCCTCGCGATCGCCGGCGGTGCACTCACGGTCACGACACAGCCGGCACTCGCCGAGGCCGTCGGCATGCCGACGTCGAGCCCCACCCCAGGACTCAGCGGCACCGCCCTCGACCGTGCCCAGGCAGCGGCGACCGTCGCGACCGCGAAGACCGTCGTCGAGAACGCCAACGACAAGACGGACACGTCGAAGCTCGAACAGCAGATCTCGTCGCTGTCGAACCCCGCGAAGCTCTCCGGCGGTGCCCTGTCCGAGCGGATCGCGTCCACCGTCGACACGACCCAGGACGTCGCCCAGGCGAGTGCCGACCAGGACAAGCAGGACGCCGACGCGAGGGCGGCTGCGGCGAAGGCAGCGGCGGACAAGGCCGCCGCGGAGCAGGCGGCCGCCGATGCGGCAGCGGCAGCGCAGGCCGCGGCAGCAGCACAGGCGGCGGCGAACTCCCCTGCAGGGGCGAAGGCCACCGCGAGCGCCCTCGCGTCGTCGAAGTACGGATGGGGCTCCGACCAGTTCCAGTGCCTGAACAGCCTCTGGACCAAGGAGTCCGGATGGAACTACAAGGCGTACAACCCGTCCGGTGCGACCGGCATCCCGCAGGCGCTGCCCGGCTCGAAGATGGCCACGATCTCGTCCGACTGGGCCGACAACGCGACCACCCAGGTCACGTGGGGGCTGCAGTACATCAAGGACGCCTACGGCACGCCATGCGCGGCGTGGAGCCACTCGCAGGCGACCAACTTCTACTGATCGGCTGCCCGGGTCGTCTGGTCCTCCCCCTCTCGACCCCGCCCGCGCCACCTCCCCCTTCCGACCCGGAACGACAAGGTCGCTGTCGTACGACAGCGACCTTGTCGTCGTCAGGCGTCTGCAACAGTTGCGGGCGCTCGGCAGCGACAGCGTCGCTGTCGTACGACGAGGGAGCTGTCGTTCGTTGCGGACGCAACGGACGTGCCCTGGACGCGGCCAGCGCCGGACGGGAGGCGCGGTGCGGCGCCGCACCGGGCCTCCCGTCCGTCGCCGGGCGCGACCACGGCCCGTGGTGAGCCCGCAGGTCGTGTCGCCATCGCGCACGGCACCCGCCGTCGTGTAGGCATGCACGGTGACGACGATCGGACTCCGCCGCATGCGGCCGCGCGACCCCGCAGAGGGACACCGCGCCGCCAGCCCGCTCGAGCTGCTCTTCGACCTGGTCTTCGTCGTGGCCGTCGGGTTCGCCGCGACGAACCTCCACGAGATCGAGGCCGAGGGGAACATCTCCTCCGCGATCGTGTCGTTCGCGTTCGTGTTCTTCTCGATCTGGTGGGCGTGGCTGAACTTCACGTGGTTCGCGACGTCGTTCGACACCGACGACTGGCTGTACCGCGTGATGACGTTCGTGCAGATGGCCGGTGTCCTCGTGCTCGCCGCCGGCGTCGGCCCGGCGATGCAGGACGGGTCGTTCACGATCGTCGTCATCGGGTACGTCGTGATGCGGCTCGCACTCGTCGGGCAGTGGATCCGTGTCGCGGCATCGACGTCCGAGTACCGGGCGACCGCACTCCACTACGCCCTCGGCATCACCGTCGTGCAGGCGCTCTGGGTCGCGATGCTGTTCCTGCCAGAGGGATGGCCGCGGTTCGTCGCGCCGGTGCTCGTCCTGCTCGAGGTCCTCGTGCCGGTCTGGTCCGAGTCCCGGGCACACACCACCCCGTGGCACACGCACCACATCGCGGAGCGGTACTCGCTGTTCACGCTGATCGTCCTCGGTGAAGGGCTCGTCGCGTCCGCGAGCGCCGTGATCGACGGCCTCCGGCACGCCGAGCACCTCGGGCCGTTGCTCGTCCTGGCCGCCGGCGGACTGGTCATCGTCGCAGGCCTCTGGTGGATCTACTTCTCGCACGAGCAGCACGACCACATCCGCGGCCTGCCGAGCGCGCTGGTGTTCGGCTACGGGCACTACTTCGTGTTCGCCGCCGCTGCCGCGGTGCCCGCCGGGATAGAGGTCGCGGTCAGCGCCGACGCGGGCGAGGCCGACCTGTCCCACGCGTCGGTCGCCGCCACGATCGCGGTCCCCGTCGCGCTGTTCGTCCTCGCGATCTGGGCGTTGGCCCTCCGGCCGTCGCTGTCCGTCGGGTGGAACACCGTGGTCGTCGTGCTGACGCTCGCCGTCCTCGCGACCGTCGCGGTGCCGGAGCTGTCGCTCGTCGCGACCGCGCTGCTCGTCGCCGCGATCGTCGTGGTGCTCGAGGTCGCTGACGCGAGGGCGCGTGGGTGAGGGGCGGGTGGTGCGTGGGTGCCGCGCGGGTGGTGCGTGGTGTGTGGCGGGCGAGTGGCGCGTCGGTGGGTGGCGCGTCGGTGCCGACTCGGAACGACAGGATCGCTGTCGTACGACAGCGTGTCTGTCGCTACCGCGCGGCTGCAACAGTTGCGGACGCGCAGGAACGACAGGATCGCTGTCGTACGACAACGACGATGTCGCTCCCGCGCGCGTGCAAGGACCCGCCTGTCAGCCGACTCGCGCGACGCGGACGTCGATCCGAGCCAGCACGAGACCGTTGCGCGCCGCCTCGGCGAGGGCCGCGTCGTGCACCGCTCGTGCGACCTGCGGCGCCGGGACGACACCGTCGGTCCCGATGACGACGCGGAGCACATCACCGTCGACGACGATCCGTGGCGCCGATGCCGGCGTCGTCAGGTGCCGCACCGACCTCGCGGTGCTGCCGAGCGTCGGCTTCGCGTGGAACAGGTCGGCGACACCGGCCACCCCCAGCACGGCCGTCTCGATCGAGGCCAGGGCGACGGCCGATCCCGTCTCCTGGGGCTGCACGTCGTCGTCCTGCATCTCGCTCATCGTTCCTCCTCCGACGTCGTCTCGATCAGGTCACGGACGACCACGTCGATCGCCTCGACCACAAGGTCCGTGTGCTCGGCGAGCGCCGAGTCCACCGCGGCGCGAACCAGGTCGGCGGTCGTCGGGATGGACGGGCCGGCGACGATCGCGACCTCGACGGTCACCCGCACCGGGGCCGCGAGCACGGTGACGTCGCCGTCGATCGAACAGCGTGCGACGACGATGCCCGGAACCGCGTCACCTGCTCGACGGACCAGCGAGCGGATCGCTCCCTCGGTCATGACCGGGTGTTCCGTCGCTGCCTCGGCGCGGAGCGGGACGTCGCGGCCGGATCGGGCCTCGAGCGAGATGTTCGCGAGGACACCACCGATCCACGACTCGTCAGCGGGGGCTTCCGCCAGGGCCGCCGCCTCGAGCGAGCCGAACGACACCTGCCGCAGCCGGATGATCGCTGCGAGCGCGTTCTGGCAGGCCGGTGAGTCGTCGATGTCCGGGTCGGCCGGCTGCATGCCGGCGTCGAGGTAGTCGGCGAGCTCGTCGATCGTGTGTCCGTCGAGGTCCTCCGGCTCGAGGGCGGCGAGCACCACGCGGTCGGGCTCGAGCGGTTCGGGTGCGGCGGTCATCGCCATCCCTCCATCAGACGGATCATGTTCTTCCTGGCACGGGACAACAGCCCGCGGACGGTCGAGAGCGGCACGTCGAGTTCCTCCGCGATCTCCTCGTAGCGGTACCCGAGCACTTCCTTCATCAGCCAGCACCGCCGCTGCGCGTCCGGGAGCTCGGCGAGGGCGACCTCGACAGCGTGCTCACGGTCGCGCGCCTCGGCGACGCGTTCCGGCGCGTCGTCGGACGGGGCAGCGACCTCGAGCTCGGTGACGTCGTCGTGGTCCCGGCGCGCTCGGATGCGGTCGATGCACTTCCGGCTGAGGATCCGCATCAGCCACGCCTTCACGTGCGCGTTGTCCTGGAGGGCGTCGAGGCGGTTCCAGGCCGTGATGAAGGTCTCCTGCACGACGTCGTCCAGCTCGTCCGTCGAACCGAGGGTCCGGCGTGCGTACGCGCGGAGCAGCGGCGTGTGTCGGCGGATGAGGACCTCGAAGGCACGGACGTCGCCGTCGGCCGACCGTCCGGCGAGGACACCGTCGTCGAGGTCGACGAGAGCCGTCCTGGGTGGTGGGTGGTGCACGGTTTCCTTCTACTGGTCGGAGTTGCGAGCGGGCTGCGCTCACGGATGTGACGCGTCCAGACTGCACTTCGTCACACATCTCGGGCATCCTGGTCCCATGTCGCTCGTCACCGCCGTCTGCCGCGTCGACCGTCTGCTGCCCGATTCCGGCACGATCGGGATCACCGCGATCGACAAGCGTCCGGTCGACGGACCGGTCCGCGTCCGACCCCTCGGCCTCTACGCCGACGTGCAGGCGGACCGGAAGCACCACGGCGGGGAGGACCAGGCCGTCTACGCGTACGCCGACGAGGACGCCGCCCACTTCGCCGCCCTGCTCGACCGTCCGATCCCCGCCGGGCTGTTCGGCGAGAACCTCCGGACGTCGGGGATCGACGTCACCGGGGCCGTGACCGGCGAACGCTGGCTCGTCGGCGACACCCTGCTGCTCGAGGTCACGATCCCGCGGATCCCCTGCGGCACCTTCGCTCGCCGGCTCCGCGTGGACAAGTGGGTGAAGCGGTTCACCGAGGAGGGCCGACCCGGCGCCTACTTCCGGGTGGTCAAGTCCGGACCGGTCGCGGCGGGCGACCCGATCACGGTGGTCGAGCGCCCCGACCACGGCGTCACGATCGGCGACATGTTCGCGGGGATGACCCCGGAGCAGGCACGGGCCGTCCTGGCGAGCGAACGGCCGCTCGCGCCGAAGGTACAGCGCGACGTGACGAAGGTCCTCGCCAGGATCGCTGTCTAGACCACCCGGAAGCGGACGACCTCGACCAGGTCGTCGTCACCCAGCTGTGGGTAGTGCCCGGTGAGCCCGTCGCGCAGCGCCGCCACGTCGCCGACTCCTTCGTCCCGGGCATCGGCGTCGTCGATCTCGCGGACGCGCTTCACCGTCACGGAGTCGACCACGGCGTCGGCGGTCACGAACCCGTCGGCGTGCTCGTCCTCGAACACGAACGTCGTCGGGCCGATGCCCTGCGGATCGCGGAACCGGATCGTCGCGGTCTTCCGTCCAGCCAGCACGTCATCGTGGTAGCGCCCGGCGAACCGCACGACCCGCTGGGCACGGGCGTCCGGCCAGTCGTAGGCGCCGGGGAGCAGATCGCGCACGGGGGTCCCCACCGGGTCGTCGTCGCCGTCCCCCGGCATCAGCACCAGCACCTGGGACTGCAGGTCGAGCAACACCTGGCGGCACCGACCGCACGGCGGGATGACCCCGCGTCCGGCATCGGCGACCGCGACGATCGTCATGATCGGGTCGTCGGACACCGCTGCCGCGGCACCGAGGACGGCGAGTTCCGCGCACGGGCCTCCGGTGAAGTGCGAGACGTTCACGGCCGTGTGCACGCGGCCGGACAGGTCCATCGCAGCCGACGCCACGGTGTGGGTGACGTCACCGCCGAGTCGTTCGGCCACCGCCGTCGCGGCTTCGAGCACGGTCCGGTCGTTGCGCCACTGCATGGCCACAGCCTGCCAGATGCCCCGGCGCCGTCAGTCCGACCCGCGTCGGCGTGCCGGATCGATGGGCCGCTTCGCCACGGGCAACCCCGCGACCACGAGCTCGTAGGCGTTCGCTACGAGGTCCTCGACGACGGTCTCGTCGATGCCGTCCCCTGGTGCGAGCGTGATCCAGTGCCGCTTGTTCATGTGCCACCCCGGCGTGATCTCCTCGTGGTCACGGACCAGTGCGGCGCCGTGCGGCGGCGCGCACTTGAGGTTCACGATCGGCACCCCGCGGAGTTCGGACGTCATCACGAACATCTTGCCGACCACCTTGTAGACGAACGCGCCTTCGCCGAAGGGCTGGGTCTCCTCGGTCGCCGGGAGCGCCAGCGCGGTGCGGGCAGCGACCTCGTGCAGCTCCGTGCCGTCCATTCCCCCAGCATGCCCCACACCGCCGACAGCACCCCGTTCGGCCGAGACGCCCCGGCCGTGTCGAGACGCCCCCGGATCCGGCGGCGTCTCGCGGGTCCGGCGGCGTCTCGCGGATTCGGCGGCGCGCCTACAGCGTCGGGACGCCCTCGCCACCGGACCGCGGACGGGCGGTGCCGGCGACCCCGGTGACGACCGAGTGCGGCGGGACGTCCTTCGTCACGACGGTGTTCGCGCCCACGACGGAGTCGTGCGCCACCGTGATGTCCCCGATCAGCGACGACCCTGCGCCGAGCACGACGCGGTCGCCGACGGTCGGGTGCCGTTTCGCGCCGGGGCCGTGCGCTCCCCCACGACCGCCGAGCGTCACGCCGTGGAACACCAGGACGTCGTCGCCGACGACCGCGGTCTCCCCGATGACGACACCCATGCCGTGGTCGATGAAGAACCGTCGCCCGACGCGTGCCCCGGGGTGGATCTCGATGCCGGTCAGGGCGCGGGCGGTCTGCGCGACGACCCGTGCCGCGAACCGGGAGCCGGGCAGCCCCTCCGCGATCCACAGTTTGTGGGCGAACCGGTACGCCCAGATCGCGTGCAGCCCCGAGTAGACGACGGCGTTCTCGAGGTCCCCGCGAGCAGCGGGATCACCTCGGCGTGCTGCGGCGAGGTCCTCCCGGACGGTCCGCAGCACGCCACGTCGGCGATGCGTCACGCAGTGAGCCCTTCGAACAGCACGGTCGACAGGTAGCGCTCGCCGGTGTCGCACACGATGGCGACGATGCGCTTGCCCGCGTTCTCCGGGCGCGCGGCGATCACGAGCGCGGCGTGGATGATCGCACCGGACGAGATGCCGGCGAGGATGCCCTCCTGCGTCCCGAGGTCACGGGCGACCCGCAACGCGTCGTCGAGCTCGACGTCGAACACCTCGTCGATGACGGACTGGTCGAGCACCTCGGGGATGAAGTTGGCACCGATGCCCTGGATCTTGTGCGGGCCGGCCTTGCCCTCCGTCAGCAGCGGGGAGTCCTTCGGCTCGACGGCGACGATCTGCACGCCGGGCACACGCTCCTTGAGGACCTGCCCGACACCGGTGATCGTGCCGCCGGTACCGACGCCCGCGACGAACACGTCGACATGTCCCTCGGTGTCGCGGAGGATCTCCTCGGCGGTGGTCTTCCGGTGGATCGCGGCGTTCGCGGCGGTCTCGAACTGGTGCGCCAGGATCGCGCCGGGCGTCTCCTCGACGATCGACGCGGCCTTGGACACCGCACCCTTCATGCCCTCCGACCCCGGGGTCAGCACGATCTCGGCACCGTACGCGCGGATCAGGGCACGACGTTCGACGCTCATCGTCTCCGGCATCGTGATGACGACCCGGTACCCACGAGCGGCCCCGACGAGCGCGAGCGCGATGCCGGTGTTGCCGGACGACCCCTCGACGATCGTGCCGCCCGGCTTCAGGTCCCCGGACTCCTCTGCCGCGTCGATGATCGCGACGCCGAGGCGGTCCTTGACGCTGGCGCCGGGGTTGTAGAACTCGAGCTTCGCGAGGACCTCTGCCCCGCCTTCGGCTGGAAGCCGGTTCAGCTTCACCAGCGGGGTGTTGCCGAAGGCCTGGGAGATGTTGTCGTAGATGGTGCCGCTCATCCGGTCCGTCCTCACTCGGGTCGAGTCCGCGACCCTTCCTGGAGGCGCGGTGTGCGCCCGATCCTAGCCACCGGACCCGACCCGGCCCTGTCCATGACGCGCCCCACCCACCCAGGTCGGCTCGCGCCTCCGGTCCGTCCCGCCGTGGCGACAGCGCGGCTACCCTCACGACCGCTCGTTCTCGCTTCCACTGAGCGCTCGACGCAGATCGGCTTCCGACGGCAGTGCGCGCTGGACCTCCGG
The DNA here is from genome assembly GCF_044746705.1 of Curtobacterium sp. NPDC090217. Taxonomy (NCBI): domain Bacteria; kingdom Bacillati; phylum Actinomycetota; class Actinomycetes; order Micrococcales; family Microbacteriaceae; genus Curtobacterium; species Curtobacterium sp. NPDC090217. The sequence continues at coordinate 160,013 of NZ_JBIVCR010000004.1, read as the reverse complement.
CGGCAGGAGGTCGTAGCTCGCGACGCCGACAGGTGCTGTGGACGTGCCGAGGGCGTACCGCACGACGGCGTCGCTCTTGCCCGCGACGAGGAGCAGCCCCACCGTGTCCGCGTGTGTCGGCAAGCGGAGCCGGTCATCCACGAGGGCGACGTAGAAGGAGAGCTGCCCGACGTGCTCTGGGCAGAAGTCGCCGCGTTTGAGTTCGACGACCACGTACCGGAGCTGTTCGACGTGGAAGAACAGCAGGTCGACGAAGAAGTCGTTGCCGTCGACGTCGAACTGCATCTGACGACCGACGAAGGCAAAGCCGGTGCCGAGCTCCCGCAGCGTCTCCGCGATCCGATCGACCATCGCGGACTCCATCGCCCGTTCATCCCGGTCGCCGTCCAGCGCCAGGAAGTCGAGCACGTACGGGTCGCGCGTGACGTGCTGGGCGAGGTCCGCGCCTTCTGGATCCAGCAAGCGTCCGAAGTTCGTGTTCGCTGCCCCGGTCCTGCCGGCGAGTCGGTTCCGGACGTTGTGGCTGAGCAAACTGCGCGACCACCCGTGCTGAACCGCCTGGTCGATGTACCACTGCCGCTCTCGCGCGTCGACTCCGAACAGCAGCGTGATGTGTCCCCAGGGCAATTGGTCAACAGCTTGTTGACCTAATGAGCGCTCCTCAGGCCAAGCGGCCGCGAGCTGGCGCATGTACTTGAGGTTGGTCGCCGAGAACCCCTTCATCGTGGGGAACCGGCGTCGGAGGTCCTCAGCGAGTCGCGGCAGGACCCGGCTCCCCCACCCGCTCTGCTTCGAGCGTTCGAGCAGCACGGAGCCGATGGCCCAGTAGAGGTGGATGAGGTGCGCGTTCGCGGCGAGTTGCACGCGTCCGCGTGTGTTCGAGACCCGTGCGCTGATGAGCTCGACGGTCTCGGTGTAGTCCGGTGGCAGCTGGTGGTCGTCCTCCATCGGGCAAGCCTGGGCCCGCTTCGATCGGATCCGCGAGTTTTCGGAATGCACGGCAGACGCGATGTCGGCGAGCCGAGTACCTTGCGCGGCAACGACGAGGAGGTCGGCATGTTCCAGCAGTCACAACCCGAGGCCGCACCACCGGTGGTGGACCGTGCCACGTTCGACGCAGCACTCGACGCGCAGGTGCAGGACGAGAAGGACCTCACGCGGCACGGGGACCGGGTCGCAGCCGCACGACGGCGGCTCCCGATGGTGCAGGTCGACGACTACGAGTTCACCGGTCCGGACGGCCCCGTGCGACTCACCGAGCTCTTCGGCGACAAGTACCTGCTGCTCGTGCAGAACGTCATGTACGCCCCGGAGTGGGACGAGGCCTGCCCGGCGTGCACGTGGGGCGCCGACAACCTGCCCGCTGACATGAGTCGGCTGGCGGACGAGGGCATCGCGTTCGCGATGATCGCGCAGGCCCCGATCGAGAAGCTCGAGGCGTGGAAGGCGGCGCGGGGCTGGCCGCACACGTGGGTGTCGTCCGGCGCGACGAGCTACCACGACGACTGGGGCTGGACGCAGCCGGAGGGGCCGGTCCCCGGCTACTCGTACTACCTGCTCCGGGACGGCGTGCCCTACCTGACGTACTCGACGACCGCGCGCGGGACCGAGGCGATCATGCCGGTCGCGCACGTCATGGACCGCACGGTGTACGGACGACAGCAGGACTGGGAGGACAGCCCCGACGGCTGGCCGCAGTTCCCGACGTACGGCTGACGCGCTACGCGTTCAGCGCGAAACGATCGTCGGTGGCCTCGAGCACGCGGAGCACGTTGCCGCCGGCCAACGCCTCGAGGTCGGACGCACGCCATCCGCGGCGCGACAGCTCCTCGGCGAGCACCGGGTAGCGGGAGACGTCCCGGACGTCCGGCGGCAGCACGGGGGTGCCGTCGTAGTCGCCACCGATGCCGATGTGCGCGGCTCCTGCGACGTCCCGGGCGTGCTCGACGTGGTCGGCGATGTCGGACACCGTGACGAGGGGTCCCTCGCCGACGGAGCCCGCCTCTTCCCAGTCCGCCCACGCACGCGACACGAACTTCGGCACGAACGTGATCATCACGACGCCGCCGTTGTCGGACAGCCGCGCGAGGACGTCGTCCGGGACGTTCCGCGGGTGGTCGTTCACGGCGATCGTCGAGGAGTGGCTGAAGACGACGGGCCGGGTGGCGACGTCGAGGGTGTCCCGCATCGTGGACGGTGCCGTGTGGGAGAGGTCGACGAGCATGCCGATCCGCTCCATCTCCGCCACCACCTGTCGGCCGCGGTCGGTCAGTCCGCCGTGGGCGCGGGCGCCCGTCGCCGAGTCGGCCCACGGGGTGTCGTCGTTGTGGGTGAGGGTCATGTAGCGCACGCCGAGCCGGGCGAAGTCGCGGAGCACGGCGAGGTCGTCCCCGATGGAGTGCCCGCCCTCGGCGCCGAGCAACGACGCGATCCGTCCCGACTCGACGGCGGCCCGGACCTCGGCGGCGGTGCGGGCGAGCGCGAGGTCGTCCGGGTACCGCGCGATGATCCGGTGCGCCAGGTCGATCTGCTGCAGGGTCGTGCGGACCGGGTCGGGTTCGTCGGCGGGGACGAACACCGACCAGAACTGCCCGACGACACCGCCGGCGCGGAGCTTTGGGATGTCGGTGTGGAGCGACGACTCCTCGGTGTCGATGCCCTCGACACCGGAGTCGTGGGACTCGCGCCGCTCCCACGGCAGGTCGTTGTGGCCGTCGATCACCGGGAACGGAGCAGTCATGCCCTCGACGCTACAGCGCTCCGGTCAGTGCCATCAGGCCCAGGCTCGACCCGGTCACGACGAGCCACAGCACGAGCCCGAGCACCAGCGGTCGGAACCCGGCGCGGCGGAACCCGGCCACGTCGGTGGACAGACCGATCGCGCTCAGTGCGACGGTGATCAGGAACGCTGCGATCGCCGAGATGGCGGGGTGCACTGGCCCGGGCAGGACGCCGGTGGAGTTCACGGCGGCAGCGATGACGAAGCCGATGAGGAACCAGGGCACGAGCTTCACGATCCGGCGGAGGGTCCACGGGGGCCGATCGGCCGCCGGCACGCCGTCGTCCGCAGCCGCGAGTCGCGCTGCCGCCTGCTCACGCCGCCCGACCAACCACGCCAACCCGAGCACGATCGGGATGATCATCAGCGTCCGGACGAGCTTCACGACGACCGCGAAGTTCGCCGCCTGGGTGCCGTAGGTGCTCGCGGCCGCCACGACCGACGAGGTGTCGTTCACGGCCGTGCCGGCGAAGAGCCCGAACGCGTGCTGGCTCATCCCGAGGGCGTGCCCGACGATCGGGAAGACGATCACGGCGGCGACGTTGAACAGGAAGATCGTGGAGACGGCGTACGCGACCTCGACCGACACCGCACCGATCACGGGCGTCACGGCGGCGATCGCCGAGGCGCCGCAGATACCCGTCCCGACGCCGATCAGCGTCCGCAGGTTGCCGACGACGCCGAGCAGCCGCCCGACACCCCACGCCGCGAGCAGGCAGATGACGAGTGTGCCGAGCATCACCGGCAGCGACTCCACCCCCACGCGGGCGACCTCGGCGAGCGACAGCTGCGCACCGAGGAGCACCACCGCCAGCTGCAGCACGAACTTCGACGCCGTCGTGATCCCGGGCTTCAGCGAGTCGGCCGGACGACGCACCATGCCGATGACCGCACCGAGCACCACGCCGCTGACCGGCGCCCCGACGACGGGCAGCAACCGGCCGATGACCGTGGCGACCACGGCGATGCCGGTGGCGAGCGCGAGACCGGGGGCGAGCCTCCTGGCGGTTTCCATCGTCGATGCCACGTGACCATCCTGCACTGCGGGAGGATCGGGGCATGACCGTGTCGTTCCGCATCGTGACCGAGCTCAACGCGCCGCCCGCTCGAGCGTTCGCGCTGTCGCTCGACATCGGGGCACACGAGCGGTCCCTGGCCGGCACCGGGGAGCGTGCCGTGGCCGGCACGACGAGCGGCCGGATCACGCTGGGCGAGACCGTCACGTTCCGTGCGCGGCACTTCGGCATCGTCTGGCGGCTCACCAGCCGGATCACCGCCCTGGAGGCTCCACACCGGTTCGTCGACGAACAGGTCCGTGGTCCGTTCGCCCGGTTCCGGCACGAGCACCGGTTCGAGCGGTCGGGTCACGGCACGCGGATGGTCGACGAGATCGAGTTCCGGGCACCGCTCGGCCCGCTGGGCGTGATCGCCGAGCGGCTCGTGCTGGCGCGGTACATGCCCGCACTGATCCGCGCCCGCAACGCGTCGCTCGGCGCCGAGCTCCGCGGGCCTGCGGGGTCGAATCGCGCGTAGGAGGTCGAATCGCGCGTAGGAGGTCGGACTTTCCGGCCCTCTACGCGCGATTCGGCTTCCCATTGCGGACGTGATGGGTCGTTTCGGCACGCAGGCCCGGGCGCCGGTCAGGAGCCGGCGAGCTCCCCGAGCGTGTCGTACGCCGCTGCGACGGCGTCCACGTGTGCACGGCCGGCGGGGCCCGAGGCCTCGTAGACGTCGTTCGCGATCGCGGCGACCACGGCGAACAGCGCCGCGAGCGAGTCGAACGCGGACGGCGAGTCCACCGGGCAGAGGATCGTCGTCGCAGCGGGGGCGGCGATGACGGCGGCCGTCGGGTCCCCGATCACGACGACGTCCGCGCCCGATGCCACGCAGTGCCGCACGAGCCGGTCGATGCCCGCCGCGTGCCGCCGGACGGTGACCACGATGACGAGGTCCCGGCGATCGAGGTCCGCCACCTCTTCCCCGAGGCGCTGCCCGGGTGCCGGACCGACCCGGACGTCCGGACGGACCTGTGCGAGCTGCGCACGGACCTGCAGCGCGATCGGGTGCGCGCCGCGCTCCCCGAACACGAGGACCCGGCGCGCCCGCATGATGCGCCGGGCGAGACGGGGGCGTTCGGCGCGGGCGAGCGAGGCGAACGCGGCGTCGAGGTTCCGGGACTCGACGGCACGCTGGTCGACGTGCGCGGCGTCCTCCGCGGCCCAGGGCAACCCGCTGCCCCGTGCCGACATGAGTTCCTGCCGGACCTCGGCGGCGTCCTGGAACCCGAGGGACCGGACGAGCCGCGAGACCGTCGCCTTCGAGGTGCCGGACTCGGCGGCGAGCTGCGCCGAGGTCCCGACGAGCAGGAGCTCCGGGTCGTGGCGGACCATCGCGGCGACACGGCGCTCGGCGGGCGAGAGCTGCTCCCACACGGCGTCGATGCGCCCGCGGACGTCGGGCTGGGCGGCGGTCACGAGGCCTCCGCCGCGAGGGTCGTGATCGCGGTGACGAGGGCGTCGAGCCCGAGGGCGATGTCGGCCTCGGAGACGAACTCGTCCGGGTGGTGGCTGATGCCGTCGGGGTTCCGGAGGAACAGCATCGCGACGTCGGTGACGAGCCCGAGTGACATGGCGTCGTGCCCCGCGCGGGAGAACAGCTCCATCGGCGCGGGCGAACCCGTGGCGACGATCCCGGCCCGGACGGCGTCCATCAGGCGCGGCGCGCAGAACACGGCAGGGGCCCGGTGCACCTCGGTCGGCTCGACGCTGACGCCGCGGCGCTCTCCGATCAGCGCGAACGCCTTCGTGATCTCGTCCCACACCCGGTCGCGTCCGTCGTCGAACTCGCCCCGCAGGTCCACCGAGAAGTGTGCAAGGCCGGGGACGACGTTCACGGCACCCGGTTCGACCGTCATCGTGCCGACCGTCCCGACGTGCTGCGACGCCCGGCAGATCCGCTCGACGGCGAGTGCGGCCTCGGCGGCGGCCAGGAGTGCGTCGTGTCGGCGCTCGTACGGGGTGCCGCCGGCGTGCCGGGCCTCCCCGACGGCCTCGACCGTGAAGCGGCGGGCACTGGCGATGCTCGTGACGACCCCGAGTGCCTGGTCGGCCTGTTCGAGGTACGGCCCCTGCTCGATGTGCGCTTCGAGGTACCCGACGAGCCGCGACGGGTCCACCGCGGCGTCCCCGACGCGCGACGGGTCGAGCCCGAAGTCGGTGAACGCCTGCCGGAGGGAGACCCCCTCGGCGTCGGTCAGCTCCCACCAGGCGTCGTCCCACACCCCGGCGACCGCCGAGGACCCGAGCAGCGCCTTGCCGAAGCGCGTTCCCTCCTCGTCGGAGAACGCGATCACCTCGATGCCGAACGGCAGCGTGCCGTGCTCGGCGCGGATGCGGGCGACGGCCGCGATGCCCATGAGCACCCCGACGATGCCGTCGTACCGGCCGGCGTCCACCACGGTGTCGAGGTGCGAGCCGACGAGCAGCACGGGGGCGTCGTCCGTGGCGCCGGGGACGCTGCCGTGCAGGTTGCCGGCGTCGTCCTGCCACGTGGTCATCCCGGCGTCCTGCATCCAGCGCGCGACGATCGTGTTCACCCTGGCGTGCTCCGGCGACAGGTAGACGCGGGTGATCTGGCCCGGCGTGGCGGTGACGGCGGCGAGTTCGTCGCACCGCGCGACGATCGTCGCGGCGTCGACGGTCACGGCCGTGCTCCCGCGTAGGTGTCGAGCGCCGCGTCCACGCCACCGCCCTGCGGCACGGAGAACCCGCCGCGACGGAGCGACTGCTCGAGTGCCGAGAGCGTCGTCACGACGGCGTCCTTGCGGGCGTTGTAGCCCATCGTCCCGATGCGCCAGACCTTGCCGTGCAGAGGCCCGAACGACGTGCCGATCTCGATGCCGTGGTCCTCGAGCAGCGACGCCCGCACGGCGTCGCCCTCGACCTCGGACGGGATCGAGACCGCGACGACGTTGTGCATCTTGTGCGCGACGTCGCCGAACACCTCGAGCCCGAGGGCTTCCACCCCGGCGAGCATCGCGCGCCCGGCCAGCTCGTGCCGCGCGACGACGGCGTCGCGTCCTTCTTCGAGCAGGATGCGCGCGCACTCGTTCGCGGCGTAGAGCATCGACGCTGCTTCGGTGTGGTGGTTCAGGCGCCGGGGGCCCCAGTAGTCGAGGATCATCGCGAGGTCGAGGTAGTTCGACCGGATCGGCTCGTCGGAGACCTCGTCGCCGGGTTCGCGGATGCCGGCTTCGACGCTGCGACGACCGTCGAGGACCGACACGGCGCGCGGCGACAGGGTGAGCGGTGCGCTGCCGGACGGCCCGCCGAGGCACTTCTGCAGCCCGGCGCTGACGGCGTCGATGCCCCACGCGTCGACCTCGAGCGGGTTGCCGCCGATGGTCGCGGTGGCGTCGGTGTAGAACAGCACGCCGTGCCGGTCGCAGATCGCCCCGAGCTCGTCGAGCGGCTGGTTCATCGTCGTCGAGGTGTCACCCTGCACGATCGCGAGGACCTTCGGCTTCGTGCGCACGATCGCGTCTTCGATCACCGAGGTCGGGAACACCTGGCCCCACTCGGTCTCGATCGTGTGGACGTCCGCCCCAGCGCGCCCGGCGATCTCCGCGAGCAGGTGTCCGAAGCGACCGAACACCGGCACGAGCACGCGGTCCCCCGGCGCGAGCAGGGACACGAGCGCGGCTTCGATGCCGGCGCGCGAGGTGCCGTCGACCAGCACGGTCGCGTCGTTGACGGTGCCGAACACCTGCCGGTACAGCGCCTGTGTGTCGTTCATCGCGGACGTCATCCACGGGTCGTACTGCCCGACGAGCGGGGTGGACAGCGCACGCAGCACCCGCGGGTCGGCGTTGATCGGCCCCGGCCCCATGAGGAGTCGAGCGGGCGGGTTCACTGGCAGCATCGGTACCTCCGTTCCGTTCACGAGCATATCGGAACGATCGTTACGGCAGTGTTTCAGGGCGGGGTCTCAGAGCAGGGTCTCGGCGAGTGCGACGATCGCCCGGTCGGACCCTGCTGGTCCGACGAGGCAGACGCCGATGGGTGCACCGTCGACGGTCAGGAACGGCGCGCTGACGGCGGGCAGGCCACCGATCCCGGCCACGGCGGTCATCCGCAGGGTCGCCACCCGGGTCCGCAGCACGGCGTCACCGGTCGCGGTCCGCAACGGGGCCGGTCCCGGGACGGTCGGGAGGCACAGCACGCCTCCGCCGATCACGTCACGGACGCAGGTGCGCAGCTCCTCGAGCCGCGCACGAGCGAGCGCTTCGGCCTCCGCCGTGATCGCCGCCGCAGCGGCGAACCGTGCCGCGACGTCCTCGCCGAGGGCGTCCGGGTGCGCCTCGATCCAGGCCCCGTCGTTCCGCCACGCCTCCGCCGCCTGGACCACGCGGAGGGTCTCGGCGAGGTCGTCGAGCGGTGGCAGCTCGATCCGGCGGACGGGACGGCCGGCCCGGTCGAGCCAGGCCGTGAACGCGGCGGCCGTCGCGGGCTCGGCGGCGCCCAGCAGTGCGTCGCTGACGAGGAGCTCGCCGTCGTCCACCCCGACGCAGGCACCCGGCACGGACACCCCGGCGGCGGCCGCCAGCACCGATGCCGAACGGGCGACCCACCCGACCGTGTCGAAGGACTCCGCGAGCGGCAGGAGACCGTCTCGCGGGACACGGTCGTGCGTCGTCCGGAGTCCCCAGAGCCCCTGGTACGACGACGGCACGCGGAGACTGCCCGCCGTGTCCGTGCCGAGCCCGAGGTCCGCGGTGCCGAGCGCGACGGCCGACGTGGAGCCCGAGGTCGACCCACCGCCGATCCGTGTCGGGTCGGCCCCGTTCGGCGGCGACCCGAAGTGCGGGTTGCGGCCGGCGAGGGCGTAGGCGAACTCGTCCGTCCTGGCGATCCCGGTGACGATCGCGCCGGCGTCGAGCAACGTCTGCACCGCGGACGCCGACACGGTCTCCGCCTGGGCCGAGCGTTCCCACGTCGGGTTGCCGGCGCCGATGACGTGCCCCTGCACGGCGAAGAGGTCCTTCACGGCCACGCGCACCCCGGCGAGCGGCCCGGCCTCGGCGCCGCGCACGAGCGGGTCGCCGACGACGCGCCAGACCGACCGGTCGAAGGTCTTCGGTCGACCGGTCACGTGCGCGGTCCGGATCCGCCAGACCCCGTCGGTGCAGCACCACAGCTGGGTCTGCAGCCCGCGACCACCGCCGGCGAAGTGCGACTCCCCGACGACCAGGACGGTGTCCGGGGCGAGCCGCTGGACGTCCACGGCGGCGATCGTCCTGCGTGCCACCCCGCCACGACCGGACCGGAAGGCGCTGATGGCGTCGTGTCCGCGCAGCAGTCCCGAGTCGTCCCCGCGGAGCGTCCCACCGCCCGCTTCGAAGAGGTCGTCGAGCACGGCGGTGTCGTCCCGCATCAGGGCGTCCTCGTACGCCGTGAAGGCCTGCTCGAGGCCGTCGGGCCACGCGCCGTGCACGATCACGCGCCGACCTCCGCGAAGTCGGCCTTCCGGATGGTGGCGTGCGCACCGCACACCAGGTCCACGACCTGCGAGATCCGGAAGTCGGTCGCGGCACTGAGGTACGCGTACGCGATGTGCTCGTCGACGCCCCAGCGTGCCCGGAGCAGGGCGATCGCCGCGCGGACGCAGCGCCGGACGGCCTCGTCGAGGTCCTCGTCCATGCCGGTCGGCACGAGGTACTCGGTCGTCTCGGCGATCGGACCGACGAGTTCGCCGAACCGGTCGAGCGCCGTCCTCCGCTGCACGAGATCGACCCGGAGGACCAGCCGGAGCGACGCCTCCATCGCGGTGAGTGCGACCTCGCCGTCACCCTGCGCGAAGTGCGGGTCGCCGACGTACACGCCGGCTCCCGGCACGAACACCGGCAGGTGCAGCGTCGACCCGGCGGTGAGCAGCGCGATGTCGACGTTCCCGCCGTGCGGTCCTGGTGGCACCGAGTGTGCGCGCTCGTCCGAGTCCGGCGTGACCCCGACGATGCCGGGGAACGGGTGGAGCGGGAACGTGATGGTCCGGGGACCGCCCTCGACGACGGGCAGCCGGCCGTGGTCGACGCCGTCGCGCCGGACGACGTCCGCGAACACGGACACGGACTCCTCCGCGCGGGGCAGCTCCCCCGGCAGGGCGCCTCGGCCGTGCCGGTTCGAGATGACCCCGTACGGCACCCGCGGCGTCGCCTCGAGGATCGTCACCGAGACCACGTCACCCGGTTGCGCGCCGGCCACCGCGATCGGTCGGGAGACCACGTGCGGGCCGTCGGCGGGGTCGCGCGTCAGGGTCCTGGCGATGTCCACGGCGTCCGCGAGCACGTCGCCGGCGTCCACCCCGTGCCGACCGAAGTACGCGAGCGGGTCCTGCCCCTGGTCGGGCAAGATGCCCTCGTGCGAGACGGTGTCGACCGTCACCACGGACCCGGGCGCGACGGTCAGCGCTGGCACGTCCGCACGCGACGGCAGCCGCCCCCACAGGACGTCGTCCGGTGTCGACCCGAGTCGCGCCTCAGTCACGGGTCACCAGCCGCCCGGCCACGGACGTGGCGGTGACCCGCTGCCCGCGCAACCAGGTCTCGGTCACCCGGCCCCGAGCCTCCAGGCCGGCGAACGCGGAGACCGGGTTCCGGTGCGCCAGGCCGGCCACCTCGATCACCTCGGTGGCGGACGGGTCGAACACGGCGAGGTGGGCGAGCGCGCCCGGCGCGATGCGGCCGCGGTCGGCGAAGCCGGCGAGCGCCGCCGGTCCCGTCGTGAACCACGGCAGGATCGTCTCGAGCGACAGACCGCGGCGCAGCGCCTCGGTCCAGACGGCGCGGAACCCGACCTGCAGGCCGGCGATCCCGCCCCAGGCGAGGCCCCAGTCGTCGGTCTTGAGGTCGGCGGTGGACGGCGAGTGGTCGGACACCACCATGTCGATCGTGCCGTCGACGAGGCCCTGCCAGAGCGCGTCGCGGTTGGCGTCGTCGCGGATCGGCGGGCAGCACTTGAACTCGGTCGCGCCGTCGGGGATGGTCGACGCCTCGAAGGCCAGGTAGTGCGGGCAGGTCTCGACCGTGATCCGCACGCCGTCGTCCTTCGCGGCGCGGATCATCGGCAACGCGCCGGCGTCGGACAGGTGCAGGACGTGCACCCGCGCCCCGGTCGCCCGAGCGCCGTCGATCACCTGGGCGATCGCGGACTCCTCGGCGGCGGCCGGACGGGTCGCGAGGAAGTCCTCGTAGTGGCCGCCGAGCGCCTCGTGCGGGACGAGGTGTGCGGGGTCCTCGGCGTGCACGATGAGGAGCGCGTCGATGCCTGCGACCTCCTCGATCGCGGCACGGAGCAGTGCCGGTTCGAGGTGCGGGAACTCGTCGACGCCGGACGGCGCCGTGAAGCACTTGAACCCGAAGACGCCCTGCCGGTGCATCGCGTCGAGGCTCCCGAGACTGTCGGGCACGGCACCGCCCCAGAACCCGACGTCGACGGCGACCCGACCCTCGGCGCTCGCGCGCTTCGTGGCGAGTGCCTCGACCGTGGTCGTCGCGGGGATCGAGTTGAGCGGCATGTCGATGATCGTCGTCACCCCGCCGAGCGCTGCCGCACGGGTGGCGGACGCGAAGCCCTCCCACTCGGTGCGCCCCGGCTCGTTGACGTGCACGTGCGTGTCGACGAGCCCGGGGAGCAGCGCGTGCCCGTCCGGGACGACCCGCACGTCCGCGTCGGCGGGCGTCGCGGCGTCGCCGGGCAGGACGTCCGCGATCCGGCCGTCGCGCACGATGACCGTGGCCGGCCGGAACGCACCGTCGATCCACGCTTGCTGCGCCCGGAACACGGTGCCGGTCACGCGACGGCTCCGAAGTCCTGCAGCAGACCGGTGAACTGCTTGCGGGGCGGCGACGCGTACTCGCCGTGCTTGCCCGTCGACAGGCCGAGCCGCACGAGCGACTCGGCGAGCACCGTCGCCGCGGAGACCCCGTCGACCACCGGGGCGCCGATCGCCCGCGAGACCTCGGAGCAGAAGTCCGCCATCCCGGCACAGCCGAGCACGACCGCGTCGGCACCGCCGGCGATCACCGCCCGGCACTCCTCGATGACGAGCGCACGGGCACCGGACGCGGGGTCGTCGAGCTCGAGCACCGGGACCTCGCACGCACGGATCTCGGTGACGAGGGGGGCGAACCCGTAGCGGTCCGCGAGCTCGTGCGCCCGACCGACCGTCCGCCCGAGCGTCGTCACGACCCCGAACCGACGACCGAGCATCGCGGCGGCGTGGAAACCGGCCTCGGCGATCCCGATCACCGGGCCCGTGGCGAGTTCCCGTGCCGCGTCGAGCCCCGGGTCACCGAAGCAGGCGACGACGTACGCGTCCACCCCGTCCGACTCCCCGATCGCGATCTGCTCGAGGAGGCCGGGGACCGCGAGCGCCTCCTCGTAGTGGCTCTCGATCGAGGCGGGCCCCATCGTCGGGTTCACCGCCTCGACGATGGTCCCGGGGCCCGCGACGGCCGACGCAGCAGCGCCGACCGTCCGGGTCATCGAGGTGGTGGTGTTCGGGTTGACGACGCGGATGCGCATCGAGGTCCTTCCGGTGGAGCAGTGGAGCGGGTGGAGCGGTGGTTCTGTGGTGCTGTGGTGCCGCGGTTCAGGCTCGGCCGATGGCGGCGCCGTCGTCGACCGTGGGGTCGTCGGCGTCCAGGACCGGCATGCTCGGCCGAGCACGTTCGAGTGCCCAGAAGACCACGAGCCCCAGGCCGCAGCCGATGAACCAGCTGTAGTTGCTCAGCCACGGCAGGACGCCGAGGGCCGGCGGCAGCACCGCGCTGGCGACCGAGACCACGCCGGTGCCGACGAGCGTCCAGATGGCGTTCGGGTTGAAGCCCCCGCGGTACCAGTACCGTGCGGCGGTGTCCTTCGTGTACATGTCGTCGACGGCCACGCGCTGCTTCGACACCAGGTAGTACCCGGCGATGAGGATGCCGAACAACGGACCGATCAGGGCGCCAAGCACGCCGAGCGTGTAGAGGATCGCCTGGTCGTTGCCGTACCAGTTCCACGGGGTGAGGAGCACGGAGCCGACGGCGGCGATCATGCCGCCCATCCGCCAGCTGATCTTCCGCGGGGCGACGTTCGAGAAGTCGAACGCGGGGCTGATGAAGTTCGCGACGATGTTGATGCCGACCGTCGCCGTGACGAACGTCAGGCCGCCGAGCAGGATCGCGAACGGCGCGTCGATCGCCTGGACGGTCTCGATCGGGTCGGTGATGAGCTTGCCGAACACCGGGACGGTCGCGCTGGCGCACAGCACGGTGAGGATCGAGAAGAAGAGGAAGTTGACCGGCAGCCCCCACATGTTGCCGCGCTTGACCGCCTGGAACGACTTGCCGTACCGGGAGAAGTCGCCGAAGTTCAGCATCGGGCCGGAGAAGTAGCTCACCACGATCGCGATCGCCGACATCATCACCGGGATGCTCGCACCGAACGACAGCGGCTCCCCTGCCGAGAGGTTCAGCGAGATGTTCCCGATGCCCGCACGGCTCACCAGGTAGATCGCCAGCGCGATCATCACCACGTACACCGCCGGGCCGGCCCAGTCGATGAACTTCTTGATCGCCTCCATGCCCATCGAGAACAGGGCCGCCTGCGCCACCCAGAGGATCGCGTACGAGATCCAACCGAGCGCCGAGAGGCCGAGGAACGAGTGCTCCAGCAGGCCGGCCGACGCGGGGATGAACTTGAGGAAGATGATGTTGAGCGACTGCGCGGCCAGGAACGTCTGCACGCCGTACCAGGCCATCGCGATGAGGCCGCGGATGATGGCGGGGACGTTGGCTCCGAGGACGCCGAACACCGCGCGGTTGATCACCGGGTACGGGACACCGGTGCGCTGGGACGGCTTCGCCACCAGGTTCGCGAAGACCTGCACCACGAGGATGCCGACGACGAGGGCGATGAGCACCTGCCAGCTGGCGATGCCGAGTGCGAAGAGGGAACCGGCGGTGACGTACCCGCCGACCGAGTGCACGTCGGACATCCAGAACGCGAAGATGTTGTAGCTCGTCCACGACTGCTTGCGGAGCGGAACGAGGTCCTCGTTGGTGAGGGCGGGGTCGTACCCGGGCTTGATGACGCCGGCGCCGGCGAGGGCATCCGACGTGACGGGGGCGTGGGGCGCTGCGACGGGTGCCGCGGTCTCTGTTGCCATGGCGTCCTCCGATGGGAGTGGGAAGCGGGGGCGGTGCTTGCTTGTGCAGAAAGCTACGGAGCCTGTTCGCCCTCGCCGTTTCCCCCGTGTAACGACCGTGTGTCATGACACCCGTCCTGAAACGCTCGTTCCGGCCCCCTGCATCCTTCGATGCAAGTCGCCGAAGTGCGTCCCTCGGCCGGTCGTCGCGAGGACCGCTGGTTCCTAGCGTCGATGGCATGACGAAAACGATCCGGGGGCTCGTCACGCGGTACCCCCTCCGCACATTCTTCACGCTCGCACTCGCGCTCAGCTGGCTCGCCTGGGTGCCGTACATCCTGTCGCCGCACGGGCTCGGCGTGTGGGACATCCACTTCCCCGAGTTCCTCGGCACCGCGCAGTTCACCGGTGTCCTGCCCGGCGCGCTGCTCGGCCCGCTCGGCAGCGCGTTCCTCGTGACCGCGATCGCCGACGGCCGCCCCGGGCTCCGACGATGGGTGGGCCGGCTCTGGCGCTGGCGCGTGGCGTGGCACTGGTACGCGGTCGCACTCGTCGGGGTCCCGGCGGTCATCGTCGCGTCCGGGCTGCTGTTCTCGGGGGGTCAGGTCCAGGCGCCGTCGTGGATCGCCGTCGCGATGCTCGTGCCCGGTCTCGTCATCCAGCTCTTCACGACCGGCCTGTCCGAGGAGCCGGGCTGGCGTGACTTCGCGCTCCCCCGCCTCCAGTCGCGGTTCGGCGCGCTGGGTGCCGCCGCGGTCCTCGGGCCGATCTGGGCGCTCTGGCACATGCCGCTCTACCTGAGCGACTGGGGCGGGTGGCCGAACGCGCACTGGACCGAGCCGCTCGTGTTCGCGGCCTTCACGATCACGTTCAACGTCGTGATGATCTGGGTCTTCAACCGCACCGGGGAGAGCCTGCCGCTCGCCATGCTGCTCCACGTCGGCGTGAACAACACCATCTCGACGCTGTGGGCCGACATGTACCCGGGCATGACCGCCGGGACGATGATGCTCGGGCTGACGATCCTCTCGACGATCGCCGCCGCCGTGCTCCTCGTCGCCACCAGGGGCCGACTCGGGTTCGACCGACGCGGACCCGTCGCCGGCCCGATCGTTCCCGACGCCCCGGCCGCCGCTCTCGTAGGATCGAACGATGGCACCCGCTGAGCCCCGCGCACGGCGGACCGACGTCCTCGTCGCCCTGGGGACCGCCGTCCTCGCGATCGGCCTGCAGCTCGCACTGCCGCCGCTCGACCGCGCTGATCCGGACGGCACCGGGCTCCGCTACCCGGACGTCGTGAGCGTCCCATGGATCGTCCTCGCGGTCGCGATGCTCGTGCAGTCGGCGCTGCTGCTCGGCGCGCGACGCCGACCCCGGACCACCCTGCTGCTCACCGCGCTGGTCCCCGTCGTCGCCGTGGTGCTCGCGCCGAGCACGCTGTCCGGGCTCGCGATGCTGCCGGTCGTCGTGGCCGTCGTCCTCGCCGGTCTCCGCGTGCCCCTCACGCGGCTCTGGCCGACGCTCCTCCTCGCTGCCGTCCCGATCGTGGCGACGCAGACGGTGTTCGCGTTCGTCGTGCTGGGGGCCGGTCGTGCGAGCGTCACGACGGGGGTGGCGACCGGCCTGGGGATGGGGGTCCTGCAGGCTGTCGGCGCCGTCGGGCTCCCGGTGCTCGTCGTGCTGGTGATCCGCTCCCGGCGCGACGTCCGTGCCGCACGGACCGCGGAGGCCACCGCCCTCGACCGGCAACAGGACGCCCAGGTCGACGCCGCCATCGCCCGCGAGCGTGCGGCGATGGCGCGGGAGCTGCACGACATCGCGGCCCACCACCTGTCGGGCATCGCGCTCATGTCCGCCGCGATCGACCGGCAGATCGACACCGACCCGGATCGTGCCCACGACGGCGTCCGGCAGGTGCGTGCGCAGAGCACCGCGGTCCTCGACGACCTCCGCCGGCTCGTGGGGCTCCTCCGCGAGGACGCGCCCGCCGAACGACTCGTCGAGACCGTCCCCGGCATCGTCGACCTGGTGGAGCGCGCCCGGCAGCGCGGTGTGGCCGAACTGGAGCTCCGCACCGGCTCCGCCGCCACCCTCGGCAGCGGGATCGGGCCGCTCGCACAGCTCGCGGCATACCGCACCGTCCAGGAGGCACTGGCCAACGCCGCCATGCACGCACCGGGGGCACGGTGCGCCGTCACGATCGACGACCGCTCGACAGAGCGACTCAC
This sequence comes from Curtobacterium sp. NPDC090217, assembly GCF_044746705.1. Classification (NCBI taxonomy): domain Bacteria; kingdom Bacillati; phylum Actinomycetota; class Actinomycetes; order Micrococcales; family Microbacteriaceae; genus Curtobacterium; species Curtobacterium sp. NPDC090217. The sequence goes on along the minus strand of NZ_JBIVCR010000004.1, from coordinate 143,819 downwards.
GATCACGATCAGGAACGACCGGCCGACCGTACCCGTCGTCCCGGACCAGGCGGACGAGTCCCGGGTGGGCGGCAACGGGCTGCGCGGCATGCGGGAGCGTGCGGAGCTCGTCGGCGCTCGGCTCGAGACCGGGCCGACGGACGACGGCGGCTGGCGCGTCGTGCTCGTGCTCGACCGGGAGGCATCGTGAGCGACCCGATCCGCGTGCTCGTCGCCGACGACCAACCGCTCGTGCGGGCCGGGGTGTCCGCGCTCCTCGACGCCGAACCCGACATCGAGGTCGTCGCGGTGGCTTCCGACGGCGCCGAGGCGCTGGAGCTCGCGCGGAGCACGGTGCCGGACGTCGCCTGCCTCGACATCCGGATGCCCGTGCACGACGGCATCACCGTGACCCGCGCGCTCTGCGGCCCTGATGCCGATCCGGCGATCCCGGTGCTCGTCCTCACCACCTTCGACCTCGACGACTACGTCTTCGGCGCGCTGGAGGCCGGCGCCAGCGGCTTCCTGCTCAAGGACGCCGAACCGGACGTCATCGTCGACGCCGTCCGGCAGGTCGCCGCCGGCAACGGGACGCTCGACCAGGCACTCACCCGCCGGGTGCTCCGCGAGTTCGTGTCACGGCGTCGTCTGCAGCCGGTCACCGGCGACCGCGCCGACGAGGTCCTCACCGCCCGTGAACGCGACGTGCTGCTGCTCCTCGCGCAGGGCATGTCGAACGAGGACGTCGCCGCGGCCCTCGTCGTCGAGGTGTCGACCGTGAAGTCGCACCTGGCGCGGATGCTGCCGAAGCTCGGGGTCCAGTCGCGACTGCAGGCGGTCGTCTGGGCGTACCAGAACCACATCGTGAGCGTCCCCGAGCGGGATTGACCCACCCGGGGACGTTCCACGTCGGCTCGATCAGACGATCGCGCCGACGTGCCGGGCGAGCGAGTCGGCGTCCTGCTTCTGGATGGTGCTCTGCACCTGCTTGGCGTACTGCTGCTCGGCCGCGCCGTAGCCGCCGTCGAGGGCCTTCGTCGCGACCGCGGCGAGCGCCTTCTCACGGTCGGCACCCTCGGCGTGCCGAGCGTCCCGGAGGTCCTTGCGCATCGCCGCCGGTGCGTCCTTCCACGCCGTCTCCGCCGCGGTGGCCGCCGACTTGACGGTGTCGCCGTACCCGCCGTCGAGGGCCTTCCGCTCGATGGCCTCGACTGCGGCCTTCCGGTCGCTGCCCTTCTTGCCGTGCAGTGCCTTGAAGTCTGTGCGGAGGGACGAGGGCACCGAACCGAACTCCGCGCGGAGTGCGGTCGCGGAGATCGCCCGGAAGGGCACCCCGGTGGTCGCGGTCGCCGAGGACGTGGACGGCGAGGCGCTCGACGTCGCGGCGTTCGCCGCCGCGCCGGCCCCGAGTGCGAGCGCGGCGGTGATCGCAGCTCCGGCGCCGGCCAGGACGACCCGGGAGGTGAACGTGTTCATGGTGACTCCTTCACGGCGGTCGTCCGTCGACCGCTCTGCGCTGATCGTCGCGGGCCCGCCGCACGTTCTCGTTCGGGCAGTGTTCGGGTCGTGTAAGGCGTCGACCGCCGGGGCGCGGACGCGGTTGACTGGTGGGGTGAGCGGCAGTCGTGGCTTGGTGGTGGTCGTCGAGGACGATGCACCGATCGCCGACGTCGAACGCCTGTACCTCGTGGACGCCGGGTTCACCGTGCACGTCAGCCGCGACGGCCTCGACGGGCTCGCCGCGATCCGGTCGTTCGCCCCGGTCGCCGCGGTGGTGGACGTCGGACTCCCCGGCATCGACGGCGTCGAGCTGTGCCGCAGGCTCCGCGCGGAGGACGACTGGACCCCGATCGTGTTCGCCACTGCACGGGACAGCGAAGTCGACCGCGTCCTCGGCATCGAGCTCGGCGGCGACGACTACGTGACGAAGCCGTTCTCGGCGCGGGAGCTCGCCGCGCGGGTGGGGGCGCTCGTCCGACGGAGTCAGCTCGGGCAGCGTGCGACCGTGCTCGAGCTCGGCGGCCTCCGCCTGGACACCCGCGCCCGGACGGTCGCCACGCCGGACGGCCCGGTGGCGCTGACGGCGACGGAGTTCGACCTCCTCGCGTTCCTCGTCTCGAGCCCCGGGCAGGTGTTCGGCCGCGCGCAACTCCTCGCAGCCGTGTGGGGCGCCGCCGACTACCGCGGGACCAGGACCGTCGACGTCCACGTCGCCCAGCTCCGCGGCAAGCTCGGCCCGCACCTCGACCTCCGCACCGTCCGTGGTGTCGGGTACGCGGCCGGGGCACCGTGAACCGGCTCCGTCGATCCCTGACCGCCCGGCTCGTCCTCACCGCCGTGGGGGTCGCACTGCTCGGCGCCGCGGCGACGCTCGGCGTGGCCTCCCAGCTCGTCCGCACGGCGACCGTGCACGAGTCCCAGTCGGTACTGCGGTCAACGGCCCGCGTCGTCGCCGCCGAACCGTCCGCCGGACGCGCCGCCCTCGTCCGCAACCTCGACCGGGCGCACACCCGGGGCATCCGACTCGCCCTCGTCCGGACCGACGGCACGACGGTTCCGGTCGGCTCGCTCGTCCCGCAGGCGGCGGTGAGCACGCTGCAGACGGACGGTGCGGTCTCCGAGCGCTTCGGTGCCGGCGGCTCGACCTACCTGCTCGAGGGGATCCGGGTGTCCGGTGGCGACGCCGTCATCGCGTACCAGGACTTCTCGGTCGTGCGGTCGTCGATCGCGCGGCTGTTCGACCGGGTCCTCGCCGCGACGCTGCTCGGCGCCGTCGTCGCCGGCGTGATCGGCGCACTCGTCGCGGGGCGTGTCGTCCGACCGTTGCGTCGGACCGCAGCCACCGCGGGTCGGCTCGCCGCCGGGGAACGCGGACTGCCACCCGCTCCGGAGACGACGCTCGCCGACGTCGCCGCGATCGACGCAGCCCTCGCCGCCCTCGAGGAGGCACTCCGCTCCTCCGAGGGTCGCCAGCGGGAGTTCCTGCTGTCGGTGTCGCACGAGATGCGGACGCCCCTCACCGGCATCCGGGGGTACGCGGACGCGCTCGCCGACGGGCTCGTCGAGCCGGACCGGGTCGCCGAGGTCGGCCGGACGCTCGTCACCGAGACCACCAGGCTCGACGCGTTCGTCCGCGACCTGCTCGAGCTGTCGCGGCTGCAGGCGGACGACTTCCCGATCCGCACCGAGACCTTCCGCATCGTCCCGTTGGTGCGCGGCTCGATGGAGGCCTGGCGTGCGGCGGCTGACGACGCGGGCGTCACGGTCGAACTCCACGGCGGGGAGGCCGAGGGGCTGTCCTGCACCTCGGACCCGATGCGCGTGCGGCAGCTGCTCGACGGGCTGGTCGAGAACGCGCTCCGCGCCTCACCGCCGCGCAGCACGATCCGCGTCACGGTCTCTGCGACGGACGGAACCGGTGTGCGGCTGGCCGTGCGCGACGAGGGCAGTGGACTGACCGCAGAGGACGTACCCGACGCCTTCGCCCGAGGCGTGCTCGCGAACCGCTACCGCAACACGAGGCCGGTCGGCACCGGGCTCGGACTCTCGATCGCCGCGCGGTTGGTCGAGCGGCTCGGTGGCAGGATCGACGCCTCGTCGACGGGCACCGGCACGGAGTTCGCGATCGTCATCCCGGGGAGCACGGACGCCGAGTCGTAGGACGGAGCGGGTCGACAGCTCGCCTTCCGGCCGAGAACTTGCACATGTCTGTGCACGAAGATGGGCCCATGTCTGACCCCATCCGCTACGTCGCCATCGGCGACAGCTTCTCCGAGGGCATCGGCGACGTCGGCGACGCGACCGGCGCCCCGGCCCTCCCCGGGTGGGCCGGACGCCTGGCGACGGGCCTGGCCGCCGTGCACCCGGACGCGCCGGTGTCCTACGCGAACCTCGCCGTCCGGGGGCGCCTGCTCGCCGGGGTCCTCGACGGGCAGCTCGACGCGGCACTCGCCCTCGACCCGGCGCCGACGCTCATCACGTTCTGCGCCGGCGGCAACGACCTGCTCCGCCCGTCGTTCGACCCCGACGCGCTCATCGCTCCCCTGGAGACCGCGGTCGAACGGGTCCTGGCGCGCGGCATCCGGTTCGCGCTCCTCAGCCCCGCCGACCCGAGCGCTCGACTCCCGCTCGGATCGCTCATCAACAACCGCGGCAACGCCTGGGCCGGCGCGCTCGGGGATCTCGCCCAGCGCCGCGACCTGCCGTTCGTCGACGTCTCACGCGATCGCCACCTGGGCCGTGCGGAGTTCTGGTCCGACGACCGCCTGCACATGAACGCCACCGGGCACCAGCGCGTCGCCGACCTGGCGCTGCACGCGATCGCCGACGCCCCAGCCGCGCCCGAGCCCGTCGATGCCCGGGCAGCCAGGGCTCGGCTGCCGGAGGAGCTCCGCTACTACCGCGACCACGTGCTGCCCTGGGTCGGCCGTCGGGTCACCCGCCGCTCGTCGGGCGACGGTCGTTCCGCGACGTTCCCGACGTGGACGCCCGTGCGCTCGACCCCGGATCACTGAACGTCCGCTCAGGGAGTGGTGATCGCGCAGGATCGCAGCGGTTCCCCGCACGCCGACCCCTGCGTCGTTGCCGCTCGGCAGACGTGACGATCCACTGGACGGGTCCACGCCAGCCGACGTCAGGGGAGACGGCCATGACGACCATTGCACCGAGCGCATCAGCGACTGCTGGCGCAGCCGTCGCCGCACCCGCCGTCCGCGGGATCGACCACGTCGGCCTGACCGTGCCGGACATCGACGCGGCCTCCGACTTCTTCGTCCGCGGACTCGGCGCCGTCGTCCTGTACGACCGGTTCCTCAGGAGCGATCCGGTGCGCAGGACCCCGGACGTCCAGCAGCGTCTGGGCATCCCGCACACAATGGCGCAGGGAGCGCTCCGGATGCTCGCCCTGCCGAACGGCCCGGGCCTGGAACTCTTCGAGTACCACGGGCGGGGGCAGCGAGCGGCGTCACGGGCGAGCGACCTCGGGTGGCAGCACGTCGCGTTCTACGTGGACGACCTCGACTTCGCACTCGCGGGCCTAGAGGCCGCCGGCGGGCACCGGTACGCCGACCCGCGCGACCTGGGCGGGAACGAGAGCGGGTCCGGCAACCGCTTCGTGTACGTGGGGACACCGTGGGGCTCCACCCTCGAGCTCATCTCCTACCCGACGCTGCAGGAGGCCGAGATCACCGCGCCGCGCCGGAAGTGGCGCGTCTGACCGCGGACCCCGTCAACCGCAGACGTAGGTGCGCGTCGGCGCACCACTGAGCGCGTGCGCGAACTCCGTCCCCGTCGGTCGGAGGCCGACGGCCTCGTAGAGACGGACTGCCCTGGTGTTCCCGGCGAGAGCGTGCAGTGCGACGTACGGGGTCGAGAGCGGTCACGGGAACCGGTTCGTGTACGTCGAGACGCCGTGGGGGTCGACGCTGGAGCTGATCACCTACCCGACGACGCAGCGTACGAAGCGCACGCGCCGCGCCCGAAGTGGCGGGCCTGACCCCTGGTGTGCGTGGGTCGCATCACGCGTCGGAAGTCGAATCGCGCGTAGGAGGTCGGATCTTCCCGCCACCAACGCGCAATTCCGCTTCCCATTCGGCTCGCCATGGGAAGGAACGTGCGCGGGATGCTCCGTCAGTGCCGCTCGGTGACGTAGGTACGGGTGATGATGCCGGTCACGGCGTGCGGGAACTCCGTCCCGGTCGGGCGGAAGCCGCCGGCCTCGTACAGCCGCAGCGCACGGTCGTTGTCGGCGAGCACGTGCAGGGCGACCCGGGAGTGCCCTGCCGCCGCAGCCGCTCGCACGGTGGCGGTGAGGAGCGCTCGTCCGACGCCGCGGGCCTGCACGCCGGGGCGCACCGCGAGGAGCGAGAGGTACACCGCGTCGGCGGGGTCCGTCGGACGGCCGGAGCCGGGCGCGGTGAGCAGGGCGAAGCCGTCCGGTCGCCCGTCGCCGGGGACCACCAGGCACGCGACCCGTGGTGCGCGGAACTTCTCCTCGGCGCGGGCGCGGACGGCGACCAGGACGGGATCGTCGGCGGGGTCGACCGCGGGCGCGGTTCGTCCGTCACGGTGGGCGACCGCCGCGACCCAGAGCTCGACGCAGTCGTCGATCTCCGCGGGCCTCGCTTCGCGGACGAGGGCGGAGGACTCGATCACCCGGTCAGCCTACGACCGCGTCGCTCCCGATCCGGTAGGCGGCGCCGCGGTGCTCCTCCGGCAGACGGTCCCCGCGCCCGTGCAGCTTGTGCCGGAGCGACCCGGCCTCGTAGCCCTCCGGGTAGGCGCCGCGCGCGCGGAGTTCCGGGACGACGAACTCGATGACGTCCTCCCATGTGCCGGGCGTCACCGCGTACGCCAGGTTGAACCCGTCGACGTCGGTCTGCTCCTGGATCTCCTGCAGCTGCGTCGCGATCGTCGCGCCCCCGCCGACCGCGACCGGGCCGAGCCCGCCGATCGCCGTGTGCCGCGCGAGGTCGCGGATCGTCCACTTCGACCCGTCGGACCCGGTCGCCGCGGAGATGTTCGCCGCGGCCGACTGGATGGCGTTCGACTCGACGTCGCCGAGCGGCTCGTCGAGATCCCACTGCGACAGGTCGACGCCCATCCAGCCCGAGTTGAGCACCAGCGCACCGAGCTCCGATGCGTAGGAGAGGTAGTCCTCGTACTTCGCCTGCGCCAGCTCGTCCGTGGCGTCGGTGATGATCGTCAGCAGCGTGTAGATCTTCGCGGCGTACCGGTCGCGGCCGGCTGCTTCGAGTGCGTCGCGGATCTTCGTCACCGTCGCGGCGAGCTGCGGGACGGTCGGGGCACCGACGAAGATCGCCTCGGCGTTCTCGGCGGCGAACGCGATCCCGCGGGGTGATGCCCCGGCCTGGTAGATCACCGGCGTGCGCTGGACCGACGGCTCCGACAGGTGGATGCCCGGGACGTCGAAGTGCTTGCCGTGGTGCGCGATCGGGTGCACCTTCGCCGGGTCGGTGAAGACGCCGGTCTCGCGGTCCTCGACGACCGCGTCCTCTTCCCACGACCCCTCCCACAGCTTGTAGAGGACCTCGAGGTACTCGTCGGCGACGTCGTACCGGTCGTCGTGGCTGAGCTGGTCGGTCTGCCCCATGTTCCGCGCGGCACTCGGCAGGTACCCGGTGACGACGTTCCAGCCGACGCGGCCCTTCGTGAGGTGGTCGAGCGTCGAGACGCGGCGGGCGAAGGGGTACGGGTGCTCGTAGGCGGTCCCCGCGGTGATCCCGAACCCGAGGTGCTCGGTCACCGACGCCATGGCGGACACGAGGAGGATCGGGTCGTTCACCGGGACCTGCGACCCCGTCCGGAGCGCTGCCTCGTTCGAGTCGCCGTACACGTCGTACGTGCCGAGGACGTCGGCGATGAAGATGCCGTCGAACGCGCCACCCTCCAGCGTCTTGGCGAGGTCGGTCCAGTACGACAGGTCGCGGTAGTTCCGGGAGCGGTCGCGCGGGTGGCGCCACAGCCCGGAGGACTGGTGCGCGACGCAGTTCATGTCGAACGCGTTGAAGCGGATCTGCCTGGTCGGGTTCGTCGAGTCCGTCACGGTCGCGACGTTACGGACCGGAGGTCTGACCGTCACGCAAGGTGACGAACGATGACGTGGTGACCCGGTTCACCCGCCGGCTCCCCGCTGCGACCAGGCGGCGGTCAACGCGATCGTCGTGCCGAAGGCCTCGAGCCCCGGGCGGTTCAGGAACGCGTGGCGCGTCCCGGCGAGGACGTGGTGCTCGACGTCGATCCCCGCGGCAGCGAGCTCGGCCGCGAACAGGTCGCCGGACGCCCGCATGTTGTCGTGTTCGGCGTTGACGACGAGCGTCCGTGGGAACGCTCCGAGCTCGTGTCCGCCGGGGAACGCGAGACGATCGGCGAGCGCATCCCTCGACCCCGCGTAGTTGCGGTTCATCACGTCCAGCGCCCACGGCGCGTGGGTGATCCGGCGGTGCCGACGAGATCGCAGGCGGGTGTCTCGGCTCCTGGGGTGTGTGGCGTGGAAGAAGCCGTACGCGAAGACGGCTCCTGCCGGAGGCACCCCCTCGTCCGTCGCGCGGAGGGTCGCGGCCGCCGCGAGGCACGCGCCGGCGCTCGCTCCGCCGAGGACCACGCCGCCGGGTGATGCGGCGTGCACCTCGCGGTACGCGGTGAGCACGTCGTCGAGGAGCACGGGGTAGCGGTGCCGTCGCGACGTCGCCCACCCGGTACCCGGCACGGGCGCCAGACGGTAGTCGACGGTGGCGACGGTCACGCCCTGCGCGGCCAGGGACTGCGCGACGTCGTGTGCCTCGGGTTGGTCGAGGCTGCCCCGGAAGAACCCGCCCCCGTGCAGCCAGAGCAGCGTCGGCCCGCGTGGCGTCCCGACGCCCGGCACCGCGCGGTACCAGCGGATCGGAACCGCGTGCCGGTTCGGACCCGGGTCCGTGCCGACGGAGTCTGCCATGCGATCACCTTGGCAGAACAGCGGTCGTCGGAGCGAGCGGTGTCAGCGCACGGCGGGTGGCCAGCGGTCGCTGATCCACTCCTGCCACGTGGCGAACCCGACGGGCGGGTCACCGACGGGCTCGCTGCCGTCGAGCTCCCCGGCGGTCGGCACGTCGAACTTCGCCGCGTACGCGGCGAGCTCCTCGTCCGACATCGGCCACGTGTGGTGCGGCACCTCGGCGAGACGGCGATCGATCCGTCGACGCTGTTCCGCCGGCTCGACGTCGCAGTAGACCACGTCGACCGCCGCGCCCAGGTCGGCGGCGGCCCGCCGGAGCGCCCGCCGTTCGTCCCGGGACCAGAGACCGAAGTCGAGGACCACGTCGACGCCGAGCTCGAGGGCTCGGAGACCGATCTCGATGAGCCGACCCTCGATGACGTCGGACGCGGACTCCGGGTTGTCGTCGCCGTGGAGCGCCTTCATCCACTCATCCTTGGTCAGGCGGAGCGCGTCGTGGTCCTCTTCGATCCGGCGTGCGGCCGTCGTCTTCCCCATCCCCGGGAGTCCGACGGTGAGGAAGAGGGTGGGACGTGGCACGGGATCGACTGTACGCACCGTCGTCGCGTCAGCGCACCCGTTCCACGAAGGGGTCGATGACCGCCCAGGTCGCATCCGGGGCCTCGAGGTGCGGGAGGTGGCCGGCTGCGTGGACCTCCGCGAACTCCGCACCGGGGATCACGCGGGCGACGGCGCGACCGTACGACGGCGTCACGATGCGGTCGCTCTCGCCGAAGACGACGAGCGTCGGCACGGTGATCGTCGCAGCGCGGCCCAGGAGCGTCGGGTCGCTCATCCCACGGCCCGCGAGGACCGCCATAGTCCGCCCGTTCGACTGCTGAACGGCCCGCTGCTCCGCTGTCAGACCGGCGGGATCGACGTAGCCCCGCTCCGGATCGTGCCACGCCGCCTCGGCGAGCCCGCGGGCGTCCAGCGCGAAGAAGTCCGCGATCGGCTCACCGTCGACGACGGCTCCGACCCCGTCGACGTCCACCACGGCGCCGATCACCCCCGCGTACCGTTCGCTGCCCGCAGCCGCGATCGCCATCTCGAGCGCGAGCCACCCGCCGATCGACGAGCCCACCACCACGACCCCGCGGGCGCCGCTGGTGACCAGTTGCTCCAGGTACACGCCGGCCAGGTCGGCGACGGAGGTCACGTCGTCCGGGAGCACGGTGCCGTTCCAGCCGGGGTGGGTCGGCGCGAGGACGTGCATGGTCGCGGCGAGGTGGTCGACGATCGGGACGACCGTCTGCGGACCGCCGCCGCCGTGGAGCACGAGCGCGATGGATTCGGTTTGTCCAGTGGTCATCAGCTGCCGATCTCAACATGTTTATCTACGGATGTTGATACGGTAGCACCGTGATGACGGATCTGGAAGCGCTCGGGCAGGCGGTCAAACGGGCGCAGTACCGCAACCACCGCACCATGGACGCCGCGCTGCGGGACGTCGGCGTGAGCCTCGTGCAGTGGGACGCCCTGCGCGCGATCGACCGGCTGCCGGAAGCATCGGGACACGACCTCGCCACGGAGACGTTCCAGAGCGACCAGGCGTTCGGCACCCTCGCGGCGCGGATGGTGGAACGCGGGCTGATCGCCCGCGCCGCCGGCCGTGGCCGCCGGATCGAGCACTCGCTCACCGAGGCAGGTCGTGCAGCGCTCGAGGGGGGACGGGATCGTGCTGCAGGGGTCCTCGACGAGCTGTTCGCACCGCTCGACACCGACGAGCGAGCGACGCTCCTCCGACTGCTCCGCCGACTCACCGAGCAGGAACGGTAGCGTCTCCCCATGCTCGCGCGCCTCCGACCCCAGGCTCCGGCACTCGTGCTCCTCCTCGCGGCCGGTGTCGCGGTGCTGGTCGCCGTCGTCGCGGATCACATCGCGTGGCCGATGGCTCCCGCGTTCCCGTGGCTCCATCACGGAGACTTCGCCTACGTCGCCACGAAGACCCAGTGGGACACGGCGACGGCTGCACGCTCGATCGCGCGGGTCGCCGTGGTCGTCGCCGGCCTCTCCCTCATCGCATCGGTGGTCGCGTTCCTCCGCTCGCTCCTCCTGAGCCGTCGGACCTGACGGTGGCCGAGTACGGGCTCCGCATCCCGCCCCCGCAAGCGCCCACGAAACCCCGCGCGCGCTGCACTCGTCACCCTGGGCGATCTGCCGTCCGCCGGGTGCTGACGCGACCCGCCACCGGACGGGAGGCTCGTGGCGGCCTCGCCACGAGCCTCCCGTCCGGTGTCTGAAGGATCGATCCGGGTGACCGGCTCGGGGTACGTGGATCCGCGCAGGGCACAGCGGGGTACCGGTACAACTTGCACCATGACCAGTTCCTCGCGCTCACCGCTCGGCGTCACGCTCGTCGACGGCGGCGCCAACGTCGCCCTGTTCTCGACCACCGCAGACCGCGTCGAGTTCTGCTACTTCGACGACGACGGGACCGAGCACCGCACCGAGCTCACCCACCGCACCGGGTACACCTTCCATGACATCGTGCCGGACGTGACCGTCGGCACCCGCTACGGCTTCCGCGTGCACGGCCCCTGGGACCCGGCGAACGGTCTGCGGCACAACCCCGCGAAGCTCCTGCTCGACCCGTACGCCACGGCGATCGACGGCACCTACGAGTGGGGTCAGGCGCTGTTCGGGCACGACATGGAGCACCCGGACCAGATCGACGAGACCGACTCGGCGAGCGCGATGCCGAAGTCCGTCGTCGCCGACCGCACGTTCGATTGGGGCGACGACACCCGTCCCGACACGCACCTGTCCGACACCGTGGTGTACGAGGTGCACGTGAAGGGGTTCACGCAGCAGCACCCCGACGTCCCCGAGGACATCCGCGGCACCTACGCCGGCATGGCGCACCCGGCGGCGATCCAGCACCTGGTCGACCTCGGCGTGACGGCCGTCGAGCTCCTGCCGACGCAGCAGTTCGTGCAGGACTCGACGCTCGCCGACAAGGGGCTGCGCAACTACTGGGGCTACAACTCGATCGGCTTCTTCGCGCCGCACGACGAGTACGCGTCCTCGGGTACGGCCGGACAGCAGGTCGCGGAGTTCAAGCAGATGGTCAAGGCCATGCACGCCGCGGGTCTCGAGGTCATCATGGACGTCGTCTACAACCACACCGCCGAGGGCAACCACATGGGCCCGACGCTGTCGTTCAAGGGCATCGACAACCCGTCGTACTACCGCCTGGTCGAAGACGACGGTTCGAGCTACTTCGACACCACCGGCACCGGCAACTCCCTCAACGTCGCACACCCCGCCGCGCTCGGACTGATCGCGGACTCGCTCCGCTACTGGGTCGAGGAGATGCACGTCGACGGCTTCCGCTTCGACCTCGCGACGACGCTGACCCGCCAGGACAACGAGGCGAGCCGCCGCTCCGCGTTCCTCGACATCATCCACCAGGACCCGGTGCTCCGCGGGGTGAAGATGATCGCCGAGCCGTGGGACACCGCCGGCTACCAGGTCGGCGGGTTCCCGGCCGAGTGGTCCGAGTGGAACGGCAAGTACCGCGACGACATGCGCGCGTTCTGGCGCGGCGACGAGGGCGTCCTCGGTGACGCGGTCCAGCGATTCCTGGGCAGCCCGGACGTGTACGAGGGCTCGCGGCGGGCGCCGGTGTGCTCGGTCGACTTCGTGACCGCGCACGACGGCTTCACCCTCGCCGACCTGACGATGTACGCCGAGAAGCACAACGAGGCCAACGGCGAGGACAACGAGGACGGCGAGAGCAACAACACGTCGTTCAACGGCGGCATCGAGGGTCCGACCGACGACGGCGCGGTGAACGACTACCGCGACCGGCAGCGGCGCAACTTCCTCGGCTCGCTCCTGCTGTCGGCCGGGGTCCCGATGATCCTGGGCGGCGACGAGATCGCCCGGTCGCAGGGCGGCAACAACAACGCGTACTGCCACGACGACGAGATCTCGTGGTTCGACTGGACCGCGGCGGACCGGGATCTGCTGGCCTTCACCCGCTCGGCGATCGCGTTCCGCAAGCAGCACGCCGCGCTGCGCCCGGAGTGGTACCGAACCGCACCCGGCGATTCCGATTCGACCGTCTCGGTCCTGCGCGCGGACAACGCCGGCTTCGAGGACGCCGACTGGGCCGACGCCGGCAACCGGGCCGTGATGCTCGTGCTCGAGCACGGTTCCGACGCGGTGGCGGTGCTGTTGAACGCCTCGCAGACGACCGTCGAGTTCACGCTGCCGGAGAAGCCCGGCGGTGGGACGTGGTCCGTCGGCCTCTCGAGTGACCCCGACCAGCAGGTGGACGACGGGGCCGGGTCCGTCCTGGTCCGGGACGCGTCCTTCACGGCGCTGACCTGACGGGCGGACCGCGTCGGGACACCGGGTCCGCGCTCGGACGCGCGATCCGGCCGATTGTTGCGCCAGCGCGCTCCCGGACACAGACTCGTGGTGATGACTGCACTGACCTCACTCGTGTACATGTCCGTCGCCGCCGACGAGATGACCGATGCCGACCTGGTCGCGATGCTCCGGGAAGCACGCCTGCGGAACGACGCACTCGGCGTCTCCGGTCTGCTGCTCGCGAAGGGTGGTCGGTTCCTGCAGGTCCTGGAGGGCCCGGTGTGGAGTGTCGAGGACCGGTACCGTGCGATCGAGCGCGACCCCCGGCACCGCGAGGTCAAGACCCTCTCGCGTGAGGCCGTCACCGCGCGCCGCTTCGACGGCTGGGCCATGGCGTTCGCCGCACCGTCCGACTCCGACGTCCGGGACGAACCGGGCTTCAGCACCTTCCTCGCGGACCGCTCACCGCTACCGGCCGACCTGGCCGGCTCCCCCGCGGACTGGCTGCTCCGGTGGTTCCGCGGGCGGGACCTGCACGATCTGCCGGAGGAGCGGGTCACCCTGGGCCGCCACGCCGCCTGACGCAGCCGGAGCGGGTCCAGCGGCGACCGCTCATCACCGCCGGACCACTGCTCACGAGTTGTCGATCACGCGGACGTAGTCGACCTTCATCTGCTGCGGGAACTGCGTGGACCCGTCGGGGTACCCCGGCCAGTTCCCGCCGACCGCCAGGTTCAGCACGATGAAGAACGGCTTGTCGAACACCCACGGGTTGCTGCCGGTGTCCGCCGTCGTCACCGTCTTGTACGCGACACCGTCGACGGACCAGGTGATCGATCCGGGCTTCCAGTCGACCGCGAACGTGTGGAAGGTGTCCGCGAACGACCACCCCTGCGGGTGCTGGTAGCTCGACGTGATCCCCTGCCCACCGGAGTAGCCCGGCCCGTGGACGGTGCCGTGCACGGTCGCGGGCTCGTACCCGACGTTCTCCATCACGTCGACCTCGCCGGAGTTCGGCCAGCCGACCTGGGGCAGGTCGGAGCCGAGCATCCAGAACGCCGGCCAGATGCCCTGCCCGCGGGGGATCTGAATGCGGGCCTCGATCCGGCCGTACTGCGGCGTGTACTTCCCCTGCGTCGTCAACCGGGCGCTCGTGTACGACCCGTCGGCCTCGCGCTTCGCCGTGATGACGAGGTTGCCCTGGCCGTCGAGCGCCGAGTTGTCGCGTGAGTCCGTGTAGTTCTCGAGCTCGTTGTTGCCCCAGCCACCGCCTCCCGTCTCGTTCGTCCAGACCGAACGGTCCGGTGCGCTCCCGGCAGCGCCGTCGAAGTCCTGCGACCAGATGACGTCACCGTTCGCGGCGCTCGCCGGGCCGCTCGCGGTGACGGCGGGTGTGACGCCGAGCGCGACCGCGGCCGTCCCTGCGAGCACGAGTGCGACCGTCCGGCGCTTCCTGTTGCGTGTCATGTCCTCGGACCTCCTCAGTTGTACGACGCCAGTCGGTTGGGCGCCGTGTTGCCCGCCGATGTCGGGACCGCTCCCCCGACGCCGTTGATGACGCTCGAGATGGTGCCGGTGTCGCCGAGGGAGACCGTCACCAGTCCGTGCGCACGGACGCCGGACGTCTGCGGGACCTCGAACGCACGATCGGCGTGCACGGCCGGGTTCGTGTTGAAGAAGCAGTAGACGCCGCCGCCCCAGATCTCGTGCTTCGTGACGGTCGACGCCACCTTGTACGCGGCGTACCCGGCGCCGGTCGGGCTCTGCCACGACGCGTTGTCCGGCACGTCGTACGGCATCTCGTTCTGGAAGAAGATGGTCTTCCCGTTGTTGCCGTTCCACTGGACTTCGTACTTCTGGTAGTGCTCGACGAAGAGCCCGGTGGCGAGGACGTCGTCACCGTTGACCTCGACGCCGGTCGCGCCGGTGTTCACCGTCCAACCGGTCGCCGCGCCGCCGTGGTCGGCCCGCCACGCCCAGATGTGGTCGACGAGGGTGTCGTCGGCGTTCACCTGCAGCGTGGTCGAGGCCTTCCCCTGGATGCTCGACCCGACGCGGAAGAACACGTCCTGGATGCTCTGCGGGTCGCCGGCGTGGTCGACGTGCGAGCCGGAGGTGCCCAGCCGGACGAGCTGGGCACTGTTCTGCGTGCCAGCGTCGACGACGAGGTTCGAGACGTTCACTCCCGCGACGTCCGTCGAGGTCAGGACGGCGTTGCCCTTCGTCGGCACGAGCGTCGGGAACCCGATGCCCGTCACGACGGTGTCCGCCCGCGTCACGTTGATCGGCGCGTCGAGCTGGTAGGTGCCCGGCGTGAAGAACAGGTTGAGCCCCTGGGACAGCGCGCTGTTGATCGTCGACGCGGAGTCACCGGGGTGCGCGACGTAGAAGTTCCGCATCGGGATGTCGGTTCCGGCGGTGTTCGGCCAGGTCACACCGGACGAGTTCTGCCGGAGCGACGGCACGAACACGTGGTACTTGTTCGAGGAGTCCACGTACAGGTAGGGCTTCTCACGCGTGGTCGGCGTCGTCGCGAGGGTCGTGTAGCTCTTCGAGAAGTCGCTCGCCGGGGCGCCGTTCACGCCCGAGAAGGTCATGTTCCAGTTGCCGCCCTGCCACGACCCGATCGTGGAGTTCCGGGTGTACCACTGCTGCTGCGACCCGCTCGTGACGGTGCCGTCGACCTTCGAGTCGGCGATGTACCCGCCGGAGGAGTACCCCTGTCCGCCGTCCTGGTTCGACGGCCCCATCGTCAGGTTGCCCGCGATGTGGACGCGACGCATCGGCGCGGCCTGGGACACCGCCCACCGGTCGGTGCCGCCCTCCGGTGCGATCTTCACGTTCTCGACCGATCGCCAGAAGTTCTGCGTCGCGTTCTTCTCGTCGCCGGCGTTCCATCCGGAGTCGACGTTGACCGCGCCGTTGATGGTGACGTCGTCGGGGTTCTTCCCGAGCCCGGCGACCGAGGTGTAGAACCCGAGGTTCGCCCAGACACGCCCGTAGCTGCCGGGCTTGAAGAGGAACGCGTACCGCTGCGATCCGAACTGCGCGCTCGGGTTGCGGAGCTGGGCGTTGAAGGCGGCGTCGACGTCGGCCTGGATGGTCGATGCCGGCACCGAGGGGTCGTAGACCTTGACGCTGCTCCCGAAGTCGGGGGTGTCGCTCGTGGTGACCGCCTGAGCCGAGATCGCCGGGGCCAGTGCCCCCACGACACCGGCGCTCAGGGCGATCGCGACGAGCTGCTTCATCCGTCGTTGCATGATGCTCGATTCGTCGATGTGCGGCGACGTTGCCGCACGCAACAGAAGCTAGACCTGTTCGTCCGCTCAGACAGTCGGACGAATCGAGGACCAGTCATGTCCCCCGGACGAGGGGGGACGCGCCGAGCGTCAACGCCCCCGGCGTCGAACCGCCGACCGCGGCGGCGCCGCCCGGAGCTCCTCGCTGACCCGTCCGAGGATCCTGCCGAGCTCGGCGGCGTCATCATCCGTGAGGTGCGCGAAGAGCAGCGCGTGCACCGTGGCGATGTGCCCCGGGAAGACCGCTGCGAGGACATCGCGGCCGGCCGCCGTGAGCGTCACGACGGTGCTGCGCTCGTCGTCCGGGGACGGTCCGCGGGTGACGAGCCCGCGCTGCTCGAGCAACTGCGCCTGGTACGTCAGCCCGCTCCGGCTGTAGACGACGCCGTCCGCCAGGTCCGTCATGCGCAGGTGCCCGTCCGGCGCGTCGCCGAGCCGGGCGAGGAGCTGGAACTGCACGTAACTGAGCTGCCCGACGTCCTTCAGCTGCCGCTCCACCGCGGGGCGCAGCAGCGCTCCGACCTCGGTGAAGGCGAGGTAGGCGCCGAGTTGCGTCGGCGTGAGGGCGGCAGGCGTTTCCGTCATGCTCCGATCCTACCTGTTGATTCGAATTCGAAGCAGTGCTACGGTTTGAATAACTTCGAATTCGAAGCACTTGACGAAAGGCACGATCATGCAGGCAGTCCAGTTCTCCGAGGTCGGCGGACCAGAGGTCCTCCGGTACGGCGAGGTCGAGCAGCCCACCCCCGCCGCCGGGCAGGTGCGCGTGCGGGTCGCGGCATCCGCGTACAACGCAGCCGACAACGGCATGCGGGCCGGGTTCCTCCCCATCCCGATCCAGCTCCCGCACATCCCCGGGTACGACGTCTCCGGGACCGTCGACGCACTCGGTGCCGGAGTGACCGGACTGGCCGTCGGCGACGCGGTCATCGGTTTCCTCCCGATGGAGGCCGACGGCGGAGCAGCGGAGTACGTCGTCGCTCCGGCGGAGTCATGGGTGCCAGCACCGACGAGCATCCCCCTGGCCGACGCAGCCGCGCTACCGTCCGTGGCACTCACCGCGTGGCAGGCACTCTTCGACGACGGCCAGCTCACCGCCGGGCAGCGACTGCTGATCGTCGGCGCCGGCGGCGTGGTCGGCAAGTACGCGATCCAGCTCGCGAAGCGCGCCGGCGTCCACGTCATCGCGACCGCGAGCCCGCGCAGCGCCGACGACGTCCGCGCAGCCGGAGCTGATCAGGTCGTCGACCACACCGAGGCCGACGTCCTCGGCGCACTCGACGGGCAGGTGGACGTCCTGCTGAACCTCGCGCCCCTCGATCCAGAGCAGTTCGCGGCCGACGTCGCAGCGGTCCGCGACGGTGGGATCGTGGTCAGCACGACCGCGTTCATCGCCACTCCGGGTGACGAGTCCCGTGGCGTGCGCGCCGCGACCGTCTTCGTCCTGCCCGACCGGGAGCGGCTGGCCGAGCTGGTGGCCCTCGTCGACCAGGGTGCGCTGACCGTCGAGGTCACGCGGCGCATCCCGCTCGCCGAGCTGCCGGCGCTCCACGCCGAGGGCGCGGCCGGCCGGATCGCCGGCAAGGTGATCGTCCTGCCGTGACGCGACCGATGATGCGGACGGGAGGCTCGTGGCGGCCCCGCCACGAGCCTCCAGTCCGATGTCTGGTGGACTACCGACCCGCGGTCGCCTCGCGCGCGGCGGCTTCCGCCGCGACCCAGGCGAGCATGCCGCACTTCACGCGCATGACGAACTTCGAGACACCGTGGAAGGCGATCAGGTCCTCGAGGACGTCCTCGTCTGGTTCGCCGGCGCCACGGGAGCGCATCATCGTGCGGAACTCCTCGGTGAGCGCGAGGAACTCCGGGACGGTCCGGCCGACGGCCATGTCCGTGAGCACCGAAGCCGAGGCCATCGAGATCGAGCATCCGTCGCCCTGCCATCCGAGTCCGGCGATCCGGTCGGACCCCGGTTCGAGCCGCACGCTGACGGTGATCTCGTCGCCGCACGTGGGGTTGCGCTCGAAGTGCGACGCGTCGGCGTCCGGCAGCTCGCCGTCGCCGTGCCGGGCCTTCGCGTGGTCGAGGATGACCTGCTGGTACAGGGAGTCGAGGGCGTTCACGCGTCCGCCCCCGCTGCCCCGAAGTACCCACGGATCTCGCTGACGGCCTGGACGAAGCGGTCCACGTCCTCGTCGGTCGTGTAGACGTAGGTGCTCGCGCGGCTCGTCGCGGTGAAGCCGAGTCGACGGTGTAGGGGCTGCGCGCAGTGGTGCCCCGAGCGGACGGCGATGCCCTGCGCGTCGAGGTACTGCGCGACGTCGTGCGCGTGCACTCCGTCGACGTCGAACGACACGAGCCCGGAGCGCGGCACACCGGCAGCGGGGCCGACGACCGAGATGCCGGGGACGGCGGCGAGGCCGTCGAGCATGCGCTGGGCGAGGTGCTCCTCGTGGGCGCGGACCTGCTCCATGCCGATCGCCTGCAGGTAGCGGACGGCCTCGGCGAGTGCGACGGCCTGCGACACGGGCTGGGTCCCGGCCTCGAACCGCTCGGGTGCCGGCATGAAGTCGGTGTGTTCCATCGTCACCGTCGTGATCATCGAGCCACCGGTGTGGAACGGCGGGAGCGCGTCGAGCAGCTCACCGCGTCCCCAGAGCACGCCGATGCCGTTCGGGCCGAGCATCTTGTGGCCGGAGAAGGCCGCGAAGTCGACGTCGAGCGCCTGCACGTCGAGGGGACGGTGCGGCGCAGACTGGCAGGCGTCCAGGACGACGAGCGCGCCGTGGGCGTGTGCTGCCTCGACGACCTCGGCGACGGGGGCGATCATGCCGGTGACGTTCGAGACGTGCGCGAACGCGACGACCTTCGTTTGCTCGGTGATCATCGCGAGCGCGTCGGCAGCGGTCCAGCACCCCTGGTCGTCGACGGGCACCCAGCGCAGGGTCGCTCCGGTCGCGAGGGCGGTCTCCTGCCACGGGACGAGGTTCGCGTGGTGCTCGGCCTCGGTCACGAGGATCTCGTCGCCGGGACCGATCCGGAAGCGCTCGGCGTCCGCTCCCCCGCGTCCGCGGCTGGCGTTCGCGATGCCGTACGCGACGAGGTTGAGCGCGTCGGTGGCGTTCGACGTCCAGACGATCTCACTCGGGCTCGCGGCGCCCACGAACCCGGCGACCGTCGCGCGGGCGTCCTCGTACGCGTCGGTGCTCAGCGCGGCGAGGGTGTGCGCCCCGCGGTGCACGGCGGCGTTGTCGTGTTCGAGGAACCGCCGCTCGGCATCGAGCACCTGTCGTGGCCGTTCCGCGGTGGCCCCGGAGTCGAGGTACGCCAGCGGCCTCCCGTTCACCTGCTGCTGCAGGATCGGGAAGTCGGCCTTGATCCGCTCGACCTGGTCGTCGGTGAGCGGCTGGTTCGGTGCCACGATCGTCACTGCGCTTGATCCTCCTGCTGTCATCGGGGACAACCGCTCCATCGTCCTCGTTGTTCCGCCAGGAGTCCAGCCGGACGGCCCAGGGCCGTTCGCCGCAGGGCCGTCCCGACCGTGGTTCGCGCTACTCGTTGCCGACGTGCTTGTCGGCGGTGTCGCGCGCGCCGTCGATCTTGTCGTCGTACTTGCCGCCGGTGGCCTTCTTCACGGCGTCGGCGACACCGTCGAGGACCTTGTCGCTGATCCCTTCGGCCTGCTCGCTCTTCAGGGCATCCTGGACCTTGTTGTCCTTGAGGAAGTCCTGCGCCTTCTTC
This sequence comes from Curtobacterium sp. NPDC090217, assembly GCF_044746705.1. NCBI lineage: Bacteria > Bacillati > Actinomycetota > Actinomycetes > Micrococcales > Microbacteriaceae > Curtobacterium > Curtobacterium sp. NPDC090217. The sequence continues at coordinate 123,986 of NZ_JBIVCR010000004.1, read as the reverse complement.
GTGATGTCGTCGAACCCGGCCATCGTCTGCTCCTGACGTTCGGCGCGGAGCCGTGCGCCCCGCGTGTTTCCGCCGATGGTATGCCGATGCTGCGGGAGCCGTCCGGCAGAGCGACAGTCTGCAGCGCCGGCATGCGGTCTCTTCCGGCAGAGCGACAGTTTCCCGGCGGGATCCGGCAGCAGCCTGTCGCTTTCGCGGAGACAAGCGGGCGGAGACAAGCGGGCGGAGACAAGCGGGCGCGGACGTACCGGTCAGGTCATCTGGGCGCTGCGGCGGCGGGCGAGCACGTAGCCGACGGCGACCGAACCCGACACGGCGAGCAACGAGGGGATGAGGATGTCGGTGCCCTGCTGGGTGAACTCGACGACGAGCACGAGCGCGGTGAAGGGCGCCCGCATGGTCGTCGCGAGGAACGCGGCGGCACCGATGAACGCGAACGACACCAGGTTCGGGCCGTCCGCCGGCCACATCAGCATCCACGCGCCGCCGAGGAAGCCACCGAACGCGGAGCCGATCGCGATGGACGGGGTCAGCGTGCCGCCGACGGCACCGGCGCCGATCGTCGCCGAGGTGGTGATCGTGCGGATGATGCCGAGGACGAGGAGGCCGACGATCGGGGCCATCCCGAGCATGGTGGCGCTGTTCATCGAGGTGTTCATCGCGTCGAGCCCGAGCGCGCGGCCGTTGCCGAGGATCTCGGGGAACGGGATGGCGATGAGACCGACCATGGCGAAGACGAGCGGCAGCATCACGAGGAGGTGCCAGCCCTTCGGAGCGAGGCCCTGCAGTCGGTTCGTGAGCTTCACGAACCCGACACCGGCGAAGCCGAGCACCGGTCCGACGATCACGGCCCACACGAGCAGCGACGGCGTGAGGTGCGTCGTGGGCACGTGGTAGAGCACCTCGTCCGGGATGGCGAGCCTGGCGACGAAGGCCGCGATGGCACTCGTCGCGAACGCCGGCAGCGCGGTGGCGAAGGTCAGCTCGCCGAGCAGGACCTCCACCGCGAAGAGCGCACCGCCGAGCGGGACGTCGTAGACGGCGGCGAGACCTGCCGCGGCGCCGCAGGCGACGAGGATCTTGGTCTCCCGCTTCGTCAGGCCGGCCCTGGCGGTGATGAGCTGGGACAGCCACGCGCCGATCTCGCGCGGTGCGACCTCCTTGCCGATGGAGGCGCCCAGTCCGACCGCGAGGATCTGGATGCCGGCGTTGCCGACCGTGGCGAGGGACGGCATCCGCTTGCCACCGACGGCGGCGGGGACGGACACGACGGGTCGACCCCAGCGGCGGATCGCCCACCAGGCGACGCCCGTGAGCACACCCGCGGCGACGAGCGCCAGGAAGCGGTTCAGGCCCGAGGGAGCGTCCGCGGCCTCGAGGTGGCCGCCGAACGGGTAGCCGAACGCGACGAACTGGATGAGCTGCAGGGCGAGCCAGACCGCGATGCCGGCGATCCCGCCCGCGACGCCGACGAGCCCGGTGACGACGACGAGTTTCATCACCCACGCGGGTGTCGTGTGGGCGGTGTGCGACATGTCGGAAACCCTATCGGCCACCCGGACCTGCCCTCGGCCACGCTACGGTGACCTGGTGTTCCCCCGCATCGACGTCCCCGGCCTCGGCGAACTCCGCGGCCTCGAGCTCGGCGACCCTGGGCCGCTCCGCCAGCGGTTGACATCGCTGGTCGCCAACGGCACCAAGACCGCCACTGCCGGACGGCTCTCCGAGTACGACGACGAGGGCGAGGAGCTCGAACACGTCGGCGAGCGGTTGGTCCTGCTCGACGACGACGACCGCCCGGCGGGGACGGTCGTCATCACGGCGGTCGAGATCGTGCCGTTCACCGAGGTGCCGTGGGCGTTCGCGGACGCCGAGGGCGAGGGCTTCACCGACATCGACGACTGGCGGACACAGCACCGCCGGTTCTGGCTGCGGACCGAGGGCGTGGTGGTCCCCGACGACGAGCCGATCGTGCTGATCTGGCTCCGCTACGAGCCGTGACCCGTTCGCACGGCACGACCGGCGCAGTGTCGAGTACCACGGAGACGAGGAGCGGTGTCGTGACGACGATGCGGGTCGCGTCGGTCAGCGGAGTGATCGCCCTCTTCGCAGCTTCGCTGGCCATCGGATGGATGGCCGATGGCCTGCCGACGAACTCGCTGCGCGCCGAGCGCCTGCACGCGCTCTCCGTCTCCGGAAAGACGCTGACGCTCGTGGTCGGCATCGGCGTGGGCTTCTTCTGGCTGTTCTGGGACCGATCCCGGAAGCGTCACTGACGCTCAGTCGAAGAGCTCGCTGAGCCAGTTCCCGCGGCGCTTCTTGCCGTACTGCTGCTGCCCGTACCCGGGCTGCCCGTACTGGCCGTAGCCACCTCGGCGGCCCTTGTCCCACGACCCGGGCGACCCGGGCGAACCCGGCGACGCGTACCCGTTCCGCGGCACAGCCATCCCGGGCGCGTACCCGGGGACGGAACCGTACGCGGGGGCAGCGGGCACACCGGGGACCGCCTGCGGACCAGGAGCTGCCGACGAGCCAGGCGCGGCCCGGTCGATGATCTTGTCGAGCTCGCCGCGGTCGAGCCACACGCCGCGGCACTCCGGGCAGTAGTCGATCTCGATGCCGGACCGCTCCGACATCACGAGGGTGGCCTGGTCGTTGGGGCACTGCATGAGGAGGTCCTTCCGATCGGCGCACGATGCGCACTGCGTTCGATCCTGTCGGCCCCGTGTGTGCCATCAGTGCCAAGCCCCTGGAGGACCCCTGTGGATCACCGGAGTGTCCGCCGTCCGACACCCGTCGCCCGCACCCTAGGCTGACGACGTGACCGAGACCCGAGGCACAGCGGAGCACGGCTGGGAGCCGCTCGTCGGCAGCGCGCAGTCCGTCGTCCTCGAGGTGCTCCGGGCAGGCCCCCGCCCGCGCACCGAGCTCGCCGAACGCCTCGGCCTGTCCGGCCCGAGCCTGTCGCGCATCACGAGGCCGCTGCTCGAGGCCGGGATCCTCGTCGAACGTGACGGGGTGCAGCAGACCACGACCGGTCGCCCGTCGATCCCGCTCGACATCGACGCGGACGCACACCACTTCATCGGCGTGAAGCTCACCGGGGACAGCCTGTTCGCCGTCTCCACCGACCACCGCGGCCGGGTGTTGACGGAGCGCGAGGAGACACTGACGGACACGGACGTGCCCGCCGTGATCGCCCGGATCGCGGAGGTCGTCGCCGCGATCACGGCCGAGGACGACCGCGTCCGCGGGGTCTGTGTCGCGCTCGGCGGCTCGACGGTCGACCGGCGCGAGGTCCGTCGAGCGCCGTTCCTCGGCTGGGAGGACGTCCCGCTCGCCTCGCTGCTCGGCGCGGCGACCGGCCTGCCGTGCTCGGTCGAGAACGACGTGCGGGCACTCACACACGCCGAGCACTGGTTCGGCGAGGGTCGCGACCACCGCTCCTTCGCGCTCCTGACGATCGGCGCCGGGATCGGGCTCGGCCTGGTCGTCGCCGGCACGGTGCTCTCCGGTGCCCACTCGACCGCCGGCAGCATCGGCCACCAGCGGCTCGGCGGTGCGGTGAGCACGTCCGACCTCCGGTGCGAGTTCGGCCACCGCGGGTGCGCCCGCGCCGTGCTCAGCGCGCGGGCGATCTCCCTCGCCGGCACCGAGGCGCTCGGCCGTCCGGTGTCCGCGGCCGAAGTCCTCGACGCGGCTCGGGGCGGCGACCACGCTGCGCGCGCCGTCGTCGACACGGCTGCCGAAGCCCTCGGACTCCTCGTCGCGGACGTCGTGAACGTCGTCGATCCCGAGGTCGTCCTGCTCTCCGGCGAACTCGTCGGGGTCGCCGAGGTCGGCCGGGCAGCGCTCGACCGCTCGGTCGAGGCCGCTCGACACTGGTCCACGCCGACCCCGACGGTGATCGCGCAGCCGTTCCGGTTCAACGAGTGGGCCCGCGGCGCAGCCGCGGTGGCCATCCAGATGCACGCCGTGGGCGCCTGACCCGGAAGGCGCCGCCGCCGCGGGGCGCGCAGACGGGAGGCCCGGTGCCAGCTGGCACCGAGCCTCCCGTCCGGTACGCAACGCGATGGGCGCGTCAGGTGAGCTGCAGGAGCGTGTTCACCTGGTCGTTCACCGCGGTCAGCGTGCTGACCGGCTTGCCGTTCGCGTAGATGTCGTCGAACGCCGGCTGCACGAGCGCCTGCACGTCTGCCGGGTTCCGCGTGACGGGGAACAGGAAGGTGGTCTTGTCCTCCACCTGCCGGGTGAACGCCGACACGTCGAGCCCGCGCTTCTCGAACGCGGCGACGGCGGCGTCGGTGCCCTCCGGGCGGGCCGGGAACACGATGCCGGCACGACCGACGATCTGCTGCGCCGTGGAACCACCGAGGAACGCGACCCACTTCGCCGCTGCCTCCGGGTTCTTCGCTTGCTTCGTGATCGAGTCGCCGAGCCCGTTGAACATCGACGCTCGGTGCCCGACCGGTCCGACCGGCGTCGGCGCGATGCCGATGTCGAGCCCCGGCAGGTTGGCGTAGGTGCCGATCATCCACGAGCCGTTGAACGACAGCGCGACCTTCTTCGCGCCGAGCTGCACGTCCGGTCCGGTGGTCGTCGAGAAGACGCCGTACTTCGGCATGTAGCCCTTCTCGGCGAGGCCGTAGTACCAGGACATCGTCTTCTGGAACCCGGCGTCGTCGTACCGGAACCGGTTCCCCCACGGGTTCTTGTTCGTGTAGAACCAGTCGGTCGATCCGGTGAACGGCGACCACTGGGTCTGCCCGAACCCGTCGCCGCCGCTGCCGTTCGCGCTGATGCCGTAGACCGCGACGTCGTTCTTGTCGAAGCCGGACTCGTCGCCGCGCCTGCCCTTCCCGTCGACGGTCAGGTGCGCGACCATCTTCTCGAAGGAGCCGCCGTCGTCGGGGTTCCACTCGAGCGACGCCAGCTGCTCTGGGGTGACCCCGGCCTTCGCCATCGCCTTCTTGTCGTAGAACATCGCGATGGTGTCCCAGTCCTTCGGGGACCCGTAGCGGTGACCGTCCTGCCCCTTCCAGAGCTGGGCGAGGCCGGACTGGTAGTCGGCGTCCTCGATGGAGGCGGTGGCCTCGAGTTCGTCGAGCTCGTAGAGCACGTCGAGGTCGGAGTACTGCGGGAACTTCGTCAGGTGGTCGGTGAACACGTCCGGAGCGGTGCCGGCGATGAACCCGGCGGTGAGCTTCGTCCAGTAGTCGTTCCAGCCGAGCTGGGTGATCTTGATCGTGATGCCGGGGTTCTGCTGCTCGAAGGCCTTCGCGACGGCCTGGTAGGCGGGCAGCTGGTTCGAGTCCCACAGCCAGTAGGACACGGTGCCGGTGGCGCCGCCGGTCGCTCGGCCCGACGAGCGGCCGGGCGACGAGCACGCGGCGAGCGCACCGAGGGCGAGGGCTGATGCTCCGCCGGCGAAGAGCGCGCGGCGGGTGATGGGGTTCGTCATGAGCTGGACCTACTTGATGCCGGAGAAGCCGATGGAGTTGACGATGCGCTTGGCGAAGAGGCCGAACAGCACGATCATCGGGAGCGCCGCGACGAGGGTCGCGGCCATGAGTCCTGCCCAGTCGGTGCCGGACTGCGGCGACTGGGACTTGAAGACGCCGAGCGCCACCGTGAGCACCCGCGAGCTGTCGGTGTACGACACCATGAGCGGCCAGAAGTAGTCGTTCCACGCGGTGATGTACGTCAGGACGGCGAGCGTCGCGATCGGTGCGGCGGCCATCGGCAGGATGAGCCGGAAGAACACCCGGACCTTGCCGGCGCCGTCGATGAGCGCCGCCTCCTCGACCTCGCGGGAGATGCCGAGGAAGAACTGGCGCAGGAAGAACACCGCGAACGGGGTCATCAGCATCGACGGCAGCGAGATCCCGAGCAGGGTGTCGACGAGGCCGAGCGACTTGATCAGGGCGAAGTTCGGCAGCAGCGTGAAGATCGTCGGGACCATGAGCCCGGCGAGGAACACCGCGAACACCTTGTCGCGTCCCGGCCAGCGCAGCCGGGCGAAGGCGTAGGCGGCGCCGGCGGAGAAGAACACCTGGCCGACGGTGATCATCGTCGCGGTGATCACCGAGTTGAGCAGGTACTGCCAGAAGTTGATCGCCGCGCCGGAGCCGCCCTGTGCGAGCGCCTCCTTCGTGGACTGCAGGCCGAACACCCGCTCGAACCCGCCGAGGCTGAACCCGGTCGGCAGCAGCGAGGTGGGGTCGGCGGAGATCGCGCCGTTCGACGACAGCGCCGTCCGGAGGATCCAGTAGAAGGGGAACAGGGTCACGACGATCACGGCGATCATCGCGATCCAGGCGAACACGCGGCCGACGGACGGCTTCGGTCGCTGGGGCTTCGCGCCACGCGTGGTGACGGCGCGGGTGGTCGTGGGCTCGACCACCGGGGGCAGGGTGCTGGTCATCGTCGACGCTCTCCTGATCCGGGTCAGTCCAGGTCGCTCTCGCCGGAGCGCGAGAGTCGGTACTGGATGAAGGTGATGATGCTGAGGACGACGAGGAGGGCCACCGAGACGGCGGACGCGTACCCGAACTGGAACCGGCCGAACGCCAGGTTGTAGATGTAGTTCTGCACGACGTTCGTGGCGTTCGCCGGGCCGCCCTGGGTCGTCACCGCGACGGTGTCGAACACCTGGAACGACCCGATGATGGTGATGATGAGCACGAGCGACAGGATCGGCCGGAGGAGCGGCACGGTGATGCGCCAGAACATCTTCCACTCGCTCGCCCCGTCGATGCGGCCGGCCTCGTAGACCTGCTCCGGCAGCGCCTGGAGGCCCGCGAAGATCAGGAGCGCCGTGTAGCCGACGTTCCGCCAGACGTTGATGAACGCGATCGTCGGGATGCCCCAGAAGTCGCTCTGCAGGAACGGGATGCGGCCGACGCCGAGTGCGGACAGGACCTCGTTGCCGATGCCGAGCTGCGTGTCGAGGATCCAGAGCCAGATGAGCGCCGCGACGACGTTCGACACCAGGTAGGGCGCGAGCACGATCCCGCGGACGAACGTGGACTTGGTCAGGCGGTGCATCATCACGGCGATGAAGAGCGCCAGGACCGTCTGGAACCCGATGTTCAGCAGCACGTACTCGACCGTGACGGCCATCGAGTGCCAGAAGATCGAGTCCTGCACGAGCCGCTCGTAGTTCTGCAGGCCGGTGAACACCGGCGGGGTGAGCAGGTTGTACGAGGTGAAGCTCAGGTAGATCCCGCGGATGGTCGGCCAGAGCAGGAACACGGCGAACCCGATCGCCGCGGGGGCGATGAAGACGAGGGCGAGCCAGAGGTCGTTCCTGGGGCGACGTCGGCGCGGTGCTGCGGTCCTGGATCCGGCCGCCTCCGCGGCTCGGGTGGGCCGGCCCCGCCGGACGGCAGGCGCCGTCAGGGGTGTTTCGGTGGCCATCGTGACTCCTTCGTCAACGCGGTTCCGTCCGGGTGGCAGTCCCGGATCGGATTTAGTGTCGCTGCAAAAGAAAGCGGTTGTCAAGGGCCTTGTGCACACATGACGGACGGGAGGCTCGTGGTGACGTCACCACGAGCCTCCCGTCCGTCAGGAACGCGCGATCAGAGCGCGGTGAGCCGGAACGGGACGACCCGCTCCGCGGAGGTGGACGGGGCTTCCAGCCCCACCGTCTCGAGGACCCGTCCGGTGAAGACGCGCTCCCCCTCCCACCAGACGGGTGCGCGGACGCCGTCGGCGCCGCTGCCGATGAGCACCGGGTCGACGCGGTAGCGGGTGTCCGGGTCGAGGTCGCGGAAGGTGATGCGGCCGCGGAGGCTGACCTCGGGTGTCGTGAGCGACGCCAGGAAGAACATCGCCTGCTTCCGGTCGGGTGCGACCGTGCCGTAGACGTTCAGGGAGTCGTCGACCTGGTCGACGCGCACCAGGTCGCCGGCGTGCAGGAGCGCGCGGGTGTCCTTGTAGAGGGCGATCCACTCGGCGAGGTCGCGCTCCTCGGCCTCGGTCGCCTTCGACAGGTCCCACTCGATGCCGAGGTGCCCGAAGAGCGCCGTCCCCGCACGGAACGACAGGTCGTGCCAGCGCCCCGTCGTGTGGTTCACGCCACTCGCGATGTGCGAGCCGAGCAGCTCTGGCGGGAGGAGCTGCATCGTCCAGCGGTTCATCTGCTGGCGCTCCAGCGGGTCGATGCAGTCCGAGACCCAGACGCGGTCGGTGTGCTCGATGACCCCCAGGTCCACGCGGGCCCCGCCGGACGAGCACGACTCGATCTCGAACCCGGGGAACCGGTCCTTCAGCGCGGCCATCAGCCGGTACGCGGCGAGGGTCTGCTCGTGCACCGCCGCGCCGCCGTCACGGTGCCCGGCCTCCACCAGGTCGCGGTTGTGGTCCCACTTGACGTAGTCGACCCGGTACTCGTCGATGATCGCCGTCATCCGGTCGAGCACGTACTCGTACGCCCCGGGGATCGCGAGGTTGAGGACCTGCTGGTGCCGCGACCGGATCGGCAGGCGACCGTCGGCCTGCATGATCCACTCCGGGTGCGCACGGGCGAGGTCACTGTCCTCGTTGATCATCTCGGGCTCGAACCACAGGCCGAACTGCATGCCGGCGGCCCGCACGTGGTCGACGAGCGGGGTGAGGCCGTCGGGCCACACGTCGTCGTCGACGAACCAGTCCCCGAGGCCCGCGAAGTCGTTGCGGCGGTGCCGGAACCAGCCGTCGTCGAGGACGAAGCGCTCGACGCCGAGCCGGGCGGAGCGGTCCGCGAGGTCCTCGAGTCGCGCGAGGTCGTGGTCGAAGTAGACCGCCTCCCACACGTTGATCGTCATCGGGCGGGGGCTCGCCGGGTGCTGCGGGCGGCTCCGAAGGTGGTCGTGGAACCGGCGGGCCTGGGCGTCGAGGCCGTCCGCGTAGGCGCCGTAGACCCACGGGCCCTGGTACGTCTCGCCTGTGCCGAGGCGGACCTCGCCCGGCAGCAGCAGCTCGCCGCCGCCGATGACCTGCTTGCCGTTGAACAGGCGCTCGGCGTGGTGACGGTGGTTGCCGCTCCACGCGGTGTGGACGCCCCAGACCTCGCCGCGGGCGAAGCCGAAGCCGGGGACGCCGACGCTCAGGACCGTCGCGGCATCGGCGCCGGTGCGGCCCTTGCGTCCCTCGCGCTCGTGGATGCCGACGACGAGTTCGCTCCGCTGCGGGGTGCGTTCCTTGCCCCAGCGGCCGGCGAAGTCCAAGATCTCGCGAGCCCTGGTCGGGATCGGCAGGGCGACCGTGACGTCGTCCACGGTGTACGGGCGTTCGTCGTCGTTCGTGTCGCCGGTGTTCGTGACTGCCGCGCGGGTGCGGATCAGTCCGGTTGCGAGGAGCTCGATCTCGAGGCGGACGGCGAGGCCGGCGTGCTCGTCAGCGGCCTCGACGACGACCAGGGCCGGGCCGGCGTCGATGCGCGCGGGCTCGTCGTCCGTGCTGGGTGCGCCCTCGTGCGCCGCGCTCGGCGCGGTCTCGCGGGCCGCGCTCGGCGCGGTCTCGTGGGCTTCGCCGATCACGTCGATGCTCGTCGTCGTGAACTTCGGTGACCAGTCATGGCCGTCCCGGTGACCGCTGATGCCGGGCTTGCCCGACCACCCGGCGTGCGGTTCCGGCAGGATCGCCAGTCGGATCGGCTCGTCGACGGCGTTCGACACGACCGGCTCCCGCCCGGCCAGCACGAGAGCCTGGAGGTCCGCGGTGGACTGCTCCCCGAGGGCCGCACCCCAGTGCACCACCGACGGCAGGCGCCCCTCGGTGCAGTCGAGCACGAGGGAGACCCCGGCGGTGGACAGGTGGACGAGGGAGTGCGTCATCGAAGCTCCAGGTCGGCGTTACTTTTGTCCTGCAAGTATGTCAGAGGGACTCGTCAGAACCAGCGCTTCACCTTGAAGACGACGAAGAGGATCGCGGCGAAGGCCACCATCGCGATGATCGACAGCGGGTACCCCCACGTCCACGAGAGCTCGGGCATGTGCGTGAAGTTCATGCCGTAGATGGCTGCGATGAGGGTCGGCGCGAAGAGGATGGCCGCCCAGCCGGAGATCTTCTTCGTGTCGTCGTTCTGCTTCTGCGCCGCCAGGGTCGCGTCGACCGTCAGCGCGTTCTGCAGGAGCTGCCGGAAGGTGTCGATGCGCTCGATGGTCCGGATGGCGTGGTCGAGGACGTCGCGGAAGCGCCGCTGCATCTCGACCGGCAGGTGGTACTTCTCGGCGCCGCGGTGGATGTTCTCGATCATGTGGACCAGCGGACGCGCTGCCCGCTGGAAGTCGACCACCTCGCCGAAGAGCTCGTAGATGCGTCGGGAGACCCCGGGGACACCGGCGAACAGCTGGTCCTCGATCTGGTTGATGTCCTCCTCGAGCCCTTCGATCACCGGGATGTAGTCGTCCACGATCGAGTCCATCAGCGCCCAGAGCTGTGCCTGCGGTCCCGCCGTGACGAGTCCGGGCTTGCCGCTCATCCGCTGCAGCGCCCGCGGCACGACGTTCCGGCCACGCGGATCGGCCTTCACGACGGCCAGGAAGAACTGCTCGCCGACGAACGCGTGCACCTCGCCGAACTCGACCTCCTCCAGCTGGTCGTTGTAGAGCGCTGGCTTCAGCACCGCGAACAGGGTCGAGCCGTACCGCTCGAGCTTCGGCCGCTGGTGCCCCTCGGCGGAGTCCTCAACCGCGAGCTCGTGCAGACCGAGCGCCACCGCGACGTCCCCGAGCTCCTCGGCGTCGGGTTGGTACAGGACGATGCAGGCGCTGGCGTCCTGGTCCTCCATCATGCGGAAGGAGTCGTCGAGCGTCGGACTCGCGATCGGTGCGATGCGGTCGATGTAGGCGGTGTTGAGCTCGACGGTCACGTGCCCAACCTACGCACGTCCCCCATCCGCTGAACGGCGCCTGCGCACCGCGGCGTGGCGACCGCCTACCGTGAAGGTCATCAGCATGCTGACGAAGGGATGAGTCATGCGGTGGTTCCGGAAGATCGTGATCGCGGCGAGCGCCGTCGTCGCCGTGGTCGGCTCGTTCATCGGGTCGGGCGCGGCAGGCGGCACGCCGATCCAGGACGCCGCGGGCGGGGCGTTGTCGGCCTCGTCGACGGCCATCGCGCCGGCCGGGCCCGCGTTCGGTATCTGGAGCGTCATCTACGTGGGGCTCATCGCCTTCGCGGTCTGGCAGTTCCTGCCCCGCCGTGGCGACGAGGTCCGGCACGACCGGCTCGCCGTGCCCGCGACGCTGTCCCTGCTGCTCAACGCCGCCTGGATCCTGTCCGTGCAGTTCGGGCTGCTCTGGCTGAGCGAGCCGATCATCGTCGCCCTGCTCGCGGTGCTCGCGTGGACGTTCGTGATCCTGCGGCGCACGCGGCCGTCCGGCACGGTCGAGGCGATCGTCACCGACGGCACGTTCGGGCTCTATCTCGGCTGGGTGTGCGTCGCGACCGCGGCGAACACGGCAGCGGTGCTGACGGCCGCCGGCTTCCAGGGCTTCGGGCTGTCGCAGGACGTCTGGGGTGTCGTCGTGGCACTCGTCGCCGGGGCGGTCGGGGTCCTGCTGGCCGTGAGCGGCCACGGGCGCCTCGCTCCGTCGGTCTCGCTGGGGTGGGGCCTGGCGTGGGTCGCGGTCGCACGACTCGACGGCCCGCTGGTGTCGGTGCCCACGGCGGTCGCTGCGCTCGTCGCCGTCGTCGTCGCCGTGGTGGTCACCCTCGCGGTGCGGACCCGCGCGGGCTGGTCCGCCGCCCGGTCCGCGCGCGCCGCGTAGCCCGCGACATCGTGCCGCTGGCGACATCGTGCCGTCAGGCCGCACGCTCCCTACCACGAAAGCGACAGTTCCCCGTCGGAGTTCGGCGGGGAACTGTCGCTTTCGCGGAAGGGGCGGAGAGCGCCCGCGCACCCGACACCGGGCGCGCCGCAGTCGCGTCAGGCGGCGGACGCGACCAGGCCGTGGGCAGCGGCCACGGCCTCGTTCGTGACGCGGCCGGCGTGCACGTTGAGGCCCTTCGCCAGGGCGGCGTCGGACTCGAGCGCCGCTTCCCAGCCCTGGTTCGCGATCGCCAGGGCGTAGGGCAGCGTCGCGTTCGTCAGCGCGATCGTCGACGTGCGCGGGACGGCACCCGGCATGTTCGCCACGCAGTAGTAGACCGCGTCGTGCACGCGGAACGTCGGGTCGTCGTGCGTCGTCGGGAGCGAGCCCTCAAAGCAGCCGCCCTGGTCGATCGCGATGTCGACGAGCACCGATCCCGGGCGCATGTCCGCGACCATGGCGTCGGTCACGAGCTTCGGCGCCGAGGCCCCGGGGATGAGCACCGACCCGATGACGAGGTCCGCGTCCTGCAGCGCCGTCGCGATCGCGTGGGTCGACGAGCGGAGCGTCGTGATGCGTCCGTCGAACCGGGCGTCGAGCGCACGGAGTCGCGGCAGGCTGATGTCGAACACGGTGACGTCTGCACCCATCCCGAGGGCGATCGTCGCCGCGTGCTCACCTGCGACACCGCCGCCGATCACCACGACGCGGCCCTTCGGTGTGCCGGGGACGCCGCCGAGGAGCAGCCCACGGCCGCCGTTCGCCGCCATCAGGTGGTTCGCGCCGACCTGGGCGGACAGGCGTCCGGCGATCTCCGACATCGGGGACAGCAGCGGCAGCGACCGGTCGGGCAGCTGCACGGTCTCGTACGCGATGGCCGTCGCACCGGAAGCCACGAGGGCATCGGTGAGCGGCCGGTCAGCGGCGAGGTGCAGGTAGGTGAAGAGCACCTGGCCGGGTCGGATCGACGGGTACTCGGACGCGACGGGCTCCTTGACCTTCAGCACCAGCTCGGCCCGCGCCCACACGTCGTCGGCGGTGGGGACGATCGTCGCACCGGCGGCGGCGTACTCGTCGTCCGGGAACGACGACCCGGTTCCGGCTCCGGCCTGCACGAGGACCTCGTGCCCGTGCATCGTGAGTTCGGCGACGCCGGCCGGGGTGGCGGCGACACGGAACTCGTTGTTCTTGATCTCGGTGGGGACGCCGATCAGCATGGCGGACTCCTTCGTGGGCGACGTGGCTCGGTCACCCACCATCCAGCCACTCGCGCGTGTCCGTCGTGTTACAGCCGAACATCCGAAAGGTCAGCACCGGATCCGTGTCACGGAATTCGGCGTCAGAGCACCTTGCCCGGGTTGAGGATCCCGTTCGGATCGAACACGCGTCGGATCCCCCGCTGCAGCGTCACCATGTCGTCGCCGAGCTCGTCCCCGATCCACCGTCGCTTCAGGACGCCGACCCCGTGTTCGCCGGTCAACGTGCCGCCGAGCTCGATCGCCGCTCGGAACAGCGCATCGGCAGCGTCCCAGACGTGCTGCGGGACCTCGTCCCCGTCGAACACGAAGTTCGGGTGCAGGTTGCCGTCCCCGGCGTGGGCGACGGTCGGGATCGCGACGCCGTGCTCGTGGCCGATCACCGCCACCCGGTCGAACATGTCCGCGAGTCGGCTGCGCGGGACCGCGACGTCCTCGATGAGCACCTGGCCGCGCGCCTCCATGGCCGGGTGGAACGACCGGCGGATGGTCAGCAGGCGCTCGCGTTCGTCGCCGTCGACCGCCCGGCGGACGGTTCCGCCGGCGGCCTGGAGGACCGGCTCGGCTCCGCGCGCCGCTTCCGCTCCGCCCACGCCGTCGAACTCGACGAGCAGGAACGCCCCGCCGGCGGGAACCGCTCCCACAGACTCGGCGATCACGTCCGGTCCCAGGTAGGCCGCGATCCCGGCGAGCGCTGCGGCGTCGAGCAGTTCGACGGTCGACGGCCGTTCCGGCCCGTGCACGACGTCGGCTGCTGCGGCGGCCGCTGCTCGGACGTCCGGGAAGACCGCACCGAGCGTCGCGGGCTCCCCCGACGGCACCGGGACGAGCCGGACGGTTGCCCCGACGATCACCCCGAGGGTGCCCTCGGAGCCGACCATGAGCGCGGTGAGGTCGAGGCCGGTGACGCCCTTCACGGTGCGGTGTCCGGTGGAGACCAGGCGCCCGTCCGCGAGCACGACATCGAGGCCGAGGACGGCCTCGCGCGTCACCCCGTACTTCACGCATCGGAGGCCCCCGGCGTTCGTGGCGATGTTCCCGCCGACGCTCGAGATCGCCGCGCTTGCGGGGTCGGGCGCGAACCGGAGCCCGAGCGGCAGGACCGCGGCGTTCAGGGCACCGTTCAGCACGCCCGGTTCCACGACCGCGAGCTCGTCCTCTTCCGAGACCTCGACGATGCGGTCCATCAGCGCGGTGCTCAGCACCACCGACCCGTCCGTGCCGTTCGCCCCACCGGCGAGCCCGGTGCCCGCGCCACGAGGAACGACGCCCACCCCGAGGTCGTTGCACGTGCGGAGCGTCGCCTGCACGTGGGCGACGGTGCGCGCCTCGACGAGTGCTGCCGGGCGTCCGGTCGCGACCCAGCCGGACTTGTCGGTCCGCGTGGCGTCGAGTGCGTCGGCGTCGTCCCGCACGATCAGCCCGTCCGGGTCGTCGAGGGCGGAACGGAGTCGGGCGACGACGGTGTCCATGCGGGCAACGCTACCGAGTCGAGCCGCGGCGCCGTCAGCCGCGACTGCGGAGCGACTCGCTCGGGAGCTCCCCGAAGCGCGCCCGGTACGCGGCGGAGAACCGGCCGAGGTGGCCGAAGCCCCACGACCTGGCGATCTCGGCGACCGAGAGCTCGTCGCGGTCGGCGCGACGCAGGTCGTTGTGCGCGCCTTCGAGTCGGACTTCCCGGAGGAGCTCCCCCGGGGTCTGGTCGAGGTGACGACGGAGGGACTGCTGCAGCCCGCGCGGGCTGAGCCCGGCCGCGTCGGCGATCTCCGAGGTACCGATCGGTTCGTTGGCGTGCGCGTGCACGTACTCGAGCGCACGACGGAGTCGCTCGTGCTCCGGACCGTTGCCGGCGACCGTCGCCCGCCAGCTCGCCCGCTGTGGGAACGCCCGCAGCGCCGCGACCGAGAACGCCTCGGCGATGTCCCGCCGGGCGACGTCGTCGAGGTCCTGCTCCATGTCGAGCCAGGTCGACGAGTGCTGTTGCACGGTCGACCGCCACAGCCGCATGCCCTCTGCGGTCGGCGCACGGAGCGGCTCGAACGTGAACGCCGGGTCGCCGGTCAGTGCGGTCACGAAGGCACGGTCGAGGTGCACCATGCTCAGTGCGATGTCCCGCTGGTGGAGTTCGTACGCGGTCTCCACGGGCAGGACCACCGGGACCCCAGGTTCGAGGTCGAGGCTCTCGCCGCCGGTCGTCATCGTGCTCGTGCCCCCGCGGACCCACGCGACGATGAACTCGTCCGCGACGAAGCTCTCGCACCGCAGGTCGACGCCGAACCGTGTCGTCCGCAGGGACATCCGGTCGTCCCCCACGCCGGCGAAGTCCCACTTGGTCTTCGGCGACGTGCGACGGACCGTCGGCGTGCGGAGGTCGTAGTCGACCGAGAAGAACGCGATCGCGTCGTCGACGTCGGTGCCGGCGAGCCGCCGGAACCACCGAGAATCCTGGCGATCATCCATGGCGGCGACGATACGCACGACCACCGACACTCGTGGATCGTCAGGGCTGCAGGATGGCCTGTCCGATGCTCTCGTCGAGGATCAGGTCCGTGATGAGCCCCGCCGCGAGCGCACCCTTGAGCGACGCCGCCTTGCCGCGCCCCGCCACCACGCAGATGCGTCGGGGAGCCCGTTTGATGGTGTCGAGGTCCGGGCCGCCGGCGCGGGCGTTCACCCCGATGTCCCGCCACGACCCGTCCGCGCGGTAGAACACGGTGGAGACGTCCCCGACGACCTTCGCCTTCGCCAGTTCCTCGCGGTCGGCCGGGTCGAGGTACCCGCCGGAGTACACGTGCGAGGGAACCGGGGCCTGCGGAGCACCGACACCGAACACGACGACGTCCATCCGCTCGTGCAGGTCGAGCACGCGCCGGATCGAGCGCTCGCGGAACAGGGCCTCCTTCGTCGCCGGGTCGTCGAAGAACGCCGGGACGGGGAACTGCTGCACGAGCGCACCGTAGGCCTCGCCGAAGCGCCGGAGGATCTCGGACGCGTAGACGATGCCGGTGGTGCGGGTGTTCGCCGCGCCGTTCACCTGCACGACGGTGGAGCCGTGCGTGGTCTTCGGCACGAGGTACCGGCTGACGGCGCTCACCGTCGAGCCCCACGACAGCCCGATCACCATGTTCGACTCGATGTACTGCGTCAGGATCCGCGCGGCGGACAGCGCCACCCGCTCGAGCCGGTCCACGTCGCTCGTGTGGTCGGGCACCGGGACCACGTGCGCGTGCACCCCGAACCGCGCACGGATGTTCCGGCTGAGCGCGGCGGCCTGGTCGAGCGGCGACCGGATCTGGATGTCGACGAGCCCGGTGTCCCTGGCGTGCTTCAGCAACCGGGACACCGACGAGCGGGACGTGCCGAGCTCGTCGGCGATGGCGTCCATCGTCAGGTCCTGCAGGTAGTACAGGTGTGCGGCGCGCAGCGCCTGCTGGGTGCGCATCGGTTGGGCGGCATCGCTCATGGAGCCAACCATGCACGGACGTGCACGGCGTCTGCAAGCCCGGTCGAGCCTCCCGTCCCCCGTTCCGGGCCGGACCACAGGTGTTCTGCACGTTCGTGCACGTAAGTTGCCCGACCGTTCACGAAGGCGCACGATCGATCTCGAACCCAGCGAACCGACCCCAGAAAGCGACGCGTACGCACATGTCGAAGACGACGCAGCCCCGACGCACGGTGACATCGCTCACCGAGCGCCCGAACGCACAGGTCCTCATCGTCGGTGGCGGCATCAACGGCATCGCCACCTTCCGCGACCTCGCCCTGCAGGGCGTCGACGTCGCGCTCGTCGAGCGCGGCGACTACGCCTCCGGCGCCTCAGCGGCGTCGAGCCACATGATCCACGGTGGCATCCGCTACCTCGAGAACGGCGAGTTCCGCCTGGTGCGCGAGAGCGTGCAGGAGCGAAACGGCCTGATCCGCATCGCCCCGCACTACGTCAAGCCGCTCCAGACGACGATGCCGATCTTCTCGACGTTCTCCGGCATCATGAACGCCCCGCTGCGCATGCTGACGCACAAGCAGCGCTCCACCAGGGAGCGCGGCGCGATGCTCATCAAGATCGGCATGACGATCTACGACTCCTTCTCGCGTGACGGCGGCTCGGTCCCGAAGCACGTCTTCCGCACCAAGAAGGCGGCACTCGAGGACATGCCGGCCCTCAACAAGGACCTGAAGTACACCGGGACGTACTACGACGCCTCCGTGCACGAGCCGGAGCGTCTGGCGCTCGACGTGCTCAAGGACGGCCTGGCCGCAGGCACCGGGACCGGGTCCGCCGCGACCGCCCGCGCGACCAACTACGTCGAGGCAGCCGGTACTCGCGACGGCGGCGTCCTGCTCCGCGACCGCGAGACCGGCGAGGAGTTCGTGTTCACGGCCGACGTCGTGATCAACGCGTCCGGCCCCTGGACCGACCTGACGAACGGCGCGTTCGGCGGCGAGACGAAGTTCATGGGCGGCACGAAGGGCTCCCACATCGTCGTGCACAACGACGAGCTGCTCGAGGCCACGAAGGGTCGTGAGCTGTTCTTCGAGAACGACGACGGCCGCATCGTCCTGATCTACCCACTCAAGGGCCGGGTGCTCATCGGCACGACGGACATCGACGCCGACCCCTCGAAGCCGGTCACGACGACGGACGAGGAGATCGACTACTTCTTCGGGCTCGTCAAGCACGTGTTCCCGCAGATCGAGGTCACGCGCGACCACATCGTCTACAGCTACTCCGGCATCCGCCCGCTCCCCCGCCACGAGGACACCGCCCCCGGCTTCGTCTCCCGTGACTACCGGATCGTGGACACCCCGATCGCCGGACTCCCGAAGAGCACCGTGCTGTCGCTCGTCGGCGGCAAGTGGACGACCTTCCGCGCCCTCGCAGCGCACCTGTCGACCGAGGCCACCACGAAGCTCGGTGTCGCCCGCAAGGTCGACACGACCGGCATGGCGATCGGCGGCGGCAAGGAGTTCCCGACCACCGACGCCCAGCGTGCGCTGTGGATCAAGTCGCACCGCGACGGGCTCGACGCCGGGCTGGTCGAAGGACTGCTCGAGCGCTACGGCACCCGCGCGGCCGAGGTCGTCGACGTCCTCACCGACGGGCCGGTCGAGCCGCTCGAGTCCGACCCGGCGCTCACCCGGGCAGAGGTCGCGTACTTCGCCGAGCACGAGCACGCCGTGCACCTGGTCGACGTGGTGCTCCGCCGCACGAACCTCGCGTTCGTCGGTGGCGTCACGATCGACCTGCTCGACGAGCTCGCCGACGTGCTCGCCGGGGTGCTCGGCTGGACGACGGAGGAGCGTGCGGACGAGGTCCAGCGCACCCTCGACGTGCTGCGTGAGTCGCACGGTGTGATCGTGCCGCTGACGGCGGCGGCGGCGCGCGCGTAGACGCGCTGACAGACGGACGGGAGGCTCGGTGCCAGCTGGCACCGAGCCTCCCGTCTATCCGTGGCCGGGTTCAGAACCGCTCGCCGGTCGGGTCCTGCGCGGTCCGGTCGATGAGGTCGTCGCCGCCCATCGGCTCGCCCGCCCAGTCGACCAGGCGCCAGCCGTCGGCGGTGGACCCCTCGAGCTCGACGACCCCGGTGTTCTCCAGGTGTCGGCTCGCACCGAGGTCGTTCGGCGTGTTCTGTGCCGTCACGGCCGACCAGATCCGGATCGCCGCACCGTGGCTGAACGCCGCGGCGACGGCGACGCCGGTGTCCTCGATCTGCCGGATCGCGTCGTCGTAGCGGTCGAAGAAGTCCTCGCCGGTCTCGGCTCCCGGCATCCTGGCCTCGCGCTCCCCCGACGCCCACGCGTAGCAGGCGGCGAGGTATCGCTGCACGGAGGTCTCGTCGCGCGCACCCTGCAGGTCGCCGGCTTCGATCTCGCGGAGACCGGGGAGCACCACGGGGTCGATCCCGAGCGACGCGGCCAGGGGCGCGGCGGTGACGTGGGTCCGGATCATGCTCGACACGAAGAGCTTCTCGATACCACGGTCCGCCAGGGCCTCCGGCAGCGCGGCGGCCTGCTGCTGCCCGAGCTCCGTCAGCCCGGGCCCGGGGACCTCGGCGTCGAGGACGCCGTTCACGTTCGCGGGGGTCTGGCCGTGTCGGATGAGCAGCAATCGCATGCTGCCACCCTACGGAACCCGGACGATCAGCCCTGTCGCGTGTTCCACCGCGGGTTCTGCTTGTTGATGACGTAGACCCGGCCGCGACGTCGGACGACCTGCGAGCCGGGGATCTTCTTGAGCGCCTTGAGCGAGTTGCGGACCTTCACGGTCGCCTCCTTGTTGATAACGGTTTTCATGTACATTAGCCGACATGCGACCAGCCGTCATCACGCTCGTGTCCGCCCTCCACGAGGTCGACGCCGACCGCGTCGCCGCCCGACTGACGACACCGTCCGGTGCACCGGGCAGGCAGCGGGGGCACCGGATGCACGTCACCGGGAGCGCCTTCGCGGCGGCACGGGCGATCGCCGCGAGGACCGACCAGCTCGACCGGGTGTGCGGCCCCGATGCCGATCACGACCTCGTCGTGACCCTTGCTCCTGGAGCAGACACCCGCGCGGTGGGGATGCTCCTCGCGAACGCGGCCAGGAGCGAGCACGGCGACGACCGGGTCCTCCGGCACGCCGTGGCCGTGCTCCGCGCCGACGACGTCGCACACCTGCTCTGGTCCGACGTGGACGACGCGTTCGTGGCGGCCGACCGCGTCGCCGCACTCGTGGAGTACTCGACCGTGATCGCCCTGGACCGGTTCGCGGGACTGACCGGGCGTCGACGTCGTGCACTGGTGGCGCTGCTGCACCGGATGGCACCGCACGCCGTGATCGTGGCACTCGACCGGGTGCGTTCCGCCGCTGACCTGCCGGCGTCGAACGGGGGTGCTGCGCGGCTCCTCGCGACGGGGGCCGGGTGGATGCGGGCGCTGTCGAGCGGGGCGGACCTCGGTCGGGGCACGCGGGACGACCTCGTCACGCTGCGCTACCGGGAGCCCCTGCCGTTCCACCCCGGGCGGCTGGCGTCCGTGATCGAGGACGACCTCGCCGCCGGGGTGAACGGCCGGGTGCTGCGTTCCCGGGGGTTCTTCCGCCTGGCGTCTCGTCCCGATCACGTCGGGTCGTGGGCGAGCTTCGGCGCGATGCTCGCGCTCGACCCCACCGCGAACCCGTCGTGGGACGAGGACGCCCCGATCGGGCAGGCGATCTGGTTCGTCGGGGAGCGGCTCGACGTCCCGGGCATCGAGCGCGCACTCGACGGGGCGCTGCTCACGCCGGACGAGCTGCTCGCGGGGCCGGACCTCTGGCGGACGTGGGCGGACCCGTTCCCCGCGTGGCCGGCGCTCGACCACGAGCACGGGCGCGACTGACGGGGCGCCGCGCTTGCGCGTGCGCCCGCGCCGTGCTGCCCTCGTCGCCGCGCTCGTTCCCCGCCCCCGCCGGCTGGCACCGACTCGGAACGACAAGAGCGCTGTCGTACGACGACGACCCTGTCGCTCCCACACGCCCGCAACAGTCCGCGCACGCAAGGGACGACAGCACCGTTGTCTTACGACAACGGTTCTGTCGCTCCCACGCGAGTGCAACAGTCCGCGCACGCAAGCGACGACAAGGCCGCTGTCGTACGACCACCACCCTGTCGCTCACACGCGCCCGCAACAGTCCGCGCCCGCAACAGTCCGCGCACGCAAGCGACGACAACCTCGCTGTCGTACGACAGCGATTCTGTCGCTCCCCCGCGCCCGCAACAGTCCGCGCACGCAAGCGACGACAAGACCGCCGTCGTACGACAGCGGTGCTGTCGTTCCGAGTCGGGGCGCACGGCCCGGCCATGAACGACGCGCGCACCGACGGGAGGCGCGGTGCGAGTCGGACTCGCACCGCGCCTCCCGTTGGTGGTCGCGCTGGGATCGCGCCCCGCTTCGGACATCGCGCCCCGTCACCACGGGGCGCGATGTTCACCACGGGGCGCGGTCGGCCAAGCCGACGCGCACGGCGCGCACAGCGCGCCGACGCGCACAGCGCGCCGACGCGCACGGCGCGCCGGCGCGCACAGCGCGCCCTCAGCGCGCGGCGGCCAGCCTGCGCGCCTCGCGCGCGGCGTCCTCGGCCGCGAACGGCAGGTCGCCGAGGTCGAGGTTCGGGTTCGTGTCCTGGGTGAGCACGAGCTCGCGGGCTTCGTCGTCGGACTCCACCGCCGGCATCGACCCGGGCAGCGGGCGCCGCGAGGACTCCTTCATGCAGAACACCCCGACCGCTCCGATGACGCTCATCGCCATGAGGAAGTACGCCGGTGCCAGCTCGTCGCCGGTCCACGTCAGGAGCGCCTGCACGATGAGCGGCGTCGTCCCACCGAACACGGCGATCGCGATGTTGTACGCGAAGCCCATGCCGCCGTAGCGCGTGTTCGTCGGGAAGAGCGCCGGCAGCGACGCGGCCTGGTTCGACACCCACAGCGCGGTCATCAGCGCGAGCAGCCCGAGACCGAGCAGCGTCGACCACTGCGCACCGTGTCCGATGAGCATGAACGCCGGGATGACGAGCACGACGGTCGTCGCCGCACCGATCCACATCACGACGCGACGGCCGAGCTTGTCGGACAGCTTGCCGGTCAGCGGCAGCATCACGGCGAGGAGCACGAGCACGGGGATCGTGAGCAGCGTGCCGTCGAGCGCGGAGTACCCGAGCGAGTCGGTGAGGTAGGTCGGCATGTACGAGGTCAGCGCGTAGCCGACGGTGTTCGACGCCGCGACGAGCATCACGGCGATGACGATCGGACGCCAGTGCTCCTTGACCATCACGAAGACGTTGCGCGGGCGGCCCTGGGCCTCCGCGATCGCGTCGGTCGCAGCGGCCTGTGCGGCCTGGGTCGCCTGGAACACCGGCGACTCCTCGATGCGCAGGCGGAAGTAGATCGCGACGGTGCCGATCACGCCGGCGAGGAGGAACGGCAGACGCCACCCCCACGCGGTCATGGTCTCCTCGCCCAGCGAGACCTGGAGCACGGAGACGACCGCCGCACCGAGGGCGAAGCCCATGTAGCTCCCGAAGTCGAGGAAGCTCGCGAAGAACCCGCGACGACGATCGGGCGCGTACTCGGTGATGAAGGTCGTGGCACCGGCGTACTCACCACCGGTCGAGAAGCCCTGCAGCAGCTTGAGCACGACGAGCAGCACGGGCGCGGCGGCACCGATCAGCGCGTAGTCCGGCAGCGCTCCGATGAGGAACGTCGACGCCGCCATCATGATCAGCGTGGTCGCGAGGACCTTCTGGCGCCCGACCTTGTCGCCGAGGCGCCCGAAGACGATCCCCCCGAGCGGCCGGGCGATGTACGTCGCGGCGAAGACACCGAGACTGAACAGGATCTGGACCGCTGGTTCGGCGGTCGGCAGGAAGACCCGCCCCATCGTGACGGCGAGGTAGCCGTAGACGCCGACGTCGTACCACTCCATCGTGTTGCCGACGACCATGCCGCCGACGGCCTTGCGCATCATGCTCTTGTCGACCACCGTGACGTCGCTCTGGCGGAGCCGGCGACGCGGTCGGGTGGGGGTACTACTGGGGTCGGAACCCATGTACTTCTCCTCGGGTCATCGCCCGGCCGGTTCGCCGGGCTCGACCGGTTCGGGCAACCGGTCGTGAACGGCGTCGAACGTTACCGAGCAACCGAAATGTCATTGGCCGGTGATTCACAGGCACCGGCGTGTCACCCGGACGGGGGTCACCACGCTTCCCCGTGTCCATGGGAAACCACAGACCTGAGTAACGAGGTCATAACATCGCGTCATGGCGATCGAACCGGACACGAAGAACTGGACCTGGGTCATCGAGGCTGCGTGCCCGGAGTGCGGCTACGACGGCAGCACGGTGACGATCCGCGACGTGCCGGGGATCATCGAGGCGAACGCCACCGGCTGGCCAGCGGAACTCGCGCGGAACGGCGTCCGTGACCGCCCGGACGACCACACGTGGTCGCCCCTCGAGTACGGCGCCCACGTCCGCGACGTGCACCGGAAGATGACCGAACGGCTGGAGCTCATGCTCGCCGAGGACGCCCCGACCTTCCCGAACTGGGACCAGGACGCCACCGCCGAGGCCGATCGCTACGACGAGCAGGACCCGGCGGTCGTGGCACGGGAGCTCGGCGAGGCCGCACACCGTGCGGCACGGGCGTTCGACGAGGTCCGGGACGACCAGCTCTCCCGCACGGGGCTGCGGTCCGACGGCAGTGCGTTCACGGTCGCGAGCCTCGCGACGTACTACGCGCACGACCCGGTGCACCACCTCTGGGACGTGCGGCGCAATCGCGCGTAGGAGGTCGAATCGCGCGTCGGAGGTCGGTTTTTCTGACCGCCCACGCGCGTTTCCGCCTACCAGGGCGGGTGCGATGGGTGCGAACGTGCGTCCAGGGCGGACGGGAGGCTCGTGGCGGGGCCGCCACGAGCCTCCCGTCCGGTGGGTGCTCAGGCCAGCGCGTCGAGCAGGGCGCGCGCCGTCGCGGCGTCCGTCACCAGCTCGTTGACCAGGCCGCCGCGGACGGCTCCGATGATGCTCGGCACCTTCGACTCCCCGACCGCCATGCCCACGGCGTGCGGGACCGCAGCGAGCACCTCGCGCGAGGTCCGCACCATCCGGTCGCTGCCGGGGAACTCGATCGCCGACCCGTCCGGCGCGTAGAAGTTCAGGCAGACGTCACCGGCCGCCCGGTCGAAGGCCTGGTCCTCGACCGGGACGCCCCGCGCGAGTGCGTCGCGGGTCGGGGTCGGTGCGCCGATGCCGAGGATCGCGCCCTTCGCCCGGCTCCACAGCCCGATGACGTGCTGGAACGCCGGGTCCTCGTCGAGGGAGGCGCGCATCGCCTCGGACGGCAGCGCCTGCGCGAACAGGAACGCCGGGATCGCACCGGAGCGCTCGGCCGCGGTCCGGGTGATCTCGTTCGTCTGGAACCACGGCATCGGGTCCGCCTGACCGCCCACCGTCGGGACGAGCTGCACACCGGCGAGCGGGGGCATGCCGGCGTGGGCGACGTCGTAGACGGTGCGGCCGGACGACATCAGGACCGCGTCACCAGGGACGAGCGCCATGCCGTCGACGGCTGCCGCGAGCGGGGCGGCGAGGTCGGCACCGAGCGTCGCCGTGTGCGTCACCGCGGCGAGGTGGACGGCGCGGAGCCCGAGGACCACCTGGAGCCGTTCGGCGAGCGCGACGGTCTCGTCCTGGAACGGGTCGACGACCTCGATGCGGACGAGTCCCGCGCGCCTGGCCTCGGCGACCAGTCGGGAGACCGTCGGCCGGGAGACGCCGAGGCGCGAGGCGATCTCGACCTGCGTGGCGTCCTCGAGGTAGTACATCCGCGCGGCCTGGTACACCGTGTCGAGCGGGAAGCGGCTGCGCCCGGCGTCCGTGGGAGATGACTCGGCGGACATGGAGCGGGACCTTCCCTCGGGGTGGACGCGGACCACGTGTCCGGCGTCGCGGATGGACACCGTGATCGTAGTCCCGGCGCGGGTCACCGGATCGTGAACCCGCCGTCCACCCGGAGGTCCGCACCGTTCACCATCGCGCTCGACTCCCCGGCGAGGAACACCACGGCCGCGGCGATCTCGTCCGGGGTCGCGAAGCGTCCGGTCGGGATCTCGTCCTGGTGTCTGATGCCGTTCTCGTTCGCCCAGGCGGCCCTGCCGAGGTCCGTCAGCACGACGGTCGGCGACACGGTGTTCACGGTGACACCGCGTCCGCCCCACTCGAGGGCGAGGACTCGGGTCATGCCGATGACGCCGGCCTTCGACGCGCAGTACGCGGCGTGCCCGTCGATGCCGACGTGTGCCGCCTGCGACGCGATGTTCACGATGCGGCCGTACCCGGCGGCGAGCATGTGACGCCCAGCAGCCTGGGCGACGCGGTAGGTGCCGGTGAGGTTGACGTCGATGGTCTTCGCCCATGCGCCCGGCTCGAGGTCCTCGGCCGGGGCGAGCGCGACGATGCCGGCGCAGTTCACGAGCACGTCGATGCGCCCGAAGCCGTCGACGACGTCGGCGATCGTGCGTGCGACGGAGGTCTCGTCGGTGACGTCGCACCCGAATCCGGCGTGGTGGTCTCCGGTCAGTGCAGCGGCGGCATCCGATGCACCGTCGGACCGGACGTCGACGATCGCGACGCGGGCACCTCGTTCGGCGAGGGCCCTGGCGATGGCGTTGCCGATCCCCGATGCACCACCAGTGACGATCGCGGTGCGACCGGTGAAGTCGTTCGTCAGGTCGACGGTGTCCGGACCGGGACGGAGTGCCGCGGCGAAGTCGGTGGTCATGGTGCGCTCCCTTGCGATCACGATGCGGCTGCGGTGCCGCTGCGCCGAACCTAGCAGAAATTGTGTTCTGGACAAACGTTCCAAGGGGTGTACAGTCGACGCCGAAGCGACCCAACGAAGGAGCAGCTGATGTCGACGACGACGCAGACCACGGCCAGCACCACGGCCGACACGACCATCCCGACGACGATGCGTGCCGTCGTCGTCCACGGCCCTGGCGACTACCGCCTCGAGACCCGCCCCGTACCGACACCCGGCCCCGGAGAGCTCCTGCTCCGCACGGACGCAGTCGGCATCTGCGCGAGCGACCTGAAGTGCTACCACGGCGCCGCGAAGTTCTGGGGCGACGAGAACCGCCCGGCGTGGGCCGAGAAGGACCGCATCCCGGGGCACGAGTTCGTCGGCACGATCGTCGCCGGGGACGACGAGACGCTCGCGGGGCGCAAGGTCGCGATCGGCGACCGCATCGCCTGCGAGCAGATCGTGCCGTGCTGGGAGTGCAAGTACTGCCTCGAGGGCGCGTACTGGATGTGCAACGTCCACGACATGTTCGGTTTCAAGGGCTACGACGGCGCGATGGCCGAGTACGTCCTCGTCCCGGCCAAGGCACTGACGCACCCGGTGTCGCACACCCTGCCCGGCCAGGTCGCCGCCTTCGCCGAGCCCCTCTCGTGCGCCTTCCACGCCGTCGAGCGCGGCGACATCAAGTTCGGCGACACCGTCGTGATCGCCGGCGCCGGCCCGATCGGCCTGTCCGCCATCGCCGGTGCCCGTCAGAAGAACCCGCTGCGCATCATCGCGCTCGACGTCGTCGACGCCAAGCTGGAGCTCGCCCGCAAGGTCGGCGCCGACCTGACGATCAACATCGCGAACGAGGACGCCGTCGCCCGCGTCAAGGAACTCACCGACGGCTACGGCGCCGACGTCTACATCGAGGCCACCGGCCACCCGTCCGCGGTGCCGCAGGGTCTCAACCTGCTCCGCAAGCTCGGCACGTTCGTCGAGTACTCGGTCTTCAAGGACAACGTCTCCGTCGACTGGTCGATCATCTCCGACGACAAGGAGCTCGACATCCGCGGTGCCCACCTCGGCCCGCACACCTGGCCGGCGGCGATCAAGCTGCTCGAGACCGAGACGTTGCCGATGTCGGAGATCTGCACGCACCAGTTCCCGCTCGAGCGCTTCCAGGAGGCCCTCGACCTGGTCGGCGACTCCGCCGGCGCCAGCGTCAAGGTGTCGATCATCCCGTCCCTGCAGGCCTGAGCCCCGCGCGACCACAGGAGTCAACCCAGATGTCAACGACGACACAGCGTGCCACCGGCGCGCCCACCGCACCCCGGGTCGAGGGCCGCCTCGACAAGATGGGCATCCCGCGCCCGCTCGCC
This sequence comes from Curtobacterium sp. NPDC090217, assembly GCF_044746705.1. NCBI lineage: Bacteria > Bacillati > Actinomycetota > Actinomycetes > Micrococcales > Microbacteriaceae > Curtobacterium > Curtobacterium sp. NPDC090217. The sequence goes on along the minus strand of NZ_JBIVCR010000004.1, from coordinate 97,252 downwards.
CTCGGCTTCCTCGCCGTCCTGGTCTTCATGACCGGGAACGGCGTCGAGTCGAACTTCATCACGCCGCACATGGTCGCGGTCCTCGGTTCCCCCGAGGCCACCGTCGCGACCATCGTGACGTTCTACAGCCTCGCCGCGCTGGTCGGCAGCTACATCTCCGGCGCCCTCGCCGACCTGATCGGGCCGCGCAAGGTGATGATCATCGGGTTCGCGGTCTGGGTGGTGTTCGAGGTCCTGTTCCTCATCGCGCTCGGCCTCGGCAGCGTGCCCTTCGCCGCGGTCACCTACGCGATCCGCGGCTTCGGGTACCCGCTCTTCGCCTTCGCCTTCCTGGTGTGGGTGAACATCACCACGCCGGTGGAGCGCAACGGCTCGGCCGTCGGCTGGTTCTACGTCGCCTTCACCGGCGGCCTGCCCACGCTCGGGTCGCTCTTCGCGATCGGCGCCATCCCGGTCTTCGGCGGCGGCACGGTCGGCGAGACCGGCGCGATGGTCGCCTCGATCGGCCTGGTCGTGATCGGGTTCCTGATCCTGCTGTTCGGCGTCCGGCTGCCGAACGGGTTCTCGCGGATCGCACCGGAGGGCGAGAGCGCCTGGCGCGTGCTGACGAGCGGCATCCGGCTGACCGCCACCCGCCCGAAGATCCTGATGGGCTTCCTCGTCCGCCTGATCAACACCGCGCCCGAGTTCGGCATGTTCGTCGTCCTGCCCGCCGTCATCGCGAACGAGCGCGGCTGGGGACAGAGCCGGTGGCTGCTCATGACGGTGTGCGTCTACGCGACGAACATCCTCGTGAACGCCCTGTTCGGCTGGGTCGGCGACAAGATCGGCTGGCAGCGCACCGTCAAGTGGTTCGGCATCATGGGCTCCGCGATCGGCCTCGTCGCCTGGTGGTACGTCCCGCAGCTCGTCCCCGCCGGGTCGACCTGGGGCTACGTGCTCTCCGTGATCGCCGGGTGCGTGTTCGGCTGCCTGCTCGCCGGCTTCGTCCCGATGGGCGCGATCATGCCGGCGCTCGCCCCGGAGCACAAGGGCGCAGCGATGGCGATGTACACCACGGCTGCCGGCGGCGCGGCGTTCCTCGGCACCGGTGTCGTGGCCGCGGTGCTCGCCCTCGGCGGTGGCGGCCAGGCCGTCACGTGGACGTTCGTCGGCCTCTACGCCTGCGCGTTCGTGATGATCCACTTCCTGAAGGTCCCGCAGGGCGAGACGGGCGCGCACGGTCGAACGTCGTCCCAGGCCACGAGCGCACACTGAGTTCCGGGCGACGGCGGCCGTCCCGTCGTCGCCCGGTGCACCATCCACCTCCACACGAAGGACAGCACCACATGACCACGATCCACGACGACCCGGACGAGTTCGCGGAGGACCAGCTCGCCGGCTGGCTCGCGCTGTACGCCGACCGGGTGCGCGGTGTCCACGGCGGCGTCGTCGCCCTGCCGACCGAGGGGGCGGATCCGCAGGTCGCGGTCGTCGTCGGCGGCGGATCCGGTCACTACCCCGCGTTCTGCGGCGTGGTCGGCCCCGGCTTCGCCACCGGCGCCGTCGTCGGCAACATCTTCACCTCGCCGTCGACCGCCCAGGTCTACGCGGTCGCCAAGGCCGCCGACCAGGGCAAGGGCGTCGTGCTGTCGTTCGGCAACTACGCCGGCGACACGATGAACTTCGGGCTCGCCGCCGAGCGGTTGAACGCCGAGGGCATCGACACGCGGATCGTGATCGTCACCGACGACATCGCGAGCGCCGACGAGGAGTCGAAGCGCCGCGGGATCGCCGGGGACTTCTCGGTGTTCAAGGCGATGGGCGCGGCCGCCGCCTCCGGCGCCACCCTCGACGAAGTCGAGCGCATCGGGAACGCGTCCAACGCGGCGACCCGCACGATCGGCGTCGCGTTCTCCGGCTGCACCATGCCCGGCGCGACCGAGCCGCTGTTCACCGTGCCGAACGGTCACCTCGGCCTCGGACTCGGCATCCACGGCGAACCCGGCATCGAGGACGTCCCGCTCCTCCGCGCGACCGAGCTCGCGTCCCTGCTGGTGTCGCGGCTGCTCGACGACCGCCCCGCCGGAGCCGGCACGCGCGTCGCGCCGATCCTGAACGGCCTCGGCGACACGAAGTACGAAGAACTGTTCCTGCTCTGGGGTCGCGTGCTCCCGCTGCTCCGGGACGCCGGAATCGAGGTCGTCGAACCCGAGGTCGGCGAACTCGTGACGAGCCTCGACATGGGCGGCTGCTCGCTCACGCTGCAGTGGCTCGACGACGAGCTCGAAGCGCTGTGGCGCGCCGACGCGTACACGCCCGCGTACCGCAAGGTGGCGGCGCCGGTCAGCGCGCTCGTGCCGGCCGAGGCGGTGGCCGACGCCGAGGAGGCGGCGACCGTCGTGCCGGAGGCGACCGATGCCTCCAGGCAGGCGGCGCAGACGGTCCGCAGCGCGGTCGAGGCGATCGACGCACTCCTCCGTGAGCACGAGGAGGAACTCGGCCGGATCGACGCGGTCGCCGGTGACGGCGACCACGGTCGCGGCATGGTCAAGGGGATCGGTGCCGCCCGCAAGGCGGTCGACCGGGTCGGACAGGAGGCAGGGGTCGCCTTCGTCCTCGGACGCGCCGGTGACGCGTGGGCCGAGTTCGCAGGCGGCACCTCCGGGGTCCTGTGGGGTGCGGCGCTCGAGGCCTTCGGCCGCTCGCTCGGCGACGACCGGGACGCGTACGAGGCGTCGGACGTCGTGGCCGCCGCGCAGGCCTTCGCGGACTCGATCGTGCACCTCGGCGGGGCGTCGCGAGGGGACAAGACGCTCCTCGACGCACTGTTGCCGTTCGTGGATGCGCTGCGGTCCTCGGTCGATGCCGGGGACTCGCTCACCGAGGCGTGGCAGGCTGCCGCCCAGGTCGCGGTGTCGGAAGCCGCGGCGACCGCCGACCTCACGCCGAAGGTCGGGCGTGCCCGACCGCTGGCGGAGAAGAGCCTGGGGACACCCGACGCGGGTGCCACCTCGATGGGGATGATCCTGACGCGTGTCGGCGAGGTCCTCGCTACGCGGAGTGCAGACAAGGAAGGAACGAACGCATGACGTACCGTCTCGTGATCGGCTCGGACGACGCCGGATTCGACTACAAGGAGATCATCAAGCAGGACCTGCTGGCCGACGACCGGGTCTCTGACGTCACCGACGTCGGAGTGGACGCGGACGGGCACACCGCCTACCCGCACGTCGCCGTGGACGCTGCCCGGATGGTGGCGAACGGTGAGGCCGACCGCGCCATCCTGATCTGCGGCACCGGGCTCGGCGTCGCGATCAGCGCGAACAAGGTCCCCGGGATCCGGGCCGTCACCGCGCACGACTCGTTCAGCGTCGAGCGTTCGGTCCTGTCGAACGACGCCCAGGTCCTCTGCATGGGGCAGCGGGTCATCGGCGTGGAGCTCGCGCGGCGTCTCGCTCGTGAGTGGCTCGGCTACGAGTTCGACACGTCGAGCGCCAGCGCCGCGAAGGTCCAGGCGATCTGCGAGTACGACGGCTCGGCGCCCGCGGGGGTCGACGCGACCGCGTAACCGCCCGATCGAGCCGATCGCGCCCCGTCGCGGACATCGCGCCCCGTCACACGCGGGCGCGGTGTTCGCAACGGGGCGCGATCATTGTGCGGGCCGCCTCAGCCGCGCGCGGCCAGGCGGTGCACGACCGACTTCGTCGCCTCGTAGAGCTCGCGGTAGTCCTCGTACCCGGGCCCGTACGCCGCGTGCGCGTCGGGGTTCGGCTCGATGACCGTCACCGGCGGGTTCCACCGCGGGATGTCGACGTCCGCCACGAGCGCCGCCGCCAGGAACGCCGACCCGTAGGACGCCCCCACGGTCACCGACGGGATCGTCTGCGGCAGGCCCGTCACGTCGCTGACGATCGTCGGCCAGAGCCGTCCGAGCAGTCCACCGCCCGCCCCGACCAGCTCGCGCACCGGCACTCCCGCCGCCCGCAGCACCTCGACGTTGTGCCGCACCGCGTACGCCGTCGCCTCGAGCGTCGCCCGGTACAGGTCGCCACGGGTGTGCCGCACGGTCAACCCCGCGATCACACCCCGCGCGTCCGGGTCCGCGATCGGCGTCCGCTCCCCCGCGAAGTACGGCAGCATGAGCAACCCGTTCGCGCCGATCCCGGCTGCGTCGGCCTCGCGCAGCATGGACGGCCAGTCGCCGTCCACGAGCTTGCGGAGCCACTCCGTGATCGCGCCGGAGGTCGCCATCCCCCCGGACACCGACGGCTGGCCGGGGTGCGTCCCGACCGTCGTCCACATCCCCGGCACCGACGTGGGCGCGTCGGTCGGCACGATCATGAACATCGTGGTGCCGTACTGCAGGAACATCCGTCCAGGGACGGACTCACCGACGCTCACGCCCTCGGCCCATGCGTCGATGGTCCCCGCGGTCACGGGGATCCCGGCCGGGAGGCCCGTGGCCGCGGCCGCCTCGTCGGTCACCGTCCCGGCGGCGTCACCGGACCAGAGCAGTCGGGGCATGGGCAGGTCGGGTGCGATCCGCGCGCACCACTCGGGGATCCACTCGTTCGTGTGGACGTCGTAGAGCGGGGTCGTCTGGCTCGCCGAGTGGTGGTCGAGGACGTACTCCCCCGTGAGCAGTTCGACGATCCGGGACGAGGGCATCGTGAAGCGCGCGGACCTCGCCCACACCTCGGGTTCGTTCCGTGCGACCCAGGCGAGCTTCGCGCCGGCCGCCTGGGTGCTGAGCGCCGATCCGCAGCGTGCACGGACGACGTCCTCGCCGCCGAGCTCCGCCGTCAGGTCGTCGAGCATGCCGGACGTCCGGGTGTCGACGCCGTAGAGGATCGCCGGCCGGAGCGGGTCGCCGGCGCCATCGGTGAGGAGCACGCACGGGCCGATGCCGCTGACCCCGACGGACTCGACGACTGCGTCGGGTGCCAGCGCGAGGAGCTCCCGCGTCAGGTCGCGGAACTCGTCCCACCAGACGGCGGGGTCCATCTCGACGATTCCCTGCTCGGGTCGGTCGACGTCGTGGTGGCGGCCGACCTCGGCGATCACGGTGCCGTCGACCCGCACGAGCAGTGCCTTCGTGCTCGACGTCCCGATGTCCAGACCGAGCACCGCCCGCATGCCGCCTCCTTCGCCGCCATCGACCGTCGCCCGGTCAGCTCCGAGTCTACGAACGATCCGAGGAGCGCCAGGTGCACAGCGGACTGTCGGTTGCCGGACCTAGTGTGCTGACGACTCGAACGCGCCATCCGAGGAGAGGGAACCACCGATGAAGAAGTCCGCCTGGCTGCCAGCCGTCATCGCTCCGGTGGTCGTCGCCGGCGCCATCGCCGCTCCCGCCCTCGCCAACGCCACGAGCACCCCGCTCGCCGGATCGAACCCGACCGCCGCCGAGGTGATCGCCAGCGTCGCGAAGTCGTCGGACGCGCAGTACTCCGGCAAGCTCTCGCAGACGAGCGACCTCGGACTCCCTGAACTCCCCACCGGCTCCGGCGGGTCGTCGCTCGAAGGCAACGCCTCCGACGCGATCAGCATGCTGACGTCATCGCACACCGCCCGCGTGTACGCCGACGGTGCGACGAAGCAGCGCGTGCAAGTCACCGAGCAGCTCGCCGAGCAGGACCTGATCCGCAACGGCAGCGACGTGTGGACCTGGGACTCGAAGCAGCGCGAAGCCACGCACGTGACCCTGCCGTCCGACGCGCAGAAGTCGTTCGAGGACGGCACGGCGACCCCGTCGGACATCGCGACGAAGGCCATCGACGCGATCAGCCCGAGCACGAAGGTCGCGAAGCCGACCTCGACGACGGTCGCCGGGCACGACGCCTGGCAGCTCGTCCTCTCCCCGAAGTCGTCCGACACCCTCGTCGGGAGCGTGCAGCTCGCCGTGGACAAGCAGACCGGCCTGCCGCTCCGCGCGACGGTGCAGGCGAAGGGGCAGTCCGACCCGGCGTTCCAGGTGCGCTTCACGAGCCTGCAGTACGGCGCCCCGGCCGCCCGGCTCTTCGACTTCACCCCGCCGTCGAACGCGAAGGTCACCACGAAGGACCTCTCCGACGTGCCGACGGACCACGCGGGGACGGGCGAGCACGCGTTCGACCGCGCGGACGCACCGACCTTCTCTGGTTCGGGCTGGGACACCATCGCCGAACTCCCGGCGGGCACTGCGGACACCTCGTCCGCCGGCGCTGACGCGACCGCGCTCCTCGACCAGCTGACCAAGGCGGTCGACGGTGGCCGGGCGATCCAGACCTCGCTCGTGTCGGTCTACCTCACGGATGACGGCCGCGTCCTCGCGGGCGCCGTGCCGGTGTCCTCCCTGGTCGCCGCCGCGAAGTGAGCACGACCGAGCCCACGGCGGTGGACCCGGTCGACCAGGCGACCGCAGCGGACCTCGCGATCCGCACCACGGGCCTCCAGAAGGTCTTCCGCAAGCAGCGTGCGGTCGACGGCATCGACCTCGCCGTCCCCCGTGGATCCGTGTTCGGGTTCCTCGGGCCGAACGGATCCGGCAAGACGACCACCATCCGGATGCTCCTCGGGCTGTCGTCCGCGACCGCGGGGAGCATCGAGGTGCTCGGCGAGCCGATGCCCCGGGCGTTGCACACGGTGCTGCCGCGCGTCGGCGCGCTCGTCGAGGGACCGGCGTTCTACCCGTACCTGTCCGGCCGGGCGAACCTCAGCCGCTTCGACGCCGCCGACCCGACGTCCGACCCGCGCACCCGCAAGGCCCGCGTCGCCGGCGCACTCGACCGCGTCGGGTTGTCGCACGCCGCGGACAAGAAGGCGCACGCGTACTCGCTCGGCATGAAGCAGCGGCTGGGGCTGGCGAACGCGCTGCTCTCGCCCCGTGAACTCCTGGTGCTCGACGAACCGACGAACGGCCTCGACCCGCAGGGCACGCGAGAGGTCCGGAACCTCATCCGTTCCCTGGCGGACGACGGCACGACGGTGTTCGTGTCGAGTCACCTGCTGGCCGAGATCGAGCAGGTCTGCACGCACGCCGGGGTGATGCGCACCGGCAAGCTCGTCGCGCAGGGCACCCTCGACGAGCTCCGCTCCGCCGGCGCCCGCACGGTGACCGTCCGCACGCCGGACCTGGGTCAGGCGGGGTCGGTGCTCACCCGGCTCGGGCTCACCCCGCGGCACGAGGGCGGAGCAGACGTCCTCGTCGCCGACCTGCCGCACGAGGTCCTGCCGGAGACGATCGCGGCCGAACTCGTCCGTGCCGACGTCCGGATCCGCGGCCTCGCGGTCGGTGGCGGCACGCTCGAGGACCTCTTCGTCGCGCTCACCGGGGAGGGCTTCGATGTCGCAGCCTGAGACCGTCGCGACCGCACCTGCCCGGACGTCTCGTCCGTTCGCGTTGCTCGGCTCCGAACTGGCACTCGTGTTCCGGCGCCGCCGCACCTGGGCGATGCTCGGCGCACTGGCGTTGGTCCCGATCCTCATCGCCGTCGCCGTGCGGCTGACGACCGGCGACGACTCCGGCGGTCCGGCGTTCCTCGGTGACATCACGAACAACGGCCTGTTCGTGTCGTTCACGGCGCTCACGGTGTCGATCCCGCTGTTCCTGCCGCTGACCGTGGGCGTCGTCGCCGGCGACACCGTCGCGGGCGAGGCGAGCCACGGCACGATCCGGTACCTGCTCGTCGCCCCCACCGGACGCCTGCGGTTCATCCTCGTGAAGTACGCCGGAGCGGTCGCGTTCTGCCTCGCGGCGACGCTGCTGATCGTCATCGTCGGCGCGGCGATCGGTGCCGTGCTGTTCCCGATCGGACCGGTGACGCTGCTGTCCGGCACGCAGGTCGACGGATGGTCGTACGCAGGTCGGGCGCTGCTGCTCGCGCTCTACGTCACCCTGTCGATGCTCGGGCTGTCGGCGATCGGGCTCTTCGCGTCCACGCTGACGAACGTCCCGGTCGGCGCGATGGCCTCGACCGTCGTCCTCGCCGGCGTCTCCCAGGTCCTCGACCAGCTCCCGCAGCTCGACTGGCTGCACCCGTACCTGTTCTCACATCAGTGGCTCGGGTTCGGCGATCTGCTCCGCGACCCGATCGCCTTCGACTCGTTCGGCAGCAACGCCCTGCTGCAGCTCGGCTACGTCGCGGTGTTCGGCACGCTGGCGTACGGCCGGTTCGCCACGAAGGACGTCCTCAGCTGATCAGCTGGCCTCCGACCGCGGGACGGGGTCCCGCAGGTCGCGGGACTTCTCGGACTTGTACCAGTGCAGCCGCGACCCGGTCTCCACGGGCTGCATGCCGACGACGACCTTGCCGCGGGAGTGCATCTCGGCGAGGTCCTCGTACGCGTCGACGATGTACTCGAACGGGTAGTACCCGGAGATGATGAACTGCACCTTGTGTCGTTCGACCAGGTCGCCGAGCGTCGTGAGCATCTCGGCCGCCTCGGAGTCGTCGCCCGGTGCACGGAGGAACCGGATCTCGAGGTCTCGCCGGTCCTCGCTGGACACGAACCGGTTCTCCGCGACACCGAGTCGCTCCGCGAGCCCGGCGTTGTCCCCTCCGTCGAGGTTGTCGATGAAGGCGGTGATCGGCCGCCCCTCGGCGATCTCGGTGATGCGGCCTTCCTCACCGTCGCCGTAGGCCACCGGCAGCACGCCGATCTGCCGCAGGGCGTCGTGGTTGCGCGGGCTGCCGAGCCCGATGACGGTCGCACCGGCGTCGCGCGCGAGCTGGCACTCGATGTGACCGACGCCACCGGCAGCCGCACTGATCACGACGGTGTCGTCGGGCCCGAGCCGCAGGCCCCGCACGACGGACAGCGCCGTACAGCCGGCGAGGTACAGGCTCCCGGCCACCTCGAACGTCATCGTCGCGGGCTTCTTGACCACCGCGCCGCGGGGCACGTTGACCCACGTCGCGTGCGCTCCGCCGTGCGGCGCGTGGCCCATCACCTCGTCGCCGACGTGCAGGTCGCGGACCTCGGCACCGCGGGCTCGGACCACGCCGGCGAAGTCGACGCCCTGGTGTGCCGGGAACTCGAGGTCGATGAACTCCTGCAGGCGGCCCTCACGGAGGAACCGCTCGATGTGGTTCAGGCCCGCGACCGAGACCTCGACGACCACGTCGCCGGGGCCCGGCTCCGGCCGTTCCTGGTCGACGAGCTCGACGACGTCGAAGCCGCCGTAACGGTCGTACTGCACTGCACTGCCGGTTCGCATGACGCGCTCCTTCGGACGTTGTCGCACCGGCATACTCCGGCTGACGCGGAGGTTCCCGAACGTCCGGGGTACTGCCGCAGTGCTGCGCCCGGTAGCGCGTCAGCGCTTGCCGGCAGCGGCCACGATGCGCGCGACCGCGTCGGCGTCGTGGTGCACCGCGACCTGGTCGGCCCCGGCGACGGGCACACGTACGGGCGTCGACCACAGCGACCCGTCCTCGGCGATGTCCACGACGAGCGCACCGGTGCCGACGTACGCCGACTCCTCGCCGTACGCCCCGATGACGTCGGTGTCGTTCGCGACACCCGGCGCGACGAGCACCGGCACGCCGCCGACGCTCCCCGCGAAGTGGTGGTGGTAGTGCCCGGCGAGCACGACGCGCACGTCGGTGCCGCGGATGACGTCCGCGAGCGCCTCGGGGTTCTGCAGCCGGAGTGCCTCGTGCAGCGCGGTCGGGGCCGGGAGCGGCGGGTGGTGCAGCACGACGACCGAGCCGTACGGCGCACCGGACTCCTCGGCGAGCGCCGACCGGAGTCGGGTGCGTGACTCCTCGCTGACCTCGCCGTACCCGGCACCGGGGACGCTCGTGTCCACCGTGACGATCCGCCGGCCGGCCACGAGCGACTGCCCGAACACCGGGACCGTCGGCGGGTGGTACTCCATCGTGTGCATGAGCGGGCGGCCGCCCTCGCCGAGGACGTGCCCGTTGGCGAGGACCTGCCGGAACCCCTCGCGCTGGTCGTGGTTGCCGGGCACCGTGACGAGCGCGGCACCGTGACGCTCCGCCCAGCCGCCCGCGCGTTCGAGCAGGGCCGCGTAGGACTCGGGGGTCCCATCCTCGGAGACGTCTCCGGAGACGACCACGAGGCCGACGCCCTCGACGACGTCGAGCCGTTCGAGCAGGGCGTCGAGCGCGGCCGTCGTGTCGACGGTGCCCTGGTGCAGCGCTCCGTCCCCGGTGAGGTGTGTGTCGGACAGGTGCAGGACGCGGAGCGTGCCGGGAACGGGTGTCTGCATGTACCCGACCCTATTCGCGCCGCCGGCGCATCACCCGTCGATCGTGGCGAGGATCGCCGGGCGCTCCTGGGTGTCACCCTGGTCGACCCACGAGAGCACCTGTGCGCTGATCATGTCGGTCGACGGCGTGGTGTCGATCGCGAACGAGAGCGCCGAGCTCCATCGCTCCCCTGCTCCCACGCGCTTCGACACCGTCTGTCCGTCGACGCGCTCGTGGTCGTCCGCGGACCCGTGCCATGCCGTCGCGTCGACGACGACGTCGCGCGGCTCGGAACACGTCAGGTCGAACACGACGAGGCCGTGCACGTGGTCGGCTGTGGCGTCGAGCACCGTGCAGCCCGGTGCGTCCGGATCCGCGTGCGCCGGGGCCGCGGTGAGCAGCGCACCCGCGAGCACGGTCAGCAGGGCACCGGCGGTCAGGGTCTTCGGAAACATCGTCGTCCTCCTCGGATCAGTGATGTTCCACATGTTGCACGCCGAAGCACGAGCCCGTCAACGCCTGCACGGGACGCGCACGCTCAGAGCGTGCTCGTCAGTGCTTGCTCGTCAGTGCGTGCGTCCCCACCCCGAGCACCTCGGTCCGACCATCAGGCAGCCGGACCTCGGCCTCCGTCCCAGGGGGCACCGTGACCGACAACGACACGAATCCACCGGCCACCGCCCACCGGACAGCAGCCCCGCCGTACGGCGTCCGCACCGAGCACGACGCCGACCCCACCGGCCCGCACACCGTCGGCGCGACGAGGAACCGCCGCCACCCCGGCTCGAGCGGCCGGATCCCGGCGACGTACCCGGTCAGCCAGTCGTCGACCGTCCCGAGGAAGTAGTGCCCGTGCGATCGTGCCGCCAGGTCCCAGTGCTCGAATGTCGACGTCGCACCCGCCTCCCGCCACGCACCCCACGACGGCACGGTCGTCTGTCGCGCCACGGCGAGCGCCAGGGACGCGTACCCGGCGTCGGTGAGCACGGGCAGCAGCCACTTCGTGCCGATCGCCCCGGTGTCGAGGTGGTCGCCGCGCGCGCGGACGTCAGCGGCGAGTGCCGCCGCGACCGCCGGACGAGCGGACGAGGGCACCAGGTCGAACGCCAGCGCCAGCACCTGGTGCGATTGCCGGAAGCCCTCGTCGCCCGAACCCCGGACGGCACCGTCGACCAGGAACCGGGCAACGAACGCGTCCCGCACACGCGCGGCAGCAGCACGCGCCCAGGACGCGTCCCGCCCGAGCACCTCGTCCACCCGCGTGACGGTGTCGAGGATCCGGACGAGGAACGCCGTCGCCGGTACCCGGGAGTCCTCCGGCGGGTTGCCGCCACCGGGGTCCGTGCCCGGGGCGACCCAGTCACCGAGGATCGTGTCCGCGATGCCGTCCGGCGACCGGTCGACCTCGAACCGCGCGTAGGACTCCATCGCCTCGACGTGGCGCTCGAGCACCGAGACGTCGCCGGTGTGCCGGTACACGTCCCACGGCACGGTCACCAGCGCCGAGTGCCACACCGGAGCCCGCTCGTCCACGCCGAACACCCCGGCGTTCGGGGCGATGAGCGCCGGCGGATGCCCGGGCGAGGTCGTCTCCGCGAGGTCGCCGACCCACTTCGTGAGCACGTCGGCGGCGTCGAGGTTCGTCAGGAACATGTCCGCGCCGACCGCGGCGTCGCCGGTCCAGCCGTTCTTCTCGTACTTGGGGGTGTCGGTCGGGTACCCGTGCAGGTTGTTCTCCATGGTCCGCAGGGTCGCGTCGTGGATCCACTGCAGCAGGCCGTCGTCGACGGAGAAGGTGCTCGTGACCTCGGCGTCGGTGCGGACCACCCGCGCGGTGACGTCCGCCACGGTCGGCCCGAGCGGCTCCGGCCATCCGGACAGCTGCACGTACCGGAACCCCTTGTAGGAGAACCGCGGCTCCCACGAGGCCGCGTCCTCGTCGAGCGTCACCTCGTCGGTCTGGAAGCCGTCGGCGAAGTAGTGCTTCTCGTCGTCGGCGTTCGGCAGGCCGTCCGGACGCAGCCGTTCGCCGTACCGGATCCGCACCGTTGCGCCAGCGGCTCCGGCGGGCAGCCGCAGCTGCACCCAGCCGGCGACGACCCGGGGGAACGTGACGACCCACTCCCCCGGAGCCGCCTGGGTGATCGCGGTCGGCCGGAGCTCCTGGACGACCCGGATCGGTTGCTCGGCTCGTGCCTCGAGCGCGCCGGCCGGACCGGTCACGACGACGGCGGGCAACGCCGGCGCGGCGAGCGGTCGGCCGGGGCGTCGGCGCAGGTCGTGCACCTCACCTCCGTACAGGTCGTCCAGGAGGATCGTCCCGCGCCGCGCGGTCCAGTCCGGACCGGTGCGGATCACGTCCACCGCCCCGTCCTCGCGTTCCAGCCGCAGGACCGCGCGGACGCGCGGCTCCGCATGCCACGGCGCGCGCTCCCACGCCCAGACGTTCGCGTTGGTCATCCCGTAGAACCCGCGGCCGAGTTCGAGGCCGAGCAGGTGTTCCGCCCCGTCGGCGAGCTCGGCGGTGACGTCGTGCACGACGACCTGCACGCGGCGGTCCCAGTGCGTCGTGGTGGGCGACAGGACCTCGTCCGAGGCCAGGCGTCCGTCGATCCGGACGTCGACGTGTCCGCCGGCAGCCACCGCCAGGAGCGCTCGGCGGACCGGGGCAGCCGCGTGCACCTGGGCCTCGAGCACCGGGGCGGCGAGAGCCCCGTCGTGGCATCGCTCGCGGGGCGCCGGGCCGGCGTCCTCGACGCCGGGCGCCGTGACCCACTCGGCACCCCGCCACGCGTCGTCGTCGACGGGAGTGGGGGTGAACCGGCCGTGCTCGGAGGTGACCGTCGCGCCCGACTCGATCCGAGCCTCCCAATCGTGTTCCCGCCACGGTGCGAACCGGAGACCGGTCGGCGACGTGCCCCACGGTTCGACGCTCCGGATGCGGCCGGAGTCCCAGACGACCGCGTCGCCGTCCCGGACCACGAGACGGAACGCCGTCTGCGGGCTGGTGACGGGCCAGGTGAACCGGACACGGCCGTCGACCTCGGTCGCCAGGGGCTCCATCGCTCCTCCATCCGCCGACACCGCCGTGCGCTCAGCGTCTGAAACGATTCACGGAAGGCGACTGCATTGTCAAGCGTCATGGACGGATCTGTTCGAGCCCGTACCGGCTGGGCGGTGTTCCGAAGGTGGCACGGAACACCCGTGAGAAGTAGAGCTGGTCCTCGAACCCGACGGCACGGGCGACCTCGCCGACCCGGAGTCCGCTCGACCGCAGCATCTCGGCCGCCTCCCGCATCCGCACCGAGCGGACCCAGGCGCTCGCGGATGTCCCGAGGTGCGCGGCGAACAGCCGACCGGCGGTGGACACGCTGCACCCGCCGGCCGCCGCGATCTCGGCGACGGGGAGCGGCCGGTCGAGGTTCCGACGGACGTGGGCGGTCATCAGCTCGAGCGCTGCCGGTACCGCCGCGTCCCCGGCTGCGTCGAGCCCGTCCTCGGCGACGAAGAGCGCGCCGAGTGCACGTGACACCCCCTCGTCGAAGGGACCGTCACCGAACCGCTCGACCGTGTACCCGCCGAGCGAGGCGATCCGTCGTGCCGTGGACGTGGTCGCCGCGGACTGCCGCGGTCGACCGGGGTCGCCGCGACGATCGCCGGCGTCGTGGAGCGGGTCACCCGGTTGGTGCGCGACCGCCGGCAGCACCGGGGTCGACCGGTCGTGCCGTGGGACGACGTGCACGGTCCCCAGGCGGAACGGCGCTCGGTCGTCGGCGAGGTACTCGACGTCGTGGCCCCACGGCAGCCGCAGGACGGACCCCGACGTCAGCGTGAACCGGTCACCGCAGGAGCGCACCGTGCCCGTCCCGGCGAGCGCCCAGAGGAAGCAGACGCTCAGGACGCGCTCGTGCCTGATCCGCTCACCCGCGCGGAAGCGGTACCAGTTGGCGGCGACCACCGCGGGACCCTCGGTCATTGTGTCCATACGGTGAGCGTATTGCGCGCCATCCCTGACCGAGATGTCCATGTTCTGCGGATCACGCCCATGCCGCGTACCACCCGGCGAGCCCTAGCGTCGGGTGCACCGGTCGACGCGGACCGGACGACGACAGGAGACACGATGCGCATCATCGCCGACACCAGTGCATGCGTCGGAGCGGGGCAGTGTGCCCTCGTCGCCGGCGAGCTCTTCGACCAGGACGACGACGGCATCGTCGAGCTCCTCGTCGACGTGCCGGACGCCGCGGACGAGCCGGCAGCACGTCGGGCAGCTGCGCTCTGCCCGGCGCGTGCCATCACGATCAAGGAATGAGGGTGCACGTCGTCGTGGTCGGTGCCGGTGTCGCCGGGGTGACCTGCGCCGAGGCACTCCGTGCGGCGGGACACGACGGCCCGATCACCCTCGTCGGCGCCGAACCGCACGCCCCGTACGCCCGGCCGCCGCTCTCGAAGCAGGTCCTCGACGGCTCGTGGGACCCCTCGCGCTCCGTGCTCCGGACGGTCGCGGAACTCGACGGCCTCGACGTCACGCTCCGCTCCGGCGCCACCGCGACCGCACTCGATCCGGAGGCGCACGTCGTGACCGTCGACGGAGCCCGACTGCACTACGACGCCCTCGTCATCGCGACCGGTGTCGAGCCCGTCCGGCCCGAGCTGCCGGGGATCGAGCACGCGTTCGTCCTGCGGACCCTCGACGACGCCGTCGCGCTGCGGTCCGCATGGGCGCGCGCCGAGCGTGTCGTCGTCATGGGGACGGGCGTGCTCGGATCCGAGATCGCGTCCGCAGCCCGACACCATGGCCACGAGGTCGCCCTCGTCGGTCGGAGCGGCCGGCTGTCGTTCGGCACCGTCGGCACGCTGCTGTCCGAACGGCTCGCCGAGCTGCACCGCGACAACGGTGTGGACTTGCGCGCCGACGCCGGTGCACGCAGGGTCGCGACCGACGGCCTGGTCCTCGGCGGCGGTTCCGTCCTCCGAGCGGATCTCGTCGTGGCGGCCACCGGCGGACACCCCAGGACATCGTGGCTCGCCGCATCGGGGCTCACCGTGCGGGACGGGGTGTGCTGCGACGACCACGGCAGGGCCGCACCCGACGTGTACGCGATCGGCGACGTCGCACGCTGGACGGACCCCGTGACCGGCCGATCGACGCGCATCGAGCACCAGACGAACGCCATCGAGCAAGCACTGTCGGTCGCCGCGACGATCACCGCGGCCGAACCGCTCCCCGCGCCGATCCCGTTCTTCTGGTCGGAGGTGCACGGCGTCCGCATCCAGGCCGTCGGCACGTTCGACCCCGCACGCCCACTGGACCCGTGGCAGGAGGACAGCGACGTGCTCGTCCAACGCGACGGGGCGGTCGCCACCGGCGTCGTCGGCTGGGGCGCACCCCGTGCCTTCCGCCGAGCCCGGGCCGAACTCGTCCGACCCGTCCCCGCCCACGCCTGACTCCTGGAGACCTCCATGTCCGGATGCCCCTTCCACGCCGTCACCCTCCCCGGCGACGGCACGCCGCTCACCCCGTCGCCCGACTTCGCCGAGTGGCGCGACCAGGCACCAGCCGTGCCACTCGCGTACGACGACGGGCACGTCGGGCTCATCGTCACCCGCTACGACGCCGCCCGGGCGATCCTGGCCGACCCGCGGTTCAGTCAGGTGCCGCACCGGATGCCGCGCGGACCGGCACGCCCGCACGACGCCGTCGACGGGGCCGCCGCCGACGCCGCCGGGGCCGCCGTCCCGGCCACACGGACCCCGGATCCGCTCGACGACGCCGCCCGCCGGTCGATCGACGCCGCGAACCTGCTCGCACTCGACGGCGCCGTGCACCAGCGCATGCGCCGCGGCGTCACCGCGCGCTTCTCGGTCAAGCAGGTGCGCCAGCGCGGCCCCGAGGTGCACGATCGCGTCGCGAGGCACCTGCACCGGCTGCTCGCCCACGACGGGCCCGTCGACCTCTTCTCGGAGTACGCGCAGCCGATCGCCGCCGAGACCCACTGCAGCGTGATCGGCGTGCACGAGGACCGCGTGCCCGAGTTCGTCGAGCACTTCGTCCGGGGTTCGAGCACGCAGGCCAGGTTCGAATTCATCCGCTCCGTGGTCGACGCCCGCGCGGCGGACCCGGGCGAGGACGTCATCACCGACCTGCTCGCCTCGGACTTCTCTCGCGTCGAGGTCGAGGGGCTCGTCTTCCAGCTGATGAGCGCCGGGCACGACTCCGTGGCGTACCTCATCGCCACCGCGACGGTGGCACTGCTGACGAACCCGGAGCAGCTCGCGCGGCTCCGAGCCGACCCGGAGCGGGTGGGTCCGGCGATCGAGGAGTTCATGCGGACCGGTGCGATGTTCCTCACGCTGTTCCCGCGCACCGCGACCGAGGACGTCGAGATCGAGGGGGTGGCCGTCGCCGCCGGGCAGACGGTCTCCGTGTCACCGGTCGGGGCGAACCGGGACCCTCGGCGATTCGAGGACCCCGAGCGCTTCGACGTCGAGCGGGACGCCTTCGGGCACCTCGGGTTCGGGCACGGGCCCCACGGCTGCATCGGCCAGCAGCTCGCGCGCGCCGAGATCCGGGAGGCGATCACGCAGCTGGTCACCGGCGCCCCCGACCTGCAGCTCGTCGACGCCGAACAGCTCCGGCCGATGCCGTTCGCAAACCCCGTAGCGACGTACGAGGCGGGCGCCGTGCTCGTGAAAACCAACCGCACTTCAATTTCTCCATCATTCTGATGTAACCCTGGCGCTCACGACGACGAATGGCGTACATTCATCGCCAACCACCTGTTCTGAAACGATTCAGTACTCGGTGGTTCCCGATCTTCAACGACGACGACCGGAGGTACTCGATGACGAGCCGACCACCACACCCGCCCACCAGGCCCGCGGCACGCGACGTGTCGAGACGGGCGTTCCTCGCAGCCATCGCGGCCGGCACCGCGACGATCGGCCTCGCCGGCTGCACCGTGATCTCCGGCGGCGCCGTCGCGGACGACCAGCAGGGCCTCAGGCTCAGCAAGGACCCGGCACCGGGCCGCGCGCACGTCGTCGAGATGTACAACATCTGGGGCGGCACGCTCGGCAACGCCTGGGTCGAGCTCGCCGACCTCTACGAGCAGTCGCAGTCGCACACCGGCGTCCGGGTCACCTACGCGCCGCTGTCCGGCAACACGCAGATCCGTCTGCAGACCGCCATCGCCGCGGGCACCCCGCCGGACCTGGCATTCTGCACCCCAGAGGAGTACCCGCAGTTCGCGGGCTACGGCGTCGTCGAGCCACTCGGTGCCCGGATCGCGGCCGCCGGCCTCGGTGCGGCCGACTTCGCACCGGCGGTGTGGAAGCAGATGACGGCCACGGACGACATCTACGCGATGCCGGTGCTCGTCGACGTGAACTTCCCGATGTTCTGGAACAAGAAGGTCTTCGCGTCGGCCGGCCTCGACCCCGAGACCCCGCCGAAGACCATCGACGAGCTCGAGGCGTTCTCGGACAAGATCCTGCAGAAGCGCGGCAACCAGGTCACCCGGATCGGGACCGTGCCGTGGGACTACTACGGCTTCAGCAACTCGATGTTCACGTTCGGCTTCGCGTTCGGCGGGAAGTTCATGAGCGACGACAACATGGAGGCCACCCCCGACGACCCGAACATCGTCCAGGCGCTCCAGTGGATGGTCGACTACGCGAAGAAGGTCGGCGGCGCGAGCCACCTGTCCGTCACCAGCCCGTCGCAGACCCTGCCGACGATCGCGAGCGGCAACGTCGGCATGGCGCCGATGACGACGACGGACGCGCAGAACGTCTACCGGAGCGGGGACAAGGCGAAGGTCGAACTCGGCGCGACGCTCTTCCCCTACGCGGAGGGGCTCGGCTCTCCTGGGAGCGCGACCTGGCTCGGCGGCTACGACCTCTTCATCCCGAAGGGCTCCAAGGAGCACGACTCCGCGTGGGACTTCCTGCAGTTCGCGACCATCTCGGACGCGGGTACGCAGTCGAACTTCGAGTACGGCACCCTGCTCCCCGGCTGGTCCGACTCCCCCGTCCTGGCGGAGTTCCAGAAGGACCCGAACATCGCCGTCTACCGCGAGGGCCTCCTCACCGCGAAGAACATCCGCCCGACGATCCCCGTCGCGAGCACCTACGCGACCGCGCTCGACATCCAGGTGAGCTCGGCCATCTACGGCCAGATCACCCCGGAGCGCGCCCTGGCCAAGGTCAAGGCCTCGGTCAACGCCGCGTTCGACGAATTCCGGAAGGAGAACTCGTGAGCGTCACACGGAGCATCACGACACGGGGTCCGAAGCCCCGCGGGACATCATGGCTCACCCACTGGATCCCCCGGACGAAGCGGCAGCGCGCCACCTTCGGGTGGGGGCTGTTCTTCACCGCACCGGCGATCATCGGCCTCGTCGTCTTCACCGGCGGTCCGATCATCACGAGCGCCGTCAACAGCTTCACGAACGCGAACCTGCTCGGCGGCACGAAGCAGTGGATCGGGTGGCAGAACTACACGCAGCTCTTCGCCGACGACCAGTGGTGGTTGTCCCTCGGGAACACCCTGTTCCTCACGGTGATCTCGGTGCCCCTCAGCATCGCGGTCGCCCTCGGCCTCGCGCTGCTGCTCAACCTCCGGGTGAAGGGCCTCGGCATCTACCGGGTGATCTTCTTCATCCCGTCCATCGTCCCGATCGTCGCCAGCGCGGTCATCTGGGCGTACGTCCTCAACCCGCAGTACGGCGTGATCAACAACGTCCTGAGCATCTTCGGCATCCAGGGGCCCGGCTGGCTCTCCGACCCCGCGTGGTCGAAGCCGGCGCTCATCCTGTTCGGCCTGTGGGGCGTCGGGAACCTCATGGTGATCCTGCTCGCCGGGCTGCAGGGCGTCCCGCAGGACCTCCTCGAACAGGCGTCCCTCGACGGTGCCGGGGCCTGGCAGAAGTTCCGGAACGTGACCGTGCCGTTCATCAGCCCGCAGCTGCTGTTCGCGACGATCACCGGCCTGATCGCCGGGTTCCAGTACTTCACCCAGGCGTTCGTGATGACCGGCGGCTACGGCGACCCGGCCGGCTCCACACTCGTGTCCGGCGTGTACCTGTACCAGTCGGCGTTCTACCACTACCAACTCGGCTACTCGAGCGCGGTCGGATGGGTGCTCTTCGTGATCATCGCCATCGTCTCGATCCTGGCGTACCGCATCATGGGCCGCCGCGTGTACTACGGAGGCGAAGCACGATGACCGCGATCGAGAACCCCACGGCGGCCGCCGCCGTCGCCGGCGAACCGCGCGGGTCGGTCAACCCGACCCGCCCCGTCCCGAAGCACCGCAAGCTCACGTGGCCCCGCATCGCCGAGGCCATCGCGAAGCACGCCGTCCTCATCGTCCTCAGCGTCGTGTTCCTGATGCCGCTGATCTGGATGGTCACCGGGTCGTTCAAGACCCAGGCGGACATCGGCGCGTTCCCGGTGAAGTGGTTCCCGGACACCATCACGACGGGCAACTACACGTACGGCCTGCAGGCGTTCCCGCTGCTGCAGTACTTCTGGAACACCCTCGTGATCTGCGTGCCGTCGATGATCGGCGCCGCGCTGTCGAGCGCGATGGTCGGCTACGGCGTCTCCCGCATCCGGTGGCCGTGGCGGAACGGGATCTTCACGATCCTCATCGCGACGATGATGGTGCCGTTCTACGTGACGATGGTCCCGCTGTTCGTGGCCTACCGCGACGTCGGCTGGACGGGCACGTACCTGCCGCTCATCGTCCCGACGTTCTTCGGCATCCCGTTCTTCATCTTCCTGATGCGACAGTTCTTCCTCGGCATCCCTGATGCCCTCACCGACGCCGCGAGGATCGACGGCGCCGGGGAGCTCCGCATCTTCGTCCAGGTGATCCTGCCGCTCTGCAAGCCGGCACTCGCCGCGGTGATGCTCTTCCAGTTCCTCGCCTCGTGGAGCGACCTGCTCGGGCCGCTGCTGTACCTCACGAAGTCGAGCCAGTACACGCTGTCGCTCGGCCTGACGTTCTTCCAGGGAGCGCAGGGCGACACCGCCACCGGCCCGCTGATGGCCGTCTCGACCATCATCCTCATCCCCATCGTGGTCCTGTTCTTCTTCGCCCAGAAGACGTTCATCCAGGGCATCACGATGTCCGGGATCAAGGACTGACCGAAAGGACCCCCGCATGACCGACACGACGACAGCATCCGCCCGACGCGTGGCTGGTTCCGAGACTGACGGGCGCGTCCCGCTCGACGGCGACGCGAAGCGTCGCGCGGGACGCGCCGACCGAGCCTGCGAGGGAGGCGGCTCGGCTCCCACGGGACCGCTCGCCCCGACCGGGCTCCGCGTCGAACACCTCCGCGACCCGCTCGGGATCGGCACGGCCGAGCCGCGGCTCTCGTGGTACCTCCCCGAGGCCGGACCCGGTTGGGAACCAGGGCTCGCCGAGGTCGAACTCGTCGAACGCTCGGCCGGCACCGACGCCGGCGCCGTCGCCGAGGTGGACGCCTCCGGGGTCCTCGTCCCGTGGCCGTTCGCCCCGCTCGCGTCCCGCGAACGCGCCGTGTGGCGGGTCCGCACCACGGCGGTGGACGGCTCCGTGACGGACTGGAGCGAGCCCCTGGAGGTCGAGGCGGGCCTCCTGTCCGACACCGACTGGACCGCCTCGTTCGTCGCCGCGCCGTGGCGGGAGAACACCCGCGTCGACCAGGCGCCGCCGATCCTGCGGCGCGAGGTGACGCTGCGCGGCGACGTCGTCCGCGCCCGGCTCGCGGTGGCGAGCCTCGGTCTCCACGAGGTCACCGTCGACGGCGTCCGCGTCGGTGACGCGGAGCTCGCACCTGGATGGACCTCCTTCGGACACCGGGTCCGCTACCTGGTGCACGACGCGACCGAGCACCTGGCCGGCGGTCCGCGGACGGTCGCACTCGGCGCTCGTCTCGCCGACGGCTGGTACCGCGGCCGGATCACCTGGGACGACCGTGTCCGCAACGTGTACGGCGACCGATTGGCGCTCATCGCCCAGCTCGAGGTCGAGTACGCCGACGGCTCCACGGAGACCTTCGGCACCGATGACTCCTGGCGCGCCGCGCGCGGCGGGATCCTGCTCTCCGGACTCTACGACGGAGAGAAGTGGGACGGCAGGGTCGAACCCGACGGTTGGCAGACCGTCGGGTTCGACGACGCCGCATGGGACGCGGTCGAGGTGCTCGACGCTCCCGCCGCGGCACTCGTCCCCTTCGACGGCCCCGTGGTGCGCGTGGTCGAGGAGATCGAACCGGTGTGGTCGCGCCGCTGGGACGCCGGGGCGATCCAGCTCGACTTCGGGCAGAACCTCCCCGGTCGGTTGAAGATCCGCAACCACCCCGTCGGGCCGTTCGGCGTCACGCTGCGGCACGCCGAGGTGATGCAGGACGACGAACTCGCGACCCGCCCACTGCGCACCGCGAAGGCCACCGACGTGTTCTACTCGGGGCCGGGAGACGACGGCGAGGGGTCGTGGGAGCCGCGCTTCACGGTGCACGGGTTCCGCTACGCCGAGGTCGAGGGCTGGCCCGTGTCCTCCTTCGAGCCCGGGGACGTCGTCGCGCAGGTGGTGCACACCGACATGCGGCGCACCGGGTGGTTCCGCTGCTCGGACCCGCGGCTCGAGCAGCTGCACGAGAACGTCGTCTGGTCGATGCGCGGCAACTTCGTCGACGTCCCGACCGACTGCCCGCAGCGTGACGAGCGACTCGGGTGGACCGGGGACCTGCAGGTGTTCACGCCGACGGCCGCGTTCCTCTACGACTGCGCCGGGGTGCTCCGGTCGTGGCTCAGGGACCTGGCGCTCGAGCAGCGCGAGGACGGCGGCGTGCCGTTCTTCGTGCCGACACTCCCCGACTCCGACCCGGCCGGGCACCACGCGGCGGTCTGGGGCGACGCGGCGACGCTCACTCCGTGGGGACTGTTCCAGGCGTTCGGCGACCGCGGGCTCCTCGAGGACCAGTGGGCTTCGGCGAAGGCCTGGGTCGACGGCGTGCTCGCTTCCGGGGACGAGGACCTCGTCCGGGTCGACGGCTTCGAGTTCGGCGACTGGCTCGACCCGCTCGCGCCGCCGGAGGACGCGGCAGCAGCCAAGGCCGACAAGTACTGCCTGGCGACGGCGTACTCGTACCGGTCGACGTCGGTGCTGGCGGCGTGGGCGGCCGAGCTCGGGAACACCTCCGATGCCGCGTCGTACGCGGAGACCGCGGCGCGGATCAAGGCGTCGTGGCAGGCGCGGTTCCTGACGCCCTCCGGCACCGTCATCGACGACTCGCAGGCGTCGTCGGCGATCGCGATCGTGTTCGGGCTGGTCGACGCGGACGGCCCGGTCGGGGCCCGGCTGTCGGAGCTCGTGCGGTCGAACGGGCACCGCATCGGCACCGGGTTCGCCGGGACGCCGGTGGTCTGCGACGCGCTGCTCCTCGCCGGGCACCTCGACGACGCGTACGCGATGCTCCTGCAGGACGAGTGCCCGTCGTGGCTCTACCCGCTCACGCAGGGCGCGACGACGATCTGGGAGCGCTGGGACTCGCTGCTGCCTGATGGCCGGGTGAACTCGGGCGGGATGACGTCGTTCAACCACTACGCGCTCGGGTCCGTCGCGGACTTCATGCACCGCGTCGTCGCCGGCATCGCCCCCGCTGCCCCCGGGTACGCGGCGATCCGCTTCGCGCCGAGACCAGGCGGCGGTCTGACGAGCGCAGGGGCGACGCTCGACACCCCACGGGGCCAGGCCGCGATCGACTGGTCGGTGTCCGACGGCACGCTGTCGGTCACCGTCACGGTGCCGGTCGGGGCGACGGCCGTGCTCGACCTCCCCGGTGCGGAGCCCGTCGAGCTCTCGCACGGCACGTGGGAGTCGACGGTGCCGTTCGACGCGTGACCCGGGCGGCGGGCTGGTCCAGCGGGCACGTCCCACGAGAGCGCCCGCGAGAGCGCCCGCGAGAGCGCCCGCGAAAGCGACAGTTCACCGCGAGGTCCCCGCGGGAAACTGTCGCTTTCGCGGTGCGGTCCGCGTGATGAGCCGCGGACGTGTCGCTCTCGCGTATCAGTCGGGCGCGCGACGGCCGCGACGCGCCTCAGTCGGGCAGGACCGCGTCGGGGACGTCCCGCAGGAAGATCTCGATCGTCTTCGGGCCGACGCCGTGCAGCGCTCCGAGCCGGTCACGCAGCTCCTGCCGAGACGACGCGGTCTTCACGAGGTGCGACACCGAGCCCTCGTCGGCGTCGAGCGTGTGCATCGTCTCGTGCAGCGCGTCGGTCATCTGGTAGTCGAACCGTCCGTAGCCGCCCTCGTCGAGGACCTTGCGGAGCTGCTCCCGTCCGGCCCCGGCGAACTTGCCCGGGCTCGTGAACCCGTGGTCGATCAGCACGCGGTACGTCTCGGCCGCCTGCTCCTGCCGGATCGGCCGACCGAACAGCATGCTCGCGAGGAACCACCGGTACAGCTGCTGGGGTCCGCCGTCCGACAGGTCGATGCCGAGGTCGGAGGCGTGGGTCACGTCGGCCATGCCGGGCACCGTACCCGCACCGGCACCACGCCCGGTCCAGGTCCGGGGGTTACCCCCACCCCGGATCCGGAGGACCGCCGGATCGTCCCGCCGACCGCGCGGAACGACGATGGATCCATGAACACGTCACGCTCCGAACGATCCGCCGTCACCTCCGCCTTCGCCGTCGTCGGCATGGGTCTCGTCGTCGCCACCTTGACCGGCTGCAGCATGATCGAGCAGTCGCTCCCGCAGCAGCACCGCCACTACGACACCTACCGCGATGCCCCGTCGTCGGCGAACTCGGAGGACGTGGCCTGGTTCATGCCGAAGTGGGTGCCGGAGGACGCGAAGGACATCGACGTGCGCCTGGACACGAGCAACCCCGGGTACGTCATCGCCTTCGACTCCGCGACCGGAGTCGACACGGCGGCGTGCGAGCCCGTCGACGGCACCCACGGCGGCCCGGCGATGACGGCCGACTTCCTGCCGAAGTCGCTGCCCACGAGCGACCTGGTCACGTGCGGCGACGGACGGATCACGGCCGAGATCGACGGCCGTTGGTACGGCTGGACGTCGAAGGAGCCGGTGTCGTCCGACTCGGACGACACCCTGCGCAGTTCCTGACCGGACCTACTCCCCCGCCGCGGCGAGCTGGTCCTCGAGGTTGAACACCTCCGGCAGGATCCGCGCCGTCTGGTCTGCCCGACCGGTGGTCCCGTCGAAGAGATCCTGCATGTGGGCCTCCCACGCGGACGCGACCTCGCTGGCCGCGAGGGCCGCGTCCGCATCGGCGACCGACTCGGTCTCGTAGTAGCCGATCAGCAGGCCGTCGTCGTCGAGGAAGAGGGAGTAGTTCCGTCGACCGGCCCCCGCGATGGCCCGGAGCATCGCCGGCCAGACCGCGGCGTGCCGCTCGCGGTACGCGTCCATGTGCTCCGCAGCCACCTGCAGTCGGAAGCAGACGCGCGTGACGCGATCTGAGCCTCCAGTCCGGTGCGGCTGGGCGGACGGGAGGCCCGGTGCCGGTCCGGTGGGCCCGCTCACCTGGGTGTCCGCTCGTCTCGCGAGCGGCGCGCCGGTTCGCGCGCCGCTCGCGCTCGCTCCTCGTGCTCGTCGACCGTTCGGACGGTGCCGGTGACGCTCGTCACCGTGCCGTACCGCTCGGCCTCGATCTCCTCGAGGGACTTCCCACGGGTCTCCGGCGCCCAGATCGTGCCGACCAGGAACGAGACGGCGAGGAGCCCGATGATGAGCCCGCCGAGGGGGCGGAGGCCGATGTCGGTGAGGAGCACGGGGAACCACATGCTGAGGAGTCCGACCGTGACGCGGGCGGCGAGGAACAGCACGCCCTGCGCGCTCGCACGGTACCTGGTCGCGAAGAGCTCGCTCGTCCAGAGGCCGTAGAACGCCTGCGCGCCGATGCCGGACGAGATGCCCCAGCCGATCGCGAAGAACAGCAGTGTGCCGGTGTTCGCCGGGCCGTAGATGAGCACGGCCCAGACGACGATCGCCAGCGCGGCACCGATCGCGAAGAGCACCCGTCTGCTGATCCGGTCCCCGTACCGCATGAACACGAAGTACGTCGTGAGCACGGTGCAGAACCAGACGAGGACCTGCAGGGCGTCCTGCTCGATGACGCTCGTCACCCCGGTCGCGGCGTAGATGCGCGGTTGGAAGATGCCGGCCTGGCCGGCGACGGTGTTCCACATCGCGTAGACGCCGAACAGGAAGAGCATCGCGACGAGGTTGATCTTCTTCGAGAACAGCTGGCCGACGCCGTGGAAGAAGCTGACCGTGCCGGTGGCCGCTCGCTCGTCCTTCCAGATGTTCGACTCCGGCAGCCCACGGCGGAGCCACCACACCACCGCGGCGACGACGAAGAGGTGCGCGAAGATGAGCCGGCTGCCGAGGAGTCCGAGCGGGGCAGCGGCGATCGCCAGCGCGAAGCCGACCATCGGGCCGATCGACCATGCGAGCTGCGCGGTGCCGACGTGTGCCGCACGCCTGCCAGCCGGCGCCTGTTCGGCGATGTAGGTCCAGCTGGCGGGGACACCGGCACCGACCGCGATGCCGCACAGGATGAAGCCCGTCAGGAGCATGCCGTAGTTGCCGGCGAACACCGCGAGGACGACCCCGAGCATGTACAGCAGCAGGTCGTACGTGTAGATGAACTTCCGGCCGTAGCGGTCGCACAGGGGGCCACCGATCGCGGCGCCGATCGCAGCGCCGAACGCGTTCGAGGAGAGGCTCGCGAGCAGGCCGACGCCGAGGTCGCCGATGTGGAACTGGGCCTGCCAGAACGCCAGGCTCGTCGCGATCGCGATGATCGAGCCCGACTCGATGTAGTTCGACATGGCCACCGAGATGGTGGCCTTCCAGCCGGTCGTGTTGCTGGCTCCGATACGGACCGCCATTGGTCCTCCGTTCGTGCGTGTTCGTCGGTGAATCGTTTCAACGGTGCAGCGAAGAAGATACGCCCGGTGGTCGGGTCCTGCAAGTGGGGCGTTTCACGCGTGGGGGGCCGTTTCGCGCGTTCGGTGTCGTTTCGCGCGTAGGGGGTCGAATCGCGCGTAGGAGGTCGAATCGCGCGTAGGAGGCCGTTCGTTCCAGCCTCCAACGCGCGAACCCGCTTCCCATCGCGGGCGTTCTGGGTGCTTTCATGCGGCGCGCGACCGCGACACCACGCCCCACACGACAGCGAACGACGATCGGGATGCCAGGATGACCGCATGACGGTGAGCGTTCGGGAGGTCGCGGCTCTCGCGGGCGTGTCCCTCGGCACGGTCTCGAACGTGTTGAACCGACCCGAGAAGGTGGCCCCCTCGACGGTCGAGCGCGTGCAGAGCGCCATCGCCGAGCTCGGGTTCGTGCGGAACGACTCGGCACGCCAGCTCCGTGCCGGTCGCAGCTCCACCGTCGGGCTCGTCGTGCTGGACGGCGGCAACCCGTTCTTCACCGACGTCGCCCGAGGTGCGGAGGACGCCGCGATGTCGAAGGGCCTTGCGGTCCTCATCGGCAACTCGGACGAGTCGACCGAGCGCGAGCGCACCTACATCGACCTGTTCGAGGAGCGCCGCGTCGCCGGCCTGCTCATCTCCCCCGCCGGCGACGACCTCGAACGGCTGGTCAGACTGCGCGACCAGGGCACCGCCGTCGTGCTCGTGGACCGTCGCGCGGACGACGAGCACTTCGCATCCGTGTCCGTCGACGACGTGGCAGGCGGCCGGATCGCCGTCGAACACCTCGTGGACATCGGCCGACGGCGCATCGCCTTCGTCGGCGGCCCGTTCGGCATCCGGCAGGTCGCCGATCGACACGCGGGAGCACTCGGTGCCGTCACGGCCGCCGGCGCCTCGCTCGAGGTCCTGCAGACGTCGTCGCTGTCCGTGCTCGAGGGCCGGCGCATCGGCGAGGAGATCCAGCGTCGCCCGGCGTCGGAGCGGCCGGACGCGGTGTTCGCGGCGAACGACCTCATCGCCGTCGGGCTCGAGCAGGCGTTCATCATGCGCGGCTCGGTGTCCGTCCCCGACGAGATCGCGATCGTGGGCTACGACGACATCGCGTTCGCCGAGGCCGCCGTCGTGCCGCTCACGAGTGTCCGGCAGCCGGCGCAGGACCTCGGGCGGCAGGCGATCGAGCTCCTGGTGCACCAGGTCGAGCACGGCCAGGACATCGAGCTCGAACGGGTCGAGTTCACCCCGGAGCTGGTCGTCCGCCAGTCCACCGTCCGCGATCGGTGACGCATCGCCGGTCTACGATCGAGGGATGGTGCAGCCCCCTCGACGCGACGGGCCGCCGAGCGTGCACCACGTCGCCGCGCGGGCGGGTGTGTCACTCGCGACGGTGTCGAACGTCCTGAACCACCCGGAGCGCGTCCGAGCGGCAACAGCGGCCCGAGTCCACGCCGCCATCGCGGATCTCGGGTACACGCCGAACCGGAACGCCCGTGCACTCGCGTCCGGCAGGAGCCGGTCGATCGGGCTCGTCGTGTCGTCGCTGCAGAACTCCCTGTTCAGCGACATGCTCAACGGCGCCCAGCTCGCCGCCCGGGAACGGGAGTTCGCCCTGCTCATCGCCAGCAGCGAGAACGACCCGCGCGCGCAGGCCGACCACCTGGCCTTCCTCGAGAGCACCCGGGTGTCCGGCATCCTCCTCGCGACGATGGAGGAGTCCCGTGACCAGGTCGAGCTCACCCGCCGGCACGGTCACCCGGTCGTCTACGTGAACTACGAGCCGACCGAGGTCGACGCCTGCTCGGTCGTGGTGGACAACGAGCGGGCCGGGTACATCGCGACGACGCACCTCATCGAACGGGGGTGCCGACGCATCGGCTTCGTGAGTGCACGACAGGAACTCCAGCCCGTGCACCGCCGTCGTGCCGGCGTGCTCCGCGCGATCGCCGAACATCCAGGGGTGCGCCTCGTCGACGTGGACGCCGGCGACATCGACCCGCCAGGGGGCACCGACGCCGGGGTCCGCATCGCCGGCATGCCTGTGTCCGAGCGACCAGACGGGGTCCTTGGCGTGACGGACTTGCTCGCGATGGCCGTCGTCACCGAGCTGCGCGCCGCCGGGATCCGCGTGCCGGAGGACATCCCCGTCTCGGGCTGCGACCACAACTCGGTCGCGTGGGGCGGTGCGGTCCCCCTGACCTCGGTGACCATGCACGGCGCTGAGATGGGTGCGCGGGCGGTCGACCTGCTGCTCGCGGAGCTGCTGGACCCGCCGGACGAGCACGTGCACCGGACGGTCATGCTCGACACCGAGCTCGTGCCGCGCGAGAGCACGCTCGGCCGCGAGGGTGCGGCCGCCGCGCGACGTGGCACCCCCGAGGACCCCCGCCGCACCGAGGCCTGACCCGGCGCACGGCGGTCGCAACCCGCCGAAGCACCCCCAGAAGCCCGAGACACCGCCGGAATCCGGGGCGTTTCGACGACATCGTGGTGCCTCGACGAGTCGCAGGCGCGGCGCACGCGCGGCGCACGCGCGGCACAGGCACGGCACGTGCGCACCACCGAACCGCACCCGCCGGAACTTGGAGCGCGCCAGCACGTAACGAATCAGAATCGGTGATTGACACGCTTCAATCCGCATGGTTCCATTCCGATTGAAACGTTCTAAACAGCACGACCGGCCACCACGACGACGCGGTGTCCGGGTCCGTTTCACCCGGGTCTCCCCAACCCGGGCCTTACGAGGAGGTAAGGATGTCAGCACGTTCCCTGACCACCCGGCTGCTCGCCATCGGCGGCGCCACGGTCCTCATCGGCGGCCTCGCCGCCTGTTCGTCCGGCGGCTCCGCCGACACGGGCAGCGGCGGCGGCAAGGTCCAGATCAGCTACCTGGTCGACAACTCCACGGCGACCGCCGTCACGACGAAGGCACTCGTCGCGGCGTTCGAGAAGGCCAACCCCGACATCACGGTGAAGGTCGACACGAAGCCGCAGGGCACCGACGGCGACAACCTGGTCAAGACGCGGTTGTCCACCGGTGAGATGGACGACGTCTTCAACTACAACTCCGGGTCGCTCATGCAGGCGCTCAACCCGGACAACACGCTCGTCGACCTGTCCGACCAGAGCTGGGCGAAGGACGTCGACAAGCAGTTCACGAAGGTCGTCAGCACCGACAAGGGCATGTACGGCGCACCCTTCGGCACGAGCTTCGGCGGCGGCGTCATGTACAACAAGAAGGTCTACGCCGACCTCGGCCTGAAGGTCCCCACCACCTGGGACGAGTTCATCAGCAACAGCGAGAAGATCAAGGACGCCGGCAAGGTCGCGCCGATCATCCAGACGTACGGCGACACCTGGACCAGCCAGCTCTTCGTGCTCGGCGACTTCGCCAACATCACGGCGCAGCAGGCCGACTGGGCGACGAAGTACACCGCGCACAAGGAGTCCTACGCGAAGGACCCGGCGTTCGCCGGCTTCGAGCACCTCGCCGAGGTCAAGGACAAGGGCCTCCTGAACGAGGACTTCGCATCGGCGACGCAGGCGAACGGCCTGAAGATGCTCGCCGACGGCACCGGAGCCCAGTACCCGATGCTCACGAACGCGATCTCGACCCTGCAGCAGGACAGCCCGGACGCGGTGAACGACATCGGTGCCTTCGCCCTGCCGGCACAGAACGCGGACGACACGAACCTGACGATCTGGGAGCCGAACGGCCTCTACATCCCGAAGACGACCACGGGCGACAAGCTCGCGGCGGCGAAGAAGTTCATCGCGTTCGCCAACTCGTCCGACGGCTGCAAGGTGCAGAACGACACCGGGACACCCGGCGGCCCGTACGTCATCTCGACGTGCAAGCTCCCGGACTCCGTGCCGACGATGCTCGGCGACCTGCAGAAGTACATCGACGACGGCAAGGCGACGCCGGCGCTCGAGTTCCTCTCCCCCATCAAGGGCCCGAACCTCGAGAAGATCTGCGTGCAGGTCGGCTCCGGGATCTCCACCGCAGCGGTCGGCGCCAAGCAGTACGACCAGGACGTCGTGCAGCAGGCGCAGCAGCTCGGCCTGAAGGGCTGGTGAGTCGGTGACCGCGACGCTCACGACGGCGGTCGCCCCGCCGCAGACCACGAAGGCCGGACCGGGTCCTGCCCGCAAGCGGATGCGTTCGTTCTACCCCGCGTGGTTCTTCATCCCCGCGATCGCACTCTACGTCGTGTTCTTCGCGGTCCCGACCTTCGCCGGGTTCTACTTCTCGCTCACCCGCTGGACGCTGTTCGACCAGACCTTCATCGGCTTCGACAACTTCGTCCGGTTCTTCCAGGACCCGCAGCTCGTCTCGGGCTTCATCCACACGTTCGAGTACGGGTTCGTGACGAGCGCGGCGAAGGTGGTCCTCGGACTCGCCCTCGCCCTGCTCCTCACGTCCCCCGTGCTCGGACGCGGGTACCTCCGGGCGGTCGTGTTCTTCCCGGTGCTCGTGTCGACGATCGGCATCGGCATCACGTTCAAGGCGCTGATGGACCCCTTCCACGGGATCATCAACTCCGTGTTGGGAGGACTCGGCCTCCCGACACCGGGGTGGCTGACCGACCCGGCCCTCGCGCTCTGGAGCGTGGCGGCTGTGGACATCTGGAAGGGCGTCGGCATCGCGACGCTCATCTTCATCGCCGGCATCGTGGCGATCCCGCAGGAGTACTTCGAGGCCGCCCGCGTCGACGGCGCAAGCGCCTGGACGATCTTCCGGAACATCACGCTGCCGTTGTCCCGCCCCGCGATGGGCACGGTCATCATCCTGTCGCTCATCGGCGGTCTGCGGTCGTTCGACCTCATCTGGGCGATGACCGGCGGTGGACCGGGGTTCACCAGCGACGTCATCGCGAGCGTGATCTACAAGCAGTACCAGGCGGGCTTCTACGGCCTGTCGACAGCCGGCAACGTCGTGTTGTTCGTCGTCGTCACGGCGATCATGGTGCCGGTCTCCTGGCTCATCAACCGGAAGGAGCCGGAACTGTGACCGCCATCAGCACCACCCCGCGCCGCCGCCGCCCGGGCACCACCCGTAGGTGGATCATCGGCATCGTCGCCATCGTGGTGTCGTTCGTGGTCTTCCTCGTGCCGTTCGTGTTCGTCCTGCTCCAGGCAGCGAAGTCGCCGGCCGAGGCGAACCAGCTCGGCTTCACCCTGCCGACCCAGTGGCAGCTGTGGCAGAACCTGCAGGCGGTGTTCCAGACCGGCGAGTCCGGCATCGTCCGGGCGTTCGTCAACAGCGCCGTGCTGACGGTGGGCAGCGTGGTCATCATGGTCGTGTTCTCCGCCATGGTCGGCTACGTCCTGCAGCGTCGACCCGGCCGGTGGAACGGGGTCATCAACTTCTTCGTCCTCGCCGGCCTGATCGTCCCGCCGGCGATCGTCCCGACGATCTGGGTGCTGCAGGGCCTCAACCTGTTCAAGACCATGGGCGGGATGATCCTCATCGAGGCCACCTTCGGCCTGTCGTTCTGCATCCTGCTGTTCCGGGCGTTCGTCGCGACGATCCCCAAGGAGCTGGACGAAGCCGCCGTGCTCGACGGTGCCGGGCCGATCCGCCTGTTCTTCGGGGTCGTCCTGCCGCTGCTGAAGCCGGTCATCATCACCGTCGTGCTCGTCCAGTCGGTCGCCGTGTTCAACGACTTCGCGAACCCGCTGTACTTCCTCCCGGGGTCCGAGAACGCCACCGTGCAGCAGACGCTGTACGCGTTCCAGAGCCAGTCGGTCAGCCAGCTGAACCTGCTGTTCACGGACGTCCTGCTCATCACGATCCCCCCGCTCATCCTCTACATCTTCTTCAACCGTCAGATCGTCGCCGGCATGACCAGCGGCGCCGTCAAGGGCTGACGCCCGACCCGGACTGGAGGCCCGACCCGCCACCGGCAGGTCGGCCTCCGTCCGGCAGTCCCACCGACCAACGACGCGGCCGTCGACGACGACGGCCGCCGGAAGGACACCATGACCACCTGGACCGCATCGTTCATCGCGAGCGACACCGACCTCGGCAGCGCGCCGATCCTGCGCCGGGAGTTCACCATCGACGACGGCCACGGTGCCGTCCGCCGAGCCACCCTCGACGTCAGCGCCCTCGGGGTGGTCGAGGCGTGGCTCGGAGGCTCTCGTGTCTCGGACAGCCTGCTCGAACCGGGGTGGACGAGCTACGAGTGGCGCATCCGCGTCGCGTCGCACGACGTCCTGTCGCACCTGAGCTCGACCGCTCCCGGGGACGCCGCCGTGCTCGCCCTGGTCATCGGCAACGGCTGGGCAGCCGGACGCCTGGCGTGGGGCGGAGGCGGCGGCTGGTACACGGACGAACGTGCCGGGTTCGCCGAGCTCCGCATCGAGTTCGAGGACGGGCACGTCCAGACCGTCGCCACCGACACCGACTGGCAGGCGTTGTCCAGTGCGATCACCGCCGACCAGCTCTACGACGGCGAGGACATCGACGCCCGACTCCGCGACGGGTCGTTCCTGCAGCCGGGCACGCCGACGATCCCGAGTACCGACGGACACCCCGGTCGGTCGGTCGGCGTCCACACCGTCGACGTCGGCGACCGCGAGCTCGTCGCCGACACCGTCCCGCCGGTCCGGCCCCTCGCCGAGATCGCGCCGGTCGACGTCTGGACGAGCCCGTCCGGCGCAACACTGGTCGACTTCGGCGTGAACCTGGTCGGCTGGCTCCGCGTCGTCGCCTCCGGCCCGGCCGGCACGGTCCTGACGATCCGGCACGCCGAGGTCCTCGAGCACGACGAGCTCGGCACCCGTCCACTCCGGACCGCGAAGGCGACGGACCACTTCACCCTGAGCGGCGACGGCGCGGACACGTTCGAGCCGCGCTTCACCTTCCACGGCTTCCGGTACGCGGCCGTCGAGGGGTGGCCCGGCACGCTGGACGAACTCCGGGCGGCGCTCACCGCGGTGCAGGTCGGCAGCGACCTGACCCGCACGGGCACGTTCGAGTCGAGCCACGAGCTGCTCAACACCTTCCACGACAACGTGGTCCGGGGCATGCAGGGCAACTTCCTCAGCGTCCCGACGGACTGCCCGCAGCGCGACGAGCGGCTCGGGTGGACGGGCGACATCGCGGCGTTCGCCCCGACGGCCTCGTACCTGTTCGACACCAGGGCGTTCCTCGGCGACTGGCTCCGCGACGTGTGGCTCGAGCAGCAGCACGCCGACGGGGTGATCCCGTTCGTGGTGCCCGACGTGCTGAAGTACTCCCCCGCCGAGGACTTCGGGAAGCCCGACGCCACCGCGATCTGGTCGGACGCCGGGGTCTGGGTACCGTGGACGCTGTACCAGGCCTACGGCGACACCGCGGTGCTCGAGGAACAACTGCCGTCGATGGTCGCGCACCTCCGTCGGATCCGCGACCACCTGTCGCCCCAGGGCCTCTGGGACACGGTGTTCCAGTTCGGCGACTGGCTCGACCCCGATGCCCCGCCGGAGGACGCCGCGAAGGCGAAGGCCGACCCGGGCGTCGTCGCCACGGCGTGCGCGTACCGGTCGGCGACGCTCGTCGCCGAGGCGGCGCGCTTGACCGGCCACGAGGCGGAGGCGAGCGAGGCCGAGGAACTGGCCACGAGCCTCCAGGCCGCGTTCCGGGAGCACTACGTGACGGACGGACGGATCCTCAGCGACTGCACCACCGTCTACGCGCTCGCCATCGTGTTCGGGATCCTGTCCGACGAGGACTCCGCGAAGGCCGGCGACCGGCTCGCCGAGCTCGCTGCTGCGTCCGGGTACCGGATCTCGACGGGCTTCGCCGGCACGCCCTTCATCACGGACGCGCTGACGCAGACGGGGCACCTCGACGACGCGTACCGGCTGCTGCTGCAGACGGAGTGCCCGTCGTGGCTGTACCCGGTGACGATGGGGGCGACGACGGTCTGGGAGCGCTGGGACTCGATGCTGCCGGACGGCACCATCAACCCGGGCGAGATGACCTCGTTCAACCACTACGCGCTCGGTGCCGTGGCGGACTGGATGCACCGGGTCGTGGGTGGTCTCGCGCCGCTGACGCCCGGGTACGAGTCCGTGCTCATCGCGCCGCAGCCCGGCGGAGGCCTGACGTGGGCGTCCACCTCGCTCGACACCGTGCACGGGCACGTCGCCGTGCGGTGGGAGCTCGTCGACGGGGAGCTGCTCGTCCGGGCGACCGTGCCGGACGGGGTCAGCGCGGTGGTGCGCTTGCCGGGCCTCCCGGAGCAGCGCGTCGGCGCCGGCACGCACGAGCTGCGCGCGCCGGCCGCGGTGCCCGCGGCGTAGCCGCCCGGCGGCTGTCGTGGCCGGGGCTGGCGTCGGATTCGCGCCCCCGAACGGACATCGCGCCCCGACGCACCGGGGCGCGATGTCCACAACGGGGCGCGAACCAATCGGCGGTGCGCACCGGTTGCGCGACGCGCCGCCGCCGAGTAGCGTATGAAACGATTCAATCGACCACGAGGAAGTGACACGATGACATCAGCAAGCTTCAGTTCGATCGGCGACCAGCTGGCACGGCAGGCGATCGAGCTCCCGTCCTGGGCGTTCGGCAACTCCGGCACGCGTTTCAAGGTGTTCAGCACCCCGGGAACGCCCCGAGACCCGTACGAGAAGATCGCCGACGCGGCCCAGGTCAACAAGTACACGGGGCTGGCTCCCACGGTGGCGCTCCACATCCCGTGGGACCTCGTCGACGACTTCGCCGACCTCCGCCGCCACGCCGAGGAGCACGGCGTCCGCCTGGGCACCGTGAACTCGAACACGTTCCAGGACGACGACTACAAGTTCGGCGCCCTGACCCACGTCGACGAGACGATCCGGCAGAAGGCGATCGACCACCACCTGCGCTGCATCGACGTGATGGATGCCACCGGCAGCCGCGACCTGAAGATCTGGCTCGCCGAGGGCTCGAACTACCCGGGGCAGGAGGACATGCGCTCCCGCCAGGACCGCCTCCACGACAGCCTGACGACGATCTACGACCGGCTCGGGGACGACCAGCGCCTGGTCCTGGAGTACAAGTTCTTCGAGCCGTCGTTCTACCACACGGACGTCCCCGACTGGGGCACCAGCTACGTGCAGACGAGCGCCCTCGGCGACAAGGCGATGGTCTGCCTCGACACCGGCCACCACGCACCGGGCACGAACATCGAGTTCATCGTCATGCAGCTGCTGCGCCTCGGCAAACTGGGGAGCTTCGACTTCAACTCGCGCTTCTACGCCGACGACGACCTCATCGTGGGCGCGGCCGACCCGTTCCAGCTGTTCCGCATCCTGGTCGAGGTCATCCGCGGCGGCGGCTACGACAACCCCGACGTCGCGTTCATGCTCGACCAGTGCCACAACATCGAGGACAAGATCCCCGGGCAGATCCGCTCGGTGCTGAACGTGCAGGAGATGACGGCCCGCGCGCTGCTCCTCGACCGCGTGGCGCTGACGGCGGCGCAGGAAGCGCACGATGTCCTGGGCGCGAACGAGATCTTCATGGACGCGTACCAGACCGACGTCAGGAAGGACCTCGCCGCCTGGCGCGAATCGCGCGGCCTCCCGGCCGACCCGATGCGCGCGTACCTGGACTCCGGGTACCAGCGCTCGATCGCCGAGGACCGCGTCGGCGGCGTCCAGGCCGGCTGGGGCGCGTAGACAGATGACGATCAACGACCTGGAGGCCCGGGTGGACCCCGCAACGCAGACGACCGCCGGACAGGTGGTCGCCGACCTCATCGCACGTTCCAACGCGCTCGGCTCGGACCCGCGGATCACGAA
This sequence comes from Curtobacterium sp. NPDC090217, assembly GCF_044746705.1. Taxonomy (NCBI): domain Bacteria; kingdom Bacillati; phylum Actinomycetota; class Actinomycetes; order Micrococcales; family Microbacteriaceae; genus Curtobacterium; species Curtobacterium sp. NPDC090217. The sequence continues at coordinate 61,336 of NZ_JBIVCR010000004.1, read as the reverse complement.
CTACGCCGGGGGGAACACCTCGGCGAAGGGCGCCGCGACCGATCCGGTGACCGGCGAACCCGTGGAACTGCTCTGGGTGAAGGGATCCGGGGGCGACCTCGGCACCCTGACACCGGCCGGGCTCGCCGTGCTGCGGGTCGACCGGGTCCGGGCGTTGGAGCAGGTCTACCCGGGCGTCGATCGCGAGGACGAGATGGTCGCCGCGTTCGACTACTGCCTGCACGGCAAGGGCGGAGCAGCTCCGAGTATCGACACGGCCATGCACGCACTCGTCGACGCCCCGCACGTGGACCACCTGCACCCGGACGCCGGCATCGCCATCGCGACGGCGACGGACGGCCCGGCCCTGACGGAGCGGGTCTTCGGCGGGAAGGTCGTGTGGGTGCCGTGGCGCCGACCCGGGTTCCAGCTCGGCCTCGACATCGCCGCGATCAAGCGGGAGCACCCCGAGGCGATCGGCACGATCCTCGGCGGGCACGGCATCACCGCGTGGGGGACCACCAGCGACGAGGCCGAGGCGAACTCCCGCTGGATCATCGGCACCGCCGAGCAGTACATCGCTGCGAACGGCAAGCCCGACCCGTTCGGCCCCGTCCGCGCGGGCTTCGAGGCGCTCCCCACCGACGAACGACGAGCCCGCGCCGCCGCCCTCGCCCCGACGATCCGTGGGATCGCGGGGCACGACAAGCCGGTCGTGGGGCACGTCACCGACAGCGACGTGGTGCTCGACTTCCTCGCGAGCGAGAAGGCGCCGGGACTCGCGGCGCTCGGCACCAGCTGCCCGGACCACTTCCTCCGCACCAAGGTGAAGCCACTCCTGCTCGACCTGCCCGCCACGGCGAGCGTCGAAGAGCAGCGAGCGCGCCTGCACGAGCTGCACACGTCCTACCGCGAGGACTACCAGGCGTACTACGACCGGCACGCGACGCCCGAGTCCCCCGCGATCCGCGGCGCCGACCCGCTCATCGTGCTCGTCCCCGGTGTCGGCATGTTCTCGTACGGCAAGGACGCCCAGACCGCCCGCGTCGCTGGCGAGTTCTACGTCAACGCGATCAACGTCATGCGCGGCGCCGAAGCACTCTCCACCTACGCCCCGATCGACGAGGCCGAGAAGTTCCGCATCGAGTACTGGGCCCTCGAAGAAGCCAAGCTCCAGCGGATGCCGGCGCCGAAGAAGCTCGCGACCCGCATCGCCCTCGTCACCGGGGCCGCATCCGGCATCGGCAAGGCGATCGCGAAGCGCCTGGCGTCGGAGGGTGCCGCGGTCGTCATCGCCGACCTCGACGAGACGAAGGCGCAGGAGGCCGCCGCCGAGATCGGGGACACCGACCGGGCGATCGGCGTCGCGGCGAACGTGACCTCCGCCGAGGACATCGCGCGCGCCGTCCAGGAGACCCTGCTGCACTTCGGCGGGCTCGACCTCGTCGTCAACAACGCGGGGCTGAGCCTGAGCAAGTCGCTGCTCGAGACCACCGAGCAGGACTGGGACCTGCAGCACGACGTCATGGCGAAGGGCTCGTTCCTGGTGTCGAAGGCCGCGGCGAAGGTCCTCATCGAGCAGGGCCTCGGCGGCGACATCGTGTACATCTCGAGCAAGAACTCGGTGTTCGCCGGCCCGAACAACATCGCCTACTCCGCCACGAAGGCCGACCAGGCCCACCAGGTGCGACTGCTGGCGGCCGAGCTCGGCGAACACGGCGTCCGGGTGAACGGCATCAACCCGGACGGCGTCGTCCGCGGCTCGGGCATCTTCGCGTCCGGCTGGGGTGCCAACCGCGCGAAGACGTACGGGATCGACGAGCAAGACCTCGGCGCGTTCTACGCCCAGCGCACGATCCTCAAGCGCGAGGTCGTCCCGGAGAACGTCGCCAACGCCGTCTACGCCATCTGCACGGACGACTTCTCGCACACCACCGGACTGCACGTGCCGGTCGACGCCGGCGTCGCCGCGGCGTTCCTGCGCTGAGACGAGAGGCAGCAGCATGCACACCAGCGGCAGCGTCGCCGCGGTCGACCTCGGCGCCACGAGTGGCCGGGTCGTCGTCGGGCACGTCGACACGGACGGCGTGCGGATGGAGCACGTCTCCCGGTTCCCGAACGGCCCGGTCGCGCTCCACGAGCACGATCGGGAGGCCCTGCACTGGGACATCGTCGAGCTGTACCGGAACGTGACGGACGGACTCCGGGACGCGTTCGGGCGGCATCCCGACCTCGCCAGCATCGGGATCGACTCGTGGGCGGTCGACTACGGACTCCTCCGCGACGGACGCCTGCTCGGCCTGCCGTCCCACTACCGGGACGACCGGCACGAGCACGGCGTCGCCCCGGTGCACGCAGCGGTCGACGCCGCCGAGCTGTACAGCCGCAACGGGCTGCAGCACCTCCCCTTCAACACGCTGTTCCAGTGGGCGGCGGACCCGACGCTGCACCTCGCCGACCGTGCCCTGCTCGTCCCCGACCTGCTCGGGTACTGGCTCACCGGCGTCGAGGCGGCCGAGCGGACCAACGCCTCGACGACCGGGGCACTCAACGCGACCACCCGTGGGTGGGACCCGGCGTTGCGGGCTGCTGCGGGCCTCCCGTCCGGACTCCTGCCAACGCTCCGCGACCCGGGAGACCGACTCGGTCCCCTGCTGCCGGCCGTCGCCGACCTCGTCGGCGGCAGCGCGCCGGTCACGCTGGTCGGGTCGCACGACACGGCCTCGGCCGTCGTCGCGGTCCCCGCGACGACCGGCGACTTCGGCTACATCTCGAGCGGCACGTGGTCGCTCGTCGGCGTCGAGCTCGAGGCCCCCGTCCTGTCGGACGCGGCCCGCGACGCGAACTGCACCAACGAGGGCGGTGTGGACGGCCGGGTCCGGTTCCTCAAGAACGTGTCAGGACTGTGGTTGCTCTCGGAGAGCGTCCGGACCTGGGAACGTGGCGGCGAGCGCATCGATCTGGAGGCTCTGCTCGCCTCCGCCGCGGCCGTCACCGCCCCGGTCCCCGTCTTCGACGTCGCGGACGAGTCGTTCACGCCCCCCGGCGACATGCCTGCCCGGATCGCCTCCTGGTGCTCCGAGCACGGCCTCTCGGCACCCGCGACGCGGGCGGAGTTCGTCCGGTCGATCCTGGAGTCGTTGGCCGTCGCCTACGCCGCGACGCTGGCGACGATCGCCACGATCACCGGCAAGGACATCCGACAGGTCCACATCGTCGGCGGCGGTTCCCAGAACCGGCTGCTGTGCCAGCTGACGGCCGATCGCACCGGGCTGCCGGTCCTGGCGGGTCCGGTCGAGGCGACCGCACTCGGCAACATCCTGGTGCAGGCGCGGGCTGCTGGGCTTGCCAGCCTCGGCGGCGCGTCCCTCGAGGCGCTGCGCACCGTGGTCGCGCGCACGGTCGAACCCGTCCGGTACACCCCGACGACGGAACGAACCACCACCTCATCCACCCCGAGACATAGGATGTCTGTATGACTTCGACCGATGACCAGCGACGTGTCGACCCGGCGACGGGCGCACCGGCACCGACCGCGGGAGCCGTGTCGACGGCGCGGACCAGGATGCGGCGGCAGCTGCCGACCGTGCACGACCTGGCGCCCCTGATGCAGTTCAAGAAGCCCGACCTCAACGCGCGGCGGCGTCGGCTGGAGCAGGCGCTGACGATCTGGGACCTCCGGGACATCGCCGCCCGCCGGACCCCTCGTGCCGCGTTCGACTACACCGAGGGTGCCGCCGAAGCCGAGATCTCGCTGGCGCGGGCACGGCAGGCCTTCGAGGACATCGAGTTCACGCCGTCGATCCTCCGGGACGTCTCCACCGTGTCGACGTCGTGCGAGGTACTGGGCGCCCCGGTGTCGTACCCGTTCGGCATCGCACCGACGGGGTTCACCAGGATGATGCAGACCGAGGGCGAGCGCGCGGGGGCCAGGGCCGCCGGACGCGCCGGGATCCCGTTCTCGCTGTCCACGATGGGCACCACCGCGATCGAGGACGTCCGCGACGCCAACCCCCACGGGCGCAACTGGTTCCAGCTGTACATGTGGAAGGACCGCGAGAAGTCGATGGCGCTGGTGTCCCGCGCCGAGAAGGCCGGGTTCGACACGCTGCTCGTCACCGTGGACGTCCCCGTCGCGGGTGCGCGGCTCCGGGACAAGCGCAACGGGTTCTCGATCCCGCCGCAGCTGAGCGCTCGCACGGTGGTCAACGCGATCCCGCGGCCGTGGTGGTGGTTCGACTTCCTCACGACCGAACCCCTGGCGTTCGCGTCCCTCGACCGCTGGTCCGGCACCGTCGGGGAGCTCCTCGACCACATGTTCGACCCGACCGTCACCTACGAGGACCTGGCGTGGATCCGCGACCAGTGGAAGGGCAAGGTCGTCGTCAAGGGCGTGCAGTCCCTGGCGGACGCGAAGCGCCTGGCGTCCATGGGCGTCGACGGGATCACCCTGTCGAACCACGGCGGACGCCAGCTCGACCGTGCCCCGATCCCGTTCCACCTGCTGCCCTCGGTGGTCAAGGAGGTCGGGAACGACACCGAGGTGCACCTCGACACGGGCATCATGTCCGGCGCGGACATCGTCGCGGCCGTCGCGCTCGGGGCGAAGTTCACGATGGTCGGTCGGGCGTACCTCTACGGGCTGATGGCCGGGGGCGAGGCCGGGGTCGATCGGATGATCCAGATCCTGTCGGAGCAGATCGAGCGCACCATGCGGCTGCTCGGGGTCACGTCGCTCGACGAGCTCGAACCAGGTCACGTCACGCAGCTCGCCCGCCTGGTGCCCCTCGGCCGCTGACGCATCATCGGTCCATGCGCGCCCGGTAGGGTCGGCGGCACGAGAAGGGGGCTGCATGGCCGGGGCGAGCATCAGCGTGCAGGACTTCGTCATGCGCTTCGGGGACCGTACCGTCGTGGACGGGTTGTCGTTCGACGTCGCGCCCGGGGAGACGTTCGGGCTCCTCGGCAGCAACGGGTCCGGCAAGACGACGACGATCCGGGCACTGCTCGGCATCACGTCGCCGTCGGCGGGCACCCTGACGATCGACGGACGGCAGTACCGGCCGGCGACCGGCGGCATCGGGTATCTGCCCGAGGAGCGCGGGCTGTACCGGAAGGAGTCCGTCATCGACGTGATGACGTACTTCGCGGCACTCCGTGGCATGGCACGCTCGGCGTCCACCGCGTGGTCGATGGAGTACCTGGCGCGGGTGGGGCTCGCGGACAAGGCGAAGCTCCGGATCGACAAGCTCTCGGGCGGCCAGCAGCAGAAGGTCCAGCTCGGGATCACGATCATGGACCGGCCGCGGCTGCTCATCCTCGACGAGCCGACCAAGGGCCTCGACCCGGTGAACCGCAGGCTCCTGCTCGACCTGGTCGACGAGCGGAAGGCCGACGGCGCCACCGTGATCCTGGTCACGCACCACATGGACGAGGTCGAACGGCTCTGCGACCGGATCCTGCTCCTGAAGGACGGCACCGCGGCCGCGTACGGCACGATCCCCGAGGTGCAGGACGCCTTCGGGGGTGCCGTCGCGAAGGTGTCACTGGACGGAGCGGTGCCGACGTCGCCGCTCTACAAGCTCGCACGGCACGAGGGCCACGTCGCGTACCTGGTGCCGTCGTCCTCGGCAGCCACGGACGGGTCGGACATCCTGTCGTCGCTCGTCGGAGCCGGCGTGCACGTCACGGGCTTCGAGATGCGGAGGATCCCGCTCGACGAGATCTTCGTGCAGGTGTACGGCCACGACGCCGGCGCGGACGAACGCGCCGCAGGGGGAACGCGATGAGCCGTCTGGGAACTGTCATCCGGTTCGAGTTCGTCCGCGCGGTGAAGAAGCCCGCGTTTTGGATCGGCACCCTCGCGCTGCCCTTCGTCATCGTGGTGGTGTCCCTGCTCGTCGGGGTCGGGCAGGCGGCGGGGACGAACTCGGTCGTGTCGAGCTCGTCCGCCGAGAAGACGCCGTTCCACTACGTCGACCGCTCCGGGCTCGTCTCCGAGTCCGTGGCGGCGCGCTGGGGCGGGACGCCGTCCACGGACGCGGCCGCCGACCGTGCCGACGTCGTCGCCGGACGGCTCGACGCGCTCGTCGTGTTCCCGGAGTCCCCGTCCGAGGACCCGATCGAGGTCACCGCGAAGGACAAGGGGCTCTTCGAGAACGGCGGGTACTCGTCGCTCGCCGAGCGGGTGCTCGAGCAGAGCGTCGCCGCGAAGGTGGACGACGCGGAGGCGGTCCACATCCTGCGGTCCCCACCTTCCGCCGACGTCACGGCCTACGCCGACGGGAAAGTCGCGCCGGGGTGGCTGTCGATCCTGCCCCCGATGGTCTACCTGGCGGCGTTCTTCGGGCTCGTGCTGCTGCTGGCCGCGCGCATGGTCACCGTGGTCGTCGAGGAGAAGGAGAACCGGATCTCCGAGATGATCCTGACGACGGTGACGGCCGGGGACCTCATCCGCGGCAAGGTCATCGCGATGCTGCTCGTCGGCCTCGTGCAGATCGGGGTGTTCCTGGTGCCGGGGCTCCTGTCGCTCGTCGTCGTCATCCCGCTGGTGGCCAGCCGGGTCGGGCACGTGGTCGTCGATCCGTGGCGGATGGTGGTCGGCGCACTCCTGCTCGTCGGCGGGGTCCTGCTCGCGTCGGCGTTGTTCGTCGCCGTCGGCGCCGCCGTCCCGACGATCAAGGACGCCTCGGCGCTGCAGTCCGCGGCGATCTTCTCGCTGATCATCCCGATCTACGCGGCGTTCTTCGTGATGACGAGCCCCTCGTCGCCCGTCGTCGCGGTCTTCACGTACTTCCCGACGTTCACCCCGATCACCGCGATGGTCCGGAACGCCGTCGGGTCGCTGTCGCCGCTCGAGTCGGTGGTCTGCATCGTCGAGGTGTTCGTCGTCGCGGGGCTGCTGCTGTGGTTCGCGCAGTACCTCTTCCGGCACTCGGTCGCGCAGTACGGGTCGAAGGTGACGGTCCGGCAGATCCTCTCCTGGCGCCGGTCGCGGTGATCTCACGGCACTCGCGATTCCCACACCGTCCGCCGCGCGCTACCGTGCGGTCATGAGCGACACGGGCATCCGAGAACGGCAGGACGTCGGCGCGGGCACCCTCATCGCACTCGCCGTCGCCCGGACCGTCACGGTGTTGTTCGCGGTGCTCGTGATCGGGTTCGGCATCCTTCGGGCAACTGTCGACGACATCGCGTTCTCCGAGTCCCCCGGGCCGATCAGCTCGCTCATGATCGTGGCGATCGCCCTGAGCTCGCGGGACACGCGGTGGGCGATCGGACACCCCGCTCGCGGCTGGGCGGCGCTCACGTGGATCGCTGTCATGGCCGTGACCCCACTCGTGTTCCACGGTGCGTTCGTCTTGTGGGCGAGCTCGATGGCGGCGCTGAGCCTGCCGTTGCTCGCCGTCACCCTGCTCGCCCGTCGGGCTGGGGAACGGATCTTCCCGGGGTGGCCGACGGCCGCCGAGGTCAGGACGCGCTGACCGACCGCCCCGTCAGGGACAACGCCAGCGGGTTCGCCCGGACGAGGTCGAGCCCACGCTGCGCCGCACCGATCAGGACGACGTCGGGCCCGAGCGCGGACGCGACGACCTCCGGCACCGGACGGAACGCACCGCTGCCGAGGACGGCGTTCGCGCGCGCGATGACCGCGGCCGCCGGCTGCGCGATCGCCCCGGCGACGTACACGCGCTCGATGTCGAGCAGGCTCGCGAGCACGATGGTCGCCTTCGCCAGCCGTTCACCGAGCTGGTCGACGATCTGCAGGGCGACCCGGTCCCCGTCGCGAGCAGCCGCGAACACCGCCTGGGCGTCGAGCGCACTCCGTGCCGCGATCTCGGCGAGCACCGAACCCGGCGCGATCCGCCCGGCGGCGAGCGCCTCGGCCGCGAGCGTCCGGCACGCAGCGCCGATGCCCTCCGGTGTCCCGACGCCCTCGACGAGGGCGAGGACGCGCATCTCGCCGGCACCGCCGTGTGCGCCGCGGAGCAGGACCCCGTCGACGATGAGGCCGGTGCCGAAGCGCTCCCCGGACAGCAGTGCGGCGAACGAGTCACCAGCACCCCTGGCACGCTCCGCGATCGCGGCGAGGTTCGCGTCGTTCTCGACGACGATCGCCCCGTGACCGGCGAGGACCTCCTCGAAGCCGGGGTTCATGCGGTGCCAGAACCCGTCGTCCTCGTTCGGGGACCGCCCGTGCGCGTCGACCGGCGCCGCGACGCCGATCGTCGTGACGAGCACGTCCGAGGCGGCGTGCCCGGCGTCGGCGAGTGCGCGCGTGACGCACCGGAGGACCGCGGCGCGACGATCACGCGCGTCACGGTCGGCGTCGTCGAAGTCGGGTCGGACGGGCTCCTCCGCGTGGGCGAGGACGGCTCCGCGCAGGTCAGCGACGACCGCCTCGACGCGTGACTGCCCGACGTCGGCCCCGACGACCACGCCGGCGGTCCTCCGGAGTTCGTAGCGCTTCGCCGGGCGACCCATCCGGTACTCCCCCGCGGCCCTGGCGTCGTCGAGCTCCGCGATCCACCCGAGCCGGACGAGCTCGTCGCACGCCGTCAGCACGGTCGACCGCGTGTGCCCGGTCCGTGCCATCACCGTGCTCGCGGTGAACGCCTGCTCGGCGAACGCCACGTCGAGCACCGTCTCGAGGCTCGAGCGTCGCAGCAGGTCGGGGAGCATGGTCACTGGCTGAAGATACCGCGTCACGAGTTCCTTGCTTTCCTAAATATTCTCGCTAGATTATGTGCACCGACCGCATCGGAGCAGTCGGGGGGACGGGACGGCAAGGGCGCCGAGACCCGTCGGACGGAGTTCACGTGCACGCACGAACCGCTTCACCGCTGAGCCGATCGGCGCTCAGTCGTCGGTCCTTCCTCCTCGGCACCGGCGCAGTCGGCGCGAGCCTGGCCCTCGCCGGGTGCGCGCCCGCCTCGTCGGGTTCCGGTCGGGAGACGATCACGTTCTACGTCTCGAAGCCCGAGGTCATCGGCTACTTCGACGACGTCATCGCGAAGTTCCACGACAGCCAGTCGAAGATCCGGGTCATCCGTGACTCGACGTCGTCGCTGCCGGCCGACTTCGTGCGGAGCTCGCCGCCGGACCTCGGCTGCCTGAACTACAACTACGCGATGGTGTCGTTCGTCGAGCACGGCGCCTTGACCGACCTGTCCGACATGGACGAGGCCAAGGCCATCAACCCGGACCTCTGGACACTCATGGAACAGACGGCGTCCTACCCGGGCGAGCGGAACGCGCTGCCGTACTCGGTCACCGCCGCGTCGGTGATCTACAACAAGGAGATCTTCGCCCAGCAGGGCATCGAGATCCCGACCACCTGGTCCGAGCTGGAGGCGGTCTGCGAGAAGCTCCTCGCCGCCGACGTCACGCCGTTCTACAACACCTACAAGGACACGTGGACGCTCGCCCAGGGGATGTTCGACTACTCGATCGGCGGCATGCTCGACGTCAGGAAGACCTTCTCGGCGCTCGAGAAGGAAGGCACGTCGCTCACGCCGTCGTCCCCCGTGTCGTTCTCGAAGGACTTCGCACCGCCGATGGACCGGATGGCGCAGCTCGCGAAGTGGTCGAACAAGAACGCCGCGAGCCGTGCGTACGGCGACGGCAACCTCGCGTTCGCGAAGGGCGAGTCGGCGATGTACCTGCAGGGTCCGTGGGCGCTCATCGAGATCGCGAAGACGAACCCGGACATGGACCTCGGCACGTTCCCGATGCCCGCGACCGACGACCCCGCCGACCTGAAGGTCCGGGTCAACGTCGACCTGGCGCTCTGGATCCCGAAGGCGTCGAAGAAGCAGGAGGCAGCGCGCGAGTTCCTCCGCTTCCTGATGTCCCCCGACGTCGCGGACAAGTACAACGCGGACAACAACGGGTTCGGCACCCGCAAGGACTCGCCCCCGGTCGCCAACCCGACGCTCAAGGGCATGCAGCAGTACTACGACGACGCCGCCTTCTACCTCGGCCCGTCGCAGCTCGTGCCGGCCGAGATCCCCGTGGCCAACTACGCGCAGTCCATCGCCCTCGGTGGCGACCCGGCTCCGCAGCTCCGCACACTCGATGCCGACTGGGCGCGCGTGGCGCGCCGGAAGGCCTGACCCGGTCTCGGACCGAGGAGACGATCACCATGGCAATCGCCACGACGTCCTCCGGCGGCAGCCGCCGGAACAGCCCCACCGACAGCCCCGATCCCGACCGGGGCGGCTCCCCCACCGCGAGTGGTCGCGCACCACGAAGCGCACGGTCCCGGGTGCACCGCATCCAGCCGGTCTTCCTCGCCTTCCTCCTGCCGACGCTCGTCGTCTTCACACTGGCGATCACCGTCCCAGCCGTGATGGGCATCGTCCTGAGCTTCACCGACTCGGTCGGGTTCGGGGAGTTCGGGTTCACCGGCCTGACGAACTACCTCGCGATCTTCTCCGACCCGGCGATCCTGCACGCCTACCTGTTCACGATGGGCTTCTCGCTGGTCACCGTGCTCGTCGTGAACGCGCTGGCGCTCCTGCTGGCGATCGCCCTGACGAGCCGCATCCGTGCCAAGGTCGCCCTCCGCGCGGTGTTCGTGCTGCCGATGGTCATCTCGGGCATCGTCATCGCGTACGTGTTCTCGTTCCTCTTCTCGAACAGCCTGCCCGAGCTCGCGACGACGCTCGGGATCGCGCCGCTCGAGACGAGCATCCTCGCGAACCCCGACCTCGCCTGGATCGCGATCGTGGTGGTCACGACGTGGCAGGCGATCCCCGGCACGCTGCTCATCTACATCGCGGGGGTCCTCGCGATCCCCGGCGAGGTGTACGAGGCCGCGGCCATCGACGGCGCGTCGTCGTGGCGGCAGCTCGTCTCGATCACGATGCCGCTCACCGCCGGCTACATCGTCATCAACCTGATCCTCGGCTTCAAGAACTTCCTCAACGCCTACGACGTGATCGTCGGTCTCACCGCCGGAGGCCCGGGGACCGCGACCACGAGTGTCGCGATGTCGATCTTCAACGGGTTCAACAGCGGCGACTACTCCTACCAGATGGCGAACGCGACGATCTTCTTCGTCATCACCGTCATCCTCGCGCTCGTCCAGCTGCGGCTCAGCCGCGGGAAGGCCCTCTTCTCATGACGCTCCCTGCACCGCTCCAGCCGTCCACCACCCGCACCGGCAGCATGCGGTCGATCGACGCGGACGCCGCCCGCGGCCGTCGCTCGAAGAGCGGCTGGAACTGGCCGCTGACGATCATCCTGGCGATCTGCTCGCTGACGGTCTTCGTCCCGCTGTACGTCACGGTCGTGATGGCGTTCAAGACCACGAGCCAGGCGCTCGACGGCAACGCGTTCTCGCTGCCGGCACCGTTCAGCATGGACGGGTTCGTCCGGGCCTGGGAGCTGACCGACTTCCCGCGGGCGTTCGGCGTCTCCGTGCTCGTCGCCGCGATCTCCGTCACCGGGACGATCCTCCTTGCGTCGTTCGCCGCCTACGCGATCTCGCACAACTGGCAGCACCGGCTGTTCCGCTGGTCGTTCTTCTACCTGCTGGCCGCGATGTTCCTGCCGTTCCCGGTCCTGGCGCTGTCGCAGGTCAAGCTCACCGGCATGGTCGGTCTCGACAACCCGATCGGCGTCGCGATCCTGCACATCATGTTCCAGCTGTCCTTCAGCGTGCTGCTCTTCACCGCGTTCCTGCGCTCGATCCCCGGTGAGCTCGAGGAGAGCGCCCGCATCGACGGCGCGAGCGTGGGCCAGGTGTTCTGGCGGCTGCTGTTCCCGCTCCTGGCACCGATGAGCGCGACCGTCGGGATCTTCGCGTTCCTGGCGTCGTGGAACGACTACATGATGCCGGCGCTCATCACGGCCGACCCGGCGCTGCAGACGCTCCCCGTGCTGCAGCAGATCTTCCAGAGCCAGTTCAGCAACAACTACAACGTCTCGTTCGCCTCGTACCTCATGGCGATGGCGCCGTCCATCATCGTGTACGTCCTCACCCAGCGATGGGTGATGTCCGGTGTGACGCAGGGCGCCATCAAGTGACCGACACGAGCACCACCGAAAGGACACCACCCCTCATGACCGATGTGCTGACCGCACAGGACCCGACGGCCACCGACGAGACCTGGTGGCGCCAGGCGAGCGTCTACCAGATCTACCCGCGGTCCTTCGCGGACGCGAACGGCGACGGGATCGGCGACCTCGCCGGCATCACCGAGCGCGTGCCCTACCTGGCGTCGCTCGGCGTCGAGGCCGTCTGGCTCAGCCCCTTCTACCCGTCGGCACTCGCCGACGGCGGCTACGACGTGGACGACTACCGCGACGTCGACCCGAAGCTCGGCACGCTCGAGGACTTCGACGCGATGGTGGCCGCCCTGCACGGCGCCGGGATCCGGGTGATCGTCGACATCGTCCCGAACCACACGAGCGACCGGCACGAGTGGTTCCGCGAAGCCCTCGCCGCGCCCGTCGGCAGCTCGGCCCGCGACCGCTACGTGTTCCGCGACGGCACCGGTCCCGCCGCCGAGAACCCACCGGCCGACTGGGTCTCGATCTTCGGCGGTCCGGCCTGGACCGCAGCGGGCGACGGCCAGTGGTACCTGCACAGCTTCGCGAAGGAGCAGCCCGACCTGAACTGGGCGAACCGGGAGGTCCGGGACGACTTCCTGCACACCCTGCGCTTCTGGTCCGACCGCGGGGTCGACGGCTTCCGCATCGACGTGGCACACGGGCTCTCGAAGGACCTCGGCGAGGTCCTGCCGACCTGGGCCGAACTCTCCGCCATGCCGAAGGACGGCACGCACCCGCTCTGGGACCGTGACGACGTCCACGAGATCTACGCGGAGTGGCGGAAGGTCTTCGACGAGTACACCCCGGCCCGCACCGCGGTCGCCGAGGCGTGGGTCGCCGCCGACCGCCGTGCCCGCTACGCGAGCGCCGACGGGCTCGGGCAGGCGTTCAACTTCGACCTGCTCGAAGCCGACTTCGACGCGCCGTCGTTCCGGTCGATCATCGAGTTCAACCTCGGTCTCGCGGAGCAGTCCGGCTCCTCGACCACGTGGGTCTTCTCGAACCACGACGTCGTCCGGCACGCCACCCGCTACGCACTGCCGCCGAGGAACGGTGCGTCCGAGAAGCAGGGCGGCGCGTGGCTGCTCGCCGGCGGCTCGCCGGACGCACTCGACCAGGAGCTCGGGCTCCGGCGCGCGCAGGCGGCGACGCTGCTGGAGCTCGCGCTGCCGGGCTCGGCGTACATGTACCAGGGTGAGGAGCTCGGCCTGCAGGAGGTCGGCGACATCGCCGCCGCCGACCGTCAGGACCCGGCGTTCTTCCGGAACCCGGGCGTCGACGTCGGCCGTGACGGCTGCCGTGTCCCGATCCCGTGGACCAGGGACGGGTCGTCGTTCGGCTTCGGCTCAGGTGGCTCGCACCTGCCGCAGCCGGCGTGGTTCGGCGGGTTCTCGGTCGAGGCGGAGGACGACGACCCCGACTCCACGCTGAACCTCTACCGGAAGGCGCTCGGCCTCCGTGGGCAGCTGCAGTCCGAGGAGCGCCTCGAGTGGCTCGACACCGGTCGCGACGACGTGCTCGCGTTCCGCCGGCCGAACGGCTGGACCAACGTCACGGTGTTCGGAGACGAGCCGTACGAACTCCCCGCGGGTGCGCTGCTGCTCGCCTCGGCGCCGGTGGCAGACGGCGCCCTGACGGGCGTGGGGACCGCCTGGTTGCGCGCATAGCAGGATCCAGGCAACCGACCTCGCAGGCTCGGTCGGCGCTGGCGCCGCGCGCCGCTGGCGCGTCGCAACATGCGGGGCGCGCGCGGGAGGCACGGTGCGGGCAGGCACCGTGCCTCCCGTCCGTCACGGGGTGCGTCCAGGACGTCAGCCGGCAGGAAGGACGGGTGACGTCGGGACACCGTCGAGGTCCCACGCCGGGACGTGACGGTGCCGCCAGCCCGCGCGGAGCGCGCGGACCGCGTGGTCGTACTCGGCGAGCGCGTCGAGGCCCGGTCGCACGAGGAGCTGGATCTGGAGTCCCTGGTACAGGGCGAGCAGCTGTGTGGCCGCGTGCTCGGCGGAGACCACCGCGTCCTCGGCGCCCGCGTCGAAGTCGCGCTGGAACCCCGCCGTCAGCGCACCGACGTACTCGGCGTACCGCTTCCGGAACAGCTCCGCGAAGGTGGTGTCAGCGCCCGCGATGTTGATCACGCCGGCGAGGACCCGGACGAGACCCGGGTCGGCGACGTCCTCGGCGAGGGTCATCCGGACGTAGTCGATCGTCGTCGCCGGCTTCTGGCGTCTGGTCGATCCGCGGAGGTCGGTCCACGCGTCGTAGGTGACCAGCAGCAGGGCGTCCCACGTCGGGAACGCCCGGGCGACGGCGTCGAGCGGCACACCGGCGATGTCCGCGACGACCGCCGCGTCGACCTCGGTGAACGGGTGCAGGCGGTAGGCGCGGATGGCCGCCCGGATGAGGCGCTCCGCGATCGTCTGTTCGTCGACGATCGTGTCGTCAGTCAGTGTCTCCACCCGGACATCCCATCGCATCGACGAGGACCTGTCGCGTCCCAGACCGGGGGCCGTGCGCTCAGTCGCCTGGCAACCCGAGCTTCGACCCGCGAGGGTCGGGGTTGCGCGCCGCTGGTCCCACCGGTGGCGTCCAGGGCGGGGTCGCCTCGACCCGCCGCCGGGTCAGCTCCGCCCGCCCGAGCCACACGACCGTCGCGACGACGCTCCCACCCTGCAGGAACAGGAACACCGGTGGCATGAGCAGGACGACGAGACTCTCCGTGGACGCCAGCCCGCTGGCGAGCGCGCCGATCCATGTCGCGAGCCACCCGAACGGGATCCAGCGCAACCGATCCGCGCTCGCGATCGCGGGCTCGACCGTGTCGGTCGCCCGGGCGAGGACCTCGTCGCGGTCCTCGGGGAGGAGCTCCGGCGGTCGGGCCGCGAACTGCTGCCCGATGCGCTCGTGCCGTCGCCATCCGCCGGGGTACGGCTGCCACCGCTGGGGTTGGAGCTTCCGTGCGGTCCGGAAGAACAGCGCGGCGAAGCACCCGATCGCCACCGCGAAGGCGACCGCCGAGACGATCGTCTGCGGAAGGGGCGTCCCCAGCCATCCGGTCATCGCGTCCGACACGATCGTCGCCGCACCGACGATGACGGCGACGGAACCGCAGACGATCGTCCGACGTCGGGTGCGCCTCGGCTCGAGGAACTCGTGCCGCCTGGCACGGAACACCCGCAGGCCGGTCAGGAACGCGCCATCGCTCATGCTCCCAGCATGCCGTCCGCTCCCCGGTGGCGCTCAGCCGACGGTGACGGGAGCCGCAGGTGGCTTCGTGCGCTGCCGCATCCAGACGAAGAATCCGGTCAGGGTGAAGACGCCGTAGAAGACGTACATCAGCCCGGACGCGTAGTACCCGGCGGAGAACAGCAGCGGGACGCCCACCAGGTCCACGGCGACCCAGATGAGCCAGAACTCGACCCAGCCCTTCGCCATGCCGTAGGTCGCGAGCAGGGACCCGACGAAGATCCAGGCGTCACTCCACACCGGCTCGTACGACCCCAGGGCGCGGAAGACCGGCGTCAGCACGAGCGTCCCGCCGACCATGCCGACGACGAGCAGTCCACGGGTCCGCCACGACGCCCACTTCGGGTCGATGACGGTCGTCGACTCGGCGGGGCGATGGGTCCAGCGGTACCAGCCGTACACGCTGACGATGATGAACATCACCTGGCGTCCGGCCTGGCCGAGCAGGTTGACCGGGTTCGGGGTGTCGAAGAGCGCACCCATGAAGACCGTGAAGAGCAGGACGTTGCCGACGATGCCGACGGGCCACGCCCACACCTTGCGGCGCATGCCGCCGAGGGCGCTGAGCAGCCCGAAGACGTTGCCGATCACCTCGCGCCAGAGCACGGTCTGGTCGCCGATGACGATCTGCGCGTCGAACAGCCAGCGCACGATGCCCATGGGCCCTCCTCGTTTCCGGTCCGTGCAACCGTATTGGGGCTGTGCGCATTCCTGTACTTGTCGTCCGTGATCGGGGTACAAACAGTGTCCGCTGTCTCGGGGACAAAAATGGCCCCCGGATTGGGTGCATTCAGACGCATGATTCCTCTTGTCCGCACTTTGGGGGACGGGTAGTTTCGATACCGGAACGAATCCTGCCCGCCCGGGTCGTCAGCAGTCGCTCACGACCCCGGAGCCCGGCGATCCGCTCTCGGCACAGGTCAGCCGCGGCCCCCGACCCCCGGGGCCGATGACACCGTCCTGCCGGCGCGCCAACCCGAACCCGCGTGCCGGTGGCCTTCCGCGCCCCTGTGTGCGCAGAAACGGACTCCTCATGCACAAGATCGTCACCGGTGCCATCGCCGGCGCCGCCGGCGTCGCGCTCCTCCTCGGCGGAGCGGGCACCTTCGCCCTCTGGAACGCCAGCGCCTCCACCGCCGCCAGCGCTGTCAGCTCGGGCACGCTCACGCTCAGCGCGGCGAACGACGGCGTCTGGACCGACATCACCAACGGTCGCTCGACGACCATCAACCCGGCGAACGTCCTCATGGTGCCCGGCAACAAGTACCAGTTCACGCAGACGCTGAACATCGGCGCGACCGGTCAGGACCTCAAGGCCAACCTGACCTACGCGAGCCAGAGCATCACGGGCGACTCGGCCCTGGTCGCTGCGACCACGAAGACGCTCGCCGTGACCTCGACGAGCGCGTCGGTCGTGCAGTCGACCTCGAACGCGAACACCTTCGTTGTGTCGCCGTCGAGCACCACCTCCCCCGTCAAGGTCGTCTTCACGATCGAGCTGCCGTCCTCGGCGACGACGGGCCAGAACGGCACCGTGAACGTCGGTGCGCTCGCCTTCACGCTGACGCAGACCGCGATCGGCTCCTGATCCGCGGCGTGGTCGGCCCCTGATCCGCCGACCACGCCGCTCCTCCACGACCAGCGGGGAGACGCGCATGACGAACGCAC
Organism: Curtobacterium sp. NPDC090217; assembly: GCF_044746705.1. Lineage (NCBI taxonomy): Bacteria > Bacillati > Actinomycetota > Actinomycetes > Micrococcales > Microbacteriaceae > Curtobacterium > Curtobacterium sp. NPDC090217. The sequence goes on along the minus strand of NZ_JBIVCR010000004.1, from coordinate 44,383 downwards.
CGACGGGGCGCCACCGTGCCCCGCGCGCTCGCCTGCGCTTCCACGCCTGGGCATGGCTCGCCGCCCTCGTCCTGGCGGTCGCCGTGGTGACGACGCTGCTCGGCACCGGCGGCACCTACGCCCTCTGGAACGCCTCGGCGAGCACGAACGCATCGAGCGTCAAGTCCGGCACCGCCACCGTCACGGTCGGTGCGCTCAGCCCGATGAACACCTCGGTGCTCGCGCCTGGTCGCAGCACGACCGGGACGTTCACCGTGAAGAACACCGGATCGGTGCCGCTCTCGATCCGCGTCGCGACGACCGCCACCAAGGTCTCGTACGCGAGCGCGTCCGACGCCACGGTGCTCGGCGCGCAGACGCTCCGGCTGGCCTCGGTGAACACCGCAGCCGACTGCCGCGCCGGCCTGTCCGGCGCGAGCGGCCCGATCGCCACCTTCGACACCGGGAGCGGCTACTACACCCTCCCCGTCGGAGCGACCGGCATCGCCTGCATCCAGGTCGGCCTCGGCTCCGACGCACCGCAGTCCGTCGCCGGAGCGGTGACGGACTTCACGCTCACCGTCACGGGAACGCAGGTGGCACCGTGAGCCGCCGGTTCCGCGTGGTGCTCGCCGCGCTGCTCGCCGTCGTGTTCGTCGTCAGTGGCTCGACCGCCGCCTGGGCACTCTGGACCACCAGCGGGACCACGTCGTCGAGCACGACGATCGGCAAGATGTCCGCGTCGATCAGCGGCACGAGCGACATGACCACGACGTTCTCGTCGACGGTCACCTCGGTGACCAAGCCGGTCACGCTCACGAACTCGGGATCGATCGCCGGGACGACCTCCACGACGGTGTCCGTCGTCGCCGGGAGCTCGACCGCGCTGGCCCAGGCGATCTCCGTCGTCGCGTGGCCGGTCGCGTCGACGACGGCGTGCACCGCGTCCACCGCGGTGGGCACGGGATCGGTGAGCGGCACGTGGGCGTCCCTGCCGAGCATGACCTCGGACCTCGCCGCCGGCGCCGCAGCCGTGTGGTGCGTCCGGAGCACACCGACGTCGTCCGCTCCCGCATCGACCACGACGAACGTGAACATCGCGCTGACGGTCGTCGCGGGGACGTGGACGTCCGCCCCGGTCCAGGGCGGCCTCTACATGAACACCTCGGCCGCTTCGACGGCCTCCCCCGCCCTCACCTGCACGGACCACAGCGGGAACTACGTCGACGTCCGGTGGCCGGCGTCGTCGCGTCCGACGGACACCTCCTACGCAGCCTTCGTGAAGGACACCCAGGTCGGACAGAAGGCACAGGACTACTCGGGGTTCATCACGATCGCGCCGTCGGACGTCCCGTCGAGCGTCGCCACGAGCGGCACGCAGACCGTCGACGTCAAGGTGCTCGACAGCGCGGGGAAGCCGACGAGCACCGTCGCCGGGAGCGGCTCCGTGACGCTGTTCACCCAGAACGACGGGCCGGCGATCCGATGCGGCGCCTGAACAGGATGCGGGAGCGCACCGGATGGCGAGCGGTCCTGCACGCCGTCGCGCTCGGCCTCAGCACCGGGATGCTCGTCATCGTGGCGGGACTCGCCGTCGTCCTCATCGTCATCCCGAAGGCGACGGGCTCGACCCCGCTCACGGTCCTGACCCAGTCGATGGAACCGACGCTGCCGCCCGGGACGCTCCTCGTCGTGAAGCCCACCCCGCTCGAGGACATCCGGATCGGCGACGTCGTCACGTACCAGATCGTCTCCGGGCAGCCGGCCGTGATCAGCCACCGCGTGGTCGCCGTCGAGTCGTCCTCCGACGGCGCCCGCACGTTCGTGCTCAAGGGCGACAACAACGCCGAGCCGGACCCCTCGCCGGTGACGGCCGCCCAGGTCCGCGGTGTCGTCTGGTACAGCATCCCCGAGGTCGGGTACGTCAACCAGCTGGTCAACGGGTCCCGTGGCTGGCTGATCCCCGTCGTCGCTGGCATCCTGCTGGCCTACAGCGCGGCCATGATCACCATCGGGGTGACGTCATCGGTCCGCCGCCGACGTCGATCGCGCGGAGGTCGTGGGCGCCACGTCTAGGCTCGGGTGACGTGACGGACGGAGTGATGCGCGCACGCGAACTGCTCGACGAGGCCGCACGACGCCTCCGCGACGCGGACGTGCCGGACGAGGCGCTCGGCGAGTACGTCGAGCCGAAGGCGGTGCTCGGGATCCGCCGTGAACCGACGATGCGTCCGCTCGGACGGGTCTGGCGGGTGGGGGCGCTGCTCATCGGGTCGTCGCTCGAGACCGGTGGCCGGGTGTGGGCGACGGGGACGATCACCCGGGTCACCGAGCCCGGCCGGTCCCAGTTCCAGTCGGTGTCGGCCGAGGTCCGCCGGGCGTACCGGGCTGCGGCCGCGCGCGGGCACTTCCACGCGGGCGACACCGTCAACCACGGCGCGGAGCCGATCCCGCTCGACGAGCACCTGATCGGTGCCGACGGCGCGTTGTTCGTGCAGGACGACGAGCCCCTCGTCCGCTGGTCGCCGGCAGCCGACACGGCCGTGCCCCTCGCCGAGTACCTCGCCGACCGGGTCGGGCTGCTCGTCGATCCGCCAGCAGGCGCGACGGACTGACCCCGGGCGGTCACCGGGCACCGATAGGGTCGGCTCGTGCCGATCAACGACGAATTCGACGCCCGCTTCGACCTGCGGGAGTTCACCCCTGCCACCGACGACTCCGGTGCGCCCGACGAGCGCACCGCGGACTGGATGCGGTCCGTGGGGATGGGCTTCCACGAGGCGGACCCGTCGCCGGAGACCGCCGCGCGCATGGCGTCCCACTTCATCGCCGACCAGGAGACGTTCCTCGGCGTCTACGTCCGGGAGCCCTTCCCCGGGTCCGTGGACGAGACCTGGCCGGCCGGCACCTTCACGTGGTTCCGGAAGGCACTCTCGTGGGGCGACGGCAGCTCCGTCGACACGCAGGCGATCTCCGCGGTGACCGTACGGTCCACCGAGCGCCGACGGGGCATCCTCCGCGCGATGATGACCCACGCCCTCCGCCGCGGGGTCGAGGAGGGCTACGCGATGGCGTCGCTCACCGCCTCTGAGGGGACGATCTACCGCCGCTTCGGGTTCGGATGCGCCATCCGTGAGCGCGCCGTCAGCGTCCGACGCAACCGGGCGCTCCCGTTCCTCGTGCCGACCACGGGGACCGTGTCCGTCGTGCCGCTCTCGTGGCTCGCGGACGGTGTCGGTCAGGACGTCTTCGCGCGCTTCGACGCCCGGACGCCCGGCTCGATGGTGCGCAACACGGGGACCTGGCCGGTCGTCTTCGGCGAGCTGACCGGGGACGGCGAGAAGGCGAAGGACGTCAGGGCTGCCGTGCACCGGGCGGACGGTTCCGACGACGTCGACGGGTACGTCACCTGGCGCGTGAAGGAATCCGGCAAGGACACCGCGGTCGAGATCGTCGACCTGGTGTACGCGACCGACGAGGCCTACCTGTCGCTCTGGGAGTTCCTGCTCTCGATCGACCTCAACGACGTCGTGAAGTACAACCGGTCGCGGCTCGACGACCCGATCGTCGCAGCACTCGGGGACAACCGGGCGTACGACGTCGACCACGAGGAAGACCACGTCTGGCTCCGTGTCCTCGACGTCGCCGCGTCCCTGACGTCCCGGCCGTACGCTGCCGACGGCTCGGTCACGCTCGCGGTCACCGACTCGCTCGGGTTCGCGGCCGGGACGTACCGGCTCGACGTGTCCGGTGGGGTCGGGACCGTGACGCGGCTCTCCGCCGCCGCTGGGTCCGACGTCGACGTCGCGCTCGACGTGGCCGACCTCGGTGCGCTGCTCATCGGGTCGGTGAACCCGGTGACGCTCGCCGCCGCCGGGCTCCTGCGCGCGTCGGACCCGGTCGTGCCGGTGCTCCTCCGTGCGATGCTCCTGCCGCCGCGCACCCCCCACGGCATCACGTACTTCTGACGGGGGCGCCGCGGCCGCCCGGTCTGTCCGTCGTCCGTTGGGCCCGGTCGGTCCGTCGTCCGTTACGCGAAAGCGACAGTCTGCCGCCAAACATCGGCGGCAGACTGTCGCTCTGTCGATACAGTCCCAGCGCCTCGGCGTGACGCTGTCGCTTCGGCGGACGAATTGCAGCAGCAGGACGACGGACCCGCGGCGCGCGCCCCTACGCCCGGCGCCGCACCCGCGGGTCCACGAACGCGTAGACCACGTCGACGATGACGTTCGCCGTCACGACGAGGAACGCCGAGAACAGCGTGAACCCGACGACCACCTGCAGGTCGAGCGTGTGCACCGCGTCGATGAGCAGCGCACCGAGCCCCTGCATCGAGAAGACCTTCTCGGTGATGACCGCACCGCCGAGCAGCGAGCCGAGGTCGAGACCGAACAGTGTCACCACGGGCAGGATCGCGGTCCGGAGTCCGTGCCGCACGACGACCTGACGTTCGCGGATGCCCTTCGCGCGGGCGGTCCGGACGAAGTCCTGCGACATCGACTCGAGCATCTCGCCCCGCGTGAGCCTGGCGTAGATCGCCGCGCTGATGAAGGCGAGCACGCACCACGGCAGTACCAGGTGCGTGAACCATCCCACCGGATCGTCGGTGAACGCCACGTAGCCGCTCGTCGGCAGGACCCCGAGGACGAACCCGAACAACAGGATCGCCAGCAGGCCGACCAGGTACGACGGTGCGGACACCCCCGCGACGGCGATCCCCATGACCGTGCGGTCCAGGGCGGATCCGCGGCGGAGCGCCGAGACCGCTCCCCCGGCGACGCCCGCGACGAGCCACAGCACCGCGGCACCGACGGCGATCGACGCGGTGACGGGCAGGCGCGTCACGATGAGCGACGTCACGCTGTCGTGGAGCTGGAACGAGTACCCGAAGCAGGGTGCGGCACAGTGGATCACCGAGGCACCGGTGCCGAACGTGCGCCCGGTGAAGATGCCGCCGAGGTACGCCAGGAACTGTGCGATCCACGGCTTGTCGGTCCCGAGGAACGCCTGCACCTCGCGCAGACGGTCGGGCGTGCAGGGCTTGTCGCAGATCGCGCGTGCCGGGTTCGTCGGCAGCAGCATGAAGAGCGCGTATGTCACCGCGGCGACGACGAGCAGCACCACGACGGCGCCGAGCACCCGGAAGAGGACGAAGCGGAAGGTGGTCATCGCGTGCCTCCCCGCGGGTCGAGGGCGTCACGGAGCGCGTCGCCGAGGACGTTGAACGCCAGGGTGATGAGGAACAGTGCGGCACCGGGGAACACGAGGTACATCGGGTCGGTCTGCACCCACCCGATCGCGTCGCCGATGCTGCGCCCCCACGACGGCGTCGGCGGGGTGACCCCGACGGCGAGGAAGGACAGCGCTGCCTCCGCACCGATCATCGAGGGGATCGAGATCGTCGCGTAGACGGTGATCGTCGCGGCGAGGTTCGGCAGGAGCTGCGTCCGGATCACGTGCCAGCGGCCGGCGCCGAGCGCGGTGGACGCGACGACGTAGTTGCGGGTGCGGAGCGACATCGTCTGACCGCGGATCACACGCGCGACGGACGGCCAGCCGAAGAACCCGATGACGAGCACGACGAGCACGGGTTTCGGGAACGAGGTCGGCACGATCGCGGTGAGGGCGATCATGAAGACCAGGGACGGGAACCCGAACATGACGTCGACCACGCGGGAGAGCACCCGGTCGTACCAGCCGCCGAAGAACCCGGTCGTGACCCCGACGAGCACCCCGATGACCAGCGACATGGCCGTCGCTGCGAGCCCGATCCCGAGCGAGGTCCGCGCACCGTACGTCACGATCGCGAACAGGTCCCGCCCGGTCAGCGGCTCGACGCCGAACCAGTGCGTGCCGCTCACGCCGCCGAGCGCCCCGCGGGGCGCACCGAACGAGTTGAGCGCGTTGATGTCGTACGAGTACGGGTCCTGCCCGCTGATCGCGGCGATCACGGGAGCGAACACGGCGACGAGGAGGAACACCACGATGACGATCGCCGATGCGACGGCCCAGCGGTCCCGGCGGACACGACGGACCACCGCACGGAACCCGGTCGAGCGGGCGCCGGACGCGGCGACGGGCCGGTCGACGACGTTCGCGCTCATGCGACACCTCCGGTCAGCGCACGCCACGCATCGCGCCGGGTGGCCTGACGTGCGGGGTCGGCCACGGGCGCGGCGGCGAGCAGCATGCGGGTGTAGTCCTCCTGTGGGTCGTCCAGCACGGTCGACGTGTCGCCGCGTTCGACGATGCGGCCGTCGTGGAGCACGACGACCTCGTCCGCGAGCTGCCGCACCACCGCGAGGTCGTGGCTGACGAGCAGCATCCCGAAGCCGAACTCGTCTTGCAGCGACGAGAGCAGCTCGAGCACGGCGGCCTGCACGGTCACGTCGAGCGCCGAGGTCGGCTCGTCGGCGATCACGAGCGCCGGACGCAGCGCGAGTGCTCGGGCGACGGCGACACGCTGCCGCTGACCCCCGGAGAGTTCGTGCGGGAAGCGCTCCGCCCACGACGGGTCGAGCTGCACCGCGACGAGGAGGTCGTGGACGCGGTTCGTCCGGTCCGCCGCGGAGACGCCGTGCACGAGCAGCGGCTCGGCGATGCTCCAGCCGATGGTCTGCCGCGGATTGAGCGACGATGCCGGGTCCTGGAACACGATCCCGACACGGCTCCGGATCTCGCGCAGCCGACGGCCACGTGCCGTGCGGAGGTCGCTGCCGTCCACCTCGACGGCGCCGGCGACGACGGGCACGAGCCCGGCGAGGGCTCGTCCGATGGTCGACTTGCCGGAACCCGACTCCCCGACGAGGCCCAGCGTCCCGCCCGCGCGCAGTTCGAGGTCGATCCCGCTGACCGTCGGCGCGCCGCGCCGGTCGTACCGGACCGCCACGTCGCGCATCCGCGCGACCACCGGACGGGAGGCTCGGCTCGCCTCCGCCCCGTCGGTCCCGTCCGCAGGCGGCGGGGCGGAAGCGGGACGAGCCTCCAGAGAGGGTACGGCTGCCAAGAGGGCGCGCGTGTACGCGGCCTGCGGCGCGCGGAACAGCGCGTCCACCGCGCCGTGCTCGACGGGCTCGCCGCGTCGCATCACGAGGACCTCGTCGGCGACGTCCGCGACCACGCCCATGTCGTGCGTGATCAGCAGCACGGCCAGCTCGCGCTCGCGGCAGAGCGTCCGGAGCAGGTCGAGGATGCCCGCCTGCACCGTGACGTCGAGCGCCGTCGTCGGTTCGTCCGCGATGAGCGCCACCGGGTCACCCGCGAGCGCCATCGCGATCATCGCGCGCTGCAGCTGCCCACCGGAGAGCTCGTGCGGGTACGCCCTCCTGATCCGCTCCGGGTCGGCGAGCCCGGCGGACCGGAGCAGCTCGTCGATGCGTCCCGAGACCGCGGCGCGGTCGAGCCCACGTGGGTGCGCCCTGACCGCTTCGGCGATCTGCGTGCCGATCGACAGGACCGGGGTGAAGGAGTTCATCGGCTCCTGGAACACCACGCCGATGCCGGCGCCGCGAACGGCGCGGAGCTCGTCGACGGATGCGCCGACGAGCTCGGCACCGCGGAAGCGGATGCTGCCGGACACCCGTGCCTGCGGCGGCAGGAGGCCGAGCACGCTCATGGCGCTGACGGACTTGCCCGAACCGGACTCGCCCACGAGGGCGAGCACACGACCGGGTGTCAGGTCGAAGGAGACGTCACGGACGACGGGCTCCGCGTCGCCGAACGCGACGTGGAGCCCCTCGACCTGCAGGATCGGATCGGTCACTTGCCGAGCGAGACCTTGAGGTAGTTCGGGTACGCCGGGAAGTCCGCGATCTGGAAGTTCTGCACGTTCGATCCGGCGAGGAACGACTGCTTCGCGTAGGTCAGCGGGACGATCGGGGCGTCGGCCATGATCTTCCGGTCCGCCTCGGCCCAGAGCTTCTGCGCCGCCTTCTGGTCGATCGTGCCAGTGGCCTTCTCGATGAGCGCGTCGACCTCGGGGTTGCTGTACTTCGACACGTTGTAGCCGCCGTCGCCGATCTCCGACGATGCGTAGAGCGGCTGGATGTTGGCGTTCGCGCTCGGGAAGTCGGGCTGCCAGCTGAACAGCGCGAGGTCAAAGTCGCTGCCGTCGGTCGTCGCCGTGTAGAACGAGTCGATGTCGAGCGGCTTGAGCGTCACGGTGATGCCTGCCCGCTTGAGGCCAGCCTGCAGCGCCTGCGCCTCGGCGAGGTTCGACGAGTCGTTCTGCGTCACGAGCGTGAGCTTCAGGTCCGTGACACCGGCGTCGGCGAGGAGCTTCTTCGCCTTGGCGACGTCACCGGTCGGACCCGGCTTGTACAGGTCGTAGTCCTGCCGCCCGGCGATACCAGGCGTGATGAGGGTCGACGCGTAGGTACCGGCGAGCGCGCCACCCGCCGCGATCCGGTACGACTTCTTGTCCACCGCGTACTGCAGCGCCTTGCGCACCTGGAGGTCCTTGAGGGAGTCCTTCTGCGTGTTGATCGCCATGTAGTTGATCGGGCCGGCCCTCGACGTCGCCAGGCGGTCCTGTGCAGCAGGGTTCGACCGGACCTGGTTCAGCTCGGCCGCACCGAGGTAGGTCGCACCGAAGGAGTCCTTCGCGTCGCCGTTGTCGGCGATGAGCGTCTGGGTGACCGTCGACGGGTCCTGGCTCTCCTTGAACACGACCTTCGACGGACCCGCGGTGCGGACGTCGTCGGTCTTCGCGCTCCAGGACTTGTTCCGGACCAGCGTGATCTGCGAGCCCTGCTGGTTCGACTCGACCTGGTACGGGCCGGACGCGACCGGCTTGGCGTCGTACGCTCCGGTGTCGGTGCCGTCACCCTCGGGGACCGGGGCGAACGCGGGCATCGACACGAGCCACGGCCAGTCGCCGTACGCCGCGTTCAGCTTGAACACGATCGTGGAGTCGTCGGGGGTCTCGATGCTGTCGAGGCTCTTGCCGTCGAACGGGCCCTTGTAGTCGGCCCCGCCGACCAGCAGCGACTTGTGGTAGCTCAGACCTCCGGTGAGCGTCGGCGCGAAGGAACGCTCGATGCCCCACTTGATGTCCTTCGTGGTGATCGGCGTCCCGTCCTGGAACTCCAGCCCCTTCTTGAGGTGGTAGGTCCAGGTCTTGCCGCCGTCGCTCGAGTCGCCGGTGTTCGTCGCGAGGTCCGGGACCACCTTGGCGGTCTTGCCGGGCTGGACGTCCCACGCCGTCAGGCGACGGAGCACCAGGCCGAGCGTGGTGATGTTGAGGTTCTGGCTCGTCGCGGGGTCGAGGTGCACCGCGGTCGCCGTCGTGAGGATGTTGAGCGTGCCGCCCTTGCTGGTGCCGGCCGTCGCGTCGTCCGAGGCACCCCCGCCCGAGCAGCCGGTGAGGACCAGGGCTGCGGTTGCGGCCACGGCCGCGGTGATGGTCAGGCGCTTCGGGCGTCTCATGACGGTGGTGCTCCTCGTGGGGGTTGGTGCTGCGGTGCTGGTGTGGCGGCGTCCATCCTGGCACCGGGCCGGGGCACCGGCACGCGAGCACGACGCGCGACGAAACAATCCAAGTCGCCTGTTACGGCCAGTCATTCCCGATCCACCGCAGCCGTGCTGATACTCCAGTTTCGGTAGGCTGCTCGATGGGCCCGTGCCACCGCCGGATCGTGGGCCCAGGGCGAATGCGTGAAGCCCGGGCCGCTCCTCGTCGATCAGGCCGGTGCACGGACGGCACGCCGGGCGATCGCGGCGGTCCCGAGCGCCGAGGCCAGGAACATCGCCGCGAGCACCGCCCACCCGACGGTACCGAGGTCGATGGCAGTCAGGGTCACCACGGCAGGAGCGACCATCGCACCCACCGCGTACCCGGTTCCGTACACACCCTGGTACGCGCCGACCCGATCCGCGGGCGCCATCTCGAAGCTCAGGCTCCACCCCGCCGCACTCGAGGTGATCTCCGCCAGCGAGTGCACGAGCGCCGCGACGACGAGCACCGCGCCGGCGATCGCCGCTGGCAGCCAGTCATCACCGGTGACCCACCCGGCTGCCGCCCACAGTCCGCACGCCACCGCCATCAGCCATCCGGCGTGCACCATCGACCGGCCGGCGCCCGCGATCGTGCCCGTCCCCCGGCTCATGCGGACCTGCAGGGCGATGACGACCGCGGTGTTCACGAGCAGCAGCGGCGAGACCAGGACGTCCGGCGCGACGGTGTGCCCGACGACCCAGAGCGGCACGGCGACCTCGAACAGTCCGAACTGGATGCCGAACACCCCGGTCAGCGCGGTCACGCCGAGGAACCGGACGTCACGGTACGGCGAGCGCCCGTCGCGGACCGGTTGCACGATCGACCCGGTCTCGGTCCGCTCGGCCGCCGGCACGTCGACCCGGGCTCGCGACAACCCGAGCAGCATGAAGGCCGACGCCACGAACAGCACACCGGCCGCGACCATCGTCACCCGGTACGCGGCACCGGTGCCGACCGCGAGCGGGATGGCCGCGAGGGCCGTCCCCGCAGCGATGCCGATGTTCGTGACGGTGCGCATGGTCGCGCGGACGCGGACACGCTCGCCGCCGGGGAAAGCGCGACCGATCGCAGCCGAGCGCACGGACGAGCCACCCTGCTGGGCCAGCGTGACGATCGAGGCCGTGACGACGAGGGACGCCAGGTCGTGCACGAAGACGTACCCGATGAGCGCGAGCCCCTGGACCACGTGCAGCCAGACGAGCATCCGCCGCGCGCTCCTCCGGTCCGCGAGGTGTCCGAACCCGAGCGAGCTGAGGACCCCGACCGCACCCGCGACGGTGAGCCCCAGGCCGACCGCGACCGCGGGGATCCCGACGATCGTTGTGAGGTAGAGCGAGGTCAGGGTGAAGAACGCCCCGCGGCCGACGGTGTCGACGAGGGTCACGGTGAGCAGACGTCGGAGGGTCGCGTCCTGCCGGACGAGGGTGCGGATCGGGACCTCGGGGACTGCCGTGCTGGTGCTCACGGATCCTTTTTGGCCGATCCGGACAGCCGAACAAATCGATGTAGCGTGGGGCTTCATGATCCGGTACCAGCTCGAGGCGAGCGACGTGTCGACGATCCGATTCGGGATCTCCCCGCTGTCAGAGGTCGGACTCGGGTTGCGCGCGTTCCGGGCGCCCGAGCGCTACCCGCTGCAGCGGCCGTGGCTCGACGGCATCGCCGCCGTCCGACCGCTCCTCGACGACGAGGTCCTGCTCGGCCTCGTCGACGAGCGGCGGTGGGTGGCCGACTTCGTGAACCCGCGCCCGGAGTCGCCCCTGACGTCGTTCGACGACGAGCTCGTCGCGCTCGGTCGGCTCAGCCGGAATCGCATGTACGACGACCTGGAGCGGGTGCACGGGACGGTCCCGACGGTGTTCACCGGCCGGCACGACGCCGTCGTCGCACGCCTCCAGCACGCCCTGTCCGACGCCTGGCGGCTCTGCTTCGCGCCGTACTGGCTCCGCATGCGCGCGGTCATGCAGTCCGACATCACGCACCGCGGACGCATCGCGGCGCACGAGGGTGTCGGCGCCGTCCTCCGCGGGCTCTCCGACTCGGTGCGCTTCGACGGCCGGAACCTCGACGTGCGGCTCTCGAGCCCGATCGCCCGCGACCGCCCGGTGCACGGCGAGGGCGTCACCCTGGTTCCGTCGATCTTCGTCGTCCGGGCGTCCACACCGATCGATGACGACCTGCCCCCGACGATCATGTACCCGGCCAGGGGCCAGGGTGCGATGTGGTCAACCACCTCGCACCCTGACCAGAGCGCCGTCCGCGACCTGCTCGGCTCGACGCGCGCCGGGCTCCTGCAGGCCCTCGGCGAACCGGCCTCGTCGACCGATCTCGCCATGCGGTTCGGTGTCTCGACCTCCGCCGTCAACCAGCACCTCCGCGTGCTCGAGCGCAGCGGCCTGCTCAACCGGACGCGGTACGGTCGCGCCGTCCTGTACTACCGGAGCGACCTCGGTCAGGCACTCACCCGGGTGACGTAGCCCCGCCCGGCCGTGGCCGGCTCAGCCGAGCAGTTGCGCCGCCCGAGCCAGGAACGCTCCGGAGGCGGCGAGTCCGAGGATGATCGCTGCCAGCGAGACGCCGAAGCCCGTGATGCGCGATCCCGTGAGCTGTCCGGCGCGCGCGAGACCGATCGCGCCGAAGACGATGCCGAGGATGCCGGGGATCGCGAACACGTTGAAGAGGAACGCGATCAGCGCCAGGACGAGGCCGGCGTACCCGAAGGGGTTCGCCGCCCGCGTCGCCCGGTCCTTCGCGATCCGGGCCTTCCGACCCCGCAGCACGGGTTCGTCGTTCCAGGCGGACTGCTGCCGGTACTCGGACGGTGCGGGTGGGCGTAGCGGGGCCTCGTAGACGGGCGCGGCGGCCGTCGCGAGCTGCGGCGCTGGGGCGAGCTGCCCCCACCTGGCGCCGTCCCACCACCTGGTCCGACTCGGGTCCTGCGGGTCCGGGTACCACCCGGCGATCGGCAGCGTCACTGTGCTCCCCTCATTGCCTGCTCGGCAGCGTACGGCCGCAGCAGGTGGGCGCACAGGCCCCAGTGCTGGTCACGCTGAGAGCGTCCACAGGACGGGAGGCACGGCTCGCCTCCCGTCCGCGCGGTCGCCTCCCGCGGGCACCCGCTCAGGCGCGCAGCGTCGGACGGATCGAGATGGTCTCGAACTGCGCCTCGTGCGGAGCGTCGACCGCGACCCGCACCCCGGCGGCGATCGTCGACGGCTGCACGTACGACTCGTCGGATCCCTCCCGCCCCGACTCGCGCCGGATCGTCCGCGCCATGTCGGTGTCGACGAACCCCGGGTGCACGGACACCACCCGCACGCCGTGCGACCGTTCCTCCTCCCGGAGGCAGTCGGCCATCGTGCGGAGCGCGAACTTCGTCCCCGAGTACACGGCGCCGTCCGGGTAGGAGAACATCCCCGACCCGGAGTTGAGGAACACGACGGTGCCGTGCGCCGCGCGGAGCGCCGGGAGCAGCCGCGCGGTCAGGTCAGCGACGCCGAACACGTTGACCTCGAACGACCGGCGCCAGTCGTCGCGCGTGAAGGTGTCGAACCGTCGTTCGTCGGCGATGCCCGCCGAGTGAACGAGGACGTCGAGCCGGTCGACCCCGAGCGTGGTGACCGCGGCGGCCAGCGAGTCCGCGTCGCCCACGTCGCCGACGAACGGGACGACGTCCGGCAGCTCGTCGACGAGTGCGGCGAGCGCTCCCGCCGACCGGGCACCGACGATGACGGTGTGGGTCCGCGCCAGGTCGCGGGCGATCGCGAGGCCGATGCCCCGCGACGCACCCGTGACGAGCGCGACCGGACGCGTCACGCCCCGACCGCGGCGACAGAGCCGGCGTGGACGGTGCCGGCGTCGACCGGAGCCCCGTTCGCGAAGCGGTCCGGGTCGAGGAAGTCGATCACCGTGTACGGGGTCTCCCCCACGGTGATCTGGGCGAGGAGCTCCCCCACCCCGGCGGCGTGCTTGAAGCCGTGCCCGTGGTCGCCGCCCGCGATGACGAGGCGCTGGTCCCCGTTCGGCCGTCCGACCAGGAACTGTCCGTCCGGCGAGTTCGTCACCATGCACGGGATGGCCTTGACCGGCACCGGGTCGAGCTCCGGGAACGCGTCGGCGACCCACGACGACAGCTGCTCGATGTCGTCGCGGGGGTGGATGTACCGGTCGACGGTGTCGGCGTCGGTGTCGGCGAAGTTCGCGCCGGAGTCCTCCATGCCGATCTTCACCAGGTAGCCCTCGTCCGAGCCGTGCCCCCACAGGTGTCGACCGTCGGGCAGTTCGTGGATGAAGGCCGGGAACGCGTCGAGCGAGAACGACACCGACGCGTCGTCCTTCGGCTTGAACCAGTACAGCGGGGTGCGACGTGGGCGGAGGGGCAGACCGGGGACGAGCTTGCCGTTCCACGCCCCGGCCGCGACCACCGCCTGCGCCGCCTCGATCACGACGGTCGGGGTCGTGACCCGCACGCCGCCGTCGACCAGCTCGACCGACGTGACGCGGGTGTCGGTGAACACCCGGGCGCCGAGTGCGATCGCCGCCTCCCCCTGCGCCCGCACGTTCTTCTCGGGGTAGCAGATGCCGGCTCCGGGGTCGAGGACGCCGACGGTGTCGTCCGCGGTGCCGCCGTACTGCGGGTACGCGCTGAGCAGCTCGTCGTGGTCCAGGTGCTCGACGTCGAGACCGGCCCGCGCGGCGGCGGCCGTGACCCCGGACACCGGGCGGGACGAGGGTGACCCGGTGGAGAGGCACCCGGTCTGCCGGACGTAGGTCTCGCCGTTCGCTTCGCCGAGGGCGGTCCAGAGCTCGAGGGACTTCTGCGCGATCGGGGTCAGGCCGGGGTGCTCCTGGCAGGCGATGCGGAACAGCCGGGTGGCGCCGTGCGAGGAGCCCATGTGGTGTCCGAGTCCGTACCGGTCGACGCCGACGACGTCCACGCCACGTGCGGCGAGACGCCACAGGGCCGCTGATCCGAATGCGCCGAGTCCGACGACGACGACGTCGGTGGTGATGGTCTCCATGGGGTTCCTTTCGAGGGGGTGCTGGATCAGCGACTGACGCGGCGGCCGAACCGCAGGCGGTCGGCCGCGGTGACGTTGACGGAGAAGCGGGAGGGGTCGAGGAAGGCGGCGGGCAGGTCGGTGGCCCCCGTCGTCGCGAGGTCGGCGGCGACGATGCCCATCGCGGGGGCGAGCTTGAAGCCGTGCCCGGAGAACCCGCCGAGGACGGTCACGCGGTCGTCCCACCCGAGCGGTCCGACGAACGCGTCGTGGTCCGCGGTGTAGCCGTCCATGTACACGCCGGCACGGACCACCTCGGGGACGACCCCGGGGACGAGCGTGCGGATCGCGTCCCGGACCTCGTCGAACAGTGCATCGGGGGGTGTGCGGTCGAGGAGGTCGGGGTCCGCGACCCGGTCCCACCCGTTGTTCAGGCCGATCTTCACGGTGGCGCCGTCGATGGACGGCCAGCCGGAGATGTCGAAGCCGTCGGACTGGCGGACGAAGATCGGGAACACGTCCTCGGTGAACCGCTCGGGCGTCGCCGTCGGGAACCAGGTCATCACGATGCGGATGACCTCGTGCAGCGGCGTGATCCCCGGCAGGAGCTGGGACGTCCAGACGCCGGCCGAGACGACGAGACGCGGGAAGCGGAACACCCGTTCGTCGGTGTGCACCTCGACGGCGGCGTCGGTCATCCGGATCTCCGTCACGCGGGCCCGTCGGTGGACGACGCCGCCGAGTCGCTCGGCCTCGGACGCGGCGAGCGCGACGGCGACCTCGGGGCGCAGGTACCCCGACTCGTGGTCGAGGTACGCGACGTCCCCGGCACGGACCGCGTGCTGCGGGTACCGGCTCCGGAGGGCGTCCGTGTCGAGGAACTCGTGGTCGATGCCGTGCTCGGCGATCGAGCGGCCGACCGACTCCAGGAACGTGGAGCCGTCCGTCCCGATCATCAGCCCGCCGGTCATGTGCAGCAGTCGCACGCCGGTGTCGGCACCGAGTCGCTCCCACTCGGCGCGGGAGCGGCGCAGGAGTGGCACGTAGTGACTGCCCTCGAGGTACGCGGTCCGGAACAGCCGGGACTCGCCACCGGCACCGGACCGGTCGTGTCCGGGGGCGAACTGCTCGAACCCGATCGCGGAGACGCCGCGTCGTGCGAGCTGCCACATCGTCTGGGCACCCATGGTGCCGACGCCGACGACGCCGACCTCCGCATCGAAGCGGGTCATCGGAGCGTCGGGTTCCGTGCGAAGCGGTCTGCGCGGAACCGGCCGACCGGCAGCGCGGTCTCCCCGGTGAGCGCGAGGTCGGCGGCGGCGCGGCCGATCACCGGCGACATCTTGAAGCCGTGCCCCGAGAACCCGGCCAGCACGACGATGCGGTCGTCACCGGCGGTGTCCACGATGAAGTCGTGGTCGGCGGTCCACGCGTCGACCTGCACGGCGTGCCGGACCGCTGCGGGGACGGCGTCGGGCACGTAGCGACGGACGTACTCGTCGACGACGGGGACCAGCTCGTCCGGCATGCGTTGGTCGAGGTCGTCGGCGTTCCCGAGGTGGTCGAGCCCCGCCGCGAGCCCGACCTTGACGGTCGCCCCGTCGGTGGTCGGCCAGATGCAGAAGTCGACGCCGGCGTCACGGCACACGAACGGGAACCGCTCGGCCGCGAACCGGTCGGGGTGGCGGACCGGGTACCAGTGCACGGCGATCGACTGGACGTCGAGCCGCGGCAGCTCGATGCCGCGGATCCGGTTCGACCAGGCACCGGCGGCGACCACCACACGGTCGAACGGGAGGCGCGCCCCGCCCTCCGTCACGACGGTCACCTCGGTGGGCCCCGATTCCACGGCCACGACCGCGTCCCCGACGCTGACCGCGGCCCCGCGGTCGGTCGCGGCGCGCGCCGCGGCGGAGACGGACACCTCCGCTCGGATCACGCCGGACCGCTCGTCGAGGACGGCGATCTCGTCGTCGTCCATGACGGTCTCGGGGAACCGGCCACGAGCCTCCAGGGCGGTCAGCACCTCGTGTGGCAGGACGTTCTCGGTGACGGAGGCGACCACGCCACGCATGAAGGCGGACTCGGGCCGGCCGATCATCAGGCCGCGCGTGAGGGTGAGCAGGTCGAGGCCGGTCTCCGCTTCGAGCGCGCGCCACTCGAGGAGTGACTCGGCGAGGAGCGGGACGTACTCCGGCCCCTCCGCGTACGCGCTGCGGAAGAGCCGGGTCTCGCCGCCGGCCGCGCCGAAGGCGTGCCCTGGTGCCCAGCGGTCGAAGCCGACGGCGTCGACCCCGCGCCTGGCGAGCTGCCAGAGCGTCATCGCGCCCATGGTGCCCGTCCCGACGACGGCGACGCGGGGTCCGCCCGGCATCAGAGGACCTTCGACAGGAACCCGGCGAGCCGCTCGGACTCGGGGCGTTCGAACATCGTCGCGGCCTCGCCCTGTTCGATGATCCGCCCCTGGTCCATGAAGACGACGTGGTCGGCAGCCCGGCGCGCGAACCCCATCTCGTGCGTGACGACGAGCATCGTCATGCCGGCCGTCGCGAGGCCCGTCATCAGGTCGAGGACCTCCTTGACGAGCTCGGGGTCGAGAGCGCTCGTGGCCTCGTCGAAGAGCATCACCTCGGGTCGCATCGCCAGCGCCCTCGCGATCGCGACGCGCTGCTGCTGCCCGCCGGACAGGCTCGCCGGGCGGAAGTCCCGCTTGTGGGCGAGTCCCACGTCCGCCAGCGAGCGCACCGCCCGGTCCCTGGCTTCCTCGACGCCGAGTCCGCGCACCTTCCGGAGCGGCAGCACGATGTTGTCGAGGACGGTCTTGTGCGGGAACAGGTTGAAGTGCTGGAACACCATGCCGACACGGCTCCGGAGACGATCCGGGTCCCCCGTCGTCATGTCGTCGCCGTCGAGCAGGATCGTGCCGGCGGTGGGTTCCTCGAGCCGGTTGACACAGCGCAGCAGCGTCGACTTGCCGGAGCCCGACGGCCCGATGATGCAGACGGTGTGGCCTGGCCGGACGGCGAGGTCGACGCCGTGCAGCACCTCGTTGGCGCCGAACCGCTTCGTGATCCCCCGGAGTTCGAGTCCGGCGCCACGGATGTCGCCGACGAGGTCGGTCACCCCGGTGTCGACGCCCGGCGTGGTGGTGCCGTCGGTGGGCGTGGTCATGGTCATCCGTCCTGTCCGATCGTGACTGCCCCGGCGGGGGCGGTTGCTGGTGCGGCCGTCGACTGGCCGGGGCCGCCGGCGTCACCGGCGTCGACCGCCGCGCGGCCGGTGCGGAGCCGGCGGTCGATGACGTTCACCAGGTGGGTGAGCGGCACCGTGATGAGGAGGTAGAAGATCCCGGCGGTGACGAGTGGCGAGAGGTTCGCGTACGTCACGGCGGCGTCCTGACCGACCCGGAAGAGTTCACGCTGCGAGGTCACCAGGCCGAGGAAGTACACCAGCGACGAGTCCTTGACGATCGCGATGAACTGGTTCACGAGCGCTGGCAGCACCCGCCTGATGCCCTGCGGGATGACGATCAGCCGCATGGCGGGGCCGTAGCCCATGCCGAGCGCCCTGGCCGCTTCGAGCTGCCCCTTGTCGATCGACTGGATGCCGGACCGGAAGATCTCCCCGATGTAGGCGCCGGCGATCAGGCCGAGGGCGAGGATGCCGAGCGGGTACGGGTTGCCCTTGGTGATCGGGTTGAACAGCGGCGCGAGCCCCTGCCCGAGCACCAGGATCGTGAGGATCGCCGGCAGGCCGCGGAACACGTCCGTGTAGATGCCAGACAGCACCCGGAGCGTCCGGCTCCGGGACACGGCGAGTGCCGCGAGGCCCAGGCCGATGACGATGCCCACGACGGTCGCGGCCGCAGCGAGCAGCAGCGTGTTCCAGAGGCCGTACCCGAGGATGTCGGGCAGGACGACGAGCATGTCCGGGACGTTGAAGAACGACTGCAGGAGCGTCTGGAGCTGGTCCATGGTCGCGGCCTACTTGTCGGTCGGCTGGAATTGGTCCGGCACCGGAGCGTCCGGGTAGTACTTCTTCTCGATCTCCAGCCACTCGCCCGAGGCGATGATCTCCTTGATCGCCGTGTTGATGCCCTTCTTCAGCGCGGGCTTGTCCTTGTGCATGCTCATCGCCACGGGGTACTCGGGGAGCTCGATGTTGATCGGCATCTTGATGCTGTCGTCCTTGTCGACGAAGTCCTGCCCGATCGGGTAGTCCAGGAACACGGCGTCGATGCTGCCGGCCTGCATCGCGGCCTTCGCGGCGTTGTTGTCCGGGTACCGGACGATCTGGACGCCGGGGAAGTGGTCCTGCGCGTACTGGTCCTCGAGCGTTCCCTGCATCAGCCCGAGGCGCTTGCCCTTGAGCGATGACGCCTTCTTGGTGATCGTCGACCCCGAGGGCGTGATGATCGAGATGTACCCGATGAAGTAGGTGTTCGAGAAGTCGACTGACTTCTTGCGCTCGGGGGTGACCGACGTGCTCGCGGCGGCGACGTCGAGCGACCCCGCGGCGACGGCCGGCAGCAGCGTCGAGAACTCCTGCTGCACGAACACCGGCTTGAGGTCCAAGTGCTTCGCGATCGCGGTGGCCATGTCGACCTCGAAGCCCGTGAGCTTCCCGTTCTCGGTGTAGGCGTAGGGCTTGGCGTCGCTCAGGGTGCCGATCTTCAGCGTGCCGGCGGTCAGGGTGCCGTAGTCCTTCGACGAGGTGGACGTCGAGGCGGAGGAAGTCGTGGAGCAGGCCGTGAGCCCGACGGCGAGGGCCGCGATGACGGCGACCGCGGCGGCCTTGGAGTGGGTGCGTCGCATGGTGACTCCTGTGCTGGGGAGGGTGGGTGGTGCGGGCAAAATCACCGTAAGCGATGCAAGCGCTCGAAAAACGTTCGGAAATAATTTAGTAACACGACCTTTACGGCGACGTATCGCAAGTCCGTGGAAGTACCGTGCGACGATCAGGACATGGAACTGCGCGATCTCCGAGCGTTCACGGCGGTCGCCGAGGACCTCTCCTTCAAGGACGCCGCCGCCCGGCTCGGCATGAGCCAGTCAGCGCTCAGCCAGTCGGTCTCACGGTTCGAGCGCGAGCTCGGGGTGTCGCTGTTCGACCGTGGCCAGCGGCGGGCACCGGAGCTCACCCCGCAGGGCCGGGTCCTCGCCGCTCAGGCGAAGGCGCTGCTCGACCACGCCGAGCAGGTCGAGGCGTCGGTCGTGGACGAACCGACGGCCACCGTGCCGCTCAAGGTCTCCTCGATCTCATCGACGTTCGCCGGACTGGTCCCCCGCGTCGTGCCGCGACTCCGCGCAGCCCTGCCCGACGTCCGTGTCTCGCTGATGAGCGTGTTCGACACCCACGTGACCCGTGCGGTCCTTGAGCACCGCGTGGACTTCGCGTTCGGACGACTCTCCGAGGCACCGGAGGGTGTCGACTTCTCGTTCGTCGCGCACGAGCCGCTCGTCGCCGCCGTGCCCGCGACGCACCCGCTCGCCACCCGCGATCGCATCGACCTCGTGGAACTCCGGGACGACCCGTTCGTGCTGTTCCACCGCGACGAGGGGATCCCGGGCTACGACGCCATCGTCAGCGCCTGCGTGCGGGCAGGGTTCTCACCGCAGATCCGGACGTACTCGCTCGACGACGTCGCGATGCTCTCCTCGATCGCGTGCGGCCTCGGGGTGTCGCTCATGCCGTACGTGTCGACACTGCACGCGTTCGACGGGGTCAGCTACGTCCCGGTGACGGACGAGCACGCCACCACGCCGCTCTCGGTGCTCCGTCGGCAGCAGGACGGACTCGTCGCGGCCGATCGGCTCCTGGAACTGGTGCACGACGAGATGCGGACACTCGCAGCGCGCGAGATCGCGCGCGGCAACCGGCCTCCCCTGCTGCCGTAGTCCGCCCCGCGCGGGACCGGACGGGAGGCCCGGCTCGGCTCCGTCAGGCCAGCACGCGCTCCAGGAACGGGTTGCGGAAGCGGCCCGCCGGGTCGAGTTCGCGGGCGAGCGCGGCGAACCGCGCCAGGTGGGGGTACGCCTCGTGCAGGCGCTCCGGCGTGGCGGCCGAGACCTTCCCCCAGTGCGGGCGCGGGTCGAACGGGGCGAGGACGTCCTCGATCCGCTCGACCGCGGCGGCGACGGCCTCGACGTCCCGACGGAACGTGAAGTGCACGCCGACCGACTGCCGCTCGGACGACGGTGCGAGCCACGCGGTGTCCGGTGCGATCGTCCTGACCTCGGCTGCGATGAGGATCGGTGCGAACAGGCCGGCGAGCGGACGCAGTGCCCGGAGCGCGGGGAGCGCCGACGCGGCGGGCAGCAGGTACTCCGCCTGGATCTCGGCCCCGGTGGACGGCGTGAACGACGACCGGAAGTGCGGCAGCCGCTCGGACCACGGGCCGGGGACGCCGCCCTGCTCCGTGACGCCGGCCGGGTCGTTCTCCCCGGGGTGGACGGGGCCGGTCGCGGTCCTGGCGCCGAGGGCGACGAGGTCGATCGTCGGTGCCGGCTCGTCGACGCGGTGCTTCGTCCAGACCTGTCGTGCGCCACGGTCGTCGAACGACGTGAACATCGACACCGAGTACGCGTCCGACATCACCGTGTCGAACTGCGACTCGACGGCGTCCCACGGCAGGTCGAGGTGCACCGTCGTGGCCACCTGGAACGTGGGCTCGATCGCGAGCTCGACGGCGGTCACGATCCCGAGCGCCCCGAGCGCGACCCGGTGTGCGTCGAGCTCGGCGTCGGGCAGGTCCCCTGCCACATGGACCACGTCGCCGGACGCACGGACCACGTCCAGCCCGACCACCGCCTGCGCCAGCGAGGGGTTCCGCACACCGGAGCCGTGCGTGCCGGTGGCGACGGCCCCGGCCGTGGAGATGTGCGGCAGGGACGCGAGGTTCGCGAGTGCCCAGCCACGAGCCTCCAGGCCGGATGCGACCTGCGCGTGCGTCATGCCGGCTGCGACCAGGACCACGCGTCGGGCGGTGTCGATCTCCAGCACTGGCGGCAGGCCGGCGAGCGTGACCTGGACGGCGTCGGTGTCCGCGATCTCGTTGAAGGAGTGCGTCGAGCCGAGCGCCGTCAGGCGCGGCGTCGACGCGACGAGCTCACGGACCTCGGACACGGACGACGGTCGCGCCAACGACGCCGCACGGTAGGTCACGTTGCCGGCCCAGTTGGTGCGCTCCGTCGCGATCACGTCGCCCATCGTAGCCATCAGAACCCGCGGTCGAGACGGTGCCAGGTCTGCTGCCCGCGCACCTCGTCGCGGAACCCGCGGGAGGTCGTGTGCTCGTCGATGACCAGGAACTCGGTACCGAGGATCGTGGCGAGGTCCTCGACCACCTGCAGCCCAACGGCCGTCGTCATGACGGTGTGGTGGGCGGCGCCGGCGGTGAGCCAGGCCTCGGCGGCGACGGGGAACGAGGGACGGGGCTCCCAGACGGCACGGCCGACGGGGAGCTTCGGCAGCGCCTCGGTCGGCGGGACCACGTCGACGACGTTCGCGGTGAGGCGGAACCCGTCGCGGGTGTCCGACAGCGCGACCACCACGGCCTCGCCGGAGTCGGCCGTGAAGACCAGACGCACCGGGTCGTCCTTGCCGCCGATGCCGAGCGGGTGGATCTCGAGCGTCGGACGCGACGACGTGAGCGTCGGCGAGACCTCGAGCATGTGCGCGCCGAGGATCTTCTCCGCACCGGGGGTGAGGTCGTACGTGTAGTCCTCCATGAGCGATGCGCCACCGGGGAGCCCCGCGCCCGCGACGTTCATCGCGCGGACCAGCACGGCCGTCTTCCAGTCCCCCTCGGCACCGAAGCCGTAGCCGTCGGCCATCAGGCGCTGCACGGCGAGACCGGGGAGCTGCTTGAGGGTGCCGAGGTCCTCGAAGTTCGTGGTGAACGCGGCGCTGTCGTTCTGCTCGAGCAGGGCGCGCAGGCCGAGCTCGATCGCGGCGCCGTCCCGGAGTGCGGCGCGGCGTGCGCCACCGTCGCGGAGCTCGTCGACCACGTCGTAGTGCTCGTCGTACACGGTGACGAGCGCGTCGACGTCCTGCTCGCTGACGGCCTCCACGGCTGCGGCCAGCTCGTTCACCGCCCAGGTGTTGACCTGCACGCCGAGCTCGATCTCCGCCTCGGTCTTGTCGCCCTCGGTGACGGCGACGTAGCGCATGTTGTCGCCGAACCGCGTCAGCTTGAGCGTGCGGATCGCGGCCGCGCCGGCTGCCGCGCGGCTCCAGTCGGCGACCCGCCGCTGCACGCGCTCGTCGGACACGTGGCCGATCGCGGTCGCGTGGCGGACGCCCATGCGGGCCAGGGCGTACCCGAACTCGCGGTCGCCGTGCGCGGCCTGGTTCAGGTTCATGAAGTCGAAGTCGATGTCCGCCCACGGCAGTGCGACGTTCGCCTGGGTGTGCAGGTGCAGCAGGGGCTTCGTCAGCGCGTTGAGCCCGCCGATCCACATCTTCGCGGGGCTGAAGGTGTGCATCCACGCGGTGACGCCGATGACCCGGTCGTCGGCGCTGGCCTCGATGAGGGCGCGGCGGATGCCGTCGGCGTCCTTGAGGACGGGTTTCCAGACGAGCGTCACCGGCACGTGCGGTGCCAGTTCCGCGTGCACGGCGCGGCTCTGCTCCTCGACCTGGCGGAGGGTCTCCTCGCCGTACAGGCCCTGCGAACCCGTGAGGAACCAGACCTCGTAGCTGTTGAGCGTTTCTTGCGGGTCCACCTGCGTCATCGCATGGCTCCTTCTGGGTTCTGTCCGTAGACGTTTTGGTATCGGTCGAAGAGTCGATCGATGTCGTCCGGGGCGATCGGCACGACCTCGCCGCCCTGCTTCGCGATGTGCACGGTCCGGGCGACGTCCTCGCACATGACCGCGGCCTTCACGGCGTCCTTCGCGTCCTTGCCGATCGTGAACACGCCGTGGTTCTGCATGAGGACCGCACGGCTCCGGTGACCGCTGAGCGTGTCGACGATGCCGCGGCCGATGGAGTCGTCGCCGATGATCGCGAACGGGCCGACCGGGATCGGTCCGCCGAACTCGTCCGCCATCGCGGTGATGACGCAGGGGATCTCCTCGGCCCTGGCAGCCCACGCGGTCGCGTAGGTGGAGTGGGTGTGCACGACGCCGCCGACCTCCGGCATGTTCCGGTACACGAACGCGTGGGCCGCGGTGTCCGAGCTCGGCCCGTGCGCGTTCCCCCAGCCGTCCGCCGGCACGCCGTCGAGGGTGCAGACGACCTGGTTCTCGGGCGTCAGGTCGTCGCTCGACACCCCGCTCGGCTTGATCACGAAGAGGTCGGTGCCCGGCACGCGTTCGGAGACGTTGCCGCCGGTCCAGATCACGAGTCCGTAGCGGACCAACTCGCCGTGCAGGGAGGCGACGCGCGCACGCGTCGCGGCCACGGCCTCCTGGACCGCGCTGTCGTGGACGCTTGCTTCCGTCATCGGGTCGGCTCCTTCTCGGTCTGGAGGCTCGGTTCGGCTCCGGCCGCGGGGTCGCTGTGGGCGGGTGGCTCGGTTCCGGCTGCGGGGTCGCTGTGGGCGGGTGGCTCGGTTCCGGCTGCGGGGTCGCGCCCCGGTGCGGACGTCGCGCCCGCGTGCGCCGGGGCGCGGTGTTCGTCCGCGGGCGCGATCTCGACCGGACTCCCCGGGGGCCGGGTCGCGGCGACCGCTGCGGACTGCAGGGGCAGACCCGCCCGGAACCGCTCGAGGTAGGCACGGAAGCCCTCGACGTCCCGCTCATCGGGGTCCGCCACGTGCACGGCGTCCCCGGCGAAGACCCGCTTCTGCAGGTACTCGGTCAGGTCGGTGTCCGAGGCGTGCTCCAGGTAGGCCGCGAGGACCGCGATCCCCCACGCGCCGCCCTCGCCAGCGGTCTCCTCGAGCGCGACCGGCACGCGGAGTGCGGCGGCGAGCAGTCGCTGCGGGGCACCAGGGGTCCGGAAGAGGCCGCCGTGTGCGGTCATCCGGTCGACGTGGACGTCCTCGCCCGCGAGCACGTCCATGCCGATCGCGAGGGTGGCGAACGCGCCCTGCACCTCGGCGCGGACGAGGTTGCCGAGCGTGAACGCACTGCCGGCACCACGGACCAGGAGCGGACGACCGTCCTCGACGTGTGTGACGGGTTCACCCGCCAGGTAGTTGTAGGACAGCAGCCCGCCGGCGTCCGGGTCGGCCCGCTCGGCCTCGGCGAGCAGCGTCGCGTAGACCTGGTCCATGTCGAGCGGGCTGCCCGCGGCCTCGGCGAACCGGCCGAAGACCCTGGCCCACGCGGCGATCTCGCTCGCACCGTTGTTGCAGTGCACCATCGCGACGGCGTCACCCGCGGGGGTCGTGACGACGTCGATCTCCTCGTGCGGGGTCGTCATCGCGTGCTCGAGGACCACCATCGAGAAGATGCTCGTGCCGACGCTGACGTTGCCGGTCCGGGGTGCGACGGCGTTCGTCGCGACCATGCCGGTGCCGGCGTCGCCCTCCGGCGGGCAGAGCGGGACGCCGGGCCCGAGTGTGCCGGTCGGGTCGAGCCACGCGGCGCCCTCCGGGGTGAGCGTGCCGGCGTCCTGCCCGGCGACGAGGACCTCGGGGAGGAGCGCCCGGACGTCCCGGCCGATGAGTCCGTCGGCGATGCGGAGCATGGCGGCGTCGTAGTCCCTGGTCGCCGGGTCGATCGGGGCAGTGTCGATCGGGAACATTCCGGACGCGTCACCGACGCCGAGCACGTTCCGTCCGGTCAGCCGGCGGTGGACGTACCCGGCGAGGGTGGTGATGCCGGCGACCTCGGCGACGTGGGGCTCCTCGTCGAGGACCGCCTCGTACAGGTGCGCGACCGACCAGCGGAGCGGGATGGTGAACGACAGGGCTTCGCTGAGTGCCGCGGCCGCCGGGCCGGTCGAGGTGTTGCGCCACGTGCGGAACGGCACGAGGAGCTCCCCGGACGCGTCGAACGCCAGGTGGCCGTGCATCATCGCGGACACCCCGAGGGCACGGAAGGTGGTGGGCCGGACCCCGAACCGTTCCTCGACGTCGGAGACCAGGGCGGCGTAGGCGGCGCGGAGTCCGGTCTCGACGTCGTCGAGGGAGTAGGTCCAGCGGCCGTCGACGAAGGCGTTCTCCCACTCGTGGTCGCCGCTGGCGATGGGGACGAGGTCCTCGTCGATCAGGCACGCCTTGATGCGGGTCGATCCGAGCTCGATCCCGAGCGTGGTGCGCCCGTCCTGGACCTGGTGTCTGCGGTCGTCGCTCATGGTTCCCTCCCGAGACCTCGTCGTCCGTTCGTGAGCGCTCACATCCTGGCACGTGAGCGCTCACTCTCGCAATCCCGTCGTGCCGTGCGTGCTCTCGCCGCCCTTCCCCGACGCCCCGGCACGCCCCTGCCGCCCCCTACCCCCCTGCCGCCCTTGCCCCACTGCCGCCCTTGCCCCCCCCTGCCGCCCCTGCCGCTCTTGCCGCCCCTACCCCCTGCCGCCCGACTGGTCACAACACCCCGCCCGTGGCACGCCGACTGGCGGAGATCTGTCGCTCGGCGGTGATCCATCCGACGTGTTGCGACCAGTCGGCAGAACTGAGCGTGGTGTCGTGGCCGGTCGCCAACGAGACGGGAGGCCGGGGCCGGGCGCGGCGGGGCGCGGGCGCGGCGGGGCGCGGGCGCGGCGGGGCGCGGGCGCGCGGGCGCGGGCGCGCGGGCGCGGGCGCGGGCGCGCGGGCGCGGGCGCGGGCGCAGCGGGGCGCGGGCGCGTCAGGCGCCGAGGGTGCTCTCGCGGAGGACGAGGGACGGGATCACGACGGCGGACTCCGGCGCGGCGCCGTCAATGAGGTCGAGCAGTGACCGCCCGGCGACCCGACCGAGCTCCTCGAGGCGCAGGTCCACCGTCGTCAGCGGCGGACGACTCGCGAGCGCCATCACGTCCCAGTCGTCGAACCCGGTGACGGCGACGTCGTCGGGCACGGACCGCCCGGCCTCGCGCAGCCGGTCGCACACGCCCCGCGCGATCTGGTCGCTGCCGCACACGATCGCGTCGACGTCGTCGTCCCCGCGGAGCAGGACGTCGGCGGCCTGGCGCCCCCAGCGCTCGGACCACTCGCCGTACATCGGCGGCACCACGAGCCGGGAGCCGAGCACTTCCGACGCCCCGGAGACACGACTCGACGCCGAGTGGTGTCGCGCCGGACCGGTGACGATCGCGACCCGCCGGCGGCCGATCGTCACGAGGTGGGACGCGACGAGTCCGGCACCGTGCGCGTCGTCGACCGTCACGGACACGTCAGCCGGGTCGGTCGACGGGGTGAACGCGTAGACGACGGGGATCGACACGTCGATCGGGGGCCGCGCGTCGGCCGAGCGCCCGGTGACGATGATGCCGTCGACGCCCCGCGCGACGAGCGAGCGGAGGTAGTGCGATTCCCGGACGTGGTCGTCACGGGTGTCGCAGAGCAGCACGGCCATCTGCCCGGCGGAGAGGACGTCCTCGGCACCGAGGAGCACCGGGATCGAGAACCGGCCGAACGAGTCCGTGGTGATCATCCCGACGGTGTAGGTCCGCCCGGAGGAGAGCGCCCGCGCCCGGGCGTCCCCGACGAACCCGAGCTTGTCGGCGGCTTCCTTCACCCGTTCGCGGGTGGATTCGCGGAGCTGCCCGGTCCCGTTGAGGGCCTTCGACGCGGTGCCGATCGACACCCCGGCGAGCGCCGCGACGTCGGTGATCCGCGCTGGACGTTCCAGTGTCACGGCAATCCCCTTTCCGGATCGGCAGCGAGATCACGATCATACGATCATCTCAGCAAGTCGGTCTTGCGCACCGCCGGGACCTGTCGTAGCGTCACGCTCCAGAAACCGTTTTCCGCACGATGTCGACGATGACCACCAGGAGACGACATGACCACAACGCTCGCGACCGAGCACCGCGCACGCACCGCGACCCCGGTCCTCCCGACCGCCGACGCGCATCTCGCCTTCCGCCCGCTGCCGTCCGGCGACGCCCGGATCACCGGGGGCTTCTGGGCGCTCCGGCAGGAGCGGAACGGCGCCGACGCGATCCGCGACGGGTACCGCCAGCTCGAGGCAGCCGGGAACTTCCGGAACCTCCGCATCGCCGCGGGGACGGAGTCCGGCGACGTCGTCGGCCCGATCTTCATGGACTCGGACGTCTACAAGTGGCTCGAGGCGGTGGCGTGGGAGCTCGGTCGAGCCCCCGCCGAAGACCTCAGAGCCCTGCAGCAGGAGGTCACCGCGCTCGTCGCAGCGGCCCAGGCGGACGACGGCTACATCGACTCCGTCCAGCAGGTCCGCTTCGACGGCGCCCGCTACACGGACCTCAAGTGGAGCCACGAGATGTACTGCGCCGGGCACCTCATGCAGGCAGCGGTCGCACAGTCCCGCGCGACGGGTGACACCGCGCTGCTCGACGTCGCGACGAAGAACGCCGACCACCTCGTGCGGACGTTCGGCGACGGGGACGGTCAGGCACGTGACATCGACGGCCACCCCGTCGTCGAGATGGGGCTCGTCGAGCTGTACCGCGAGACCGGCACCCGCGCCTACCTCGACCTGGCGCACTGGTTCGTCGACGCCCGCGGGCACGGCATCATCGAGCGAGCAGGCGGCGAGCCGACGTACTTCTCCGACCGGGTCCCGAGCCGGACGGCCACCACGGTGGAGGGGCACGCCGTCCGCGCCGTGTACCTGGCCGCCGGCGCCGTGGACGTCGCGATCGAGACCGGCGACGCCGAGCTCCTCGCCGCGAGCGAGCGCCAGTTCGCGGACATGATGGCGACGAAGGCGTTCATCACGGGCGGCCTCGGTGCCCGGTGGGACTGGGAGGCGTTCGGCGACCCGTACGAGCTGCCCACCGACCGCGGCTACGCCGAGACCTGCGCGGCGATCGGCGGGATCCAGTGGGCATGGCGGTTGCTCCTCGCGACCGGCAAGCCCGAGTACGCGGACGCCGTCGAGCGCCTGCTGTACAACGCGTTCCTGCCCGGTGTGAGCCTCGCGGGTACCGAGTACTTCTACGTCAACCCGCTCCAGCACCGGGACCACGCGCACGCGGACGAGAACCGCTCCCCCGCGCACGGCCGCCGTGGCTGGTTCGACTGCGCGTGCTGCCCGCCGAACATCATGCGGACGTTCGCGAGCCTCGACGGGTACCTGGCGACGGCGACCGAGGGCGGCCTGCAGGTACACCAGTACGCGACCGCCGACCTCGGCCCCGTCACGATCGAGACCGGGTACCCGCACGACGGAGCCGTCCGCGTCACCGTGACCGAGGACGGCCCGCTCGCCCTCGGTCTGCGGATTCCGGCGTGGTCCGACACGACGACGGTCGCCGTCGACGGCGAGACGCACCACCCGGAGCCCGGGACCCTGCACACGATCGAGCGCGCGTGGCATGCCGGCGACACCGTCGAGATCGCCTTCGACACGACCCCGCACCGCTTCGTCGCCGACGAGCGCATCGACGCGGCACGCGGACAGGTCGCCATCGAGCGGGGCCCGCTCGTCTACGCGGTCGAGCAGCCCGACCAGGACGGCTTCACCGTCGACGACCTGACGATCGACGCCGACGCCGCGATCACCGAGGACCCGCGCGACGACCTCCTCGACGGGATCGTCACGCTCCGCGTCCCGGCGCACGCGCCGGCGGAGCACGCGCAGGCAGCCTGGCCCTACCGCCGTCTCGACACCGCGACCCGCTCCGGAGGCACGGGTGCGGCCCGCACCGCGACCAGCGTCGACGACGCGACGGCCGGCGGCGGGGCCGACCCCGGCCTCCCGTCCGACGCATCCGACACGTCGGTGACGGCCGTGACGGCCGTCGCCATCCCGTACTACGCCTGGGCCAACCGCGGCGCCGTCCCCATGCGGGTGTGGCTCCCGCTGAGCGCCCGGTGACGTCGTGGACCGCAGAGGGTTCCTCGTCGGCGGCCTCGCCGGCGGGGCCGCACTCGCCCTGGCTGGGTGCTCCGGCACCCTGCCCAAGGTCGACGCCCAGGTCGCCGGCTTCGGCCAGAAGGCGACGGGCACCGTCCACGTCTGGTGTCGAGCCGCGACCCAGGCCGGCCTGACCAGCGCGGTCGCCGGCTTCAACAAGAGCCACCCGGACCTGCAGGTCGAACTGACCCCGGTGCCGGACGGCCAGTACGTGACGAAGCTCGCGACCGCCATCCGCGGCGGCGAACCGCCGGACGTCGTCGACCTCGACGACATCAACTCGCAGCTGTTCATCTTCCGCGAGGCGTTCGCCGACCTGACCGACGTCGTCAAGGGCCTCGACTACTACGACGAGCTCTCGACCGGGCACCTCCGCCTGCTGGAGTACCGCGACCGGCTCTACGGACTGCCGTACCTGGCGGACAACTCGCAGCTGTTCGTGAACACCGAGCTGTTCGACCGCGCCGGGCTCGACGTCGAGGAGTCCACGAAGGACCTCGCCACCCTGCTCGATGCGGCGAAGCGCCTCCGGAAGCTCGGCGACGACGTCTACGGGTGGACGATCTCCGGCAACGCCGCCGGGATCATCGGGTTCGTCACGCAGCCGCACGTCTGGGCCACCGGCGTCGACATGATGTCCGGCGAGGTCGGGAAGCAGCAGGCGAACATCACGGGCAACACCGCCCTCGAGCAGATGCTCGAGTTCTACCGGCAGCTCTGGAAGGACGGCGTGCTCAGCCGCGCGACGTACTCCGACGCGGGCACGACGTGGGGCGCTGACTTCCGGGCGGGCAAGGTCGGGATCATGCCGACCTCGTACGGTGCGGCCGTGCCAGCGGCGACGAAGGCGATGCGCGCGAAGATGCAGACGGTGCTCATCCCGAGCGCCGACGGCCGGCGGTCGTTCTTCGACGGCGGCGACAACATGTGCATCCCGAACGGCGCCGCGAACCCGTCGGGCGGCTGGGCGTTCATGCAGTACGCGAACTCGCTCGAGCAGCAGCAGCTGCTGCCGAACGGCGGGTACTTCCCCACCAGGGCGGACGCCGCGACGCCCGCGTACCGGAAGCAGTTCCCGCTGGCGTACGGTCCGCTCGACGCCATCGACAAGGGCTACGCACCGCAGACCCTCGCCTACAACCTGCTCGTCAACCAGCCGTCGTCGCCGTACTTCGCGATGTTCCGCGAAGCCGTGTTCGGCGCCGGCGTCTCGGCTGCGATGCGGACCGCGCAGTCCGACTACCAGCGCATCCTCGACCAGGTCCAGGCCTGACCGCCCCTGCTCCGTCCTGTTCCGCTCCGTCCTGCTCCGCTCTGCACAGTGAGGTGCATGCCATGTCGACCATCTCCGCTCGGCGTTCGTCCGTCGGACGCCGCCCGATCGGCCGGGGCCGTGCCCCGTCCCGGAACTCGCTCACCCACCCGCCACGCACGGGCGCGCTGCTCGTCACGCCGGCGATCGCGTTCGTCGCCGTGTTCGTGCTGGCACCACTGCTCTTCGCGCTCTACATCTCGTTCACGAACTGGCCGCTGATCGGTCCGTACCGGTTCATCGGCCTGCAGAACTACGCGACGCTGTTCCAGGACCCGACGTTCGTGCACGCGATCGGCTACACGCTGCTGTACACGGCGATCGTCACCGTGCCGATCCTGGTGCTCGGGTACTTCCTCGCGGTGCTCGTCCGCGCACGGCGACGTGGCTCGACGGTGCTGCGGACGGTGTTCTTCCTGCCGTACGTGGTGGGGCTGACGACCCTGAGCTTCATGCTCGTGCTCGAGGCGCAGCCGACCTCCGGCGCCGTCAACATGGTCCTGCGCTGGCTGCACGTCACCGACGGCACGACCGCCTGGCTGGTGAACGGCCCGCTCGCGACGGTGCTCATCTGCGTGCTCGTCGTCTGGGCGGTCTCCGGCCTGACGATGGTGCTGCTGATGTCGGCGATGCAGGGCGTCCCGGACGAGGTCTACGAGTCGGCGCAGCTCGAGGGCGCGTCGTGGTGGCAGACCGAACGGATGATCACGTTCCCGATGATCCGGCCGACGGTCGCGCTGAGCGTGATCATCTCGGTCATCGGGTCGCTGCTCGCGTTCAACCAGTTCTACATCCTGACGCAGGGCGGCCCCGGCACCGAGACCACGACCATCGTCAACGCCATCTACAACCGCGGGTTCGTGAACCTGCAGCTCGGCGCCGCGACCGCGGAGTCGATCGCGCTGGTGGTCGTCATCGCGGCCGTCACGCTGTTCCAGTTCTGGGCACTCCGAGAGAAGGACTGACGCCATGAGCACCACAACCACCCGTGCGGCCGCTCCCGGTCCCGACCTGTCGACCCGCACGCTGACCACGACCCCCGGCGGACGCCGTCGACACCACCAGGGCAGCGTGCAGCACCCCCGCGACACCGCGGTGAAGCGCACGCTCTACGCCATCGCGGGCATCGGCTCCGCACTGGTGTTCGGTGTCCCGCTCATCTGGTCGATCCTCCGGGCGTTCCAGTCCGAGGCCGTGATCACCTCGGCCCCAGACCCCGCCACGTTCTTCCGGCTCGGTTGGGAGAACTTCGCGGCCGTGTTCGGGTCGTCGTCCCACCTGCTGACCGGCCTGCTGAACTCGGTGATCGTGTCGGTGTGCACGGCCGTGCTGACCGCGGTGCTCGCGACGATGGCAGGCTACGGGTTCGCACGCTTCCGGTTCCGCGGGTCCGGCCTGGTGTTCGGCCTGGTGCTCCTGACGATGATGGTGCCGTTCCAGGCCATCCTGACGCCGCTGTACCTCGAGATGAACGCGATGGGGCTGACCAACTCGCTGCTCGGGCTGGTGCTGTTCTACACGACGGTGAACCTGCCGTTCGGGGTCTTCGTGATGCGCAACGCGTTCGAGTCGATCCCGCCGGACCTCGAGGACTCCGCGTTCGTCGACGGGGCGTCCCGCTTCCGGGTCGTCGTGTCGGTGCTCCGTCCACTGCTCCTCCCCGGGGCGGCGACCGCGGCGCTGTACGCGTTCCTGGCGTCGTGGACGGAGTTCCTCGGTGCGCTGACGTTCCTCACCAAGGACTCGCTGTACACGCTGCCCGTCGCACTGCTCAACCTGCAGACGGGTGCCTACGGGCAGGTGTCGTACGGCAACCTCGTGGCGGGGTCGGTCGTGGCGATGATCCCGTGCATCGCGCTCTACGTCGGCCTGCAGCGGTTCTACGTCGCCGGCCTGTCGTCGGGAGCGCTCAAGGGCTGAGCACGCGCCGCAGCGCCGGGCCGCGCAGCGCTGTCCAGGGCCGCTCAGGCACTCCGGCGCACCACGAGCGACGGCTGGAGCAGGATCTCGTCGAGCGGCTCGCCCTCCACCAGGGACCTGACGGTCGCCAGCACCTGCTCCCCCATCGCCCGGAAGTCCTGCCGCACGGTGGTCAGCGGCGGCGTGAAGTGTGCCGCCTCCGGGATGTCGTCGAAGCCAACGACGGCGATGTCGTCCGGCACCCGGAGCCCGTCGTCGGCGAACGCGTGCAGGACCCCGAGCGCCATCTGGTCGTTGCCGCAGAACACCGCGTCGACGGCCGTTGTGTCGAGGGACCGCGCGGCCGCGAACCCGCTCGCCGGGGTCCAGTCGCCGTCGAGGACGACCGGGTCGAGACCGGCCGACTCCATCAGGCGCACGTAGGTCGCGCGGCGCACCTGGGCCTCTTGCGAGACGGTCGGTCCGGTGATGTGCACGATCCGTCGGTGTCCCCGGTCGAACAGGTGCTGCATCGCCATCGAGGCACCGGCGACCTGGTCGATCGCGACCGCGGCGACGGCAGCGGTCAGGGGGCCGACCGTCGGCGCGTCACGCTGGACGGCGTTGGACACGACGACCGGCACCGGGACCGGGACGGCCAGCGACGCGAGGGCGTCGAGCACCCGGTTGTCGGCGGCGACGAGCACGATCGCGGCGACGTCCTGCGCCAGGAGCGTCGCGAGCGCCCCCGACAGGTCGGACGGCCGTGGGTCCTCCGGCAGGGTCGAGAGCAGCACGTGGTACCCGGCGTGCCGGGCCGCCCGCTCGAAGCCGATCGCGGTGCTCGACGGTCCGTAGAGCGCGTCGCCGGCCGTCACCAGTCCGAGGGCCTTGCTGCGCCCGCCGGCGAGCGCGCGAGCCGCAGCACGCGGGCGGTACCCGAGCTCGGCGATGGCCGTGGTCACACGGGACCGGAAGCCGTCGCGGACGGTCGGATCGCCGTTGATCACCCGGGAGACGGTCTGGTGTGAGACCCCTGCGCGCTCGGCGACGTCGAAGATCGTCGGGGCCTTGCGCCCCTTGCCGCTCGCGGCCGTGGTGGTCGTCACCCGGACACCGTACCGCGCAGCGCGGCGATCACGACCACATCGCGAATCGGTCACGAGGAGTTGACAGGGCGGTACACAACGCCCAGTATGTGAGCGCTCACTCAGAGCAGACACCGGCAGTGCAGCCGTGTGGCACACCGAGCGCGTCGAGGACGACGCGAGAGGAACAAGAGGTACTTCGATGATGAAGCGCAGGATCGTCGCGGGCGTCGCAGCCCTCGGCATCGCCATCGCCCTGGCCGGTTGTTCGGCCGGCGGACGCGCCTCCACCGACGGCGGGGGCAGCAGCAGCGACAACAAGGGCGCCCTCGTCGGCGTCGCCATGCCGACCAAGGTTTCCGAGCGCTGGATCAAGGACGGGAACGCCGTCAAGGCCGACCTGGAGAAGGCCGGCTACAAGGTCGACCTCGAGTACGCGGACAACAAGATCCCGCAGCAGGTCCAGCAGGTCAGCAACATGATCACGAAGGGCGCGAAGGTCCTCATCGTCGCGTCCATCGACGGCGGGTCGCTCTCCGACCAGCTCGACGCCGCCGCGAAGGCCGGCATCAAGGTGATCTCCTACGACCGCCTGCTCACCGGCAACAAGAACGTCGACTACTACGTGTCGTTCGACAACGAGAAGGTCGGTGTCGACCAGGCGAACTCGCTGCTGACCGGCCTCGGTCTCCTCGACGCCGACGGCAAGAAGACCGGCGAGAAGGGTCCGTTCAACATCGAGGTCTTCGCCGGCTCGCCCGACGACAACAACGCCACGTTCTTCTTCAACGGCGCGATGAAGACCCTCAAGCCGTACCTCGACGACGGCACGCTGAAGATCGGCTCCGGCCAGGACGGGTTCACGCAGGCCGCCACGCTGCAGTGGGACCCGGCGACCGCCAAGGCCCGCATGCAGAACCTCATCGCGAAGTCGTACTCGGGCGGCACCACGCTGAACGGCGTGCTCTCCCCGTACGACGGCATGTCGATCGGCATCATCTCGGCGCTCCAGGGCGCCGGCTACGGCACGTCCGACCGTCCGCTCCCGACCATCACCGGGCAGGACGCCGAGCAGGCGTCGGTGAAGTCGATCATCGCCGGTCAGCAGTACTCGACGATCTACAAGGACACCCGCCAGCTCGCCGAGAAGTCGGCGTCGATGGCCGAGGACCTGCTCTCCGGCAAGAAGCCGAAGGTCAACGACACGACGACGTACGACAACAAGGTGAAGGTCGTCCCGACCTTCCTCTTCCAGCCGACCGTGGTGACCAAGGAGAACTACCAGAAGGTCCTCGTGGACTCGGGGTACTACTCCGAAGCCGACCTCAAGTAGGTAGCGACCATCTGACGGACAGGAGGCTCGGTGCCAGACCGCGCCGAGCCTCCTGTCCGTCTCCACTCGCGCGCACCGCGCGCACTACGGAAGGCGGTCGACGTGACGGACACCATCCTCGAGATGCGTGACATCACCAAGACGTTCCCCGGCGTCAAGGCCCTGCAGGGGGTCTCGATCGAGGTCGAGCGCGGCCAGGTCCACGCGATCTGCGGCGAGAACGGCGCCGGCAAGTCCACGCTCATGAAGGTCCTGTCCGGGGTCTACCCCGCAGGCACGTTCGAGGGCGAGATCCTGCTCGACGGGTCCCCCGTGTCGTTCTCGAGCATCAACGACTCCGAGGCATCGGGCGTCGTGATCATCCACCAGGAACTCGCGCTCAGCCCGTTCCTGTCGATCGCGGAGAACATCTTCCTCGGCAACGAGCGGTCGTCAGGCGGGTTCATCGACTGGAACAAGACGAACCTCGAGGCCGCCGCGCTCCTGGAGCGCGTCGGG
Organism: Curtobacterium sp. NPDC090217; assembly: GCF_044746705.1. Taxonomy (NCBI): domain Bacteria; kingdom Bacillati; phylum Actinomycetota; class Actinomycetes; order Micrococcales; family Microbacteriaceae; genus Curtobacterium; species Curtobacterium sp. NPDC090217. Next base: position 8,848 of record NZ_JBIVCR010000004.1, on the reverse strand, counting down.
CTGAAGGACAACCCGGTCACGAAGATCGTCGACATCGGCGTCGGCAAGCAGCAGCTCGTCGAGATCGCGAAGGCGCTCTCGAAGCGCGTGAAGCTGCTCATCCTCGACGAGCCGACCGCGGCGCTCAACGACGACGACTCGGCGCACCTGCTCGACCTCATCCGGTCGCTGCAGGCCGAGGGCATGACGGCGATCATCATCAGCCACAAGCTCAACGAGATCAAGGCGATCGCGGACAAGGTCACGATCATCCGCGACGGCCAGACGATCGAGACGCTCGACATGCACGGGGGCGAGGTCTCCGAGGACCGGATCATCCGGGGCATGGTCGGTCGCGACCTGTCGAACCGCTACCCGGAGCACGAGTCGCACGTCGGCGAGGAGCTCCTGCGGATCGAGGACTGGACCGTCCACCACCCGCTCGACGCGTCCCGCGAGATCATCCACCAGGCGAGCCTCAACGTCCGCGAGGGCGAGATCGTCGGCATCGCCGGACTCATGGGTGCCGGGCGGACCGAGCTCGCGATGAGCGTGTTCGGCCACTCGTACGGCACCGGCATCAGCGGCACCGTGTACAAGCGCGGCGAACCGATCAAAACCCACACGGTGTCGCAGGCGATCGACCACGGCATCGCCTACGCGACCGAGGACCGGAAGCGCTACGGCCTGAACCTGCTCGACGACATCAAGCGGAACATCTCCGGCTCCGCGCTCGGCAAGCTCGCCGAGTGGGGCTTCGTGAACGGCTCGCAGGAGACCACGGTCGCCCGGCAGTTCCTGAAGAACCTGAACATCAAGGCGCCGAACGTCAACGTCGTCACGGGCAAGCTCTCCGGCGGGAACCAGCAGAAGGTCGTCCTGTCGAAGTGGATGTACGCCGACCCCGACGTGCTCATCCTCGACGAGCCGACCCGAGGCATCGACGTCGGCGCGAAGTACGAGATCTACACGATCATCAACGCGCTCGCGGACCAGGGCAAGGGGATCATCGTCATCTCCTCCGAGCTCCCGGAACTGCTCGGCATCTGCGACCGCATCTACACGCTCTCCGAGGGCACCATCACGGCCGACGTCCCCCGCGCGGAGGCGACGCCAGAGGTCCTCATGCAGTACATGACCCAGGAACGGGAGACCCCTGTCAATGAACGCGCTTAAGTCCGCCGCCGGCTATCTCACCGGGCAGCTCCGACAGATCGGCCTGTTCATCGCGCTGATCGTCATCGTCATCTTCTTCCAGGTGACGACGGGCGGGATCACCCTCGCCCCGATCAACGTCTCGAACCTGATCGTCCAGAACAGCTACATCCTGATCCTCGCGATCGGCATGGTGATGGTCATCATCGCCGGCCACATCGACCTGTCCGTCGGGTCCGTCGTCGCCTTCACCGGGGCGATGGCCGGCGTCATGATCACGCAGTGGCACGTGCCGTGGCCCGTCGCGGTCGTGCTCTGCCTGGTCATCGGCGCCCTCGTCGGCGCGTGGCAGGGGTTCTGGATCGCGTACTTCGGGATCCCCGCGTTCATCGTCACGCTCGCCGGCATGCTCGCGTTCCGCGGTGCCGCCCAGATCGCCCTGCAGAACCAGCAGATCTCGCCGTTCCCCGAGGGCTTCCGCTCCCTCGGCTCCGGCTTCCTGCCGGCGTTCGGCAGCTCCGGCTACGAACCGCTCACGATGATCCTCGGCATCGTCGCCGCCGCGGTCCTCGTCCTCACGGCGTTCCGCGGTCGGGCGACCCGTCGCAAGTACCAGCTCGAGGACGAGCCGTTCGCCTGGTTCCTGACGAAGCTCGTGTTCACCGTCGCGCTCGTCATGTACGTCGCGCTGCTGCTCGCGAGCTACAACGGCACCCCGATCGTCCTCGTCATCCTCGGTGTGCTCGTCGTCGTGTACTCGCTCGTGATGCGGAGCGCGGTGTTCGGCCGGCACATCTACGCGATCGGCGGCAACGCCCTCGCCGCGCAGCTGTCCGGTGTGAAGACGAAGCGCGTGACCTTCCTGCTGTTCGTCAACATGGGCGTGATCTCGGCGCTCGCGGGCGTGGTGTTCACCGGGCAGCTCAACCTGGCGTCGCCGAGCGCCGGCAACGGCTTCGAGCTCGACGCCATCGCCGCGGTGTTCATCGGTGGCGCGGCGGTCACGGGCGGCATCGGCACCGTGCCCGGCGCCATCGTCGGTGGTCTCATCATCGGGATCCTGAACAACGGCATGTCGATCCTCGGCGTCGGGACGGAGTTCCAGTCGCTCATCAAGGGCCTGGTGCTGCTCGCCGCCGTCGCGTTCGACGTGTTCAACAAGCGCCGGGCCGCGTCCGCGCGCAAGTAGCGGCCCTCCCCCGCTTCCGCGAAAGCGACAGATTCCCGCTGGACATCAGCGGGAATCTGTCGCTTTCGCGGTGTGGCGTGCGGGTCAGGCGCGGGTCAGGACGGCCCAGCCAGCGGACGGGAGGCGCACGGTCCCGTCCGCCACGGCACCACCGCCCGCCTCCACCCGCGTCGCGTCGGCCGCGGGCAGCTCGACGGGGTCGTCCGACAGGTTCAGGGCGGTCACCACGACGGCGTCCGCCGTCGCCGTGCGGAGCACGAGAGCGGTGTTGGTCAGGTGCACGACGTCGGTGTGCGCCCGGTGCAGCCAGGGGTTCCGACGCCGGAGGGCGATGAGGGCCTCGTACGTGTGCGTCGTCGCGTCCGGTGCCGGCGGGGCCTCGGGGAACGCCGGGCGGACGGCATCGTCGCCGCCGACCCGTTCCTCCTTGACCCCGGTCCACCCGTACTCGTCGCCCGCCCAGACGATCGGCGTGCCCGCCACCGTGAACAGGACCGCAGCGGCGTGCCCGACGAACCGGTCCCCCACGGCGCTCGCGATGCGCGTGACGTCGTGGTTGCCGACGAAGGTGGTCGGGACGAAGGTCTCGAGGAGCGCGTCGTGTCGTTCGAGTGCGTGCGCCAGTTCGTGGCAGTTCCGGTCGGCGATGCCGTGCCAGATGCCCTGCCAGAGCTCGTACTGCGTGGTGGAGTCCATCGTCGACGCGCGGACGATCGCCGTCGCGTCGCCGTGGATCACCTCACCGCTGAACCACGCCTCCGGGAAGCGCTCCCGCACGCGCGGCAGGACCCGCGCCCAGAACTCCGGCGGCACGGCGTACGCCGCGTCGAGCCGCCACCCGTCGACCCCGCGGCCGAGCCAGTGCGTCATCACCTCGACGACGAGGTCCTCGGTCTCGCGGGTGCCGTGGTCGAGTGCGACGAGGATGTCGTGCCCCTCGAAGAGCCCCACCGGCACCGGGTCGCCGGGGTTCCACCCGGTCCAGTCGATCCCGAACAGCGATGCCGACTCCGCGGCGGGACCGTCCGCCTCGATCGCCCGGAAGGCGGGGTGGTCCCGTCCCACGTGGTTGAACACCCCGTCGAGCAGGACCCGGATCCCGCGCTCGTGCGCAGCGGACACCAGCCGGTCGAAGTCGTCGTCGTCGCCGAGTCTCGGGTCGATCCGGAAGTGGTCCACGGTGTCGTAGCCGTGCGTCGAGCTCTGGAACACCGGGCCGAGCAGCAGTCCGTTCATCCCGAGGCCGACCACGTGGTCGAGCCAGGCCGTGATCCGGTCGAGCCGGTGGTCAACGGGGCGGTCGGCCACGGGCGTCTCCGGGCGGACGTCCGCTCCGACGAAGCCGAGCGGGTAGACGTGCCACCACATGACGTGCGCGACCCAGGCCGGCTCGGGCGGGAGGGACGGGACGGTGTCGGTGCTCACCGCCACGATCGTGCCAGCCGGACCTGTGCTGTGTACGGGACCGGACACGGGGACGAGGATGGCTGGCATGGGACGAGCGATCAGGACCGCGGCGGACGCCGATCGGGTGGAGTCGGCACAGGCGGAGAAGACCTGCGCCGCATGCGGCCGCCGGATGCCCTCGTCAGCAGCACCCGAGGCGAAGTGGTGCTCGGCTGCCTGCCGGAAGCACGGCGTCGACGCCACCGACCGCGCGCTCGAGCAACGCATCGACGAGCTGCTCGCCGCGCGTGCCCGGACGTCGAGCATCTGCCCGTCAGAGGTGGCCCGCTCCCTCGACCCGGACGGCTGGCGCGACCTCATGGAGCCGGCGCGTCGGGCGGCCCGTCGCATGGTGGCGAGGGGCGAGGTCGAGATCACCCAGGGCGGGAACGTCGTGGATCCGTCGACGGCGAAGGGGCCGATCCGGATCCGTCGTCCGCGATGAGGGAACACCGGCAACCCGACAGCTGTTGGCGACGTTGATGACTTCCGTCGAGACCACACCGTCCACCGACCATCGCCGCGCACTCGTCGTGGGGGCGAGCGGCATCACCGGCTCCGCCCTCGTCGCGCAGCTCACCCGCGAAGGGTGGGACGTCGCCGCGCTCTCCCGACGTGCCGGCACGCGTGACGGGGTCCGCGGTGTCGCCGCCGACCTCCGTGACGCGGATACCCTGCGCGCGGCTCTCGCCGACGAACGTCCCACGCACGTGTTCTTCACCGCGTGGCAACGGCAGGCGACCGAGGCGGAGAACATCGCGGTGAACGGTGGCATGGTCCGCGACCTGCTCGCCGCGCTCGACCACGCCCCGCTCGAACACGTCGCCCTGGTCACCGGGCTGAAGCACTACCTCGGCCCGTTCGAGGCCTACGCCGCTGGTGCGATGCCCGACACGCCCTTCCACGAGGAGGAGCCACGGCTCGACACCCCGAACTTCTACTACGCGCAAGAGGACGAACTCTTCGCAGCGGCCGAGCGGCAGGGCTTCACCTGGTCCGTGCACCGGTCGCACACCGTCATCGGCCACGCGGTCGGCAACGCGATGAACATGGGGCTCACGCTGGCGGTCCAGGCGACCATCGCGAAGGAGCTCGATCTCGACTTCGTGTTCCCCGGCAGCGAGGCGCAGTGGAACGGCCTCACTGACATGACCGACGCTGGTGTCCTCGCCGAGCAGATGGTCTGGGCGTCGACGGATCCCGCTGGTGCCGATGAGGCGTTCAACATCGTCAACGGCGACGTCTTCCGGTGGCGGTGGATGTGGCCGCGGCTCGCGGAACACCTCGGGGTGGACCCGGCGCGGGTCGTCGGCTACGAGGACGCACCGCGACCGCTCGAACAGCAGATGGCGCCGTACGAGTCGTCGTGGGCGGGCATCGCCGAGCGGCACGGCCTCGTGGAACCCGACATCTCGCGACTCGCCTCGTGGTGGCACACCGACGCCGACCTCGGCCGCGCGATGGAGGTCGTCACCGACATGGGCAAGAGCCGCGAGGCCGGGTTCACCGCGTACCGCCGCACCGAGCGGGCGTTCGCGGACCTCTTCGCCCGCTACCGCGCCGACCGACTGATCCCCTGACCAGCCCGCGGGACCCCGACCCGCGTCAGAACGCGTACCGGATCCGGCACGACGGCAGGTGCTCGGCGACGAGTTCCCGGAAGCGCTCGACGAGCTGCGCCTTCGTGCCGGACCGGTAGCGGACGTTCACGGCACCGTTCTGCGACACCTTGGACTCCTGCAGGTCCGGGCGCCACAGGAGTTCCTCGCCCTTGGGGTGCCACCCGAGGTTGACCTCGTGGAGCTGCTCGTTGTGGGTCAGGAAGATCACCTCGGCCGCGAGCTGCTCCTTGGCCCGCGGGGACAAGACGTCGTCGACCTCGCGCAGGAGTGCCGCCCAGTCCTGCTCCCACGTCGGGGTGACGATGACCGGCGAGAAGTTGAGGTGGACCTCGTACCCGGCCTCGACGAAGTCGTCGACCGCGCGGATCCGTTCGGACACCGGCGACGTGCGGATGTCCACGAGCTTCGCGGTGTCGTGCGGCATGAGCGAGAACCGGATCCGGGTGCGCCCCATCGGGTCCCAGTCGAGCAGCTCGCGGTTCACGTACTTCGTCGCGAAGGACGCCTTCGCCGTCGGCGTCATCCGGAACAGGTCGCAGAGGTCCCGCACGTTGTCGCCGATCAGGGCGTCGACGGAACAGTCGCTGTTCTCACCGATGTCGTAGACCCACGCGTCGGCGTCGCACTGGTTCGGCTCGGACTTCGGCCCCTGCTTGTGGACGTGCCGCGCGACGTGCTTCGTGATCTGCTCGATGTTCGCGAAGACGGTGACCGGGTTGCTGTACCCCTTGCGCCGCGGGACGTAGCAGTACGAGCACGCCATCGCGCAGCCGTTCGCCGTCGACGGGGCGATGAAGTCCGCGGAGCGCCCGTTCGGACGGGTGACGAGCGACTTCTTCACGCCGAGCACGAGCGCCTCGGTCTTGATGCGCACCCAGCGCTGGACGTTGCGTTCGTCGCCGTGCACCTCGGGGATGTTCCAGTGCGAGGCAACCGGGACGATCTCGGCATCGGGCCAGCGGCCGACCACCTCGACGCCACGGGGCAGTTCGAGGGCAGCGGGCTCGGCGTAGATCCGTCGGACGTCGAGCAGCGGGCGTGCACGGGGAGCGGTCATCGCACCCTGTCTACCGGAGACCCCCGACGGTGCAGACTCGGGGTGTGAGCGAACCCGACGAGCACTTCTTCGTCGTCGACGGCCGACGCTGGCGCCGGACGGACCCGGCACTCCCCGAGGACGTCGCGGCGGCCCTCCGCTCCCATCTGGGTCGCGGACGGAACGCCGTCAAGCAGGCGAAGCGGTCCGGTGACGACGACGCGCTCGCAGCCGCGCGGCACCGGAACGGCATCGCCAAGCACGGCCTCGGTGAACGCGGGCCGGAGTGGTGGGAGCGCCAGGAGGCCGACCGGATCGCGGACGCCGAACGGGCACTCGCCGAACTCGACGCATTCGACCCCTGACGCGCGATCCGTCCCATCACACCCGCTCTGGAAAGCCAAAAGGCGCGTAGGGCGTCGGAAGAACCGACCTCCTACGCGCGATTCGACTCACCACGCGGGATTCGACCTCAGGCCTCGGTGTGGCCGAGCTCCGGCTCGACGCGCAGGCAGACCGAGCGCGACGCGGCCGCGTGCAACTCGAACACGACGACCTCGTTCCGCCCGGCACGCAGCACGGGCCCTGGTACGGCGAGCGTGTGCTGCGGGCCGCGGGACCAGTACCGGCCGAGGCAGAACCCGTTCACCCACGCCACGCCCTTCCGGAACCCGGGGAGCGACAGGTACCGGTCCCCCGCGCCGGCGAGGTCGAACGTCCCGTGCGCGAACACCGGCCCGGCGAGCACGTGCGGGTCGTCCGTCGGCGCGCTCTCACGCAGCGCCTCGAGCGCGGCGTCCGGGAGCGGGTCGAGCGCGAGCGGCGACGCCGTCCAGCGTTCCAGGAGGGCACCGTCGATGCGCACACCCCCGATCAGTCCCTTCGGCTCGCCGATGCGCGGCCCGTAGTCGACCCGGCCCTGGTCCTCGACGAGGAGCTCCAGCGTCCCGGTACCCGGCGGGAGCGCGATGGCGCGGTCGTGGTGCTCGCGTTCCAGGACACCGACCGGACGACCGGCGATGCTGACGAGGACGCGGTCGCGGACCTCCTCCCCGACGGTGAGCACACCGCCGGCTGGCAGGTCGACCTCGGCCCGGTACAGCACGAAGCCCGAGGCGGCACCGAGTGCGTCGAACGTGGGAGGGGTGTCGTGCGTCGTCCACGACGCGAGGTGCGGCAGCAGCGTCCCCATGGCGGTGGACCGATCGAGTCGGACGGCGACGTCCGTGGCGGGGGTGCGCCGAGCCTCCAGGCCGGATCCCCCCGGCTGCATCCACTCCGGCAGCTCCGGGACGGGCGCGTAGCGCTCGATGACCGCGCGGAAGGCGTGGAACTTCGACGTCGGGCGTCCGGCCTCGTCGAGCGGGGCGTCGTAGTCGTAGGACGTCGCGATCGGCCGGTACACGCCCTTGTCGTTCGCGCCGTTCGTGAAGCCGAAGTTCGTGCCGCCGTGGAACATGTAGATGTTCACCGAGCCGCCCGCGGCGAGGAGCACGTCGAGGTCCTCGGCGCTCGCGGCGGCGGAGGTCGTGTGGTGGTGCTCGCCCCAACTGTCGAACCAGCCGTCCCAGAACTCGGAGCACATCAGCGGCCCGGTCGGCTGGGCCTGCCGGAGCCGTTCCAGGCGCGACGCCGAGCGGGACCCGAACGAGCCGGTCTTGTGCAGGGACGGCAGCGACCCGTCCTCGAGCATGGTGCCCATCGGCTGGTCGACGCTCGTGAACGGGACGGTGAGCCCGATGTCGCGGTGCATCTGCTCGAGCTTCGTCAGGTAGACGGGGTCGGACCCGTACGCGCCGTACTCGTTCTCGACCTGCACGAGCACGATCGGCCCGCCGTGGTCGATCTGGCGGGGCACGAGCACCGGAGCGAGGGCCTCGAGGTAGTCCTGCACCGCCGCGAGGAACTGCGGCTCGTCACGGCGGACGCCGACGGTGCCGTCGGTGAACAGCCAGTACGGCAGGCCGCCGTTGGTCCACTCGGCGCAGATGTACGGGCCGGGGCGGACGATGGCGTGCATGCCCTCGGCGGCGACGAGGTCGAGGAACCGGCCGAGGTCGAGTCCGCCGGTGAAGTCGAAGGTGCCGGGTGTGGTCTCGTGGGCGTTCCACGCGACGTAGGTCTCGACCGTGTTGAGACCCATCAGCCGGGCCTTGTGGATGCGATCGGCCCACAGGTCGGGGTGCACGCGGAAGTAGTGGATCGCGCCGGAGAGGACCCGGTGCGGCTCGCCGTCGAGCAGGAAGTCGGTGTCGCCGATGGCGAAGCGCATGAGTGCAGTCTTTCAGACAGCGGGGTGGGGGGGGGGGGGGGGGGGCCCCCCCCCCCCGGGGGGGGGGGGGGGGGGGGGGGGGGGGGGGGGGGGGGGGGGGGGGGGCCCCGCGCCCGCGCCCCCCCCCCCCCCCGCCCCCGGCGGCGGGC
>NZ_JBIVCR010000003.1:212154-490781 GCF_044746705.1 Curtobacterium sp. NPDC090217 | reverse complement strand
TCCACCCAGCAAGCTGGGCATCATCGTTCGACTTGCATGTGTTAAGCACGCCGCCAGCGTTCGTCCTGAGCCAGGATCAAACTCTCCGTAAAAAATTACAGACCCAACACCCGAAAGCGTCAGGCCGAGTTGATCTTGACTGTTGACTGTCTACTGACAATCTTCAATCCAAAAGGAATTGTCTCCGACTCGACCAGCAAAACCGGCCGAGTACGGGGTCAATAAATTGGCATTGACAATGTGCACGCTGTTGAGTTCTCAAGGACCAGACGCACTCCCCGCTCGACCCCGAAAGAGGTTCCGCCAGAGAGGCATTCGTTCTTGTTCCCCGAGCACGCCGAATCGCTTCGGCTTCTGCGGGGGTGGTTGCCAGAGCGGGAACCCGTCCGGACTGCGACTTCCGGGGCTTGCACCCTGGTGTCCGTCTCGGCCGTTCCGTTCTCCGCCTCAGCGGCAACGAGTGATTACTCTACACACGCCCCGGGGGGCCCGCCAACCGTCGCTCCCCCCGGGCGTGTCGCGCGACCGGCCGCCCATGGCCAGGCGCCGCGATCGGCCCGAGTGCGCAGAAGTGGCGGCCAGTCTGGCCCCGGACGCGCATCGTCTGCGCACTCGATTCCCGCGGCCGGCGCGAGCCCGATCGAGAGCGCGGATGGTGCGACGTGCAGGGACTCCGGGTCGCCACGTCTGCGCACTCGATCGGCGCGGCGCGACGCGGAGTCCCCCGAACGACGAGGGAAGCCCCGGGACGACGAGGGGCACAGTGCGCGGATGCACTGTGCCCCTCGAGGTGGAACAGCCGACTACTCGGCAGCGGCGAGCTGCCCGCAGGCCCCGTCGATCTCCTTGCCCCGGGTGTCGCGGAGGGTCGTCGGGATGCCGGCGGCGTTCAGTCGGCGGACGAACTCGTCCTGCACGTGGACCTCCGACGAGGTCCACACCGATCCGGGCGTCGGGTTGAGCGGGATCGGGTTGACGTGCACCCATCCCTTGCCGCGCTTGTTGAGCTTCTCGGCGAGCAGGTCGGCTCGCCAGGCGTGGTCGTTCATGTCCTTGATGAGCGCGTACTCGATCGAGACCCGTCGCCCGGTCTTGACGTAGTAGTTGTGGGCGGCGTCGATGGCCTCGTCGGCCTTCCACCGCGAGTTGACCGGGATGAGCTCGTCGCGGAGCTCGTCGTCCGGCGCGTGGAGCGACAGCGCGAAGGTGATCGGGATGTTCTCGTCGGCGAGCTTGTTGATCGCGGGGACGAGCCCGACGGTCGACACCGTGATGCCGCGAGCGCTCATGCCGAGGCCGTGCGGCTGTGGCGCGACCATCGTCCGGACGGCGTCCATCACCCGCTTGTAGTTCGCCAGGGGCTCCCCCATGCCCATGAACACGATGTTCGTCACGCGCTCGGCATCGACGCGGTCCTTGCCGCCCTTGCGCGGGTCTCCCCCGAGCTCTCCCGCGGCGATGGCCGCGTTCGCCCGGACGATCTGCTCGATGATCTCGGCCGTGGACATGTTGCGCGTCAGGCCCTGTTGTCCAGTCGCGCAGAACGGGCAGTTCATCCCGCAGCCAGCCTGGGACGAGACGCAGAGCGTGATGCGCCCCGGGTAGCGCATGAGCACCGACTCGACGAGGGCGCCGTCGTGCAGCTTCCAGAGGAACTTGATCGTGTCGCCCTTGTCCGTCGCGAGACGCCTCGTCTCGGTGAGGAGCGGCGGGAGCATCCCGGCGACGAGCTGCTCCCGCTGGGCGGCGGGCAGGTCGGTCATCGTCGACGGGTCGGACGAGTAGTGCGTGAAGTAGTGCGTCGACAGCTGCTTGGCGCGGAACTTCGGAAGCCCGAGCTCGACCACCTTGGCCTCGCGTTCCTCCACCGACAGGTCGGCGAGGTGCTCCGGCGGCTTGCCACGCTTGGGCGACGCGAACTGCAGGAGCGGACGGCCCTCGCCGTCGGTGGCCTGGGTCCAGCCCTCGGTGCGCGGACGCACCTGCGGGCGAGCAGAGCGCTGCTCTTCGAACGGGGTTCGGGTGTCGGCGGCCATCACTCCAGCTTACGGGACGCGTGGCACGCGCCGGCGTCCGGTCAGGAACCGGCGGGCAACAGGCGGGCGAAGTGGTGCGCGGCGGCGTACATCGGGACGATGTCGACGACCTCGCCGGGGTGCGGTGCCTGCAGCACGAGACCCTCGCCGAGGTAGAGGCCGACGTGGTCCTCGTTGTCGTACACGACCATGTCGCCGGGCTTCGCCTCGGACTCCGGGATCGTCGTCGCGGCCGCGTCCTGGGTCGGGACGTAGTGCGCCAGCTGGATGCCGACCGCCTGGTACGCCACCATCGTCAGCCCGGAGCAGTCGATGCCCGAGTGGCTCGCCCCGCCCTCGACGTACGGGTCGCCCAGGTACTGCAGCGCCGTCGACAGGATCGTCGCCCGATCGCCGCCCGCGGAGAGCGCCGTGGACAGTGCGGCCTGCGCCTGCGCCGTGGTCACGCCGAAGCGCGTCACGAGCGTCGGGTACGAGACGACGGTCGTGGTCGTCGCGCTCATGCCGTCGGTCGTGGTGATCGGCACCTGGACGTCGTGCGCCACGGTGTAGTTCTGGAGCGGCTCGGCGGCGGACACGGTCTGCGCCGCGGTGACGTCCGGCGTCGCGGCGTTCGCCGGCATCGACAGGGTGAGCGCCGAGGTGAACGCGAGCGCCGGCGCCAGCAGGATCGCGGCACGCTTGGCGTTCGTCGCACGACGCACGTGCCGGGGATCGAGCGCACGTTCCGCGCGGAGCGCGCCGGAGCGGGACACGAAGGCGGCGCCGGCCGGCTGGGCCACGGCGACCGGCCGTACCGAGGACGCCTGCCGGAGTGCGATCACCCTGGCGGGCTTCGCGTGTTCGACGTAGGTGGAACGGGCCGCGACGGGACCGGATGCCGATCGTCGACCGCGGGCACGGGAGGTCGGAAGAGCGGGCGGCGCGGGCTGACGGTCGTCGGCTGCTGCGGGCAGGGCGTGGCGTCCCATGGTTCCTTCCGGGTCTCGAGCCGTCGAGCAGTGGTGCGCGGGCACGGTCGCAGCGGTGCGATCGCGCCGTCGGGAACGGCGACTCGGGAAGATAACGTATTGGTCACGAACCTGATCCCGGCTGGGGAAGACCGGCGAGTCCCTGCGGGCCGTCACAGGAACCGCCCGGTCTCCCAGATTCCTCAGGCGACCGGCTCGTCGACCGTCGGCCGCATGACGGCGGCGAGTCGGGCCTCCCGTTCGGCCGCGACGTCGTCGAGGCGCGCCGCCAGCCCGAGGACCGACGCGTCGACCGGTGCGTCCCCCGAGATGTCCCCCGCGATCGGGGCTCCCGCGCGCAGCGCGACCGGCAGGACGCCCGCCCAGACGCCGTGGTCCTCGCCGTCAGCGGGGTCCTCGCCGACGCCGGCGAACCGGATCTTGACGCTCGCGTGCTCGAGCGGGACCTGCAGGACCTGGGTCTGCCTGACCTCCTTGGCGGCCATCTCGCGCACCTCGTCACGGCGGCCGGGCATGAGGTGGTCGCTGACCTGCCACAGTGCCTCGGCGCGGAGCTCGGCGGGCACGACGGTCGCGCGGCCGGCGATCATCGCGCTCCGGTAGTTCGCCGAGCTGTCGAAGGTCGAGCGGGCGAAGACGATGCCGTCGAGGTGCGTCACGGTCGCGGCGACCGGCACACCATCGGCGCCGGCGTCGAGGAACAGGCCGCCCCCGGTCGACCCGTGCAGCAGCAGGACGGGCCCTGCGCCGAGGTCGCCGACGCCGCAGAGGAACGGCAGCACGATCGGGTGGCCGTCGCGGACCAGGCCGACGTGGGCGACGAACGCCTCGGCGAGGACCTCGCGGAGGGCTTCGGGATCGGTGGCCTGGCGGTCGCGCTTCCGGCGGACGGACATCGAGGGGACGGCGGGGGTGCTGGTCATGGCGATCACGCTAGGTTCGGGAGTGGACCAGTCAGTAGTCCAGATCGGATCGAGTGCGATGGACCAGTTCGGGAAGACCGCCGGCGTCGTCGCCCGGGTGCGCGGCATGGTGCACGACGGGACGCTCCGCGCCGGGGACGCCCTGCCCTCGACGCGGGTGCTCGCTGCCGAGCTCGGGGTCGCCCGCGGGACGGTGGTCGCGGCGTACGAGCAGCTCGACGGCGAGGGGTACATCCGGACCAGGCACGGGGCGGCGGCGCGGGTCGTCGCGTCGGTGGACCCGGCCCCGGGCGCGGGCACGAACCCGTCCGCGGACGGGGGCGCGCGGGCGATCGGGGCTGTGCGGGCCGCCGGGGCTGCGCGGGCCGCCGGGGCAGCGCGGGCCGCCGGGGCAGCGCGGGCTCCGGAGGCCGGCGTCGTCGACGCACGCCCCGGGATCCCTGCCGTCACCGCGATCTCCGCGCGGGACTGGCGCGCCGCCTGGCGTGCGGCGGCGGACCAGCCACTCCGGAACACCATGTCCGACCCGCTCGGCCTCCCGGCACTCCGGGAGCAGATCGCCGTGCAGCTCGGGCTGAGCCGCGGGTTCGCCCCCGACCCGTCGCGGGTGGTCGTCGCCGCCGGGACCTCCGACGCGGTGTCGCTCGTGACCGAGGCACTCCGCAACGCGCTCGGCCGCCCACCGCGCGTCGCCGTCGAGGACCCCGGCTACCGCTCCGGACACCGTGCGATCGCGAGTGCGGGCGGGATCGTCGTGCCGGTTCCCGTCGGGCCGGACGGCATCTCGCTGTCACACCTGGCCGACACGGCCGTGGACGCCGTCATGGTCACGCCCACCCACCAGTACCCGCTCGGCTCGGTGATGCCGGTCGCGGGCCGGCAGCGTCTGCTCGCCTGGGCCGCCGACACGGGAACGCTCGTCGTCGAGGACGACTACGACTCCGAGTTCCGGCACCGCGGGCAGCCCGTCCCGGCCCTCGCCGCGCTCGACGCGTCGGTCCTGCACGTCGGTGGGTTCTCGAAGACCTTCGACCCGCGGCTGCGCTGCGCGTACGTCGTGCTGCCCGACCACGACCGGGCAGCAGACGCCGTGGTCGCCGAAGCCGTCGTCGCGGCACGCGTCGCGCGTGGTGCGGTCGTCGCGGAGCCCGTGCAGGCGGCGGTCGCGCACCTGCTCAGGACCGGGGCCTTCCGCCGACACCTGGGGCGGGTGCGGCGCGACTACGCGCACCGACGGGAGCTGATCGCGGCGCGGCTGGCCGGTGCGTCCGGCACGACCGGACTGGAGGCTCGGGCCCTGAACGGCGGGCTGCACGCGGTGGTCTCGTGGCCGGGTCACCCCGCCGCCGCCGACGTCGTCGCCCGGCTGGCGTCGCGCGGGGTCCTCGTGGCGGAGCTCGCGGACTACGAGGTGACGCGGGGGTCGGCCGGCAACGGGGTCGTGCTCGGGTACGGCGCGGTGGCGCTCCCGGCGCTCGAGCACGCCGTCGATGCGTTGCTCGAGGAGCTCAGGGCCGGCCGCCCGCGCCGCCGCGGTCAGCGACGGCGTCAGCGGACGGCGCCAGCGGACGGCGTCAGCGCTTGACGGCGTCGATCTTGAGCATCTTCGCGATGACGCTGTCGAGCTCGCTGTCGTCGAAGACCTGCTTCCAGTCCTCCTTGATGAGCTTGTCGCGGCCGTAGCCCATCGCGATGTGGCAGGCATCCGAGAACGGGTTCGAGCCGCGGAGCCCGTTCGTCAGCGCGATCCAGGTGTGGCCGTAGAGCATCGCGCGGGCGGCCTCACGGGGAACCCCGACACCGGTGACGGTCTCCTCGAGGGCGTCGTTGAGGAAGTCGCCGATCATGCAGGCGATCGTCTCGACGAGGGTCGGCTCCAGGACGGCGAGCTGCTTGACGGTGACCCAGTGCACCTGGATGACGGGCGCGTACATGGTCGTGATGACGGCTTCGGCGACGGCCTTGGCGGCGTCGCCCTCGTCACCGAGGGACTCGGACGCGTCGAACGCAGCGATGACCTCCTGCGGGGCGGCGATGCCACCGAAGGTGTCGTCCCACTCCTCCTTGGTGGTGCGCTCGAGGAACACCGACGGGTGGCAAGGGTGCGCAACGGCGTAGTGGATGTCCTCGCGCTTCGCGAGCAGCCCGGCGTACGCGGCGGCGGGGTCGAGCGTCAGGATCGTCGCTCCGGGCCGCATGACCGGCACGAGCTGCTCGGAGATCGTGCCGAGCAGGACGTCCGGGACGGCGAGGACGACCACGTCGGCGGCCTTCGCGGCCTCGAGGCTGTCGGTGATCGATCGGCCGAGGGCCTCGATGCGCTCCTGACCCGCAGGCGAGGCCTCGCTGTAGAGCGTCGTGTACTCGCTCTTCGCGAAGTTGTTCGAGACGCGAGTGCCCATCTTGCCGCCGGCACCGATCACGGCGACGGTGACGTCGGCGGTGCCGGAGCCTGCTGCGATGGTGTGGCTGATGGCGGTGTCGGTCATGATTCCTTGCTCCTGGTGTACTCGATGGTGTGTTCGGTCCACGCCGCCTCGACGCGCGTGGTGGTCTGTGCTGGATCGCCGTCTGCGCCCACGGTGGCGTCCTGCCACGGGAGCCAGAACTCGATGACCCGGTTGATGTCCCGGCCGTGCGGGTCGATCGCGTCCCGGACGGCCACGTGGTCGATGCGTCCGGTGCCGATCGGGACGCCGGTGTACTGGAACCCGACCCATCCCGGCGAGCGGGTGAAGTCGGCGTCCTTGACGTGCCAGTTCCGGGTGTGCGGGGCGCACGCGGCGACGACGTCGGACGGGTGTTCCAGGTTCGCGACGGTGTTCGCCGGGTCCAGGCAGATCCCGAGGGCCGGGGACGCGACCGCTGTGACGACGGCGACGAGGTCCGCGGTCGGCACGACCTCGTACGTCTCGAGGGCGAGCGTCACGCCAGCGGCTTCGTACGCGGGCAGCGCCGCACGCAGCCGGCGTTCGGTCTCGTCGCCGGACGGCAGGTCGTCGCCGGAACTCCACATCGAGCGGACGAGCGTCGCGCCGAGCGCCACCGCGATGTGCAGGTACCGCGCGAGGTGGTCCGGTGCGGTCCCCCTGGTCCCCACCTCGAGCACGAGCCCGAGCTCGCCGGCGAGCGAGCGGATGGCAGCCAGACGCTCGTCCGACGCGGTGTCGAGCGGCAGGTGGTCGCAGATCTGGAAGAGGTCGACCCCGTGGGCCGCCGCGTCCCGCATCGCGTCGTCGAGCGACATCGGCGACGGCACACGGTCGGACATCCGCCAGAAGTAGGCGTACGTGGAGAGCCCGAGCAGCGACGTCATGCGGTCACCGCCAGGGCCTGCGCTTCGTCCAGGATCGTCCTGATCGCCTCGGGGTCGTGCGCGAAGCGGCCGAGGAACAGTCCTCCGATGCCGCCCCGCCCCCGGGTGAGCAGGCCGGGTCCGGCACTTCCGCCGTAGATCACGACGCTCCCGGCCAGTTCCGGCCGGGTCGCGAGGTGCGCCTCGATGCCTGCGAGCACCTCGGCGATGTGGTCGTCCGGCGCCGGCTGCGGCGCGCCGATGGCCCAGACCGGCTCGTACGCCGCGATCACCGGGCCGGCGATGCCGTCGGCGACGGCCGTCGAGACGAACCGGTCGAGCTGCGCCGTCACGTCCGAGATCGCTTCCGGACGGGAGGCTCGGGTCGTCTCCCCGACGCAGATCAGGGGACGCAGGTGGTTGCGGAAGGCAGCGTGGACCTTCCCGGCGATGTCGTCGTCCGTCTCGTGGAACAGACTGCGGCGCTCCGCGTGCGCGATCTCCACGAGGTCGACGCCGATCTCCGCGAGCTCACGCCCGGAGACCTCGCCGGTGAACGCACCCTCGTCCGCCCACGCCAGGTCCTGGGCGCCGAGGAGCACCGGTGTGCCCTCGAGGACCGACCGGACCGGGACGAGCGCCGGGAACGTGGGGATCACGAACAGGTCGACGGCGCCGCTCGTGACGGCGGGGTGCTCGCGGGCGATGTCGGCCACGGTGGACGCCCACTCGAGCGTCCGGGCGTGGCCGAAGTACATCTTCAGTGACACCCCGATCGTGAGTCGGGGCGCTGCCGTGGCCGTCATCAGGCGTCCGTGCCGACCGGAGCCGAGCCGTCGTACGAACAGATCGCGGCGACCTTCTCGGCGCTGGCGGAGGTCTGGTCGAACTCGTAGCCGAGCCACTCCTTCGCCATCCGGCGGGCGACCTCGACCCCGACGACGCGCTGCCCCATGCAGAGCACCTGCGCGTCGTTCGACAGGATCGACCGCTCGACCGAGAACGAGTCGTGCGCGGTCACGGCACGGATCCCGGGGACCTTGTTCGCCGCGATCGCCACACCGAGCCCGGTGCCGCAGATCAGGATCGCCCGGTCTGCGTCGCCGTTCGCGACCATGCGGGCCGCGTCGACGGCGACGTGCGGGTAGGCGGTGTGCCCGTCCGCGTCGACGCCCACGTCGACGACCGACGCGACGCGCGGGTCCTTCGCCAGGTCGGCCTTGATGATCTCCTTGTAGTCGAACCCGGCGTCGTCGGAACCGACGACCAGACGGAACTGCGTGCTCATGGTGATGCCTTTCAGGGGGTGCGTGCGGGTCAGGCCGGGACGGAGATCGTCGACAGGACCGCTGCGGTGATGAGGGCGAACGAGATCGCGCCGGCGTCGGGTGTGCCGACGGCGTCCTCACCGTGGGTGCGCGCCCGGCCCATGCGGGGCAGGAGGGACGCGGTCGCGTCGGCAGCGCTGGTGGCAGCCGCCGATGCCTCGGACCAGGCGGTGGTCAGGTCGTCGCCGGCGGCGATGCGGGTGGTGAGGACGTCGTCGAAGGGGACGAGGGCGTCGACCATGGTCTTGTCGCCCACGACCGCGCCGAAGGCGAGGACCGCGTCGGTCGCGGCGTGCACCGCGCGCTGGACGGTCCCCGCTGTGGGACGTTCCCGGTCCCCGATGACGCGACCCAGAGCCTCCAGGGCGGCACCCCAGATCGCACCGGACGTGCCACCGGCCTTGTCCGACCACGCGTCCCCCGCGATCGCGAGGACCGTGCCGACGCCCGCGCCGCGTTCGGCGGCGTCGCGCGCTGCCGCGTCGGCGGCGGTGGAGCCGCGCTGCATGCCGATGCCGTGGTCGCCGTCCCCGGCGACCGCGTCGATCCGACCCAGCTCGTCGGCATGGCGGTCGATGGTCGCGCGGATCGCGGTGATCGCTTCGGCGATGACGCGGGCGGACTCCTGGGATTCGGGGGTGCCGGGGGTGACCTGGACCTGCGCACCGGCGGTGAGGACGTCTTCGGGGAGACGCTCCTGCGCGACCGCAGCGCCCTTCCGGAACGCGGGCGCGTTCGCCGGTGCCGCCCAGAGCGCTTCGAGTTCCGCGTCCGGCCAGAACAGCGTCAACGACACCCCGGCCATGTCGAACGACGTGACGAGCTCCCCGACCTCGGGCTCCACGATCGTGATGCCCGCATCGGTGAGGCGCTGCTGCACGGCGTTGAACACCACGAACAGCTCCTCGTACTTCACACTCCCGAGGCCGTTCAGGATCGGGACGACCCGGTCACCGGCACCCTCGGGACGCTCGTTGAGGAGCCGGTCGGTGAGGAGCTCGGCGAGGCCGTCGGCGGTGGGGACGTCGGCTTCGTCGATTCCCCGCTCACCGTGGATGCCCATCCCGATCGCCATCCGCCCCTCCGCGACGGTGAACAACGGCTCCTCCGCACCCGGCAGGCTGCACCCGGTGAAAGCGACACCGAAACTGCGCGTGCGGTGGTTGGCTCGCTCCGCGAGTTCCGCGACCTCGTCCAGGCTCTTGCCCTGTTCGGCGGCGGCACCGGCGACCTTGAACACGCACAGGTCCCCCGCGATCCCCCGCCGCTTGTGCGCCTCGCCCGCCGGCGCCGACGCGACGTCGTCCGTGACCCGCACCGTGCGGACGTCGATGCCCAGCTCCGTCAGCGCCCGTTCGGCTGCGTCGAAGTTGAGCACGTCGCCGGCGTAGTTGCCGTAGGACAGCAGCACCCCACCACCGTGCTGGCTTGCGCGGGCGACCGCGGTGACCTGCTGCGCACTCGGACTGGCGAACAGGTTCCCCATCGCCGCACCCGCCGCCAACCCGTGTCCCACGAGCCCACCGAACGCCGGATAGTGGCCACTGCCACCACCGATCACCAGGGCGACCGTGCCGTCCGGGCTCGCAGTGGACCGGGCGACCCCACCGTGCACCTTCCGCACCCACGCCCGGTTCGCCGCGACGAACCCGTCCACCATCTCGTCCGCGAAGTCCGCCGGATCGTTGAACAACCGGGTCATGCGTCTGCCTCCGTGGTGACCGCGCGCTCGGCGTCGGTCGTCGTCGGTGCGGAGCCGGCGTCGCCAGCGCCGCGGTGCTGTCGGGACACGATCACCATGAGCACGCTCGACAGGATCATGAAGAAGCCGACGATGAACATCGGGATCTGGTACCCGCCGGTCCACTCGCTGACCGCGCCCGTGATGTACGGCGCCGCGAACCCACCGAGGTTGCCGACGGTGTTGATGAGCGCGACGCCGGCAGCCGCTGCGGCACCGGACAGGAACTGCGTCGGCACCGTCCAGAAGTTCGGCAGCGCGGCGAAGATCGAGCACGCGGTGATCGCGATGACCGCGACGGTGGCCGCCGGGGAGTTCATGTAGAGCGCCACCGGGATGCTGAGGCCGCCGACGAGCGCGGGCAGCGCGATGTGCCAGACCTTCACGCCGCGGCGGAAGGCGTCACGCGACCAGAAGTACAGGACGACCGCGGCGGGCACGTACGGGATGGCGGTGATGAGCCCCTTCTGGAACAGGTCGAACGACGTGCCGAACTGCTCCTGGAAGCCGTCGATGATCGTCGGCAGGAAGAAGCTCAGCGCGTAGAGCCCGTAGATGAAGCCAAAGTAGACGAACGCCAGCATCCAGACGCGGCCGTTGCCGAACGCGGCGCGCAGACCACCCTTGCCGTGGCCGTCGCTCTTGCCCTGGGCGTCCTTGGCGAGCGCGGTCTCGAGCCAGACCTTCTCGTCCTCGTCGAGCCACTTGGCCTGGGACGGCTTGTCCTTGAGGACGAAGAGGCACAGGATGCCGACGATGATCGCGGGGATCGACACGCAGAGGAACATGAAGCGCCAGCCGGCGAGTCCGCCGAGCAGTCCCTCGTGGGTCATCAGCCAGCCGGCGAGCGGGGAGCCGATGACGCTCGTCAGCGGCTGCGCGAGGTAGAACAGCGCGAGCATCTTGCCGCGGTGGCGTGCGGGTACCCACGTCGACAGGAACAGGATCGCGCCGGGGAAGAACCCGGCCTCCGCGATGCCGAGCAGGAAGCGCAGGCCGACGAGCTGCGGGTAGTTCTGCACCCACGTGAACAGCAGCGAGACGATGCCCCACGTGATCATGATTCGGGCGAGCCAGATCCGCGCGCCGAACTTGTGCAGGGCGAGGTTGGACGGCACCTCGAGCACGAGGTAGCCGATGAAGAACACACCGGAGGCGAACCCGAACTGCGCGGCGGTCAGACCGAGGTCCGCCTCCATGCCGTTCGGCGCCGCGAAGGAGATCGCGGTGCGGTCGAGGAAGTTGATGAAGAACATCAGCGCCACGAACGGCACGATGCGGATGGCGATCTTGCGGATGGTCGTCTTCTCGACGACGGAGGTGGGGATACCTCGCGTGGCGGGGATGTCCACGATGACTCCTGCTCGATGGGGTGGTCGACCTCGTCCGGCGCTGCTGCGCGTGCGGGTTCCGGAACGAGTTCGGGGCGCTTCGGCGCGCCCAGGACAGTGTGCATCGCACTTCTCGTATTTGTCAACCGGTTGACCAGTTGACCGAACGGTACGATCTCCCCATGCCCGCGTTCAGCGAGAACGACCCGCTCAACATGCGACTCGAGCTCGAGTCCGTGCCGACGGGTTCGCCCGCCTCGGAGGTCGCCCGCCAGCTCGTCTCGTTGCTGACCGCCGGCGACCTCGCCCCCGGGTCGCGCCTCCCGTCCGAGCGCATCCTCGCCGAGCAGCTCGGGGTCGGTCGTTCGGCCGTCCGTGAGGCGCTCGCGGCACTCGAGATCCTCGGCATCGTGCAGATCCGTCCGGGATCGGGCACGTACCTGCGCGGTGGCACGTCGGACCTCCTCCCCACGACGCTGTCCTGGGGCCTGATGCTCGCGTCCAACCGGACGCGGGAACTCCTGGAGATCCGCTCGTCGCTCGAACGGACGGCGGCGATCCTGGCCGTGCAGCGCGCGACAGACGAGGAACTCGACGCACTCGGCGCGACCCTCGACCAGCAGGACGCTGCGCTCGACGATCCGACCGCCTTCATCGAGGCCGACGTCCGCTTCCACATCCTGCTCGCCCGGGCCGGCGGCAACGACGTGCTCGCCGACCTGTTGCAGAGCCTCCGTTCGATGCTCAGCGTGTGGGTCGGCCGCCGGGTGACCACACGAGAGGCGACCGAGGCCGCGTACCGCGAGCACCGTGCGGTCTTCGACGCGATGCGTTCGCGAGACGTCGCTGCGACCCAGCGTGCGATGGACGAGCACATGGCCACGGCGAGCGCCCGCATCGAGCACGCCGACCCGGTCCCCACGGAGTAGCACCGGTCCTTGCCGATCCGGCAACGGGGCTTGCCCGCCGAGCGGGGCGTGTGGCTGGATCGGACGATGGACGAGCACCACGACATCCCCGCAGACGCGTCTCCCGACCCGGCGACGTACTGGGAAGCCCGCTACGCCGACCAGGACCGCATGTGGTCCGGCCGGGTCAACGCGGTACTCGCCGACACGGTGGAACGGCACGTCTCGCCGCGGCACGGACGGGATCCGCGGGACCTGCGGGCGCTCGACCTCGGGTGCGGTGAAGGCGGCGATGTCCTCTGGCTCGCGGCGCAGGGGTGGGCGGCGACCGGCGTCGATCTGTCGGCGACGGCAACCGACCGCGGACGCGCTGCGGCGGAGGCTGCCGGGCTCGGGGACCGTACGACCTTCGTCGCCGCCGACCTCGCCGTCTGGGACACCGAAGAGCCCTTCGACCTCGTCACGGCGTCCTTCCTGCAGTCCTGGCCGGTCGAGATCCCCCGCGACGCGATCCTGCACCGGGCCACCCGCTTCGTCGCACCCGGTGGGCACCTGCTCGTGACCGCGCACGCCGCACCCCCTGGCGGCGTCCCCGAGGAGTTCCACGGACACCGCTTCCCGACGCCGTCGGACGACCTCGACGCCCTCGCGCTCGCGCCCGAAGGGTGGGACGTCGTCGCTGCGGAGACACGACCGCGGTCGGTGCAGCGCGACGACGGGACCGTGCACGACCTCCTCGACAGCGTGGTGCTCGTCCGGCGGCGGTGACGACGACAGCGGCGGCACTGCCGCCGCCGTCGTCACCGTCGACTCAGTCGGGCATGGGCTCCGCGTAGACGCGGAAGTCGCCGCGCTCGGCGTGCATCGACCAGAGGCGCTCGGCGACGGACTCCCCCGAGTGCGACGGATCCCCGTCGTCGATCCCGAACGGGATGATCACCTGGCCGACGTGGATGCCCTCGTCGGCGAGGGCGTCGTGCAGGAGCTGCGCGTAGGCGCTCTCCCCCGCGAACGCCACGGACGTCCCGGTCACCCGGGCACCGGGGCGGACCGCGCTCCCGCCGTTGACGAACAGCATCGTGCCGCGGCCGAGCGCCCGCATCCCGGGGATGACCTGGTGGGCCGCGGTGACGGGGCCGTAGATCGAGAACTCCACCGGGCCGACCAGGTCGTCGGCGACGGTCTCGAGGACCGGGCGCATGAACTCCTTCGCCGGCAGCGGGCTGTACTGCAGGACCTCGATCAGGCCGAGGTCCTCGCTCGCACGGACGAGCGCGGTGCGGAGGGCGTCCTGGTCGCGGACGTCAGCCGTGTAGCCGGCTGCGGTGATCCCCTCGTCGCCGAGGGTCTCGACGAGGGTGTCGACGCGCTGCCGGTTGCGGGCGATCAGCGCGACGGAGAAGCCCTCGCGTCCGAATCGCCGGGCGACGGCCATGCCGAGGCCCTTTCCTGCTCCGATGATGGCGATGGTGCTCATGGGCGGTGGTACTCCTCGTCGCTGACGTGCTCGAGCCAGGTCGTGGTGGTCGCGGGGTCGTCCGCGAGGTCGGGCATCGCGAGGTGCTCCATGGAGTCGTCCGGCGTCGCGCCGTGCCAGTGCTCCTCGCCGGCGGGCGTGTAGACCGTCTGCCCGGGGAGGACCTCGATGACGCCGCCGTCACGCGTGCCCATCAGGGCGACACCCTCGGTGACGTGGAGCGTCTGCCCCTCGGCGTGCGAGTGCCACGCGGTGTGGGCACCCGGCATGAAGCGGACCTTGGCGACGGTCATCGTCTGACCCGCCTCCTTCGGCCCGGCGATCGGGTCGAGGTAGACGTCGCCGACGAACTGCTCAGGCGGGTTCTTGGTCGTGGGCTGCTTGGGTTCGATCTGCATGGCGCTCCTTCTGTCGTGCTTCGTCTTCCTGCGTCGCCACCCAGCTCGCGAGCAACCGGAGGGAGTCCTCGGTCGGCGAGCCGGGCTCGGCCGAGTACACGAGGAAGTTCAGTCCGGGGTCGCCCATCGGCTCCATGGCCTCGTAGACGAGGTCGAGATCGCCGACGACCGGGTGGTGGAAGTGCTTGCTGCCGTTCGCGTGGTGCCGGACGTCATGGGCACCCCAGCGGGTCCGGAACTCGTCGCTCCGCGTGGACAGCTCGCCGATGAGGTCCTGCAGTGCGCGGTCGTCGGGGTTCCGGCCGGCCTCGGTGCGGAGGATCCCGACGTTGATGTCCGCGGCCGTCGTCCAGCTCGGGTAGAACCGCTCGGCGAGGTCGCGGTGCAGGAACGTGAACCGGGCGAGGTTCACCGGACGTTCGGGCTGCGCGTACATGTCCCAGTACAGGCCGCGGAACAGCTGGTTCTCCGCGAGGACGTCCATCCGACCGTTCCGGACGAACGCGGGACCGGCGGTGAAGCCGTCGAGCGCCCACTGCATGCTTGAGCGCACCGACTGCGCAGGCTGGCGTCGACGGCGCCGCACCGGGGACGCGTTGGCCGCTCGCGCGAGGTCGAAGAGGTGCTCCCGCTCCGCGTCGTCGAGCAGCAGCGCGTCGGCGAGGGACGCGAGCACGACGTCGGACACCCCGGAGAGGTCCCCGCGCTCGAGACGCGCGTAGTACTCGACGCTCATGCCCGCGAGCATCGCGACCTCGGTCCGCCGGAGACCGGGCACCCGACGGCCGGGGCCGCCGGGGAGCTCGACCTGCTCGGGGGTCACCCGTGCACGACGGGAGGTCAGGAACTCCTTGACGTCGTCCTTGTTCGACATGCCCACCACGGTACGAGCCGCAGCCCGGACGTGGAACGCCCTGGTGGTACACCCCAAGCCCGGCGGCGTGCAGGCTCGCTCCGGTTGAATCGGAGAGCCCGACCGGCCCACCAGCCCGACCGGCCCACCCCACCCTGCGAGAAGGAGCACCATGACCCGCGGACGCGTCCTCATCTCCGGCGCGAGCATCGCCGGTCCCGCCCTGGCGTACTGGCTGCACCGGTACGGGTACGAGACGACCGTCGTCGAGCGCGCACCAGCGCTCCGCACCGGCGGGCAGAACGTCGACGTGCGGGGTGCCGGCCGCGAGGTCACGCGCCGGATGGGCATCGAGGACGACATCCGTCGCGCCACGACCGGCGAAATCGGCACCCGCTTCATCGGACCGAGCGGCCGCGTCATCGCCGAGTTCCCCGCCGGTACGACGGACTCCGGTGGCGCGACCGCCGAACTCGAGGTCCTGCGCGGCGACCTCGCCGCGCTCCTCGTCGCGCAGACCACCGCCGACACCGAGTACCGCTACGGCGACCGCCTCACCGCGATCCACGACGACGAGGGCGCCGACGCCGTCCGCGTGGAGTTCGAGTACGCACCGTCCGAGCACTTCGACCTGGTGGTGGCGGCCGACGGGATCGGGTCGTCCACGCGGCGACTCGTCTTCGGCACGGAGCCGACGATCCGGTCCCTCGGCCTCGAGACCACGTACGCGACGATCCCCCGCACGGCCGCCGACGACGACTGGTGGCGGTGGTACAGCGCTCCGGGCGGACGGTCCGTCACGCTGCGCCCCGACGCGCGCGGCACGATCCGCGCGGCGATGTCGTTCCTCACGGACCGCACGCGCGAGCAGGCCGGTGCCGAGCTCCGGGACGTCGACGCCCAGCGCGCCCGCCTCCGCGAGCGCTTCGCCGACGCCGGTTGGGAAGCGCAGCGGGTCCTCGACGGGTTCGACGTCGCCGACGACCTGTACTCCGAGTCCATCGGCCAGGTCCGGGCACCCCGGTGGACGTCCGGCCGCGTCGCACTCGTGGGGGACGCCGCGTACTGCGCCTCGCCGGTCAGCGGCATGGGCACGAGTCTCGCGATCACCGGGGCGTACGTCCTCGCCGGGGAGCTCGCCGCGCACGTCGACCACCGGGACGCCTTCCGCGGGTACGAGCGGATCATGCGGCCGTACGTCGACCAGGCGCAGCAGCTCCCGCCGGGCACACCACGCGTCGCCAACCCGAAGTCGCGGGCCGGCGTCGCGCTGTTCGGGCTCGCCGTCCGCGCGGGGTCGAGCCCCCTCGTCGGCAAGGTCGCCGGGCGACTGTTCACCCCGCCTGCCGACCGCATCGACCTGCCCGACTACGCCCACCTGGAGCGCTGAGGTCGTAGCGTCGGCACCATGGAACTCATCTTCGTGCACGGCGCCCTGGTCCGAGACGGTGCCTGGTGGTGGCAGCCGACCGCCGACCTGCTGTTCGAACGGACCGGGATCAACAGTCGGGCCGTCGAACTCCCGTCATGCGGTGAGACCGCGTCCGGCCGCCCCGCCGGTGGCCTCGTCGCCGATGCCGCAGCACTCCGCGCAGCACTCGACGAGGTGGACGAGGCGATCGTCGTCGGGCACTCCTACGGCGGCACCGTCATCGCGGAGGCAGGATCCCACCCGGCCGTCCGGCACCTGCTGTACGTGTCGTCGTACCTGCCCGACGTCGGGCAGGCGCAGGGCGCGATCATGGCCGACGAACCGGACCCCGTGTCGATCGGCGACGCCGGGGACGGCACCCTCGGGGTCACGGGCTACGACGCCGCCTCGTTCGGCGCGCGGTTCCTGCAGGACGCCGACGAGTCCGTGCAACGCGCAGCCTGGGAGCGCGTGACCACCCAGACCGCTGCCGCGTTCGTCACCCCGACGAGCGCTGCTGGCTGGCAGGGCGTCGATTCCACGTACCTGGTGTGCACCGACGACCGCAGCACCACCGTCGCGCTCCAGCGCTCGCACGCGGCACGCGCGACACGCGCTGTCGACGTCCCGACCGGGCACCACCCGTTCATCACCCGACCCGACATCGTCGCCGACGTGGTGGAGTCGGTGCTGTCCTGACGCCGGGTCGCACCCCCGTGTGGACATCGCGCCCGCTCACGACGGGGCGCGACGTGCGTGACGGGGTGCGATGCGGCCCGGGTCGCCACCACAGACGGACTGGAGGCTCGGTGCCAGCTGGCACCGAGCCTCCAGTCCGTCTGTGGCTTGGTTCCGATCAGTCGGTGCCGGCGTCGAAGGCCGCGCCTTCGGACGCGGCGTCCGTCGCACGGCCGAGCGCGTCGTCCGCGTCGGAGGTCACGACGGCGCCACCGAGGATCTCCTCGGACTCGCCGGCTTCGAGCTCGCCGACGAGCTCGCCCGTCGCCCCGCCGATGAGCCCGGCGGCCGCGTACTGCTCGAGGCGCGCACGAGAGTCCGCGATGTCGAGGTTCCGCATCGTGAGCTGGCCGATGCGGTCGTCCGGGCCGAACGCGGCGTCGCCGACGCGCTCCATCGAGAGCTTGTCGGGGTGGTACGACAGCGCCGGGCCGGTGGTGTCGAGGATCGTGTAGTCGTCGCCGCGACGGAGACGCAGGGTGACCTCACCGGTGACGGCGGAGGCGACCCAGCGCTGCAGCGACTCGCGGAGCATGAGCGACTGCGGGTCGAGCCAACGGCCCTCGTACATCAGGCGGCCGAGGCGGCGGCCCTCGTTGTGGTACGACGCGACGGTGTCCTCGTTGTGGATCGCGTTGAGCAGGCGCTCGTAGGCGATGTGGAGCAGCGCCATGCCGGGGGCCTCGTAGATGCCGCGGCTCTTCGCCTCGATGATGCGGTTCTCGATCTGGTCGGACGCGCCGAGGCCGTGGCGGCCACCGATGGCGTTCGCTTCGTAGACGAGTGCGACGGCGTCGGCGTACTCCACCCCGTTGATCGCGACGGGACGACCGGCCTCGAAGCGGACGGAGACGACCTCGGTCGCGACCTCGACGTCGTCACGCCAGGCGGCGACACCCATGATCGGCTCGACGATGTCCAGGCCGCTGGAGAGCTCTTCGAGGCTCTTGGCCTCGTGCGTGGCGCCCCAGATGTTGGCGTCCGTGGAGTACGCCTTCTCGGTGGAGTCACGGTACGGGAAGCCCCGCGCAACGAGCCACTCGCTCATCTCCTTGCGGCCGCCGAGCTCCTCGACGAACTCGGAGTCGAGCCACGGCTTGTAGACGCGCAGACGCGGGTTCGCCATCAGGCCGTAGCGGTAGAACCGCTCGATGTCGTTGCCCTTGTAGGTGGAGCCGTCGCCCCAGATGTCGACGCCGTCTTCCTTCATCGCGCGAACGAGCATCGTGCCCGTCACGGCGCGACCGAGGGGCGTCGTGTTGAAGTACGTCTTGCCGCCGGAGCGGATGTGGAAGGCGCCGGTCTGCAGGGCGACGAGGCCTTCTTCGACGAGGGCGCTCTTCGCGTCGACGAGCCGGGCGATCTCCGCGCCGTACTCGTGGGCGCGACCGGGCACGGCGTCGATGTCCGGCTCGTCGTACTGGCCGATGTCGGCCGTGTACGTGCAGGGCACCGCGCCCTTCTCACGCATCCAGGCAACGGCACAGGAGGTGTCGAGACCTCCGGAGAACGCGATGCCGACTCGTTCGCCGACGGGGAGACTGCTCAGGACCTTGGACACGCTGACAATCGTAGGGGACGGGGCACGGTGCCCGGCCGTCCGGGTGGACGGTTGTGGAGAACCCGACGAGCAGGCGGACGGGAGGCACGGTGCCAGCCGGCACCGTGCCTCCCGTCAGAGAGATGACGGCCGGACGTCAGCGCCGGTCCGACGATGCGTCGGCGCGTTCCGGGTCGACGATCGTCCGGACCGCGTCGGTGGAGATGCGCTCGGTGGACGGGTGTCCCGACGCGTCGCCGTGCCCGTCGGCGGACATCGTCCGCTCGTCGAACGGCGACGACCCGGCGAGGACCCGCTCGACCTGTGCCGTGTCGATCTGCCGGGTCCAGGTGCCGATCAAGACCGTGGCGACCGCGTTGCCGGTGAAGTTCGTGAGCGCCCTGGCCTCGGACATGAACCGGTCGATACCGACGATCAGACCGACGCCGTTCACCAAGTCCGGGCGGTGCGCCTGCAAGCCACCCGCGAGGGTCGCCAGGCCGGCTCCGGTCACGCCGGCCGCGCCCTTCGACGCGATGACCATGAAGACCAGCAGGGAGACCTGCTCGGCGAGGTCGAGGGGCTTCCCGAGCGCGTTGGCGATGAACAGCGCCGACATCGTGAGGTAGATCGCGGTGCCGTCGAGGTTGAACGAGTAGCCGGTGGGGACCGTGACGCCGACGACGGGCTTCGAGACGCCGAGGTGCTCCATCTTCGCGATGAGCCGCGGCAGGCTCACCTCGCTGGAGGACGTGGAGACGATCAACAGGTACTCGCGACCGAGGTACTTCATCAAACGGAAGATGTTCACGCCGGTGACCACGCGGAGCAGGACCCCGAGCACGCCCACGACGAAGACGATGCAGGTGATGTAGAACGCCACCATGAGTGTCCCCAGTGCCACGAGCGCTGCGACACCGGTCGCGCCGACGACGGCGGCGATGGCTCCGAACGCGCCGACGGGAGCGACCCACATCACCATCGCGAGGATGCGGAAGACCAGCGCCTGGATGTGCCGGATCCCGGTGAGGATCGGCGCTCCCTTCGGCCCCATGGCCTGGAGCGCGAAGCCGACGAGCAGGGCCACGAAGAGGGTCTGCAGGATGCTGCCGCTCGTCAACGACGACACCAGCGTCGTGGGGATGATCCCGAGCAGGAAACCGCTCGTCGACGATGCGTCCTCCGTCGACCCGCCGGACACCTCGTACGTCGCATTCGACATGTCGAGGTGGTCGCCGGGGTGGATGAGGTTGCCGACCAGCAGGCCGATCGCCAGCGCGAACGTCGACATGACGATGAAGTATCCGAGCGCCAGCCCGCCGACCTTGCCGACGGTCGCCGCCTTGGCGATCGAGCCGACGCCGAGGACGATCGTGCAGAAGATCACGGGAGCGATCATCATCTTGATGAGCGCGATGAACCCGTCACCGATCGGCTTCAGGCCGACGGCGAAGTCCGGAGCGGCGAGCCCCACCGCGACACCGGCGGCGACCGCGGCGATCACCGCGATGTAGAGCCAGTGCGAGCGGTCGAGGCCCCTCCGCCGTGCGGGACGTGCGGTGGACGGCTGCGTCGATGCCATGAGACTCCCTCGTCATCAGGACCGGAGCTCCGTCGCTCCGGTCGGCCCGTTCTCGGCGACCATGGACACCCTGGTCCCCGATGCGCGGCTCGGGTCGGTTACGTTCATTGCGTTCACGGTCCGACCACGCCGAATCGAGATGCCGCAGAATGGGGTCCCGCGACGGAGCGAGGAGGGGTGGATGACGACATCGAGTCGATGGAGCATCGCTCGGCGGCTGTTCACGCTGCAACTGCTCTTCGTGGTCGTCGGCGTCGGGGTGGGATCTGTGTGGGCCTGGGCGTCCGCGCGGTCGGAGCTCGAGGCGGCCGCGGCCCATCAGAGCAGCGTGATCGCGGTGACGATCGCCAGGAACCCGTTCGTGGTCGAGCAGGCGACCACACGCGATCCCTCGGCCGAGCTCGAGCCGTACGCCCTCGACGTCATGCGCCGGACCCACACCGACTTCATCACGATCATGGCTCCCGATCGCACTCGGTGGACCCACCCGGACCGATCCCAGATCGGACGACCGTTCCGCGGCACGATCGCACCGGCGCTCCGAGGCGAGACCTTCACGGAGACGTCCGCCGGCACACTCGGCCCCTCCGTCCGGGCCGTGACCCCGATCACCGACGCGGAAGGCCACGTCGTCGGCCTCGTGTCAGCAGGCGTGACCGTCGCGAACATCGCGACCGCGCTGGTACCCCGGCTGGTGTCGGTCGTCGCGCTGGCACTGGCCGTCATCGGTGTCTCCGCGCTGTTCTCCTGGCTGCTGAGCCGGTACCTCGACCGCGTCACCGCCGGCCGAGGACCCGAGGAACTCGCACGCGTGTTCGCCTCGTACGAAGGAGTCCTGCACTCGGTCCACGAAGGACTGGTCGTGCTCGACGGTTCCGGAACCATCGTGCTGTACAACGACCGAGCGGCGGACCTCCTCGACCTGCCTGCGCCGACCGACCCTCAGACGCCGGTCCCACTCGACTCGATCGTGCTCTCCGACGGCCTCCGGACGCTGCTCGCGTCCGGCGACCGCGCCGTCGACGAGACGTACGAGACTGGTGACCGAGTCCTCGTCGTCAACCAGGAGATGGCGTTCTCCCGGACGTCGTCGAAGCCTCTCGGCACCGTCGTGACGCTCCGCGACCACACCGAGCTGCTGCACCTGTCCGGCGAGCTCGCGGCAACGCGGACGCTCACCGACGCCCTCCGGTCCCAGACCCACGAGTTCGCGAACCGACTGCACACGATCGTCGCGCTCCTCGAGCTCGAGCGGTTCGGTGAAGCGATCCGCTTCGCCTCGGACGAGATCGACCGGAGCGCAGACCGCTCGGCGCCGATCGAATCGCCCGGGCGTCCCGACGCCGACGGCTCGGCGGTCCAGCCCGAGATGCGCTCCGCGGTCCAACCCGAGGTGCTCTCGGCGGTGCTCCGAGGCAAACGAGCGCAGGCCCACGAGCGCGGAGTCCTGCTGACGGCGGACACCACGGGGCTCCGCACAGCGGTGCAGGGATCTGCTGGTGACGTGATGACCGTCCTCGGCAACCTCGTGGACAACGCGGTGGACGCAGCCGCCGAGCGTCGAGCGGGTTCCGGGAAGGGACGGGTCTCGGTCGCCGTGACCTCCGACGACGACGCCGTCCGCCTCGTCGTCCGGGACGACGGCACGGGCATCACCGACATCGAGGTCGCCTCCGAGCACGGCTGGTCAACGAAGGCCTCCGGCCCGGAGGGACGAGGGATCGGACTCGGCCTGGTGCGGTCCGCGCTCGACCGGATCGGCGCTCACATGACTGTGACCACGGGTCCCGCCGGGAGCGCGTTCGTGGTCGAGTTCCCCACGGATCGGTGCCGATCGTGACGGCACCGATCCGTGTCCTCATCGTCGAGGACGAGCCGCTCACCGCGGAGGCGCATGCTGCCTACCTGGCTCGGCTCGACGGGTTCGAGCTCGTCGGGTCGGTCCCCACCGGCCGGGCGATGCTCGCCGCGGTGACCGCCGATCGGCCGGACCTCGTCCTGCTGGACCTCGATCTGCCCGACGCGCACGGTCTCCAGCTCCTCCGGGCGCTCCGGAGTGCCGGTTCCGCCATCGACGTGATCGCGGTGACGGCCGCGAACGACGCCAGAGGAGTGAAGAACGCGATCGCGCTCGGCATCGTGCAGTACCTTGTCAAGCCGTTCAGCTTCCGGACCTTCGCCGAACGGATGGCCACCTACCGCGACTTCAGGCTGGGCTTCGAGGACCGTCGGTCGCTCAGCCAGACGGACATCGACGAGCGACTCCGCGCCCTGCGTCCGGTGACGCGTCCGGATCTGGAGAAGGGCATCTCCAGCGACACGCTCGAATCGATCAGAGCGGTCCTGATGCGGTCGACCAGCGGGGCCTCCGCCACCGAGGTCGCCAGGGAGACCGGCACGTCGCGCGTGACTGCGCGTCGCTACCTCGAACACCTGAAGACGGTCGGTCAGGTGGACAAGGACGTGCGGTACAGCGGGCCCGGTCGACCGGAGTACGAGTACCGCTGGCTGCGGTGACGTGTCCGTTCCGTGGCCGGGCGCGGCAGGATCACGAAGAAAGGCCCACAACCAGTTGGCTGTGGGCCTCTCGTGACGGTCGAGTCCTACACGGACTCGTTCGATTCGGTCGGGCTGACAGGATTTGAACCTGCGACCCCTTGACCCCCAGTCAAGTGCGCTACCAAGCTGCGCCACAGCCCGCGAGCCCTTGCGGACCCGGAGTCCCGGAGGACTCCGCCACTCGCACCCGACCGAGCGCGGAGCAGCCCGACCAGCATAGCGGACGCCGGACCCCTGCCGCGCCACGTCCCGTTCCGGTCCCGCGTCCGAGCATCGAGTGCGCAGGAACGGGGACCTCCCGGTGCTGGAGCCCCCACGTCCGCGCACTCGATCTCGCGCGCCACCGAGCCAGCGCCCACGCGACCCCCGAGAGAGCACCAGAGCGACCCCACCCCGGACATGCGACGCCCAGCACCCGGCTCGTAGGGTGGCCCGATGCGTTCCCGTACCGCCCGTGCCCTCGTCGCACTCGCGGCAGCCGGCCTCGTGCTCGGCGCCGCCGGATGCACGAAGGCCGAAGCTCACGACGACCGGCCGACGCTGACGAAGGCCTCCCCCGACACCGTGTCCGTCGCGGACGAACAGGATCCCGTCGAACGGTCGATCCGGGCGAGTCGGGCGCTCTTCGCCACCGCACCCGGCGCCGTCGTCGCGCCAGCCGGGAACGACAGTGCCATCGAGACCGCGGCCGATGCTGCGACGAAAGCGCACGTCCCCCTACTCCTGACCAGCACGAAGCAGGAACAGACCGTCGCCCGCGAACTCGACCGCCTCGGCGTCACCTGGTACCAGGCCGAGGGCGACGTCCGGATCGACACCGACGCCCAGCGGCGATCCGCGCCGGTGGAAGGCGACGCGCCGGAGTCGACCCGGTCCTCCCGGCCGGCGACCGTCGTGGTGGCGGACGAGACGGCCGACGCTGCCCCGGTGGCGACCGCGAAGGCGGCTGGAGCACGCGTGGTCACCATGCCGGACGGCGTGACGGATCCGGCTGCAGCACCCGACGTCGTGACCGCGCTCCACGACCACCGCGATGCGCCGACGCTGTTCGTCGGGTCCTCGTTCGGTGGGCTGAGCGACCCGACGTGGACGGTCCGCGCTGCGGAGAGCGGCTTCCAGCTGCCGCACGGCGGGCAGCGCCCGTTCGACGGGCACCGGTACGTCGCGATGTACGGCGCACCAGGAGCCCCGGCCCTCGGGGTACTCGGCGAGCAGGACCCGGCGGCGTCGGTCGCGCGCGCGAAGCAGCTCGCGGCGTCGTACGACGACGTGTCCGACGAGCCCGTGACCCCCGCGTTCGAGGTCATCGCCACCGTCGCGGCCGGTGACGCCGGTGCCGACGGGGACTACTCGACCGAGCTCCCCGTCTCGACGCTGGAGCCCTACGTCGACGCCGCCCACGATGCCGGCATGCCCGTGATCATCGATCTCCAGCCCGGCCGCGCGGACTTCCTGTCCCAGGCGAAGCGGTACGAGTCGCTCCTGAAGCAGCCCGGTGTGTGGCTGGCGCTCGACCCGGAGTGGCGGCTGACGGCGGACCAGGTGCCCCTGCAGCAGATCGGGAGCGTGAACGCCTCGGAGGTGAACCAGGTCTCGGACTGGCTCGCGCAGCTCGTCCGGTCGGAGGGGTTGCCGCCGAAGGCACTCGTCCTGCACCAGTTCCGGCTGTCGATGATCCAGGACCGCTCGTCGCTGGAGTCGCACCCCGAGCTCGACCTGCTCATCCACGCCGACGGGCAGGGATCGCAGCCGGACAAGCAGGCGACGTGGAAGGCGCTGCACGCCGACGCACCCGCAGGCACGCACTGGGGCTGGAAGAACTTCTACGACGAGGACAAGCCGATGCTGACGCCTGCGCAGACCATGCAGGAGGTGGCGCCGACGCCGTCGCTGGTCACGTATCAGTAGCGCGCGTTCTCCACAGCCTGGAGGCTCGGCCTGCGTTTCGTCGGTCGGTCCTGACAGCATGGGGCCATGGACACCCCCGTTGCAGCCCCGCCGAACGCCTCGCCTTCTGCAGACATCGCTGCCGAGGCGCAGGCAGCGCTCGCTGCGCTCACCGGGCGTCCCGACGCCGTCTTCCACCCCGGCCAGCTCGAAGCGATCTCGGCCCTGGTCGAACACCGGCAACGCGCACTCGTCGTCCAGCGCACCGGGTGGGGCAAGTCCGCGGTGTACTTCCTCGCGACCCTGCTCCTGCGGCGTCGCGGCGGGGGCCCGACGGTGCTCGTGTCACCGCTGCTGGCCCTGATGCGCGACCAGGTCGCTGCCGCTGCCCGAGCGGGTGTCCGGGCCGTGTCGATCAACTCCGCGAACGCCCACGAGTGGTCCGACACGCAGGCCGCGCTCGCCCGTGACGAGGTG
Organism: Curtobacterium sp. NPDC090217; assembly: GCF_044746705.1. Taxonomy (NCBI): domain Bacteria; kingdom Bacillati; phylum Actinomycetota; class Actinomycetes; order Micrococcales; family Microbacteriaceae; genus Curtobacterium; species Curtobacterium sp. NPDC090217. The sequence goes on along the minus strand of NZ_JBIVCR010000003.1, from coordinate 465,326 downwards.
GACGTCCTGCTCGTCTCCCCCGAGCGGCTGAACAACCCGAAGTTCCGCGACGAACAGCTGCCGACGCTGATCGCCCGGATGGGCATGCTCGTCGTCGACGAAGCGCACTGCATCTCGGATTGGGGCCACGACTTCCGGCCGGACTACCGGCGCCTCGCCGAGCTCATCCGGTCCCTGCCGCACGGCGTGCCCGTGCTGGCGACCACCGCGACCGCGAACGAGCGCGTGGTCGAGGACGTCGCCGAGCAGCTCACCGCGGGTCCAGCCGATCCGGTGTTCACGATCCGCGGGTCGTTGGCTCGCGCTTCCCTGCGTCTCGGGGTCCTCACGCTCCCCGATGCCCGAGCCCGGCTCGGGTGGCTCCTGGCGCACCTCGGTGAGCTGCCGGGCAGCGGCATCATCTACACGCTGACCGTCTCCGCGGCAGAGGACATCGCGCGGCTCCTGCGAGAGAGCGGGTACGCCGTCCGTGCGTACACCGGGCGCACCGACACCGACGAGCGCGAGCAGCTGGAACAGCAGCTGAAGGGCAACGAGCTGAAGGCCCTCGTCGCCACCAGCGCCCTCGGCATGGGGTTCGACAAACCGGACCTCGGTTTCGTCGTGCACGTCGGGGCGCCGTCCTCCCCCGTCGCCTACTACCAGCAGATCGGTCGTGCCGGCCGTGCGACGGACAACGCCGACGTGCTCCTGCTCCCCGGGTACGAAGACCAGGAGATCTGGAAGTACTTCGCCAGCGCCTCGATGCCGACCGAAGCCCGCGCCTCCGCGGTCCTCGGCGCGCTGTCGACCGACTCGGCGATGTCGACGGTCGCACTCGAAGGGCTCGTCGACATCAAGCGGTCCACCCTCGAGCTCCTGCTCAAGGTCCTCGACGTCGACGGCGCCGTTCGTCGCGTGACCGGAGGATGGGTCTCGACCGGGCAGCCGTGGGAGTACGACGCCGCGCGCTACGAACGCGTCGCCGCCGCCCGTGCGGCCGAGGCCAGATCGATGCTCGACTACGAGTCGACCTCCGCTTGCCGCATGCAGCTGCTGCAGCAGGACCTCGACGACCCATCGGCAGAACCCTGCGGCCGATGCGACAACTGTGCGGGCGCCTGGTACCCGGCTGACGTCCCTGAGCGGGCAGCGACCGGCGCGGCCTCGGCACTCGACCAGGTCGGCGTCGAGATAGCTCCCCGCGCGCAGTGGCCCTCGGGCATGTCCGCGCTGAACGTGCCCGTGCGCGGCAAGCTCGCCGCCGACGAGGTCGTCGCACCCGGTCGCGCCGTCGCCCGTCTGACCGATCTCGGCTGGGGTGGTCCGCTGCGCGCGCTCTTCGCGTCCGGGGTCGCCGACGCACCGGTCTCGCGCGAACTCCTCGACGGCTGCATCCGGGCGCTCAAGGACTGGCCGTGGGAGACCCGGCCGACCGGTGTCGTGGCGATGTCGTCGCAGTCCCGGCCGCAGCTCGTCTCGTCGCTCGCGCAGGCACTGTCGTCGATCGGGAAGCTCGAGTTCCTCGGGACCCTCGACCGCACCGGTGGGACCCAGCGGGGCGATGGTGCGACGAACAGCGCCTACCGGCTCGCCGGCGTGTGGGACAGCTTCACGGTCGGGCCTGCTCTGTCTTCGGCGCTGCAATCGCACCAAGGACCGGTGCTGCTCGTGGACGACCTCGTCGACAGCCGTTGGACGATGACCGTCGCCGGGCGGGAGCTGCGGCGTGCCGGTGCGTCGGCCGTGTTGCCGTTCGCGCTCGCTACCGTCGCATAACGGGCGTGCCACCGCTGTGCGGGCCGGCAGGTGTCTTGCTGCCCTGCGCCCTGGCTAGGCTCGCGCTGCGGTTGACCACACCCGGTCCGCGATCTCGACCACGGAACGGACCTTCGCCCACTGCTCGTCCTCGGTCAGGACGTTGCCCTCCTCGGTCGACGCGAAGCCGCACTGCGGGCTCAGCGACAGCTGCTCGAGCGGCGCGAACTCAGCGGCCTCAGCGATCCGACGTTCGATGACGGCCGGGTCCTCGAGCTCCCCCGACTTCGAGGTGATCAGCCCGAGGACGACGACCTGGTCGCCCTTCGGCAGGAACCGCAGCGGCTCGAACCCACCCGCGCGGTCGCTGTCGTACTCCAGGAAGAACCCGTCGTAGCCCGTGTGCCCAAGCATCTGCTCCGCCACCGGCTCGTACCCGCCCGACGCGATCCACGTCGACCGGAAGTTCCCGCGACACACGTGCGTCGTCACGACCAGGTCGTCGGGCCGACCGTCGAGGACCCGCCGGATGATCGTGGCGAACCGCTCCGCGATGCCGTCGGTCTCGATCCCCCGAGCCCGTGCCTTCTCCATCTCCACATCGGAGCAGGCGTACGCCCACGCCGTGTCGTCGAGCTGCAGGTAACGGACGCCGGCGTCGTAGAACGCGGCGATCGCGTCACGGTATGCCTGCACGAGGTCGTCGGTGATCGCATCGCGGTCGGCGTAGTGGTCCGTGCGGATCTGGTCGGCGTCGAGCCGGAAGTCGAACACGGTCGGCGACGGGATCGTCATCTTCGCCGTCACACCACGCCGCGATGCCTCGGCGACCACGAACGCGGCGTGCGCGAGGAACGGGTGATCGGCTGGGAAGGACACCGGGCCGGTGACCCGCATGCCCTTCGGGGTGGTCTCGACCCCCTGGAACGCGATGCCGTGGTCGAGTTCGACGACCTCCACGCCGTTCAGGCCACCCCAGAAGTCGAGGTGCCACCAGGCACGGCGGAACTCACCGTCGGTCGCGAGCTGGAGCCCGGCCTCGACCTCGGAGTCGATCAGGCCGCGAATTGCCTCGTCCTCCACCGACTGCAGCTCGATCGGGTCGATCGTGCCCGCGGCAGCACGCTGACGGGCGTCCTTCACGCTGGCGGGGCGGAGGAAGCTGCCGACGATGTCGGCACGGTACGGCGGTCGCTGCGAGGTCATCAGTCGATGCTATCGACGGTCTCCTGCGGCGCTGCGCTCATGGGGTGATGAGCACGATGACGAGCGCGCCGATCGCGGCTGCAGCGACCCCGACGAGAGCGCCGACGGTGCCGGACCGGGCCGTCAGCTTCGTCGGGATGGTGACGGCGCCGAAGTACACAAGGGCGACGACGACGATCGCAGCGACGGCGGGAAGCACTTCACGGCTGCCGAATCCTCCCCACTCGAACGCGGCGAGCACCCACGGAGGGAAGGCGACGACGGTCGCGATCGGGAGTGTCCACCAGAGATGGCGCCATCTCTTGCGATCAGCGCCAGCGCTCCGTTCCGTCCCCATCTTCGGCAGCGTAGCGGTTGTCGTCCCGCCCCTCAGTAGGTGCGAGGTCGCTTGAAGTCATCGGGGAGACGGATGCAGGGTGAGGCCGAGTCGATGTCCAGCACGGTGCCGTGGTCCCACACGGTGAGCAGCATCTGAACGCCGGCATCCGTCGTGATCGTGTATCGACGGCGCCCCGACAGCAGTTCGTCCTCCCGCACGTCATCACCGCGTTCCTCGGCGCGGACGGCCAGCTTCTCCTGTGCACCCTCACCATCCATGCCGTCACGCAAGGACGCTCTGATGTTCCCGCTCCACACGTATCCACCAGAGCACCGGAGGAACGACCCCTCGGACAGCTGCTCGATGTCGATCACATCCCCCTTCGGGAGAAGTTCTATGGCCGCACGCTCGGAACGCTGCGTCAACTGCTTCGCAGCGGCGAGGCGTTCCATCGGGTCGCCTTGATCCGCAGCGTTCGCAGCGCATCCGGCGAGGGCACCCACAACGAATGCGACGCCGACTGCCTTGACGATCCGCATCAATCGCTCTCCCCGACGAGCGCAGCCGGCCTCACGGTGCGCACCGACTCGATTGCACGGTCGAGACTGTCAGCCGGAAGCGTCTGGCGCGGAGCCCGGCCATTCTCCGAAGCGCTTCTCGACCGCGCTTTCCGGCAGGAGCACCAGTTGCTTCAACCGATCCGTCGACGTGGCATAGGCAGCATCGGTCCACCCCTCCTCCTTTGCAATATCTCCGATCACGGGCTGTGGCGAGAGTCGCAACCTGACGAAGATGCCGGCGTCCGGCTCGTGGTCGTTCACCGACCAGCCGAGTTGCGCCAACGTGTTGATCACCGTCGGGAGCTGTGCGGGATCGTCGACCGCCGCAGTCACAAGCACCTGGTGGTGCGTGTTCAGCCCCGACACCGTCTCATCGATGTCGACGGATGTGTCAGTCAGGCCGGACATGGCTCGAAGCTGTCCACGCGCGGCTTCGAGAGACTGGCCCGCACGCCCGTGCGACGACTGAGTTGAACTCGTCGGCGTCGGACCCTGTGTCTCCATTGTGCTGCACCCTCCGACAGACCCCAGGACAACGATCGCCGCACCGATGCACGCGAGGCGTCGATGTCGAACAGAAGGAGCTGAATTCAATGCGCTCCTCGGATTAGTGCGGTTGATCACGGTCAATAACTAGGTTCTGGCAGGAAGTCGTCTGGAAGCGAGAAACACATCGAAAACGAGTCGATGTTAACCACCGTCTCGTCGTTCCACACCCCAACAAGCAGGGAGACGCCGGAGTCCGCGGTCAGAGTTACCCGCGGGGTACCCGAACGAGTCTTGTCTTGCTCTACATCGAACCCGCTATCCTCGGCACGCCGCGACATCTCATCGACGAGCCGGGAACCGTCCTGTCTACTGACGAGACCCACCGTCGTGTCACCGGACCATTGCTTTCCGGAAGAACAAGTCAGCAAGCTGCCGGTGCGCGTCTGGCGGAGGCTCTTCACGTCTTTCGTCGGCACAAAGCCCGCGACGAGTTGCTCGGCTGACTGCGAAGCGGATTTGGCGGCATCGATGCGAGCGACCGGGTCGTCGGGTAGAGCAGACGCCATCATCGAGTACCCAGCAGTCGTCGCGAGGCAGCCCGTCAGCGTGGTCGCAATCACCACAATCGTGACGGGAGTGCGCACAGCGCGTCTTCGGTCAGCGAACACGAACAGACACCTCTCTTACGGACATCGAGGTCGGCACTTTCTTACCCTGGGTAGGAAGCCCGGTGTCAATCAACGAGGCGCGCAGCTTCACGAACTGAGGTCGGGGACGTCGCCCGGCCATGCTCCCAGCTTTGCTTCGAGCGACGAGCGCGGGACGACGACGAGTTCCTTGAAGCTCTCGGGCGATGATCGGTACTCGAGGTCCGTCCACGACGAGTCGAGGAGGTCGCCGACGACCACCTGCGGCGATGTATGCAGCCGCACACTGACGCCACTGTTCGCATCGACGTCATTGATGGACCAACCGAGCTCTAGGAGCTGCTCAATCTGCTTCGCCTGCTCGTCCGCGGACGTCGCGCTGCTCGTTGCTTCGAACCAGATCCGCCGATTCGTCTGCAACCCTGAGGCAGTCTTGTTGACCTTGATGGTCGCCTTGGACAGACCGGCCAGCTCAGCGAGTTGCGCTCGCGCAACATCGAGTGATTCGCCGACCTGGGCCGTTGAGGAAGTTGTCATCGTCGGTTCGCCTCCCGGGTCACTTCGGCTGCAGCCAGCAGCCGTCATCACGCAGGCGAGGCTGAGGGCCGCGACGACCGCGATTGCGGCCCGAGGTACTTTCACTGCTTTCGTTCCACTTCCCAGTCATCGACCCAGGTCTGATTGCCCTTGCCCCCGAGAAACTGCCCGACGTCCGATGACGACTTCACCGAAGGGTTGTCCTGATCAGCTCCTTCTGGCCCGCTGCGTTACCCCTTTGTCTGCCGCCATTTTCTGCTCGGTGCTCTGGACCGACCTGTACGGGCTGTGGCGCACGTCGTCCACGAGCTCCGATCCTCAGAACCTTCCAGCGGCGTGCTACCAGGAGCCAGCGCCGCTGAACCCGTTCGGCACTGAGAAGCATCGCGACGAGGACGTGAGCGCGACTTCGTCCCCCTTTGCGCCCTGAGCGACGAGATATCCCTCGCCCTCGTCGCCAACGATCTCAACACTCGGAACACCCGCTGAGTCGGACCCGCGGCTCGCCGCGTACCCATTGTGATCGCTCCACTGCTTGAGGAGAGCCTCGACGATCGATTCCATGTCGACCTTTCCCTGGACGACCACATCGGCCCCTCCGACCCACTGGCGATCTCCCCCAGCGCAAGTGAAGAGGGCCCCATTCGAGGACTGGCGAATATCCCCGTGACCCGGAATGCTCTCGGCGATCTGGCGTTCGATCGCCTGAGTTTGAGCCTTGCGGTCCTTGATCGTCTGCTCAGTATTTGGGCTCGCGGCGCTGGATGATTCCGCGGGCGCCGGATTTTCGTCTGGGTTCATTCGGGCACATCCAGTCAGGAGGAGAACGGTTGCGACAGCAAGCGCGAATGTTTTCACGAGGCTCACCGATCTCCATAAATGGTTTGATTGATCTCGTTCAATACTTCACGGTTGTTCTTGGATGCTTCGGCAACAAGATTGTGATTGTCCAGCAACGCTTGTTGATCAAGGGTCTTCACTTCAATTCCGAACACCGAGTGGGTATCTACAACAGATTTTGGTCCCTGATGCATATGAATCTCGAAGGATCCGTCGAGGAGCGGTATGCGACCGTCCCAGACCTTTCCGGTCAGCTGCGCCTCCAGAAGAAGATCGGGATAACCCTCATGGACGTACTTTGTCGTCGGACTCGGTTCCCATTGCGAAGGCATGCCTGCCCCAGCGAGAGACACCACCGTATCGTAGTGCGCCCCCTCGACCTCGGAGGAGGTGACGTTGGCGAGGCCCCAACTGTGTCCGATAGCGGCCGCCCGAGCGTCGCGCGCGATGTCACTTCCCGCGTTCAATCCACGCTGGAAGTCCGCGAGCCGTTGACCGGCATCGCGAGCGACGGACGGATCGTTAGCTTCCCCGATGCGGAGGAGGTTCATCGTGCTCTTCGGATTCGTCTCACCCGGGTACAAGCCGTCCTTGTAGACGAACGCGACGGTGTCTGCGTGGCGGGACGCCAACCACTGCGCCATGGCTTGAGTCTGCCCGGAATAGAACCCGTTGAGGTCTGCAAACGTGCCGGGCGTGTACGTCACGACGTTCGTGGTTTCAGGGCCGAACGTGCCGATCATCTCGATGATGCGGGATTTGTCGGGGTCATACAGGTACAGCTGCACGCGCGGCGGCTCAGTTGTGGCGTCTCGCAGGTAGCCGATCTCCGCGTTCAACTGGTCGCGCTCCTTCACCAGCGAACTCGTGTCCAAGTGACCACTCAGCAAAGCGATCGAGGTGTTGATCGCGGCGAGTCGGGCTTCATCGTCCTTGAGACGGCGTTCAGCGTTGAGCTTGTTCGCCGCGACTCGCGCCGCTGGCGCAAGTCCATCGAGTGCGCCCATCGCGGCCGGCATACTCGCGATGAACCACTGCTGCGCATCGGTGAAATCGTTCGGTGCAGAAGAGTCCCCCAGCGCAGACCACCATTTGGCCACTGCCTCAGGGCTCGCCTCGGCAATTCGCTTGGCAAGGTCGGGGCACAGTCGCAACATCACGTTGAGGTCAGTCGTCGAGAGGCCGACGAGTATCCCGAGGAGTGCGTCGGGAGCAATAGACGAAGCCGTTGTGGCGCCCAGTTGAGACAGCCCACCAAGTACCGCTCTGGACTGTAGCGCAGCAACACAAGTCGAGTCCATCGACCGCCGATCCGCGACCAACTGCTCCCACTGCGCGTCGATCGCGCGGGACTTTGCCTGCGCATCATCGACCGCAGTCTGTGCGGCAGCGGACTTCCGCTTCGCAGCTGCCGTCGCATCGGGATCGGGCGTCTCCGCCTTGAGCAGTGCCGGCAGCTCGGAATTCGACATGCTGAGCTTCATCTTCGCGAGACCGAGGTCCATCTGCACGCTGGACCGCTGCTGCTCAAGCACCCGCTGCCGGTCCTGCAACTGGGACAGTTGCCCAGCGTACGTCTTCAGAGCGGATGCCTGCGCCTCGAGTCCCGTCGCGAGCAACTCGATGTCCGCAGCATCCGCGGACAGCTTCGAGGCGAACGCGGTCTGGCTCATCGCCTTCCACTCTGCCCCAGAACCCGACCCCACACCCTGCAGCGACTGCTGAGCGTCGCGGATCTTGCCCGCACGCGCGCTCCGGAGCTGCGCCAGCCCCTGGATCGCGGCCGGACTGCCCTGGCTCGGATCATCGTGTGTCCAGGTCACTGCTTCGCCGCCGCTCCGGCCAGCGCAGAGTCCTGTGCCTGGTAGGACTGCTTGGCCTGCAGCGGGAACTTTGCCGCAACTCGCACGTTCTCCGCGACGAGATCCGACCGCTGCACCTGCTGCGCCGTCGCGTTCGACAGCGCCGACGCCACGGCGTCCGATCCCAGTTCGGCATTTCCGGCCCCCTGCCGGATTCGTGAGCCGATCTGGATGTCATCGGCCGCAGCCGTCACCTTCGCCGACGCCGCATCCAGTGCGGCGTAGACGACCTTGAGCTCTCCGCTCACCTGTCACCCCCGTGACGAATCCACGGTCGGCACCGCCCCAGCGGTACCGACCGTGTCGTTGTGATCGGACCGGCTCAGCGACCCAGCTTCGACGCCAGCTGCTGGTCCACGTCACCCAGCGTGGTCGCCGTGGTGCGCAGGAACTGCGCCAGGTCGTTCAGCCCACCGATGGTGTTCTGCGCACCGGAGGTGAAGCGCTGGTACGCGTCGTTGTACGCCCCCGACGACCGGTCCGTCTGGAACCCCGCCTGCGTCAGCGATGCGATCTGCGCCTGCAGCTTCGACAGCGTCGCGTTGATCTCGTCGCGACCAGCAAGCAGCCGGTCCGCGTTGCCGTTGAGCTCCTGGTAGGACACGTTGATGTTCGGCATGGTCATCCCCTCGTTCGGTTTTCGTCGCCAGCCCCTCCGGCGACATCTGGCACGCTACCAGAGGAGGAGAATTCCTCACCCATGCGATGGGAAACAGGCAACGCGACCTGCACCCGGGTGACCCGCCCGGAGTCGACCATGAACCCCCGCCCGAGCGGGAAGTCCGACCGCGTGCAGCGCGGGAAGGCGGTCCGGAACAACGTCAGCCCGTCCGTCTCCTCCGGCTGCAGGGCGATGCCCGCGCGGGCGGTCTTGAGCTCCCCGAACAGCTGCCAGGCGCTCGGCGCGGTGACGGTGTCGGCCTCCGCGAGGACGAACACCCCTGCGCGTCGAGCGGCCTTGATCAACCGCGCGACCTGCGACTCGGCTGGCAGCCCCTCGAAGTCGCCGACGTTCTCGATCACGATGAACGGCGACGGGTCGATCGTCCCTCCTGCTTCGAGCGACGACGCCAGCTGGCTGGCAAGCGCGTCGGCCGAGTCGGAGTCACTCGCGACCGCGGCCCAGTCAGTGGCGTCCCGGAGCGCGCTCCGACGCCCGACGACGAGGTACGCGGGACGGTCCGGGTACGTCGCCGTGACCGACCCGATGAGCGTTCGCATCGTCGTGCTCCGTCCGGACCCGAACGGCCCGGTGACGACGAACAGCCCGTCGGTGGGGATGCCGACGGCCGACAGCGTGTCGTCGGCCACACCGATCGTCGGACGTCCATCGACCGACACGGGAAGCGAGGAGATCCCGACGGAGGCGGGCAGCCGTCGGACCGCCGGTGTCGCCGGGACGCCGCGCGCCACCAGGGAACCGGCCAGGGACTCCACCGAAGCGGCCTGCACGACGAGATCGGCAGAGCCGCTCGGGACGGCGATCTGCACCTCGTGCGATCCCACGAGTCCACGCCCGGGGACGGCGTCCTCGAGCACGTCCGCGGCCACGTCGGCCGCGTTGTACTCGATGTCGCTCGCGAGCCGCAGCACGATCCGTTCGCCGATGTTCGCCTGCAGGTTCGTGGGGAAGGCCCCGACACGGTCGGCCGACATCACGAGGTGCACGCCGAGCGCCCGCCCGGTGGAGGCGATCGCGAGCACCTGGTCGAACAGCTGCAGCGTGCCCGGTCGGAACTCGTACTCGTTCCGGAACGCGCCCATCCCGTCGACGAGCACCAGGATGCGCGGCTCCGCCTCGCCGGTGACGGCCCGGTACTCGGTCAGGGAGGAGGCTCGGGCCGCTGCGAACCGCCGCGAACGGTCCGAGATGGTCGCCTCCAGATCGACCAGGAGGCGCGTGATGCGTTCGTCGTCCGGCCCGCTGATCACGGACCCGACGGTGGGCAGGGCGTCGAGCATCGAGAGCCCGCCGCCGCCGAAGTCGAGTCCGTAGACCTGCACGGGGTGCTCGTCGGCCACCGAGGACGCCGCGATGGCGACGGCGCGGAGCACCGTGGACTTGCCGGAGCCACCGGTCCCGAGGACGGCGACGTTGCCGACGACGTCGAGGTCGACGGCGTAGGCGGTCTGCTGCTGGTGTTCCGGGACGTCGAGCGTGCCGATGACGAGCGACGCTCCGTCGGATCGCCCGACCGCGCCGAGGTCGACGCTCTCGCCGAGCTGGTCGAGCCACGGCTTCCGCGGGATCGCGAGCGAGCGTCGATCCGCCGCGGCCGCGATGGTGCCGGCGAGCCGCTCGATGTCCTTCGCGCGAGCGGTGTCCCGCGGAGCGCGTGCGGCACTCGGCCACATCGTGCCCGGCCCGAACGGGAAGTCCTGCACGTCGATGTCGGGCTCGTGCACGACGTCGTCCGACCGTCCACCGAGGTACGCCGTCTGGAAGTCCAGGACACGCCCCGGTCCGGTCTTCGCCGCAGCGCGGCCGGGGGTGCCCGGATCGAACCACGCCGCGTCGGGCACACCGAGGACGTCGGCGCTGTCCACCTCGTCGGCGACGCGCAGGGCGATGCGGAGGTTCGTGTTCGCGCGCAGGGAGTCCTTGATGACCCCGCTCGGCCGCTGCGTGGCCATCACGAGGTGGAGCCCCAGCGAACGACCACGCTGTGCGACGTCGATGACCCCGTCGATGAACTCGGGGATCTCGGAGGCGAGGGCGGCGAACTCGTCGATGACGATCACGAGCGACGGCGGAGCCGCAGGATCGCCGCGCTGCTCGAGCGTGACGAGGTCCTTCGCACCCCGCTCGTTGAGCAGGTGCTCGCGGTACCGCAGCTCCGCACGCAACGACGTCAGCGCGCGGCGGACCAGGTGCGGGTTGAGGTCGGTGACGAGTCCGACGGTGTGCGGCAGCCCGACGCACTCGGCGAACGCCGCACCGCCCTTGTAGTCGACGAGCAGGAACGTCACGCGGTCCGGCGCCTACTCGGCCGCGATCCCCATGATCCACGTCTGCAGGAACTCGCTCTTGCCGGAACCGGTGGTCCCGCCGACGAGCGCGTGCGGACCCTGGATGCGGAGGTCGAGCGCGAGCGGCTCGCTCGGCCCCTGCCCGATGACCGCCCGGATCCCGCCGGCTTCGCGACCGGCTCCAGGCACCCAGTCCGCGGTGATGCTGTCGTTCTTCGCCCAGCGGCTGACGACGGCCACCGGGTCGCCGGCGAGGTCGCCCTCGTACAGGTCGACGAACGCGACGCTGTGCGGCAGGTCGGTCTCGTCGAGCACGCGGGCACCGGTGTCCTGGACGGGTGCGATGGCCCTGGCGACGGTCGCGGCCTCGATCACGTCGACGCGGTCGAGCTCGTCGAGCACGACCGCCTGGCCGGACCGCACGAACCCGACGGTCGCGGTCCCGGTGGAGCGGTCGAGGGAGATGTACGTCCGGCACACCACCGGTAGCGCCTGCTGCGTCGGGGCGAGCCACAGCACGAAGACGCCGAAGTCCGCGCCCTCCTCGGCGAGCGCCACCAGTCGAGCCCGGTCGGCCGGGGCCTCCGCGGTGACGATGACGAGCACCGCGGGGGTCGCCGGCAGCCGGTCGACGGATTCGCCGTGCTCCTCGTCGAGCGCGTGCCCCTCGTCCAGACGCGACCGCACCTGCTCGCCGCGACCCGCGCCGGCGTCACGACGGGTGGCGACGAGCCCCTCGAGTTCCGCGAGCAGCGTCGACGCGCCCGCGAAGTCGCTGACGAGCCCGCCGGAGCGGAGCGGGCTGTACGCGGAGTCGACGTGCGGCAGCCACTTCAACCACCCCCACTGTTCGGTCGTGGTGCCGCCGGCGAAGGCCGTGACGACGAGGTCGGCCGGGCTGTGCAGGCCGACGAGCTGCACGACGAGCGAACGGGCGACATCGTCGGCGGCGAGCCCGGTCCCGGCGACGCCGATCGCACCGGCTCGTTCGAACGTCTCGATGACCGGGACGGGACCGACGGTGGCGTACTCGTCGGCGAGTGCTTCTGCGCGGTTCCAGTCGTCGACGCTGCCGGTGTTCTTCGACGGCAGCGTGATCGATGCGCGCGACGGCTGGGTCCCTGCGCCGAACCGGACCTCGAGGAAGGTGGTGTGCTCGGGTTTGCGCGTCCACAGCAGCTCGGACCGCGTCCGCATCGCCGCCGTCACGACGGCGGGAGCGGGCGATTCGGCCACCCGGGCGTCGATCTCGCGCGCCCGCTCCGCCGCGAGCCGCGAGCGGACGTCCGCGAGCGAGTCCTCGAAGCGCTGCCGTTCGTCGCGCTTCCGCCGCTTGACCTGCACGCGCTGGTCGATCCACGTCCCGATCATGATCACCGGGGACAGCGCGATGAAGATGAGCGTGTACGGCTGCTTCGTGACGAGGAACAGCACGGCGCCCAGCACGATCGGCGCGATGATCGCGATGATCGGGAGCCGTGGCTTCTCGCCGGGGACGGGGATCTCCGGCAGCGTGAACGACCGGCCCCGGTACGCCGGGTCCACCCGCGGGGACCGCGAGAACTCCGACGGTGTCTCGGTGGCGCCGGGGAGCGTCGGGAGTCCACTGGACGCGAGCGGCACGATGCGGAGCCGGGACTCCCCCACCTGCACCTCGGACGACGGCTCGACGAAGGCCCGTGCGACGAGCCGACCGTCGACGGAGACGCCGTTCGCCGAGTTGAGGTCGACGACCTCGATCGTCTCGCCGACCGTGACCGACGCGTGGCGGCGGGAGACCTCGTCGTCCCCGGCGAGGTACACCTGCGCCATCGCGTCGCGTCCGATGAGGTTCACGCCGCGCGAGAGCGTGTACTCGTGTCCGGCCTCCGGACCGGCGAGCACCTGCACGACGGCGGCGGGTGCGTCCTCCACGTCGTCCCCACGCCGCCGCTCGGTGACCGGCACGACCTCCACCCGGCAGCCGGACCGCAGCGAGGACTCGTGCACCGTCGCCGACGGGTTGAGGAGCCGCGCCTGCGGACGGTCCGGGAACTGCACGCGCAGCGTGAGCGGGTGCACCCCGGCCGGACTGCCGGTCGCCAACCGGTTCGCGAGGCTCCCGATCGTCGCGGTCACGTCCGCCGTCACGACGACGTCGCGATCGCCCCCGGCCGTGCCGCCGATGGTCATCTTGAGTTTCACACGTCACCCCCGCGACCATCTTAGGGAGGCGGCGCGACGAGCGGCGCGTCTACGCGGCGGTGCCGATCGCGTCCAGCTCAGCCACCGCGTCGGCCGGCAGCGCGAAGCCCGCCGACGCGACGTTGTCGCGCAGGTGCGCGACCGACGACGTCCCCGGGATCAGGAGCATGTTCGGCGACCGCTGCAGCAGCCACGACAGCGCGACGGTCAGGCGCGACACCTCGAGACGGGCTGCGACCGCATCGAGCGCCCCCGACTGGATCGGCGAGAACCCGCCGAGCGGGAAGTACGGCACGAAGGCGATCCCCTGGGCAGCGGTGAGGTCGACGAAGGGGTCGTCCTCACGGTGCGCGACGTTGTACAGGTTCTGCACGCACACGACCGGTGCGATGCCCTGCGCCTCCGCGAGCTGTTCGGCGTTCACCGTCGAGAGCCCCAGGTGGTTGATGAGCCCCTGCTGCTGGAGCTCGGCGAGCGCCTCGAACTGGGGAGCGATCGATCCGGGCTGTGGGCCTTCCATGCCACCCATGCGCAGGTTCACCACGTCGAGTCGCTCGACGCCGAGGTTCCGGAGGTTGTCGTGTACCTGCTCGACGAGCTCGTGCGGTTCCCGCGCCTCGGGCCACCCACCCTGGTCGTCGCGTCGGGCGCCGACCTTCGTCACGATGCGCAGGTCGTCCGGGTAGGGCGCGAGCGCCTCGCGGATGAGGCCGTTCGTCACGAACGGACCGTAGTAGTCCGACGTGTCGATGTGCGTGATGCCGAGCTCGACGACCTCGCGCAGCACACGGATCGCCTCGTCGTGGTCGGCGGGCGGGCCGAACGCCCCGGGTCCGGCCAGCTGCATCGCGCCGTACCCGACACGGGTGAGTTCGAGGTCGTCGGCGAGACGGTACGTGCCGCCGGGGAGGGTGGTGTTCGTCATGTCGTCCACGATCCTCCTGGACCGGGATCGGTGACAGGCCCCGATGGTCCCTGGGACCCGGGGTCCTAGGAGCGGTACCCGACGATCCGGCGAACCGCTTCCTCCACACGAGAACGCCGCTCGCGGGCGTCCACAGGCTCGACGAACACGGCGTCGGGCAACGACGTCTCCGCGTGGACCACGGCGAGCAGGTACCCGAGCAACTCCGCCGCGTCGAACACGTCGGTGTCGACCGCACCGCCACCGGACCCGGCGAGGACCCCGACCGCGTCGGCGAACGGTGCGCCGTCCACATCGGGGGCCGTCCCGCCCGCAGCCACGTGGTCGAACAGGTCACCGGCGAACCGGGGCAGGTCCTCCGGGTCGAACCGCACCCCGCCGAACATCGTCATGACGCGATCCTACGGAGCCGCACGCTTCGCGGGCTTCGGGAAGGCCGAGCGCATGTGGTCGGATGTGAGCACGTCACCGATGCCGATCATGAACACCGAGAAGACGATCTGCTCGATCACCATCCAGAACGGGTAGAGCCCGGGGATCGCCGCGATGATGAGCGTCACGATCGGGAAGATCCTGCTGAACAACCGCAGCCGCTGGTACGCCCAGTAGTACCCGAGCTGCGCACGCCAGGCGAACACGTACAGCGTCAGCGTGATGAGGAGCACCACGGTCGCCCGGAACCACACGGCCCACGGGATCGTCTCGCCGGCCCGCGTGAGCAGGATCGCCACGACGATCGCGGCGAGACCCACCACCGTCTCGGCGACGAGCAACCAGCGGATCCACCGGAACGACCGCACGGTCGCGGGGTGCGCGAGCATGTCCTCACGGATCACGTAGTCGGCCTGTCGGCCGCCGGCCAGGCGGTCGAGCCGGAGACGACACCAGAGCCGGTCGGCCCGGTCCGCGATGGATTGCTGCGTCACCCGTCCATGGTGCCGTATCCGGCGCGGATCACGTGCCACGAGCCTCCCGTCCGACCAGCCGGGAGGCTCGGAACGCGACCGGCGCGCACCCCGCGCGACCCGCGTGGCCGGGTCCACGGCATCAGCCGGCTGGCAGCAGCTCGGCACCACCCAGGATGGTGGTCGTGTTCCAGTCGAGGATCACGAGCGAGTGCACCTGGGGCGGCAGGATCTGCGGGACGCGCAGGTCGATGACCGCGGACGTCGCGCCGTGCGGGATCGTGCCGACCTCGACGGGGTCACCGTCCGGGACCCATCGTGCTTCCTGCCCGGTGCCCACCACGTCGCCGCCGGTCAGCTGCACCCGGACGTCTGCGGTCGCGAGGTCGGTCCGGAAGTCCGTGATCGTGACGCGCAGCGCACGCTCGCCCGACCTCGTCACCGTGACGTGGCCCGTCGTGTTGACGCCGATCGGGATGATGTCACCATCCACCGGCAGCCCGGTGCGGTACCAGGGCTCCTGGTGCGGTGGCACGGTCGCGACGACGTTCGTCGGCGCACGCTCGACGGCCGTGTGCGCCGTCGGGGCCGGAGCGAGCAGCCAGAAGAAGACCGCCGCGGCGACGATCACGCCGGCCGCGCCGATCGCTGCCCAGCCGTTCGGCGTGGGCCCGTGCCCGGGTGACATGCACGGAGCCTACGCCCGTGCATGCCGTTCCGGGGAGGGATCAGGTGCGCTTCCGGCGCTCGCGGACGCGCATGTTCACGGTGATCGGCGTTCCAGCGAAGCCCCAGACCTCGCGCAGACGCCTGGTGATGAACCGGCGGTACTGCGGGTCGAGGAACTGGGTCGTGAAGAGCACGAACGTCGGCGGCTGGCTCGCGGCCTGGGTGCCGAAGAGGATGCGCGGCTGGCGTCCGCCACGGACGGGGTGCGGGTGCTCCTGGACGAGCTCGGCGATGAAGGCGTTGACCTTGCCCGTCGGGATGCGGGTGTCCCACGACTCGAGCGCGGTCTCGAGGGCCGGGACGAGCTTCTCGAGGTGCCGGCCGGTGCGGGCCGAGATGTTCACGCGCGGCGCCCAGGCCACGTGCGCGAGGTCCTGTTCGATCTCACGCTCGAGGTACCGACGACGCTCGTCGTCGAGCAGGTCCCACTTGTTGTACGCGAGGACCAGTGCGCGACCGGACTCGAGCACGAGGTCGATGATGCGGAGGTCCTGGACGGACACCGGCTCGGTGACGTCGAGGACGACCACGGCGACCTCGGCCTTCTCGAGCGCGGCCGTCGTGCGGAGCGAGGCGTAGAAGTCCGCGCCCTGCTGGAGGTGCACGCGCTTGCGGATGCCGGCGGTGTCGACGAAGCGCCAGACACGGCCGCCGAGCTCGACCTGCTCGTCCACGGGGTCGCGGGTGGTGCCGGCGAGCTCGTTCACGACGACGCGCTCTTCACCGGCCGCCTTGTTGAGCAGCGAGCTCTTGCCGACGTTCGGGCGTCCGAGGATCGCCACGCGACGCGGGCCGCCGATCTCCTGCTTCGAGACCGCCGAGACGTCGGGGAGGGTGGTGATGATGAGGTCGAGGAGGTCCGCGACGCCACGACCGTGGAGTGCGGAGACCGGGTGCGGCTCGCCGAGCCCGAGGTTCCAGAGCTCGTAGGCGTCGAGGTCGCGGCGGTCGTCGTCGGACTTGTTCGCCACGACGATCACCGGCTTGTCGGTGCCGCGCAGCATCTTCACGACGTGCTCGTCGGTCGCGGTGATGCCGACCGTGACGTCGACGACGAACAGCACGGCGTCGGCGAGGTCGATCGCGACTTCTGCCTGGAGCGCGACCGAGGCGTTGATGCCCTTCGCGTCGGGCTCCCACCCGCCGGTGTCCACCAGGGTGAACCGCTTGTCGTTCCACTCGGCCTTGTAGCTCACACGGTCGCGCGTGACGCCGGGGACGTCCTGCACGACGGCTTCGCGGCGACCGATGATGCGGTTCACGAGCGCGGACTTGCCGACGTTCGGACGACCGACGATCGCGAGCACCGGGAGTGCCGGCAGGTACGCGACGCCGTCCTCGCCGAACTGCGCGGAGTCGAGGAGCGCGACGTCTTCCTCGTCGAGGTCGTAGTCCTCGAGGCCGGCGCGGAGTGCGGTCGCCCGCTGCTCCGCTTCCGACTCGTCGAGGCCCGCAAGACGCTCGCCGAGGGCGTCGTCGTACTCCGGGAAGTCGTCGTGCTCTGGTCCGTTGTCCAGCTGCGCCATGGTGGGTTCCTTGCCGGCGGCCGGTCGGCCGCGTGTGTTCGGGCCCGTCGGGCCGGTGTCAGTGTCCGGCCGCGCGGGCCAGGTCGACGACCGCCTGCACGGTCTGGTCGAAGTCGAGATCGGTGGAGTCGAGCGTCGTCACGCCGTCTGCGGCGTTCATGAAGTCGACGACCTTCGCATCGGCTGCGTCACGTCGGGCGAGTGCAGCCGAGGTCTCGGCGGCCGACTGGGTCGTGACCTCCGCCGAGCGTCGGGCCATTCTAACCTGCTCGTCGGCGGTCAGGAGGATCCGGACGTCGGCGTCGGGCGCGACCACCGTCGTGATGTCCCGCCCCTCGGTGATGATCCCCTTCGCATCGGTCTTGCGCATCACGTTCCGGAACAGCTGCACGAGGCGCTTCCGGACGTCGGGGAGCTTCGCGATGTGCGCCACCGCCGCCGTCACCTCCGGGGTGCGGATCGCATCGGTCACGTCGGTGCCTGCCACGCGGACGAAGTACGCGTCCGGGTCGGTGCCGATCTCGTAGTCGAACGTGTCCCAGCTCGTCAGGATCGCCGCGGCGTCGTCGAGGTCGACCTCCTGCTGCAGGGCGTGCCACGCCAGCGCGCGGTAGGCGGCGCCGGTGTCCTGGTAGCCGAACCCGAGCGCGCGAGCGGCTGCCCGGGAGACGCTGGACTTGCCGCTGCCGGCCGGACCGTCCACCGCGATCACGAACTTCGCGACGTACGCGCCGTCCGCGAGACCGGCCGGCATCGGGTCGCGGGTCAGGCCCGGTTCGCCACTGCCCTGGCCGTCGGCGCCGCCGATGTCGCCACCGGTCACCGGGCCGGGCTGATCGACGGGCGTGGGGAGCCCGGTGTCGGGGCCGTCGGGCCCACCGGTCACGCCGGACTCGTTCTGGTCGTTCAGGCCCATGCTGCTGCGATCCTCCATCCGCGGCTCTCGAGTTCGTCGACGAGTCGCTGTTCCTGCTCGGGCACGACCGACGCCTCGACGATGCCGATCGGTGCTCCGGGTGAGTGCTCGAGGCGCATGTCCTCGAGGTTGATGCCGATCTCGCCGATGGTCGTGAGGAGTTCGGCGATCTGCCCGGGTCGGTCGTCCACCAGGACGACGACCTGGGCGAAGCGCTTGGTGGTGCCGTGCTTGCCCGGGAGTCGCTCGACGCCGCGGTTCCCCGACGCCATGGTCTCGGCGATCGTGCGCGGAGCACCGGGTGCGTCGGGGTCGGCGAGGGCATCGATGACCTTCGTCAGCTCGTCCCGCAGGTCGCTCAGGACCGGCCGGATGTGCGCCGCGTTCGCCCCGATGATCTGGACCCAGAGCCCTGGATCGCTCGCCGCGACCCGGGTGACGTCGCGGACGCCTCCGCCGGCCAGTCCGAGCGCCGACTCGGGAGCGCTGCGGAGTCGGGACGCCATCAGCGTCGAGACGAGTTGCGGGACGTGCGACATGATCGCCACGGCCTGGTCGTGCGGCTCGGGCTCCATCGGGACGACCGTCGCCTCGAGGTCGAGGGCGAGGGCTTCGACCACGGCCGCCCGGCGGTGCGTGATGTCGTCGTGGCCGGCGATCACCCACGGGCGACCGATGAACAGGTCGGCGCGCGCCGCGGTCGGGCCGCTGCGCTCCCGACCGGCCATCGGGTGCGACCCGACGTACCGCGTGACGTCGGCGCCGGCGGCACGGAGACGCTCGAGCGGCACCGACTTCACGCTCGCCACGTCGGTGACGACCGCGTCGGGGTAGGCGGTGAGCTCCCGCTCGACGACCTGTGCGGTGACGTCCGGCGGGACCGCGACGACGACGAGTTCGGGAGCATCCCCGTCGGCCGGGCGACGGCCGGCGCCGTAGTCCACGGCGAGCGCGAGCGCTGCTGGTGAGACGTCGTCGAGGATGACCTCCACGCCCTTCTGCCGGAGACCGAGGCCGATCGATGCGCCGAGCAGGCCGGCGCCGACCACGCGCACGGGTCCGCGGAGCCGGCGGTCGGGCTCCGGTGTCGTGCCGGGGTGGGGCGTCTGGGTCACCTGGCAACCCTACCGACCGGTCCCGGTCGTTCCGGATCGGTGAGTGCGATCGTCGCGGCACGGGCGGTCGCGAGGACCTCTTCCTCCGACGCGCGGGTTCCCAGCGCGGCGAACAGTGCCGCACTCACGGTGTCGAACGCCATGCGCGCGCGGAGCCGCTCGGTCCAGGGGGCCTCCGCCGGGACGAGCCGATCGACGACCTCGTCGAACCACGAACGGATGTCGCCGCCCTCGTCCGCGAACTTCTGCATCATCGGCCGGTTGGCGTGCGCGAACCGCATCCCGCGGATCCGGCCGGGCGAGGTCGAGTCGACCCAGCGCAGGGCGGTCCGGCGCAGCAGGTCCGGGCCCGGCGGCTGCTCGTCGATCCAGGCGAGCAGGGCGTCG
Organism: Curtobacterium sp. NPDC090217; assembly: GCF_044746705.1. NCBI lineage: Bacteria > Bacillati > Actinomycetota > Actinomycetes > Micrococcales > Microbacteriaceae > Curtobacterium > Curtobacterium sp. NPDC090217. The sequence goes on along the minus strand of NZ_JBIVCR010000003.1, from coordinate 445,472 downwards.
AGCTCACCGCGGCGATCGTCCAGCAGCGCACGGATGATCGCCTCCTTGCTGGCGAAGTGGTAGTAGAGCGACGACTTCGTGACGCCGAGCGCCTCGGCGATGTCTCGGATGGAGGTGCCTTCGTACCCGCGGCTGGTGAAGAGCTCCAGCGCGACGCGGAGGATCTCCGCGCGCGTCTCGCTGCCGGGGCGGCGGGTCGAGGTCGCGTTGCTCATGGTCGCCATCCTACTTGCCGAACGATCGTTCGGTAGCTATCGTCGTGCTGACCGAACGATCGTTCGGCAACGAGGAAGGGATGGACCATGGACGACCAACCGAGCATCGCGATCATCGGAGCCGGTCCGGGTGGACTGCTCAGCGCCCGGGTGCTGCAGCTCGCAGGGCTGCGGGTCACCGTGTACGACGCCGACGCGTCGCTCGCGTCCAGGAACCAGGGCGGCACGCTCGACCTGCATGCCGATAGCGGCCAGATCGCGATCGAGGACGCCGGGCTCGTCGACGAGTTCGCCGCCCTCGCTCGGCCGGAGGGGCAGTCGAAGCGCATGGTCGCCCCGGACGGCACCCTGCTGATGGAGCACGTCGCGTCACCGGACGAGTTCGCTGCGCCCGAGATCGACCGTGCCCAGCTCCGGACGATGCTCGCCGAGTCGCTGGCGCCCGGGACCATCCGGTGGGGCCGGAAGCTGACCGAGGTCGTGCCGGGTCCGCCGCACGAGCTCGTCTTCGCGGACGGCGCCGTCGAACGCGCGGACCTCGTCATCGGTGCCGACGGCGCGTGGTCACGGGTCCGGGCGGCACTGACGGACACGCTCCCCCACTACACCGGCGTCAGCTTCGTCGAGGTCCTCTTCACGGCGGTCTCCACGGCACACCCGGAGATCGCCCGACTCGTCGGCGACGGGCACCTCTGGGCGAACGGTGACGGTCGGACGATGGTCCTGCAGCGCAACAGCGACGACGTGGTCCGGGGCTACCTGGGGATGCGCGTGGACCTCGACTGGCTCGCCGCGGCCGGCCTCGGCACGGCGGACGGGCGCGGCGGTGTGCTGGCCGAGAGCCCGGCGCTCGACGCGAACGCCACGCAGGCGACGGACACCGAGCGGGTGCGTGACGAGCTGCTGGTGCGGTTCCGGGACTTCTCCCCCGAGCTGCTCCGCGTGGTCGTCGACAGCGAGGGCTCGCTCGCGAACCGCCCGATCATGGCGCTCCCGACGCCGACGGAGTGGCGCCACGTGGCCGGGGTGACCCTGCTCGGCGACGCCGCCCACGTCATGTCGCCGTTCGGGGGCAACGGGGTGAACCTCGCACTGCTCGACGCGGCCGAGCTGGCTCGGGCGATCGTCGGTGCGCTCCGGGACGGCACCGACGTGGACCGGGCGATCCGTTCCGCCGAGCGCGTCGTGATCGACCGCGGTGCATCGATCGGACGGAGTGCGAACGAGGCGATCGTCGAGCACTTCGCCGCCGGCGGCCCTGATCTCGACGACGTGCCGGACTTCGACGTCGAGGCGGAACGCTGGCGCGCGGGGGCCGAGGCCTACCGTGCGGCGCAGCGTTCTTGAGCCCCGGCGATCAGTCGCTGGTCTCCGCGGAGTCCGGCCCCGTCGGCGCACTCGCACCGCGCGCGATGCCGAGCAACTTGCCGAGCTCGACGTTGCTCAGCTCGCGGGTCCGGCCACTCGGCAGGCTCCCCAGGTGCAGCGGCCCGAACGAGCGGCGGACCAGCTCGTTGACCGGGTGACCGACCGCATCGAACATGCGGCGGACGATGCGGTTGCGGCCCGAGTGCAGCGTCAGTTCGACCAGGGACTCCCCGCGCGACGACTCGAGCAGGCGGACCTTGTCGGCGGCGATCGGGCCGTCCTCCAGGTCGATGCCGTCGAGCAGCAGCTGGACCGTGGCGGGGTTGACGTTGCCGGCGACCTTCGCGATGTAGGTCTTGGTCACGCCGAACGAGGGGTGCGCGAGCACGTGGGCGAGTGCACCGTCGTTCGTGAGCAGCAGCAGGCCCGAGGTCTCGGCGTCGAGTCGCCCGACGTTGAACAGGCGCTCCTCGAACTTCTCGACGAACTGCGACAGGTCAGCACGGCCGCGTTCGTCGAGCATGCTCGACACGACGCCCGTCGGCTTGTTCAGCAGGACGTAGCGGCGCGAGGTGTCGACCTGCACGGGCACACCGTCGACCGCGATCGCGTCCGTCTCCGGGTCGACCCGACGCCCGAGAGCCTCGACGACGGCACCGTTCACGGTGACACGCCCCTCGGCGATCAGGTTCTCGGCGACCCGTCGCGACGCGACACCGGCCGCAGCGATGACCTTCTGGAGGCGCTCACCGTCCGGCTGCAGGTCGGCCGGCGTCGACGCACCCTCGGCTGCGTCCCACTCGGGGATGATCGGGCGTTCCGGCGTGCCCTCCACCGGGGTCCCCGCGGCGTCGCGCTCCCCCGCTGGTCGTGGCGTCGTCGCACGGTTCCGGACGGTCGCGGTCCCGCCGACGTAGCGTCGACCGTTGTGCCAGACGCGGCTGGCCTGCCCGTCGTCTTCGCGGCGATCGCGGCCGCGGTCGTCCCGGCGATTGCGCTGGTCGCGCTGGTCACGGTCGGCGTTGCTCCACCGAGGGCGATCCGTCCGACGGTCTCCGGTCGGCGCGCCGCGGCGGTCGTCGTCGCGACGGCCGTACCCGCGGTCGTCGCGGCCGCCCTGCGGTCGATCGTCACGACCGCCCTGGGGCCGGTCGTCTCGACGGCCGTACCCGCGGTCGTCACGACGGGAGGCACCGCGGTCGTCACGACCGGGTCCACCACGGTCGTCCTGACGCGGACGGTACGCGCGATCGTCGTCACGGCGGCCGTACGCACGGTCACCGGCGCCACGGTCATCGCGGCGCGGACCACCACGGTCGTCCTGACGCGGACGGTACCCACGATCGTCGTCACGACGGCCGTACCCACCGCCCGCAGCGCCACGGTCATCGCGACGCGGACCACCACGGTCGTCCCGACGGGGACCACCACGGTCATCGCGGCGCGGACCACCTCGGTCATCCTGACGCGGACGGTACCCACGATCGTCGTCACGGCGGCCGTACCCACCGCTCCCAGCGCCACGGTCATCACGGCGCGGACCGCCACGGTCGTCCTGACGCGGACGGTACCCACGATCGTCGTCACGACGGCCGTACCCACCGCCCGCAGCGCCACGGTCATCGCGATGCGGACCACCACGGTCGTCCCGCCGGGGCGCCCCGCGGTCATCCTGACGCGGACGGTACCCACGGTCGTCGTCACGACGGCCGTACCCACGGTCACCAGCACGGTCGTCCCGGCGAGGCGCTCCGCGGTCGTCGTCGCGGCGGCCGTACCCACGGTCGTCGCGCTGGCCCGGCGCACCCGAGCGACCGCCGGAACGGTCGCCGTACCCGCGGTCCGCACCACCGGGACGACCGGAGTACCGGTCCCCGTCGCGACCCGACCCGCCCGGGCGACCCGAGCCTCCAGTACGTCCACCGCCGGAGCGGCCGGCGTCTCCGCGACCCGCACCCCCGCGACCGGCGCCGCCGTGTCGTCCGTCCTCATACGCGGCCATCGGGGATCCCTTCGTTCTGCTCGAAGCCGTCGGCGCCGTCCTCCAGGAGGGGCGAGATGAGCGGGAGTTCGTCGAGCGAGTTGATGCCGAGCTGCTGCAGGAGCAACCCGGACGTGACGTAGTTGATGGCACCGGTCTCGGAGTCGGTGAACGACTCCTCGATGAGCCCGCGGGCCACCAGCGTCCTGACGACCCCGTCGACGTTGACGGCCCGGATCGAAGCGATCTGGGAGCGGGTGATCGGTTGCTTGTAGGCGACGACGGCCAGCGTCTCGAGCGCGGCCTGCGACAACCGCGACGGGCGCTCGGCCTCGACGAACTGTTCGACGACGGCGTCCAGGTCGGCTCGGACGTAGAAGCGCCAACCACCGCCGACCTCGCGCAGTTCGAACCCGCGGCGGACGGTGCCGTCGACGCCGTCGAAGTCCGCAACGAGGCGCTCGATGGCCTGGCGGACGACGGGGACTGGCGCGCCCACGGCCGCTCCGAGGGACACGAGGGACTGTGGTTCGTCCGCGATCATCAGGATCGCCTCGAGCTGCCGGTCGACCGGCGCGTCGGACCGCACCGGCACATCGGATCCGACCGGTGCATCGGACCCGACCGGCGCGTCCGACACGGGCGCACCGGCGGCACCGGAACGGATCGACTGCTCGATCGCCCGGGCGTCGGCGACCTCGTCCGCACCGCCGGGTTCGGCACTCGAGACGTCGTGGACGTCATCCGTCATAGTCGGCTCCAAGATTGGCGAGGCTCTCGTCGGTCCAGTGCTCCGCGGTCCACCGCAGGGTGAGCTCCCCGAGCGGTTCGTCCTGCTCGAAGGTGATCGACGCGTTCCGGTAGAGCTCGAGGATCGCGAGGAAGCGAGCCACCACGATACCCGTCATGTCGACGCCGGCGACCAGTTCCCGGAACGAGACGTCCGGATCGCCCGATCCGGCGCGCGTGCGGAGGATCGAGACGACGACGGCTGCCTGCTCCCGGATGCTGACCAGCGGCGCGTGCAGGTGGTCGAGGCCGACGGTCGGGATCTCCCGCGGAGCGAACGCCAGCGCGGCGAGTGCCGCGAAGTCCTGCACCGACAGCGTCCACACGAGCTCCGGCGTGCGGGCGCGGAAGCGTTCCTCGAGCCGGACGCTGCGGACGTGCCGGCGCGACTCGGTGTTCCAGCGCGCACCGAACCAGTCGGCGGCCTGTTTGAACGCCCGGTACTGCAGGAGTCGGGCGAAGAGGAGGTCACGCGCTTCGAGGAGTGCGACGTCCTCGGCGTCGACGAGCTCGCCCTGGGGCAGCAGCCCGGCGATCTTCAGGTCGAGCAGGGTCGCGGCGACGACGAGGAACTCGCTCGCCTCGTCGAGCTCGTCCGCGGACTCCGCCAGCCGGACGTAAGCGATGAACTCCCCCGTGACGACGCCGAGGGACACCTCGGTGATGTCCAGCTCGTGCTTCGTGATGAGCGACAGCAGCAGGTCGAACGGGCCGTCGAAGTTCCGCAGCCGGACGCGGAAGCCCGACCCGTCGGTGGCGTCAGGCGACGGCGCCACGCTGGACGAGCTCTCGTGCGAGCTGCCGGTAGGCGTGCGCCGCAGCGTGGTCCGGAGCGGTCTGGGTGATCGGGCGGGCCGACACCGTGGCGTCCGGGAACTTCACGGTGCGGCCGATCACCGTGTCGAGCACGCTCTCGTCGAAGGTGTCGACGACGCGTTCCATGACCTCGCGCGAGTGCAGCGTCCGCGAGTCGTACATGGTGGCGAGGATGCCGTCGAGCTTCAGGGCGGGGTTCAGCCGGTCGCGCACCTTGTCGATCGTCTCGATGAGCAGCGCGACACCGCGGAGGGCGAAGAACTCGCACTCCAGCGGGATCAGCACGCCGTGCGCGGCGGTGAGGGCGTTGACGGTGAGCAGGCCGAGCGAGGGCTGGCAGTCGACGAGGATGACGTCGTAGTCCCCCGCGACCTTGCGCAGGACGCTCGCGAGGATCTGCTCCCGGGCGACCTCGTTGACGAGGTGGACCTCGGCCGCGGACAGGTCGATGTTCGCCGGGATGACGTCGAGGTACGGCGTGTTCGTCGGCTGGATGACCTGGTTCGGGTCCTTGATGGAGCCCATCAGCAGGTCGTACACGGTGGGGATGTCGTGCGTGCGGACACCGAGCCCTGCGGACAGGGCACCCTGCGGGTCGAAGTCGACGGCGAGGACCTTGCGGCCGTACTCCGCCAGCGCGGCACCGAGGTTGATCGACGTCGTGGTCTTGCCGACGCCGCCCTTCTGGTTGCAGAGGGCGATGATGCGTGCGGGCCCGTGACCATCGAGTTCCTCCGGAACGGGGAACTCCCGAACGGGCCGGCCGGTCGGACCGTACGTGGTCTCGCCGGTGCCGGGCTGTGTCGTCGGGTTGGTGCTCACCGGGCCATCGTACAAGCGCGGGCGACCGGAGCCGGGCCGCACCGCCGGGCTCAGGCCGCCCGCAACGCGACTCGCATGCTGTCGACCCGCTCCGCGATGACGGGGTCGCCCGCCCACCGCTGCTGCAGACGCCCGACGAGCTCACCGACCTGCGCGCGGTCGAGCCCCGGGTGCAGTGCCAGCCCCACGGTCAGTTCCGGGCCGGCGAAGCGGCCGAGCGGGTCGCCCGGCTCGAGCTCGACGCGGGCGACGCTCTGCTCGCCGTCCACCGAGGCGGCGAAGGCGGCCGCGACACCCGGGTCCTCGAAGCACGGTGTCCACGGCAGGTCCTGCCCGATCGCCCAGACCGCCGGCCGACGGAGGACGAACTCGCTCGCTGACGTCGGGTCGAGCACCACGAGCTGCGTGTCCTCGCTCGCGGCGGCCATCGCGACCCGGCGGGACTCGACCGGGATCGGCCGTGCCGTGGCATCCCAGGCCCGCATCGCCGCCACCGAGGTGAACGCGGGCATGACGGTTCGGCCGTCCGGCCCGGCGACGGTGACGATCGAGAGCTCCTGCGTCTTGTCGACGAGCCGGCCGTCCGGGGTCTCCCCGACCTCGCCGGCCTCGGCTACCAGCGGGATCAGCAGGCGAGCCGTTCGCAACGCGGAGACGACGTCGGCCTGCGACGAGCCTGCGGGCAGCGCGGCGATCGCGGCGAGCACGGCCGGGTCGGCGAGTCCGTCGTCGTCGGCGAACGCGTCGTCGTGGCTGTCGAACGTCCGACCGGCCCACGGGAACCCGGCGGAGTCCGCCGCGTGGTCGTGGGGTGTCGCCCCGTCCTCCGGCCCGCCGCCGCGCCCGTTCGAGATGCCCACCATCCGCTACTCCGACGCGATGTCGAGCGCGGCCGGCAGCGTGAACGCGCCGGAGTACAGGGCCTTGCCGATGATCGCGCCCTCGAGTCCGTGCGGCACGAGTTCTCGCAGCGCGACGAGGTCGTCGAGGGTCGAGATGCCGCCGGACGCCACGACGGGCTGGTCCGTACGGTCGCAGACCTGGCGCAGCAGCTCGACGTTCGGCCCCTGCAGCGTGCCGTCCTTCGTGACGTCCGTCACGACGTAGCGGGCACACCCGGCGTCCTCGAGGCGGTCGAGGACCTCCCACAGGTCGCCGGCGTCCTCGGTCCAACCGCGGCTGGCCAGGGTGGTGCCACGGACGTCGAGCCCGACCGCGATCTGCTCGCCGTACTCCCCGATCACCCGCGCGGCCCACGCGGGGTTCTCGAGCGCGGCGGTCCCGAGGTTGACGCGTGCAGCGCCGGTCGCGAGCGCGGCTTCGAGCGACGCGTCGTCGCGGATGCCACCGGAGAGCTCGACCGAGACGCCGTGGACCTCCTTGATCGCGTGCGCGATCACCTTGCGGTTGTCGCCGCGACCGAACGCCGCGTCCAGGTCCACCAGGTGGATCCACTCGGCACCCTGCTCGCGCCAGGTCCGGGCAGCGCTCACCGGGTCACCGTACGAGGTCTCACTGCCGGCTTCGCCCTGGGTCAGGCGGACCGCCTGGCCGTCGACGACGTCGACGGCGGGCAGCAGGACGAGGGGCGGGGTCGAGGTCAGGTCGGTCATGGTCCTGTCGGTTTCGTTGCGGGGTGCGGTACCGGCACATGGCCGGACGGGAGGCTCGGTGCGGGTCCGGCACGCTCCTCACCTGGACCGTGGTCGGACCCAGGGCGGCGCGGGTCAGAGCGAGTTCACCCAGTTGCGGAGCATCTGGATGCCCGGCTCGCCGGACTTCTCGGGGTGGAACTGGGTCGCGGTGAGGGGCCCGTTCTCCACGGCGGCGATGAACCGCTGACCGTGCTCGGCCCACGTGAGCTTCGGCGCGCGGAACGGACCGTACGCCTCGAGCGGGAAGTCGGTGACGCCGTACGAGTGCACGAAGTAGAACCGCTCGTCGCGGAGGCCGTCGAACAGCACGGAGTCCGCCGGGGCGTCGATCGTGTTCCAGCCCATGTGCGGCAGGACCTCGGCGTCGAGCTGCTCGACGGTGCCGGGCCACTGCGCGAGGCCTTCGACATCAGCGCCGCGCTCCACCCCGCGGGAGAAGAGCACCTGCATGCCGACGCATATCCCGAGGACCGGACGGCCACCCGCGAGCCGGTGGTCGACGATCTCGCCGCCCTGGACGCCTTCGAGCTGGTCGATGACGGCCGCGAACGCGCCCACGCCGGGGACGAGCAGTCCGTCGGCGTCGAGCGCCGTGCGCTTGTCGGCAGTCAGCGTGACCTCGGCGCCGGCACGCTCGAGCGCCTTCGCCGCGGAGTGCACGTTCCCCGACCCGTAGTCGAGGACGACGACGTTCGGCTTCGCGGTCACAGTGCGCCCTTGGTCGAGGGGATGCCGTCGACGCGCGGGTCGAGCTCGACCGCACGGCGCATCGCCCGCGCGAACGCCTTGAACTCCGCTTCCGCGATGTGGTGCGGATCGCGACCCTCGAGCACGCGGACGTGCACGGTGATGCCCGCGTTGAACGTGATCGCCTCGAAGACGTGGCGGACCATCGACCCGGTGAAGTGGCCACCGATCCGGTGGAACTCGAAGCCGGCGGGTTCGCCGGAGTGCACGAGGAACGGACGGCCGGACACGTCGACGACCGCCTGCGCCAGTGCTTCGTCGAGCGGGACGAGCGCGTCGCCGTACCGACCGATGCCGGCGCGGTTGCCGAGCGCCTGCTTGAGGGCCTGGCCGAGCACGATCCCGGTGTCCTCGACCGTGTGGTGCACGTCGATGTCGGTGTCCCCGGAGGACTGCACCCGGAGGTCGATCAGGGAGTGCTTGCTGAACGCGGTCAGCATGTGGTCGAAGAACGGCACGCTCGTCGCGATCTCGGACTTGCCGGTGCCGTCGAGGTCGAGCGACAGGGAAACGGTCGATTCACTCGTCGAGCGGGTGATCTCGGCGGTACGCGCGGTCATGCTGTAACCCTAACCGGCGGCTGTTCGGTGGCCACCCGGCGCATGGCGTCGAGGAACGCGGTGGTCTCCTCCTCGGTGCCGGCACTCACGCGGAGGTGGTTCGGGATCCCGAGGTCCCGGACGATCACGTCCTGTTCGAGCAGCGACTCGAACGCCGCACGCGGGTCGGCCACACCGCCGAAGAGGACGAAGTTCGACCACGTCTCGTACGGCGAGTACCCCATCGCGCGGAGCCCGTCGACCATGCGGTCTCGCTGGCCCCGGATGTCGTCGACCATCGCGAGCATCTCGGGTGCGTGCCGGAGCGCCGCGACCGCCGCCGCCTGTGTGAGGGCGGACAGGTGGTACGGCAAGCGGACGAGACGGAGGGCGTCGATCACGGCGGGGTGTGCCGCGAGGTACCCGACGCGGGCGCCCGCGAACGCGAACGCCTTGCTCATCGTGCGGGACACGACGAGTCGTTCGCGACCGGGCAGCAGTGTCAGCGCGGTCGGCTGCCCCACCGGCATGAACTCGGCGTACGCCTCGTCGACCATGACGATGCCGTCCGTGGCGTCGTAGACCGCTTCGATCGTCGCGAGGTCCAGCGGGGTGCCCGTCGGGTTGTTCGGTCCGCAGAGGAACACGACGTCCGGGCGGTGCGCACGCACGGCTGCGACGGCGGTCTCGGGCGAGATGCGGAACTCGGCGTCGCGCTCGGCAGCGATCCACTGCGTGCCGGTGCCGGACGCGATGATCGAGTGCATCGAGTAGGTGGGCGGGAAACCGAGCACACTGCGCCCGGGACCGCCGAACGCCTGGAGGAGCTGCTGGATGACCTCGTTCGAGCCGTTGGCCGCCCAGATCTGCTCGGCCGCGAGGTCGTGCCCGAGGTACCCCGCGAGCGACTCGCGCAACTCGGTGAACTCGCGGTCCGGGTACCGGTTCACCGTCTCGAGCGCCCGACGGACCGACTCGACGATGTCGTCCGCGACGTCCTGCGGCACCGGATGCGTGTTCTCGTTGACGTTGAGCTGCACGCGGACGTGCTTCTGCGGTGCCCCGTAGGGACTCTGACCGCGAAGGTCGTCTCGGATCGGGAGGTCTTCGAGCGTGAATGCCACCGATCCATCGTAGAGCGGTCGGGCTGCACGGTGACCGGCCGTCCGGACGGTCATGCCCTGTGCGCCCGTCGACGGGCGGTGCTTGCTTCGCCGGGGCGTGGTGCTTACTTCGCCGGGGCGTACTTGGCCGGGATGGCGATCTGCTCGCCAGCCTGGACACCGGAGCCGTCGAGCGCGTTGAGGCTCACGACGTCCGCGATGAAGTCACGCGGGTCGGCGTTGGGTGCGGTCTGCTCGGCGAGCTGCCAGAGCGTCTCCCCGGGTTCGATGGTCACCGTCTGGAAGTGCACGTCCGCCGAGGTGTTGCCGGCAGCGGCCTGGCCACCGTTCAGCGCGAACAGACCGACAACGATCATGACCGGCAGGGCGGCGAGCGTCGTGAAGACCACACGGCCGCGGCGCGTGATGCGGAGCCGGGTACGGACGGCCGTGCCCTGCATGTCTGCGAGTGCGATGGTGCTCATGTCGTGGTGCCTTCCTGCTCTGGTGAACCGAAGCGATGTACCGAACATACGTTCGAACGGGCAGCCGCACAAGTCCCCCGGACACATTTCTGGGGAGTTTTCGTGCGACACGCTCGAACAGGTGTTTGTCCGGCAGCATGCGGTCGGATACTGTTTCGACTGACTGGGACAAGCCTGACGGGGACCACCGACATTCCCGCAGAGGCCGTCCTCGGTCCGACCAGAAGGCGAGACGACGTGGCGGACGAACTGCGGGGACAGAAACCGCTGACGGCGAAGCAGCAGGCGATCCTCGACGCGATCCGTGCGTCGATCGCCAGCCGGGGGTACCCGCCGAGCATGCGCGAGATCGGCGACGCTGCCGGCCTCTCGTCACTGTCGAGCGTGTCGCACCAGCTCGGCCAGTTGGAGCTCGGCGGCTGGATCCGCCGCGACCCCAACCGCCCGCGAGCGCTCGAGGTCCTGGTCGACGAGCCGACACCGGACGCGGACGGCCCCGATGTCGACGCCACGACCCTCGTCCCGCTCGTCGGCCGCATCGCCGCGGGTGTTCCGATCACCGCGGAGCAGCACGTCGACGAGATCATCCCGCTCCCCCGTCAGCTCGTCGGCACCGGCGACCTCTTCATGCTGAAGGTCGTCGGCGAGTCGATGATCGACGCCGCGATCTGTGACGGCGACTGGGTCGTCGTCCGGTCGCAGCAGACCGCCGAGAACGGCGATGTCGTCGCGGCGATGCTCGACGAAGAAGCCACGGTCAAGGTCTTCCGCCAGCGCGACGGTCACACGTGGCTGCTCCCCCGCAACTCCGCGTTCGAACCGATCCTCGGTGACGCCGCGACGGTGCTCGGCAAGGTGGTCGCCGTCCTCCGCAGCATCTGACGCGCGAGACACTCCGGGAACGACGAAACGCCGCCGGATTCGGCGGCGTTTCGTGTGTTCTGGGGTGCCTCAGGAACCGAGCCGTGTCTGGCGGAAGCGAGCCTGCGGGGACTAGGCCGTCGTGACGGGCGCGACCACGAACGGGTCGAGCTCGGCGACCTGGCGCTGGAAGACGCGCACGCGCAGTCGCGTCCCCGCCTCGACGTAGTCCACGGACTCGACCGCACCCGCGTCGTGCAGGGACGACACCAGGTCGCCACGCTCGTACGGGATCACCACGGTGAGCTCGACGTCGGGCTCGGGGAGCCGTGCCTCGATCGCCCGGAGGAGCTCCGGGATGCCCTCGCCGGTGCGCGCCGAGACGAACACGGCCTCCGGGGCGAGCCCCACGAGCACGAGCCGCTGGGCGTCGTCGATGAGGTCCGACTTGTTGAACGCGACGATCTCGGGGATGTCCCGGGCGCCGACGTCTCCGATGACGTCCCGGACGGTCGCGAGCTGGGCTGCGGGGTCCGGGTGCGAGCCGTCGACGACGTGCACGATGACGTCGGCCTCGCCCACCTCTTCGAGCGTGGAGCGGAAGGCCTCGACGAGCTGGTGCGGCAGATTGCGCACGAAACCGACCGTGTCCGCGAAGGTGTACTCGCGGCCCTTGCCGGTGTTCGTCCGGCGGATCGTGGAGTCCAGCGTCGCGAACAGCTGGTTCTGCACGAGCACGCCGGCGCTCGTCAGCCGGTTGAGGAGGGACGACTTGCCCGCGTTCGTGTACCCCGCGATCGCGACACTCGGCACCTCGTTGCGGTGACGGTCGGCGCGCTTGGCCTCCCGCGCGGGACGGAACGACGCGATCTGCCGACGCAGCTTCGACATCCGCGTGTGGATGCGGCGACGGTCCAGCTCGATCTTCGTCTCACCCGGACCACGCGACCCCATGCCGGCACCGCCGGAGACCTGACCACCGGCCTGGCGGGACATCGACTCACCCCAACCGCGCAGTCGCGGCAGGAGGTACTCGAGCTGCGCGAGTTCGACCTGCGCCTTGCCCTCGCGGCTCTTCGCGTGCTGGCTGAAGATGTCGAGGATCACGGCGGTCCGGTCGATGACCTTCACCTTGACGACGTCCTCGAGCGCACGCCGCTGGGACGGGGCGAGCTCGGTGTCGGCGATCACGGTGTCGGCCCCGGTGGCCTTGACCACCATCGCGAGCTCTTCGGCCTTGCCCTTGCCGAGGTAGGTCGAGGGGTCGGGGTGTGGCCGTCGCTGCAGCAGTCCGTCGAGGACCACGGCACCCGCGGTCTCGGCGAGTGCCGACAGCTCACGGAGCGAGTTCTCGGCGTCGGCCGCGTCGCCCTGGGCGTACACGCCGATGAGGACGACCTGCTCGAGCCGGAGTTGCCGGTACTCGACCTCGGTGACGTCCTCGAGCTCGGTGGAGAGACCGGCCACGCGGCGCAGCGCTGCGCGGTCGTCGCGGTCGTACTGGTCGCCGTCACCGGCCCAGCCGTGCTCGTCGACCGAGCGGGTCTGGATCGCCTGTGCCGGCGCGAAGATGGACGAGCTGGCTCGCGAGTCGGCGTTGCGCAGCACGCGCTCGACGACGCCGTCGCCTTCAGCTTGGTTGTGGGTATCCGTCATGCTGCCCACAGGGTACCTCTGCGGGCTCCAGGACACACGGGGTTGCCGGTACGGTTCATCCATGGCGAACGACCACTACTTCTCGGCCACCCCGGAGAGCCAGGCGCGACCGCGCCAGATCCACGTGACGCTGGCGGGTCGTTCCCTGGCGCTGACCACTGCATCCGGGGTCTTCAGCCCGGACGGCATCGACCGCGGGACCCGCGTGCTGCTGGGCTCCGTTCCGCCGCCCGCGCACGACGGCGCACTCCTCGACGTCGGTTGCGGGTGGGGGCCGATCGCGATCACGATGGCGCTCCACTCCCCGGACGCACAGGTCTGGGGCGTCGACGTCAACGAGCGCGTGCTCGGCCTCGCGCGCGCCAACGCCGAAGCCGCCGGGGTCACGAACGTGTCGATCGGGGTCCCCTCCGACGTCCCGGCGGACCTGCGCTTCCGGACGATCTGGTCGAACCCACCGATCCGCGTTGGCAAGGACGAGCTCCACGACATCCTGATGACCTGGCTCCCCCGGCTCGAGGTGTCCGGCGATGCCTGGCTCGTCGTGTCGAAGGACCTCGGTGGTGACTCCTTGCAGCGGTGGCTCCACGACACGCTCGGGGCGTCGTTCCACGTCACGCGGGCGTCGACGGACAAGGGGTTCCGCGTGCTGCGCGTGCACCGCACGGCGGAGTAGCGCGGCGCGTCGCGTCGCGGACCAGCGAGGTGGGCACGCGGTGCGCGCGCACCTCGGCCGACGCGTTCGTCTGCCCGTGCGAGCGCCCGTGCGCCCGCGCGCGGCCCGTGCGCCCGCGCGCGTGCCCGTGCGCCCGCGCGCGTGCCCGCCCATGCGCCCGTGCCCGCGCGCGTGCCGGTGCCTGCCCATGCGCTCGTGCCCGCGCGGGTGCCTGCGTCCGCGGTCGCCGTCGAGTGGTCACGACACCCCGCTTACGGTCGCCGAGTGGTCATCGATCGTCGTTCGCGACGGGCACAGGCGACAGCTCGCGACCGCTCAACGGCAGTGAGCGGGGTGTCGTGACCTCTCGGCTGCATCGGCGGCCGGTCGGGCGTCTCAAGCGCACCGCCGCGCGCCCCGCGTCAGACGGTCAGGTCGCCGGAGAACACCAGCTCGGCCGGCCCGGCGAGCGACACGTGCTCGCCGTCCTCGGCCGCGAACATCCGTACGGTCACGACGCCACCAGGGACCCGCACGCGCCAGGTGTCCGGCGCGCTCGCTCCCGCCCAGTACCGCGTCGCGAGCGCCGCGGCGACCGCCCCGGTGCCGCAGGACAGCGTCTCGCCGCTCCCTCGCTCGTGCACCCGCATCGTGATCTGCCCGACGCCGTCCTGGACGAGCGGGTCCCCCGGCAGTACGAACTCGACGTTCGCACCGGCCGCCGGTGCCGGGTCGAGCACAGGGACGTAGGTCAGGTCGAGGTCGGCGAGCTCGTCCTCCGTCGCGACGGCGACCACGACGTGCGGGTTGCCGACGTCGATACCGAGGCCCGGGCGGGCACGGTCGAGGTTCTTCGCGCGGACGAGCACGTCGGAAGACCCACCGCCCTCGATGCCGAGGTCCCACCGCCCGAGGTCGGCGGCGAACCCGTTCGCCTGCCGCTGGATGTCGACGATGCCCTTCCGGCTCCCCACGGACAGGGTCTCGCCGGGTTCGAAGTCCACGAGCCCGGACTCGGTCAGGTAGCGCGCGAAGACACGGATGCCGTTCCCGCACATCTCCGCGACCGTGCCGTCGGCGTTGTGGTAGTCCATGAACCACGTGACCTCGGGAGCGGACGCAGCGATGGCGCGCCCCTCGGGGAGGGCATCAGCCCGCACCGCTCGGATCACGCCGTCGGCCCCCACACCGAACCGTCGGTCGGCGATCGCGCGGATCCGGTCCGGGGTCAGGTCGACCGTCGCGTCCGGGTCGGCGAACAGGACGAAGTCGTTGCCGGTCCCCTGGCCCTTGGTGAAGTGCAGCTCGGTCACGGGACGATCCTACGGGCCACGTCCGAGAGCTCCTGCCGGTCCGCCCCCGTCACGTCGAGGTCCTCGGCGTCCGCGTACCGCTTGAACCAGGAGACCTGTCGCCTGGCGTACTTCCGCGTCGCCACCGCGGTCGCCTCGACGGCATCGGCGACCGTCGCGTCGCCGCGCAGGACGTCGAGCGCCTGGGAGTACCCGATCGCGGCACGCGCGGTGCGTCCCTGCTCGAGCCCGCGCGTCCGCAGCGCGGCGACCTCGTCGACGAGTCCGTCACGGAACATGCCCGCTGCGCGGTCGTGGAGCGCGGCGACGAGCTGCGCACGATCACGACGCAGGTGCAGGACACGGGCGGGTCGCCACGCGCGCGGCGCGGACGGGAGGCTCGGGGTGACCCGGTCGGATCGGCTCGCGATCTCCACGGCGCGGATCAACCGCCGTGGGTTGCGGACGTCGATCGTCTCGGCGGCCGCCGGGTCGAGTTCGCGCAGCCGCGCGAGCAGTGCGTTCGGTCCGTCCTCCGCGTGCTCGCGTTCCAGCGCGGCGCGGAGCTCCGGGTCGGTGCCGGGGAACTCGAGGTCGTGCAGGACGGACGACACGTACAGGCCGCTGCCGCCGACGAGGACCGCGACCCCACCGTCGTCGACGATCCGGCCGATGATCGCTCGGGCGTCGCGCTGGTACGCGGCGACGCTCGCCTCGTCGGTGACGTCGAGCACGTCCAGCTGGTGGTGCGGGATGCCGTGCCGTTCAGCGAGCGGGACCTTCGCGGTGCCGATGTCCATGCCGCGGTAGAACTGCATCGCGTCGGCGTTGACGATCTCGGCGTTCCGGCCGTGCGCACGGTGTCGATCGGCGATCGCGATCGCCAGGTCGGACTTGCCGGTGCCGGTCGCGCCGACGACGGCGATCAGCGAGACGGTGTCGGCCGCGGGCTCGCCCGGCTCGCCGTGCAGCCCCGGTGCGGGTTCAGCGGCCGACACGGATCGTCGGCAGACCGAGCGACACCGGCTTCGGCCCGTCACCGGGTGCCGCCGGGGTCGGGACACCGCAGGACTCGGCCTGCGCGCGGTCCCACGCCTCGCCGGCACGGGTGCGCCGGATGCGGAGCGGCTGGTCGGTGTCCGCGATCAGGAAGTGCGGTGCAGCACGGGTCACCTCGACCGTGACGACGTCCCCGGGGCGCGGGACGTCGGAGCCGACCGGCACCGAGAAGTGCACGAGACGGGAGTCCTCGGCTCGGCCGGACAGACGGTGCGTGGCGCCGTCCTTCTTGCCCTCACCGGTCGCCACCAGGACGTCGACCGTACGGCCGACCTGCCGCTGGTTCTCCTCCGCGGTGATGCGATCCTGCAGCGCGGTGAGCCGCTCGTAGCGTGCTTGGACGACCTCCTTGGGGAGCTGGTCGTCCATCGTGGCCGCCGGGGTGCCGGGGCGAATCGAGTACTGGAACGTGAACGCCGACGCGAACCGGGCCTGCTCGACGACGCGCATCGTGTCCTCGAAGTCGGCCTCGGTCTCGCCGGGGAACCCCACGATGATGTCCGTGGAGATCGCCGCGTTCGGGATCGCGGCGCGCACGCGGTCTAGGATCCCGAGGAACCGCTCGCTCCGGTAACTGCGGCGCATCGCCTTGAGGACCCGGTCCGAGCCGGACTGCAGCGGCATGTGCAGCTGCGGCATCACGTTCGGGGTCTCGGCCATCGCGTCGATGACGTCGTCGGTGAACGCCGCCGGGTGCGGGCTCGTGAACCGGACGCGCTCGAGGCCCTCGATCTGCCCGGCCGCGCGCAGCAGCTTCCCGAACGCCTGCCGGTCCCCGAACTCGACGCCGTAGGAGTTCACGTTCTGGCCGAGGAGGGTGACCTCGATCGCACCGTCGTCGACGAGCGCCTGGATCTCCGCGAGGACGTCGCCTGGACGACGGTCCTTCTCCTTGCCACGGAGCGACGGGACGATGCAGAACGTGCAGGTGTTGTTGCAGCCGACGGAGATCGACACCCACCCGCTGTGCGTCGAGTCGCGCTTGGTCGGTAGCGTCGACGGGAAGACGTCCAGGGACTCGAGGATCTCGAGCTGCGCTTCACCGTTGTGCCGGGCGCGCTCCAGCAGCGTCGGCAGCGACCCCATGTTGTGCGTGCCGAAGACGACGTCGACCCACGGCGCCTTCTCGAGGATGACGTTCTTGTCCTTCTGCGCCAGGCAGCCACCCACGGCGATCTGCATGCCGGGGTGGTCCCGCTTGATGCCCGCGAGTTGCCCGAGGTTGCCGTAGAGCCGGTTGTCGGCGTTCTCACGCACAGCGCACGTGTTGATCACGACGACGTCCGCCTGGGTGCCGTCCGCCGCGACGTACCCGGCGGCCTGCAGCGACCCGCTGAGGCGCTCGGAGTCGTGCACGTTCATCTGGCACCCGTAGGTGCGGACTTCGTAGGTGCGGGGCTGCGCTGCGACGGTCGCCATGGTCGTCCCAGTGTAAATCGGCGCGCGGTGAATCGGTGCCTACTCGAACCGGACCGTGCCGCGCGGCCCGCCATTCCGCGGTCCACCACCGTCGAGCGCGCGCTCCACCGCGATCCGCACCACGCCGCCGTTGTAGCCCTTGCGCATCAGGAAGCCGGAGAGCCGGCGCTCTGCGGTCGCACGGTCGAGGCCCCGGAGCTGACCGGCACGCTTCTCGGCGAGCTCGATCGCACGGATGAACTCGTCGTCATCGTCGTCGGCCGCGGCGTCGAGGGCTGCGTCGATCGCCGCCTGGTCGATGCCACGACGACGGAGCTCGGCGACGACCCCCTGCCGACCGAGCCCCTTGCGGTCGTGGAGTCGGTCCACGAGGTCGGTCGCGAGGGCGACGTCGTCGAGCAGTCCCACCCGGGTGAGCCGCTCGACCTCGTGCTCGACGACGTCCGGGTCGAGGTCGTTGCCCCGGAGCATCGTCCGGAGCTCGGACTCGCTCACACCCTTGCGGCCGAGGGCGCGCATACTGAGCCGCTCGGCATCCGCACGTTGTTCGTCCAACGGCCGTGGAGCGTCAGCGGGGTCGATCTCGTCACCGCCGGCGATCGAGAACACCGACGCCGTCGTGGCATCGGCCTCGTCGATGTCGTAGCCGTCCTGCTCGGCACGGGCACTGCGACCGGAGCCGTCCCCGACGACCGGCGAGACCCACTCGGACTGCGCACGGTGTCCACGGAGGGGAACCGGCGCGCTCGCATCGGCGGCGGAGGCGTCGGCGTCCGGCGTTGTCTCGACGCCGGGGGTGTCCGCTTCGCTCTCCGGCTCCGGGAGCGGCGGTGTCCGACGGCGGCGGGACCTCGCACCGAACAGATCGGTGACCGGTGCGAGGTCGTCGCTGCCGTCGTCGTGCCCGGTCACGCGCCCTTGCGTGCGGTGAGCTTGGCTTCGAGCGACTCGACCGGTGCCGTTGCTTCGTCGGTGGCCTTGGCACCACCGATGCCGAGCTTGGCGAGGATCTTGCCTTCGATCTCCGCAGCGATCTCCGGATTCTGGATCAGGAAGGAACGCGAGTTCTCCTTGCCCTGCCCGAGCTGGTCGCCGTCGTAGGTGTACCAGGCACCGGACTTCTTGACGATGCCGTGGTCCACGCCGAAGTCGAGCAGCGAGCCTTCACGCGAGATGCCCGTGCCGTAGAGGATGTCGAACTCCGCCTGCTTGAAGGGCGGCGCCATCTTGTTCTTGACGACCTTCACGCGGGTGCGGTTGCCGACGGCGTCGGTGCCGCTCTTCAGCGTCTCGATGCGACGGATGTCGAGGCGAACCGACGCGTAGAACTTCAGCGCCTTACCGCCGGACGTGGTCTCCGGGGAGCCGAAGAACACACCGATCTTCTCGCGCAGCTGGTTGATGAAGATCATCGTGGTCTGCGTCTGGTTCAGTCCACCGGCGAGCTTGCGGAGTGCCTGCGACATGAGTCGTGCCTGGAGGCCGACGTGGGAGTCACCCATCTCGCCTTCGATCTCGGCGCGGGGCACGAGCGCCGCGACGGAGTCGATGACGATCAGGTCGATCGAGCCGGAGCGGACGAGCATGTCGGCGATCTCGAGTGCCTGCTCGGCGGTGTCGGGCTGCGACACGAGCAGCGCGTCGATGTCCACGCCGAGCTTCTTGGCGTACTCGGGGTCGAGCGCGTGCTCGGCGTCGATGAACGCGGCGATGCCACCGTTGCGCTGCGCGTTCGCGATGGCGTGGATCGTCAGGGTGGTCTTACCCGAGGACTCCGGGCCGTAGATCTCGATGATGCGGCCACGCGGCAGCCCACCGATCCCGAGCGCGACGTCGAGCGCGACGGAACCGGTCGGGATGGTCGCGACCGGTGCACGCTCGTCGGAGCCGAGGCGCATCACGGCGCCCTTGCCGAACTGCCGGTCGATCTGGGCAAGTGCGGTCTCGAGGGACTTCTCGCGGTCTGCGGGTGATGGCATGGTGTGCTCCTTCGTGCTCGATGTCGGCCGCCTGTAGGCTGTCCCGTCCCCCGGGGCCGGTGGTGCAAGGCCCCTGGTTCTTCGACAAGGCTTCGGACGTTCCCGATGGCTTCGAACCTAGGGCGGGCCACCGACATCGATGCCGATCACCGCGCTGACTGTGGATGAACCCGCCGATCACGCCGCTGTGGAGGAAGCTACCACCCATCGAACACGCGTTCGAGCGACACGCCGAACAAATGTTCGGTCGCAGAACGCTAGTCGCGCGGCTCCAACAACCCCTTGCCGTGCCGCCGGTCCTGCGGGACGTCCTGCGAGTCACACAGTGCGTCCCACACCTTCCGGGTGTCGATCCCGGCGGCGATGGCATCGGCAGCGGAGCGCCCGCCGAGCTCCTCGAGCACCACGTCACGGGCGACGACCGCACCGTAGGCCTCCCCGAAGACCTGGTCGACGGCTCGCCAAAACTCACTCACACGCATCAGACCACCCTAAGCGTCAGCGCGAACGGCGAACGCCCCCGCCGGCGGACCGACGGGGGCGTTCGTGTGCAGTGCGTCTCAGCGCACCGCGAGGTCGTTGTCGAACTCGGCGACGAGTTCGTCCGGGAGCGTGTCCGGGACCGGGGTGAGACCTTCCACCACGGCGAGGCGGTCTCCCACCTCGCGCATGATCGTGGAGATCGGGGTGTCCAACGCATCCGCGACGGAAGCGAGGATCTCCGAGCTGGCCTCTTTCTGACCGCGCTCCACCTCACTGAGGTACCCGAGAGCAACGCTGGCCTTGGACGCGACCTGACGGAGGGTCCGGCCCTTCTGCAAGCGGAAGTCCCGCAGAACGTCGCCGATTTCCTGACGAACGAGAACCATGAGAACTCCTCCTCTCTGTCGTCTCCGCGCCCGACCGGCCAGGGTGACCGGGTTCGGGTTCAGCAACACTAGCGTTGCCGGTTGCAGCATGCTAGCCACCTGGGCTGCCGTCCTGCTGGAGATTGCGTGAGATGTAACCCAGCGGTAACGCGGGCTATTCCCCGGTCTCGAGCGTGACGTGCAGTCGTGTCAGGAGTTCGGAGACAGCGGCCTGCCGGATTGCCTGACGGTCCCCGTCGAGGTGCAACTCGAACGCCTCCGCGCCCGCCGCTGATGCGATGCCGACGAACACCGTGCCGACGGGCTGGCCGTCCTGCGGGTCGGGCCCGGCGACACCCGTCGTCGAGATCCCCCATGTCGCGGGTAGGCCGTCGACCGCCAGGGCGGTCCGCACGCCGGCGGCCATCTGCGCCGCGACGGTCGGGTCCACCGCGCCGTTCCGGGCGAGGAGCGCCGCGGAGACGCCGAGGACGGACGCCTTGACGGGCGTCGCGTAGGCCACGACTCCGCCACGGACGACGGCGCTCGCTCCGGGGACGCCCACGAGTTCCGACACGACGAGCCCGCCGGTGAGCGACTCCGCCACGGCGACGGTCTCGCCCCGCGCGGTCAGCGCCGCGACGACCGATGACGCGAGGGTCACGCTGCGGTCCGGTTGTGCTTCCACGCCTGCCAGAGGTAGTCCAGCCCGCTCCACACCGTGGCGATGAACGCGGCCGTCATCAGGATCCCGTTCGTCCAGCGGGCGAAGTCGCCGGCGATGTTCCACCACGGGAAGAGCGCGAGCGTGATGGCGACCGCCTGCAGCACGGTCTTGATCTTGCCGCCGCGGCTCGCCGGGATGACCCGGTCGGAGAGCACCGCGAACCGGAACACCGTGATGCCGATCTCGCGCACCATGATCAGGACCGTCACGTACCAGGGCAGCTCGCCGAGGATCGACAGGGCGACGAGCGCTCCGCCGATGAGCACCTTGTCGGCGATCGGGTCGACGAGCTTGCCGAAGTCGGTGACGAGGCCCTGACGCCGCGCGATGATGCCGTCCGCACTGTCGGTGACGATCGCCACGACGAAGAGCACAGCCGCCCAGATGCGCGTCGGCCCGTCCTGCCCGGCATCTGCCAGCAGCAGGACGAAGAACAGCGGCGCCATCAGGATCCGGATGACGGTGATGATGTTCGCGACGTTCGCCGTCGACGCGGGACCCGGTCCCTTGCGGACGAGACGTCCCCGCCAGGGGAACCGCTTCGTGTTGGTGCCTTCCGAGGCGGTCATCGTCTTCACTCCCTGCCCGTGAGGCCCCAGGCGTCCTCGTCCGGTTCTTCCTCGACTCGATCGTACCCGCGCGTCATGTCGCCGACCGGGTCAGCGCTGTACCGGTCCCCGTCGTCGGACGGCGACGGGACCGGCGGCGACACCGGTGCCGGCGCCGCCGCCGCGGGCTCCGGCGGTGGCTCCTCGCCGCGGAGCTTCGCGAGCACCGCCGGCAGCTGGTCGCCGGTGACGAGGACGTCCCGCGCCTTCGACCCTTCGGACGGCCCGACGATGTCGCGCGACTCCATGAGGTCCATCAGCCGCCCGGCCTTCGCGAACCCGACACGGAGCTTCCGCTGGAGCATCGAGGTCGACCCGAACTGCGTGGAGACGACCTGTTCGACCGCGGCGAGCAGCAGCTCCAGGTCGTCGCCGATGTCGGCGTCGATCTCCTTGCGCTCGACCACGGCCTGGACGTCCTGGCGGTACTCGGGCTGGGCCTGCCGGGTGACGTGCTGGACGACCTCGGCGACCTCGCTCTCCTGCACCCATGCGCCCTGCACGCGGACGGCCTTCGAGGACCCCATCGGCAGGAAGAGCCCGTCGCCCTGCCCGATGAGCTTGTCGGCGCCGGGCTGGTCGAGGATCACGCGCGAGTCGGTGACGCTCGTCACGGCGAACGCGATCCGCGACGGGACGTTCGCCTTGATGAGGCCGGTGATGACGTCCACCGACGGCCGCTGCGTCGCGAGCACCAGGTGGATGCCGGCGGCACGTGCGAGCTGGGTGATGCGGACGATCGACTCCTCGACGTCCCGCGGGGCGACGAGCATGAGGTCGGCGAGCTCGTCGACGACGACGAGCAGGTACGGGTACGGCTTGAGCTTCCGTTCGCTGCCGGCGGGCAGGACGATCTCGTCGTTCTCGATCGCCTTGTTGAAGTCGTCGACGTGCCGGAACCCGAACGACGCGAGGTCGTCGTACCGCATGTCCATCTCCTTCACGACCCACTGCAGCGCCTCCGCTGCCTTCTTCGGGTTCGTGATGATGGGCGTGATGAGGTGCGGGACCCCGGCGTAGATCGAGAGCTCGACGCGCTTCGGGTCGACGAGGACCATGCGGACCTCGGACGGCTTCGCGCGCATCAGCAGCGAGGTGATCATCGAGTTGATGAACACCGACTTGCCGGACCCCGTGGAGCCGGCGACGAGCAGGTGCGGCATCTTCGCGAGGTTCGCGACGACGAAGCCGCCCTCGACGTCCTTGCCGACACCGATCGTCATCGGGTGCTTCGACTTGGTCGCGGCGCTCGAGCGCAGGACGTCACCGAGCGACACGATCTCGCGGTCCGAGTTCGGGATCTCGACACCGATGGCGCTCTTGCCCGGGATCGGGGACAGGATGCGGACCTCGTTCGAGGCGACCGCGTACGACAGGTTCTTCGACAGCGCCGTCACGCGCTCGACCTTGACGCCGGGCCCGAGCTCGATCTCGTACCGGGTCACCGTCGGGCCGCGGGAGAAGCCGGTCACCTTCGCGTCGACCTTGAACTCGGTGAGCACACCGGTGATGGCCGCGACGATGTCGTCGTTCGCCTGACTGCGCGCCACCGACGGCGTCCCGGCGCTCAGCGTCGTGGCCGCTGGGAGCCGGTACGGCTTCGACGGGTCGTCCGCCGATGCCACCGCCATCGCGTCGTCCGCCTGGCCGGTCGCGTCGTCGACGGGGTCGGCCGGAGCAGACGGGAGGCTCGGTGCGGCCGCCGCGGGCAGGTCCCGTTCCGGACGGATCACCTCGGCGCGGTCGTCCGGGACGGGGGCGCCGAAGTCACGGAGCGCCTGCTCGGCACGGTCGAGGTCAGCGGCGACGTCCTGCTCGAGGGAGTCGTTGAGGTTCACCGACGCAGGCTCGGCCGGCGTGTGGTCGACGAGACCGGCAGCGGCACCGGCGTTCGGGCTCGGTGCCGGTGCGACCGCGGCGGTCGAGGCCGGGATGACCGGGCTGTCGTACGCCGGGTCTTCTTCGCGACCGGACTTGTTGCGGCGCCACCACGGGATGTGCGCCTCGGCGTCGTCGTCCGGCTGCTCGCCGTCGCCGAACCCGAGGTCGTCGAACAGCTGCAGGCCCTGCGAGTCCGTCTTGCCCGCGACGCCCTTGCGCGGCGCCTTCGCCGGTTCGGCGGGCACGTCTTCCTCGGCGGCAGGGGCCGGGGCGCCGAACAGGTACGCGTACAGCTCGTGGAGTCGACGCCCGACCTTGTTCGGCGGGGTCTTGGTGATGATGAAGAGGGAGAGGACCAGCAGGACGATCGCCACCGGGACGGCGATCCAGACGGTGGCGACCGCGACCAACCAGCCGATCACGACCCAGCCGATCACACCACCAGCCGTGGCGAGCGCCGGCATGCCGTCGGACGCGCTCGGCTGGCCACCGAAGACGTGGCACAGGGAGGAGATCGACACGAGCAGCAGCCCGAGGCCGATCCCGATCCGGGTGTTGTCGTGGACGGACGCCGGATGCCGGAACAGCCAGCCGGCGAACACGATCATGATGACGGGGAGCGCGAACGCCAGCCGGCCGAACAGCCCGCCGAACGTGTACGCGTCGAGCGCCACCGAGACGCCGTTGCTCGGGTTCAGCCACTCGACGACCGCGCCGGCGATGGCCAGCACGAACAGGAAGAACGGGAACCCGTCGCGACGCTGGTCCTTCTCGAGGGTCTCGGACCCGAGCAGCCGGAACATCGCACCGACGCCGTGGGCCATGCCCATCCAGGCGGTCACGAGCGGGTTCTGCCCGGTGAACTCGACCGACGGCTTCGCCTGCGGCAGCTTCTTCGTGGTGGCCTGCGTGCGCGACGTCCCGCGCGACCCGCTTCCACGGGACGACGATGACGCGCGTGAGCGCGTGGTCGACTTGGTGCCTCCGGCCATGGGGTAGACCCTAACGCCACCTGGGGACAAACCGACGGAGCCCCGCCGCACGAGGCGGCGGGGCACCCGACGGGTCAGTACCGGATGGCGTCGATGACCTTGACGCGCACCGCGACGAGCGCAGGGAGCAGTCCGGCGAGCGCCCCGACGAAGACCGCTGCGCCGATCCCGACGAACGCGGCCTCGAGCGGGAACGGTGCTCCCCCGATGTCGGCGCCGCTCGTGATCGCGGTCCGCACGGTCTCGTTGCTGAGCACCGCCGCCCCGAGCATCACGCCGATGCCCCCGGCGACGGCGGTCCCGAGGACGTTCTCGAGCAGCACGGCGACGAAGATCCGACCGGCGGAGGCACCGACACCGCGCCGGATGCCGATCTCGCGGATCCGCTGCCGGACGCTCACGAGCGACACGTTGAGCAGCCCGAGCCCGCCGAGCACCAGGACGAGCACGGACACCGCGGCGATGACGTAGCGCAGCGGCCCGAGCGGGTCACCGTCCACCGTGGCACCGGCGTCCATGCGGCTCGCGGTGACCTCGACGCCGCCGCCGAGGGTCCGCTCGGTGTCGCTCGCGATCCGCTTCGCGAGCTGCTTGCCACCCGACGCGGGGATCCAGACCTCGAACGTGCGACTGCCGCCCATCTCCGGGTCGACGACGGTCCCGGCGGCGGCCGTCGTGCGCGCGAGCTGGAACATGCCGGGCTCGGTGTCGTACTCGGACGTCTTGTACTCCCCGACGACGACCGCGGTGACCGCGGGCGTCCCGGGCAGTCGGACGGTCGGGTGCGTCACGAGGTCGGGGTCACCCAGGCGGTCGAGGAAGGCCCGGTTCACGATGATCGCCGGCGCGAGCCGGTCACGGTCGGACTCGGTGAACCATGATCCGTCGGCCATCCGGACCCGGTGCATCTCGGCGTACCCGGGATCGACGGTCTTCGTCCACACGTCGCCGACGCCGTCCGGGAACTGGACCTTCCGCGGCCCTTCCGCCGCCTCGCTCGCGTACGACACGTCGTAGCGAGCAGCCCCGGCACGGAGCTGGTCGAACACCGCGTCCTCGTCGGGCAGGGCGTCCCCCGACTTCGTCGACGCGGTGAGCTGGAACGTCGCCGGCCGGCCACCGTACTGCTCGTTGAACGCCTCCGTCGCCTTCTCGGCGAGCGATCCGAACCCGACCACGACGGCGAGCGACGCGACGGCGATGGTCACACCGACCAGGCTGAGGACGACACGGCCCCGGTGCACGCGGAGCTCCTGCCAGGACTCGACGAAGGTCCCGACGACGGTGCTGAACACGCCGTTCACGCGGCGGCCTCCTCGAACGCGTCGACCACGAGGCCGTGGTCGATCCGGTGGACGGTGTCCGCTCGGGCAGCGACGGCGGCGTCGTGGGTGATGGTCATGAGCGCGGCACCGGTCTCGGCGGCGACGGTCTCGAGCAGCTCCATCACGATGCGACCGGTGTCGACGTCGAGCGCTCCGGTCGGCTCGTCGGCCAGGATGAGCCGGGGCGAGCGGACGAGCGCCCTGGCGATCGCGACGCGCTGCTGCTCGCCGCCGGAGAGCCGGTGCGGCTGCGTGTCGGCCCGGTCGGCCAGCCCCACACGGTCGAGCATCTCGATGGCGAGACGACGACGACGCCAGAAGTCCTTCCCGGTCGCGTAGAGGAGCGGGATCTCGACGTTCTCGACCGCGGTGCGGCCCTGCAGCAGGTTGAACTGCTGGAACACGAAGCCGACGTCGGCCCCGCGGATCCGGTCGCGACGGAGCGACCCGGCCCGTCCGACGTCGACCCCGCCGAACTCGTGCGTGCCGTTGGTCGGGGTGTCGAGCAGCCCGAGGACGTTGAGCAGCGTCGACTTGCCGGAGCCCGAGCGGCCGACGATCGCGGTGGTGCTGCCGGCTTCGACGTCGAGGTCGATCCCGCGGAGGATCTCGAGCGTGGAGCCGTCCGGCAGCGTGACGGACTTCTGCAGCCCGCGGACGGAGACCAGACTCATCCGACCATCACCGCGCCACCCTCGGTGGAGTCGTCCTCGGACTGCTCCTTGCCCGGCACGAACTGCAGGACCTGGTCACCCTCGGCCACCCCGGACTTCACCTCGACCAGTTCACCGTCGTTGATGCCGAGCTCGACGTCGCGCGTCTCGTGCTTCCCCTCGTCGGTGACGACGGTGACGACACCCTTCTGCGCGGTGCCCTGGACGGCCGTGGTCGGGAGGGTCAGGACGCCCTCGGCCTTGCCGGCGGGCACGGCCACGGTGACCTCGAGCCCCGGGAACACCGTGACGTCGCCCGGGACGTCGCACTCCAGCTGCGTCCCGCCGGACGACGACTCCGATCCTGATCCGTCCGCGGCGTCGGTGTCCGACGACGAGGAGTCGGACGCAGCCGCGCTCGTCAACGACAGGTTGGTGCAGGTGAACGGCGCCGGGCCGTCCTTCACCGTCACCGTCGCCTCGGACGGGCGGTTGACCAACCGGTAGAGCTGCGCGGCCTCGAGCGTGGCGCTCGCGCGGTACGACTCGGGGGCGACGCGGGCCACGGTCGTGCCGATGTCGACCGGCTGCTTCGACACCAGGTCGAGCCCGGACACGGTGCCGGCGGCCGGAGCGGCGACGGTCGAGAAGGTGACCTTGGGCGGGAGCGGGCTGCCGTCGGCCGTGACACCGTCGACCGGGGTCTCGACACGGACGTCGAGGATCGCCGCACCCTGCTCGACGTGATCGCCGTTCGCCACGAAGAGGCGGTTCACGGTGCCGGCTGCCGTCGCGCGCACCGGGGTGGACGCGACGGAGCGGATGGTGCCCTTCGCCTCGACGTCGTTGCTGATGTCGCCCTTCTCCACCGTGACGACCGGGTCGTCGATCTTGCCGGTCGGGACCTTGTCGGCTTCCGGCGGCTGGGCGGCGAAGAACGCGAGCCGGACGAGTGCCACTGCGATGGCGGCGAACACGAGGAACTTGAGGCCAGGCCACACCCAGCGACGCAGAACGATCACACAGGAATACTAGTGACCGGCATCCCGACGAAAGATCATGCTCAGGGATGAGAACGGCCCGCCACAGCGTCCGGGACGGACGTGTGGCGGGCCTCCGGTCGGACCGCGCGCGGGCCCTATGCCTCGATGATCACCGGGACGATCATCGGACGACGGCGGTGCTTCGTGTTCACCCAGCGCCCGACGGTCCGGCGGACCACCTGGCTGAACGCGTGCTGGTCTCGCGTGCCGTTGCCGGCCGCGTCGGCCAGGGCACGGGCGATCTGCGGGCGGACGTCGTCGAAGACGGAGTCGTCCTCGGCGAAGCCGCGCGACTGGATCTCCGGGCCGATGACGCACTGTCCGGTTGCGAAGTCGACCGCGCAGAACACGGAGATGAAGCCCTCTTCCGCCAGGACCCGACGGTCCTTGAGGTCGGCGTCGGTGATCTCGCCGACGGTCGAACCGTCCACGTAGACGTACCCGATGTCGAGCTGTCCGACGACGTTCGCGACGCCGTCCTTCAGGTCGACGACGATGCCGTCCTGACCGAGGATGACGTTGCGCGGCGGGACACCCGTCTGGATCGCCAGGTCGGCGTTCGCGTAGAGGTGCCGGTGCTCGCCGTGCACGGGCAGGACGTTGCGCGGACGCAGGATGTTGTAGCAGTACAGCAGCTCGCCGGCGGACGCGTGGCCGGAGACGTGCACCTTCGCGTTGCCCTTGTGCACGACCTTCGCACCG
The DNA here is from genome assembly GCF_044746705.1 of Curtobacterium sp. NPDC090217. Taxonomy (NCBI): domain Bacteria; kingdom Bacillati; phylum Actinomycetota; class Actinomycetes; order Micrococcales; family Microbacteriaceae; genus Curtobacterium; species Curtobacterium sp. NPDC090217. Next base: position 417,252 of record NZ_JBIVCR010000003.1, on the reverse strand, counting down.
AGCTTCGTCAGGCCGTCGATCACGCGGTAGACGGCGTTCTCGTTACCCGGGATGAGCGACGACGCGAGGATGACGGTGTCGCCGTCGCCGATCTCGATCTGGTGCTCGAGGTTCGCCATCCGGGCGAGGACGGCCATCGGCTCGCCCTGGGACCCGGTCGACATGTAGACGATCTGGTCGTCCGGGACGTCCTTGGCCTTCTTCGTGTCGATCAGCACGTTCTCCGGCACCCGCAGGTACCCGAGGTCGGCGGCGATCGTCATGTTGCGGATCATCGAGCGACCCATGAACGCGACACGGCGGTTCGCGGCGGCCGCGGCGTCGAGCACCTGCTGCACGCGGTGCACGTGCGAGGAGAAGCTCGCGACGACGACCTTCTTGCGCGCCCGCATGATGATGTTCTCGAGCACCGGGCCGATGTCGCGCTCCGGAGCGGTGAACCCGGGGACGTCGGCGTTGGTGGAGTCCGGCAGGAACAGGTCGACGCCGGCCTCGCCGAGTCGCGCGAACGCACGGAGGTCGGTGATGCGGTCGTCGAGCGGCAGCTGGTCCATCTTGAAGTCGCCGGTGTGCAGCACGCGCCCTGCCGGGGTCGTGATGGCGACGGCGAGGGCGTCGGGGATCGAGTGGTTCACCGCGACGAACTCGAGGTGGAACGGACCGAGCTGCTCGGTCTGGTCCTCCTGCACGACGAGCGTGTAGGGCTTGATCCGGTGTTCCTTGAGCTTCGCCTCGACGAGCGCCAGCGTCAGCGTGGACCCGATCAGCGGGATGTCCTGGCGGAGCTTCAGCAGGTACGGCACGGCGCCGATGTGGTCCTCGTGACCGTGCGTGAGCACGACGCCGAGGACGTCGTCGAGGCGGTCCCGGATCGGCGCGAAGTCGGGCAGGATCAGGTCGACGCCCGGCTGGTGCTCCTCGGGGAACAGCACGCCGGCGTCGACGATGAGCAGCTTGCCCTCGTACTCGTAGACGGTCATGTTGCGACCGATCTCGCCGAGGCCACCGACGGGGATGACCCGGAGGGTGCCCGGCTCGAGGGGCTGGGGTTCGGAGACTTGCGTGGGCATTCGGTCCTGACTGCTTCGGCGGCGCGCGTCCTGCGCGCCGCGGTCGATCAACGGGTGGTGCCTGGCACCTTCGGAAGCGCTCCTCCCGCGGCCGCGTTGCGGTCCGGGCGGAAGTTGGAGAAGTCGGCGCCGGGGATCCCGTGCACGGCTTCGAGGGAGGTCTCGATGGCGTACGCCTCCGAGTCCTCGGGGCCGACGAGCGGCAGACGCACACGCGGGCTGCCGATGCGGCCGAGCCCGTGCAGGATGTACTTCGCCGCGACGGTGCCGGGCACGTGCGTCATCACGGCGCGGACCAGCGGTTCGATGCGCTGGTGCTCGCGCGTCGCGGTGGCGAGGTCCCCGGCGTTCACGGCGTCGATGATGGTCCGGTACGGCGTCGACGTGATGTTGGCCGTCACGCCGATGAGTCCGGTCGCGCCGATCGACAGGTGCGGGAGCACGTTCGTGTCGTCGCCGGAGAAGTACATCAGGTCGGTGTTGTTGAGCACGCGGGACACCTCGGCGAAGTCGCCCTTGGCGTCCTTGACGGCCATGATGTTCGGGTGGTGCGAGGCCCGCACGATCGTCTCGTACGTGATCGGGATGCCCGTGCGGCCCGGGATGTCGTAGAGGATGACCGGCAGGTCGGTGGCGTCCGCGATCATCCGGAAGTGCGTCAGAACGCCGGACTGGGTCGGCTTGTTGTAGTACGGCGTGACGATCATCACTCCGTCGGCGCCGGCCCGCTCGCTCTGCTTGTAGAGGTGGATCGCGTGTGCGGTCTCGTTCGAGCCGCCGCCCGTGATGATCTTCGCGCGGCCGTTCGCGACGGACTTGCCGACCTCGACCAGCCGGAGCTTCTCCGGGTCGGTGAGCGTGGAGGTCTCACCGGTGGTGCCGGTCACGACGATGCCGTCGGCACCGGCGGTGATGCAGTCGTCGATGTGCTGCTCGACGCCCGGCCAGTCCACTTCACCGTCGGCGGTGAAGGGGGTCACGAGGGCGACGAGGACCTGACCGAAGGGATTCTCACGCGGGGACACGGCCACCAGCGTACCGGGGATGCGCGCGGGCGAGGCCGTCCGCCCGGACGGTGGCCCGCCAGCGGCCGGTCTGGAGGCTCGGTGCGCGTCCATCGCGCACCTGCGGTCCGCCGTCAGCTGCGGCGGCGCCACTCCAGGAAGCGGTAGCGGACGCCCGTGCGGGAGGTCTGCCACGGGCCCTCGTCGACGAGCGACCACGCGTCGTCCAGCGTCGGCGCGACGGTGTCGCCGGCGACCTCGGTGTCGATCACGGTCTCGGAGACGCGGTCCGCGAAGGGCACCGCCGCCTCGTAGACCTGTCCCCCGCCGATGACCCAGACGGGCTCGTCGGTGTCGAGCGCCGTCGCCAGGTCGTGCACGACCTCGGCGCCGTCGGCCGACCACGACGCATCGCGGGTGAGCACGACGTTGCGGCGACCCGGGAGCGGTCGGAAGCGCTCCGGCAGCGAGTCCCAGGTGCGCCGACCCATCACGACGGTGGCGTCCCCCGTCACCTGCCGGAAGTGCGCGAGGTCCTCCGGCACGTGCCACGGCATCCCGCCGTCCGCGCCGATGACCCCGTCGAGCGACCGCGCCCAGACCAGGCCGACGCCCCGGACGGGTTCGAGCCACTGCTCCGTCGGCTGCTCCGTCGGCATCAGACGGCGACCGCGCCCTTGATCGCCGGGTGGTGGTGGTAGCCGAGGACCTCGAAGTCCTCGTACTCGTAGTCGTCGATCGAGTCGCGGTGCGCGATCTCGAGCGTCGGCGGCGCGTACGGCGTGCGGGAGAGCTGCTCGCGGACCTGCTCGACGTGGTTGTCGTAGATGTGGCAGTCGCCGCCCGTCCACACGAAGTCACCGACCTCGAGCCCGGTCTGCGCCGCGATCATGTGCGTCAGGAGCGCGTACGAGGCGATGTTGAACGGCACGCCGAGGAACATGTCCGCGCTCCGCTGGTAGAGCTGGCACGAGAGCTTGCCGTCGTTGACGAAGAACTGGAAGAACGCGTGGCACGGTGCGAGCGCCATGTCCGGGATGTCCGACACGTTCCACGCCGACACGATGAGCCGGCGCGAGTCGGGGTTCGTCCGGATCTGCTCGATGACCTGGGCGATCTGGTCGATGTGCTCCCCCGACGGCGTCGGCCACGACCGCCACTGCACGCCGTAGACCGGGCCGAGGTCGCCGGACTCGTCCGCCCACTCGTTCCAGATCCGCACGCCGTGCTCCTGCAGCCAGGTCGCGTTGCCGTCGCCGCGCAGGAACCAGAGGAGTTCGTACGCGATCGACTTGAAGTGCACGCGCTTGGTCGTGACGAGGGGGAAGCCCTCCGACAGGTCGAACCGGAGCTGCGCACCGAAGATGCTGCGCGTGCCGGTCCCGGTGCGGTCGCCCTTGGGAGCGCCGTCGTCGAGGACGCGCCGGAGCAGGTCTTCGTACGGGGTGGCAACGGTGGCGTCGGGCAGGACGGTCGCGGTGTCGGTCACACCCGAAGCCTAAACGCGACCACCCACACTGGCGAGTCGACGTGCGAGACGTCCCCCGAGCCTCCAGACCGACTGCGTAGCGTGGTCTCCATGACCGAACCGCTCTCGATCCTGGTGGCCGGCGCGTCCGGCTTCATCGGGACCCCGCTGGTGCGTGCCCTGCGCGATGCCGGGCACCACGTCTCGACCCTGGTGCGGCGCGAGCCGCACACCCCCACGGAGTTCCGGTGGGCCCCCGGCAGCCGACCGCTCGACCCCGCGGTCCTCGACGGCGCGGACGTGGTCGTCAACCTCGCCGGGGCGAACATCGGCAAGCTGCCGTGGACGGACACGTACAAGCAGGAGATCCTGCGCTCCCGGGTCGACGCGACTGACACCCTCGTCGAGGCGATGCGGCACGCGACGACCCCGCCGCGCCTGTTCCTGTCCGGGTCCGCGTCGGGCGTCTACGGCGACCGTCCCTCCGACGTGCTCGGGGACGACGCCGATGCCGGGGCGGGCTTCCTCGCCGAGGTGTGCACCGCATGGGAAGCCGCCGCGAACCGGGCGCCGGACGGGGTCAGGGTGGTCACGTTGCGGACCGGCATCGTCGTCGGGAAGGGCGGGGGCGCGCTCGCACCGCTCGTACCGCTCACGAAGGTCGGACTCGGCGGACGACTCGGGACCGGCGGCCAGCACTGGCCGTGGATCGCGCTCGAGGACGAGGTCGGTGCGATCGTGCACCTCGCGACCGTGTCCTCCGCGGCCGAGGTGTCCGGCCCGGTGAACCTCGCCGGTCCGGAACCGGCCGTCGCCGACCGGATCACGAAGCGCGTCGCCGAGGACCTGCACCGCCCGTACCTCTTCCGGATCCCGGAGTTCGCGCTGAAGGCGCTGCTGCGGGACGCCGCGGACGAGATGCTGCTGTCGAGCCAGCAGATGGTCCCGACGAAGCTGCTCGAGTCCGGCTACGCGTTCCGGTACACCCGGGCAGAAGCCGCGGTCGACGCGGCGTTCTAGCGGGAGTGGGCCAGGGCGGTCCGCATGGCTGCCCTGGCTCGCTTCCGGTCGCCTGCGGCGTCGTAGACGACCCCGAGTCGGAACCAGGCACGCCAGTCGTCCGGAGCGGCCTCGACCGCGGCCTTGTACTGCGGGAAGAGCTCGTCTGCCGCCGCACGGTCGGGTCGGCCGGACGGGCGCAGCGGGACGACGTCGGCCGGGGTGCCGTGCTCGCGTTCGAGGCGGGCACCGAGCCGCGTGATGCGCAGCCCGAACCGGAACTCGAGCACGAGCAGGAGCGCACCGATGGCCGCGACGACGAAGAGCGCGACGCCGATCGCGATGCCCACGGCGAGGCCCGTCGCGATGAACGCCACGGCGCGCTGCCCGACGAGCACGATGTAGAGCGCGAGGAGCACCGTCATCAGGGCGGCGCCCCAGAACGGCGAGCGGAGCTTCACGCGGCGCTCCTGGCAGATGGCTTCACGCGGTGCTCCTAGCCGATGCCGAGCACGGTACCGAGCCCGACCGACAACCCGCGGAGGTCGCCGACCGCGGCGAGGGCGGCGCGGATGCCCGGTGCGTAGGCCACGTCGTCGTTCGTGTCGTGCCGGATCGTCAGGGTCTCCCCCGGGCCGCTCAGCACCACGTCCTGCACGGCTTTGACTCCCGGCAGCCGCAGCGAGTGGATCGGCACGCTCGCGACCTGCTGCCCGCGGGCACGCTGGTCGACGTGCGGAGCGTCGACCGGGCCGACCGCCCGCCGGGCGTCCGAGATGAGCTCGGCGGTGCGCACTGCGGTGCCGGACGGGGAGTCGATCTTGCCCGCGTGGTGGGTCTCGACGATCTCGATCGCCGGGAACCACGGTGCGGCGATCGTCGCCAGGTGGGTGCCGAGGACCGATCCGATCGAGAAGTTCGGCACCACGAGCGTGCCCTGCTCCGGACGGGCATCGAGCGACGACCGGAGTTTCGCGAGACGGTCTGCTGACCAGCCGGACGTGCCGACGAGCACGTTCGCACCGCTCTCCAGCGCGTTCGCCACGATCGCGGGGCTGAGCGCCGGGACGGTGACGTCGACGACGATCCCGGCGCCGTTGAAGACCGACGGCCCGGCTTCGTGCGCGCCGTCCTTCGACGACAGGCTGGCGACGAGCTCGAACCCGGGGAGTTCCTCGACGACGGCGGCCACGAGGCCCCCGAGACGACCGGTGGCGCCGACGACGGCGACGGGAGTGACCATGCGCCCCATCCTAGGATCGACGCATGACCACCGAGCGCACCCGGGTCACCGTCCGCATCGTCCCGGCCGACCTGCCGGAGGTCGACGTGCTGCTCGACGCCTACCTCGACGAGCGCGAGGCGACGTTCCCGAGCGCGCAGGGCAGCTACTCGCGGAAGCGGACGCCCGCCGCGGAGTTCACCCCGCCGAACGGCGTGTTCGCGGTCGCCTCGGACGACGCGGGACGGGCGCTCGGCTGCGGCGGGCTCCGGCGCATCGCGGACGACGGCGACGACGTGCGATTCGAGGTGAAGCACGTGTTCGTCACGCCCGAGGGCCGCGGGCGGGGCGTGGCCACGGCGATCATGGACGAGCTGGAGCGCGCGGCCGCCGGACTCGGCGCGACGTCGATCGTGCTCGACACGAACGACTCGCTCGTCGCAGCCGGTGCGATGTACCGCTCGCGGGGCTACGCGCGCGTCGAGCCGTTCAACGACAACCCGAACGCGACCGCCTGGTACCGCAAGCCGGTGGCCCCGAACGCGCGCTGACGGCGACGCGCGGCGGCGGCGGAGCGCCGCTTCTGCGCACTCGATGGGGTGGCCGGGCCGGGCCGGGCGGGTGAGCCGTCGGACGGGAGGTCCGTGGCGGCCCCGCACCGTGCCTCCAGTCCGGTGCCGGCGGCGGGACGAGTGCGCGGATACGGCGGCGCGCGGCGGCGGCGGAGCGCCGTTCCTGCGCACTCGGTGGGGGCGGGCGCGGCTCAGGGCTGCAGGGTCCCGGACGCGCGCTGACGGCGCACTGGGCCCACGCCGCCGGTCCCGGACCGACGCGCCAGCGGCGGGCCGGCCGTGCCGGTGGGGAGAGGCTCGTGGCGGGGCCGCCACGAGCCTCCAGTCCGGATCGCGGTTACGACTAGAGCGGCTGGTCGACCGGCAGGCCGGTCCGGAGCTCGACCGGCAGGTGCGCCGTGTCGTTGAGGGTCACGAGCTCGGCGGGCTTCGCCGACCGGATGCGGATGATCGTCAGCGCCGTGTGGGCGACGTTCGTCCCCATCCAGCGCCACTCGGGCGCTTGGAAGACCTCGCGCACGAACCAACCGATCACGGCGTTGTGCGTGATGATCAGGTCGTGCCGGTCCTGCATCGCCGGCGTGAACCACTCCGCCACCGCATCGCCCATCTGGGCCTGCCCGGCGATGATCTCCTCCTCGGTGATGCCGCCGTAGAACTTCTTGTACGCCGCGGGCATGTCCGGTGTCGGTCCGGAGGGGATGCAGTCGAACAGCAGCGTCGACGGCTCCGGCTGGATCGCGGGCAATCGCTGCGCGAGGAACGAGGCAGTCTCGCTCGGCGCTTCGAGCGGCGAGTGCCAGACGCCGTCGAACGGCACGCCGCCGAGCCGGTCGGCGACGAGCATCGACTGGCGCTTGCCGCGCTCGGAGAGCTTGCCGTCGCGGAGTCCGTGCTCGGCGTCCTGGTGCTCGCCGTGCCGGACGAGGTAGAGGTAGTGCGACATCTCCGTCATCGACCGCCGATGCCGATCGCGGACTCGAGTGCCGAGCGCTCGACGTCGCCGACCACCGACGTGATCTTCGGACGGGTCAGCAGGTCTCGGGCGAGTTCGAGCACGTCGTCCGTCGTGACCCGGTCGACCCGGTCGAGTGCGGTGTCGAGGTCGGTGAACTCGCCGGTGCCGAGTTCGGCGCGGCCGAGCCGGGTCATCCGCGCGTCGGAGTCCTCGAGGGAGAGCGTCACCGCTCCCTCGATCTGCCCCTTCGCGCGACGGAGTTCGTCGTCGGTGATGCCGTCGTCGGCCATCCGGGCGAACTCGGCGTCGACGATCTCGATCACGCCGCCGACCTTGTCGGGAGCGCAGCCCGCGTACACACCGAACGCACCGTTGTCGAGGTAGGCGGGCGCGAAGGAGGACACCGCGTAGGCGAGACCTCGGCGTTCACGGACCTCCTGGAAGAGCCGGGAGCTCATGCCGCCACCGAGGACGGCGTTCAGCACGCTCAGCACCGGACGGCGGTCGTCGCGGAGGTCCAGGCCCTGCGAGCCGCGGAGCATGCTGACCTGCTCGGTGGGACGGTGCACCACCGTGAGCTTCTCGACGGCGGGGTCCGCCACGGGCTGCGCCGTGCGCCTGGCGACCGGACGGGCGCGACCGGCGCTCTGGAAGACCTCTTCGACGAGGGCGCAGAAGCGGTCGTGGTCGACGGCGCCGGCCGCGGTGATGACGAGCCCGTTCGGCGCGTAGTGCTCCGCGTAGTGGGACAGGACCTCGTCGCGCTGCACCGCGCGGATGCTCTCCGGCGTCCCGCCGATCGGACGGCCGAGCGCGTGCCCCTCGAAGGCCGCGGCGAAGAACGCCTCGCCGGCGACGTCGGCCGGGTCGTCGGCGGCCATCGCGAGCTCTTCGAGGATGACGCCGCGCTCGACGTCGAACGCATCCGCTTCGAGCACCGAGTTCGTGACCATGTCACCGATCACCCGGACGGCCATCGGCACATCGGCGTCACGGACACGGGCGTAGTAGCACGTGTACTCCTTGGCGGTCGCGGCGTTGTGCTCGCCACCGACGGAGTCGAACGCCACGGCGATGTCGAGCGCGCTGCGGGTCGTGGTGCCCTTGAACAGCAGGTGTTCGAGAAAGTGCGTGGAGCCGTACTGGCCGGCTCGTTCGTCTCGGGACCCGACCCCGACCCAGTACCCGATGCTCGTCGAGTGGGACGCCGGAACGGCCTCGGTCAGCACGCGCACGCCCGAGGGGAGGACGGTGCGGCGGACGAAGGATCCCCCGGACGTCAGGAACGACGTGTCCGGGGCCTCGAGGGGCAACGGCACTGGGTGGTTCATCGCGGTCGAGCCTACTGACGTTCCCCGGGCGCTGGGCAGAAGTCAGCGTGTGCCTCGAAATGGGGTACACAAAGTGAGGACAGACCGACACGTCTGTCTGTCCTCCATGTGCTACAGTTGCGGACGCCGGATCGGTAGCCCCCCTAGATTCCGATCCGGTGGCTCGGGACATCAGTCCTCGGCGGCACGAGTCCCCCCACTCAGCCGCGGAGCCGATGAGTCCCAAGGAGCCACGCTGTGACGGTCGATTCCCCCCAACCGGCCGTCCAGCGTCTCCTTGGGCCGAGCAATCCGAACCTCGCGTCGTCGGACGGGTCGAGCGTCCCCCCGGCTCCCCGCTCCGGCGGCGCGAAGGTCCGGATCCTCGAGACCGCGACGCGACTCTTCTACGAAGAGGGGATCCACAGCGTCGGCGTCGACCGCCTCATCTCCGAGGCGAGCGTCACGAAGGCGACGTTCTACAAGCACTACGGGTCCAAGGACAACCTGATCCTGGCCTACATACGGACGCAGCACGAGCGCGTGCAGGACCGGTTCGAGCGCCTCGTCACCGACGCCGGCGAAGCGCCCCGGGCCGTCCGCGCCTGGGTCGACGCCGTCTCGGACGAGGTGAACGAGGCCGAGTTCGGCGGCTGCGCGTTCCTCAACGCAGCCGCCGAGTACCACGACCCGCGCGACCCCGTCCGTCAGGTGGTCGCGAGCCACCGGGACTGGTACACGGAACGTCTCGCGGAACTCCTGCAGGCCGCCGGCCACCCGCTCCCGGGCGACGGCGCCGACGAGCTCATGCTCGCGAGGGACGGCGCCATGTCGGGTGCCTACGCCGGCGACGCCATCGCGGCGACAGCGGCACTCCGTCGCGTCGCCGAACGCGTCCTCGCCGGCTGACGGCGTCCGCCGGTTTCCGCGCACCCCTGGTGACGACCCCTGTTCGGGGGTACCTTGACCGCACGGTCGACCAACCCGCCGATCGTGCCCCGGTCGACCCGTTTCCCTGCAGCGTCGGCCAGGGCCCCGTGCTGCCCGCACGTCTCGAGGACAACGATGTTCGACAACCGTTTCATCCGTCACGCCATCGACCGCAGCGCCGAGAACGCGCTCGACCGACGACGCTTCTTCGCAGCCGCCGGTGTCGCCGGCGCCTCAGCCGGCATCGCCGCGCTCGGCTCGTCGGTGCTCACCGCCGCCCCCGCCTCCGCCACCCCCGAGGAGGACGCCGCCGTCTCCGACGCCGCGATCCTCAACTTCGCGCTCAACCTCGAGTACCTCGAGGCCGAGTTCTACCTCCGCGCCGTGTTCGGCACGGGCCTGACCGACAGCATGATCACCGGCATCGACCCCCAGGGGCCGGTCATCGGTGGCAAGAAGGTGCCGTTCAAGACCGCAGCCATCCGCGGGATCGCCACCGAGATCGCCAACGACGAACGCGCGCACGTCGCGTTCCTCCGGAGCGCGCTCGGCGACGCGAAGGTGTCCCGTCCCACGATCGACCTGGTGAGCAGCTTCACGGCGGCCGCCCGAGCCGCCGGGGTCATCGGGCCCACCGGCACGTTCGACCCGTTCGCGAGCGAGGAGAACTTCCTGCTCGGGGCGTACGTCTTCGAGGACGTGGGGGTCACCGCCTACAAGGGCGCTGCTCCCCTGATCTCCAGCAAGACGTACCTCAGCGCCGCTGCCGGGATCCTCGCCGTCGAGGCCTACCACGCCGGCATCATCCGGTCGAAGCTGTACGACAAGGGCCTGCAGGTGCCGGCGAACAAGATCTCGGACGCCCGGGACTCGCTCGACGGCCCCACGGACGACGACCAGGGCATCACGACGTCGAGCGGCGCGGTGAACCTCGTGCCGACCGACACGGACTCCCTCGCCTACGGTCGCACCGCCGAACGGGTGCTCAACGTGGTGTTCCTGACGCCGAACCAGATCGACAAGGGCGGCTTCTTCCCCGAGGGCGTCAACGGAGCGATCGTCGCCAGCGGCAACCCGGGGAGCGCGACCGGCCCGGCCTGATCCGTGGGACGGGAGGCTCGGTGCGCGCTCGCTCCGAGCCTCCTGTCCGCCTCCGGTCGCCTCCATGGCACGGGTGGTTGCCTGGGTGCATGGCAAACGACCCGCTCTGGCGCCTCCCCGAGGTGCCCACCTTCACCCTCACCAGCCCCGACTTCACCGACGGTGACGAGCTGCCGACGTCCGCACGCGGCGGCGACGTCGGTGGCGAGGACCGCTCCCCCGCCCTCGAGTGGTCGGGAGCTCCCGAGGACACGCAGAGCTACGTGCTCTCCGTGTACGACCCCGACGCACCGACCGGCTCGGGCTTCTGGCACTGGTGTGTGTCGGACATCCCGGCCGATGTCACGTCGCTCGCCGCTGGTGCCGGGACGGACGACACGCTGTTGCCCGCTGCTGCGCTCCGTCGGCACAACGAGTTCGGGTCGGACACGTTCCTCGGTGCAGCGCCTCCCGCCGGGCACGGGTCGCACCGGTACTTCTTCACGCTGAGTGCGCTCGACGTCCCGCTGCTCGAGGTCCCCGTCGACGCGACCCCCGCGGTCGTCGGGTTCATGTTGCGGGAGCACCTGCTCGCGCGTGCCGTGCTGATGGGCACACAGGAGACCCCCGCGGAGTAGCAGGCGTTCCTTCCCATCGCGCTTGCAGTAGGAAGACGAATCGCGCGTAGGAGGTCGGAAATCTCGGCCTCCTACGCGCGATTCCGCTTTCTATGCACGATTCGGCCCACCCGGCCCAGGCCCACCCGGCCCGGCCACCCCGCACACGCGGAACGGCCGCCGTCCCGAAGGACGACGGCCGTTCTGCGTGCAGGAGTGGATCAGACGGTGGCGTCCGTGGACTCCTCGCGCGCACCACTGCCGTCGGTGTCCGACTCCTCGGCGACGACCGGCGCGAGCGAGAGCTTGCCGCGGTCGTCGACCTTGGTGACCTCGACCAGGATCTTCTGGCCGACGCCGAGGACGTCCTCGACGTTCTCGACACGCTTGCCACCGGCGAGCTTGCGCACCTCGGAGACGTGGAGCAGACCGTCGCGGCCCGGGAGCAGCGACACGAAGGCGCCGAACGTGGCGATCTTCACGACGGTGCCGAGGAACTGGTCCCCGATCTCCGGGTTGGTCGGATTCGCGATCGCGTTGACCTGGGCGCGAGCGGCCTCGGCCGACGGACCGTCGACGGCGCCGATGTACACGGTGCCGTCGTCCTCGATCGAGATGTCGGCGCCGGTCTCGTCCTGGATCCCGTTGATCGTCTTGCCCTTCGGGCCGATCAGCTCGCCGATCTTGTCGACGGGGATCTGCACGGAGATGACACGCGGCGCGGTGTCCGCCATCTCGTCGGGGGCGTCGATCGCCTCGGTGAGGACACCGAGGATGGCCGAGCGGGCCTCCTTGGCCTGCTTCAGCGCGGCGTCGAGCACCGACGACGGGATGCCGTCGAGCTTGGTGTCGAGCTGGATCGCGGTGACGAACTCCGAGGTACCGGCGACCTTGAAGTCCATGTCGCCGAGGGCGTCCTCGGCACCGAGGATGTCGGTCAGCGCCGCGTAGCGGGTCTGGCCGTCGACGGTGTCGGAGACGAGGCCCATCGCGATGCCCGCGACCGGGGCCTTGAGCGGCACACCGGCGTTGAGGAGCGACAGGGTCGAGGCGCAGACGGAACCCATCGACGTCGAGCCGTTGGAGCCGAGGGCCTCGGACACCTGACGGATCGCGTAGGGGAACTCCTCGCGCGACGGCAGCACCGGCACGAGGGCGCGCTCGGCGAGGAAGCCGTGCCCGATCTCGCGACGCTTCGGCGAACCCACGCGGCCGGTCTCACCGGTCGAGTAGGGCGGGAAGTTGTAGTGGTGCAGGTAGCGCTTCTTCGTGACGGGCGACAGCGAGTCGATCTGCTGCTCCATCTTGAGCATGTTCAGCGTGGTGACGCCGAGGATCTGCGTCTCGCCGCGCTGGAAGATCGCCGAGCCGTGGACGCGCGGGATCACGGCGACCTCGGCGTCGAGCGGACGGATGTCGGCGAGGCCGCGACCGTCCATGCGGACCTGCTCGGTCAGGATGCGGCCGCGGACGACCTTCTTCGTGACCGACTTGTAGGCGCCGCTGACCTGGCCGTTGGCCGACTCCGGGAGCTCACCGGCCGTCACCTTGGCGGCGATGGCCTCCTTGACGCGGGCCTTGAGCGCGTCGTCCGCGTCCTGGCGCTCGAGCTTGCCGGCGATCTTGTAGACGTCGCCGAGCTCGGACAGGGCGATGGCCTCGACCGCGTCGTAGACCTCTGGGGCGTACGGCGGGAAGACCGGGTAGTCCTGGATCTCCTTGGCCGACTGCGCGGCCATCTTCGCCTGTGCCTCGACGAGGACCTTGAGGAACGGCTTCGCCGCCTCGAGGCCCTGCGCGACGACGGCCTCGTCGGGCTTGGTGGCGCCGCCCTGGATGAGGTCCCAGCTGTGCTCGGTGGCCTCGGCCTCGACCATCATGATCGCGACGTCCTCGTTCCCCGCCTCGTCCGTGACGACACGGCCGGCGACGGTGAGGTCGAAGACGGCCTCGGCGAGCTGCGACGCCTTCGGGAACGCGACCCACTGGTCGCCGATGAGCGCCAGGCGCACACCCGCGATGGGGCCGGAGAACGGCAGACCGGAGATTTGCGTCGACGCCGATGCCGCGTTGATCGCGAGCGCGTCGTAGAACTCGTCAGGAGCGATGCTCAGGACGGTGATGACGATCTGGACCTCGTTGCGGAGGCCGTCGACGAACGACGGGCGCAGCGGCCGGTCGATGAGCCGGCAGACCAGGATCGCCTCGGTCGAGGGGCGGCCCTCGCGGCGGAAGAACGAGCCGGGGATCTTGCCGGCGGCGTACGAGCGCTCTTCGACATCGACCGTCAGCGGGAAGAAGTCGAAGCCCTCGCGCGGGTGCTTGCCGGCGCTGGTGGCCGACAGCAGCATGGTCTCTTCGTCCAGGTACGCGGCGACGGCACCCTGTGCCTGCTGCGCGAGACGGCCGGTCTCGAACCGGACCGTCCTGGTGCCGAAGCGACCGTTGTCGATGATCGCTTCAGCGAACTTGATCTCGGGACCCTCCAAGAGGATGCCTCCTTGCGTCTGTGATGCAGCAGACCCGGCCTCGGGCACACGCGTGCACGTGCGCTCCACGACGCGGAACGCATGCCTGGCCAGCAGTAGAAGCAGTCGGGACGAGGTCGGCCCGCATGCCACCACCGATGACCAGCTTCGTGCCGGTCTGCGTGCGATGTTGTGTGTCGTCACGGGAAACGGTCCCCGGACGCCTCGACTTTAGCAGTCGGCGGTGAATCGACGGCGAGGCTCGTGGCGAACGGGCGTGTCCCCGATAGCCTGCGTCCATGCGTCGATCCCCTGCCAGACGCGTACTCGTCGCGGCCGCCGTGGTCGTCGGTGCGCTCGTCGCCCCCGTCGTGACCGCTGCACCCGCGAGCGCGACGGACTACCCGACCTGGCAGGACGTGCAGAAGGCGAAGGGGAACGCGGACGCCAAGGCGGCCGAGGTGAAGAAGGTCCAGGCAGCGCTGCAGTCCGCGCAGGCGGACGCCGCTGCCAAGTCGCAGACCGCGCTCGACGCGTCTGCGAAGGCGACGAAGGCCGAGGCGGACCTGAGCGAGGCCACCCAGACCGCCACGAGCCTCCAGTCCCAGGCCGACGAAGCGTCGGCGACCGCGACGCGCGCGCAGACGCGGGCCGGCCAGCTCGCCGCGAACCTGTACCGCGACGGTTCCACGAACCAGATGACCACGCGCATCGCGACCGCGAAGAACCCGGACCAGCTGCTCTACCAGCTCGGCGCGATGGACCAGCTGTCGAGCACGTGGGCCGGCGTGATGGACGAGGCATCGGTCGCGGCGAAGACCGCGTCGTCGCTGCACGACCAGGCGAAGCGCGCCGAGGACGAGCGTTCCTCGCTCGCACAGGCGGCCGAGGAACGCTCCGCCGCGGCGAAGACCGCCGAGCAGAAGGCGGACGCCGCCGTCGCCTCCACGAAGGACCACAGCAACGAGCTCTACGCGCAGCTCGCGTCGCTGAACGACACGACCGCCGCCACCGAGCAGCAGTACGAGGTCGGGCAGGCCGTCGCCGCCCAGGCAGCGGCGCAGGCGGCAGCAGCCCAGGCCGCCGCCGAGGCCGCGGCAACCACTCCGTCGACCGGCACCTCGTACCCGAGCACCTCCGGCGTCACGGTCGACCCGGCAGCCGCGAAGGCCTACGCCAGGAGCGTCCTCGGCAACTACGGCTGGGGCGACGACCAGTACGGCTGCCTCGTCTCCCTGTGGACGCAGGAGTCCGGCTGGCGCGCGAACGCCCTGAACTCCTCGAGCGGTGCGTATGGCATCCCCCAGGCACTCCCCGCATCGAAGCTCGGTGCGGCGGGTGCCGACTGGCGGACCAACGCGAACACGCAGATCAACTGGGGCCTCGCGTACATCAAGTCGAGCTACGGCACCCCGTGCGGCGCGTGGAACCACGAGATGAGCGTCAACCCGCACTGGTACTGACGAGTCGGAGCGCCTGCACCGGGCACATCGCGACGGCGTCCTGTGCCGCAGCGACGTCCGACGGGGCGAGCGGCACGTCGCGGGTCCGACCCCCGTCACGGGCGATCGGGAAGCCCCACTCGTCGCGGTCCAACCGCTCGGCGAGGAGCTCCGTGCAGAGCCCGCGCCCACGGCACCGCGTCCAGTCCACGTGCAGCGCCGTCGCCCCGGCGCGGGGGCTCGCCCCGGCGCGGGGGCTCGCCCCGGCGCGGCCGTTCATCGCCGCACCGCGCAGGTGCCGCCGAGGTGTGCCTGCACGTCCTGATGGAACACGCTGAGCGCACTCCGCACCATCCGTGCGACACCGTCCGGGTGGTGACACGCACCACGCCCGTCGACGAGCCCCGTCAGGCGACGCACCTCCCCCGCCAGGTCAGCGCCACGCGCACCGGCGGCCAGCGCCCCGAGCACGTCGGCCAGGCGCGGCAGCCCGTTCACGCACGGCCCGCACCGTCCCGCAGACGCCCCGGCGAGCGCCGCCGCGATGCGGGCCGTGACCGAGACCGGGCACGTCGCGTCGTCGAGCACCGCCACCACGCCGGCACCCGGCGAGGCACCCCACGGCCCCAGTCCGTCCGCATCGAGCGTCGCGTCGAGCGCGGCCGCCGGCACCCACGTCCCGCCCCATCCGCCGACCAGCACGGCTCGCGTCCGCGCGGGGTCGGGAACCGCCCTGGAGGCCCGGATCACCTCCCCGAGCACCGTCCCGCCCGCCACCTCGAGCACCACCGCCGCGGCCGGGTCACGGACGTCGCTGACGGTCACGAGACGGGTCCCGGGTGCCGACGCGGTCCCGATCGAGCGGTTCCACGCCGCGCCCCAGCGTGCGACGAGTGCGGCCTGCGCGAGGGTCTCGACGTTCGAGACGATCGTCGGGCGTCCGCTCGGGCCGCGTTCGGCGAGCCGGACGACCCGGTCCGTCGGCTTCCCCGGACCGCCGGCCACTGCGGATGCGAGCGCTGCGGCCTCGCCCGACACGAACGAGGTGTGCGGGAGCACCCGGAGCGTGATCGCGACTGCGTCGTGCCGCTCGGCGAGTGCTCGCTGCACGACGTCGGCGTTCGCCGCGCCGGTCGCCAGGACCGCGTCGGTCGCCCCCACGGCGAGCGCCGCGACGACGAGTCCGTCCAGCACGAGGTGCGGGCTCGTCGCGAGCAGGACGGCGTCCTTCCGGCTCGCGGGCTCACCCTCGGCGGCGTTCCCGATCACGAGGGGTGTGCGCCTGCGCGAGTGGACCGAGGCCGCCGTCTCGGTGCGCGCGGCGGCGACGCTCGCAGCGAGCTTGCGCGCGAGCGGGAACCCGGCTCCGCCGCGGCCGTCGATGCCGGCGAGCCCGAGCTCGTCGATGATGCCCGGTCGCACGGACGGCATCGGGCCGTGCGTCCGCACGTGGTCGGCGAGTGCGGGGCCCGGCGCTGCGAGGAGTCTCCGGACGCCGAGTGGTGGAGCGATCGCGGTGGTGGTCGTCATGGTCGGGCCGTCCTCTCGAGGTGGAACGTGCGGTGTTCGGTGACCCGGTCGGAGCAGCGCCACACGACGGCCCCGGTGACCGCTGCCGCACAGAACCCGGCGACGACCAGGAACCACGCCGAGGTCCCGTCCGTCCCGGTGCCGATCGCGTGTGCCATCGCCACCGGCCACATCGCGTACGCCGTCCAGTGCACGACGCGGAACACCCGCGGGCCGATCACCCGCCGGAGCAACGCGGTGACGACGAGGACGACGAGCAGGTCCACCGCGAGCGTGCCGAGCCCGAGCCAGAACCAGCGGTAGGTGCCGACGAAGGGCACGACCGTGTCGACCAGCCGCAGTTCGGCCTCGGTGTCGAGGAGCAGCGTCACCACGTGCACGACGACGAAGAGCGTCGCGGCGAGGGCGACGTCCCGGTGCACGAGCTGGACGGCGAAGCGCGGGAGGCCTCGGAGCGGACGGCCGCCACGCGTGACGATGCCGAGCACGACCGTCAGGGAGAGCAGCACGACGGCCGCCACGCCCATCCCTCGCCCGAGGACCCACAGCGCGGTGTCCATCAGGCGACCAGCCGTTCGTCCGGCCATCCCCCGAGGCGCACGACGTCTCCGTTCGCCCCCACCAGTCTCGCTGCGACGCCGTGCGCCCGGAGCATCGCGGGAGCACGGTGACCGCGGACGACCGCTGCGGTGGTGAACGTGTTCGCGAGGACGCACGACGGTGCGACGACCGTCACGCTCCGCCAGACCGGGTCAGCCGGCAGCCCCCACCGCGGGTCCAGGATGTGGTGCCGTGCGTCCCCGGCCTGCTCCCATCGGCGCTTCTGGGTACTCGACGTGGCGATCGACCACCCGGGCGACAGGGTGACCCGTTCGGTCGGGTCGTCGTCGAGGTCCTGCACCAGCACCTGCCATCCGCCGTGCGGTTCCGGACCCGCGGTGGCGACGTCCCCGCCGAGGGAGACGAGCACGCCGATGCCGAACCGGGCGGTGACGCTCGCGGCGGCCATGTCGGCAGCAGCGGCCTTCGCGGTGGCGCCGAGGTCGAGGACCACCCCGTGCGGGACCCGGAGGAAGGTGCCGGAGAGCAGGACGCGCTTCCAGGCCGGCCGCCCGTCGAGCGCCGCGGCGAGCTCCATCGGGGTGTCGGTCGGCGGGGCGTCGGCGAAGGCTGCGTCGTACCCGAGTGCGACCATGCGCGCCCCGAGCGTCGGGTCGACGTCGCCGCCCGTGGTCTCGGCGGCGTCGAGTGCCTGGTGGACGAGACTCGCGAGCAGGGGTGAGACGACGGCGCCGCGTTCGAGTTCCGCGGCACGGGAGCGCAGCTCGGAGTCGGATCGGAAGCGGCTGCACGCGTCGTCGACGGCGGCGAGGACCTCGCGCACGCACGACTCCGCTGCGGCGAGGT
Source organism: Curtobacterium sp. NPDC090217 (assembly GCF_044746705.1). NCBI lineage: Bacteria > Bacillati > Actinomycetota > Actinomycetes > Micrococcales > Microbacteriaceae > Curtobacterium > Curtobacterium sp. NPDC090217. Next base: position 399,175 of record NZ_JBIVCR010000003.1, on the reverse strand, counting down.
GACGGCGGTCGCGGTGGTCGAGCACGACCCGGGCGGTCGTGGTCCAGACGTCCCACGAGGTGACGGCGCGCACGGTCACGATCCCGTCGTCGTCGCGTCGCTGCCGCCGGTCGTGCCCTGACTGACGCCCGTGTCGGACGACGTCCCGGTGCCGGCGGACGTCCCGGTGTCCGTGGACGTCCCGGTGTCCGTGGACGTCCCGGTGTCCGTGTCCGTGGAGGTCGACGTCGACGTGCTCGTGTCACCGGTCGTCGCGGCCTCGGTGTGCCCGAGCCACAGCCCGCCGCCGGTGACCAGCGCCACCACGAGCCCGCCGGCACCGACCAGCGCGCTCGTGATCCGTGCGGACCGCTTCCCACTGCCCCTGGTGTCCATCGTTCCTCCTCGCCGTCACCACGAGGCTCGCGGCCGTGACGATGAGGACACCGGGCGTCAGCTGCGCCGCTCCCCGAGGAACCCTGTGGTCCACCTAAGAGCCCGGTACGGTGGACGAGTGGACGTCACCGTCGAGCCGCTGCGGCACGAGCACGCCGCGGCGATCGTCGCGGCGGAGGACGACGAGACGATCCGCTGGCTGAGCGGCGGACGCAGCACGGTCGTCGGCACCGAGGCCTACGTGGACCGACTCGCCCGCGAGGCAGCGGCCGGCGCGGGCAAACGCGCGTTCGCGGTCCTCGTCGACGGTGACTGCGTCGGCACCATCGACTACGACCCCGACGTCCACGACGGCCTCGATCCGGGCGACGTCAACATCGCCTACGGCATCGCCCCGTGGATGCGGGGCCGCGGCGTGACGGCGATCGCCGTCGGGCAGATCTGCGACCGCATCCGCTCCGGAGGTGTCGGGACCCGTGCCGCGATCCGCGCCGACGTCCGCAACACCGCCTCCGCGAAGGTCGCCGAGCGTGCCGGCTTCACCTTCGTCCGCGAGTTCGCGAGCACGACCGACACCGACGCGGACGGCCGTCCGGTCCGGTTCCGGCTGTTCGTCCGCCCGCTCTAGTGACCGAGCCCGCCGAGCAGGCTCGCGAAGTCCTGCACCTCCGGCAGGGCGTCCGCCTCCTGCGGTGACCGACGGGAGGCTCCGATCGCCCAGGCGAGGTCGGTCCCGGCCCGGCGGATGCGACCGTCCAGGGCCGCCTGGTCACCCTGGGTGCCCCAGTCGTCGGTCGCGGCGAACACCCCGGTCGGCACGACGGCCGCGCGGAGGTACGCGAACACCGGGCGCATCGCGTGCTCGAGTGCCAGGGAGTGCCGTGCCGTGCCGCCGGTCGCGCCGAGCAGGACGGGCATGTCGGCGAGGGCGTCCTTGTCCATCACGTCGAGGAAGGACTTCGCCAGGCCGCTCATGCCTGCAGTGAAGATCGGCGAGACGAAGACGAGCGCGTCGGCCTCGACGACCGCGGCGGTCGCCGCTGCCAGGGCGGGGGCCTGGAAGCCGGTGAGCATCGCGTCGGTGATCTCGTGGGCCAGCGGACGCAGGTCGACGTGCACGACGCGGGTCCCCTCCCTCGCAAGCTCGGTCGGCGTGCCCCGCACGACGCTTCGCGTCGTCGCCGAGCGGGTCACGCCAGTCCGGCCCTGCTCGATGGCGGCGACGGCGGACGCCGCCAGGCGGTCGGCGAGCAGGCGGGTCGACGACGGCTCGGAGAGCCCGGCGGAGACGACGGCGATGGTGGTCATGGTGACTCCCGATCTTCAATGCGTTTGCATGAACATCGTACCCAACCGGGCTCCCCTCGCAACCATTCCCCTCCGCGTGCGTCCCCGTCACGTCCCCAAAGCGACACTTCCCGCACCCCCACACCGTCAACAGCGCAAAGGCGACAAATTGCTGCCGACAGTGCGCGGCACACTGTCGCTTTGGCGGGTTCGGGACGACGCATCCGACGCATCCGACGCACCGGTGCGCCGGTGCGCCGACGCCGCCGGGCACACGGAGAACGCCCCGGGCCTCACGAGGAGGACCGGGGCGTTCGGTCAAGCGTTTCGGTCGACTATCGGCGCAGGCCGAGGCGCTCGATGAGCGCGCGGTAGCGGGCGATGTCGACGTCGGAGAGGTAACCGAGGAGACGGCGACGCTGACCGACCATGAGCAGCAGACCACGACGCGAGTGGTGGTCGTGCTTGTGCTCCTTGAGGTGCTCGTTCAGGTCGTTGATACGACGCGTCAGAACGGCGACCTGGACCTCGGGGGATCCGGTGTCGCCCGGGTGGGTCGCGTACTCTTCGATGATCTCCTGCTTGACCTTCGCGTCAAGTGCCATGGTGATCCCCTTCTGTCCGTTGCGCGGTGCCCACACCGGATGCGTGAGCGCTCTTTGTCCGCGGCCGTTCGACGGCAACCGCACAAGACTACCAGACGGGTTACGCGGTCCTGGCCCGGAGTCGACGACGACGCGGGGCCGGCATCAGACTGCGCGCGAGCCCGACGAGCGTCGCTCCGAGCAGCCCGCCCATGCCGTTCGACAGCACGTCGTGCGGGTCGGCCACGCGGTACGGCAGCAGTGCGCCCTGCGCGATCTCGATCCCAGCGGAGAGGCCGACCGCCAGCACGGCGGCGACGAACCACCAGCGGCGCGGCAACCACATCGCGGCGATCATCCCGACGGGCACGAACATGGCGATGTTCGCGAGGAACTCCGTCCGGTCGTAGGTGAGCCACGCGCCACCCGGGAGCTGCTGCGCCCAGACGATCGCGTGCGAGACGAAGGACTGCTGCGCGTCGGAGAAGACGTGTGGGGTCAACGTCATCCGCCAGATCACCCAGGCGTAGGCCGCCGTGAGGGCGAGCAGGAGGAGTTTCCGGAGCATCCGGACAGTGTGGGTCACCGGCCTGCGCGACACCTGGAGCGCTCCTGGGCAGGAGCACCGCCGATGCTGAGGGAACGCCTGCCCGTGGTGGCCAGGTGGGCCATCGGGGTGGAAGCATGGGGCCACGGGTGGAACAGGGCCGCCCGGAACCGCACGAACGCAGCGCCCGACGGACAACGGTCAGACCAGGGAGGACCGCCGATGCCGGACCACGAGACGAATCACCCGCGCAGGACCCGAGTGCCGAGCGCTGCCCGCCAGTGGCTGTGGATCGGCGGTGCCGCCGTCGTGGTGATCGCCGTCGTCGCGGCCGTCGCGCTCTGGCTCCCGAACCGGCCGAACGGCCCGGACGGCCGACACATCGTCGAGCGGAAGAGCGCCGCCCAGGCGTTCCCCGGTGGTCTCGCACGACAGCCCGCGAACGAGAACCAGCCCGGCATGCGGGAGTCAGCCGCCCGGCAGGACGGCGAGCAGGACACCGCCGACCGCATCGCCGTCATCGCGGACCAGCCGATCGCCACGTGGTTGACGAACCCCTCGGTCACCCAGACCCGGGAGACCGTCCGCGACGTCGTCTCGAACGCCAGGAAGCAGGACAGGACGCCGGTGTTCGTCCTCTACAACGTGCCCGACCGGGACTGCGGTCACTACTCGAAGGGCGGCACGACCGCGTCCGAGTACGTCCCGTGGGTGCGCTCGGCGGTGCGGGCGATGGCCGGGTCGAAGGCCGTCGTGCTGGTCGAACCCGACGCCATCGCGCAGATCCAGGTGTGCAAGCGGCTCCAGGACTCCCGGCTGCCCCTGCTCAGGAAGGCGGTGGACGCACTCACCGGCCACGGGCTGACGGTCTACCTCGACGGCGGCAACGAGAACCGCGTGCCGACGGCGTCGATGGCGAAGTGGCTCCGCGAGGCCGGGATCGACGAGACGCAGGGGTTCTTCACGAACGTGTCGAACTTCTACCGTGTCGACCAGGAGCGCGCGTACGCCGACCGACTGGCCGATGCCGTCGGTGGCGATCCGCACTTCGTCATCGACGTGTCCCGGAACGGTCAGGGCTGGCGTGGCGACTGGTGCAACCCGAAGGGCGCAGGGCTCGGGCAGGACCCGCACGTGACCGCGGGGTCGAGCCGGCTGGACGCCTTGCTCTGGGTGAAGACGCCGGGGCTCAGCGACGGCACCTGCAACGGCGGCCCGGCAGCCGGCCAGTGGTGGGAGTCGTACGCGCTCGCCCTGGTCGAGAACCGCAAGGGCGACTGACAGGAGGCCCGGCTCGGCCCCGATTGTCGGCTGTCGGGGGTTCCATGGTCACCATGACCTCCGCCCAGCCCCGATCCGTCGGCCGCCGATCCGTCGTCCCGCCGTACCTGCTGCGCGCCATCGCGGACGCGCCGTCGGACGCCTTCCCCCGCGCGACCCCCGCCGCACGCACGGCGTTGGCCTCGCTCGCCGTCGTCGAGGCACCCAAGCGCGAAGCACGACTCGGCGTCAGGCACGCCGCCGCTGCCCCCGACCGGTCGCCGCAGCGGAGCATCTTCGACGCGCACGGGTCGACCTCGCTCCCCGGCACCCTCGTCCGCAGCGAAGGAGCCCCGGACACCGGTGACGCGGCCGTGGACGAGGCGTACGCGGGCCTCGGTGCGACCCACGCCTTCTGGCTCGACGTGTTCGGGCGGGTGTCGATCGACGGCGCCGGGCTCCCCCTCGACGCGAGCGTGCACTACGGGAACGACTACGACAACGCCTACTGGGACGGCACGCAGATGGTGTTCGGCGACGGGGACGGCGAGGTCTTCGAGCGCTTCACGATCGCCCTCGACGTCATCGGGCACGAGCTCGCACACGGGGTCACCCAGTACACGGCCGACCTGACCTACCAGGGACAGTCCGGGGCGCTCAACGAGTCGGTGAGCGACGTGTTCGGCTCCCTCGTCGCGCAGTACGCCGCAGGTCAGACCGCCGACCAGGCGAGCTGGCTCATCGGCGAGGGCCTCTTCACGCCGGCCGTGCACGGGGTGGCGCTCCGGTCCATGAAGGCACCGGGTACCGCGTACGACGACCCGGTGCTCGGCAAGGACCCGCAGCCGGCGACCATGGCCGGGTACGTCGACACCGAGGACGACTCGGGCGGCGTCCACACGAACTCCGGCATCCCGAACCACGCGTTCTTCCTCGCGGCGACGGCGATCGGCGGTCGTGCGTGGGACGGCGCCGGCGCGGTGTGGTGGGACGCGCTCACTTCGGCGGAGGTGACGGCATCGATCGACTTCGCCGGCTTCGCCCGCGTCACGGTGTCGGCTGCCGACGCCCGGTTCGGGGCAGACTCCCGCGAGTCGTCCGCCGTCACCGATGCGTGGCGCACGGTCGGTGTGCTCCCCTGATCTCCCGGCCGGACCGTGCCGAGCGGGGGTATTTTCGGGGCATGCACATCGTCGTCCGCCGGAGTGGTGGGGTCGCCGGCCTCACGCGTGGGTGGCGCGTGGACACGGAGTCCTGCGACGACCCGGACGGCTGGTACGACCTCGTCGACGCCCTCCCCCGCGAGCCGCCGGTCCGACGCCGGGGACGGGTACCGGACGACTTCGAGTGGACGATCACCGTCGCCAGGACCACCGTGCGGATGCCGGGCAGCCAGCTCGACGGCCAGTGGGCCGCGCTCGTGGACCGGGTGCGTGCCGAGGGCGACCCGACCTGACGGACCCGATCGGGGCCTCCCGTCCGGCGTCCGCGACCCGTTCGCACCCCGCCCCGCCTCGCCCATGCTTCAGCCCGTTCGCGCCCCGTTGCGAACATCGCGCCCCGTCGTGACGGGGCGCGATCTTCGTGCGGGGGCGCAATCGGCGAACGACCAGGGACGCCTGCCCCCGGACTGGTCAGGCGACGTCGATGACCGTCAGGCGACGCGTCGGACGCGTCATCGCGACGTAGACCGCGGCGGCCGCGCGGGCCGCGTCGTCCCCGACGCCGTCCGGGTCCACGAGCAGCACGCCGTCGAACTCCAACCCCTTGGCGTCGGCACCGGTGAGCACCGTGACCGATCCCGGACGCGGTGACCCGAGGCTCCGGACGTCGAGGTCGCCCTGCGCCAGACGCTGTCGCACGACGTCGACCTGGGTGTCCGGCACGATGACGCCCATCGTCCCCGAGCCGATGTGCTCGCGCTCGGACGCCACCGTCGTGACGATGGTGTCGAGGACCTCGGCGCGGGTCGCTCGGAGCCGCACGACGGGGTCGCCGTCCCGGACCGCCTGGTTCGCGGTGACCGTGAGCCCGGCGGACGCGGCGAACGCACCCGCTGCCTCGACGATGGATCGCGGGGTGCGGTAGTTGACCGTGAGTTCCTCGACACGGTGGTCGAGCGGCACCTGCGGGGCACGACCCCGACGGCGTCGGGCGAGCGCGCCGATGACGTCGTCCCAGGTGCGGGCGGCTCCCGGCGAGGACCCCTGCGCCATGTCGCCGACGATCGTGAACGATCGGAGCGGGTTGCGGCGGGCCAGCACGCGCCACTGCATCGGGGAGAGCTCCTGCGCCTCGTCGACGACGATGTGGCCGTACGTCCACTCCCGGTCCTCGGCGGCGCGCTCCGCGGTGCTCCGGGGGTCGCCGCCCTCGGCGAAGGCGCCGGCGACCTGCTCGGCGGTGACGATGCCCTCGACGCCCATGTTCTCGATGGCCTGTCTGGCGTTCTCGATGTCCCGGTTGCGACTCGCCTTCGCCTGGCGCTTCGCGGCACCGCCCGTCGGGTCGAACGTGCCGAGGAGCTCGGCGGCCTCGTCGAGGAGCGGGACGTCCTCGACCGTGAACGTCGCCCCGCGCTCCCGCGACAGCAGGGCACGGCGCTCGGGAGTCCAGTTCGGCGTGAGCGACGCGAGCCAGTTCGGCCGGGCGTACAGGTCCTCGAGCAGCTTCTCCGCCGGGAGCGGCAGCCACGCGGTGTTGAGCAGCACGCGCGCGTCGTACGACGAGCGGATGTCCTCGCGCAGGACCTTGATGTCCGCGTCGTCGACGGTGGTGCCGCGCTCGCGGAGCTGGTCGGCCAGGAGCTTCGTCATGGCGTCGAGCGCGATCTTGTTGAACGTGACCCTGGCGACGTTGTGGGGCTTCCCACGGTCCTGGGCACGGCGCATCGCGTCCGCGACGAGCTGCGGCGGGACGACGAGCCGTTCACCCTCGACGTCGAGGGTCACCGATTCCGTGGGGACGACCTGCCGCGAGCGGACCGCGCGACGGAGCAGGTCGGCGATCTCCGCCGAGCCCTTCACCGCGGCGGTGTCCCGACGGTCGTGCGTCGTCGCGTGCACACCGGGGTAGAGCGACCCGAGCGAGGCCATCACGACGCCGGTCTCCCCGAGGGACGGCAGCACCTGCTCGATGTAGGTCAGGAACGCCGGGGACGGCCCGACGACGAGCACGCCAGAGCCCCGGAGCCGCTCGCGGTAGGAGTACAGCAGGTACGCGGCGCGGTGCAGCGCGACGGCGGTCTTGCCCGTGCCGGGTCCGCCCTGCACGATGAGGACGCCCTCGAGCGGCGAGCGGATGATGCGGTCCTGCTCGCCCTGGATGGTCGCGACGATGTCGGTCATCCGGCCGGTGCGCTCGGCGGTGACCGCGGCGAGCAGTGCACCCTCGCCCTGCAGGTGCGTGCGCTCGTCGTCGTAGAGCGTGGCGTCGAAGACCTCGTCCTCGACGCCGACGACCGATCGGCCCTCGAGCGAGAGGTGCCGACGGGCACGCATGCCCATCGGGTGCGCGGCAGTGGCCTGGTAGAAGGCGCTGGCACCGGGCACGCGCCAGTCGAGCAGGAGCGGGCGGTGGTCCCGATCGCGGAGCCCCACGCGGCCGATGTACCGGAAGGCGTCCTCGCCAGCGGGGGGATCGGCGACCTCGAGCCGACCGAAGACGAGCCGGTCCCCGACGCGCTCGAGCGTCTGGATGGTGTCCTCGTAGAGCTTGGCGAACGCGTCACGCTCGCTGCGGCTCTGGTGGTTCCCACCGACCGCCTGACGGCGGGTCTCGGTGAGGCGTTGTCCGGCCTCGGCGGTCAGTTCGTCGAGTCGGGCGAAGAGCCCGTCGACGTACGTACGCTCACGGTCGATCTCGGTCGGTTCGGACACACGCCACCCTTCGGGACAGGGGTATCCAGTGTAGTCCCCCTGCCCCCGGGCAGCTGTCGCTACATCTCTTCGTGGGTGTCCGGGTCGCCGTCCCAGAGCCGGCCGCGCTCGAGACCGGAGATCGCCGAGACCTCGTCGTCGGAGAGCGTGAACCCGAACACGTCGAGGTTCTCGCGCTGCCGGTCGACGTCGCCGGACTTCGGCACCGGGATCGCGCCGAGCTGGGTGTGCCAGCGCAGCACGACCTGCCCGGGGGTGACCCCGTGTGCGGCAGCCGCAGCGGTGATCGGTTCCTCGGTGAGGAGCTCGGACCGCTTGGCGAGCGGGCTCCAGCTCTCGGTGACGATCCCGAGGTCGGCGTGCACCGCTCGCAGGTCCGCCTGGGGGAAGTACGGGTGCAGCTCGACCTGGTTCACCGCGGGGGCCACCCCGGTCGCGTCGATGATGCGTGCGAGGTGCGCGGGCGTGAAGTTCGAGACGCCGATCGAGCGGACCTTGCCGCTGTCGCGGAGGTCGACGAACGCCTTCCACGTGTCCACGAACTTGTCCACCGACGGGTTCGGCCAGTGGATCAGGTACAGGTCGACGTACTCGAGGCCGAGGTTCCCCAGGGTCTCGTCGATCGACTTGTGCGCTTCGTCCCAGCCGTGGTGGCGACCGGGGAGCTTCGACGTGACGAAGAGCTCGTCGCGCGGGACGTCCGACTCCCGCACCGCACGACCGACGGCGTCTTCGTTGCCGTAGTTCAGCGCGGTGTCGAGCAGGCGGTACCCGCTCGCGATGCCGGTGCCGATCGCGGCAGCGCCCTCGTCGCCGTCGAGCGAGTAGGTGCCGAGGCCCAGCACGGGCATCTGGTGCCCGTCGTTGAGCTCGACCGTCGGGGCGAGCGGGACGGCCGCCGCCATCAGCGCACCCCGAGCAGGTCGATCACGAAGATCAGGGTCTTGCCGGACAGGAAGTGTCCGCCGCCGGCCGGGCCGTAGGCGAGCTCCGGCGGGACGACGAGCTTGCGACGTCCGCCGACCTTCATGCCGGGGATGCCCTCCTGCCAGCCGCGGACGAGCGCCGCGAGCGGGAAGTCGATCGGCTCGCCGCGGTTCCACGAGCTGTCGAACTCCTCGCCGGACTCGTACTCGACGCCGGCGTAGTGCACCTTCACGGTCGAGCCGGCGGACGCTTCGTCCCCGGTGCCCTCGACGATGTCGGTGATGACGAGGTCGGTGGGGGCCGGGCCCTCGGGGGCGTCGAACTCGGGCTTGCTGTTCAGGTCAGTCATGCCGCAAGTCAACCAGAGACGGCGGACAGCCCCCAGAATGGTTCCACCGTGACACAACCCACCCCAGCACCGCCGCGCCGCCGCGTCTTCGCCGACCTCACCCCGCTCCGCCGGTCCCCTGCGTTCGCCCGACTCTGGGCGGGCACCGCGATCGCCGGCATCGGGACGCAGATGACGACCGTCGCCGTCGGCCTCGAGGTGTACGACATCACGCACTCGACCTTCGCCGTCGCACTCGTCGGCGTGATCGCGCTCCTGCCGATGATCGTCGCGGGCCTCTACGGCGGGATGCTCGCCGACGCGTTCGACCGGCGCACCGTGGCACTGGTGTCGAGCATCGTGGCCTGGGCCGCTGTCGCCCTCATCGCCACGCACTCGTGGCTCGGTCTGCACAGCGTCGCGCTGCTCTACGTCCTCGCGACCGTGAACGCCGTCGCGGCGACCGTGAGCAACGCCTCGCGCTCCGCGATCGTGCCGAGGCTCGTCGGCACCGACCTGCTCCCGGCGGCGAGCGCCCTCGGCGGCATCGCCTCGGGCTTCCAGGTCACGGTTGGCCCCGCGATCGCCGGTGTCCTCATCGCGTCGGTCGGGTTCGCGCCGACCTACACCATCGACGTCGTGCTGTTCACGTTCGCGTTCGCCGGGGTGTTCACGCTGCCGAGGATGGCCGCCGACCACGGTGCCCTGAAGCCCGGGCTCGGATCCCTCGTCGAGGGCGCCAGGTTCCTCCGGAAGTCCCGCAACATCACGATGACGTTCGTCCTCGACATCGTCGCGATGACCTTCGGGCAGCCCCGCGTGCTCTTCCCCGCGATCGGCGCCCTGGTGATCGGCGGCGGCGCCGTCACGGTCGGGACGCTCACCGCCGCCTACGCCGTCGGTGCGCTGCTCTCGAGCGTGTTCTCCGGCCCGCTCGGCCACGTCCGCCGTCAGGGCGAGGCCGTCGGTTGGGCGATCACGGCCTACGGTGCCGCGATCGCCGCGTTCGGCGTGGTCGTCGCCCTCGCGCACGCGCTCGGAGGCCGCGCCGGCGACTCGTTCAGCACCGGGATCCTGCCGGCGCTCGGGTTCGCCGCGCTCTTCCTCGCCCTGGCCGGCGGCGCGGACAACGTCAGCTCGGTGTTCCGGAACACGATCCTGCAGTCCGCGTCGCCCGACGGCATGCGCGGACGGCTGCAGGGCATCTTCATCGTCGTCGTCACCGGCGGCCCTCGGCTCGGCGACCTGTACGCCGGTCTGGTCGTCGCCGCGGGCATCGCCGTCCCGCCGATCCTCGGCGGCGTCGCGATCATCGGTCTCGTCGCGCTGCTCCTGCGCCTCGTCCCGTCGTTCCGCCGCTACGACGCCCTGCACCCCCACGCGAACTGACCCGCGAGTCTCGCCCGGCCTCCGCCCGGGCCCCGCGAAAGCGACAGTCTGCGACGGAAGTTCCGCAGCAGAGTGTCGCTTTCGCGGAACAACCGTCCGGCAGTTCCGGGACAGTGTCGCTTTCGCGGACCGGACCGGACCGGAAGCAACCAAGCACCGGACCAGGGCGCGTGGACGGGTAGATTCGTCCACATGCCGGACCCGACTGCGCGCGAGCTCCAGCGGACCGGGGTCCGCGCCGTCGTGCGCCGCACCTACCACTCGGTGATCCGGCACCGTGTCGTCGACGCAGCAGCCTCCCTGACGTTCTTCGCCCTGCTGACCGTGTTCCCGACGACGCTCACCGTGGTGTCGGCGCTCGCGATCGTGGACCGGGCCGGGGACAGCCTGGCGGACATCATCGAGATCATCGGCTTCATCGTGCGGCCGGAGACCGCCGAGCACCTCGAACAGCCACTGCGCCAGCTCCTGACGCTCGACAACCCGTGGCTCGGGTTCTCGACCGGCGTCGTGCTGACGCTGTGGTCGCTGTCCGGGTACGCGACCGCCTTCGGCCGAGCGATGAACACCGCGTACGAGGTCGAGGAGGGCCGCCGGATCTGGAAGTTCCGCAGCATGATGCTCCTCGTCACGCTGCTCGTCATGGTCGGCGGCGCGATCGCCATCGTCATCCTGCTCGGGACCCCGACCATCTCGGCCGCGATCGTCCACCAACTGGGCTGGGCGACGTGGGTCGACGACCTCTGGAACGTCGTGAAGTGGCCGATCCTGGCGGTGGACCTCGTCGTGATGGTCGCCGTGCTCTACTACGCGACGCCGAACGTGAAGACGCCGCAGCTGCGGTGGGTGTCCGCCGGCGCCGCGTTCGCCATCGTGGCGTGGGCGATCGCCACGTTCGGGTTCTCCCTCTACGTCGAGACCGTCGGCGGCGGCAACCGGGCGTACGGCTGGCTCGGCGGCGCGATCCTGCTGCTCGTCTACCTGTACCTCTCGAACTTCGTGCTCGTCGTCGGCGGCGAGCTCGACTCCGAGGTGATCCGGATGCGGCAGCTCCTCGCCGGGATCGAGGCCGACGAGGCCATCCGGCTCCCGCTCCGCGACGTCACGCGCAACTTCACACTCGCTCGCTGGCGTGACGCCGACGTCGCAGCGGCGCACGAGGTCAGGACCGCGGCGGCACGCCTCCCCCAGGCCGAACCGCACGACGAGGAGCAGGAGCGCCTCCGCACGGTCTCCGACCAGGTCAGGGTCGGCGAGCCGCCGATGCCCCTTCCCTAGCCGCTACTGCTTCCGGGCCGCCTCCGCGTCGAGCATGGCCTCGGTGATGACCGGGATCGCGCCGGTGGCGAGTTCGATGCCGGACAGCCGCGCCGGGCTCAGGACACGCTGCACCTGGTCCGGCTCCATGAGCCCCGCCGCGACGACGAGGGTGGAGATCGGCGTCGAGGTGGTCAGTGCGGTGTGCGCGATCGACGCCGCCGCCGCGTAGCCGATGTACGGCGTCAGGGCCGTGACGACGCCGACGTTCGTGTCCACCTGGGCCGCGAGCTTCGCCTCGTTCGCCTCGATGCCCGTGACGCAGTGCTCGCGGAGCGTCGCGCACCCGCGGGTCATCCACTGCAGCGACTGCATGATCGAGTGCGCGATGATCGGCTCGAAGGCGTTGAGCTGCAGCTGCCCGCCCTCCGCCGCCATCGTCACCGTGGCGTCCGCACCGGCGACCGCGAACGCGATCTGGTTGACGACCTCGGGGATCACGGGGTTCACCTTGCCCGGCATGATCGACGAACCCGCCTGTCGAGCCGGCAGCGTGATCTCCCCGAACCCGGCCTGCGGTCCCGACGCCAGCAGCCGCAGGTCGTTGCAGATCTTCGAGAGCTTGATCGCGCTCCGCTTGACCGTGCCGGAGAGCGTCATGAACGCACCGGCGTCGCTCGTCGCCTCGATGAGGTCCGGGGCGGTCACCACGTCGATGCCGCTCGCCTCCTGCAGCTGACGGCGCACCTCGTCGCGGTACAGCGGGTCGGCGGTGATCCCGGTGCCGATCGCGGTCGCGCCGAGGTTCATCTCCGCGAGCAACGGCGTGACCCGGCGGAGCAGGAGCACGTCCTCCTGGATGGTGTGCGAGAAGCCGGTGAACTCCTGGCCGAGGGTCATCGGCACCGCGTCCTGCAGCTGGGTCCGTCCGACCTTGAGCACGTCCGCGAACGCCGCTCCGCGTTCGGCGAAGGCCTCGGAGAGCTGCTCGAGCTGCTCGACGAGCCGTCGCACGCCGAAGATCATCGCGATCTTCACGCTCGTCGGGTAGGTGTCGTTCGTCGACTGGCTGCGGTTCACGTGGTCGATCGGGTGCAGGTAGGCGTAGTCGCCCTTCTCGCGCCCCAGGAGTTCGAGCGCCCGGTTCGCGAGCACCTCGTTCGTGTTCATGTTCGTCGACGTGCCGGCGCCGCCCTGCACGACGTCGACGACGAACTGGTCGCGGAGGGCTCCGTCGCGGACCTCCTGCGCCGCACGGTCGATCGCATCGGCACGCTCGTCGTCGAGCACGCCGATCGCCTTGTTCGCACGGGCCGCGGCCTGCTTCACCGTCGCGAGCGCCTCGATGAGATCCGGGTACACCGCGATGGGCACGCTCGTGATCGGGAAGTTCTCCAGCGCCCGCAGCGTGTTGACACCCCAGTACGCATCGGTCGGCACCTCCCTCGAGCCCAGGGAATCGGTCTCGGTGCGGGTACCAACGCTCACGTGCGCCTCCTCGTCGTGGATCACGTCACGAGGGTAGTCCGTCCCGTCCAGCCGGTCCGGTGGGCGCGCGGCGACCAGACGGCGGACGGGAGGCTCGTGGCGGCCCGCCACGAGCCTCCCGTCCGTCAGTGGAACTGCGGGACGATCAGGTAGATGCCGTAGAGCACCACGGCGCCGCAGACGACGAAGCAGGCGATGGCCGCTGCGCGCAACCCGCGCACGGCGGCGGTGGCGCCCTGCGGGTTCGGGAACCCTGCGGTCGCTGGGCCGATCGTCCCGTCGTCCTTCACGGTGAACTTGCCCTCGCGGGTGTCGGCGGCGCTCCAGAAGCGGAGGCCGACCGAGTACACGGCGACGACGAAGCAGGAGGACACGACGGCGACGAGCGCCACCGTCAGGAAGGCAAACCAGTCGATACCCATCAGCGACGCCCTCCCTTGCGTGCGGCCATGCGGCGGAGCGTGCGCTCGCGGCTGAGCTCCTCGCGACGAGCGGCCACGTTCTCCGCGCGCTTCTTGCGCTGCAGGTCGCGGAGCTCCTTGCGGGTGAAGACCGCGTTGGCGGCGACGTCGACCTCGATCGCGGAGGCGGAGCCGTGCGGCTTCCGGAGCGACCACAGGTACAGGCCGAGGATGACCGCGGCCCCGACGAGCGCGTCGATGACGAGCCCGACGACGCCGAACCGGGCGATCCCGGACGCGACCGCTCCGACCGCTGCCGACGCGGGCAGCGTGATGAACCAGGCGATCACGATCTTGCCCGCCGTGGACCACTGGATCTTCGAGCCGCGGCGACCGAGCCCGGCACCGATGATCGAGCCGGAGGACACCTGCGTCGTCGACAGCGCGAAGCCGAGGTGGCTGGAGGCGAGGATCGTGGCAGCGGTCGAGGCCTCTGCCGCGAAGCCCTGCGTCGCGCGGATCTCCGTGATGCCGGAGCCGAGCGTGCGGATGATCCGCCAGCCGCCGGTGTAGGTCCCGAGGGCGATCGCGAGGGCGCAGGCGACGACGACCCAGAGCTGCACGCCGCTGTTCGACGACTGCGCGCCGGACGCGATGAGGGTGAGCGTGATGACACCCATGGTCTTCTGCGCGTCGTTCGTCCCGTGTGCGAGCGACACCATCGACGAGGTGAAGATCTGCCCGATCCGGAAGCCGCCGCGCTCGTTCGGGAAGACCGGGCGCCGGGTGATCCGGTAGGCGATGCGCGTCGACAGGTACGAGACCAGCGCAGCGATCACCGGCGACAGGAACGCGGGGATGATGACGACGGTCATCAGCGCGAGGTAGTTGACGGACTGGAACCCGGCCCCGACGATCGCGGCGCCGATGAGCCCGCCGAACAGCGCGTGCGAGGACGACGACGGCAGGCCGCGCAGCCACGTGATCATGTTCCAGACCACCGCGCCGATGAGCCCGGCGAAGATCATCTCCGGCGAGATCGCGACGCCGCCGGGACCCTCGTTGATGAGGCCGTGCGAGATCGACGTGGCGACGGCGGTGCTCAGGAACGCACCGACGAGGTTGAGCACCGCTGCGACCGTGACCGCCACCTTGGGCTTCATGGCCCCGGTGGCGATCGGTGTCGCCATCGCGTTGGCGGTGTCGTGAAAACCGTTTGTGAAGTCGAAGAAGAGGGCCAACGCGATGACCAGGACGACTATGAGTGTGATGTCCACCGCGGGCAAGTGTCCCAGTCCGGAGCGTTCCGAGCAAACCCCGATCGGTCACCAGCCGTTCATGTCGACTGCAGACTCGTTCAGGTTCGGAAGCATTCCGATGGGAGAATGGGTCCATGGACACCGTCGAGCTCCTCATCCTGCTGGTCGGATCGCTCGCGGTGACCGGCTTCGCACGGGCGAAGGGGCTCCCCGCTCCGCTCCTCGTCACAGCGGTGGCGCTCGCGGCGTCGTTCCTGCCGGGGCTGCCCCCGATCGAGATCGACTCCGAGGTCATCCTCACGCTGATCCTGCCGCCGCTGCTCTACTCGGCGGCGCTCGACGTCTCGTGGCAGAGCTTCCGGACGTCGATCAAGCAGATCCGTCGTCTCGGCATCTTCCTGGTCATCGTGACGGCGCTGGCCGTCGGCCTGGCCGCGTACATCATCATCCCGGACATGGACTGGCCGGCGGCGATCCTGCTCGGGGCGATCGTGGCGCCGCCGGACGCGGTGTCCGCCGCGGCGATCGGCCGGAAGCTCGGACTGCCCCGTCGCGTCATGACGGTGCTGTCCGGCGAGAGCCTCATCAACGACGCGGCGTCCCTGACACTGGTGCGGGTGTTCACCCTCATCGCCGCGGGGACGTCGCTCACCATCTGGCAGGACCTCGGCATCTTCGGGCTCGCCATCGGTGTGGGGCTCGCCGTCGGTGGGGTCCTCGGCGTGCTCGTGCACTGGATCCGGCAGCGCATCAACGACCCGGTGGTCGAGACGATCATGAGCATCCTGCTGCCGTTCGTCGCCTACATCCTGGCCGAGGACCTCTCCGGGTCCGGCGTCATCGCGGTCGTCACCGCCGGCCTGTACATCGGGTACAACTCGCCGAAGGAGGGGTACGCCACCCGGCTGCAGGAGCGTCCGCTGTGGACGAGCATCGACGTCATCCTCGAGGGCTTCGTCTTCGCGCTCATCGGGCTGCAGCTCAACACGGTCGTGCAGGACCTCATCGAGAGCGAGCGGAGTCTCGGGCAGACGATCACCGCGGCCGCCGTGGTCCTCGCGGTCGTGATCGTCGTCAGGCCCCTCTTCGTCTTCGAGTCCTACGTCCGCAACCGCTTCAACGGCCGGTGGCTGCGACCGCTGCGGATCCGGCTGTCCCGCGGCCATCCCTCGTTGCGGTGGTTGCGCGGTTCCGCCGAGCCGAAGCTGAACTGGCGTGAGCTCACCGTCATCTCGTGGACCGGCATGCGCGGCGTGGTCACGCTCGCCGCCGCGGTCTCCGTCGTCGCGAACCCGGTCGACATCAAGGCACAGGACACCATCTTCGTGATCGCGTTCTTCGTGACGGTCGGCACACTCCTGTTGCAGGGGCTGTCGCTGCCGTTCGTGATCCGACGGCTCAAGGTGCAGGACCCGGCGGAGGGCGAGGAGGACATCCGCAGCGAGATGCGGCTCAACCAGCGCACGACCGAGGCGGCGATCCAGCTCCTGGACGACCGGAAGCCCGAGTGGTCCGCGCAGTTCGGCACCGACGCGGTGGAGGCCGTCGTCTCCCGACTCAAGGCCCGTCTCGAGCGTCAGGCGGAGACCTTCCGACGCGACGCCGAGGAAGAGGAGTCCGAGGAACGGAACGCACCGGTCCGGCTCAGCGGCGCGCAGATCCAGGACATCCGCCGCGAGCTGCTCGACCGCCGTCGCGAGATCGTGCTCGAGGAACGCGAGCGCGGCAACCTCGACGAAGAGGTGATGCGCCGGGTGCTCGTGACGCTCGACGCGGAGGAGCTCGCGATGGACTCGGCCCAGGCGTCCCGCAGCCGCTCCTAAGCGCCGCAGGCGCACCGCGCCCGGCGCCGGCGGCCGGCCGCACCGAGTGCGCAGCAACGGCGACCCACACACGCCCAGACCGCCACAACCGCGCACTCGCCCCACCACCGGGCCGGAGGCACGGGGCGGCACCGCCACCAGCCTCCCGTCCGCCACCCCGCTGGCCACACCGAGTGCGCAGCAACGGCGACCCACACACGCCCAGACCGCCACAACCGCGCACTCACGCCGCTCCCGGGCCGGAGTCGCGACCCGCCCGGGACGCGGTCAGCGCGGCGGCGTATCCTGGCCGGACCCGACACGAGAACCAGGAGCACAGCGCCGAGTGAGCACGCCGCGGAACGACGTCCCGAAGAACACCGACACCCCGGACCGTTCCGGTGGGGCGCAGCAGAAGTCCGTTCCGAAGCAGCGGACCACCCGCCCCTCCGCCCGAGGCACCAAGCCGCGTCGGGGTTCGAAGGTCGCCGGGTCCTCGCGTCCGAAGCAGCGTCGTCAGGCGCCCGTCCCGGCACCGCAGAAGATCAGCGCCTACCGCCGCTGGTACGGCACGCTGCACCCGTCGCTCCAGCTCATCGGCCTGCAGCTCTGGATGCCGCTGTTCTTCATCGTCGGCTTCTGCCTCTGCTACGTCTTCGCGTTCCACGCGCCGCACCCGCACGACGTGCCGATCGCCCTCGTCGGCAGCGATCCCGGCTTCGTCGCCGCGGTGCAGAAGGCGCTGCCGGGCGAGTACGTCTTCCACACGTACGACTCCCTCGTCGCCGCCAAGCGGGACGTGATCGCCGGGTCGATGGCCGTGGCGTACGACCCCGCGACGAACGAGTTCTTCAAGGCGAGCGCGCACCAGTTCCAGGTCGCGAGCCTCGTCCCCGCGACGCTGTCGGCCGTGCTGACGGCGACCGGGGTGGCGACGCCGAAGATCACCGAGCTCGCCGCGCTCCCCGCCTACGACGAGTACGGCACCGTCGCGATGTACGTCATGCTCGCGTGGTGCATCGGCGGCTACATGGTGTCGATGTTCATCGGCATCATGGGCGGCCCGCTGCGCCACCGCACCAGGATGGCCGTCATCGTCATCGGCGGGCTCGTCATCTCGCTCATCACGAACACGCTCGCCGGGCCCGTCGTCGGCGCCATCCACGGCCACTGGATCGAGCTCGTGCTCATCGCGTGGGGCTGGATCGTGGCGATCGGCCTCGCGGTGAACGGCCTGAGCTACTTCGTCGGCCGGTTCATCGCCGCCCCCGCGATGATCTGCTTCGTCTTCCTGTCGATGCCGTCATCCGGTGGTGCCTACCCGAAGTGGTTCATGCCGGAGCCCTTCGCGTGGCTCAACCACGTCGTGGTCGGCTCGAGCATGGTCGACATGATCAAGCACCAGATCTACGGCGTCGGCCCAGGTCCAGCGCGTGGGCTCATCACGATGGGCTGCTACGCAGCGGCAGGCCTCGTGCTCATGTACTTCGGCAAGAAGTGGTGGGAGCACCGCCGCATCCGGGCGATCGTCACCGGGCGCACGACGATGTTCATGGACGCCCAGACCGCCAACCGCGAGTTCCTCGGCAAGCAGCGCGACGTGGAGCTCGAGCGCCACGGGCTGACCTCGACCGAGACGGGGACCCTCAAGGTCCTCCGCGACGACGAGCTCTGGGAGGACGAACGCGCCGCAGGGGACGTCTTCACGGGTGGCCGCGACGGTCTCGAGAACGAACCGCTGACGACCAGGAGCATTCCCGTCGTGCGACAGCAGGTCCGGGACGACGAGGGCGAGCGGCAGCACAGCCGGCACGCCGCGCGCTGAGCGGTATCCTGGGGCATCATGACCCGTAGCGCCTGGCACCGTCTCCTCATCACGCTCGTCATCGTCTTCCTGGCGCTGACCGTGGTGTTCTACGCAGCGAGCGTCATCCTCGCACCAGCGGACGGCCGGAACACCGCAGGGCTCTTCGTCGGCTGGGCGATGTTCTCGATGGTCGGCGCGATCGTGTTCGGGATCATCGACTTCTTCGTCCGTCCGCTCGGCGGCCGCAGCGGTGACGCCGACGTGATGGCCGCGGCCGAGGAAGCCAGGACCGGCAGCACCCGCACGCAGCGCTAGGCGTCCGGCGCGTCGACACCGACCCCGGTGAACCCGGCGACCGTGGCGTTGTCCTCGGCGAACGTGAACCGTGCCGCGACGGTGCCACCACGCAGCACCGCGGGGAGCCAGTACTTCGCGTCGTCCCACATCGCGTCGTAGGGAACGTCGTCGAGCGGGATCCACCGCGGTTCGAGCTCGTCGCTCGCGACCGGCGTGCCGGACCAGACCCGACAGACGAACACGTCGGAGACCTGGGACCAGGACGGCCGGAACGGGAACCGGTAGTTCAACGTGCCACGAGCCTCCAGGTCGGCCGGGTCGAGCCGCAAGCCGACCTCTTCGGCGACCTCGCGGACGGCGGTCTCGACCGCCGTCTCCCCCGGCTCGCGCTTGCCACCAGGGCCGACCACGCGGCCACTCCCGAGCCCGCGGCGCTTCTCGCCGAGCAGCACCGACGGTCCGGGACCGTCGTCCCGGAGCAGGTACACGACGACGACGCGGGGGTGCTGGTTCTTCGTCTCGTCGCGCTCGGTCACGTGTCCAGTGTGGCCGATGATCTGGCGTACGCTCGTTCCATGGCAGGTGTGCTGCGGGGGCACCATGGCTGAGCACCGGAGATTCGGGCGCAGCCTCGAAGTGCTGCGTGCCGAGGCGGCGGAAGAGATCTCGATGATCGTCGAGCACCGCTCGCGGCAGGGCGACGACCCGTGGGAGTTCATGCCGATGCTGCCCACCGTCGACGAGCAGGTCGTGCTCATCCTCCGCGAAGAGGCCCTCGAACTCGACGCCGCGATCGGGCAGCGGAGTGCACAGTGGTCGATGCACCCGGCGTCCGGCCACGGCACCCAGCTCGGTGAGGAGTACCACCGCCTGCGTCGGATCGCGCTGCAACACCCCGAACTGACCGAGGCGGTCTGGAAGCTGATGGGCGCCCTACCGGAGCAGCGCTGACGTGGGGTTGGATGGCTGCATGACCGACACCGTGCTCGCCGTCCTCAACCAGCCCTCCCGCGACGCCGCGCCGCACGATCCGTCCGCCGACGCCTTCACGTTCGCGGCCCCGCTCGAGGAGCACCTCCAGGTGCAGGACCTCGGCATCATCCGGGGCGACGGCGTCTTCGAGACGATCACCGTCGTCGACGGTCGCCCGCAGGCCCTCGAGCCGCACCTCGCCCGCTTCGAGCGGTCCTCCCGCATGCTCGACCTGCCGCTTCCGGACCTCGACGCGTGGCGCCGCGCGATCGAGGCCGTGTGCGCCGAGCTCGACCCCGTGCACGAGGCGTTCGCGAAGACCGTCCTCACCCGCGGCGTCGAGGGGTCCGGGCGTCCGACCGGGTGGGTGTACGCCGCGGCCTCGCCGGACTCGACCGCCGACCGGACCGAGGGCATCGCGGTCGTCACGCTCGACCGCGGGTACCGCCACGACGTGGAGCGCACCTCGCCGTGGCTGCTGCAGGGCGCGAAGACGCTGTCCTACGCGGTGAACATGGCCGCGCTCCGCGAAGCCGCGCGCCGCGGGGCCGACGACGCACTGTTCGTGTCGACGGACGGCTACGTGCTCGAGGGCACGCGCGCGAACCTGATCATGTCCGTGGGTGGTCGGCTCGTCACACCGCGCACGGACATCGGGATCCTCGCCGGCACGACGCAGGCGGACGTGTTCCGCTTCGCCGAAGAGGCCGGGATCGAGACCGCCTACGAACTCGTCACCATGGACGACCTGCGCGCGGCCGATGCGCTCTGGCTCGTGTCGAGCGTCCGGCAGGCGGCGCCGATCCGACTGGTGAACGGGGACGAGGTCCCCGTGGACGCCGAGCTCACGACCCGCATCAACGACTTCCTGCTGGCGCGCGAGTCCTGACGCCGCACCGCCGGCGGTCGGACGGGAGGCTCGTATCGCGACGTGCGCGCACGTCGCGATCCGGGCCTCCCGTCCGTCCAGAGCGCTACCAGCGTGGTGTGGTGACGCCGACGCCGTCCGCCCACTCGAAGACCTGTCGGCCCTCGATCCAGACGCGCGTCGCGCGGCTCGTCGCATCGAGCGGGTCGCCTGACCAGAGCACGAGGTCGGCGTGGTAGCCGGGCTCGATCCGCCCGACGCGGTCACCGAAACCGAGGAACGTCGCCGGGTTCGTGGTGAGCGCTTCGAGTGCCGTCTGGCGTGGGAGTCCGTCCCGGACGGCCATCGTCGCCTGCGTGACGAGCATGTTGATCGGCACGACGGGGGCGTCGGTCGTGATCGCGACCCGGACGCCCGCGGCGGCGAGCGCGGCCAGGTGCGGGATGCCGCGGTCACGGAGCTCGACCTTGGACCGGCTCGTGAAGAGCGGGCCGTAGATGACCGGGATGTCCTTCTCGGCGAGGACGTCCGCGATCTTGTGCGCCTCGGTGCCGTGGTTCACGACGAGCCGGTACCCGAACTCCCCGGCGAGTCGGACGGCGGTCGCGATGTCGTCGTGGCGGTGGGTGTGCTGGTCCCAGGCGAGCTCGCCGTCGAGCACGCGGACGAGGGTCTCCTTGGTGAGGTCGCGCGTGAAGGGCTCGTCCTTCGCAGCGGCGGCGTCACGGGCGGCGCGGTAGTCCTGTGCCGCGACGAACGCCTCCCTGATCACCTTGGCGACCCCGAGTCGGGTGGACGGGGTCTGGCCCTTGTCGCCGTACACGCGCTTCGGGTTCTCGCCGAGGGCGCTCTTCACGCTCACGGCGTCGGAGATGAGCTGTTCGTCGATGGTCCGGCCGCCCCAGGTCTTGATGGCGACGGACTGACCGCCGATCGGGTTGCCGGAGCCGGGCTTGACGACGATCGAGGTGATGCCGCCGGACAGGGCGTCGCGGAAGCCCTCGTCGTCGATGTCGACGGCGTCGATCGCGCGGACCGCTGCCATGTTCGGGCCGGTCAGCTCGTTCGTGTCGTTGCCGGCCGGGCCGTTCGCTTCTTCGTGGATGCCGACGTGGCCGTGCGCCTCGACGAACCCCGGGACGAGCCAGGCACCGGCAGCATCGACGACGGGCATCCCCGGTGGGGGTGTGACGTCGGGACCGAGTGCCGTGATGCGTCCGTCCTCGACGACGACCGCTCCCCCGTCGAACTCGTCCGCCGTGACGGGGACGACGTGGGCACCGGTGATGGCGAAGGAGTTGGTCATGCGGTCCACGGTAGCCGTCGCCGCCGACACGGCCGGCGAAGTACGACATACCGATTCCTGGCGCTCGCTGGCCGACCGTGTCTACCGTCGTCGGGACGGACGGAGGCCGCTGTGCACCAGGACACGACGACACGGATCACCGACTGGCCGCGCCACGAGCGAGCCGAGCGGCCGTGGCGGAGCGGGGTGCGTGGACCGCGCGCCGACCGGCTCTGCACCGCGGTGACCACGTGGATCCCACCACGCATCGCGACCGCCAGGTACCGTGCGGCACCCGGCGACGACGCGCTGCTCGACCGGGCGGTCGCCGCGCTCCGACGGCTCGATCGCGAGCACGGGACGCGGATCGGCGCACTCGGCGGTGTCCTCGCCCGGACCGAGGCAGTGGCGTCCTCCCGCATCGAGGACGAGCACGCCGGCCTCGACGACTACGCCCGCGCCGTCGTCGGTGTCCGTGCGAACGACAGCGCGACGGTGATGGTGGCCGCGACCAGGGCGCTGGACCGCCTCGTCACGGACGCGGCGTCCGGCACGATCACGGCGGACGCCGTCCGTGCCGCGCACCTCGACCTGATGCGGGACGACCCCCTGGACGGACGCGACGCCGGTCGGTACCGGACCGTCCAGAACTGGATCGGCGGTGGCAGCAGCCCGCGGCTCGCGACGTACGTCCCGCCACCACCGGACCTGGTCCCGGAGGCGATGGCGGACCTCCTGGTGTTCCTCGCCCGCGACGACCTGCACCCCGTCGCCCAGGCCGCGATCGCCCACGCCCAGTTCGAGTCGATCCACCCGTTCACCGACGGCAACGGGCGCATCGGGCGGGCGCTGATCGGCGCGGTCCTGCGACGCCGGGGTGTCAGCAGGACGACCGTGCCGATCGCGACCGCGCTCGTCGCCGACCGTTCCCGGTACTTCGACCACCTGGTGCGCTACCGGTTCGGGTCCGTCCACGACTTCGTCGCCGACCTGGCGATCGCGATCGGGACCGCCTGCGACGAAGCGGCACTCACGGCGCTGGTGCTCGACGAGCACGCTGCGGATGCGGCACGGCGCCTGCCGTGGGACGTCGGCGCGCTGTTCCACGACCCCGTCATGACCGAGGACGACCTGACCGCCCTCGCAGCGGAGTCGGGCAGGTCGCCGGACGACCTGGCGGTCGCTCTCGACCGCGCCGGCATCATCCGGTCCGTGACGTCCCGCCGCCGCCGACGGGCCTGGCTCGTGACGGACGTCGCGACGGAGGTCGACGCGTTCGCCGAGCGCGTTCGATCCACCGTCGACATGGACCGCCTGCGCAGGCGTCTCGACGTCGCTGCGGCCTAGGCTGGTGCGGTGAGCAGCGAGCACGGAGCGACCACCCCGCCCACCGCCGACAAGCGCCCGGTCACCCGGTCGCACCACGGCATCGACTTCGTCGACGACTACGAGTGGCTGCGTGACAAGGAGTCCCCGGACACCGTCGCGTACCTCGAAGCCGAGAACGCCTACACCGCGGCCGCGACGGACCACCTGGCCCCGCTGCGCGACCGGATCTTCGGTGAGGTCAAGGGCCGTGTGCAGGAGACCGACCTCTCGGTGCCGGTGCGCATGGGCGGGTGGTGGTACTTCACCCGCACCAGCGAGGGCAGCCAGTACGGCGTGCAGTGCCGGGCGCCGATCAGCGATCCGGACGACTGGACGCCGCCGTCACTCGACGGTGGCGCCGATGCCCTCCCTGGGGAAGAGGTCGTCCTCGACGGCAACGTCCTCGCCGACGGCCACGACTTCTTCTCGCTCGGCTCGTACGACATCTCCGACGACGGCACCCGGCTGGTGTACGGCGTCGACGTCGAGGGCGACGAGCGCTACACCCTGCACGTGCGGGACCTGACGACCGGGCAGGACCTCGACGACGTCGTCGAGAACACCGGGTCCGGTGCGACGTTCGACCCGTCCGGCCGCTACGTCTTCTACCCCACGGTGGACGATTCCTGGCGTCCCGACCGGATCTGGCGCCACACCGTCGGCACCGCCGCGACGGACGACGTCGTCGTCTTCGAAGAGCCCGACGACCGGTACTGGGTGGGCGTCGGGGTCACCCGGTCCTCGCAGTACATCGTGATCCAGCTCGGGTCGAAGATCACCTCGGAAGCCTGGATCCTCGACGCCGCCGACCCGACTGGCGACTTCCACGTGGTGTGGCCGCGTCGGGACGGCGTGGAGTACGAGATCGAGCACGCCATCGTCGGCGGCAGCGACCGGCTCCTCGTCCTGCACAACGACGGCGCCGAGAACTTCGAGCTCGTAGACGTCCCCGCCGACGACCCCACCTCCGAGACCGACCGCCGTGTCGTCGTGGCGCACCACGCTGAACGCCGCATCGAGTCCGTCGACGCCTTCGCCGGGCACCTCGCGCTCGAGTACCGTGCCGAAGCGCTGCCCCGTGTCGCGATCATCCCGATCGAGGGCGACGGGTTCGGTGATGCGCACGAGGTCCCCTTCGACGAAGCGCTCTTCTCCGCCGGCCTCGGTGGCAACCCGGAGTGGGACCAACCGACGCTCCGCATCGGGTTCACGTCGTTCGTCACCCCGTCAGAGGTGAGCGACCTGGACCTCGCGACCGGGCAGGTGACGGTGCTGAAGCGCCAGCCGGTCCTCGGCGGCTACGACCCCGCCGACTACGTGCAGGAGCGCGACTGGGCAACGGCTACCGACGGCACACGGGTGCCGATCTCCCTCGTGTGGCGTCGTGACGCCGTCGACACTGGCACGCCGAGCCCGCTGCACCTCTACGGGTACGGCTCGTACGAGCACTCCATCGACCCCGGGTTCAGCGTGATGCGGCTGTCGATGCTCGACCGGGGCGTCGTGTTCGCGGTGGCGCACGTGCGCGGTGGTGGCGAGATGGGACGCCACTGGTACGAGAACGGCAAGACCCTCACGAAGAAGAACACCTTCACGGACTTCGTCGCGGTCGCCGACCACCTCATCGAGACCGGTCGCACCACGGCGGGACAGCTCGTCGCCGAGGGCGGCAGCGCGGGCGGGCTCCTGATGGGAGCCGTCGCGAACATCGCTCCCGATCGCTTCGCCGGCATCCTCGCCGCGGTGCCGTTCGTCGACGCCCTCACGAGCATCCTCGACCCCGACCTGCCGCTCACCGTCATCGAGTGGGACGAGTGGGGCGACCCGTTGCACGATGCCGAGGTCTACCGCTACATGAGCGAGTACACCCCGTACGAGAACGTCCGCGACGACGTGCAGTACCCGGCGATCCTCGCGGTGACGTCGATCAACGACACCCGGGTGCTCTACGTCGAGCCGGCGAAGTGGACGGCCAAGCTGCGGGAGGTCGGTGCTCCGGTGCTCCTCAAGACCGAGATGGCGGCGGGCCACGGCGGGGTGAGCGGGCGGTACGCGTCGTGGAAGGAGCGCGCGTTCGAGCTCGCGTGGCTCCTCGACACGCTCGGTCTCGCCGAGGTCTCCCCCGCGGCAGCGACCGCAGCACCGATCGCGTCGGCCTGACGTCCGGTCGACCGGCCTGCCGCCGGTCGGTCGCCGGTCGGTCGCTGGTCGGTCGCCGGTCGGTCGCCGGTCGGTCGTAGCACTGCCAGCGACCGAGTGCGCAGAAACGGCGACGCGCGGGCACACCAGGTCGGCATTGCTGCGCACTCGATCGCGCCGAAGGACCGTCGGTCGGTCGGTCGCAGCACGGCGAGCGGCCGAGTGCGCAGAAACGGCGGCACCGGGGCGCCCCAGGTCGGCATTGCTGCGCACTCGATGCCGCAGCGGGCCCGTCCGTCCGCCCGCCGGTCGGTCGGTCGCAGCACGGCGAGCCAACAAGTGCGCAGAAACGGCGACGCGCCGGTGACCCAGGTCAGCATTGCTGCGCACTCGATCGCGCCGAAGGACTGTCCGCCGGTCGGTCGCAGCACGGCGAGCCAACAAGTGCGCAGAAACGGCGACACCGCGGCGCCCCAGGACGGCATTGCTGCGCACTCGATCCCGCAGTGGGCCCGTCCGCCCGTCCGCCGGTCGGTCGCAGCACGGCGAGCGGCCGAGTGCGCAGAAACGGCGACACCGCGGCACCCCAGGACGGCATTGCTGCGCACTCGATGCCGCAGAGCGCGCGTCAGCCGACCGCACCGCACCGCACCGCACCGCACCGCCGCCCGGAGCGACACCGGCGGCGCACGCGCTCACACGCGGTTGAGCGCGTGCACCGCCTCGTCGTAGGACTCCTCGGCCAGGCGGACCCGGTCCCCCGCGAGCACGCCGTACCCGAACGTCCCCTCGCCACCGCGCTCGGCGATGCCGGCGTTCGTACGCAGCGCGTCCAGGGCGTGCAGTGACCGCACGCGCTCGGTGAGGACGTCCGCCGCGGTGCCGATGCGCTTCCAGAGTGCGTGCGGGAACGCGTCGTCCCCGAGCACGTCCATCGCCATCCGGGCGCGCATCGTGCCCTGCCACGCCCGCTCGGTCGTCGCACGGTCGGCTGCTTCACGCTCGGCGGCGGTCTCGGACTCGTCGTCGGCGACCGCCGCGCGCACGAGCTCCCGGACCTCGGGCTTCACGACGGCGGTGACGTCCTGCGCGACGTGCTTCGGGGAGCGGAGTGCCCACGGCGTCGGTGCCGGACGCTCCACGGCGTCGTCGAGGGCGTCGAGGAGCTCGAGGAACGGCTCACCGTGCAGGAACGCCACGACGTCGCGCACCGCGTGGTCGCGCCGCTCCCGCGTCGACGCGAGGATCCGCTCGCGCGTCATCGCGTCGACGAGGTCGTCCTGCGCCGGCGTCGACGCCCTGGGCAGCCGGTCGATGAGGTACTCCGCGAGCGCCGCACGCGCCGTGACGTTCGCCAGACCGTCTGCTGCCGAGGCGGCGCGGTCGCCCGCGTCGCCCGGCGCGAACGCCGACCGGTACGTCTCCAGGATCGCGGCGATCTCGAGTGCCGTCCCGGCGGCGTGGCGGAGGTCGGCCGTGTCGCCGGAGCGGAGCCGGGCCTCCTGGCTGAGCAGTGCGGAACGCAGCTTGCGGAGTCGCTTGGTGAGGATCCGTGCGGTCGTGCCCTTCTCGGGCTTGTCCGCGGACTGGAGGCGCGGTGCCGGCGCACCTGCCAGCCCACGTGCCAGCTTGGACGCGACGGCGGCGGGGCCGGCTCCGACGGCGGCGAAGCGGCCGTCGAGCGACCCGAGGAACTCGTGGGCGATCTGCGGGTCGACGCCCTCGACGGTCTCCACCTCGACCTCGCGCCAGGTGCGCGGGTCCGCGGGAGCGTCCGCGTCGAGGCGCTGGGCGCTGACGCGGTCGTCAGCGAGTTCGGCGACCTGGTCACCGTCCTCGTCGAGGAGGCGGGTGACGGTCCGGGTGGTGGTGATGCGCACGACCGGGTGCAGTCCGCGGCCCCGGCGCTCGGTGAAGAGCGCGGCGAGGACGGCTTCGGGAACGGTGTCGGCGTCGTCGGTGAGGGGGAAGTGCTGCTCGTGTCGGACCGTGTCGGACTCGGCGCGCTTGATGTGCCAGCCGGCATCGGGTCCCCCGGTGCGACGGCGGACCGTCACGCGGGAGGCGACGAGGTCGTAGCGCTCGGTGTCCCAGTACGTGGCGTCGAGTTCGAACGGGTCCTGGTGGTCGACCTGCAGGATCCCTCCTGCCCCGATGAGGTCGGGGAGCTCGGCTCCGTCTGGAAGGTCGTACGTGCGCTCGATCTCGAGGTGCGTGTCCGTCACACGCTCTTGTCTACCAGCCCGTCCAGGGTGCGGAGGACCACGCGGGTTAGCCTGTGGACATGAGCGAGACGATCACCCGCGACGCGTTCGTGCCCGAAGCCGGCGCGGTCACCATGTTCACCACGACCTGGTGCGGTTACTGCGCACGGCTGAAGAACCAGATGTCGAAGGCCGGTGTGCCGTTCCGCGAGGTCGACATCGAGGCCACCCCCGGCACCGCCGAGCTCGTCGCCGAGGTGAACGGCGGCAACCAGACCGTGCCGACGCTGGTGTTCCCCGACGGCAGCACCGCGACGAACCCCTCCCTGGCCGAGGTGCAGTCCCGCATCTGAGCGGGAGCCGCACCCTAGCCGCCGAGCGCCTCGGTCAGCAGCGCTGCCATCGCGTCGAGCTGGATGTCGCCGGAGTCGACGACCTCTTCGTCGGAGCCGTCGAGCGCGCGCGCTGCCAGCCCCGCCTTGCTGTCGATGAGGTCAGCGATCTTGGTGTCGATGGTCTGCGCCGCGATGATGCGCCACGCGGTGACCGGCTCCTCTTGCCCGATGCGGTGCACGCGGTCGATCGCCTGGGTCTGTTCGGCAGAGGTCCACGAGAGCTCGGCGAGGACGACGTTCGACGCGACCTGCAGGTTGAGCCCAACGCCCGCCGCGGTGAGCGAGCAGACGATCACGGCGACGTCGGGGTCGTTCACGAACGAGTCGATCTCCGCCGTGCGCTGGGCCGGCGTCTGGTCGCCGCGGACGGTGGCCGTCCGCAGGCCCCGGCGTGCGAAGACCTCTTCGGCCTGGTCCATCACGTCGAGGTGCTTCGCGAAGAACACGACCTTGCCGACGTTCGACGCCAGCTGCGCCGCGTAGTCCGCCGCCAGCTGCGCCTTCGCGCGGCCGATCCGCCGGACCATCGAGAACACGTTCTCACCGGTCGACGAGGCGTCCTGGTCCTCGAGCTCCCAGCGGGCGACCTGCCGTACGAGCTTGTGGTCGATGCCGACGACCGGGTCCTGACCGGTGCGGGCGTCGAGCGCCTGGTGGTACCGGCGGACGAGCTTCGCGGTGAGCTCGCGCTCGGCGTCGCGGATCGATCGACCCTCTTCGCCGTCGAGCTCGACCGGGATGTCCGCGATGCGCCGGGCGGGGATGTCCGCCGCCACGTCGACCTTGCGGCGTCGGACGATGCCCATGTCGATCACGGCGCGACGGGCCTCGCTGAAGAAGCCGGGGTCGGCCGGGGTGAGCCCGATCTCTTCGAGCTCGTTCATGAGCTTCGCGCGGGGCTTCTTGTCGTCGATCCAGCCGAGGTACTCCCAGATGGTGCGGAAGTCCTCGACGGAGTTGATGAGCGGCGTCCCCGTCAGGGCCATGAGCAGCGGCGACGAGGTCCTGGAGCGGATCTTCTCGGCGAGCTGCAGCACGAACTTCGACCGCTGCGAGTCCTTGTTCTTGATGAAGTGCGCCTCGTCGACGACCATGCCCTTGAACCCGAAGGCGCCGAGCCAGCCGACGTGCCGGTCGAGGATCTCGTAGTTCACGATGACGATGTCCGCGAACCCGTCGAGGTCGTCGCCGTCACCGTGGATCACCGTGGCGCGGCGGTTCGGCACCCAGCGTTCGGCTTCGCGGGCCCAGTTGGTCTTGACGACGTTCGGCACCACGACGAGGAGCGGGAACGCGTTCGCGGCCTCGGCTGCGAGGAGCGACTGCGCCGTCTTGCCGAGACCCGGCTCGTCGGCGAGCAGGAACGTGCGGTGCCCGTCGGCGGCTGCGGCGATGAGCTCGGCCTGGTGCTTCATGAGCGTGGTGCCCGACGCGGAGTGCTGCGTCGGCGGCTCTGGGAGCGGCATCGTCGCCGCTCCCCCGCCTGCGCCGTACTCGAACGATTTGAACAGCGGGCCGAACAGCTCCCAGTTCGCCAGACGACGCGGGTGCGCGACGGGCTGGTCGGCGAGGGCGAAGTCCGGCGGCAGGAACGGGTTCGCGAGCTGGCGCTGCACGACCGCCTGCGGGACGACGGCGCGTTCCTGCGCGACCGCGACGGGGGTGGGCTCCGCCGCGATGACGAGGTCCTCCGGCTGCATCTCGACGCCACCGGCGATCATCATGTCCCGCTTCACGGTGCGCGTCGCTTCCGACACCGATGCCTCTTCGGCGAGCAGCTGGATCACGCTGGTGTCCCGCGCTGCGGTCTTCGCGAGGATCTGCGCGACGCCGTCGAGCCGCTTCATCTGCTCGGCGCGCTGCGCGTCGGTGAGGGTCGTGTCCGCCTTCACCCGGGCGCGTTCCTCACGCATGAGCAGCGCGACCGCCTGGAACTTCGTGCGGTTCGACGCCTTCAACGGTCCGCGCTGCGCGGCCGCCTCGACCTCGCGCACGGCGCGGGCGAGCACCGGGATGACACCGTCGTTGTCGAGCGGCCGGGTCCGGCGCGACGCGGTCCGCGTCCCACCGGCTGCACGCCGCGTGCCTGATCGAGCCAAGGCTCCTCCTGTTCCACCCCGAGACCGGGGCGAGCCGCCCGTGCGGGCGGAAGTCTCCTCGGTGCGTCCGTCGCACCGATGCCGGCAACGGGCCACCGTGGCCCGCCGATCCCCGCGACGTGTGTGCGACCGTTCCCGTCGAGGACACCCGGGTGGGAGTCCTCGTCGATGGGACGGTCTGCGCGGAGATCCGGCGCCGTCGCACGCACGCGACGCTGCAGGACTGGGTCGTCCCAGGGCGGTCGCGGATCCGGTGCCCACGTCGGTCAAGTGACCGACTCGTCGTGTCCGGAATCGACCCGACGCGCGGGCACGCGGTGCGTGCGCGTTCAGTTTACTCCCGGACCACCGACGGAGGCGAGTCGGCGCACCCCGCGCGAGTCGTGCCTCCCGTCCGCCCCGCCCCGCCCACCGTGGGACGAAACGCGCGTCGGTGGCCGAATCGCGCGTCGGTGGCGGTTCTTTCCGGCTGCCGACGCGCGATTCGACCTCCTACTCCGGGCGCGATGGGTCGAAACGCGCGTCTCAGACGCGCGGTGCGGACCGCGGGCGGGCCGTGGGCTCGGCCGGGAGGACCGGGGCCGGTTCCG
Organism: Curtobacterium sp. NPDC090217; assembly: GCF_044746705.1. Lineage (NCBI taxonomy): Bacteria > Bacillati > Actinomycetota > Actinomycetes > Micrococcales > Microbacteriaceae > Curtobacterium > Curtobacterium sp. NPDC090217. The sequence continues at coordinate 368,369 of NZ_JBIVCR010000003.1, read as the reverse complement.
CGAGCGCGGCACGTGTCGCCGCCAGCAGCTGTTCCGCGGTGGCGATGCCGTTCGCGGAGCCCGTGGTCGCCTGCCCTCCGGCGTGGGCCAGCAGCTGGGCGCCGATGGCCGGTCCCAGCCGCTCGGCCCCGGCGGGGTTGCGGGTCGCCCAGTCGCGCGCGATCGCGTCGGCGAGCCGCTCAGCGGCGGCACCGCGATCGGCGTCGCCGCGGGAGCGGTGCCAGAGCCCGGTGACGACGAGGTGCGCCACCACGGCGCCGATGTCGCGGACGGGGTAGCCCCATCCCGCCGTGTCGATGTCGAGCAGTCCGGAGATCCGCCACGGTTCGGCGTCGTCCACGAACACCTGCTCGAGGTGCAGGTCGCCGTGCACGACCTGTTTGTCGGAGTTGTTCCACCCGATCGACCGGCGGCCGATCGCGTCGTAGAGCTCGTCGATCTGCAGCGCGTCCTGCGGCAGCGCCGAAACCAGGGTCCTCCGGTGCCAGTCCGCGTGGTCCATGGCGTCGGCGCGGGCCTGCTGGGTCATCGGCACCGTCGCGATGCGTCCGGTGAGCGCGGCGAGCGACGCGACGAAGCGCGGGTCGTCGGCGATGTCGAGGATCCTGCTGCCCGCCGGCACACCGCGGATCCGCTCCAGCACGAGCAGACCGTCGCCGCGACTCGAGAGCACGCGGGGCACCGGGAGCCCCGCCGCCACGAACTGCTCGTGGGTCTTCACGATCGGCGCGACGCGGTGCGGCCGGACGACCTTGAGGAAGAGCGTGCCCTCCGGCGCGTCGACCCGGACCACGGCGCGCTTGCCCGGACGGTAGGCCGCCACCGTCAGGGTCGGGTTGGTCACCGGCATCCCGAGTGTGGTCAGGAGCTCGGCGACGGCATCGCGGTAGGTCACCTGCGGCAGGACGGGGAGACCAGGGTCGTTCGGGTACGCCCACACCGAGACCGGTTCACCCGTCGACGGATCCGTGACGAGCGCGCTGTTCTGGTCGTGCGTCCCACCGGTGTCCACGTACGTCAGGACGGTCCCGCGCTGGCCGTTCCGGTCGACCGTGTCGACCTCGTAGCCGTACAGGTACCCGTTCCCGGATGGCTCCACCGAGTGGGCGCGTGCGGCGACGACGGTGGTCCCGGAGCCGACGAATGCCTCCGGGATGACTCGCTCGTGATTGGGCCACACGACATCAGTCAACAGGGTCGACGCGGATTCGTCGCGTTCGTGCACGGCTCGGCGTCGTGCGCGTGGCTACCGTGGTCGTCGTGAACCCCGTCGCGCGCCTCCGCAGCTCGAGTCGCACGCCGTTCCTGCAGGTCGTCAAGACGGCGGTCGCGGTCGTCGCGGCGGTGTTGCTGTGCCAGGTCGTCATCAACGGCCCGTTCCCGACCTTCGCGGCGATCGCGGCGCTCCTCGTCGTGCAGCCGAGCATCAACCAGTCCTTCGTGAAGGGCCTCGAGCGGAGCGCCGGTGTCGTGCTCGGGGTGCTGCTCGCCACCGGGCTGCACTTCGCGCTCGGTGACTCCGTGTGGGTCGTGCTGCTCGTCATCGTGGTCGCGATCCTCATCGCGTGGGCCCTGCGACTGACCCCGACGTCGGCGACGCAGGTCGCGATCAGCGGCATGCTCGTGCTCACCGCCGGGATCGTCACGCCGAACTACTCCGCCGACCGGATCCTCGAGACCGTGCTCGGCGCCGCCGTCGCGCTCGTCGTGAACGCCGTCATCGTGCCGCCGGTCCTGCTCGGCCCCGCGCACCTGGCCGTCGCCCGGCTCGCCCGCGACACCGCGGTGGCGTTCGAGCGGGTGGCGATCGGACTCACCGAGGGCTGGGACCGCGACCGCTGGCACGACGCGCTCCTCCGTGCCCGTTCCCTGCGACAGCAGCACGCCAAGGCCGAGGCCGCCCTGACCTCCGCGCAGGAGTCCCTCACGATGAACCCGCGCGGTGGGCGGCACCGCACCATCCTCGAGCGCGACGTCGTCGTCACCGAGCACCTGCGCGTGCTCGTCACCCGCGTGACCGGGATGACCCGCGCGATCCAGGACAACACCGCGCCGGATCTCCGTGCGGACCCGATGGTGGGGCGGATCGCCACCGAGGTCGCCAGGATCGGTGCCGACGTCCGGGCGCTCGGGGCCCAGGTCGAGTCGGCCGTCGTGGCGTCGGGGACCTCGTCGTCGGTCTCTGCCTCCGCCTCCGCCGCTGACGGGTTCGACGACCCTGCGGAGCCCGCGCTGACGGCGCCGCTCGAGGTCGTGCGCCCGAACTCGCGGCACTGGATCCTCATCGGGGCGTTGCTCGAGGACATCCGCCGCGTCCGCGAGGAGCTCCTCGGCGAGGACGACTGACCGGTCGGGGGCGCGGGGGCGGCGCGGGGGCGTTTCGGGGGTGGGCGTCTTCGCGCGTCGGAGGTCGTTTCGCGCGTAGGAGGTCGGAAATTCGGGCCTCCTACGCGCGATTCGGCTTCCTACGCGCGGAACGCCCGCGCGTCAGCGAGCCGCGATCGCCGCCTCTGCCGCGGTGTGGACGATCTGTCCCCAGATCGTCCGCGTCGGGACCGAGGGATCGGACACCACCACCTCGGCGTCCGCGAACCGACGGATCTCGGCGAACACCGCCTCCTGACCGGCCTCGCGCGCCGCGCGACTGGCGACGTCGGGCACGGAGGCGCGCAGCTCGGCGACGATGCGCTCACGACGACCGTCGTCCATCTGCCCCAGCGCCCCGACCCCCTTCCACGCGGCATCGAGCTCGGTGCGCAGGCGGATGATGGCCGGGTGGTCCGGCTCGTCGTTCATGGCTCCCCCAGAGACAGGACGGTCTGTCGGGTACAGGCGTCCGGTCGGGGAGCCTAGCAAGGACGCAAGCAGTCCTCACGTCCCTCGATCGTGGGCCACGCCCCGTGTTCACTGTGACGAGATTCAGTCGGGATGCACGTCGGTCCGCCCGTGAACGCCGGTTCGATGCCACGATGGGTCCCAGGAGGTCCACTATGCGGTTGTTGGTGGTCGAGGACGACGACGAGATGCGCGCCCTCATGGAACGCGGTCTCGCTGCCGAGGGGTACCGCGTCACCGCGGTCGAGAACGGTGTCGAGGCGCTCATCGCGCTCGGTGAGCAGGCATTCGAGCTCGCGGTCGTCGACGTGATGATGCCAGGCATGTCCGGGTTCGAGCTCGCTCGACGGATCCGGGAACGCGAGGACCCCGTCCGCATCCTGCTCGTCACCGCCCGCGACGCCGTCGACGACCGGGTGTTCGGTCTCGACGCCGGAGCCGACGACTACCTCACGAAGCCGTTCGCCTTCGCCGAGCTCACCGCCCGACTGCGAGCACTCGGCCGGCGCGAGGCCACCGGAGCACCGCGGACGATCGAGGTCGGCGACGTCTCGATCGACTCCGAGGCCCGTCGCGTCTCCATCCAGGGCCAGCGCGTCGCCGTCAGCCCGACCGAGTTCGCGCTCCTGCGTCTGCTCGCCCGTTCCGTCGGCACCGTGGTCGACCGTCCGAAGATCCTCGAAGAGGTCTGGGACGGCTCGCAGCACGTCGACCCGAACGTCGTCGAACAGTACATCTCGTACCTCAGGAAGAAGCTCACGTCGCACGAGGCGACGGTCGCGATCTCCACCGTGCGTGGCCGCGGCTACCGGCTCGACCTGCTCGGTTCCTGACGGGCAGGCCCGTCGCACCGATGCGCTTCGTCAGGCCGCTCCGGCTGCTCTCGCTCCGGTCGCGGATCACGATCGGCTCGACGGCGATCGCCGCGGTCGTCATCGTGTTGCTCGTCCTGGTCATGCGCTTCCAGGTCGTCAGCGTGGTCGCCTCCGCGACCAGGACGCTGCTCGACGCCGACGCCGACCCGTACGTGGCGACGCTCGAGGTCGACAGCGACCCTGATCTCTCCCCGCCAGGGAACGCCCAGCTGGTCGCCGTCGTCTCCCCCTCCGGCGACATCGTGCTCTCCACGATGCCGACGCGGGTCGAGCGCGCCCTCGGCAGCCTGACGTCGACCGAGGCGGGCACGAGCGTCATCGACGTCTCGGGGTCCCAGTACCGTGTCGTCGTCGAGCACCCGGTGAACCAGGCCGGACGCTGGACCGTCGTCGCAGCGCGGAACTCGCAGGCCGAGGCGATCGTCGTCGACGACCTCACCACCACCCTGTCGATCACCGGCCTGGCGATCCTCGTCGCGTTCGGTGTCGCGTCATGGGCGCTCGCCACGGCGGCTCTCCGCCCGGTGAACCGGATGCGCCGCGAGGCCGAGCGCCTCTCCGTCGCCCCCGAGCGTGCCGAGCTGCCGGTCGGCCCGGCGCAGGACGAACTGGCGTCGCTCGCGACGACCCTGAACGCGTTCCTCGCGCGGACCAGGCAGGCGACCGAGCGCGAGCGCCAGATGGTCTCCGATGCCAGCCACGAACTCCGGACACCCCTCGCGATCCTCACCACCCAGCTCGACCTCGCCTCGCTCGACGCCGACGACGCCCGGGCGCTCGCCGAGCACATCGAGCGGGCGAAGAACAACGTCGCACGGCTGTCCCGACTGGCGAACGACCTCTTGACGCTGTCGCGCATCGAGGAGTCCGAGCGTCGTTCCGAGGACGGGGACCGCCAGACGCTGACCGCGTGGTCGGACCTCGGCGACGAGGTGATGGCCGCCGTGGACCGCGTCCGACTGATCGCGGGCACGAAGGACATCACCGTCGACTTCGACCTCGAGGCCCCGGTCTCCGTCGGCGGCTCCGGCCCCGGTATCGGCGGCGGCACGGTGGAGCCCCGGTACCGGCTCGACACCGGCGCGATGGCGCAGCTCGTGACGAACATCGCCGGCAACGCGGTCGCGGCGCTGCCCCGCGGCGGCGGCATCCTGGTGACGTGGCGGAGTACGCCCGGCTTCGGCGAGCTCCAGGTCACCGACGACGGGCCTGGGGTCCCCGAGTCGTTCGTCGCCGTCGCCTTCGACCGCTTCACCCGACCGGACGAGGCCAGGAAGTCCCGCCCGAACCCGGACCCGGCGACCGGCGGCATCCCGCTGCCCGGCGGCTCCGGTCTCGGGCTCGCGATCGTGCGCGCGATCGCGGAACAGGCGGGAGGCACGGCATCCCTCCGCAACGTCCGTTCCGGTGGTCTCGAGGTCACCATCCGCGTCCCCGAGGTGCGCTGACCAGTCGGGCGCGCCCGCGGCAGCGCTGCGCTCACTGGAAGTCCCGCGAGCGGGTGCGCACCGCGAGCGGCAGGTGCTCGATGCGGTCCGCGACCACGTTGACCACGCCGTCCTGGGACCGCTCGAGGATGCCCCGCACGATCACCGCCGGCGACTCACGGGCGACTCGTCGGTAGCGTCCCCACACCCCGACGCTGCAGATCACGTTCACCAGCCCGGTCTCGTCCTCGACGTTCATGAACGTGATGCCGGATGCGGTCGCCGGTCGCTGCCGGTGCGTGACGATCCCGCCCACCTCGATCCGCCGCCCTGTCTCCGCAGCGGCGAGGTCCCCGACGCTGAGCACCCGTTTCGCCCGCAGCCGGTCGCGGACGTGCCGGACCGGGTGGTCGTCCGTCGTCATGCCCGTGGACCACATGTCCGCGATGAGGACGTCCCCGCTGGTCATCTGCCCGAACAGCGGCGGCTGCACGACGACCTGCGTGTCCGGCAGCTGGTCGGCACGCTCGGCAGCGGCCTGCGCCGCCGACCACATCCCACCCCGGCGGTCGACCCCGAACGGTGCGAACGCGTCGGCGGCGGCGAGCGCCTCGAGCTGTGCGGTGGTCAGCCCGACCCGGCGGGCGAGGTCGGACATGTCGGCGAACGGTCCGTGTGCATCGCGCTCGGCGACGATCCGCTCGGCGCTCTTCCGTCCGAGCGACGCGACCTCGGCGAGTCCGAGGCGCACGGCGAACGCACCGTCACGGCGGTGTCTCGCCGTGTCGTCGGGAAGCGCCTTGTCGAACGGCAGCACGGGTGCCTGTTCCGGATCGAGGCACGCGTCGTCGGTCTCCGGCGCCGGCTCCCCCGTCGGCTCGAGCGTCGCGTCGACGCCCGAGCGCAGGATGTCCGGCCGGAGCACCGTCACCCCGTGCCGCCTGGCGTCCGCGACGAGGGTCTGCGGCGAGTAGAACCCCATCGGCTGCGCCCGGAGGAGTGCCGCCAGGAACGCCCCGGGGTAGTGCAGCCGCATCCACGCGCTGGCGTAGACGATGAGCGCGAAGCTGATCGAGTGGCTCTCCGCGAACCCGAAGTTCGCGAACGCCTGGATCTTCGCGTAGATCGCATCGGCGTCGGCGCCGTGGATGCCGTTGTCGGCCATCCCTGCGTAGAGCTTGTCGCGGAGCCGGTCGATCTTCTCGTGCCCGCGCTTGGACCCCATCGCCCGGCGCAGCAGGTCGGCGTCGTCCCCGGAGCAGTTGCCGACCGCGATCGCCATCTGCATGAGCTGCTCCTGGAACAGCGGTACGCCAAGGGTGCGTTCGAGCACGGGTTCGAGTGCCGGATGCAGGTAGGTGATGGGTTCCTCACCGGTGCGCCGACGGATGTAGGGGTGCACCGCACCGCCCTGGATCGGCCCGGGGCGGACCAGCGCGACCTCGATCACGAGGTCGTAGAAGCGTCTCGGGAGCAGCCGGGGCAGCGTGCCCATCTGCGCACGTGACTCCACCTGGAACACCCCGATCGTGTCCGCACGGCAGAGCTGGTCGTAGACGCCCTGCTCCTCTTTCGGGATGGAGTGCATCTCCCAGCGTTCCCCGCAGTGCTCGGCAGCCAGGTCGAACGAGTACTGCAGCGCCGCGAGCATGCCGAGCCCGAGCATGTCGAACTTCACGAGGCCCATGTACGCGCAGTCGTCCTTGTCCCACTGCAGGACCGTGCGGCCGTCCATCCTGGCGTGCTCGATCGGTACCACCTCGCCCACGGGACGGTCGGTGAGCACCATCCCGCCCGAGTGGATGCCGAGGTGCCGCGGGAACCCCAGGACCTCGCTCGCCAGCCCGACGACCGCCTGGGGGATGTCGTGGTCCTCGCTCTCGGTGACCGAGCCCCACCGCTCGACCTGCTTCGACCAGGCGTCCTGCTGGCCGGGGCTGTGCCCGAGCGCCTTCGCCATGTCCCGCACGGCGCCCTTCGGCCGGTAGGTGATCACGTTCGCCACCTGTGCGGCGTTGTACCTGCCGTACTTCTCGTAGACGTACTGGATCACCTCTTCGCGGCGGTCCGAGTCGAAGTCGACGTCGATGTCGGGTTCCTCGTCGCGCATCGCCGACAGGAACCGCTCGAACGGCAGCCCGTACCGGATGGAGTCGACCGCGGTGATCTCGAGCAGGTAGCAGACCGCCGAGTTCGCCGCCGACCCGCGTCCCTGGCAGAGGATCCCCCGTCCGCGGGCGTACTGCACCATGTCGCGGACGATGAGGAAGTACCCGGGGAAGTTCTTGTCCTCGATCACGGACAGCTCGCGTTCGATGCGCTGCCGCTTGTGCGGGTCGACCCCGTCCGCACTGCCCGGGTACAGCCGTCGTGCCCCGGCCCAGGTGAGTTCCCGAAGCCACGACATCGCCGTGTGGCCGTCCGGCACGTCGAGGTCGGGCAGCCCCGGTTTGACGGTCTTCAGCCGGAAGCCGAGCTCGTCGGCGAGCGTCACGCTGTACTCGACGGCGCCGGGGTAGCGGGCGAACCGCCTGGCCATCTCGGCGCCGGATCGCAGGTGTGCCGAGTCGGCTGCCGGCAGCCAGCCGTCGATCTCGTCGAGACTGCGCCGGGCCCGGACCGCGGCGAGGGCGGTGGCCACCGGGAAGCGGTCGGGGGTGGCGTAGTGCACGTTGCCGGTGGCCACGACCGGCAGCGCGTGCCGGGCGGCGAGGGCGGCGAGGACGTCGTTGCGGGCGCTGTCGAGCGGGTCGCCGTGGTCGAGCAGCTCCACCACGACGTTGCCGGTCCCGAAGCGGTCGAGGAGCACGCGGAGCGCCGTCTCCGCCGACGACTCCCCGCCCTGCTCGAGTGCCTGGCGCACGGTGCCCTTCCGGCAGCCGGTGAGCACCCGCCAGTGTCCGTCCGCGCGGGACGCGAGGTCGTCGAGGTCGTACCGCGGGCGCCCCTTCTCGGAGCCGGCCGCGAGGTGCGCGCTCGTCACGGCGCCGGCGAGCCGGTGGTAGCCGTCCTGGCCGTCGGCGAGCAGCAGCAGGTGCGAGCCCTCGGGGTCGGGGACGCCGTTCTGCGGTTCGGTGAGCCCGAGGGACAGCTCGGTGCCGTACACGGTGCCGACGGCCGGGTACGCCTCTGCCACCTCTGCCATCCGGGCGGCGCCGTAGAAGCCGTCGTGGTCGGTGAGCGCGAGGGCGTGCAGGCGCAGCCGGGCGGCCTCCTCGAAGAGGTGCTCCGGCTGGCTCGCGCCGTCGAGGAAGCTGAAGGTCGAGTGCGCGTGCAGTTCGGCGTACGGAACGGCGGGCGGTCCGTCGGACTGCGTCGGCTCCGCGGGGACGTACGGCGCACGCTTCCTGGACCACGCCGGGCTGTCCCCGCCGTCGCCGGCGTTCGTGGAACCGGGGCTCCGCTTGTCGGACAGGGCGCGCTCGAACTCCGACCACGGGATCGGTGGGTTGCTGTAGCCCATCAGGCACCCCCGCTCACGTCGCCACCGCTTCCGCCCACCACCGGTGGTCCGCCAGCACGAGGTACCAGGCGCGTCCCTCCGCGTCGACGAGCTGCAGCCGGTGCAGTCGTCGTCCGCCGGCGTCCCACCAGCGCACGACGAGCGGCCACGGCCCCGCCCACGCCGTGACCGGGGCGAACCGGCCACCGCGGTCCGCCTCGGCGCGGAACCGCTCCGGCGCTCCGGAGAGCACCCCGCGGTCGTCGACGTCGACGCTGCCGCCGTCCGACGCCACCACGTCCACCGGACGCGGTCGTTCGAGCACCGTCGCCGGCGGTGGCCCCGGCAGCTTGCCCGGCCAGGGACGGTCGGCGACGGACGCGAGGTCGGCGGCGGGAGCATCGCCCCACGGCACGAGCACGACCCGCTCGGACAGGGTGCGGCCACCACCGACGCGCGGCGTCACCACCCCGTCGTGACCGACCATGCCCTGCACGCGGGCGAGGCCGTGGTGCACGCGTTCGTCCGGCCCGGACCCCCACAGCCCGCGCTCGTGGTTCGCCATGTCGTCGACCGCGACCGGTTCGAGCACGACCGAGGTCACGGGGGCTTCGAGCCCGGTCGGGTCGACACCGCCGGCGAGCTGCCAGCGCACCCGGTCGACCACGTCGGCGGCGTCGAACCAGCGCGGGTGCGCCCACGTGCGTTCGAGCAGGATGTCCCGCTCGTCGACGATGCCGACGCGGATGGTCGTCGCGACGAGCCCCGCGGCACGGAGCCGGGCGGCGAAGTCGTCTGCCGTCCGCCGGAACGCGAACGCGATCTGGTCGGCACGGTCGAGCGGCGGCTCGAACGCGGCTTCCACCCGGAGTTCGGGCGGGACCGGCCGCGACGAGATCTCCCGCGGGTCGCGTCCGCCCGCGAGCCGGTGCAGGAACGCGCCGGCGACCCCGAACCGGTCGCGGACCTGCTCATCGGTGAACGCGGCGAACTCCCCGAGGGTGGCGATGCCGAGCCGCCCGAGCACCATCGCGAGGTCGGCGTCGCCGAGGACACCGAGCGGCAGGTCGGCGAGGAACTCCGCCGAGCCGTCGACGGGCACGATCCGGACGCGCTCCCCCGGGCGGACCGGCCGGGCACGTGCCGCCTGGTCCGCCGCGAACGGTGTGTCCGCCACCCCGGCACGCACCGCGGGGGCACCGTGGTCCGCCGCGATGCCCGCGAGGGTCGCCGCCGCTGCCCGCTCGCCGCCGTAGTAGCGCGCCGGGCCACGGGAGCGCAGCGCGACGGTGCCCGGTCGCAGGACCTCGACCCCGGGGACCGCCGCTTCGACCGCGCGAATGACCGGCTCGAACGCGCGGTGGTCGAGGCCGTCGTCGTACGGCTGCACGACGAGCTCCGGGCAGCGCGCCTGAGCTTCGCGCACGCGGAGTCCGCGCACGACGCCTGACTGCCTGGCCGAGGCCGAACTCGCGAAGACCTGCCCCTTCGACACCACGGCGAAGGGCTGTTCCGGCGGCACCCCTGCTGCACGGGCCGCGGCGATGACCGGCCAGTCGGGGCACCAGAGCACGATCGTCCTGGTGGGTGGGGGCTCCGGCATCGCGGCGCCCCGGACGAGTGCGTCGGCACGGACCCGCCCGCGCCCGATCACGACGCCACCGCCACGGGGCGGAAGCCACGCGTGTCGCCGGGGAGCGCCACCGGCGCCTGGACCGCTGCCCGCACGACGCCGTCCGCCGCCGGGAGCAGCAGCTCGGCGCTGACCGGACGCACTGCACCGGCTCGACCGGTCGCGGTCACGGTGGCACGTCGCTCCGTCAGGTGCCCGTGTCCCTGCCCGATACCGCTCCACGACGACGACGTCACCCGCAGCGTGACGTCGGCACCCGGCCAGGAACCGAGCGCGACCAGTGCCGCACCGCGCTGCCGCAGCCGCGCGGAGAGCCGTGCGACGTCACCTGGCACCACCCGCCCGAGTGGGCGGGTGAGCACGATCTGCGCGACGTCGGCCATCGCGGAGGTCACCGCGAGCCACTGGTCGCCGGGGTCCGGCACGAGCACGAGTCGTTCGAGGTCGATGCCGGCGGCAGCTGCTGCCTCGACGCCGAAGGACGGCACGCCCACGACGGCGCACCACGCCCCCGCCGCCGAGGCCGCCTGCAGCATGGTCATCGCGAGCAGGACGGACTCCGGCACGGCGTAGGTCCCGCCCACACGGATCGCCCCGCCGGGCAGCAGCGGCTCGAGCGCCGGGGCGGTGGGGAGCCCCGCGGTGTCGACACGCGTGGCTTCCATGTCGGCGACCCGCGACCGCAGGGACGTGATCCGGTCGAGCGCCGCCCGCGCATCAGCGATGTGGTCAGCCCCACGCGCAGCACCGTCCCGCCCGGGGCGCGGTGCGCGAGCCCCGGGCGACCGGAGTGCCGCCGCCGTCTGCATCACATCATGTTCGAACACGTGTTCGATGATGTCAATCGGGACCGACATTCTGTGGACAATGATTCGAACACGTCTTCGAACATGACTCGGGCGGCTACCAGTCGGCGACGACCCCCATGCTGCCGAGCACCGACCGGGTCTTCGTCAGGGCCTCGTCCGCCTCGTCACCGGCGACCGAGGACCACGTCACCGCTCCCCCGGCGCCGAGCGTCCGCGACCGGACCGCAGTCCGCGACCCGGCAGCACCACAGTCGTCGAGCACCGTCACCAGTGTGCGGATCACCACCGACAGATCCACCGCCCCGCTCGCCGAGAAGTACCCGATCGCCCCGGAGTACACCCCGCGCGGCCCGCCTTCGAGCCGCGATGCGATCGCCATCGCGCTGGTCTTCGGCGCACCGGTCATCGAACCCGGCGGGAAGGCCGCACGGACCACGTCCGCCCGCGACACGCCCTCCGGCAACACGGCACCGATCGTCGAGACCATCTGGTGGACGCTCGCGTACGTCTCGACCGCGCACAGCCGGTCGACGTGCACCGAACCCGGCACCGCCGTGCGGAGCAGGTCGTTCCGCAGCAGGTCGACGATCATCACGTTCTCCGCGCGGTCCTTGACGCTCGCCGCGAGCTCGTCCCGCATCGCGAGATCTGCCGCGGGGTCCGCCTCGGGGTCCGTGAGCCGCCGCCTGGTCCCCTTGATCGGCTCGGCGAGCACCCTGCCGTCCGCGCCGATCCGCAGGAACCGCTCCGGCGACCTGCTGGCCACGCGCAGCGGGCCGAGCCGCAGGTACGCACCGAACGGGACGGGGTCCGCCGCGCGCATCCGCAGGTACTCGACCAGGTGCGGGTCCGTACCGGGACCAGCCAGGGCCTCCCGTCCGGTGCCAGGCACCGAGAAGGCGGTGGTGAGGCAGACCTGGAACGCGTTGCCGTCGCGGATCTCGGCGCGGCACGCCTCGACCGCGGTCTCGTAGGCGGCGCGCGACACGCGGCCGCTCGCCGGACCGGACGGGAGGCTCGGGGGCACGTCCCGAACGTCGGCCGCCGGTCCGCCGTCCGCCACCGTCTCGAGCCATGCCCGGTTCGCCGCCGACGCGTCCGGTTCCGCGTCGTCGACGAGCGCGAGCGCCCATGCCGCACCGTCGTCGCGGACGACGACGGCGCGGTCGACGAACCGCAGGTCCGCGTCCGCGTGTCCGTCCGCGGTGCGGTCGGGACCGCCGGACTCACGACCGAGCTCGTAGCCGAGGAACCCGACCCACCCGAGCGCGAACCCCAGCCCCGGGAACGGCTCGGCGAGTCGGGGCGTCAGCGCGAGCAGGTCCGCGAGGACGTCGAAGGCCGGACGGTCCTCGGAGCGGGACGCGCCGAACCATGCCAGGAGCGGCATGGACACGTCGAGGTGCGCACGCCGGTCCTGGTGCCGGAACCGGGCGGTGAACGCGCCATCACACGGCGCGAGGACCGACCAGCGTGCCCGGTCCCGCGCGCTGTCCGGCGCCCCGGCGGGCACCGAGGAGTCCAGCCAGACGACGTCGCCCCGGAGCGTGCCGGCGAACGACACCGGGTCGACGCCGTCGAGCTGCCGGATCTCGATGCGCGGGGAACCGGCTCCCGAGGTCAGATCGCGGCGATCGTCCATGCGGCGGAGTGTGCGGCACCGGGGTCGAGCACGACGAGCCCGCGCTCGGTGCCCGCGTTGAAGGCGTCGGGCGCACCGGTCATCGGCTCGACGGCGAGACCGGCGCGGTGGTACTCGGGGACGACGTGGTCGGCGGTGTGCACCTGGACCCACGGGCACTCCGGCCCGAACGTCACCCGGACGCCGTGTCCGTCCGCGGCGGTCAGCGCGATCGTCGCGGTGCCATCGGCGTCGCGGTCGAAGCCGGTGAAGGCGTGGTCGACGAACCGCGGGCCGATCGCGGTCGGGGTCCTGAGGTCGAACTCGTCGTGCACGGGGACGAGCGCCGTCGGGATCAGCCGGTCCGCGGTGACCTCGAGGACCTCGGCCGCCGGCAGCGCCAGCGTCCAGTCGTCCACGGTCCCCTCGCCCGCGCTCAGGTACGGGTGCGGACCGGTCCCCCACGGCGCACGATCGTCCCCGGTGTTCTTCCCCGTGATCGTCGTGCGCAGTCCCCCGGCGTCGAGCCGGTACTCGACGTGGACCACGACGCGGAACGGGTACCCGGCCTGCGGCGCGATCGTCGTCATCAGGACGACGCGGTCCGGCTCGTGGAGCGCGACGGCGAAGTCGGTCCACCCGACGAGGCCGTGCAGCGCGTGCCCGCGTGCGGGTTCGGACAGGGCCAGCTCGTGCTCCTGTCCGTCGAAGGTGTAGCGGCCGTCGACGACCCGGTTCGGCCACGGCGCGAGGACGGCGCCACGGAACACCGGACGGACCTCGTCGGCGGCGAACGGCACGACCAGGTCGCGGCCGCGGTGCTGGAGCGAGCGGAGGGTCGCTCCCACCGTCGCGATCTCGGCGGTGTAGCCGGCGGCCGAGATGGTCAGCTGCGAACCGGACAGCGGGGCGTCGTTGCTCATGCGATCAGCGTAGTGGGCGCGCAGAACACAACGAAGAAGCCCCGCTCTCCTGTGGAGAGCGGGGCTTCGGTGGTGGATCTGAGGGGACTCGAACCCCTGACCCCCTGCATGCCATGCAGGTGCGCTACCAGCTGCGCCACAGACCCATTTCGTTTCTCCGACTTCCCGGAGGCACCAGTGCAGCGTACACCATGCGCGACCCGGGGAGCGAAATCGAGGCGGGACCCCGGGCGCGTCGGAGACGGGACTACGCGGTGTGCTCTGCCGGGATCTCGAGCGGGATGGTCGGGCAGTCCGACCAGAGGCGCTCGAGCGAGTAGTACTGACGGTCTTCTTCGTGGAAGACGTGCACGACGACGTCGCCGAAGTCGATGAGGACCCAGCGGCCCTCGCTCCGGCCTTCCCGACGCAGGGTCTTCGCGCCGGCCTGGAGCATCCGGTCCTCGACCTCGTCCGCGATGGCCATCACGTTGCGCTCGTTGCGCCCGGTGGCCAGGAGGAACACGTCGGTGAGCTGCAGGGGCCCGGTCACGTCGAGCGCGACGAGGTCGTCTGCCTGCTTGGCGTCAGCGGCGCCGGCGGCGATCTGTACGAGTTCCAGTGCGCGAGGAGAGGCGGTCACGGAGTCCTTCCGGTTGTCATCCGACACTTCCGCCGGATGGGACACGATCATAGGTCACACCACCGACGGCGGCGAGGGGTGGGTACCCGACGGTGGACGTCAGGACCCGAAGAAGTTCGTCGTCACGAGGGCGACGACGATCACGGTCGCCGCAGCCACGCCGACAGCGGTCACGGTGATGCCGAGGATGAGCGGCGTGCGCGACTCCTTGGGCTTCGCGGCGGCGAGCACCACCTGGCGGGTCGAGGTGTGGCTCGACACCGCACGGCTCGCCCGGACGGGGCTGGCATCGGTCTCGGGCTGCTCGTCGTGCTGGTCGAGCAGGCGGTCGACCTCGGCGCCGTCGATCGGCCGGTGCGACCCGGTCGAGGACAGCGATGCCGGCAGGTCGATCGAGCCGGTGAGGATGACCTCGCCTGTGGCGTTCAGCGCACCGGTCGGGTCCGCGAGGGCGGAGTTCGGCAGGATCAGCGCGTTGGTGCGCGTCTCGGCGACACGGCGGGTGCCGGTCTCCTCGTCGTGCACCTCGGCGTCGTGCGAGTCGTGTGCCTGGGTGGACCAGTGCCCCGTCGGCGCCTCGAACGCGGTGGTGACGGGCTTCGGCTCGACCGGGCGACGGAAGGCGGAGCCGGCGGGCGCCGGCGTGGGCTCGTCCTGCGAGGTCGATCCGTCCTGCGCCTCGGGCGACTGGATCGGGACCTCGTTCGTGTCGTCGTCGTCTGCGTCGAGCGAGAGCGGGAAGACGCCGGGGGCCGAGGCAGCTGGCTGCTCGTCCGCCGGAGCGACGATGTCATCGACCGGCTGCGCCTCGGGGGTGTCGTCGGCGTCCGCCTGCGGTGCCCACGTCGAGCGGTGGCGGCGCGGCTCCTCGGCGTGCGCGGCGGCTTCGTCCAGGGGTTCGAGGTCGTCGGGCGAGCCGTCGGCGGAGGTGGCCTGCTCGACGGCGGCCGGGTCGAGCTGGGTCGGACCGGACGACTCCGGAACGGCTCCGGGCTCGTCGTCCGTGGCGGATGTGACCGGCGCGTTCGACCCGGCGAACCCGGACGGAGCGGTCGGCGCTGCCGCACGCTCGTCGGGCGACAGGGAACCGACGGTCCCGATGACGTCCTGCACGGTGCGGTCGGAGGACTGTGGCGTGGGGTTCTGCAGCGGGACGGGACGGACGCCCTGCCCCTCGGCCGCACGCATCTGGCGGATCTGCCGACGGGTCAGTCCGCCGGTACCCGGCACGATCTCGGTCGCGGACGCCGGTGGCGGCGACGGGACCCCGGCCGACGCCTGCGGCGGGACCGCGGAAGAGGAGGGCGCCTGGACGGGTGCGGCGGCCGCGGGTGCGACGTGCGACCCCGGGCGACGACGCCCGGCGTCGGCCGACGTCGGCGTGTCCGAGGAAGTGGTCCCCGAGGAGACGGGCTCCGAAGCCACGGTCGGCGGCGGGGTCACGGGCTGCGCGCCGGCGTTCGCCGCGCGCTCACGCTCGCGCGCCTGGCGCCGCGACAGTGGCGGCTGCGCGTCGGACGGACTCATGCAACGCTCCGATACAGGTGGTGCTTGGTGATGTACTGGACGACACCGTCGGGGACCAAGTACCACACGGGGTTTCCGCGTCTCACCCGGTCGCGGCAGTCGGTCGACGATATGGCCAGCGCGGGGACTTCGAGCAAGCTTACGTCGCGTTCGGGCAGACCGGTGATGCTCAGGTTGTGCCCCGGGCGGGTCACGGCGACGAAGTGCGCGAGGTCCCAGAGACCATCATGGTCTTTCCAGTCGACAATCTGCTGGACGGCGTCTGCGCCGGAGATGAAGACGAGCTGCGCATCGGGCCGCTGGTCGTGCAGGTCGCGGAGCGTGTCGACCGTGTAGGTCGGGCCCGGCCGGTCGATGTCCACGCGGCTCACCGTGAACATCGGGTTGGACGCGGTCGCGATGACCGTCATCAGGTACCGGTGTTCCGCGTCGGTGACGCCCGACTTCATGTAGGGCTGTCCGGTGGGGACGAAGACGACCTCGTCGAGGTCGAACGACTTGGCGACCTCGGACGCGGCCACGAGGTGGCCGTGGTGGATGGGGTCGAACGTGCCACCCATCACACCGATGCGGGGCCGCCCCGAGCTCTCGAGCATCGAGCAGCGCGTCAGATCTTCGTGTGGCCGAACTCGTCCACACCGGTCTCGTGCGTGCGGGTGGCCTCGAACTTGTTCGAGTGACGGTACGCGACGTCACGGAAGGACCACGTGACGAACCCGAGGAGCGTGAAGAACGCTGCGGCCACGACCGGGAAGATGAACGCGGGGACCCCCGAGGCGTGCTCGGCGGCTTCTGCGAGGAGGGTCATGCTGCGGTGCTCCGATCGGTCGAGGAAGACTGCGGACCAGTCTAGCCGCGGATCTGACCCTGTCCGCGCACGACCCACTTCGTGCTGGTCAGTTCCGGCAGCCCCATCGGCCCGCGTGCGTGCAGCTTCTGCGTCGAGATGCCCACCTCGGCGCCGAAGCCGAACTCCCCGCCGTCGGTGAACCGCGTCGACGCGTTCACCATCACAACGGCGGAGTCGACGGCCGCGATGAACCGCTCGGCGGTGTCGACGTCGTTCGTCACGATCGACTCGGTGTGGTGCGTCGACCACTTCGCGATGTGCGCCATCGCACCGTCGACGTCGGGCACGACCCGGATCGAGAGGTCGAGGTCCATCGACTCGGTCGCCCAGTCGACGTCCGTCGCACGGAGCACACCCGGCACGATCGCACGGGTCTCCTCGTCGCCGCGCAGGGTGACCCCCGCCGCGCGCAGCCGTCCCGCGAGGGTCGGCAGGAGGCGTTCCGCCGCACCGCGGTGCACGAGCAGGGTCTCGAGCGCGTTGCACACGCTCGGGCGCTGCACCTTGCTGTTGAGGACGATGTCCACCGACCGTTCGAGCGGCGCTGACTCGTCCAGGTACACGTGCACGACGCCGGCACCGGTCTCGATCACCGGCACCTGGGACTCGGTCACGACCGTCTGGATGAGCGAGGCGCTCCCCCGCGGGATGAGGACGTCGACGAGCCCACGGGCGCGCATCAGCTCCGTGGCGCCCTGCCGTCCGAACTCGTCGATGGTCTGCACGAGGTCGCGTGGCAACCCGACCGACTCCACGGCGTCCTGGATGCGCGCGACGAGCACGGCGTTGGTGCGCTGCGCCGCTGATCCACCCCGCAGGACGACGGCGTTGCCGCTCTTCAGCGCCAGGCTCGCGATGTCCACGGTGACGTTGGGACGTGCTTCGTAGATCGCGCCGACGACGCCGAACGGCACGCGGACCTGGGACAGCTGCAGTCCGTTCGGCAGGACCGAGCCGCGGACCGTCTGCCCGACCGGGTCGGTGAGTCCGACGACGTGTTCGACCGCCGCCGCGAGGGCCTCGATGCGGGCCGGGTCGAGTCGCAGCCGGTCGAGCAGCCCGCCGGTCAGGCCGGATTCCTCACCGGCGACCAGGTCGCCGTGGTTCGCCGCGACGATCTCGTCGGTCGCGGCACGGACCGCCACGGCGATCGCGCGGAGCGCAGCGTCCTTCACCGCAGTGGTGGCGGTCGCCAGCGACGCCGCCGCCGCGCGGGACGCGACGAGCTTGTCCGAGAGGGTCGGTGCGGGAGCGGTCAGCGACATGGCTCGATTGTAGGTCTGCCCGGGTCCGGATGACGGCGGACGCGAGCCGACGGGACCGGTCGACCAGAGCCTCCAGTCCGGGTGTCCGGACCGGCTCAGGAACGCGGCGCCGCGTGGAACCAGGTGCCCACGTGCTCGCCGGCCAGGGCCTGCGCGACCAGCGCGGTGTCGGTGACCAGGACGGACGTCCCGGCCTCCGCTGCGAGCCGGGCGGCAGCGACCTTCGTCCCCGCTCCCCCGGTGCCGACGCCCGCTGCGCCGACGGACCCGAACGTGACCCCGGCGAGCTCGTCGCCGAACGGGACCTCGTCGATCCGCTCGGCACCGGGCTGCTCAGGGGGCCGCGTGTAGAGCGCCTCGATGTCGGAGAGCAGCACGAGGGCGTCTGCGCCGAGCAGTCGTGCGACGAGGGCCGCTAGCCGGTCGTTGTCGCCGAAGCGGATCTCGTGGGTGGCCACGGTGTCGTTCTCGTTGACGATGGGCAGCACCCGGAGCGCCAGCAACCGGTCGATGGCCCGCTGCGCGTTCACACGGTGGGTCGGGTTCTGCAGGTCACCTGCGGTGAGGAGGATCTGCGCCGCGACGACACCGTGCCGGTCGAGCTGCTGCTGGTACCGGAACATGAGCACGTTCTGCCCGGTCGCCGCTGCCGCCTGCTGGGTGGCGAGGTCGTCGGGACGCCCCTCGAGCCCGAGGAACGGGAACCCCGTCGCGATCGCACCCGACGACACCAGGACGACTTCGGTGCCCCGTCCGTACGCGGCGGCGAGGGCGTCGACGAGCGCACCGATCTGCCCGGTGTTCGGACCGCTGACCGACGACGACCCGACCTTGACCACGATCCGTCGAGCGCGCGGGATGTCCTCGCGCGTCGTGACGGGGCCGAGGGTGGTCTGGTCGGTCGTGTCGGTCATGTGCTGGTCAGTCCTCTTCCGCGGGGTCCTCGTCCGCCCACAGCCCGGACTTGCGTTCCGACTCGAGTTCGGCGCGCGCGGCGGCCTTGGCGTCCATGCGCTCGAAGTACTCCTCGCGCCGCTGGTTGCGGGTCGGACGCATGTTCATGTCGACGCGGGCATCCGTCCCGCGGGCGCTCGTGATGAGTTCGGCGGTCGACGTGAGCGTCGGCTCCCAGTCGAAGACCATGCCGCCCTCGCCGCCGATCACGACGGTCGACCCGGCGACGGCCCCGGCCTTGAAGAGCCCGTCCTCGACACCGAGCTTCGCGAGCCGGTCGGCCAGGTAGCCGATCGCCTCCTCGTTGGTGAAGTCGGTCTGCTGGATCCAGCGCTCCGGCTTCGTGCCGCGCACGCGGTAGAAGCGGTGCTCCTCGCCGCCCTCGGCACGGACGGTGAACCCGCCCTTGGCGTCGACGGCCTTCGGGCGGATGACGATGCGCTCCTGGACCGGCTCGGCCGAGGCGGTGGCCCTGGCCTGCTCGACGATGTCGGCGAGGGCGAAGGTCAGCTCGCGGAGGCCCTGGTGCGAGGCGGTCGAGATCGAGAAGACGCGGTAGCCGCGCGCTTCGAGTTCGGGCGTGACGAAGGCAGCGAGCTCCGCGGCGTCGGGCACGTCGACCTTGTTGAGCGCGATGAGCTGGGGGCGCTCGGCGAGCGGGACCTGTCCCTCGGGCACCGGGTAGCGCTCGAGCTCACCGAGGAGCACGTCGAGGTCGCTGATCGGGTCGCGACCGGGGTCGAGCGTGGCGCAGTCGATGACGTGCAGGAGCACCTCGCAGCGCTCCACGTGGCGGAGGAACTCCAGGCCGAGGCCCTTGCCCTCCGATGCACCCTCGATCAGGCCGGGGACGTCGGCGACGGTGAAGCGGACCTCACCGGACTCGACGACACCGAGGTTCGGGGTCAGGGTCGTGAACGGATAGTCCGCGATCTTCGGCTTCGCGGCGGACACCGCGGCGATGAGCGAGGACTTGCCGGCGCTCGGGTACCCGACGAGTGCGACGTCGGCGATGGTCTTGAGCTCGAGCCGGACGTCGCCGGACTCCCCCTCGGTCCCGAGGAGTGCGAACCCCGGCGCCTTGCGCTTCGTCGTCGCGAGTGCGGCGTTGCCGAGGCCGCCCTGACCGCCCTGGGCCACGACGACGCGCATCCCGGGCTCGGTCATGTCGGCGAGCAGGTCGCCGTTCTCCTCGAAGACCACGGTGCCGACGGGCACGGGCAGCTCGAGGACCTCCCCGGAGATGCCGCTGCGCATGTCGCCCATGCCCGGCTGGCCGTTGCGGCTGGAGCGGTGCGGTGAGCGGTGGTACCCGAGCAGCGTCGTCACCTGCGGGTCGGCCACGAGGACGATGTCGCCACCGTCGCCACCGTTCCCGCCGTCCGGGCCGGCCAGTGGCTTGAACTTCTCGCGACGAACGGACACGCAGCCGTTGCCGCCGTTCCCCGCGCTGAGGTGCAGGATCACGTCGTCGACGAACGTCGCCATCGGTTGTTCACACTTTCGTAGAAATGGGAAGGAGGGGCAGGCACTCGGCCTGCCCCTCCTCCTGAGACTTGCGTCGCCGTCCGCTCACGCGGGGGCGATGTCGTCAGCAGCGCTTGTGGTGGGTACTACGCGTTGACGATGTTGATGACCTTGCGGCCACCCTTGGTGCCGAACTCGACCGAGCCGGCAGCCAGGGCGAACAGCGTGTCGTCGCCACCGCGGCCGACGTTGGCGCCCGGGTGGAAGTGCGTGCCACGCTGGCGGACGATGATCTCACCGGCGTTGACGACCTCGCCACCGAAGCGCTTCACGCCGAGGCGCTGTGCGTTCGAGTCGCGACCGTTGCGAGTGGAACTCGCACCCTTCTTGTGTGCCATGAGGAGACTCCCTTACGCGATCTTGGTGATCTTGACGCGGGTCAGCTCAGCGCGGAAACCCTGGCGCTTCTTGTACCCGGTCTTGTTCTTGAACTTCTGGATGACGACCTTCTTGCCGCGGAGGTCCTCGAGCACCTCGGCGGTCACGGTCACCTTGGCCAGGTCGGTCGCGGCGGAGGTGATGTTGTCACCGTCCACGAGGAGCACGGGCGCGAGCTCGATGTTGCCCTTGTCATCGGCCTTGGCGCGATCGATGGTGAGGATCGTGCCGACCTCGACCTTCTCCTGACGGCCGCCGGCGCGCACTACTGCGTAAACCACGTGGAAATCCTTACGTAACTCTGCTTGAGGGAAGTCTCGGGTGCCCAGGCGCGATCTGCCCAGTCGGACTGGGGATCGACGACACAGGCAGAACCGCCCGTTGACACCAGGGATCGAGAATACTCGATGCCCATGGGTCCGGTCAAACGGCGACACACGTAGTCTGTCGGAGTGACCGTGTTGATCGACCCACCGACGTGGCCCGCACACGAAACCGTGTGGTCGCACCTCGTCAGTGACCTATCGTACGCGGAACTCCACGAGTTCGCTGCACGGGCCGGTGTTCCCCGGCGTGCGTTCGACCACGACCACTACGACGTGCCGCTCGCGCGGTACGACGAGCTCGTGGCACTCGGTGCGACGCCGGTCACCGGCCGCGAGCTGGTGCTGCGGCTGATCGCGAGCGGGCTGCGGGTCGCGCAGCGGGACAAGCGCGTCTTCTAGACCGCGCCGGCGCGCCGGCCTGGAGGCTCGGTGCGCGTCCGCCGGGTCGGTCGCGTCGTTCCGTGGTCGCGCCGGCAGCCCGTCAGCGTGCGGGCGGTGGGCCCCACGGGTTCGCCGGGGGCTGCTGCCCGTACGGCTGCTGCCCGTACGGCTGCTGCTGCGGGTACGGCTGGCCCTGCTGCTGGCCCTGCTGCGGGGCCGCCTGCTGCGGGGGCTGCGGGGCGAACGACGACGGCTGCGGGGGCTGCACCGTCGCGGGCGGCACCGCGTCGGCAGGGCGCACCGTGCCGGGCATGCCCGCGTGCGGCCCAGGCCGCGCGCCGCGTGGACGCCCGAGCCAGAGCCATGCCACGGTCGCCGTCGCGAGGAGCATCGCCGTGAGGGGCACACCACGCTGCAACGGCGCCGTGACGACGTCGATGACCAGACGTCCGGGACCGGCGGCGATCGTCCCGTACGCGCCCGTGAAGACGCCGACGAGCGCGAGCGCCACCGTGCCGGCTGCCCCGCCGAGCACGGCACGGAGGAGCACCACCGGCAACGGACTCCGGCGGGTGATCGGCGTGAGGAACGCGAGCCCGAGGAACGCCCCCGCGTAGAACGGGAACGGACTGAGGAACACCCCCGTCGCGAAGCTCAGGATGACGCTCTGCCCGCCGTACGACTGGAACGGGCTCACGGTGATGCTCGTACCGAGCAGGCCGACGAGCCCCGAGACCGCCTGGATCGCGATGAGTCCGACCACCGCGATGGCCGCACCGGCGACGGTGGCCGCCGATGCACCGGGCGCGAAGGCCCTGGTCGGGTCCCCCGCACGCCGCGGCGGACGCGGCGGTGCGGAGGGCCCGGTACCGAGCGCCTGGGCACCAGCGGGCTGCTGAGGTGGCAGCGGCGGCTGGTGCTGCTGCCACCCGGCGCCGTAGTACCCGCGGTCGTTCTGCGGACGCTGCTCGGGGTTCGTCACCGTCAGTTCCCCAGGATCACGGTGCCGTCGTCGGTCGTGCCCTCGTCGGCGGTGGCCGGCGCGCTGATGCTGCCCGACGACACCCGACGAGAGCGAGCGCGTCCCTGACCCGGCTGCTTCGGCTCGGGCAGCGCCTGCAGCACCGAGTCGAGCAGGGAGTCGGCGTCTGGGGCCTTGCGCGGCTCGCGCTTGGTGACCGCGACGGGGATGTCGAGGATCGCGACGGTGGTGTCCGTTGGCGTCACGGGCGTCGAGGACGACACCCGTCGACGGGTCGGCGCGCTCTCCTTCGGGGCCTCGACGACGGGCGCCGCGGGAGCGACCGGCGCATCGGCGACGGAAGCGGACGAATCCGCCGAAGCGGACGAATCGGCCGAAGCGGACGAATCAGTCGAACCAGCCGAGGCGGCGGCCGGGATCGTCAGCACGCCGTCGGTGGACGCCGGGGCGGTCTGCTCGGAGCTCGCGCGACCACCACGACGGCGACGACGCTTCGCGCCACCCGAGGACTCGCCCTCGGTCGACTCGGCCGCCGGAGCGACGACGGGCGACACCGGTGACTCGGAAGGAGCCGAGGCCGACGACGCGGGCGAGGCCACGCCGGTGACGGCGGGCTCGTCGTGCGGGATGGTCGACGCGGCGATCCGTGACAGCGCGTTCTTGACGTCGTCGGTGATCTGGTGCGCCTGCGACGACTTCTGGTCGTGCGACCCGTTGCCGTTCGACCCGTTGCCCGACCCGCCGTTGCTGCCGTTCGACCCGCCGTTGCCCGACGTGCCACCCGAACCGCCACGACCCTTGCGACGGCCCTTGGAGGGACCGGGGTCCGCGTTGTTGTCGTTCACCTGCGCGTTGACCTCGGCGAGGGACTCGCGGAGCCCGACGCCGATCTTCTTGCGGGTCATCTGCACGAGGCCGAGCGAGGTGACCTCCGCGACCTGGTGCTTCGTGCGGTCGCGGCTGAGGCACTCGATGAGTCGGCGCAGCACGAGGTCGCGGTTCGACTCGAGCACCATGTCGATGAAGTCGACGACGATGATGCCGCCGATGTCGCGCAGGCGGAGCTGGCGGACGATCTCCTCGGCTGCCTCGAGGTTGTTCTTCGTGACGGTCTCCTCGAGGTTGCCACCCGAGCCGACGAACTTGCCCGTGTTGACGTCGACGACCGTCATGGCCTCGGTACGGTCGATGACGAGCGAACCACCCGAGGGCAGCCAGACCTTGCGGTCGAGCGCCTTCTCGATCTGCTCGTTGAGGCGGTACTCCTCGAAGGAGTCCGGGCCGTCGTAGATCTCGACGCGGTCCTTGAGGTCCGGCGCGACCGCGTCGAGGTACTCCTCGATCGTGCCGCGGGCGGCGTCGCCGTCGATGATCAGCTTCGTGAAGTCCTCGTTGAAGACGTCACGCACGATCTTGACGAGCAGGTCCGGCTCCGAGTGCAGCATGACCGGGGCGTGCCCGTTCGCCACCTTCTTCTGGATGGCCTCCCACTGCGCGGTGAGGCGCTGCACGTCGCGGGTGAGCTGCTCCTCGGTGGCGCCCTCGGCAGCGGTGCGGACGATGACGCCCGCGTGCTCCGGCAGCACCTCCTTGAGGATCTTCTTCAGACGCGCACGCTCGGTGTCCGGGAGCTTCCGCGAGATGCCGTTCATCGAGCCGTTCGGCACGTACACGAGGTAGCGGCCGGGCAGCGAGACCTGGCTCGTCAGACGGGCGCCCTTGTGGCCGACGGGGTCCTTCGTGACCTGCACGAGGACCTTGTCGCCCGGTTTCAGGGCGGCTTCGATGCGTCGGCCGTGGTTGCCGGTCTCGACGGAGTTCCAGTCGACCTCGCCGGCGTAGAGCACGGCGTTGCGCCCGCGGCCGATGTCGACGAACGCGGCCTCCATCGAGGGCAGCACGTTCTGGACCTTGCCGAGGTACACGTTGCCGATGAGCGACACGTTGTGTGACTTGGTGACGTAGTGCTCGGCGAGGACGTTGTCCTCGATGACGCCGATCTCGATCTTCTGCGCGGAGGAGCGCACGATCATCTGGCGGTCGACGCTCTCGCGACGGGCGAGGAACTCGTCCTCGGTCACGACCTGACGACGACGCCCGGCGTCACGGCCGTCGCGGCGGCGCTGCTTCTTCGCCTCGAGACGGGTGGAGCCCTTCACCTTCTGCGGTTCGGTGATGTACTCGACCTCGCGGCGGCGGGGCTCCTGCTGGTCGCGCGGCTCACGCGGCTCGCGGTCGGCACTCGAGCCACGACGACGGGTGCGGCGGCGGCTGCCACCGCCCTGCTCGTCGCGGTCGTCCTCGTCGTCCCAGCGGTCGTCCCGCTCGGGGCGCGCCGCACGCTGCGGGAGTTCCGGCAGGACCGGGGCGTGGAAGATCAGGCTGAGCGTCGACGTCGCCTTCGGCACGACGGGCTCAGCGGCCGGCTCGGCCACCGGTTCTTCCGGCTGCTCGGCGACGACCGCGGACGCGTCCGTGTCGTCGGCGCCGGACTCCGCGACCGCGGTCGCCTCGGCCTCCGCCGCGACCACCGGCAGGTCGCCGGTGAGCGTGCTGACGTCGTGCGCGTCCGTCGTGCCGGTGGCGACCGAGACCTCGACCGAGACCTCACTGGTCGTGTCCGTCGCAGCGTCGGTCGTCTCCGGACGGGAGGCGGTGCTCGCGTCCGTCACGGGCGTCGCGTCCGCCGCGGCGTCTGTCCCGGAACCGGTGCCGGTCTGCGCGACCGGTTCGGTGCCCGAGACGGCGACCGTCTCGACCGCGTCGGTCGACGGCTGGGCGCCACCACGGGCCTCCAGGCTGCCGGCCGACCGTGCGCGGCGGCCGCCGAACAGGCGGCCCCGTCGCTTCGGTGCGCTCTCGTCGTTGTTCGTGTTGTTCTCGTTCTGCTCCACCATGTGCTGGTGCACTCCTCGACCCCGCCCTCACCCCGAGGGGCGGCGGGAACTCTGTTGTTGTGGCGGGCGGCGACCCCGCCGCCCGCACTCGCTGGGTTCGTGACCGTCCGGCGTCGACATCTTCATGCGGTCCGCGCACGATCCGTGCGGAGCACCCGGCTCCGCTCGGCTCGGCGTCGGAGTGACGCGTCGTCCGGTCACGGCACGCTCTCACCGCGCCTGATCGTCCGGGCATGCGCCCGGAAAGCTCTCGTCGTCACACGGATCGGCCGCGTGACCTCCCCATCATCGCACGCGAGGCCCGGGAAGGCGCAGACCGCCATGTCATGATGTCGGCGTGAGTACGACTGCACCCACCACCCGTCGTCCGGTCGCGATCGCGATCCTGCTGCTCGTCACGGGGGCGGTGGGTCTGTACGCCTCGTTCCGGCTCGTGCTCGACGAGTTCCAGAAGTACGAGAACCCGCAGGCGGTGCTGTCCTGCGACGTCAGCCCGTTCGTCAACTGCTCGAACGTGATGGCGAGCGCGCAGGGTCACCTCTTCGGGTTCCCGAACCCCCTGCTCGGCCTGATGGGCTTCGTCGCTCCGATCGCGGTCGGCGTTGCGCTGCTCGCCGGCATCCGCGGGGCCAAGTGGTTCTGGATCGCGTTCAACGCCGGTCTCTTCCTGGCGTGGGTGTTCGTGACGTGGCTGTTCTCGCAGACCGTCTGGTTCATCGGGTACCTGTGCCCGTGGTGCATGCTCGTGTGGTCGATGACGATCCCGCTGTTCTGGGTCTTCACGATCTGGAACATGGCGCGCGGAACCTTCGGCCCCGGAGCACAGCGCATCGGGAAGACGCTGCTGCCGTTCTGCTGGGCGTTCCCGCTGGCGAACTACCTGGTGATCGCCGTGTCGATCCTCATCGTCTTCCCGACGGTGCTGTCGACCCTCTGATCCCATCGCACTCGGTGACACGTCACCTGATTCCTGGACTCTTCTCAGCCAGGGCGGCCCTCGGGCGCGTCGCCACCCGTTACGCTCGTTCTCGATGAGCGACAACGAGAGCAAGAAGGCACGCAGGAACGCGGCCCGGGAGCGCGCCGCCGCCCAGCGCGCGAAGGAGAAGGCCCGCAAGCGCCGCAACAAGACGCTGACGATCAGCGGCATCATCGTCGTCTCCCTCGCCGTCGTCGCCGTCGTCGTGCTGGTCATCGCGAACTCGATCCAGCCGGCGGGCCCCGGGCCGAAGAACATGGCGAGCGACGGCATCGTGCTGCAGGGGCAGAACGGCAAGATCGTGCCGGTGGAGACCAAGGGCATCCCCGAGGGCGGCAAGCCGACGGCCACCAAGCAGGACGACTCGGTCGCGAACATCACCGTGTACGAGGACTACATGTGCCCGATCTGCAACCAGTTCGAGACCGGCAACATGAGCCAGATCAAGCAGTGGGTGAAGAGCGGTTCTGCCACGCTCGAGGTGCACCCGTTCAACCTGCTCGACCGGTCCTCGCTCGGCTCCAAGTACTCCACGCGCTCGGCAGCAGCGGCCGCCTGCGTCGCGAACTACGACCCCGACGCCTTCCTCGACGTGAACACCGCGTTCTACGAGAACCAGCCGTCAGAGGGCACCCGCGGCCTGACGAACGCCAAGCTGGCTTCGATCGCCAAGGACGCCGGGGCCACGAACAAGAACGTCGCCTCGTGCATCACCGACCAGAAGTTCGCCGGGTGGGTCGCCGACGCCACGAACCGCGTCCTGACCGAGCCGCTCGCCAACTCGAGCCTCGACAAGCTCACCGGCACCCCGACGGTGATCGTCAACGGCAAGCAGTACAACGCGACCGGTACGAACGCCTGGACCGACGCCGACGCGTTCGCCGCGTTCGTCGAGCAGAACGGCGGCGCCGTCAAGAACTAGACGGTCTGCGGCTCGGCGCGGATGCGCTCCGCTCCCCCGCACAACCAAAAGCACACCGCACCACGGGTCTCCGTGGTGCGGTGTGCTTTTCGTTGTGCGAACTGCGCCGGCGTCAGGCGAACCAGAGGCCGAGCTCGCGCGCGGCGGACTCGGTGCTGTCCGAGCCGTGCACCAGGTTCTGCTGCACCTTGAGGCCCCAGTCACGACCGAGGTCACCACGGATCGTCCCGGGTGCGGCACTCGTCGGGTCGGTGGTGCCGGCGAGCGAGCGGAAGCCCGCGATCGCACCGTTGCCGGCGACGCGCACGGCGACGACGGGTCCGGACTGCATGAACTCGACGAGCGGCTCGAAGAACGGCTTGCCCTGGTGCTCCTCGTAGTGCGCGTCGAGCAGGTCACGCGGCGCCGTCAGCATCTTCAGGTCGACGATCTCGTAGCCCTTGGCCTCGATCCGGCGGAGGATCTCACCGGTGAGCTGGCGGGCGACGCCGTCGGGCTTGACGAGGACGAGGGTCTCTTCGAAGTCGGACACGCAGTACTCCCTGGGGTTCGGGGGTGGATGTGGTCAGTCCTCGGCAGCGGCGCGCCGGGCGGCGTTCATCCGGTCGAGCTGTCCGCCCTTGACGAAGCAGAACACCCACAGGACCAGGAACACCAGGCCCACGACGAACATGAACGGTTCGATGAAGCCGGTGGCGAGGATGGCCGCCTGGAGCAGCCACCCGAACCATACACCGGCACGGGTGCCCGTCATCCGCGACGCGAGCGCCAGGACGATCATCGCGCCGATGCCGCCGCCGAAGGCCCATCCGGCGGGCAGGGTGTGCTTGCCGAAGACGACGAGCATCGGGAAGAAGAACATGATCGCCTCGAGGACCAGCGCGATCGAGGTGAGGCTCTCCTGCGCGCCGCGTTCGCGACGCGGTCGCCTGGCCGGCCGGGAGGCTCGGGGTGCGTCCGTCACTTCGCCTCGCTTTCCTGGTGCACCAGGTCCATGACCGCGCCCACCATCACGATGGAGCCGGCGACGAGCACCATGGCGTCCTCGGCCTCCGCCTCGTCCGCCAGGTCGCGCGCTTCCTGCAGGGCCTGGACGAGGGTGGGCTCGACGACCACCCGGTCACCCCCGACCTCGTCCACGACGACCCGGGCGAACTCGTCGGCGTCGAGCGCCCGCTCCCCCGGCGGCTGCGTGACGACGAAGGTCTGGATCGTGTCCTTGAGCGCCCGGACGAAGCCGCGGGCGTCCTTGTCGGCGAGGATGCCGACGACGCCGACGACGTGGCCGGACGGGAACGCGACGGGCAGCGCATCGGCCAGGGCCTTGGCGCCGTGGGGGTTGTGCGCTGCGTCGACGACCACGGTCGGGTCCTGGGCGATCGGCTGCAGCCGGCCCGGGCTCGTGGCGTCGGCGAGCCCCTCGCTGAGGACGTCCTCGTCGAGCGGCTGCGAACCGCGGCCGATGAACGACTCGACCGCGGCGATCGCCACGGCGGCGTTGTGCGCCTGGTACCCGCCGAAGAGCGGCACGAACAGGTCGTCGTAGCGCCCGGCGATGCCCTGCACCGTGATGAGCTGGCCGCCGACCGCCGGGGTCACGTCGACGACACTGAACCCTGCACCCTCGACGGCGAGCGTGGACTCGGTGAGCTCGGCTGCGCGCTCGAGTTCGGCGAGCGCCTCCGGCACCTGCGCGCTCGACACGACGGCGGAGGACGGCTTGACGATCCCCGACTTCGTGCGGGCGATCTCGGCGACGGTGTTGCCGAGCTGCTTCGCGTGGTCGATCGCGATCGGCGTGAACACCGCGACCTGGCTCTGCACGACGTTCGTGGAGTCCCACTCGCCGCCCATGCCGACCTCGATCACGGCGACGTCGACCGGCGCCTCGGCGAAGCACGCCAGCGCGAGCACGGTCAGCGCCTCGAAGAACGTCAGCGGGAGCTCGCCCTTGTCGGTGAGCTCCTTGTCGGTCATCTCGAGGATCGGCACGATGTCGTCCCAGTTCTCCACGAACCGGTCGGCGGCGATGGGGGCGCCGTCGATGACGATGCGCTCGCGGATCGACACCAGGTGCGGGCTCGTCATGAGTCCGGTGCGGAGCCCGTGCGCGCGGACGATGCTCTCCGTCATCCGAGCGGTCGACGTCTTGCCGTTCGTGCCCGTGATGTGGATGACCGGGTACGCGAGGTGCGGGTCGCCGAGGAGCTCGACGGCACGACGGGTCGCGGTGAGGCGGTGCTCGGGCGACTGCTCGCCGATCCGGGCGTACAGGGCGGCCTCGACGCGCTTGACCTCATCGTCGTCACCCCCGTACGGGACCACCTCGGTGGGGTCGGCGTCGCCGGCCGGACCCACCGGGATCTCGATGCCGTCCGGTGTCTGGTCCTCGAAGCCGTTCTCGTCGTCGTCGCTCATGCGCGCTCCACCTCCACGGTCACCTTCGCACCGTCACCGACCTCGGTGGCCGGGTCGTCCTCCGCGAACACGGCGGCCACCAGCTGCAGCGTCGTCGTCAGGGTCTCGTTCGCGATCAGCTCCTGGTGCGCCTGCACCGCTGCCTCGGCCGTCTCGTCCGCACGGAGCGTCAGGGCGATGCGGTCGCTGACGTCGAGGTCGGCCTCGCGCCGGGCCTGCTGCACGGCACGGACGACGTCGCGGGCCAGGCCCTCGGCCTCGAGCTCCGGGGTGGTCACGGTGTCGAGCACCACGAAGCCGCCCTCGTCGAGGAACGCCACCACGGTCGCCTCGTCGGCCACGGTGAGGTCGAGCGTGTACTCGCCCTCGACCAGGTCGATCCCGCCGACGGTGACGCCGGACTCGGTCGCGACCCAGTCGCCCTTCTTGGCGGCCGGGATGACCTGCTGCACCTGCTTGCCGATGCGGGGACCGGCGGCGCGGGCGTTGACGGTGAGCTTCCGCTCGATGCCGTACTGCGCGAGGGACTCCTCCGCCTGGGGCTCGAGGACGACCCGCTTGACGTTGAGCTCGTCGCGGAGGATGTCCACGAACGGCTCGACGGCGGCGGTGTCCGGCACTACGAGCGTCAGCGTCGCGAGCGGCAACCGGACGCGCTTGCCGGTGGCCTTGCGGAGCGCGAGCCCCTTCGAGGCGACGTCGCGGACGCGGTCCATCGCGGCCACGAGGGCGTCGTCCGCGGGGAACTCGGACGCGTCCGGGAAGTCCTCCAGGTGCACGCTGCGACCACCGGTGAGGCCCTTCCAGACCTCCTCGGTGACGAGGGGTGCGAGCGGGGCGGCGACCCGGGCGAGCGTCTCGAGCACGGTGTACAGCGTGTCGAACGCAGCCTTCGCGGACGCCGACGATCCGGCGCCGAGCCAGAACTTGTCCCGCGAGCGGCGGACGTACCAGTTCGTCAGCACGTCGGCGAAGTCGCGGATGGCCTGCGCGGCGAGCGGGGTGTCGAGCGCGTCGAGGTGCTTCGTGACGTCCTCGACGAGCACGCGGGTCTTCGCGAGGAGGTACCGGTCGAGCACGTCGGTGCTCGTGGTGCTGCGCGAGGCCCCGTACCCCTCGGATGTCGCTGCGCCGTCGTCGCCCGACGCGTTCGCGTACAGCGTGAAGAAGTAGTACGTCGACCAGAACGGCAGCAGGAACTCGCGGACGCCCTGGCGGATGCCCTCCTCGGTGACGACGAGGTTGCCACCACGGATCACCGACGACGACATCAGGAACCAGCGCATCGCGTCGGCGCCGTCGCGGTCGAACACCTCGGAGACGTCCGGGTAGTTCCGGAGCGACTTCGACATCTTCTGCCCGTCTGAGCCGAGCACGATGCCGTGGCTGACCACGTTGCGGAACGCCGGACGGTCGAACAGTGCCGTCGACAGCGCGTGCATGACGTAGAACCAGCCGCGGGTCTGCCCGATGTACTCGACGATGAAGTCCGCCGGGTTGTGGGTGTCGAACCACTCGCGGTTCTCGAACGGGTAGTGCACCTGGGCGTACGGCATCGACCCGGAGTCGAACCACACGTCGAACACGTCGGTGATGCGGCGCATCGTGGACGCACCCGTGGGGTCGTCCGGGTTCGGCCGGGTGAGGTCGTCGATGAACGGGCGGTGCAGGTCGACCTCGCCGTCGCCGTTCACCGGCAGCCGGCCGAAGTCGCGCTCGATCTCCTCGAGCGAGCCGTAGACGTCCTGCCGCGGGTACGCCGGGTCGTCGGAGACCCACACCGGGATCGGCGTGCCGAAGTAGCGGTTGCGGGACACCGACCAGTCGATGGCGTTGCCGACCCACTTGCCGAACTGGCCGTCCTTGATGTTCTCCGGGACCCAGGTGATGTCCTGGTTGAGCTCGCCCATCCGGTCGCGGAACTCGGTGACGCGGACGAACCACGACGAGACGGCCTTGTAGATGAGGGGCTTGCGGCAGCGCCAGCAGTGCGGGTAGCTGTGCTCGTACGACGCCTGGCGCAGCAGCCGTCCGGCATCGCGCACGGCCTTCGTCAGCGGCTTGTTCGCGTCCGACCAGAGCTGGCCGGCGACGAGCGGGAACTGCGACGTGAAGACGCCGCCCTCGTCGAGGGACAGCACGACGGGGATGCCCGCGGCGGCACAGACCACCTGGTCGTCGGCGCCGTACGCCGGAGCCTGGTGCACGATGCCGGTGCCCTCGCCGGTCTCGACGTAGTCGGCGACGAGGACCTGCCAGGCGTGCTCCATGCCCTCGGTGTCG
The DNA here is from genome assembly GCF_044746705.1 of Curtobacterium sp. NPDC090217. Classification (NCBI taxonomy): domain Bacteria; kingdom Bacillati; phylum Actinomycetota; class Actinomycetes; order Micrococcales; family Microbacteriaceae; genus Curtobacterium; species Curtobacterium sp. NPDC090217. The sequence goes on along the minus strand of NZ_JBIVCR010000003.1, from coordinate 336,493 downwards.
GCGAGGTCGTCGAAGAGGCGCTCGTACCGGACGCCGTCGAGCTCGGCGCCCTGCAGCTCGCGCGTGACGGCCGCGACAGCGGCGTCCGGCGACTCGTACCCGAGGTCCTTCGCGTAGGCGGCCACGGTGTCCGACGCCAGCATGTACCGGACGGAACCGGCGTCGCTGCCGTCAGCCGAGCCTCCCGGCCCTGCCGGCAGCACCACGTACGTGACCGCCGGCCCGACTGCCAGCGCGGCGTTCGTCGGCAGCGTCCACGGGGTCGTCGTCCAGGCGAGGGCACGGACGCCGTCGAGTCCCAGTTCCGAGGCGCGGGCGCCCTGCAACGGGAACGACACCGTGACCGACTGGTCCTGGCGCATCTGGTAGACGTCGTCGTCCATGCGCAGCTCGTGGTTCGACAGCGGCGTCTGGTCGTTCCAGCAGTACGGCAGGACCCGGAAGCCCTCGTACGCCAGCCCCTTGTCCCAGAGCTGCTTCCACGCCCAGAGGACGCTCTCCATGTACGTGACGTCGAGCGTCTTGTAGTCGTTCTCGAAGTCGACCCAGCGCGCCTGACGGGTGACGTACTCCTGCCACTCGTCGGTGTACTGCAGCACGGACTGCTTCGCGGCGGCGTTGAAGACGTCGACGCCCATCTCGTCGATCTCGTGCTTCTCGGTGATGCCGAGCTGGCGCATCGCCTCAAGCTCGGCGGGGAGCCCGTGGGTGTCCCAGCCGAAGCGGCGGTGCACCTGCTTGCCGCGCATCGTCTGGTAGCGCGGGAAGACGTCCTTGGCGTAGCCGGTCAGCAGGTGGCCGTAGTGCGGCAGGCCGTTGGCGAACGGCGGGCCGTCGTAGAAGACCCACTCGTCGCAGCCGTCGCGCTGGTCGATCGAGGCCTGGAAGGTGTCGTCGCCCTTCCAGAAGGCGAGGATGCCCTGCTCGACGGCGGGGAAGCTCGGGGACGGGGTGACGCCGGCAGCGGCGTCCGCATCGCGGTTCAGTGGGTATCGCACCGGTTGCTCCTGTGGGTTCGGTTGCTCTCCACGAGGACGGAGCACGCTCCGCGGTACCACCTCGCTTGCCGTCCGGGACACCGGAACGGCCGCTCGTCGTCGGGGATGGTGACGGTCCCGAACCCGCCCGGCTCTACTGACGGACCGCTTCGTGTGCGTCCCGCGTTCTTCCGGGAGCTCCCCGGTGATGGCCGGATCAGTGCTCTTGGTACGAGAGTTTACCGGACGGGAGCATGCTTGAGGGATGCCCTCGTCTGATCAGCAGCAGGATCGTCCCGAATCCCTGCTCACCGTCGTCATCGCGTTCGGCGCGAACCTGCTCGTCGCCCTCGCCAAGTCGATCGCCGCACTCCTGTCCGGGTCCGCGTCGATGGTGGCCGAGGCGGCGCACTCGTGGGCCGACACCGGGAACGAGATCTTCCTGCTCATCGCCGAGCGGCGGGGCGCGAAGCAGCGTGACGTGGCGCACCCGCTCGGCTACGGCCGCGAGACCTACATCTGGTCGATGTTCGCCGCGTTCGGGCTGTTCACCGCGGGCGCGATCGTGTCGATCTACCACGGCATCTCCGAGCTGGGCGAGACCGGGCCGGCCGAGGACGTCACCCTGAACTACATCGTGCTCGCGCTGTCGTTCTGCCTCGAGGGCACGAGCTTCCTGCAGGCGTACCGGCAGGCGCACGGTGCCGCGACGAAGCGTCGGGTGCCGGTACTGCGGCACGTGCTGCAGTCCTCGAACCCGACGCTCCGCGCGGTGTTCGCCGAGGACGCGGCCGCGCTCGTCGGCCTCGTCATCGCCTTCCTCGGGGTGTTCCTGCACCAGGTCACCGGGTTGGCGGTCTTCGACGCGATCGGCTCGATCGCGGTCGGCATCCTGCTCGGCGTCGTCGCGATCGTCCTCATCGACCGCAACCGCCGGTTCCTGCTCGGGGAGAGCACCTCGCCGGAGCTGGAGAACGCGGTGCTGGTCGAGCTGCTCTCCCGCGAGCAGATCGAACGCGTGACGTACCTGCACCTGGAGTTCGTCGGGCCGTCGCGGGTCTACCTCGTCGCCGCGATCGACCTGACCGGCAACGAGGACGAGTCCCACGTGGCCGTCCGGCTGCGCGACGTCGAGAAGTCACTCGAGGACAGCCAGTACATCGAGGAAGCGGTCCTCACCCTGAGCCTGCCAGGCGACGAGTCCCTGGTGCCGACCGACGCCGAGGTCCCCGACGTCGTGCGCGACGGCACCGCGGAGGACGTCGCGTCGGGCGGCGCCGGCACGCTCCGCACCGACTGACGGCGCCGCACCGACGGACGGCACGGCGGCGTCAGCGCGCGTCGAGGCCGGCGGCGACCGGCGTCAGCGCCGCGCCGACGTACTCCACGAGCGGGCGCCGAGCCACCCCGTCCGCGACCCACACCCCGAAGGCAGCGGCAGCGGCGCCGAGCATCGCGCCGGCGACGGTCTGCGGCCAGAGCGACCCCGCGTACTCCCCCGTCCGCCGGGCGACGAACGCGGCGACGGCCCCGTGCTGCGCCATCACCCGGGCCGCGACGCTGCCCACGAGCTCCGGCCCGATCCCCATCACCTCGGCCTGCGCGATCGCCCACGGGACCCGCTCGGGGTCGTGCGCGCGGGCAGCGGCGAGCAACGCGCTCTCCACCGCTCGCACCGCGGACGGGTCGTCCGACGCCGCCAGCAACGCGGGCAGCGCTCCGACCGCGGCGTCGAGCTCGAGCCACATCACGTCGGACTTCGCCGGGAAGTAGTTGAAGAACGTCGCGCGGCTCACCCCGGCGCGTGCGGCGATCTGGTCGACCGTGGTCCGGCCGTAGCCCTGCTCCAGGAACAGTTCGGCGGCGGCGTCCGCGAGCACCTCGGCACTCGAGCGTCGCGGCCGTCCCCCACGGCGGATCGGTTCGTCCATGGGGTCCAGTAAACAACTAGACTCGTCGAGCCATGATCTTGGACCCAGTACAGAAAACCCGAAGGATCGGTGCCCTCGCCGGTGCCGTCGCCGTCCTCCTCGCGCTGACCGCCTGCACGGGGTCCGGCACGAGCTCCGCCGACGCCACGCCGAAGAACGGCGGCACGCTGACCTACGCCTCCGGCGACGCGGAGCCCACCTGCCTCGACCCGCACGTCGGCGGCAACTACCCGCAGGCGCTGCTGGCGAGCCAGTACATCGAGGAGCTCGTCGGGCTCGACGACGGCAAGCCCACGCCGGCCCTCGCGACGAAGTGGACCACGAGCGACGACGGCGAGACCCTGACCTTCACGCTGCGTCAGGGCGTGTCGTTCACCGACGGCACCCCGTTCGACGCGGCCGCCGTGGTGCGGAACATCGAGCACGTGCAGGACCCGACGACGGCGTCGAGCACGGGCTACCTCGCCCTGCAGTCCATCCAGAAGGCAACGGCCACCGACGACCACACCGTGACGCTGTCGCTCAGCCGTCCGGACAGCGCACTGCTCGAGTCGTTCTCGCAGGCGTGGGTCGGGATGGAGTCCCCGAAGGCACTCGACCGCTCCCAGAAGGAGAACTGCGAGTCCCCCGTCGGCACCGGCCCGTTCGAGATCACGGACTGGAAGCACGGCGACCGCGTGACGCTGGTCCAGAACAAGGACTACTGGGGGAAGACGAAGCCGCGCCTCGACGGCGTCTCCTGGCGCTTCATCCCGGACTCCACCTCGCGCTACGCGGCGCTGCAGTCCGGCCAGGTCGACGTCATCGACAACGCGCAGCCCGACCAGCTCAAGGCCGCGTCCTCGAAGGGCGCCATCCGCGACCTCGACGCGCCCCGACCCGGCGCATCGAACCGACTCGAGCTGAACTCCGGCCACGGCGTCTTCCAGGACGAAGCCGTGCGCAAGGCGTTCATCGCCGGTGCCGAGATCGACCCGGGGATCCAGAGCCTGTTCCTCGGCACCGCGAAGCGCTCGTACTCGGTGCTGTCGAGCGTCGAACCGTTCGCGTACTCCGACAAGAGCCTGTTCCGGTACCAGCCGGCGACGGCGAAGCGGCTCCTCGACGACGCCGGCTGGAAGGTCGGCTCGGACGGCATCCGCGAGAAGGACGGCAAGCAGCTGACCGTGACGTTCCCGGTGTCGACGAACCAGTCGGTCCCGGCCGAGCGCAGCCTGTTCCAGCAGATCCAGGCATCCGAAGCGAAGGTCGGCATCAAGGTCCAGCTGCAGGAACTCGACCTGTCGAGCTGGTACGCGGCGCTCGCGAAGAACCAGTACGACGTGGTCAGCGCCCCGTACACGAAGGTCGGGCCGGACGTCCTGCGGATCCTCTACGACTCCGCGAGCATCACGCCCGCGCCGTCGGGGTACTTCGCGAACCTCGCGCAGCTCGACGAGCCGGAGCTCGACTCGCTGCTCCAGCGGGCCGCCGAGACCTCGGACCAGAGCACCCGCGCGGACCTGTACGAACAGGCCCAGAAGCGCATCCTCGAGAGCCGGACGGTGCTGCCCCTCTACGACCAGCAGAACCACTTCCTGTACCGCTCGAGCGTCCACGGCATCCGCACCACCCCGGTGTCGACCCCGTGGTTCGGCTCGGCCTGGATCGCGGACTGATCCGGACAGGAGGCACGGCATGCGTCGCGCAGGCCTGACCCGGCCCGGCGGCGGCTCGGCTCCGGCGCAGTGGTCGCGCTGGGTGCTCCGCCGTGCGCTGGGCGGCATCGGCGTGCTCTGGGCGGTCGCGACGATCGTCTTCGTCGCGATCCGGCTCATCCCGGGCGACCCCGCACTCGCGATCCTCGGTGGCCCCGGGTCGCAGGCATCGGCCGCCGCGGTCGACCAGGTCCGCCACGACTACGGCTTCGACCGACCCGTCGTCGTCCAGTACGCGGTGTTCCTCGGACGCCTGGCGACCGGGCAGCTCGGCGACTCGTACGCGTTCCGCACGCCGGTGGCCACGCTGCTCGGACAGCAGCTCCCCGTGACGCTCACCCTGGCGGTCGCCGGGCTCGTCGTCGCCTGGGCCCTCGCGATCGTCGCCGCGTGGTGGTCGACCCAGCGCGGCCGGTTCGCGGCGGGGCTGACCTCGGCGCTGAGCGTCACCGCCAGCGTGACCCCGCACTTCTGGCTCGGCAGCGTGCTCATCGTCGTCTTCGCGAGCAGCCTCGGGTGGTTCCCGGCGGTGAGCGACGGCACCGCGCGCGGGTGGGTCCTGCCCGTCGTCACGGTGGCCGTCCCCGTCGCCGGGTACCTCGCCGAGACCATCCGCGACGGGGTCGTCGACGCCCAGCGGTCGGCCTTCGCGCTCGCCGCACGCGGGCGCGGCGAGACCCGCGCGGGGGTGTTCGGTCGGCACCTGCTCCGCCACGCCGCACTCCCTGGGATCGCCCTGTCCGCCTGGGCGTTCGGGTCGCTCGTCTCCGGGGCCGTCGTCGTCGAGTCGGTGTTCGCGCTGCCCGGCATCGGGCGGGCCCTGGTCACCGCGGTCACGCAGCGCGACATGCCCCTCGTCGTGGGCATCGCGATGGTGTCAGCGCTCGCGTACGTCGTCGTGCTCGCCGTCGCCGACGTCCTCGAGCGCATCGTCGATCCCCGCGGCCGACAGTCGGGGCCGCCACGCGTGCGGACGCGCCACGAGGCGGGGGCACGATGAGCGGGATCGCCGAACCGACCCTCCAGGCCGGCGCGCAACCGGGAGACGGGATCCGACGGTCCGAGCGAGTCCGTGGGGGGACGCTCGGGCCGGCAGGGATCCTGGCGGCGGCCGTGGTGGCGCTCGCCGTCGTCGCTGCGGTGTGGCCGGCGCTGCTCGGCGGCGGCGACCCGCTCGCCGTGCACCCCGCGCAGGCGCTGCAGGCCCCGAGTTGGTCGAGTCCCTTCGGCACCGACGAGTCCGGGCGGGACGTCCTGGCGCGGGTCGTCGCCGGCACGAGGGCGAGCCTCGTGGTCGGGGTCGTCGCCACGCTCGTCGGCGGTGGCCTCGGGGTGGTGCTCGGGGTCGCGGCCGGCCTCGGCGGCCGGGTCGTCGACGCCGTCATCGGGCGGATCACCGAGGTCGCGTTCGCGCTCCCGCTGCTCCTCGTCGCACTGGTCGTCATCGCCGTGACCGGCCCCGGCCCGGTGCCCGCGATGCTCGCCGTCGGGTTCGCCACGGCACCCGGGTACGCGCGCATCGTCCGTGGCCTGGTCCGATCGGCTCGGTCCTCCCAGGTCGTCGAGACCGCCGTGCTGCTCGGGCGCTCCCCCGCACGCATCGTCGTGCGGCACGTGCTGCCGGCGGCACTCTGGCCGGTCGTCGCGGTCGGGACGCTCGGCATCGGGCAGGCCATCGTGTGGGCTTCGGCACTCAGCTACCTCGGCGTCGGCACGCCACCGCCCGCTCCGGAGTGGGGCGCGATGCTCGCCGACGGCCGGACCTACCTGCAGACAGCGCCATGGATGAGCACCTTCCCCGGCCTCGCGATCGTCGTGCTCGCGACCGCGGTGACGGTGCTCGGCCGGGCCATCCGACGAACGGGAGTGGTGCGATGAGCGTGTTGGGTGTCGAGGGGCTGTCCGTCTCGATCGGCGGCGCACCGGTCGTCCGCGACGTCGCGCTGCACGTGGATCCCGGCGAGTGCGTCGCGCTGGTCGGCGCGTCCGGCTCCGGCAAGACCGTCACCGTCCGGGCCCTGCTCGGCCTGTCCGCGCCAGGCTCCGCCGTCCGCGCGGACCGACTCGAGGTCGCCGGGTTCGACACCCGCGCGTTCTCGGAACGACGGTGGCGAGCGGTCCGAGGGTCACGGGTCGGCTACGTCGGTCAGGAGGCACTGGGTGCGTTGGACCCGCTGCGTCCCGTCGGGCGCGAGGTCGGCGACACCCTGCGGCTGCACACGGAGATGAGCGCTCGCGAGCGGGTGGACGCCGTGCGCTCCGCGCTCGACGCGGTCGGGCTCGACCCGGCGATCGCGGCGGACGGCCGGCTCGCGGGGACCCTCTCCGGCGGGATGCGGCAGCGCGCGCTCATCGCCGCCGCGACCATCGGCTCGCCGGTGCTCGTCGTGGCGGACGAGCCGACCACGGCGCTCGACGCGGGTGTGGCCGTCCGCGTGATGGAGCAGCTCCGGACAGCGCAACAGCAGGGCGCGGGGCTGCTCGTCGTGACGCACGACCTGGGGCTCGTCGCCGGGTGGGCCGACCGTGTCGTGGTGATGGACGGCGGGCGGATCGTCGAGCAGGGGCCGGTGACGCAGGTCCTCCGATCCCCCACCCACCCGGTCACCCGGGCACTCGTCGCCGCTTCGGCCGCCGGGCGGACCGCGGCGCCGCGGCCGGTCGTCGGCGCTGCTGCCGCCGTGCTCGAGACGACGGACCTCCGGAAGTCGTACGACCGGGTGGACGCCGTCACGGGGGTGTCGTTCGGACTCCGGCGTGGGCGGACACTCGGTGTCGTCGGGGCGTCCGGGTCCGGCAAGACGACGCTCGTGCGCATGCTGCTCGGCCTCGAGGCGCCGGACACCGGCACGGTCACGCTCGACGGCGCTCCCTGGGCACCGCTCCCCGAGCGGGACCGACGGGCACGCCGCCGCCGGGTGTCCGCCGTCGTGCAGGACCCCGGCGCGACCTTCGACGAGCGGTGGAACGTCGAGCGGGTGCTGGCGGACGCGATGTCCGGCGGCGATGCACGACGGGCGACCGGGTCGCTCGACGCCCGCGTCGACGAGGCCCTGGGGCGGGTCGACCTCGACCCCGCTATCCGCGGCCGCTCACCGCTGACGCTGTCCGGCGGGCAACGGCAGCGGCTGGCCATCGCCCGTGCGCTGGCGACGGGGCCGGATGTGCTCGTGCTCGACGAACCCGTCACGGCGCTCGACGTCACGGTACAGGACGCGGTGATGGGCCTGCTGGAACGGCTCCGCGACGAGACCGGTGTCGCGATGGTGTTCGTGTCGCACGACCTCCGTGCGGTCCGGCGCATCGCGGACGACGTCCTGGTGATGCACGACGGTGCCGCGGTGGAACACGGCCCGGCCGCCGAGGTGTTCGCACGCCCGACACACGCCGTGACCGCGGGGCTCGTCCGCGCCGCCGAGCGGCTGTCGGCCGGCCCGAGGTCCGCCGCCGCGTAGCCCGGCCAGTCTGTCCCCGCGCCACAGCCACTACCGCGAAAGCGACAGTGTCCCGGCGAAAACCGCCGGGACACTGTCGCTTTGGCGCAGGGGCGGAGAGCCGCCCCTGCCGGTCAGGAGCCGGACGGCGCCTTGTCCGAGTCGGCCGAGATGATCGGGATCTCGCTGGTCGAGAACTCCTTCGCCCAGTCGGACTGCGCGAAGTCGGACGACGGGTCGTTGTACTCGTCGATGACCTGCGCGACCTCTTCCTCCGAGGCCACCGTGGGGCCGGAGCCCATGAGCGGCGTCGACGCGGTCTCCTTCGTGAAGTACACCGCCACGAGCCCGATGACGGCGGCCGCCATCAGGTAGAACGCCGGGATGTCCTCGGCCCAGCCGAGGCCGGCGTCCTTCGCGCTGTTGATGAGCGCGGCGGTCGCGAGCGGGGTGGTGCCACCGAAGAGCGAGACGGACACGTTGAACGCGATCGCCAGCGCGCCGTAGCGGATGATCGTCGGGAAGAGCGCGGGGAGCGTCGAGGGCATCGTCGAGGTGAACGTCACGAGCACCACACCGAGGATGAGCAGCCCGAAGAAGACGCCGACGCCGGTACCGGACTGCACGAGCTGCAGCGCCGGCCACGAGAACAGGAAGAACCCGATGCAGCCCGCGGCGAGCACGGGACGACGGCCGAACCGGTCGGACAGGCGACCACCGAACGTGATGACGACCATCATCAGGATCATCACGATGACGATGAGGATCAGACCGAAGGTGGCGTTCTGGCCGAGGTTCTGCTCGAGGTAGGTCGGCATGTACGACAGGAGCATGTAGTCGGACACGTTGAAGACCAGCACCAGGCCGATGCAGACGATGAGCGCGCGCCAGTTGGTGGCGAAGAGCTTGAGGAACGGCGTCTTCTGCGACTCGCGCTCGGCGGCCTGCTCCTGCTGCTTCTGGAAGGCCGGCGTCTCCTCGAGCTTCAGGCGCAGGTACAGCCCGATCAGGCCGAGCGGGCCGGCGACGATGAACGGGATGCGCCAGCCCCAGCTGAGCAGGGCGTCCTCGGACAGCCCGAACTGCAGGCCGGTGACGATCGAAGCGCCGAGCACGTACCCGGCCAGGGTGCCGAACTCGAGCCACGAACCCATGAACCCTCGGCGCTTGTCCGGGGAGTACTCGGCGATGAACGTCGCGGCGCCGCCGTACTCGCCACCGGTCGAGAAGCCCTGCACGAAGCGCGCGACGAGCAGCAGCACGGGCGCCCAGAAGCCGATCGTGTCGTACGACGGGATCAGGCCGATCATGAGCGTGCCGGCGGCCATCAGGATCATCGTCAGGGCGAGGACCTTCTGGCGGCCGATCTTGTCACCGATCGGGCCGAAGACGGCCCCACCGATCGGGCGGACGATGAACGCGGCGGCGAAGAAGCCGAAGGTGGCGACGATGTTCGCGGCGGGGTCACCCTGCGGCAGGAAGACCTTCGAGATGGTGACGGTGAGGTAGGCGAAGATGCCGAAGTCGAACCACTCCATCGCGTTGCCGAGTGCGGCTGCGGCGACGGCGCGCTTGAGGAGCGACTCCTCGACGACGGTGACGTCGTCCGTGGTCAGCTTCCGGCGAGCGCGCTTCGCAGCGCCCTTCGTCCGCAGCGGCCGATCGCCGTGCGACTGGGGTGCGTTGTTCGGTGTCAAGTGTGTTCCTCCGGTGTGCTGAGCGTCCTTCGGGGGTCCGACGGGACGGCGACGTTGCAGCTCCTACGAGCTCGCGCTCGCCGGACAAACCCCGACAGACTAACAGCTTCGGGACTTGTCCGCGAGGGGGCCGCGTGGTAAGCGTGCTGCCCGCCCGCCGCTCCCGGTACGATCGAGGGAACCACGTGTCACGCGTGGACACTCAGGCACCTCATCACGGACTCGGTGCCGCACATACCGATCGAAAGGCGCAGCCATGACCAAGCCCATGCCCGACAAGCCCACGGTGGACGGACTCGAGCAGGTCTGGGGACCGGTCTGGGACGACCAGGGCACCTACCGGTTCGACCGCGACGCCGCCGGAGACCGCAGCAACGTCTACTCGATCGACACCCCGCCGCCGACCGCCTCCGGCTCGCTGCACATCGGCCACGTGTTCTCGTACACGCACACCGACCTCAAGGCCCGGTTCGAGCGCATGCGCGGCAAGCACGTCTTCTACCCGATGGGCTGGGACGACAACGGTCTCCCCACCGAGCGTCGCGTGCAGAACTACTACGGCGTCCGCTGCGACCCGCAGCTCCCCTACGACCCGATGTTCGTCCCGCCGTTCGAGGGCGGCGACAACAAGTCGTCGAAGGCCGCCGACCAGATCCCGGTGTCGCGCCGCAACTTCATCGAGCTGTGCGAACGCCTGACCGTGCAGGACGAGCAGCAGTTCGAGCACCTCTTCCGCACGCTCGGCCTGTCCGTGGACTGGACGCAGTCGTACCGCACCATCGACGACACCTCACGCGCGAGCGCGCAGCGTGCGTTCCTCAGGAACCTCGAGCGCGGCGAGGCCTACCAGGCCGACGCCCCGACGCTCTGGGACGTCACCTTCCGCACCGCGGTCGCACAGGCCGAACTCGAGGACAAGGAGATGCCAGGCGCGTACCACGGCATTGCCTTCCACCGCACGGACGGTCAGGGCGACATCGTCATCCAGACCACCCGCCCGGAGCTCCTGCCGGCGTGCGTCGCCCTCGTCGCGCACCCGGACGACGAGCGGTTCCAGGACCTCTTCGGCACGACGGTCCGCTCCCCCCTGTTCGACGTCGAGGTCCCGGTGCTCGCACACCACCTCGCGCAGAAGGACAAGGGCGCCGGCATCGCCATGGTCTGCACCTTCGGTGACACCACGGACGTCGTGTGGTGGCGCGAGCTGCAGCTGCCGAACCGCGCGATCATCGGCTTCGACGGCCGCGTGCGTTCCGACGAGCCGGCCTGGATCGAGTCGGAGGGCGGTAAGGCGCTCTACGCCGAGATGGCCGGCAAGACCGTGTTCTCGGCGAAGAAGGTCGTCGTGGACGCCCTGACCGAGTCCGGCGACCTGGTCGGGGACATCAAGACCATCCAGCACCCGGTGAAGTTCTTCGAGAAGGGCGACAAGCCCCTCGAGATCGTCTCCACGCGCCAGTGGTACATCGTCAACGGCGCTCGCGACGAGGACCTCAAGGCCACGCTCCGGAAGCGCGGCGAGGAGATCGCCTTCCACCCGGACTTCATGCGCGTCCGCTACGACAACTGGGTCGGCGGCCTCTCCGGTGACTGGCTCATCTCGCGCCAGCGCTTCTTCGGCGTGCCGCTGCCCGTCTGGTACCCGCTCGACGCGGACGGCAACCCGGTGTTCGACCAGCCGATCGTCCCGACCGAGGCGCAGCTGCCCGTCGACCCGGCGTCCGAACCGGCTCCCGGCTACACCGAGGACCAGCGCGGCGTCGCCGGCGGGTTCCAGGGTGAGCTCGACGTCATGGACACCTGGGCGACCTCGTCGCTGACCCCGCAGCTCGCGGGCAAGTGGGAGACCGACCCGGCGCTCTACGACCTCGTCTACCCGTACGACGTCCGCCCGCAGGCGCAGGACATCATCCGGACGTGGCTGTTCACGACGGTGCTCCGCAGCCAGCTCGAAGCCGATGTCGTGCCGTGGAAGAACGCGTCGATCTCCGGCTTCATCGTCGACCCCGACCGCAAGAAGATGTCGAAGTCCAAGGGCAACGTGGTCACCCCGCTCTCGATCCTCGAGCAGCACGGCGCCGACGCGGTCCGCTACTGGGCGGCCTCGTCGAAGCTCGGCACGGACGCGGCGTTCGACGCGCAGAACCCGAAGCAGATCAAGGTCGGCCGGCGTCTGGCGATCAAGGTGCTCAACGCGGCGAAGTTCGTCTACGGCTTCGAGCTGCCGACCGGCGCGCACCAGGTGACCGAGGCGCTCGACATCGACATGCTCGCCGCCCTGCGCACCACGCTCGAGCAGGCGACCACGGCGTTCGACGGCTTCGACCACGCCCGCGCCCTCGAGGTCACCGAGCGCTTCTTCTGGACGTTCTGCGACGACTACCTCGAGCTCGTCAAGGAGCGCGCGTACGGCACCGCGCCGGACGCGACGCACGAAACCCAGGCGAGCGCCGTCCTGGCGCTCCGCGCCGCCATCGACGTGCAGCTCCGACTGCTCGCACCGTTCCTGCCGTTCGCGACGGAGGAAGTGTGGGCCTGGACCCACGACACCAGCGTGCACCGAGCCTCCTGGCCGACCGCCGCCGACCTGCCGGTCGACGCGGCCGAGACCGGTCTCCTCGCCGCCGTCGGGCAGGCGCTCATCGGGATCCGCGGTGCGAAGACGGCTGCCAAGGCGTCCCAGAAGACGCCGGTGACGCGCGCGGTGGTCGCGGCCCCGGCCGAGACGCGGGAGCTCGTCGAGCGCGCAGCGGTCGACCTGGCGGCCGTCGGCCGCATCCAGGACCTGTCGTTCGTCGACGGTCCGGAACTCGCGGTCACCGAGATCGAGCTGGCCGAGCAGCCCGCGTAGGGTCGCGTCCGGCAGTCGTTCACGCAGCACACGGACAGGAGGCCCTGATGCAGTTGGGTACGCGATGGAACGTGGGTGGGGAGCCACCTGCGCGGCTCGTGGAAGCGCTGGTCGTGGCGGTCCGGACCGTCGAGGACGAGCTGGCCGCGGAGGCGGTCGACACCACGGGCTGGGGGTGGACGCTGACCTTCCTGGAGGGCAAGCCGCGCGTCGAGCTCGACGACGGCACGTCGATCCACCTCGACGACGCCGGGCACGCCCTGGTCACGAACCCCGACGACGCTCCCGAAGAGGACTGAGCGCCCGCCCCGCGCGCCGGTGTTCGCCCGCGTTCGCCCGCGCCCGCCCGCGTTCGCACAACCGAAAGCACCCCGCACCACGGCCTTCCGCGGTTCGGGGTGCTTTCGGTTGTGCGGGGGTCGGGTCAGGCCTTGGCGAGCCAGCCGAGCAGGACCTCGTTCACCTCGGCGGTGTGCGTGGTGAGCAGGCCGTGAGGGGCGCCCTCGATCTCGACGTACTCCGCGTGCGGGAGCGCCTTGGTGAAGCGACGGCCCGTCGCGTCGATCGGCAGGATGTTGTCCGCCGTGCCGTGCACGATGAGTGCCGGGACGGTGACCTTCGGGATGTCCTGACGGAAGTCGGTCGGCCAGGTCAGCGGAGCAGCGGCGCTGGCGATCGAACCGGATCCGGCGGCGACGTTCCAGGCATTGCGGACGGCTTCTTCGGAGATGCGCGAGCCGAGGTTCTCCGACAGGTTGAAGAAGTCCTGGTAGAAGTTCGTGAAGTACGCGTACCGGTCCTTCTTCACGTCGGCGGCGATGCCCTCGAAGAACGACATCGGGCCGGCGCCGTCGGGGTTGTCGTCGGTGATGGCGAGGAACGGCTCGAGCGAGGCCAGGAACGCGACCTTGGCGATCCGGTCCTCCCCGTGGCGGCCGATGTAGCGGGCGATCTCGCCGGTGCCCATCGAGAAGCCGACGAGGATGACGTCGCGGAGGTCGAGCGTCTCGAGCACGGTGTGCAGGTCGTCGGCGAAGGTGTCGTAGTCGTAGCCGGTGCTCGGCTGGGAGGACTGGCCGAAGCCGCGACGGTCGTACGTCACGACGCGGTACCCGGCGTCCAGGAGCGGCGGGATCTGCCCTTCCCAGGAGTTGCCGTCGAGCGGGAAGCCGTGGATCAGCACGATCGGCTGCCCGGTCCCCTTGTCCTGGTAGTGCAGCCGGATGTCGGCGCTGTTCTCGGTCCCGACGGTGATCTCACCCATGGTCGTTCCTTCCGTGACGGACTTGCTGACTTCGCTACGACAAGAGAACGGTCGTTCCCCGTCGATGTGCCTTACAGTAGAGAACGACCGTTCCCCATGCAACTCGGAGACGGTGAACACACAGCGAACGGGGTACGACATGAGCGCGAACACGATCGAGGCCGACACGAAGGCCCACATCGTCGACGTCGCCGATGCACTCTTCTACGCCCGCGGCATCCAGTCCGTCGGCATGGACGAGATCCGCACGGGCGCCGGCGTCTCCCTGAAGAAGCTCTACGCGGCATTTCCCGGCAAGGACCAGCTCATCGCCGCCGTCCTCGCGGGACGCCACGAGATCTGGGAGCACGGCATCGAGCAGGCGGTGGACGCCGCCGCCTCGCCCCGCGACAAGCTCCTGGCGATGTACGACTTCCTCGAGTCCTGGTTCGGGGACGACACCTTCCGCGGCTGCGGGTTCATCAACGCGTTCGGCGAGCTCGGAGCGACCTCCCCAGCCGTCGCCTCGATCGCCCGCCGGCACAAGGAGTCGTTCCAGTCCTTCGTCGCGGCACTCACCACTCGGGCCGTTGCCGACCCGGCTGCCGCCGACGAGCTCGCCGCCCAGCTCGCGTTGCTCGCCGAGGGCGCCCAGACCACCGCGGCGATCGCCGGCGACACCGCACCCGCGCGGCACGCCCGTCGTGCGGCCGCCACCCTGATCGACGCCGCGACCCGTCGCTAGGGTGGGGTGATGACGACGCCGTTCGACGAACCGAGTTCACTGCCGTACGCACTCCCCCCGTTCGACGACGTCCGGCTGGAGCACCACCGCCCGGCATTCGAGGCCGGCATGGCCGAGCAGCGCGCGGAGGTCGAGGCGATCGCTGCGAATCCGGAGCCTGCGACGTTCGACAACACCCTGGTGGCGCTCGAGCGCACCGGTCAGCTGCTGTCCCGTGTCAGCATGGTGTTCTTCACGCTGTCGTCCGCCGACTCCACCCCGGAGCTGCACGACATCGAGGCCGAGGTCTCCCCGTTGCTCGCAGCGCACCGTGACGCCATCACGCTCGACTCGCGGCTGTACGAGCGGGTGCGCGCTGTCCGGGACACCGTCGCTGCCGAGGGCCTCACCGGCGAGGACCTCCGGCTCGTGGAGCGCACCTTCACCGAGATGACCCTCGCCGGCGCCGGGCTCGACGACGCGGGCAAGGGCCGCCTGACCACGATCAACCAGGAGCTCTCGACGCTCACCACGACGTTCGAGCGGAACCTCCTCGAGGACACCAACGACTCCGCGGTCCACGTCACCGCCGAGGACGAGCTCGCGGGACTCGACGACGGCGCGAAGTCCGCTGCCGCCGGTGCAGCAGCCGACCGCGGGCTCGACGGCTGGCTCATCACCCTGCCGCTCTACACCGGGCACCCGTGGCTCGCGTCGCTCACCGACCGCGGGCTGCGCGAGCGCATCATGCGTGCATCCCTCGCCAGAGGTCGCCGCGGGAACGAGCACGACAACCGCGAGGTCCTGCTCCGCATCGTCCGGCTCCGGGCCGAACGCGCCGAACTCCTCGGCTTCCCCGACCACGCGTCGGTCGTCACGGCAGACGAGACCGCCGGCGATCCCGCCGCCGTCGCCGGGCTGCTGTCCTCGCTCACACCGGCGGCCGCGCGCAACGCCGAGGACGAGCGCGCGGTCCGGTCCCGCACCGTCGGGTTCGACGTCGAGTCCTGGGACTGGGCGTACGCGACCGAGATCCTCCGCGGCGAGCAGTTCGCCGCGGACAGCTCCGCGATGCGCCCGTACCTCGAGGCCGACCGGGTGCTGCACGACGGCGTGTTCTTCGCCGCCAACGCGCTCTACGGCCTGAAGTTCGCCGAGCGCCCCGACCTGCACGGCTACAACGACGACGTCCGCGTCTTCGAGGTCACCGACGAGCACGACGCTCCGGTGGGCCTGTACCTGCTCGACCTCTACACACGAGACGGCAAGCGCGGCGGCGCATGGATGAACCCCGTCGTCGAGCAGTCCGCGCTGATGGGCACCCTGCCCGTCGTCGTGAACAACCTCAACGTCGCGAAGCCCGCCGCCGGATCGCCGACGCTCCTCATCCAGGACGAGGTCGAGACGCTCTTCCACGAGTTCGGGCACGCGCTGCACGGCTTGATCGCTCGGACGACGTACCCGCGGTTCTCCGGCACGAACGTCGAGCGGGACTTCGTGGAGTTCCCGAGCCAGGTGAACGAGATGTGGGTGTCCTGGCCCGAGGTCCTCGCGAACTACGCGAAGCACCACGAGACCGGCGAGCCGATGCCGCCGGAGCTCGTCCTCGGGCTGAGCGACTCCGCCGGCTTCAACGAGGGATTCGGGACGACCGAGTACCTCGCCGCCGCACTCCTGGACCAGGCGTGGCACCGCCTGTCGAAGGCCGAGGCCGACGCAGTCACGGACGTCGAGGCCTTCGAACGCCAGGCCCTGGCGGACGCCGGGGTCGACGTCGCCGCCGTTCCGCCGCGGTACTCCTCGACGTACTTCGCGCACACGTTCTCTGGCGGGTACGACGCCGGCTACTACGGCTACATCTGGAGCGAGGTGCTCGACGCCGACACCGTGGAGTGGTTCCGCGACCACGGCGGGCTCGACCGCGCTGCCGGGCGCCGCTTCGCCACGCTGCTGCTCGGCGTCGGTGGGTCGAAGGACCCGATCGAGGCCTTCCGCGAGTTCCGCGGCCGCGACGCCGAGGTCGGCCCCCTGCTGCGCCGCCGCGGCCTGGAGTAGCGCGCGGCGCCCCGGGCCCGGTCCGGTCGGCCGTTTCGCGCGTAGGAGGTCGTTTCGCGCGTAGCGAGTCGTTTCGCGCGTAGGAAGCACGTCGTTCCGACCCCCTACGCGCGAATCGACTTCCCACTCCGAGCGTGATGGGAAGGAACGCGCGTAGGGGAACACCGCGCGCCCCCGCGGGAACACCCGCACGCCAACAGGGCCCGCACCGTCGATGACGATGCGGGCCCTTCTGACGTGCTGTCGCGCTACGCGGACTTCTCGACGCGCTTGGTCCGCGGCCGCGGGACGATCGTCGGCGCCGCGTTCTCGAGCACCGACTCGCGCGTGACGACCACGCGGGCGACGTCGTCGTCGGAGGGCACATCGAACATGATCGGCCCGAGCACTTCTTCCATGATCGCTCGGAGCCCACGCGCACCGGTCTGGCGGAGCACCGCGAGGTCCGCGATGGCCTCGAGCGCACCCTGGTCGAACTCGAGCTCGACCCCGTCGATCTGGAACATCCGCTGGTACTGCCGGACGAGCGCGTTCTTCGGCTCCGTCAGGATCTGCATGAGCGCCGACTGGTCCAGCTGCGACACGGTGGTGACGACGGGCAGACGGCCGATGAACTCCGGGATGAGCCCGAACTTGTGCAGGTCTTCCGGCAGGACGTCGGCGAAGAGGTCCTGCTGGTCGAGCGGGCTGTGCAGCGGAGCGCCGAAGCCGATCCCCCGCTTGCCGACCCGAGAGGACACGATCTCTTCGAGACCCGCGAACGCACCGGCGACGATGAACAGCACGTTCGTCGTGTCGATCTGGATGAACTCCTGGTGCGGGTGCTTCCGACCACCCTGCGGCGGGACGGACGCGACCGTCCCCTCGAGGATCTTGAGCAGTGCCTGCTGCACGCCTTCGCCGGAGACGTCGCGCGTGATCGACGGGTTCTCGGCCTTGCGGGCGATCTTGTCGACCTCGTCGATGTAGATGATGCCAGTCTCGGCGCGCTTGACGTCGTAGTCGGCGGCCTGGATGAGCTTGAGCAGGATGTTCTCGACGTCTTCGCCGACGTAGCCCGCCTCGGTCAGTGCGGTGGCGTCCGCGACGGCGAACGGCACGTTGAGCCGCTTGGCCAGCGTCTGCGCCAGGTACGTCTTACCGCAGCCCGTGGGGCCGATCAGCAGGATGTTGGACTTGGCGATCTCGACGTCGTCGCGGTCTTCGGCGGCCGTGATCTGCCCCTGCGCACGGATGCGCTTGTAGTGGTTGTAGACGGCGACCGCCAGGGCACGCTTCGCCGGGTCCTGCCCGATGACGTACTCCTGCAGGAAGTCGAAGATCTCGCGCGGCTTCGGGAGCTCGAACTCGCCGCTGCCGGTCTCGTCGCTCGCTTCAGCGAGACGCTCTTCGATGATCTCGTTGCAGAGCTCGACGCATTCGTCGCAGATGTAGACGCCGGGACCGGCGATCAACTGCTGCACCTGCTTCTGGCTCTTGCCACAGAAGGAGCACTTGAGGAGGTCCCCGCTCTCTCCGATGCGTGCCATGCTCCGGCCTTCCCTGGTTGACGTGCGCTGCAGTCGACGTGCACTGCAGTCGACGAGCACCACTGCTCGCGTGCACGAGGTCGTCGTGTTGTCGAGCCTAACCGCATCCGGTGACACTGACGGCGACGCCGTGCGCGTTTCCGGGCGCGCGTTCGCCCAGGGCGTGCAGTGCTGCTACGGTGATGCAGTCTTCTCTACAAGTTGTAGAACACCATCCGGAAGGAACCCCATGCAGAAGCGTCTCGCCGCCGGTGGCGCAGTGACCCTCGGCGTCGCCGCCGCGATCGTCCTCGGCACCGCGGCGTCCGCCAGCGCCCACGTCGAGGCGACGAGCACGTCGTCCGCCGCGGGTTCGTACACGACCGCGACCTTCTCCGTCCCGCACGGCTGCGACGGCTCCCCCACGACGAAGCTGCAGTTCCACGTGCCGTCCTCGGTGATCGAGGTCACGCCGACCGTCAACCCGAACTGGGACATCACGAAGGCGACCGAGCCCTACACGAGCCCCTCCGCCTCCGCCGACGACGAGACCGCCGCCGACGCCGGTGAGCGCGTCACGAGCATCACCTACACCGCGAAGACCCCGCTCCCCGCGGACGAGCGCGACACCTTCTCGCTGTCGTTCTCGCTGCCGGACGGCAAGCCGGGCGACGTCGTCGCGATCCCCGTCACGCAGACCTGCGAGCAGGGGTCGACCGAGTGGGACCAGGAGCAGAAGGCGGGCGAGGCCGAGCCCGAGCACCCCGCGCCCTCGATCACGCTGACCGCCGCCTCGACCGGCGACGACGACCACCACGCTGCCGCAGCCACCGACGACGCCACCGCGACGAGCACCTCGACGACGGCCGAGCCCGACCTCGTCGGCCGGTTCCTCGGCCTCGGCGGACTCGTCGTCGGCGCGGCCGGCCTCGTCGTCGCCGTCGCTGCGACCCGACGCCGCAGCGCCAAGTGACGACCGTCCGTCCGGCAGGTGGCCGGTCCCGGGCCTGGAGGCTCGTGGCCGGCACCGCCGCGTCCGTCGCGATCGCGGGCGGCGCGGTCCTCGGGCTCGCCGGTCCGGCGAGCGCGCACAACTACATGATCGCGTCGACACCGAAGGTCGACGGCACGCTGACGTCCCTGCCGGACGCGTTCGAGATCACCACGAACGACAAGCTGCTCGACATCGGTGGCACCGGGTCCGGCTTCGCCTTCCGGATCGTCGGGCCGGACAAGCGCTACTACGAGGACGGCTGCGTCGCCGTCGACGGCCCGTCGATGACCACGAAGGCCGCGCTCGGCGCCTCCGGTAAGTACGAGGTCGAGTGGCAGATCGTCTCCGCCGACGGCCACACCGTCTCTGACGAGTACGCGTTCACGTGGAAGGCACCCTCGGGGTTCACGCCGGCGAAGGGCTCCGCGAAGCCGCCGACCTGCGCGACCGCCGGGTCGTCGAGCTCGTCGGACACCACGGGCACCGCATCCGGGACGACGGACTCCCCGATGTCCGACGCGATCTGGATCGGCGCCGGCGGCCTGGTGCTCATCGCCGCGGTCGTCGCCGTCCTGCTCCTCCTCCGTCGCCGCCCAGCCCCCACCGACGACGAGGACTGACCCCCGCCGCCCGACGCCTGACGCCTGACTGGTCACAACACCCCGCTCAGCTCCGCCGACCGGTCGAAGCCCGTCGCTCGACAGCCCGCCGGGCGACACTTCCCGACCACTCGGCACCCAACCAACGGCGTGTCGTGGCCGTCCGGCGGGTCTCGGGAGCGCCGGGCCCCGGAACACCCCGGCACGCAAGAGGGCCCCCGCACCAGTCGGTGCGGGGGCCCTCTTCGTTCGCTACTTGACGAGTGCGGGAAGGTTCTTCCGGCTCGTCAGGACCTGGTCGATCAGGCCGTACTCGACGGCCTCGGCCGCAGACATGATCTTGTCGCGCTCGATGTCGCTGTTGACCTGCTCCGGCGTCTTGTTGGAGTGCTTCGACAGCGTCTCCTCGAGCCAGGTGCGCATGCGGAGGATCTCCGCCGCCTGGATCTCGATGTCCGACGCCTGGCCGCCACCCTGCTGGGTCGCGGGCTGGTGGATGAGGACGCGGGCGTTCGGTAGGGCCAGACGCTTGCCGGGGGTACCGGCAGCGAGGAGCACCGACGCCGCCGACGCGGCCTGACCGAGGCAGACCGTCTGGATCTGCGGACGGATGTACTGCATCGTGTCGTAGATCGCCGTCATCGCGGTGAACGAGCCACCGGGCGAGTTGATGTACATCACGATGTCGCGGTCCGGGTCCATCGACTCGAGCACGAGCAGCTGGGCCATGACGTCGTCGGCCGACGCGTCGTCGACCTGGACGCCGAGGAACACGATGCGGTCCTCGAACAGCTTCGCGTACGGGTCCTGCCGCTTGTAGCCGTAGGCCGTGCGCTCTTCGAAGCTCGGGAGGATGTACCGATCAGTGGGAGCCGGGACGTTCTGCGCGCCACCGAGCATGGGGAGATGCATTCTCGTTTCCTTTTCTTCGGTGGGGATCAGGACTGGGCGTCGGGGTCGGCTGCCGCGGTGGGGGTCTCGCCGTCGCTGACGGTCCCGCCGCCGCCGATGACCTCGGCGCTGGACGCGCGGAGGTGGTCGACGAAGCCGTAGTCGAGCGCTTCCTGCGCCGTGAACCAGTTGTCGCGGTCGTTGTCCTTGAGGACCTGTTCGACCGTCTTGCCGGTCTGCTCGGCGGTCAGTTCGGCCATCCGCTGCTTCATGTCGAGGATGACCTTCGCCTGCGTCTGGATGTCCGCGGCGGTCCCGCCGAAGCCACCGGACGGCTGGTGCAGCAGCACGCGCGCGTTCGGCGTGATGTAGCGCTTGCCCGGCGTGCCCGACGAGAGCAGGAACTGCCCCATCGAGGCGGCGAGGCCGATGCCCACCGTGACGATGTCGTTCGGCACGAACTGCATCGTGTCGTAGATCGCCATGCCGGCGGTGATCGAACCACCGGGCGAGTTGATGTAGAGGTAGATGTCCTTCTCAGGGTCCTCGGCGGCGAGCAGCAGCAGCTTGGCTGCGATCTCGTTCGAGTTGTCGTCGCGGACCTCGGAGCCGAGCCACACGATCCGGTCTCTCAGAAGGCGGTCAAAAACACTGGGGTTCAGTGTCGCTTCGGCCATGGAAAAGCTCCCGTTCAGTTGTCGCTTGATGTCGAACTTATCGGTTGCAACGCATCAGTTCGCGCCTGTTCGCTGTCGGCAATGCGGGTGGCCGGAAATGCGGACGGGAGGCACGGTGCCAGCTGGCACCGTGCCTCCCGTCCGGTGGGTGGTGACTACTCGGCGTCGGCCGTGGCTGGCTCCTGCGCGACACCAGCGGTGAACGCGGAGAGGTCGACGTCGTTGCCCTCGGTGTCCTTGACGGTCACCTTGGAGAGGACCGTCGCGACGGCCTTCGAGCGAGCGACCTCGCCGACCATGCCGGGGATCTGCCCGTTCTGGTCGATGACCTTGATGAACTCACCCGGCTCCATGCCGTACTGCGCCGCGGCCTGGATCAGGTACTGCGTGAGTTCTTCCTGCGAGACCTGGATCGACTCCTTCTCGGCGATGGAGTCGAGGAGGATCTGCGAGCGGAAGGCGGTCTCGCTGGACTCGGCGACCTCCTTGCGGTGCTCGTCGTCCTCGAGGCGGTTCTCCTGCTCGAGGTGACGGTGTACCTCGTCCTCGATGAGCTTCTCCGAGATCGGGATCTCGACGTCCTCGAGGAGCTTCTCGACGAGCTTGTCGCGAGCCGCTGCGCCCTGACCGAAGGTCTTGGACTTCGCGATCTGCTCCTTGAGGTCGCCCTTGAGCTCCTCGATGGTGTCGAACTGCGACGCGATCTGCGCGAACTCGTCGTCGGCCTCGGGGAGCTCGCGCTCCTTGACGGCGGTGACGGTCACGGCGATCTGTGCGGTCTCGCCCTCGCGGTCGCCACCGACGAGCGTGGACTCGAACGTGGTGGACTCACCGGCGGTGAGGGACTCGAGCGCCTCGTCGATGCCCTCGAGCAGGTCGCCGGAGCCGAGCTCGTAGGAGACGCCCGTGGCCGAGTCGACCTCGTCGTCGCCGATGGTCGCGGTCAGGTCGATCTGGGCGAAGTCGCCCTTGGTCGCCGGACGGTCCACCGTGACGAGCGTGCCGAAGCGGGTGCGCAGGTTCTGCAGCTCCTCTTCGATCTCGTCGTCGGAGACCTCGACCGCGTCGACCGTCAGCTCGTAGGAGCTGTAGTCGGGGAGGTCGAACTCCGGACGCACGTCCACTTCGAAGGTGAGGACGAGGTCACCGGTGAAGTCCTTGACGTTCGGGAGCTCGGCGACGTCCGCCTCGGCACGGCCGAGGATGCGGAGCTCCTGCTCTTCGACCGCCTGGCGGTAGAAGGTGTCGATCGCGTCGCCGACGGCGTGGTTCAGGACCTCGCCGCGGCCGACACGCTGGTCGACGATCGCCGGCGGGACCTTGCCCTTGCGGAAGCCGGGGATGTTGATCTGCTCGGCGATGTGCTTGTACGCGTGGTCGATGCTCGGCTTGAGCTCTTCCGGCGTCACGTTCACCGTGAGCTTGACGCGGGTCTCGCTCACCTTGTCGACGGTGCTGTTGGCCAAGGGGGGTTCTCCTGATGGTTGGCGGTGATGTGTCCTGGTCGGGGCGACAGGATTCGAACCTGCGACCTCCCGCTCCCAAAGCGGGCGCTCTACCAAGCTGAGCTACGCCCCGTTTGTCTGAGCCAGGGTGCTCGCGCACGCCGAAGGGGCGCACGCGACGCCGATGAGTCTAGCGGGGATGTGGTCCGCGGTTCCCGGGAGCTCGGGAGTCTGTGCGCAGACTCCGTCGCCAGCGCACGCCGACGAGGACCTGTACCCCGAGTGCGGCGACTGCCAGGACGATGCCGAGGACGATCCGCCAGACGTGCAGGAGCGCGTGCGCCGGCTGGGCCTGCGGGTCGCCGAACAGGTCAGGGCGGAGCGACAGGACCACCGCGGCGAGCACCACCAGGACGTAGGAGAGCACCCGGGAACGCTTGATCGTGCGCTGGGACGACTCGTCCGGTGGCAAGAGGACCATGAGGGGTGTGTTCGTCCGCTACAGTGGTGGGGCTGCGCTTCGTGCGCAGGCGCGGGGATGTAGCTCAATGGTAGAGCCCCAGTCTTCCAAACTGGCTACGCGGGTTCGATTCCCGTCATCCCCTCCCTTGCGGCTACTGGGAAGTAGGCCCGTCCGGCCATGGTGCTGTACACAGACAGGATCAGCGGTACGTCACCGACCTCTGCGACGAGGTCCTCGGCATGGCCGCATCACGAGAACAGACGTTCGACTGACTTCGAGGCGACCCCTACCCGAAGAACCCGCGTGGCAAGCAGCCCCCAGTAGACGCCTACTGGGAGCTCCTCGGGCTCGTGATGAGTTCAACGAGCGCCAGCACTCCGACCCTGTTCCCCACTTCGACAAGCTCGACAGGTTGACCGTTTCGGGCGTCCCGAGAGGCGGAGCCAACGGTCAGCGGCGATTGTACGACCTACGTCGCGACCAGCTCGTGCCCACACATGGGCTCCGGCTCGTACGTATCTACATGAGCGACTTCGTCGTGCGTCGGCACCACATCGCCCCGTCGTATCTGCCTGATCGGGACCATGTCCGAGCGATTCTCCGGGCAGCCGGATACTGACCCTTGTCGCGCGATCGGGACCGCAACAGTCCCAACCTCCATCGGACCCGGGGCGGAACAGGATGACGCAACGACTGATACGGTTTCACCATGAAACAACATGGGGGAAATCAGAAGACAGCATTCGCCATCATGATCGCAGCGGCCGCAGTAGCCGCCTGCCTCGCAGGTCCCGCCGCGGAAGCGCAGGCTGCTGATGACACGACAGCTACGCAATTCGAGTTGTATGCACCGCAGACCGGTGAATCACGAATCCTCTCGTCTGGGTCTGGCATCTCAACCCAGAGCATCGGCCCGTACGGGAACACGTACTGTGACACAGCAGCGTCCGACTTCCAGCTGAAGTCCTACAGCGCCACGGCAGCACCCGGGTACACGGTCGGGTCCGTCTCGCTGCAGTGCGGCAACTCGGCCAACGGCTTCATCCACATCAGGGACCGGCACGCAGCCGAATGGCTCGGGCAGTACGCGAAGTACGGGCCGACCACAGGCTTGGACTGGAGTGACGTTGCCGACTTCGACATGAAGACCGCTCTGAGCGCACCGCTGGCGACCTCGGAAGACGCGGTCGCACAGAAGACCTGCTACGCCGGGCTCATCCAGATCAAGGAGGTACCGAGCGGGGACGTGCTCGGTCACTACGAGCCGACGGTCTATGTCTCCCAGAACAACAAAAAGATCGTCACCGCAATTCCGACTTCGCGGGAGCGTTGCAGTGGGATATTCGGTTAGGCTCGTCCCGGACTACGGCCAGCGCTGGCCGCTTTGGTTCGATGGAGATATCCTCGATTCGATTTCCGATGCGCCGCTTTCCGAACACCTGAAGCAGCAGATAGTCGCGTGGGCTGACACATTCATCGCCGGCTACCACGAAGAGACAGGATGGGCCGACCCCGAAGTGGGAGCCCAGTTCCGAAAAGACGGCGAGCTCTTGCGTGAGGAAATTCTGCACGAACTCGGAGACGGCTCTACCGTGTCATTTGACGACTGGATGTAGGTGCAGCTCGGTGAATCGCACCGATCGGCATGCGAGCCTGCTGACCGTCAGGCGCGGATATTCCCCAGGGAGTCGATGACGTGACGCCGAGCGAGAAGGTCAGGGTCTTCCGTGTCAGGTCCGCTTCGACCTCCTGGTCGAAGACGCCGTCCATCTCGTACAGGGCTTCGGCGGAGGCTTCGAAGTCGGCCCGGACCTGCTCGGCGTCAGCGCAGAGTGCTTCACACTCGAGACGCAGGGAGTAGCTCGTCATCACGGCCTCCAGCCATCAGCAGTGCAGGCGGGTCAGTCGGTGCTCGAGGTTCGCGAGGCAGCGCGAACTCGAGGGGCGTGACGAACTGTGGAGAACCGGTCAGCGTGCTCCGTCGACGAGGGTCAGGAGCCACTGGCGCGGGGCATCGCGGTACTCGTCGGGCATCGCGTCGCCGGCGGCGTCGATCGCCCGCTGCCAGCTCAGGGCCCGTGGCACGACGCCGACCGTCTTCGCCAGCGCCACGATGTGCTGCACGTCGGGATCCTCGGCGACTCCCGGCTCGCCGAAGAACGTCTCGAGGTACGCGTCGACGGCTCCGGGCACGTCCTCCTGCCCGGCGACGAGCAGGCTGAGGAACGGGTGCGACACGCAGGCATCGCCCCAGTCGAACGGCACGGCGTCCCGCACGAACGCGTTGCCGTCGTGCAGGTCGCTGTGCTCGATCGTGGCCATCGGCAGCAGCTCGTCGAGCTCGGCCGCGGCGTCCCGGAGTCGCGCGAGCACGGCCGGGCGTTCCGGTGTCCACCGCGCGACGACCTCGGCTGCGACATCGGGGAGCACCGGGAGCCGGAGGTCGGGCACGCCGGCGCGCACCAGGTCCTCGGCTGCCGCGGGCTCGGTCGCCCACTGCAGCTCGGCGTAGTGCCGCATCACCGCACGCCACACGGTCTCGCGGTCATCAGCCTCGCGGACGATCGGGCCGCCGTCCGGCAGCAGGACGAAGGTGCCCTGGACGGCGACGGGACGCTGCACGTGCGGGACCCCGTGCAGCGCGAGCACGTCGAGGAGCGCCGGCTCGGGTGAGACGCCCTCCGGCGCGGACTTCAGGAACAGGTCGCCGTCGCCGGTGGTCACGCGCCAGACGGTGCTCCACGCGCGCCGGTGCACCTCCTCGACACCGAGCACGTCGGCGCCCTGCTCCGCGAGGGTCGCGCGCGCCCAGCCGACCGCGTCAGTGCTGGATTCCATGCCAGAACGCTACGGGAGAGCGACAGTGTCCGACGGGAGTTCTGCCGCACACTGTCGCTTTCGCGGAACGAGCCGCGGAACGAGCCGCGGAACGAGTCGCGGGACTCGCCCCTACTTGTAGACCGCCGCCTGCCCGTAGAGCACGTTCGTGAACGACGACACGTACCCGCTCTTGTCCCCTCCGGGCAGGTTGTACGTCATGAAGACGCCGTAGCCGTCCGACTTCGTGCGCTGTGCCAGCGACACCGCGGTGGACTGCGGTGTGTTCTGGATGTCGACCGCAGCGGCCGACAGCGAGCTCTTGCCGAGGCCGGGGATCGAGGGCGCCGAGTACGTGCCGTAGTAGGGGTTCCACGCGTAGTTCAGCTTCGACCCGATGGTGCTGCTCGCCTTCGACAGCGACGACGACGCCGGGCCGATGTCGTAGAACGAGATCAGCTTGCCGGGCATGTCGGCGCGCAACGCGGTGATGAGCCACCCGATGGACTGGTCGTTCGGCTGCGGGGTGCCGTTCGTGCCGTAGTCGGAGTACTCGTCGTCGAGGTCGACCCCGTCGAGCCCGTACTTCGTGACCGTGGCGGCGACCTGGGACGCGAAGTCCTGAGCTGCTGCCTGCGAGGGGAAGTTCGCGATCCCGGCTCCCTGGTGGTTGCCGAGGATCGACAGCGAGACCTTGATCCCCTTCGCCTGCAGCGGCTTGATCTGCGTCGCCGCGGCGTCGAGCGTCGCCTGCACCTTGTCGTTGTTGTACAGCACCGCCTTCGAGCCGTTCCAGTTGATGTTCGCGGCGAAGATGATCGCCACGTCGAACGCGTTCGCCCCGTTGGACAGCGTGTACCGCCCGACGTTCGACAGCTGGTCGTTGTTGACCTCGACGTAGGCGATGCTCGTCGGCCCGCTCTTGGTCGCAGCAGCAGCCGGAGTGGCACCCCCCGCAGGCGCCGCCGTTGCTGCGGTCGGCACGAGCGGTGCCGCCACCATCGCGGCGAGCGCCGCCACGATCCCGAACTTCATCGACTTCTTCATGTCATTCCTCTTCGAGTGTCGCGACGGCGGTCGCCGCCGACGTTGTTCAGTTCCGCGCGAAGCGGAACGTGCGCACCTCGAACGCGTCCACGGCGAACGCCGCGTCGATCGAGGACGTGTCTGCGGAGCCCTCGGGCAGAGGCTCCTCGAGCAGCGAGACCTCGACGGGGTCGCCGAAGGGCCCGTCGACGGCGATCGAACCGGTCCCCCGGCGGCCCGCAGGCTCGTACACCCGCACGACGAGGTCGCCGGAGCGGTCGTCGGCGAGCTTCACGCTCGACACCACGACGTCGCCGGACACCTGCACGAGGGGCGCGAAGCCACGGTCGCCCGTGACGGTGCGCGACGCCGTGTTCATGAGCGTCCCGGCGGTCGTGGCCCCTACGATGTCGGTCCCGATGACCAGCCCGAACCGGTGCGTCTGCACACCCTGGTCGGTCTCCGGGTCGGGGAACCGCGGCGCGCGGAGGAGCGAGAGCCGGACCGTGGTGGTGACGTGCCCGTCGACGGCGTCGCGGGTGGTGTCGAACCCGTGGATGGAGTCGTTGACCAGGGCGACCCCGAACCCGGGCTCCTCGACGAGCACGTAGCGGTGCATCGAGGTCTCGAACTTCGCGGCCTCCCACGAAGTGTTCGTGTGCGTCGCACGCTTCTGCGCGCCGAACTGGGTCTCGGCGATGGTGTGCTCGGCGCGGACGTCGAGCGGGAAGGCCACCTTGAGGAACTTCTCGGTCTCGTGCCAGTCGGTCGTCTGGTCGATCTCCAGGGTGCGCGATCCCGGCGCGAGGGTGATCTCCTGCGTCAGCGTCGACGCGCTGAACGCCCGCTCCACCACGACCCGGGCGGTGCCGTCCGCGTCGACCGAGCCGGTGAGCCCGGTCACCTCGTCGAGGTCCTCGACCCGGTTCCGGTAGTACCGGTCGACGTCCCACGCGTCCCACATGTTCGGGAAGTCCTGGTGGAGCTGGAGCAGGTTCGCCGCCTGTCCCGGCGCGATCGCCTCTCGTCCGGTGCTGCGGTCGGCCGCGCTGGTGACGAGCCCCCTGGCGTCGACGACGACGCGCACCAGGTCGTTCGTGAGCACGAACCCGCCGTCGACCGCGTCGAGGGCGACCGGGGCCGCGACGGTGACGTCCGCGGCGAGCGTCGCGCCGAGCGCGGAGGCGCCGGACTGGAGGCTCGGGGCCGGGTTGGCCACGACGGTCCGGTCCCCGGCACCGACGAGCGCCGACAGGGCGGCGGCGATGAGGGCCTCCAGGCGGTCCGCGACCTCCGCGTACTTCGCCACCGCCTCGCGGTGGACCCACGCGATCGACGTGCCGGGGAGGATGTCGTGGAACTGCTGGAGGAGCACCTGCTGCCAGAGCGCGTCGAGTTCGTCGTACGGGTAGACGAAGTCGGTCCGGGCGGCGGCGGTCGCGGCCCACAGCTCAGCCTCCACGAGCAGGTGCTCGCTCCGGCGGTTGCCCTGCTTGGTCTGGTGCTGGCTGGTCAGCGTGGCACGGTGCAGCTCGAGGTAGAGCTCCCCCACCCACACCGGCGGATCGGGCAGCTCGGCCTTCGCCCGGTCGAAGAACACGTCGGGATGCTCCCACGTCACGCGGGCGCTCCCCTCGAGGTCGGCCAGTCGCGCAGCGGTACCGGTCATCTCACGCGTGGTCCCACCGCCGCCGTCGCCCCAGCCCACCGGGGCGATCGACCCCGACGCCAGCCGGTTCTCCCGGAACTGCCGCGATGCCTTGGCGACCTCGGACCCGGACAGCCGCGAGTTGTACGTGTCCATCGACGGGAAGTGCGAGAACACCCGCGATCCGTCGATGCCCTCCCACAGGAACGTGTGGTGCGGGAACTTGTTCACCTGGTTCCACGAGATCTTCTGCGTGAAGAACCACTCGAAGCCCGCGCGGCGCATCAGCTGCGGCAGAGCCGGCGAGTACCCGAAGCTGTCCGGCAGCCACACGCCCTTCGGGCGGATGCCGAACTCACGCTCGAAGAACCGCTGTCCCTGCGTGAACTGGCGCACGATGCTCTCGCCGGTCGGCATCACCGTGTCGGATTCGACCCACATCCCGCCGAGCGGCAGGAAGCGTCCGGCGGCGACGGCGTCCTTGACCCTGGCGTAGACCTCAGGCCGGTGTTCCTTGATCCAGGCGTACTGCTGCGCGCTGGACATGCCGTAGAGGAAGTCGTCGGTCTGGTCGATGAGCTCCGTCATCGTGGACGACGTCCGCGCGACCTTCCGGATGGTCTCCCGCACCGGCCAGAGCCATGCGGAGTCGATGTGTGCGTGCCCGACGGCGGAGATCCGGTGTGCAGATGCCTCGGCGGGCGAGGTGAGCACATCGGCGAGCGCCGCGCGGGCATCGGGCGCCGTTGCCGCGATGTGCTGCAGGTCGAGGGCGTCGAGCGCGTCGTCGAGGGCCTGCAGGATGCGCATGCGCCGCGGGCCCTCCGGCAGCTCCGCCTGGAGTTCGAGGAGCACGTCGATGTCGAGTGCGAGCTCGTGCACCTCGGACTCGAATACGGCGAGCTCCATCCGGCGGCTCGTGTACAGCCGCTTCGACGACGAGGTCTGGATGTCGCCCTCGTGCGTGACGAGGAAGGGGTGGTAGTCGAGCAGCACCGGGTTCGACGCCGCCTCGACGAAGAACTCGACGGTCGCTCCGCCGACGGCCTCCTCCGCGACGAGCACCCACTGGTTCCTGGGGTTGATCGACTTCACCGGGGTGCCGTCGGCGAGGTACACGAGCCCCTCGCACTGGAACCCCGGCATGTTGATGTCGAAGCCGAGGTCGATCACGGCCTCCACCCGCCGACCGGCCCACTCGACCGGCACCGTCCCGGACAGCCGGAACCACGTCGTCCCCCACGCGGCACCCCAGGTCGTCCCGACCTCGTACGGCTCGAACGTCAGCGCGAGCCCCTCCGCGGGCGGGATCGGCTCGCCGGGCAGCTCGTGCCACGCGGTCTCGAGTGGCGTCGCCGTGGCGTGCACCGCAGGTCGGATCCGCTCGTCGAGGACGCGTCGGGCTCGGCCGGTGGTGAGGGGGATGTCGTCGTGCATGGTGCCTTCCGGAGACGGAGTGGGTCAGGGCATCGTCGCGGGGTGCGCGACCGCGAGCGGGGTGGAGGTGCTGGCGTCGGACGGGACGTCGACGCAGGTGGTGATGCCGCGTGCGGCGAGGAGCGGTGTGTCGCCGAGGCGCGAGCGCAGGACGACCTGCGGGCCGCGGCCGTGCTCCTCGGCGAGCGCCAGCCACGCGGCGGCGAACCGGCCGCCCGGCGCGCTGTCGGCCCTGGTCATCGGGAGCGGCGCGCCTGCGGCGTCGACGTCGTCGAGCACCAGTCCGAGCTCCGAGCCGGTGGACGCGGGACGTCGGGTGTCGCCGGAGGCGGTGGCCACCTCGCGGAAGCGCTCCCCCGTCGGCTTCACCCGGCCGTCGTTCGTGAGCAGGCCGAGGTCGTACTCGAGCTCCGGGAAGTCCGCGAGTGAGCGGGACACGTCGTGCGAGCACCACCACGTCACCCCGAGCAGGTGCTGCACGTCGAGGGCGTGCCGGATGGTCTGCTCGGTGAAGGACCCGGCCTCGGCCACGTCCACGACGTTCGTCGGCGCGCCGACCTCCTGCAACCAGTTCGGTCGGGCCGCGTCGCGGTTCCACGCCGCCGCGAGCTGCAGCAGGTACTCCCCGTGCCGGACCGAACCGGCTCCGAGGGCGCCGTGCACCGCGGCCGAGCCGTTGAACACCCACGAGTGCGTGACGGTGGCGTCGCCGTGGTCGGCGGCGTGCTCGGGCCCGAACGGCTGCGCGTCGTCGTACCAGGCCGCGTCGTACTGGGCGACGGTGACCAGCGGCGCCGGGGCCGACCCGCTGCCGGAGGCGCGCGACGCGTCGGACGGGTGCCGAGCCTCCAGGCCGGACGGGCCGGACGCGCCGGACGACAGGCCGGACCGCGCCGCGGCGACCATCCGTGCCGCCCACGCGTGTCCCTCGGCCGCCGTGATGTCGTGCGGGGACGGGTGCGGCGCGTGCGCGAACTGGTTGACCTCGTTGCCGATCGTGATGCCCAGCAGGTTCGGCCGGTCACCCACCGCCGCGGCGAGGGCGTGCACGTACGCGGCCGTCGAGTCGACGACGTCCGGGTCGGTGAACATGTTCCGACGGTGCCACGAGTCGAGCCACGAGGGCAGGAAGTCGAAGCTCGACAGGTGTCCCTGCAGCGCGTCGACGTTGACGTCGAGCCCGAACGACGCCGCGATGTCGACGACGCGGGCGACGTCCTCGAGCGCCGAGGCCCTGATCAGCGTCCGGTTCGGCTGCACCACGGGCCAGAGCGGGAAGATCCGCACGTGGTCGGCGCCGAGGGACGCGATCGCCTCGAGGTCGCGCGCCGTCTCGGAGCACGAGAAGTCGAGCCACGAGTGGAACCACCCCACCGATGGCGTGTAGTTGACCCCGAAGCGCATCAGCCCTTCACACCGCCCTCTTCCACACCCTTGAAGAAGAAGCGCTGCAGGACGGCGAAGATCACGGCGATCGGGATGAACGCGATCATGGTGCCGGCCGCGATCAGCCGCTGGTCGGTGCCGAACGTGCCGCGCAGGTACTCGAGCCCGACGGTCAGCGTCAGCTTCTCCGGGGACTGCAGGACGATGAGCGGCCAGAGGAAGTCGTCCCACGCGCCGATGAACGAGAAGATCGCGATGACGGCGATCGTGCCCTGGACGGCCGGGAGCGAGATGTACCGCAACCGCTGCCAGGCGTTCGCGCCGTCCATCACCGCGGCCTGGTCGATCTCGTCCGGGATCTGCCGGAACGCGTTGAACATGAGCAGCACGTTGAGGGCGGCGATCATGCCCGGCAGGGCGACGCCGACCAGGTTGTCGGCGAGGCCGAGGTCCTTCACGGTGACGAACTGGGAGATGATCGTCGCCTCTCCCGGCAGGACGAGCGTCGCGAGGAACAGTCCGAGGACGGCCTTGCGGAAGCGCCACTGGAGCCGGGCGAGGGCGAAGCCGGCGAAGGTCGCGAACACGATGTTCCCGAGGACGTCGATCGCCGCGACGACGAGCGAGTTGCCGATGTACCCGAACACCGGGATCGCGTCGCCGACCCGCAGGTAGTTGCCGATCGTCGGTTGTGTCGGGATGAACGACGGGTTCGCCGTGTAGATGTCCTCGCCGGCGCCCTTCAGCGACGTCGAAAGCTGCCAGAGGAACGGGCCGATGGTGATGAAGAGCACCACGACGAGGAGGACGTAGCGGATCGCCTTCTCGCGGGTGGACATGACGCCCCAGGCGGCCCGGCGGCGGGGCGGACGGGAGGCTCGTCCTCCGCCCGTCGCGCCGGCCACGTCCGGCGTCGGGCTGGCCCCGCCCTGTGCCCCGCCGAGGGCGGGTTCGCTGGTGCTGGTCGTGTTGGTCATCGGTCCGCCCTGCTGTTGATCCGCGCGAGGGCGAGCATCGGGATGAGCGTCACGACGAAGAGCAACAGGCTCAGTGCCGACGCGTACCCGAGGTTGCCGGTGAAGCCCCGCGCGTACTGCTGGATGAGCATGACGATCGAGTTGTCCTGGCCGCCGGGGCCGCCCGTCCCGTTCGTCAGGATGTAGAGCTCGCTGAACACCCGGAGCGCACTCACGCACACCAGGATCCCGACGAGGGTCATCGTGCCGCGGACGCCGGGCATCGTGACCGACCAGAACCGACGAACCGCACCGGCGCCGTCGAGCGCTGCGGCCTCGTGCAGCTCCTTGCCGACGTTCCCGAGGGCCGCGAGGAAGATGATCATGTAGTACCCGAGGCCCTTCCAGACGGTCAGGCTGATCGCGCTGAACAGCAGGAGCCACCGGTCGGTGAGGAACGGGATGCTCCCGTGCACGATCCCGAGCGACTGCGCCATCTCGTTGATGACACCGCGGTCGTCGAGGATCCAGTTCCAGATCAGCCCGACGACCACGGCGCTGGCGATCACCGGCGTGTAGTACGCCGTGCGGAAGAAGGCGATGCCGGGCAGCTTCTGCTGGACGAGCACGGCCATGAGGAGCGGGAGGACCGTCAGGAGCGGCAGGCAGATCGCCATGTAGACGACGCTGTTGAGCAGCGCCTCCCACACCTGCGGGTCGGCGAGCAGCGTCTGGAAGTTCTGCAGACCGACCCAGCGGCTGACCCCACCGAGCGGGCTGGCGTTCGTGAACGACAGCCGGACGGTGTTGATCGACGGCCAGAGGCTGAACGCGACGAGCCAGACGAGTGCCGGCAGGACGAGCAGCCAGGGGGTGAACCAACGATTCGCGCGCATGGCGATCCTCCCTCTCTCTCTTCTTCGGGGCCGGATCAGCCGTTGGCGAGCAGGGTGTTCATCTTCGTCTGCGCCGTCTCGAGCGCCTGCTTCGCGGTCACCTGGCCCTTCATCGCGAGCGCGATCTGCTGGTCGAGGAAGTCCGTCATCGCGGAGTTCGCCTGGACCGGGTTGAGGTTCTTCGCGGTCTTCAGGGCCTCGTTCGCGAGCACGCGGGCCTTGCCGTTCACGGTGCCGTCGTCCTTCGAGAAGAACGGGTCCGACTGCGAGGACTTCGTCGACGGGAAGATGTTGACCTTGTGGGCGAAGGCCTCTTGGTTGTCGGCGTTCGTCATGAACTGCGCGAAGGCCTCGGCCGTGGCGAGGTGCTTCGACTTGCTCGACACCGACAGGCCCTGCACGTACAGCGGTGGGGTGTCGAGCGCCGGGGAGACCGTGACCTTGCCCTGCAGCGACGGGTTGTTCTTCTCGATGTCGCTCAGCGCGGTGGCGCCACCGGTCGTCCACGCGACCTTGCCCTGCGTGAACAGGGTGGAGTTGCCGAGGTAGTCGCTGTTCAGGACCGTGGAGGGCATGAGGCCGTCCTGGTAGGCCTTGGCGTACCGGTCGATGAGGTCGGCCGCCTTGGTCGAGTCCGCGAAGGTGAACTTCGTGCCGTCGGCGTTGATGATCTTCACGCCGGCGAGCGAGAAGTCGCTGAGGCCCGGCTTGCGGCTCATCAGGTAGTCGTCGGGGCAGGCCTTGTGCATCGTCTCGGCCTGCGTGAAGAGGTCGTCGACGGTCTTCGGCGGGTTGTCCGCGTCGAGCCCGCACTTGGCGAACATGTCGGAGTTCCAGTAGTCGACGTCGGTGTTGAGGTACCACGGGTAGCCGTACGTGCCGTCGAGCCCCTTGTACTGGTACGCATCGAGCGCCCCGGCGACGTAGGTGCTGGACAGCTTGCTGTCGTCCTTTGACACGTCCTGCAGGAATCCGCGCTTGGCCAGCGGCAGCGCGATGTCCGGCGGCAGGTTGATGACGTCGGGGAGCGAGTTGCTCGATGCCTGGCTGAGGACCTTGTCCGCGTAGCCGTCGCCGGGCTGGTCCTGGAGCTTGACCTTCGCGTCGGGGTGCTCCTTCTCGAAGTCCGCGATCACGCCGTTGAGGTAGCCGGTGTACGTCGGCGTGAGCGCCCACGTCTGGAGCGTGATCGTGCCGGAGACCGAGCCGTCGCCGTTCGACGCGCCGCCGCCGGTGGAGCAGCCGGCGAGGACGAGCGCCGTGGCAGCGGCCCCGGCGAGGAGGGCGATGGCGCGCCCGGTGGTGTGTGTGGTCGTTCTCATCGCGTCGGACTCCCTTGTTCGTGGCGACTGAACCGGTTCAGTACTGGTCGCCGAACCGGTGGATGTGCATGACTATGAAGAACTAAAACGCTATAGTCAAGCCCGTGGCCAGCAAGCGACGAACGACGATCGCGGACATCGCCGCGAAGGCCGGCGTGTCGATCAGCGCCGTGTCGTTCGCGCTGAACGACCGCCCCGGGGTGTCCGACGCGACCCGCGCCAGGGTCCGGGCGGTCGCGCGCGAACTCGACTGGCAGCCGCACACCGCGGCGCGGGCGCTCGGGGGCGCTCGGGCCGGGTCGATCGGGTTCGTGCTGAACCGGCCCGCTCGCACACTCGGCACGGAGTCCTTCTTCGGCGACCTGATCTCCGGCATCCAACTCGGTCTCGCGGGGTCACACGTCGGGATGAACCTGCTCGTCGCCCGCGATGCCGAGGAAGAGCTCCAGACCTACCGCGACTGGTGGAGCGGGCACCGGGTGGACGGTGTCGTGCTCATCGACCCGCGGCGCGACGATCCGCGACTCCGACTGCTCGCCGACCTCGGCATGCCGACCGTCGTCGTCGGATCGCACCCGTCCAGCACCGGCGCAGCACCGAGCGTGTGGATCGACGACTCGGAGGCGGCGGACACCGTGTTCCGCTACCTGCACGCACTCGGGCACCGGCGGATCGCACACGTGGCCGGGCGTCCGGAGTTCGAGCACACCGCGATGCGGATCGACCGACTCCGCTCGTTCTCGTCGACGCACGGGCTCACCGAGACCCTCTCGATCCCCACCGACTACTCGGCCGAGAGCGGTGCCGCCGCGACCAGGGACCTCCTCTCCCGCGCGGCACCACCGACGGCGATCGTGTACGACAACGACGTGCTCGCCGTCGCCGGCCTCGGCGTCGCGAGCGAGATGCGCCGGTCGGTGCCGGGTGCCGTGTCCATCGTGTCGTTCGACGACTCGGCGATGATCCAGCTCGTCCGACCCGCGATCACCTCCCTGACGCGTGACACCGTCGAGCTCGGGCAGCACGCGGCGACCCTGCTCCGTCGACAGATCGACCTCGAGACCGTGCTGCCGTCCGAGCCGGGGCCGCTCCTGACGCTCAGCGTGCGCGAGTCGACGGGGCCGGCACCGGCCTGACGACACGCCCACAGCGCGTTCGCGCGCGGGCCGCTCGGCGCGCACGACTTGACGGCCGTTCGAACACACGTTCGAATACCGTCGTGGGACGGCGTCGCGAGAACCGGTGGCAGCCCCCGGAGCACCCGGAGGTCGAACGTCCGCGCGCCTACTCCCTGTCCGACGACGCCCGCGGACCGGACGCGTGTCACGCGGTCACACCCGTGCCGGTGTGGGCGTGGATCCAGTTCCCGACCTTCCACGTGCGTGTCAAGGCGTTCGCGAAGAGCTGGACCCGCGATGCCGTGCTCGTCGAGTGGGCGCAGTTCGGGCAACAGGCGGAGGCTTGGGTCTGGCGATCAGCCGTCAAACACCGGACGCTCAGGGCCGACCAGGGGCGGAACGAGCGCTGAGAGTCCGTATGACGCACTCGATTGACACAGCACATCGCGAGCGAGATCGTTTACGGAGTGCGGGAACGCAAAGAATCTCGATCATCGAGATTTCTGGCTCGGAACGCACGACCGGAAGGAGGCACGATGAAGCGCAGTGAGGTGCCGTCCTGGGTCGCACACGTGCTCACGCCGCCCGAGGTCATCGCCGCCTACGTCGACCGCCGCGTGAACGATCCGGCGCTCCTGTCGGGTGAGCAGCACGAACCGACCTACGCCGACTTCCTCCGCGAGGAGTAGACGGTCACGCCGACGCTCGCCGCGGTGACGCACGCGAGCGCCAGGACTTCGACGAGTGACAACGCCTCGTGGAGCACGAGGAGTCCGGCGAGCGCGGCGACCGCGGGGCCGAGGCTCTGCAGGATGCCGAACACGCGCGTCGGCATCCGCCGGAGCGCGAGCATCTCCAACGCGTAGGGCAGCACGCTCGACAGCACCGCGACGGCACCGAAGACGATGAGCAGCGTCGGGTCGGCGACGATGCCCGTCACGGCGGTGCGGAGTCCGAACGGCAGGGACACCAGCATCGCGACGAGCATCGACACGGCGAGCCCGTCGACGCCGGGGATGATCGATCCGACGTGCCGGTTCATCACGATGTAGCCGGCCCAGCACACCGCGGCGGCCACGGCGAACGCGATGCCGCCGAGCTGCGTGACCGCGGACGGCCCGACACCGAGCAAGACGACGCCGGCGAGCGCCAGGACCGCCCAGAGCACGTCGCGCCACCGTCGGGTGTGCACGAGCGACAGTGCGAGTGGGCCGAGGAACTCGATCGTCACGGCGACCCCGATGGGGATGCTCGCGAAGGCCAGGTAGATGAAGACGTTCATGCCACCGAGCGCCAGGCCGAGGCCGATCGCGCCGAGCCACTGCGCCCGGTTCCAGTGCCGGACACGGGGACGGACGACGAGTGCGAGCACGACCGCACCGATCATGAGCCGGAGCGTGGCGGCGCCGACGGAGCCGACCTCGTCGAAGCGGGTCTTCGCGATGGCGGCGCCGAGCTGCACGGAGACGATCGCGGCGAGCGCCAGCAGCGGCGCGGGCACACGGGTCATCCGAGCGGGCCCCGCTTCATCCCAGGTAGGCGAGCACGGCGAGGACGCGGCGGTGGTCCTCGCCGGTGTCCTCGAGCGCGAGCTTGGCGAAGATGCTCGACACGTGCTTCTCGACGGCGCCGGTGCCGATGACGAGCGCCCGAGCGATGGCGGCGTTGGTCCGGCCCTCTGCCATCAACCCCAGGACCTCGCGCTCGCGCGGCGTGAGCGCCTCGAGCGGATCGCGGCGGCGGCTCATCAGCTGCGTGACGACCTCGGGGTCGAGGACGGTGCCGCCGGAGGCGATCCGTCGCACGGCGTCGTCGATCTCCTCGAGCCGCGTCACACGGTCCTTGAGCAGGTAGCCGATGCCCGACGAGCCCGACGCCAGGACGTCTTCGGCGTAGGTGGCCTCGACGTACTGGGACAGGAGCAGCACCCCGGTGGCCGGTGCGAGTCGGCGGGTCTCGACGGCGGCGCGGACACCCTCGTCGGTGAAGGTCGGCGGCATCCGGACGTCCATGATCACGACGTCGGGGGCGCCATCGGGCAGCGTCGCGAGGAAGGAGACGGCGTCGGCGTACTGCCCGACGACCTCGATGCCCGCTTCGTCGAGGACGCGGGACAGCCCCTCGCGGAGCAGGACCGCGTCGTCGACGACGACGGCCCGGATGCGTGCTGCATCCGGGCCGTCGGTCATGCCCCAACCCTACCGGGAGACGGGGACCCTAGCGGGCGACGGGTGCTCCGTTCAGTGCGCCGAGCGGGATGCGCGCGGTGGCCTCGGTCGGACCACCCTCGGGGCTCGACACCGTCAGCTCACCGTCGAGGGCTCGCATGCGCCCCATGAGCCCCTCGATGCCGTGGCCCTCCTGCACGCTCGCTCCCCCGACGCCGTCGTCCGTGACGCTGACCGTGAGGTACCAGACCGAGGAGGCGTCCACCACGAGCCCCAGGTACACCCCGGCCGTCGACGCTCCGGCGTGCTTCGTGGTGTTTGTCAGGAGCTCGAACACCGTGAAGTACACGTTCCGCTGGATCTCCGTCGCGAGCTCGAGCCCGTCCGGCAGGCGGACGTCGAGGCCGACGGGGATCGGGGTGCGTGCGACGAGGGCCTCGAGCGCTGCGACCAGCCCGCGGTCGAGCAGGATCGGGGGCGCGAACCCGCGGGAGAGTGCGCGGAGCTCGTCGAGCGCGTCCTTCGCGTGCTCCGACGCCTCGCCGATGAGCTGCTTCGCCTTGTCGGGGTCCTTGTCGAACGCGCGCTCGGCGGCCGAGAGGTCCATCCGCAGCCGCACGAGGCGCTGCTGCGGGCCGTCGTGCAGGTCACGCTCGATCTGTCGGAGCGCCTGTCCCTCTGCGGTCACCGCACCAGCGCGGGAGGCCTGGAGCCCGGCGACCCGACGCTCGAGCACCTCGGCACGGAATCCGCCGAGCAGCCCGAAGTCGACCCAGTAGTGCGCGAGTACGGAACCGCGTGCCCAGAGCGGGAACAGCACGACCGAGGCCGAGACGCTCACGGCGCAGGCCAGCGCCCCGAGGATCCACGCCCAGCTCTGGTCGAAGCTGTTCTGCATCAGGAAGACGTTGATCTCCCAGCCGTAGCGCAGCGCGGTGAACCCGGCGACGAACGGCCCGAAGAACCCGACGACGAGCAGCGCACCGGCACCCACCGTGACGAGCGCGGTGAGCGGGTAGACGACCGCCGCGTGCAGCAGGTAGAGCCAGTAGTGCGGGTTCGCGACCGCCGATCCCGTGCGCGTCCACCAGTTCTGCTGCCAACGCGGCGTCCAGTCCACCGGGCGGATCGGCCGCGGGTCGGCCCACGAGATGCGGAGCCGCTCGAACTGGCCGAGCCACCGCGCCACGAACAGCGCGATGAAGAACATCAGCAGGACGAACGGGTTGAAGAGGTCGCGGAACCCGCCGCCGAGGACCGCAGCGGGGAAGACGAAGTAGAGCGTGCAGAGCAGCACCGCCGTCAGCGCCATGTAGCCGAAGTCGCGCGGGAGCCGCTTCCATGCCTCGCGGTAGAACGAGCCTGCGGTGGGCTGCGGGGGCATGGGCGGTGTGACTCCTGGCGGTGCGGGGATGGCGTCGTCCAGCGGCACGGTGATTGCCTGGTCGAGACGGTCGGTGTCGGTCATGGCTCAAGCCTCGCGAACACGGGCTTCCCACCCCATCCTGCCCCCTCCCGGATCCGGGGTGGGGATAACCCCACCCCGCTCGGACCGCGCACAGTATGTTGCATCCATGGACGCAGCTGTTCGAGACCGATGGATCGCCCTCGCCGCGGTGGTCGCCGCGCTCGCACCCGCGCTGAGCGGTTTCGCGGGCCTGGTGACCCTGACGCAGTGGGACCCGGGGACGGTCGCCCTGCGCGTCGGCGCCGTCCTCGGCGGGCTCGCGGCGGTCGTCGTGGGGTGGGTCGCGTGGCGTCGGAGCGACCGCACGACGCTCGGGTTCGCACTGGCGGCGCTCTGCTTCGCGCTGAGCTGGGTCCCACTGGGTGCGCTGTCGTTCCCGGTCTCGACGATCCTGTCGATCGCGTCGGAAGCCCTGCTCATCGCGTTCGGCGTCGTGGTGCTCCGGCGCAGCACCGGCGCGACGCGGATCGCCGGCTGGGTGATCGCCGTCGCCGCCGCGGTGTGGCTGCTCGGTGGACTCGGACTCTGGTTCGCGGCCCTTCCACAGGTGACACAGACCATGCTCAGCGTCCTCTTCGCGATCCCGGCGGTCGCCCAGATCGTCGCGTTCCTCGCCGCCGCCGCGCTCTTCGTCGGCCCGCTCCTCCGTCCGGTCCGCTCCGGAGCGCGCTACCTCTGGACCACGGCAGACGTGCGCTGACACATGGCCGACGCGCTCCGCGCGCTGGTGGATGCGGTCGGACTCGACGTCGCGTACTGCGCCGAACTGGAGGCAGACCCCGACTCCGCCTGGACCCACCACTTCCCGACGGCGCGGTCCGGGCACCTGTGGATCGCCACGCAGTCCGGCAGCATCTGGGTGGGGCGTGGCGACGAGACCGAGCTGCTCCAGCGGGGAAGCGCGGCGCTCATCGCCCCGGGAGCGCCGGCATGGGTCGGGACGAGTTCCGCCCACGACCCACCACCACGGGTGTCCGACACGGACGCCTTCTTCGGCCTCCCGTTCCACAAGTCGGGAGTCCACCACGGGAGCGCGAAGTTCGGACCGCTGGCGTCAGAGGCGCTCCCCATCCCCGACTTCGTGTCCACCATCGAGCACCCGGTTGCGGACGTGGACGTCGCGCTGACGTTGCAACACATGTCGGAGCAGGCAGAACACCGGTGGCCGGGTCCACAGCAGGACGCCCTTGCGCGGATGCTGGTCGTCACGCTCGTCGCAGCGTGGCGCCCACCGGTCCTCCGCGACAACAGCCTCACGCGCTGCATCAACGCCATGGCGGAACCCGGGCGGCTGCCCACGGTGCCGGAGCTCGCCGCGCTCGCGAACGTCTCACCGTCCACGCTCCTCCGTCGCTTTCGTGCGCAGACCGGCCTGACACCCGACGAGTTCTCCAGGTGGCTCCGGACACTCGAGGTCAGGACGGCACTGCGCCTCGGCGCCGAGCCCACCGACGCCGCACGACGGTTCGGGTTCCGGTCCGCGAAGGCGCTCCGCCGGACGCTCGCACGGGTCGACGCGAGCGCGGACGACATCGTCCGGGCCGGACCAGGACTTTGGATTCGGTGATGACGGATCCGGTTCCCGATCCCCGGGGTTCGGGGACCGGATCCGTCATCGGGAAATGGGAAAACCTGCGCGCAGGATCGGGGGATGCTCGGGGTGAGGTCAGGCACGCGGTGGGCAAGCGGGCGCGCGCGAGTGCGCGCGAGTGGGCGCGCAGGCGCGGGTCAGGAGGCCGCGGTGGCCAGACGGGTCGCGCGGCGGGCGGCTTGTTCCTCGGGGTCGGGGACCGGGGCTGCCTGGATGAGTCGGCGGGTGTACGGGTCCTGTGGGTCGCGGAGGATGTCGTCGCACGTGCCCTGCTCGGCGACACGACCCTGGTGCAGCACGACGACGCGGTCGCACAGGGTGTCGACGACGGCGAGGTCGTGGGTCACGAAGAGGCATGCGAACCCGAGGCGCTCCTGGAGCTCGCGGAACACGTCCAGCACGCGCGCCTGGACCGACACGTCGAGCGCACTCGTCGGCTCGTCGGCGATGAGCAGCGCCGGATCGAGGGCCACGGCGCGGGCGATGGCGACGCGTTGCCGTTGTCCTCCCGAGAGCTCGTGCGGGAACCGCTCGCGGAACCCGCCGTCGAGCCCGACGTCGGACAGGAGCCGCTCGATGCGTTCCTCGGTCTCCCGCGCGGACAGCCGGAGGATCTGCCGCAGCGGCTCCGCCACGGTCTGG
This sequence comes from Curtobacterium sp. NPDC090217, assembly GCF_044746705.1. Classification (NCBI taxonomy): domain Bacteria; kingdom Bacillati; phylum Actinomycetota; class Actinomycetes; order Micrococcales; family Microbacteriaceae; genus Curtobacterium; species Curtobacterium sp. NPDC090217. Next base: position 294,832 of record NZ_JBIVCR010000003.1, on the reverse strand, counting down.
CCGACCGAGTAGCGGGGGTTGAGCGACCGGAGCGGGTTCTGGAAGACGACACCGACACGCTGCCGCATCGTGCGACGCGCAGCACGGCTCGCTCCGGCGACGTCCGTGCCGTCCACCGAGATCGTGCCGCCGGTGATCGGCGCGAGACCGACCGCAGCCCGCCCGATGGTCGTCTTGCCGCTGCCGGACTCGCCGACCAGGCCGACGATCTCCCCGCGTCCGACGGTGAACGACACGTCGTCGACGGCGCGGAAGCGCCGCCGCAACCCACCGCCGTACTCGACGACGAGGCCCTGGACGTCCAGGACGGTCGTCGGGACCGACGTGGCGGGGTCGACCCGGTCCTCCAGTGCGTGCAGGGCCATGCGTGGGACAGCGGCCAACAGGTCACGGGTGTAGTCGGCGGCGGGGGCCGCGAAGACGGCGCTCGCCGTCCCGGTCTCGACGACCTGGCCACGACGCATCACGACCACGCGGTCGGCGATGTCGGCGACGACGCCCATGTCGTGCGTGATGAGGAGGATCGCGGTGCCGGTGCGGTCCCGGAGCCGGCGGAGCACGTCGAGGACCTCGGCCTGGACGGTGACGTCGAGCGCGGTCGTCGGCTCGTCCGCGATGAGGAGTTCCGGGTCGGCGGCGAGCGCCATCGCGATCATCACGCGTTGGCACTGGCCTCCCGACAGTTCGTGCGGGTACTGCCGCAGCCGGCGCTCGGGTTCCGGGACCTCGACCACGCGCAGCAGCTCGAGGGACCGCTCGCGCGCGCCGGCCCGGTCGAGCGACGGTTCGGCGCGGCGGACCGCCTCCGCGATCTGGAACCCGATGGTGAACACCGGGTTGAGCGCGGCCGACGGGTCCTGGAAGATCATCGACACGCGGCGGCCGCGGACCTCGCGGAGGTGTTGCTCGCTCGCGGTCAGGACCTCGACACCACCGAGGACGACCGAACCGGACGCTCGTGCCCCGTCCGGCGCGATGCCCATCGCCGTCATCGCGGTCATGCTCTTCCCGGATCCGGACTCGCCGACGACCGCGACCACCTCGCCGCGCGCGACCGAGAAGGACGCGTCGTCGACGGCGACGACCCGCTCGCCGTCGACGTCGAACGTGACGGTGAGGTGGTCGATCTCGAGCACGTGGTCGGTCATGGCGATCCCGTTCCTGGTGCGTCGTCGCCCGTGTCCCGCGCGGCCTTGAAGGCCTCCCAGTCCTCGAGCATCTTGTGGTGGTGGCCGTTCAGCCACTGCATGTAGTCGCGGCCGTTGCGGAGTCGCTCGCGCACGGGAGCGTCGACGTCCCCCGCCGCGGTGTGGCCGTCCTGCTCGACCACGGCGAGCCCGCGGGCGATGATGTCGCGCTGCCGGTCGAGGTACTTCCGCTCCCCGGCGAGCCAGCTGCCCCACACGTCGGTCTCGGCGCGGAAGAAGTGGCTCCGCTCCCCCGGCACCGTGTGACGCTTCACGAACCCCGCGTCGGCGAGCCGCCTCGTGGCCATCGACACCGACCCCGAGCTGGCGCCGAGTGCTGCCTGCAGGTCCGCGGAGGACGAGTACGGGGCACGCGTCATGATGAGGTAGCCGAGCACCCTCGCATCGGTGAGCGGCATGCCGGCGCCGTCCGCGAGCATGATCGCGAACTCCTCGACGAACGCCTGGCGCTCGGGTTCGAGGTGCAGGTGGTCGGCCCGGTCCCCCTCGGTGCCGTTGCTCACGCCAGGCCCGCCGCGACCGTCGGGGTCTCCTCGGGGACGGACCACGGCTCTTCGCTCATACCGCCGCTGCCGCGGATGCCGGTCACCGCGCCGTCGGCGTCGCGGGTGAACACGATGTCCTCGTCGACGGAGCCGAAGCGGTTGCCGTGGGTCATCCGGAGGGTGTCGGCGTCGACGACCTCCAGGCGCGTCGGCGACTCGAGGGGGTCGGGGCCGGACGGGTCGATCGCGAGCAGGCGGTCCCCGACCCGCGCGACGTCGGTGACGCCCCACGGGTTCGCGTACCGGCCGGTGTAGCTCGCGGCGACGGCGTCGTCGGTGACCGCAGCTCCGGGTGCGCCGGCGTCTGCGGCGGCGTCGAGCAGGTGCACGATCCCGGTCGCGAGGAGCGTCGCGGGGCCGGCCGCGGCGCTGGTCATCACCGAGACGACGAGCGAGGACGCGGGATCGAAGAGCGACTGCGTGATGTGCCCCGGGAAGCCACCGGAGTGGCCGCGGATCTCGCGACCTCCGATGCGGTCGACGATGAACCCGGCACCGTAGCCGCGGGCGCTCGGGTCGTCGTCCGATGCGCTCCACGACTTCCGCTGCGCCAGACGCTTCGAGTGGTCGCTCAGCAGGTCGCCCTGGCCGAGGACGTGGGCGGAGAAGTAGCGGACCAGGTCCGCGGCGGTGCCGTGGAAGCCGGTCGCCGCGGCCATCGCCCGGGTGTCGACGTGGGCGATGCGCTGCCGGGTGCGCGCGACGTGGAAGCCGGAGTAGCCGACGACGAACTCGTCCTCGCGGGCGGGGTCGTAGTCGGGGCCGGTGTTCCGCAGGCCCAGGGGTTCGACGACGGCCTCTCGGACGAAGTCGTTGTAGGACTTCCCCGACACCGCGGCGATGACCAGCCCGAGCAACGAGTACCCGAGGTTGGAGTAGTTGAACGACGACCCGGCCGGGACCTTCTGTCCACGGTCGAGCACGAGCGCCAGGAGCTCCGACTCGTCCGGGAACGCGCGCTGCAGCGACCAGTAGTCGCCGTCGTGCCCGTCGCGGATGACGCCTGCGCCCATCTCCATGAGCTCCCGGATCGTGGCGTCCGCGATGGGCGACCCGCCGTCGACCAGCGCCGGGACGTACGTGCCGACGGTGTCGTCGAGTCGGAGGGACCCGCGCTCCGCGAGCAGCAGGAGCGCGGTCGCGGTGAAGGTCTTCGAGTGCGACGCGATCCGGAAGATGTCGTCCGTGGTCAGGCGGCGGCCGGCCTCGACGTCCGCGTACCCCCAGGCATCGGAGAAGAGCTCCTCGCCCCGGAACCCGATCGCGACCTGCACGCCGGGCACACGGAGCTGCCAGACCTTGTACGCCACCCACTCGCGGATGTAGGGCAGGGTCTTCCGGTACGCGTCCAGTGTGACGGCGGTGTCGGTCATGGTGTCCTCTCGAGGTCTGGTCACTTGGGTCAAGACTGGCCTGTTCAGCGCCGTCGGGGGTCGAGCGCCGCGCGCAGCGTGTCGCCGAGTGCGATCACGGCGAGCACGGTGACCGCGAGGAACGTGGCGGGAGCGATGAGCATGTGCGGGGCACGGAGGAACTGGCTCGTGGCAGCGGAGAGCTGCAGCCCCCAGGAGATCGCCGGGCTCTCGAGGCCGATGCCGAGGTAGGTCAGCGTCGACTCGGACACGATCACCCCGCCGATCGTGATCGTCGCGAGGACGAGCAGCGGCGAGATCGACGACGGCAGCACGTACCTGGTCGTGATGCGCCACGTGGAGAGTCCCATCGTGCGGGCGGCGAGCACGAACTCGGCGTTCCGGACGCCGCGGACGCTCGACCGGACGAGTCGGGCCATGGTCGGCCAGCCGAAGAGCGCGAGCACGAGCGACACGGTCAGGACCGAGCGCTCGCCGACGCTGTTCAGCACGACGACGGCTCCGAGCAGGAACGGGAAGCCGAGGAACACGTCCGTCAGGCGCGCGAGGACCGCGTCCACCCATCCGCCGACCATGCCCGCGACGGTGCCGACGACGACCGCGACCATGCCGGCGAGCACGGTGGTCAGCACGGCGACGGAGATCGACGACCGGGTGCCGTAGACCACGTTCGCGTACACGTCGCACCCCTGCAGGTCGAACCCGAACGGGTGCCCGGCCGTCGGGGACGCACCGCTCCGCCCGAGCTGGCAGACGCGGGGGTCCCCGTGGCCGAAGAGCCCGGCGAACAGCTGCGGGAAGGCCGCGATGAGCAGGACGATCGCGAGCACCGCTGCCGGTACCCAGAACCCCGGGGTCCGGACCGCGGCGACGAGGGGCCGGCGTCGAGCGGCGACGACCGGTTCGACGGTCGCACCGATGGCTGATGTGGTCATGCGGCGGCTCCCGTCCGGACGCGCGGGTCGAGGGCGGCGTGCAGCAGGTCGACGAGCACGCTCGTGACCAGGAAGACGAGGATGAGCGCCGTCGAGATCCCGACGACCACCGCGCCCTCGTGCGACCGGATCCCCTGGAACAGCAGGTTGCCGACGCCTGGGAGGTTGAAGATGCCCTCGATGATCACGGTGCCGCCCATCAGGTACCCGAGGTCAGTCGCCAGGTAGGTCGCCGTCGGGATGAGCGAGTTCCGCATGACGTGCACCCCGACGATCCGCCCCGGCGTGAGTCCCTTCGCGCGGGCCGTCCGGACGTAGTCGGCGTCGAGCGTCTCGATCATCGACGTCCTGGTGAGCCGGGACACCGCCGCGAGCCCGAACAGCGCGATGACGAACGCCGGCAGGACGTACGCGGTCGGCCAGCCGGCGGTGGCTCCGGCGACCGGGAACCAGTGCAGCCGCACCGAGAACACGAGCTGCAGCGCGACGCCGAGGACGAACACCGGGATCGCGCCGACGACGATCGTGCCGACGAGGACCGTCTTGTCGAGCGCCGTCCCGCGCTTGAGCGCCGACAGCACACCGAGCCCGATGCCGAGGACGATCTCGAGCGCCCACGCGGTGAGCGCCAGCGTGATCGTGACCGGCCAGCGGGAGGCCATCTGCTCCCCGACCGACTGGCCGTTGAAGTCGGTGCCGAAGTCCCCGCGGAACAGCCCGCCGAGGTACTGCAGGTACTGCAGCCAGAGCGGTTGGTCGAGGTGGTACTCGGCGCGCAGCGCCCGGACGACCGAGTCGCTGAGCGGTCGGTCCCCACCGAGCGCCCGGATCGGGTCACCCGGCAGGGCGAAGGTCATCGCGTAGATGAGGAACGTCACCCCGAGGAACACGATCACCAGGCCGCCGAGGCGGCGGCCGACGGTGAGCGTCGGACGCATCACGAGCCTCCCGGCAGGTTCGTGGTGGCCATGGCCGGACGGGAGGCTCGGGTCGGGTCCGCCACGTGCGCGGCGCAGGCGAGGATCGCCCCGTACTGCACGCCCACCAGCCTGCCCACCGGGATCGGTTCCGCGCCGGTCACCGCGTCCGCCTGCCAGAGCGCGTAGCGCTCGGCGAGCCGGTCCCGGAGCCGCCGGAGCGGCGCCGATGCCGTGCCCGCGGTCGTCTCCGCCTCGAGCGCCCGCAGCAGCATGCCCCCGTAGCGGAGACGGAAGCAGCGGACCAGGTCCTCGCAGCCGAAGCGCTCGGCGACGGTGGCCATCCGGTCGGCCGGCTCACGATCAGCCCGGGCGCGGTCGGTCTCCGGGCCGGAGAGGAGCATCGGGACGAACGCCCGCGACCCCTCGAGGAACGGCGTCTCGATCGTGGTCATCGGCGACGCCAGGTCGAGGATCTCCTGCAGCTCCGTCCCCGACGCGCCGAGCTCGTCAGCACAGCGTCGGAGCAGGTCGGCGTACGACTCGTCCGTCGGCGTCTGGTCGTCCGCGTCGGGGTGGCTCCAGTACGGCAGTTCCGCGACCATGCACAGGGCGCCGTGCCGCATCGCCCACGACGCGCTCGACGCCCCGTGGATGTGCTCGCCCGGGTCGACGCCGAGCCCTTCGAGGTAGTCGTACGCCGTCTCGATGCCGTCCATCGCGAACACCGCCGGGGCGAGTTCGCGGAGGAACGGCGACTCGGGCTCCCCGGTGTCGAGCGGCAGCCCGAGCGACTCCGGGACGGCGTGCAGCAGGTCGATCACGTCGGGGAGGTCCTCGGAGAGGTAGTAGTAGACGCCGCCCATCTCGCCGTTGTGCAGTGACACGAGCAGGTCGGGCTCGGTGTCGTCGATGAGGCGCATGAACGCGAGCGTCTCGGGCAGCACCTGGTCGAAGTACACCGACTTGTAGCTGTTCGGGAACGTCCACTCCACCTGGCTGTCCGGAGCCGGCCGGTAGAAGTGCCGGGAGTAGAACACCCGGTCGTGCGGGTCGTGGAACCACGCCTCGTTGAGCCGCATCCCGTCCGGGTCGATCGTCGGGACGATGTGCCAGGTGACGTCGAGCGCCGCCGCCGCCACCGGGTCCTCGAGCATCGTCGACGCCAGGTGCAGCGCGGTCCACGAGCCGATCGGTTCGTTCGGGTGCACGCCGCCGACGATGACGGCGGCGTGCGACCCGGAACCGATGCGGTAGCTGTGGAGCGGCTCACCGAGCCGGCTCGTCCCGATGCGGGTGACCGTGACCTGGTCCGGGTGGGCCGCAGCGAGCGCGTCGAACCGGGCGTGCAGGTCGTCGACGAGCGGGAAGCCGTCGTGGTCGGGGACCTCGGAGACGAGGCGGAGGATGGTGTCGCGGTCCATGTGGTGCCCTACTTCACGGCGATCTGCGCGATGACAGGGCTGCCGGCCACCGCGGGGAGCTTCGCGATCTTGTCGCTGGTGACGTACGAGTACTTGTCGAAGAAGGTCGGCACGATCGGGAAGTCCCGCAGGACCGCCTGTTGCGTCTGCGTGTAGTACTCGTTCGCCTCGGCCTGCGACCCGGCGGAGTCCGCCTTCGCGAGCAGCGAGTCGACCTCGTCGCTCTGGTAGTACCCGGTGCAGGGCGAGCAGCCGCCTGCGGTCGTGAAGAGCGCCCGGAGGGTGTTCTGCTGGCTGATGTAGAGCGCACCCCAGTGTCCGAAGTGCGGGCCCTCGATCTTCTTGTCGGTGAGCTCCGAGTAGTACGACGCCCAGTCGGTGGTGGCCTTCGCCTCGGTGTCGACGCCGAGGTTCTGGCGGATCTGGTTCGCGTACGCCTGGTACAGCGAGTCGAGGCCGTTGCCGCCCGGGTAGACGAGCGTGATCGTGCCGTCGAAGCCGCCGGCCGAGGCCAGGAGCTTCTTGGCAGCCGCCGGGTCGAACTCGCAGGCATCACCGCAGATGCCCTCCTCGGTGCCGGACATCGACGGCGGGGTGAGCGCCGTGGCGGGCTCGTACAGGCCACCGTAGATCGCCTTGTTGACCTGCTCGCGGTTGATCGACATCGAGATCGCGCGGCGGACGTCTGGGTTCGAGTACCGCTCGTCCCAGAGCGGGAAGCCGAGGTAGTCGATGCCGGGTGCGTCGAACGAGTGCAGCTTGTCGCCGAAGTCGGCCTTCGCGCTCGTCATCTTGTCGGTCGGCAGGAACAGCACGTCCGCGTTCCCGGCGAGCACGTCGGTGTAGGCGGTGTTCATGTCCGAGTAGCTGCGGAAGGTGACGTTCGGGGTGGTGGGCTTCGTGCCCTCGTAGCCCTTCCATGCGGAGACGGTGAACTCCTGGTCTGCCTTCCACGCCTTCGTCATCTCGTAGGGACCGTTGCCGATCGGCTTCTTGTCGTACGCCTTCATGTCGTCGTAGGCGGCGTCGGGCATCGGGTAGAACGCCGTCTGCGCCTGGCTGAGCTGCAGCGGGAACTGGCTGTCCGCGTGGGTCAGGGTCACCGTGAAGGTGTCGTCGCCCGTGACCTTCAGGCCCGACATCTCCTTGGTCTTCGGCGTCCCGGAGGCCGGGTTCAGGTCGGTGTAGCCGACGATCGAGGCGAGCTGCCCGCTGTTCTCCCATGCGTTCGGGCCGTAGGCGACGTGGTTCCACGCCTTGACGTAGCTCTCGGGCGTGACCGTCTCGCCGTTCTGGAACTTCCAGCCGTCGCGGAGGGTGATCGTCCACGTGGTGGCGTCGTCGCTCTCGACGCTCTTCGCGGCGACGTCGTGGAGCTCGCCCTTCGCGTCGGTCTGCGTCAGCGGGGCGAACAAGCTCATCACCTGGTCGAAGGCGACGGTCTGTCGCCCGGGGGTCAGGTGGTCGGGCTCGCCCGTCGCGTACACCAGGGAGCCGCCAGAGCCGGAGCCCGAGTCGGCGGTGCCGCTTGCCGAACAGCCGGTCGCCACCAGTGCCACCGTGGCCGCCGCGGCCAGCGCGGCGATCGTCCTGCGTCGCATGAAGTTCTCCTCGGGTCGTCGTTGATGAGTGAAGCTAGGCCTGCTCGTGACCCCGAGGCAATGCTTCTTTCAATGAACTCTGAAACTTTTACCGTTCTGAAACACTCGGGAAACGACACCTGTCGCGCTGACGGGGGCTCCTGTGCAACGCTGGCGAGCATGCGACACACGCCCCACTTCCTGATGACCGACGTCGACGAGGTCAAGCGGCTCGTCCGCGGGAACCCGTGGGCGACGATCGTGTCCCACACCGCCGCGGGGCTCGTCGCGTCGCACTACCCGTTCCTGCTCGAGGAGGCGTCGGACGACGAGATCGTCCTCGTGTCGCACGTGGGCCGCCCCGACGAGCAGGCCCACGAACTCGGCGAGCACGAGGTCCTCGTCGTCGTGCAGGGGCCGCACGGCTACGTCTCCCCCGCCTGGTACCCCGCCGAGCAGTTCGTGCCGACCTGGAACCACGTCACGGCGCACCTCTGGGGCACGCCGGAGATCCTGTCCGACGAGGAGAACTTCCGCGTCCTCGGCGAACTGGTCGACCACTTCGAGCGCGAGATGCCGGAGCCGGTGTCGCTCGACGTCGACGAGGAGACCGCCAGGCGCATCGCGAAGGGCACCGTGGGCATCCGCATCCGGGTCACCCGGTTCGACGCCCGCGCGAAGCTGTCCCAGAACAAGGCACCAGAGGTCGTCGACGACGTCATCGCCGGGCTCCGCGGCGATGGTCCCTACGCCTCGCCGGCGCTCGCCGACGAGATGGAGCGCGTCCGGGGCGGTGGCCACGCGTGACCGAGGTCCTGCTCCGCACCGTCCGCCGCATCGGCACGGCGGGGGCACCGGCTGACGTGCTGGTCCGCGACGGCGTCGTCGTCGCGATCGCACCTGCCGGCACCGTCGACCCGTCCGGCCCGGACACCGACGTCGTCGAAGCCGGCGGCGCCTGGCTCGGACCAGGGCTCCACGACCACCACACGCACTTCGACCAGTGGGCGCTCGTCCGCCGGCGCGTCGACGTCTCGGCGTGCGACAGCGCCGAGGCCACGGCAGACCTGCTGGCCGAGGTCGCGCGCACCGGTGTCTCGGACCCGGTCCTCATCGGCCACGGCTACCGCGACGGGATGTGGCCCCGCCCTGCCCGACGCGCGCTGCTCGACCAGGCCGCACCGGGCCTCCCGGCCGTCGTCATCAGCGGTGACCTGCACGCGGTCTGGTGCAACGCGCTCGCCCTCGTCCACTTCGCCGAGGCCCTCGGTCGGCCGCTCGCGGCCGGCGAGGACGGGGTCCTCCGCGAACAGGACGCGTTCGACGTGACGGGTGCGTTGTCGCAGGTACCGGACGCCGTGCTCGACGGGTACGTCGCCGACGCGGTGGAGGCCGGCGCAGCACGAGGGCTGACGAGCATCGTCGACCTCGAGATGCGCTTCGGGTTCGACCGCTGGGTCCGCCGGATCCACGGCGGCACCGACGCGCTGCGAGTGTCGTCCGGCGTCTACCCCGTCGAACTCGACGAGGTGATCGCCCGTGGGCTGCGCACCGGCGACCTCGCTCCTGGCACCAGGGGCCTGCTCACGATGGGGCCGTTCAAGGTCGTGACGGACGGGTCGCTCGGCACCAGGACCGCGGCGATGGCGACCGGCGAGGGCGTGCTCGCATGGGACTTCGAGGAGCTCGTGGCGATCACCCGGCGAGCCGTGTCCGCCGGGCTCGTGCCCGCGATCCACGCGATCGGCGACCGGGCGAACACCCTCGCGCTCGACGTGTTCGAGGCGGTCGGCGCCCGCGGGACGATCGAGCACGCCCAGCTGCTCGCGGACACGGACGTCGACCGGTTCGCCCGGCTCGGGGTCGCCGCGTCCGTGCAGCCGGAGCACGCCATGGACGACCGCGACATCGCCGACCGCTACTGGGCGGGCTCGACCGATCGGGCGTTCGCGTTCGCGTCACTCGCCAGAGCCGGCGCCCGGGTGCTGCTCGGGTCGGACGCCCCGGTGGCGCCCCTCGACCCGTGGGTGTCGCTCGCCGCCGCCGTGGGGCGGGACCGGGACGGCCGGGAGCCGTGGCACCCGTCGGAGCGCATGTCGGCCCTGGCCGCCTGGACCGGCTCGACCGACGGTCGCGTCGGGGTGTCGGTCGGGGACGTCGCCGACCTCGTCCTCGTCGCGGCCGACCCGCTCGCGGCGTCCTCGGCCCAGCTGCGGGAGATGCCCGTCCTCGCCACTGCCGTCGCTGGACGGTGGACCCACCGCGACCTGTGACCGAGCGCTACTTCTGGTCCTTCGGGCACCAGTAGAGCTTCCGGCCGGCCATGTCGGCCATCCGGATCTCGGTGCCGCACACCCGGCACGGCTCGCCCTGGCGGTGGTACACCCAGTGCCGGTCCTTCCGGGAGCGGCGGGCCTTCTTGAGCTCCGCCTCGGACAGGCCGTCCATCGTCATCATCAGGCCGTCACGGACGCCGTCGTGCAACAGCGTCGACCAGTCCGCCCAGAGCGCCTTCGCCTGCTTGACGGTGATCTGCTTGCCGGGCTTGTACGGGTCGATCCGCTGCCGGAACAGCAGCTCGGCACGGTAGATGTTGCCGATGCCGCTCACCACGGCCTGGTCCATGAGGAGCTGCCCGATCGCGACGTTCCGCTTCCGGACGTTCTCGACGAAGGTCTTCTCCGCCTCGGGGCCGTCGTCGTTGATCGGGTCGGGGCCGAGCTTGTCGAGCGCCTTCTGGACCTCGGCAGGGGTCTCCACGACGCAGGCGGTGGGTCCACGGAGGTCGGCGACGGTGTCCTCGGTGAGGAGCCGCACGCGGACCTGCCCGACGGGGTCCGGCGGGAAGGACTCGATCGGGTCCTCGACCTTCTCCTGCTCGGCCATCCGGTAGCGGGCGAGTCGCGGCGCGCCGATCGACGTCAGCGACTCCTCGCCGTCGCCGTCCTCGGACAGCTGCTCGGCGGAGGAGACCATGCCCGCGAAGTCCCACGCCCCGTACAGGCCGAGGTGGACCCGGAGGAACAGGTCGTCCTCGAACTCGAGGAACATCTGCTTGCCGACGGCCCGGGCAGCGATCATGCGCTTCCCGTCGATCTTGGCTGCACCGGCGGCGAACCGCCCTTGCGGACTCGACACCTCGCAACGCTTGCCGACGAAGTGCCGGGTGAACTGGTTGGCGATGCGGTGGACGGAGTGACCCTCGGGCATGGTCCCTGTCTACTCGGCCGCGCCGTCGATCTGCTTACCGGCGATGTGCCCCGTCTGCTCGTACTCGGCGAGCTGCGCGATGCGCCGGGCATGGCGCTCTTCGCCCGAGAACGGCTCCGCGATGAACAGGTCGACGAAGTCGATGACCTCGGCCTCGGTGTGCTGACGGGCACCGATCGAGATGACGTTCGCGTCGTTGTGCTGGCGGGCGAGGAGCGCGGTGGACTCGTTCCACACCAGCGCCGCCCGGACGCCCGCGACCTTGTTCGCGGCGATCTGCTCGCCGTTGCCCGAGCCGCCGAACACGACGCCGAGCGCCTGCACGCCGGCCAGCTGGTCCTGCACGACCGCGTGCGCGGCGTTGATGCAGAACGAGGGGTAGTCGTCGAGCGCGTCGTACTCGGTCGGGCCGTGGTCCACGACCTCGTGACCCGCCTCGGCGAGGTGGTCGGCGAGGGTCTTCGAGAACTCGAGGCCGGCGTGGTCCGTTCCGAGGTGGATGCGCATGATCCGATCCTATTCCCGGCTGCGAGCTCCCCTCGCCACCACCACGAGGTACCGGCACTCGTCCTCGGTGTCGTTCCGGTAGGTCACCTCGGCCGGGTCGCCCAGCTCGATCCGGTCCCCCGCCGCGAGGGTCGTCGGCTCACCGCCGACGACGAGCCCGAGCTCGCCGTCGACGACCCAGATGCAGTGCCGCAGGAACGCGTACGCCGACGCCGGGTAGGTCACGGAAGCACCGGCCGGGAGGCGCACCTCCGTGACGTCCACGGGGAACTCCGCGCTCGACACGGGACGGCGGCGGTACCCGGTCTCGGGGTCGGTCCAGTGGTCGGCGGTCGCGCCGCGTTGGACGCCGGTCGCGTCCTCGGGGCTGCCGGACTCCGGCACCTCGGTGGGTTGTCCTTCGTCCAGCAGCTGCGAGATGGTCAGGCCGAACGCTCCCGACAGTCGGCCGAGGATCGTCGCCGTCGGACTCGACACCCCGCGCTCGACGCGGTTGATCATCGCGCGGGAGACGCCGGACTCCTCGGCGAGCTCCGTCAGGCTCCAGCGGCGCTCGTCGCGGAGTGCGCGGAGACGTTCGCCGAGCACTCGATCGTCGTCTACCATCTGAGACATGGCGACAGCATATGCGACGAATGGTGGGTCCTCGGCGTCGGACGTGCTCGTCCGCGACTGCGAGCCCCGCGATCTGGACGTCGTCCACGCGCTGCACGTCGACGCCGTGCTGCACACGACGGCGATCTGGCAGGACGCACCGAACCCGCGGTCGTGGTTCGACACGTGGCTGTCGGACCGCCGCGCCGCCGGTTTGCCGGTGTTCGTGGCCGAGGTGGCCGGGGAGGTCGCCGGCTACGTGACGTACGGGCCGTTCCGCCCGCACGACGGGTACCGGCACACGGTCGAGCACAGCGTCTACGTGCTGCCGGCGTTCCGGGGCCGTGGCATCGCGTCCGTGCTCATGCGCGCACTCGTGGCCCATGCGCGGCAGCGGGACCTGCACGTGATGATGGCCGGCATCTGCAGTGCCAACACGGGGTCGATCGCCCTGCACGAACGCCTCGGCTTCGAGGTCGTGGCGGTGCTGCCGGAGGTCGGACGCAAGTTCGACCGCTGGCTCGACCTGACGCTGATGCGACTCCCGCTGTCCTGAGGCCGACCGTCGGAGGCGCGCCGAGCCTCCTGTCCGCTTCGCACCCCGTGGCGGACATCGCGCCCCGTCGTGACCGGGCGCGATGTCCGTGCCGGGGCGCGACCTGCGGGGCCGGGCGCTCAGTCGGTCGTGTCGAAGATCGGACCGACGGTGCGGGAGCGCTTCAGCTCGAAGAAGCCCGGGTACCGGGCGGCCGCGACGACCCCGTCCCAGAGGTCGAGCGCCTCTTGCCCCTTCGGCGCCGGGGAGATGACGGGGCCGAAGAACGCGGTGCCCTCGACGGCGATGACCGGCGTGCCGACGTCCTGCCCGACGCGCTCGATGCCGTCGCGGTGGCTCTCGCGCGTCGCGGCGTCGACCTCGTCGCTCCAGGCGTACTCGGCGAGGTCGGCGTCGAGGCCGAGCTCCTCGAGGACCGCGGGGACGACCACTGCTGGGTCGTCCTCCTGACGGTGGTGGATGTGCTCGCCGAGCGCGTCGTAGAGCGGCTTCACGATGTCGTCGCCGAGCCGGAGCCGCGCGGCGGTCACCAGTCGCGGGTACACCTGCCCCCGTGCGAGCCGCTCCTTGTAGTCCTCGGGCACGTCCTGGTGCTCGTTGAGGACGTACAGGCTCATCACGTGCCACGACACGTCGAGCGGACGCTGCCCCTCGACCTCACCCACCCAGCGGCTGGTCATCCACGCCCACGGACAGTTCGGGTCGAACCAGAAGTCCACAGCGGTCGGCGTCGTCGGGGTGTTGTCCACAGTCGTGTCGGTCACGGGTGCGAGCGTACGCGTGCTCGCTAGGCTGGCTCCGACATGTTCCGCCGGTGCACGACGCCGGGCGGGGCCACCGATGCGCGGACATCGATCGTCCGCGCCGCAGCGAAGTTGGAGCGTCCGTGCCCGGAGAGAACCTCACCCGAATCGAAGCCCAGGAACGTGCGGCGATCGTCGACGTCCAGTCGTACGACGTCGAGCTGGACCTGACGCGCGGCGCCGAGAGCTTCGGCAGCACCACCCGCGTGCGCTTCACCGCGACGCCCGGCGCGTCGACCTTCATCGACGCGATCACCAAGACCGTGCACTCGATCACCCTGAACGGCACCGCGCTCGACGTCGCGGCCGTGAACGACGGCGTGCGCATCCAGCTCGCCGACCTGCAGGAGCAGAACGAGCTAGTCGTCGTCGCCGACGCGCTGTACACCAACACCGGCGAAGGCCTGCACCGGTTCGTCGACCCCGTCGACGACGAGGTCTACCTGTACTCCCAGTTCGAGGTGCCCGACTCCCGCCGGATGTTCGCGGTGTTCGAGCAGCCCGACCTCAAGGCCGAGTTCACCTTCACCGTGACGGCGCCGTCCCGCTGGCAGGTCGTCTCGAACTCCCCCACCCCGGAACCGCGCGTCGACGGCGACATCGCCACGTGGGCATTCCCGGCGACGACCCGGATCTCGAGCTACATCACGGCACTCATCGCCGGCCCGTACGAGGTCGTCCGCAGCGAGCTGACCTCGAGCGACGGACGCACCATCCCACTCGGCGTCTTCGCCCGCAAGTCCCTCGCCGAGTACCTCGACGCCGACTACGTCTTCGAGACGACCCGCAAGGGCTTCACGTACTACGAAGAGAAGTTCGACGTCCCGTACCCCTTCGAGAAGTACGACCAGCTCTTCGTCCCCGAGTTCAACGCGGGCGCGATGGAGAACGCCGGCGCGGTCACCTTCACCGAGACGTACGTCTTCCGCTCGAAGGTCACCGACGCCATCAAGGAGCGCCGGGTCGTCACGATCCTGCACGAGCTCGCGCACATGTGGTTCGGCGACCTCGTGACCATGAAGTGGTGGAACGACCTCTGGCTGAACGAGTCGTTCGCCGAGTGGGCCTCCACGATCGCCACCGCAGAGGCCACCGAGTGGACCGAGGCATGGACGACGTTCCAGGCGATGGAGAAGTCCTGGGCCTACCGCCAGGACCAGCTCCCCTCGACGCACCCGATCGTCGCGACCATCAACGACCTCGAAGACGTCCAGGTCAACTTCGACGGCATCACGTACGCGAAGGGCGGCTCGGTCCTCAAGCAGCTCGTCGCGTGGGTCGGCATCGACGCGTTCTTCGCCGGTGTCTCCGCGTACTTCAAGAAGCACCACCACTCCAACACGGAGCTGAAGGACCTGCTCGTCGAGCTCGAGGCCACGAGCGGCCGCGAACTCGGCGAGTGGTCGAAGCTCTGGCTCGAGACCGCAGGCGTCAACACGCTGCGCCCGGAGATCGAGGTCGACGCCGACGGTGTGATCACGTCCTTCGCGGTGCTGCAGGAAGCCCCGGCGGACCACCCGACGCTCCGCCCGCACCGTCTGGCCATCGGCCTGTACGCGTTCGGTACCGACGGCGCAGCACCCTTCGGCGCGGACACCGCGTCCTCCGGCGGCAAGCTCGAGCGTACGTACCGCGTCGAGATCGACGTGGACGGTGCCCGCACGGACGTCCCCGAGCTCGTCGGCCAGCACCGCGGCGACCTCGTGCTGCTCAACGACGACGACCTGGCGTACGCCAAGATCCGTCTCGACGAGCAGTCCCGCCGCACCGCGATCGAGCACCTCGCCGCGATCGCGAACCCCCTTGCCCGCTCCATCGTCTGGGGTGCGATGTGGGACGCCACGCGCGATGCCGAGTCGCCAGCCAGCGACTACGTCCGGCTCGTGCTGGGCAACATCGCGACGGAGACCGAGTCGACGACGATCCGCACGACGCTGTCGCAGCTGCTCCTGACGACGCGGAACTACGTCGCGCCGGCCAAGGTCGACGCCACGGTCCGCACCGTCGGCGACACGCTCTGGAACCTGGCTTCCTCGGCGGAGGCCGGATCAGACGCCCAGTTCCAGTTCGCGAAGTTCTTCGCGCAGATCGCCTCGACGCCGGAGCACGTCGCGACGCTGACAGGGCTGCGCGACGGCTCGGTCACGCTGAACGGGCTCGAGATCGACACCGACCTCCGCTGGGAGCTGCTCGAGGGCCTCGTGCTCGCGGGTGCCGCCGCGGATGCCGAGGTCGACGCCGAGCTCGCCGCCGACAAGACCGCGTCCGGCGAGCAGGCAGCCGCACGGGCCCGTGCGACGATCCCCACCGCCGAGGGCAAGCTGGCGGCGTTCTCGTCGCTCGTCGACTCCGACGCGCTGCCGAACGCCATCGTGCGCCAGACCACCATCGGGTTCCAGCACGCCAACTCCCCGGTCGTGCTCGAAGGCCTCGTGCCGAAGTACTTCGACGTGCTCACGCGCATCTGGGCCGAGCGGAGCTACCACATCGCCGACACGATCGTCACCGGGCTGTACCCGGCGCCGCTCGCCTCGGTGGAGCTCCGTGACGCCGCGACCGCGTGGCTCGAAGCACACCCGGAGACCCCGGCGCTGCGTCGCATCGTGACCGAGAACCTCGCGGGCACCGAGCGTGCACTGCGGGTCCAGGCCGCCGACGCCTGAATCCGGTCCGGTCCGACCGGGCCTCGGCGTTCTGCGAGGAGCGCCGAGGCCCCGTCGTCTACCATCGAGCGGATATGAACCTGGCTGCAGACAACACCGACGTCTCGAAGTGGGCGTCGAACGCATTCACCCAGTTCGTCGACACCTGGCACATCCCAATCACGATCGTGCTCACGATCCTGGCCGCGATCGTCCTCCGGTTGATCTTGCGACACATGATCAAGGGGGTGGTCGATCGCATCGTCAACGGTGTCAAGAAGCGTCAAGGCGCTACTGACACTCAGGCTCTGATCGCGTCGCCGATCCAGACAGCCAGAGTCGTACAGCGAACGCGCACCCTCGGCAGCGTGCTCGAGAACCTCGCCACCGTAGTCGTTGCGATCGTCGCGCTCGTAGTGATCGTGACGTCAGTGTGGCAGGGCGCCGCCGTCGGGATCGTGGGTGGGGCGTCCCTCGTCGCAGCGGGCCTGGCGGTCGGCGCCCAGTCGATCGTCAAGGACCTGCTGTCCGGCGTGTTCATGATCCTCGAGGACCAGGCGGGCGTCGGTGACGTCGTCGACACCGGGCAGGCCACCGGTGTCGTCGAGAACGTGGGCTTGCGGGTCATGCAGATCCGCGACGTCAACGGCATCCTCTGGTTCGTTCCGAACGGGCAGATCCTCCGCGTCGGTAACCTGTCGCAGGGCTGGTCGCGTGTGCTCGTCGACATCACCGTGCCCTACGACACGGACATCGACGCCGTCCAGGACGCGCTGCTCGCCGCCGCCGTGCGGATGTCGCAGGAGCCCCGCTGGCGGCAGCGCATCATCGAGAAGCCGGAGATCTGGGGCCTGCAGTCGATCACCGACACGGGCATGGTGTTCCGGCTCGTGGTGAAGACCCGCGCGTCCGAGCTCGACGTCGTCGGGCGTGAACTCCGCATCCGGCTGAAGCACGCCGTCGACGACCTCGGCGTGACGCTGCCCGCGATGGCGATGATCATGCCGGAGGGCTGGGAGAACGCGACCTCGATCAACGGGCTCCGTACCGTCCGGACCCAGCCGACGCCCGCCCCGACGAAGCCCCGGCGCGGCCGCAAGACCAACCAGTACGGGCAGCCGATCGAGACCGACGGCCCCGACTCCGGAAGGAACAACGACCGATGACCGACCTCCCCACACCAGGCGCCTCCGGTGCGTCCGGCGGTGTGCATGCGCAGCCGATCACGTTGCGGGTCGGCCTCGGCGGGACGTCCGCGACCGGGTCACTGTTCGACCGGATCGGCGGCGCACCGACGTTCGACCGCCTCGTGCGGCGCTTCTACGACGGCGTGCAGCAGGACGACGTGATCTGGCCGATGTACCCGCAGGACGATCTCGAGGGCGCGATCTCCCGGCTCTCGCTCTTCCTGCAGCAGTACTGGGGCGGACCAGGCACCTACAGCGAGCAGCGCGGGCACCCACGACTGCGGATGCGGCACATGCCCTTCCGCATCACGTCAGAGGCCCGCGAGCGTTGGCTGCACCACATGCGGGAAGCAGTTGAGTCGCTCGGGCTCGCGCCCCTCGACGAAGCGGAGTTGTGGGCGTACCTCGACCGTGCCGCCCACGCGATGACGAACACCTTCGACTGACCCCTTGACGCTCTGGCCGAACTGGTCATAACCTCTCCACACCATTCCGCAATGTCCTTGCGGAATGATGTGGCTCGGGCACGGCGCCCACTCCCGAGGGCCGCGACGCCTCATGAGGAGAACCATGCAGGTCGTTCCGAAACTCGCAGCCGTCGGCGCAGGGGCTGCCCTGATCGCCGCGGCGGTCATGCTGCCGAACATCGCCGACGCGGCTGGCGGCAACCTCGTGTCGAATCCCGGTTTCGAGACCGGGACCACCAGCGGGTGGGTCTGCTCCGGCGCCTCCGTGGTCAGCACGCCGGTCCACTCCGGCACGAAGGCCCTCTCCGGCGCGCCGACGTCGTCGGACACCGCACAGTGCTCGCAGACGATCGCCGTGCAGCCGAGTACGGCGTACACCCTGTCCGGATGGGTCTCCGGGAGCTACGTGTACCTCGGCGAGAGCGGATCCGGCGCGAGCACGTGGACCTCCGCAGCGGGCTACCAGCAGTTGACCACCACGTTCACCACCGGAGCGTCGCAGACGACCGCGACGGTGTACGTGCACGGCTGGTACGGACAGGGCACCTACCTCGCCGATGACATCGTGCTGAGCGGCCCCGGCGGCGCAGGCGCCACCCCGACGTCGACACCGACGTCGACACCCACCCCGACCTCGACACCCACCCCGACGCCGACCCCGACCTCGACGCCAACACCGACTCCGGGCACCGGTCCGGCCGCGCAGCTGCCGAAGCACACGCTCACCGGCTACTGGCAGGACTTCGACAACGGCGCGAAGGCACTGCGACTCGCCGACGTCCCGAAGTCGTACGACCTCGTCGCCGTCGCGTTCGCGAACGCCGACGCGTCGAAGCCCGGCGCGGTGACGTACGCCGTCGACTCGGGCCTGTCCACGAAGCTCGGCGGGTACACGGATGCGCAGTTCCGGTCGGACGTGCAGACGATCCACGCCCGCGGGCAGAAGGTCATCGTCTCGGTCGGCGGCCAGAACGGCACGATCTCCGTCGCCGACAGCACGTCTGCAGCGAACTTCGCCGCGAGCGTCGACTCCCTGATGAACTCGTTCGGGTTCGACGGGGTCGACATCGACCTCGAGAACGGCGTGAACCCCACGTACATGGCTCAGGCGCTGCACACCGTCGCGGCAAAGCACCCCGGCATGATCATCACGATGGCGCCGCAGACGATCGACATGCTCAGCACGTCATCGGACTACTTCGCCCTCGCGCTGAACATCAAGGACATCCTGACCATCGTGCAGACGCAGTACTACAACTCCGGGTCGATGAACGGGTGCGACGGCGGCGTCTACGCGCAGGGCACCGTGGACTTCGCGACGGCGCTCGCCTGCACGTCCCTCCAGGGCGGTCTGCGCGCGGACCAGGTCGGGCTCGGGTTCCCCGCCTCGCCGAGCGGCGCCGGGAGCGGCTTCGTCGCACCGAGTGTCGTGAACAACGCGATGACCTGCCTCGCGAAGGGGACCGGTTGCGGCTCGTTCGTCCCGGCTGCGAAGTACTCCGGGCTCCGCGGTGCGATGACCTGGTCGATCAACTGGGACGCCTCGAACGGCTACGCGTTCGCGAACGCGGTGCGGCCGGTCCTGGACGCCCTGTCCTGACCATCACCGGACTGGAGGCTCGTGGCGGCGTCGCCACGAGCCTCCAGTCCGCCGGTCGGTCACGTCAGCGGACGTACGAGCCGTCCGCCAGGTCCTCCAGCAGTGACGGGCGGGTCGGGTTCCAGCCGTACGCGCTGCGCGCGTGCGCGCCCGAGCACTCCTGGTGCATGAGCAGGGCGTCCGTGTACGCGGTACCGAGTCGCTCGCGGGACGCGTGCACGCTCTCCGTGACGATCGGCGACCCGTGTGCCCCGGCTTCGGCGATCTCCCGTACGGTCGGGTTGTCGCCCGTCGCGACGAGCACGTACCCGTCCTGCTCCGCCCGCTCGAGCGCCAGGACGTAGAGCTCGCCGAGGTCGTCGACGTGGACCGTCGCCCAGCGCTGCGACCCGTCGCCGACGAGCCGGACCTCGTGCTCGCCGTCGCCGACGAACATCGCCGGGATACCGGCTCCGCGCCCGTAGACGATGCCGGGTGCCACGATCGTGGTGCGCACGTCACTGGCACGGACCACTGCCTCGTTCGCACCGCGCCACGACGTCATCGCCGGAGGGTCGATCGGGGACTGCTCGGAGATGTCGGTCGAGTTGCCGAACGTGAAGATGCCGCCGGTGTGGACGAACGGCTTCGGGGTCCCGGTGAGCGCATCGAGGACCGTCCGGACGAACGCCGCGTCGACGTCCTTCGCGGACGCGGTGTGCACGACGGCGTCGGCCTCGTGGGCGAGGCGTTCGACGACCTCGGTGTCGGTGACGTCCTCGACGAACGCGCGACCGCCCGCGTCGCGGACGGCCTTGGCCTTCTCGTCGGAACGGACGATCGCGGTGACGTCGTGCCCGTGGGCGACGAGTGCACGGAGGACGGATGAACCGATGTAGCCGGACGCGCCGGTCAGGAACACATGCATGCGGCCAGCCTGGCACCGGGGGCTGGCCGAGCGCTCCGTGCTGCGGGGGCTAGGACGCCAGGGTCCAGGCGCGTCGCTTCACCAGGACGTGTCCACGCGAGGTCGTGAGGCGGCTCCAAGGGCCGGTCTCGAACAGCCGCACCGGGTCGTGCCCGAGGAAGCCGAGGCTCTCCCCCGCGAACCCCGCTCCGGCCGGGACGTGCTCGACGCCCGGGATCGGTCGCCCCCAGACCTCGGACCGGATCTTGCGGACAACGGCTTCGCCGGCGTTCGTCGGCACCGCGTCGGCGACCTCGTCGATGCCGGCCTTCGCCGCGCGACGGAGGAGCTCGGCGGAGACGTCGGGCAGGGGGATCCACCCACCGCGCGGCGGGGAGATCGCAGCCCAGGTGACGGTGTGGACCTCGTGCGGCAGTTCGACCTCGATCGGGGTGGCGCGGGTGGGGTCCGCACCCTCGGCGTGTTCGGCGTCCTGCGCGTCGGCGAGCACCCGCAGGCGTTCCTGGAACGAGGCCAGCGGAACGACGACGTCGATCGACGCCGGCTGGGTCAGCGAGAAGGTGCGGAGCCCGAGCACCGTCGGGAGCTCGTCGAGCAACCCCAGCGGGTACAGGATCGCCGTGTAGACGGCGAGCACCCCGGAGTCGGCGATGAGGCGGACGGAGCCGTCCTCGACGCGGGCGGCACGTCCGAGGTACGTGCGGAGGTCCCTCAGGGAGGCGGCGTCGGGCAGCGTGAACGAGGTGCTCATGTCGTGTCCGATCCTACCGGGGCGCTCCTCTTCGTAGACTGCGGGGGTGGTCAACGACGAACCGGACTTCCTGCGGACCCTGCGACTCGAGGACACCGGCGCGAGTACGCGCGAGACGATCCTCACCGGGGCGAACCACTGGTCCCCCGGCGGCCGGGTCTTCGGCGGCCAGGTCCTCGCGCAGTGCATCGTGGCGGCGCAGGCCACCATCGACGGCCGCGACATCCACTCGATCCACGGGTACTTCCTGCGACCGGGCGACATCGACGTGCCGATCACCTTCGGCGTCGAACGCATCCACGACGGCCGGTCCTTCGCCACACGTCGGGCACAGGCCTACCAGAACGGCACCCCGATCTTCTCGATGATCGCGTCGTTCCAGACGGAGGACGACGGCGTCGAGCACCAGGACCCCTTCCCCGTCGGCATGCCGGAGCCGGAGTCGCTCCCCTCGGCGGCGTCGATCCTCTCGGCGATCGACCACCCCGTCGCGCGGGCGTGGGCCGAGCGGTCGATCGACCTCCGGCACGTCGAGGGCCCGGTGTTCGTCGACGTGCAGGGCGAGCACGTGCCGCACCAGGCCGTGTGGTTCCGCGTGCAGGGCGACCTGCCCGACGATCCTGCTCTCCACCGCGCCGTGCTCGCCTACGCGAGCGACCTGTCGATCCTGGAGCCGATCATGCGGCGGCACGGGGTCGCGTGGGGCACCCCGGGCGTCAAGAGCGCGAGCCTCGACCACGCGATGTGGTGGCACCGGGACGGTCGCGCGGACGAGTGGATCCTGTACACGCAGGAGTCGCCGAGCGCGCAGGGTGGCCGGGGTCTCGCGTTCGGCCGGATGTTCTCCCGCGACGGGCGTCTGCTGGCGAGCGTGGCGCAGGAGGGCATGATGCGGATCCCGCACCGCTGACACGTGCAGGGGGGGCTGGGCCGGGTCGGCTACGGCCTCGAGAACACGACCGGCGGTTCGACGTACGGCTCGCACGCCGCACGCTCGACGGCCGTGAGGCGACGCGGACGGTTCGTGGCCGCGTCGACCATCACCAGCGTCGTCGTGGCCCGCGTGTAGAGCTCGGTGGGCTCGTGGCCGGCCGGCGACCAGACCTCGTACGAGATGTCGAGGCTCGCACCGCCGACGTGCCCGATCCAGAGCTGGATGTCGAGCGGTCGTCGGAAGTACGGCGTCGATGCGAGGTACTCGAGCCGCTGGGCCGCGATGACCGTCATCGTGCCGGATCCCGGCCGACCGTCGATGATCGGCTCCGGCGCGGATCCCGACTCGTCGACCTCGTCGGGATCCGGCGCCCAGAACGCGAGCACACGGGCTTCTTCGAGCAGCCGGAGCATCGCGGAGTTGTTCACGTGCCCGTAGGCGTCGATGTCGCTCCAGCGGATGCGGACCGGCGTGTGCAGCCTGGCCACGTGCGGGTCAGTCCCGCGTGAGCTTGCGGTACGTCGCGCGACCGGGCTTGGCCGCGTCGGCACCGAGGCGCTCGATCTTGTTCTCCTCGTACGCCTCGAAGTTGCCCTCGAACCAGTACCAGTTCGGCGTGCCGTCCTCGTTCAGGCCTTCCCACGCGAGGATGTGCGTCGCGATGCGGTCGAGGAACCACCGGTCGTGGGTGATGACCACGGCGCAACCGGGGTACTCGAGCAGTGCGTTCTCCAGCGAACCGAGGGTCTCGACGTCGAGGTCGTTGGTCGGTTCGTCGAGGAGCAGGAGGTTGCCGCCCTGCTTGAGCGTCAGCGCGAGGTTCAGACGGTTGCGCTCACCACCCGAGAGGATGCCTGCACGCTTCTGCTGGTCAGGGCCCTTGAACCCGAACTGCGAGACGTAGGCGCGGGACGGGATCTCGGTCTTGCCGACCTGGATGTAGTCGAGTCCGTCGGACACGACCTCCCACAGGTTCTTGTTCGGGTCGATGCCGCCACGGCTCTGGTCGACGTAGGAGATGTCGACCGTCTCACCGATCTTCAGCGTGCCGCCGTCGAGGGGCTCGAGCCCGACGATCGTCTTGAACAGGGTCGTCTTGCCGACGCCGTTCGGGCCGATGACGCCGACGATGCCGTTGCGCGGGAGCGTGAAGGAGAGGTCGTCGATGATGACGCGCTCACCGAACTGCTTGTGCAGCTTCTCGGCGTCGATGACCTGCGAGCCGAGACGCGGCCCCACTGGGATCACGATCTCCTCGAAGTCGAGCTTCCTGGTGCGCTCGGCCTCCGTCACCATCTCCTCGTAACGAGCGAGACGGGCCTTGGACTTCGCCTGACGACCCTTGGTGTTGCTGCGCACCCAGTCGAGCTCGGACGACAGACGCTTCGCGAGCTTGGCGTCCTTCTTGCCCTGGACCTCGAGGCGAGCGCGCTTCTTCTCGAGGTACGTCGAGTAGTTGCCCTCGTACGGGTAGAGACGACCGCGGTCGACCTCGGCGATCCACTGGGCGACGTGGTCGAGGAAGTACCGGTCGTGGGTCACGGCGAGGACGGCGCCGTGGTACTGCTGCAGGTGCTGCTCGAGCCAGAGCACGCTCTCGGCGTCGAGGTGGTTGGTGGGCTCGTCGAGGAGGAGCAGATCCGGCTTCTGCAGCAGGAGCTTGCAGAGCGCGACGCGACGCTTCTCACCACCGGACAGGTGCGTGACGAGCTCGTCCCCCGGGGGGCACTGGAGCGCGGCCATCGCCTGCTCGAGCTGCGAGTCGAGGTCCCACGCGTCGGCCGCGTCGATCTCTTCCTGCAGGGTGCCCATCTCCGCCAGGAGCGCGTCGAAGTCGGCGTCCGGCTCGGCCATCAGCGCGGAGATCTCGTTGAAGCGGGAGATCTTGCCGTGGATCTCGCCGACGCCTTCCTGCACGTTCTCGAGCACGGTCTTCGACTCGTCGAGCTCGGGCTCCTGCATGAGGATGCCGACGCTGAAGCCCGGCGTGAGCTTCGCTTCGCCGTTGGAGGGCTGGTCGAGGCCGGCCATGATCTTCAGGATCGTCGACTTGCCGGCGCCGTTCGGGCCCACGACGCCGATCTTCGCACCGGGGAGGAACGACATCGTGACGTCGTCGAGGATCAGCTTGTCGCCGACTGCCTTGCGGGCACGGACCATCTGGTAGATGTACTCAGCCATATCGCGGTCAAGTGTAGTGACCCGTCCGGCCCCGCGTGACGGTTCGAGCACGTCAGGCCGCTTCGCGGTGGACTTCGTCGGCGGCCCGGGCGGCGGCGCTCGGTTCCGGGAGCTCCTCGTCCACCCCTTCTGCCGGGACCGGAGTCGTCTCGTCGGCTTCGTCGCCCGAGCTGTCCTCTGCACCGTGGACCTCCCCCGTGTCGGGGTTGACGCTCGGTCCAGGGCCGGGCACCGCGGTCGCTTCCGATGCGTGGCGTGGGACCTTGATCCAGTTGCCGATGCCCCAGGCGAGGTCCTGCCCCAGCGCTTCCGCGTCGATCTCCACGGACGTGCCGCCGCGGCCGTCCCGCTCCCAGGTCCTGATCCGCACCCGTCCGGTGACGAGGATGCGGTCGCCCTTCTTGACGGACTTGTGCACGTTCGCCGCGAGCGACCGGAAGGCCGTCACGGTGAACCAGTTGGTGGGGCCGTTGGTCCAGGTGGAGTTCTGGCGGTCCCAGCGACGGGACGGTGATGCCAGTCGCATGCTCGTGATGGCGATGCCGGTCTCGGTGACGAGGTGGCGGGGCTCGGTCGCGACGATGCCGCAGACGGTGATGGTGTCGTTCATGCCACCGATCGTCATCGAGCCCCGGACCGCCGTGGCGGGCCGGGGCTCGATGTGTGTGGTGTGGACCCGATCAGGCGACTGTGGAGGACGAGTCCCCCGAGCCTCCTGGCCAGGTGCAGCCACGTCGGATCAGTGCGCGTGAAACTCCGGTCGCGTCGCGAGCGGACCGAGCGCGGCGTGGACCGCACCCTTCGCGGACTGGAGCGACGGGTAGACCCCGCCACCGCCTTCCCGGTGTCCGTAGAGCTCGACCCGGAACCCGTCCGGCGCACGGTGGATGCTGCCCACCGCTCCGGCCGGACCGACTGCGACCCATGTTCCGTCGTTCTGTGTCATCGTTCGACCACCTCCTCGTGGCCCCGACGTCCGGTCCTGTTGTTCAGGACGCCAGGATGTACTGACTGTAGGCCTTGCGGACCTTGTTCACCTTCGGCAGCGCGACTGCGAGGCAGTAGCCCTGACCGGGGTTCTTCGCGAAGAAGTCCTGGTGGTACTCCTCGGCGGGGAAGAACGTCGTGAGCGGCTCGATCGTGGTGACGATCCCGCCGTCCCAGATGTCCGAGGCACGCTCGATCGCCTGCTCGAAGAGCGCACGCTGCTCGTCGTCGGCGGGGAACATCGCCGAGCGGTACTGCGTGCCGACGTCGGCGCCCTGGCGGTTGCGCTGCCGCGGGTCGTGCAGCGTGAAGAACACGTCGAGGATGACGTCGGCCGGGATCTCCGTCTCGTCGAAGGTGACGGCGACGGCCTCGGCGTGACCGGTGGCACCGGTGCACACCGCCTCGTACGACGGGTTCTCCGTGGTCCCACCGATGTAGCCCGACACCACGTCCTGCACACCCTGGAGCGTGCGGTACACGGCGTCGAGACACCAGAAACATCCACCTGCGAGCACGAACGTGGTCATGGGCACAACGTACCTCCCCGGCCTCCGAGGAGCCCCGAGCCCCGAGTGCGTCCTCCACAACGCGCAGCCGGCTCGCACTGTCCCCCGGGCGCACCGCCACGCCCCGGCGTGTCGGAGGTGCGCCGTAGCGTCAGCAATACACCGACCAGGAACAGGAGGCACCTCGATGCAGACGACCACCGAACCCCAGCTGCGCATCCGGACCGCGCACCCCGTGGCGCGCTCCCGCGGTGACCTCCGCGTCCTCGACGTCCGCGACGACCTCTCCCGCGTGACCCGTTCCAACGGCGAGATCGTCGGGTACGTCGATCGGGTCGACGTTGCCGGTGACACCGCCTTCCGAGCGCGGCGGTACATCGCCGCCGAGCGCCGGTTCGTCGAACTGCCGAACGTCTGGTCCGTCGACGACGCGGTGGACTGCCTGCGCTGGTGACCTCGGTGCGTGGAGCGGTTCGATCCGATGATGTTCCACATTGGAATCACGTCGGACCGGATGCGCGGAACGCCGCCTGATCTCCCTTGGAACCGACCGACTCGTGGGTATGGTGCGCGCATGGACTGGTGGAACGACCTTCTCGACTGGACCTCGTCGGACACGGGGTGGCGCGTGATCTCCGGAGCGCTGATCCCCTTCGTGGCGATCGTCGTCGCCGGTGTCGTCGCGGCCCTCATCGGACGCGGTGCGACCAAGCGCGTGGTGAGCCTGCAGGAGCGGGAAGCCAAGAACGCCGCCGTCGCCGCCATCATCTCGGCGGCACGCAAGGCCGCGTCGTGGGGCTCGCTCGGTCACGAGGAGCGCGGGTACGCGGACCACCTCGCCGAGGACGCCGACATCCGTCTCCGCCTGCTGCCGATCAACGGTGCGCCGCTCGCGGCGAACTGGGCGCAGCACGAGATCGCCGACATCAAGAAGAACTCCTCGACGTTCAGCTTCCAGGCGGAGCAGTCCCTCGCCGAGTTCCGCGACCGGCTGCTCGAGTGGCAGTCCCGGCCCGGCAAGGCACGCAAGCTCTTCAAGTACGACCTCGAGCGCTGGAAGTTCGAGTCGCCCGATCCCGACGCCGACCTGATCAAGCGTCAGCAGGACTGGAGCGCCGACCAGGCGAGTGGCAAGCGCGCGCCGGAACCGACGCCGGCCCCGACGCCGACGACCACCTCCCTGCGGCCTGCGCCGCAGCGGCCGGGAGGCCCGATCACGCCCGCCGCGCAGCCCGCCACCGCCACCGCCGCCGGCTCCACCGCCGCGGGGACCGGCGCAGGCATCGCAGCCGCCGGGACGCCGGGCACCGCCGCGTCCGCGGGTGCCGTCGCCGGGTACACCGCGACGCGCGGCACCGACCCGAACGCCACGACGCCGATCACGGACGGCGCGACCCGCTCGTTCGGCGACGGACTCACCCGCCCGTACGGTGACGACCAGCCGGCGCCGACGCCGATCCGTCCCGCCCTCGGGACCCCCGGCACGCCCGGGGCTCCCGGTGCGCCCGGGGCCCCCGTCACGCCGGGGTCCCCGTCGCGCGGTTCGAGCGACGTCGACGCGGACAACGCCGACGTCGTCGACGAGCAGCCGATGTCGTCGCCCCGGCCGCAGTCCTCGCCCCGCGAGACGGACACGCAGCGGGACGCCGGCACCCTCACCGACGGCCCCGTCGATGCCGCGGGCCCCACGAACACGACATCGATCCCCACCCGGATCGCCGACGCCCCGGTCGAACCCGCGGACGCCGACGAGACGTCGGAGGCGCCGTACACGCAGCCGATCAGCGCCAACGAGCTGCGTCGCCGCGCCGAGGACGACGAGTAGCCGTCACCGCCCCCACCACACGAAGGCCGCCATCCGAACGGATGGCGGCCTTCGTCGTCGGTGCCCCCGGCAGGAATCGAACCCGCGGCACGGTGGGTAGAAACCACCTGCTCTATCCACTGAGCTACGGAGGCGGACGACTCCGATTCTATTCCGAGGGTCGGGGCAGCCGGTGGACCCACGCGTCGACCTCGGCCTGCGACCGGAGTCGGACGATGCGCAGATGGGGTGCCGTGTCCTCGAGTGGTGGGACCTGGGCCTGCATCTTCCTGCGGGTCCGGAGCCCCCACCGGATGATGTGGTCCCGGTTCACCAGCACGGTCCACAACGGCGGCTCGACGTTGCCGTTCCAGAGCTCGATCAGCCGGGCCCGTCGCCGGACCGTCCGTCGCACGAGCCGCCAGAGCGCGACGAGGACGGGCAGGTCGAGCCAGACCAGGGTGTCGGCACGCTCGACGAGGAGGGGTCGCACCTGGTGGTACTGCCACTCGGTGACCCAGGCGGGTTCGGCGGTGAACGCCTCGACGTCCGCCTCGAAGGTCGGACGCGGCACCCAGCCGGGTCCGTGGAAGAGGGCGTCGATCTCGGTGTGCGGAAGTCCGAGCCGGCGGCTGATCCGACCAGCCGTGGTCGTCTTGCCGACGCCGGTCACCCCGGCGACGAGGACTCGACGTGGCGGCGGATCGAGGACGTCATCGGCTCCGAGCACCCGTCGACCCTAGCAAGCCGCCGTTCCCCGGACGCTCCCCCACCGTTCGCCTCCCGGCAACACCGCCTCCCTAGCGTGCCGACATGAGCACCGAGCGCGTCAGCAGCATGCGCGTCGTCGCGGTCATCCCTGCACGCGCGGGGTCCAAGGGCGTCCCGGGGAAGAACCTCCGCCCGGTCGCCGGCCGCTCCCTCGTCCGTCGCGCCGTCGAGTCCGCGGTGCGAGCACACCTGGTGGACGCCGTGGTGGTCTCCACGGACGGGGACGCGATCGCTGCCGAGGCCGTGGCGGCCGGTGCACGCATCGTCCGACGCCCCGCCGCCCTCGCCGACGACGGCGCCAGCTCCGAGTCCACACTGCTGCACGCGCTCGACGAGCTCGCGGCCGTCGGCGACACCCCAGAGGTCCTGCTCTTCGTCCAGGCGACGTCACCGTTCATCGACCCGGCCGACCTCGACGCCGCCGTCGAACGGATCCTGGACGACGAAGCGGACTCGGTGTTCGCCGCGACGCCGTCGCACGCGTTCCTGTGGCGCACCGATCCCGACGGGCGTGTGGTCGCCGTGAACCACGACGCTGCGACGCGCCCGCGACGCCAGGACCGGGCACCCGAGTACCGCGAGACCGGCGCCCTCTACGCGATGCGCGTCGAGGGGTTCCGGCAGCACCGGCACCGGTTCTTCGGGCGGGTCGAGGTCGTGCCGGTCGACCCGGCAGGCGCGATCGACATCGACGACGAGACGGACCTCGCGCTCGCCGACGCCCTCGCACCCCGGCTCGACCGCACCGCACGCAACGCCAGCACCGCACGCGGAGAACACATCGCCACCACCACGAACGGAGCACCATGACCGTCAGCATCGGCACCTCGACCATCGGCGCCGGCCACCCCGCCTACCTGATCGGCGAGATCGGCCTGAACCACAACGGCGACGTGGACATCGCGAAGCGGCTCGTCGACGTCGCCGCCGACGCAGGGCTGCAGGCCGTGAAGTTCCAGAAGCGGACCCCGGAGATCTCCACGCCAGAGCACATGAAACACACCCCGCGGAGCACCCCGTGGGGCGAGATGACCTACCTCGAGTACCGCTACCGCGTCGAGTTCGACCGCGACCAGTACATCGAGATCGGTGACCACGCGACGATGCGCGGCCTCGACTGGTTCGCGTCGCCGTGGGACGAGCCGAGCGTGGACTTCCTCGAGGACCTGGGCGTCGTGGCGTACAAGATCGCCTCCGCGTCGGTCACCGACCTCGGCCTGCTCGCCGCGGTGGCAGCGACGGGCAAGCCCGTGATCCTGTCGACCGGGATGTCGACGCTGGAGCAGATCGACCGCGCGGTCGAGGCCCTCGGGACCGAACGGCTCGTCCTCATGCACGCGACCTCGACGTACCCGCTGCCCGCCGAGGAGGCGAACCTCCGCATGATCGACACCCTCGCACAGCGCTACATCGGTGTCCCGGTCGGGTACTCGGGACACGAGCCCGGCCTGCAGATCTCGATCGCGGCCGTTGCCCTGGGCGCCACCGCCGTCGAGCGCCACATCACGCTCGACCGCACGATGTGGGGCTCCGACCACGCCGCATCGCTCGAGCCGCACGGCCTGCAGACCCTCGCGCGCGACGTCCGCATCATCGAGACCGCCCTCGGCGACGGCGTCAAGCGGGTCATGCCCGGCGAGCTCGCCCCGCTCGCGAAGCTCCGCCGCGTGGACGCGTGACCCCAGCGTCGAGCGTCGTGCGCCGGTCAGGAGACACGGCCGGGAGGCACGTGGTCGGGATCGTGGACACCGACTCGTTCGCGAAGTGGGGCAGTCACCTGCTCGCGGCGGCTCCCGAGAACTGGTCGCTCGAGCTCCTCGTGGTGGACACCCCGCGGACCGCGAGCCCGGCACAGCTCCGTTCGGCGTTCCGGGGCCTCGACGGCCGGTTGGCCCACCTGGCATCGGCTCCCCCGGCACCGCTCGACATCGACGAAGTCGTCGACCACGTCCGGCTGACGGAGCCCGACGCCGTCCTGGTCTCGGTGATCGGCCCGGTCGCGGAACTCCTCGTCGACGAGGTCCACCGCACGGTCCCCCGGCGCCCCGTCCTGCTGACCGGGCTCCCGGGCATCTCCTTCCCCGCGAAGTGGAAGGGTGTGTTCTCCCGAGCCCGCGCCGACCTGTTCGTGCTGCACAGCCATCGCGAGGTCCGCGAGTACGACGCCCTCGCGACGGAGCACGGTGTCGAGCCGCACTTCGCCCTGGCCACCCTGCCCTTCGCCCGCCCCGGAGTCGTGGCACGTCGGACCGTGGCACCGGACTCCGTCGTGTTCGCCGCACAGCCGAGCGTCCCCGCCACACGTGACGAACGAGAGCAGGTCGTCGAGTGGCTCGCGGAGACCGCCCGCCGGCACCCGGAGTGGCGCGTCGTGGTGAAGACCCGTGCGGTCGCCGGCGAACAGCAGACGCACCGCGAGGCCTTCCCGTACGCGGACCTGCTGCCACCGGACACCCCGACGAACCTCGTGGTCGAGACCGGTTCGATGGCCACGCACCTCGACCGGGCCGTGGCGCTCGTGACGATCAGCTCCACCGCCGTGCTCGAGGCGGCAGCACGGGGCATCCCGGCGCTCACCCTGACCGACTTCGGCGTCTCCCGCCCGTTGATCAACGAGGTGTTCGTCGACAGCGGCCTCGAGGGTGACGCGGGCGACCTCGTCGACGGTCGGTTCGGCACGGTCCGTCCGGCGTGGATGACGGACAACTACTTCCACCCGGCGACGGACGACGACTGGGCGATCCGGGCCGAGGCGTTGATGCAGCGCCGGGACGCCGGCACCCTGCCGGACCGGCCGAGTGCCCGACGCAGTCGTGGTGGGGCGCTCCGCCGGGCCTGGGAGCGGAAGAACGCCCTCGGCAGCGCGGACCGGTCGGCGATCGGCACGGCGGCGCTCGTCGTCGGTGCACCGATCAGGAGCGCGAAACGCGCCGCGCGTCGTGTGCTGCGTGTTGTCCGTCCGCCGGAGCCGACGGTCGTCGGGGCACCGCGCTCCCAGCGGACGCAAGCCGACGAGACGACCCGACCACGGATGTCCGAGGTGACCGCGTCGGAGAGCCCGGCGGCGTCCGCGAGCCGAGCCGAGCCTCCAGTCCGGGTGTCAGGCGACCGCCTTGGCGACCGCGACCAGCAGCTGGTCCCTGGAGGGGACCCCGGGTGAACGGAAGACCTCGGCTCCGTCCGGGCCCCGCACGATGATCGTCGGGGTCGAACGGATGCCGAGGTCCTCAGCGTCGTCGGGGTGTGCAGCCACGTCGCGCTCGGTCACCGTCAGCCCGGGGACGAGCCGTGCCGCGTCGGCGGCCACCCGGCGGGCGGCGGCGCACGGTGCGCAGAAGGCTGAGGTCCAGAGGTCGAGCTGCATGTGATCGTGCAACGTCGCAGCGGGTCGGACTACTCCCGGTCGAACTCGCCGCTGCGGTCGCCGCGGTCGGCGAGGTCGTCCACGGGGTCGGACTCGCCCGGCTCGTAGGTGTAGTCGACGGAGATCTGGTCGAGGACGTGGCGGGAGCCGGTCGCCCGGTAGGTGAAGGCCGTCTGGAGGCCCTCGACGTCCGCGTAGACCGTCACTTCGTCGTCCACCGAGCCGCTCGTCGCGGTGCGGGTGTCCGTGGTCCCGTCGAAGGGGCCCTGGTGGAAGATCGCGGTGTACTCGCTGCCTTCGTCGATGGTGATGTCGCTCATCCGTCACTTCTACCAGGGCAGCCCTGTTGCAAGATGCATAGCAACGCTATATAGTTCAGCTATGGAAACAACGCGTGAGCAGACGATCGAGACGCTCCTCGTCTCGGTCAACCGCCTGATCCGCGTCGCCGCCCAGGCCGCCGGCAGCACCACGTCGTCGGCCGTCTGGCGCACGCTGGGCATCCTCGAATCCGACCAGCCGCTCCGGCTCGGCGAACTCGCGAAGCTGTCCCGCGTCTCCCAACCCACGATGACCCGACTCGTCGCCGGCATGCTCGCCGACGGCCTGATCTCGCGGACCGTCGACCCCGACGACTCCCGCGGGCAGCTCATCGAGATCACGACCCTGGGGCGCGTCCGTCTCGCCGACTGGCGCACGACGCTCACCCGGACGGTCGGGCCGATGTTCGCCGATCTCGACGACGACCAGTGGGACATCCTGCACGAGGCATCGGCCCTCATCGCATCGGCCCTCGCCACGGGGACCAGAACGGAGATCACCGCGTGAACGCGCACGCACCGGCATCGTCCGGCAGCATCCTCAAACAGTCCAAGGCGGTCTGGGCGATCGCCTTCGCCTGTGTCGTCGCCTTCATGGGGATCGGCCTGGTGGACCCGATCCTCCCAGCCATCGCATCGTCGCTCAAGGCGACCCCCGCGCAGACCGAGCTGCTCTTCACGAGCTACCTCGCGGTCACCGGCGTCGCGATGTTCTTCACCAGCTGGGTCTCCAGCCGGATCGGTGCCAAGCGCACCCTGATGATCGGGCTCGCCCTCATCGTGGTGTTCTCGGTGCTCGCAGCCGTGTCGAACAACGTGTGGACGATCATCGACTTCCGTGCGGGATGGGGGCTCGGCAACGCGCTGTTCATCTCGACCGCGCTCGCGACCATCGTCGGGGCGGCATCGGGTGGCACGGCGTCCGCGATCATCCTGTACGAAGCCGCGCTCGGCCTCGGCATCGCGATCGGCCCGCTCGTCGGTGGGCTCCTCGGCTCGGTGAGCTGGCGCGGCCCGTTCTTCGGCGTCACCACGCTGATGGCGATCGCCTTCATCGCCGTGGCCGTGATGCTGAAGTCCTCCGGGCTCGAGAAGCCCGTCCCGACGAAGCTCTCCGCGCCCTTCCGTGCCCTGGGTCGTCCGGCGCTGGCAGCACTCGCCGCGACCGCGCTGTTCTACAACATCGGCTTCTTCGTCCTGCTCGCGTACACGCCGTTCCCGCTCGGGTTCGGGGCGCTCGGCATCGGGTTCACGTTCTTCGGCTGGGGCGTCGGCCTGGCGATCACCTCGGTGTGGGTCGCCCCGATGCTCACCGCGCGCCTCCGTCGGACGACGGTGCTGCGGATCGCCCTGCCCCTGCTCGCGCTCGACCTCTTCGCTGCCGCGATCGTCGTGCGGTCGCAGGTCGGGCTCATCATCTGCGTCGTCATCGGCGGACTCGTGCTGGGCGTGCTCAACACCGTCCTCACCGAGTGTGTGATGGAGGCCACCGATCTCCCCCGCTCGGTCGCCTCGAGTGCGTACTCCGCGGTGCGCTTCATCGGTGGTGCGATCGCCCCGCCCGTCGCGACGCTGCTCGCCGACGCGTACTCGCCGTCCGCCGCGTACGTCTTCGCGGGGTCGTCCGTGGCCGTCGCGTTCGTGATCACCCTGGTCACCGCTCGGGTGCTGCGGCGGGTCGACGACGGTGCCGAGCCGGAGCCCGTCGAGGCCGAGGCCATCGCCCCGGGCGAGATGGCGTAGGGCGCGGACCGGGCGGGGCCTGGCCGCGCGGCGAGTCCCGCGCGCTGCGGCGGGCGGAGCCTGGCCGGGCTGCGAGTCCCGCGCGCGGTCGAGCGGGCGGAATACCCGGGTCCACCTCGGTGAGTGCCCGGGTATTTCGCCCGCTCGCGCAGGCGCCGCCCCCTCCCGGTGCGCGCACCCCGTCGAACGGGCGGAATACCTCGGCCCGCCACGGCGGGCGCCCGGGTATTTCGCCCGCTCGGCGTTCCGGGGCGCCCACGGCGGGCGGGGCGGCGTGGGCGGCGGATGAGCGTGCAGTGGACGCGACCGCCTGGAGGCGCGGCGGGCGCCCGGCGGACCGGCACCGGGCCTCCAGACCGTGCCGTCCAGGGGATCGCGGTGCCGGGAATAGGATCGAGGGCATGGCAACCGCGAATGACCGCCTCGTCTGGATCGACTGCGAGATGACGGGCCTCGATCTCGAGGTCGACGAACTCGTCGAGGTGGCCGTGGTCATCACCGACTTCGACCTGAACCCCGTGCACCCCGGCTTCGACATCGTGATCAAGCCGGACCAGTCTGCGCTCGACAACATGAACGAGTTCGTGACGAACATGCACACCACTTCCGGCCTCATCGAGGAGATCCCGAACGGCGTCTCCCTGGCGGACGCCGAGTACCAGGTGCTCGAGTACATCCTCGCCCACGTCCCCGCCGAGGGCACCGCTCCCCTCGCCGGCAACACCATCGGCACCGACCGCTCGTTCCTGTCGAAGTACATGCCCCGCGTCGACGGGCACCTGCACTACCGGAGCGTCGACGTGTCGAGCATCAAGGAACTCTGCCGCCGCTGGTTCCCGCGCGTCTACTTCAACGCACCGGAGAAGCACGGCGGGCACCGGGCCCTCGCGGACATCCTCGAGTCCATCCGCGAGCTCGAGTACTACCGTCGCGCGGGCTTCGTCGCGGAGCCCGGCCCGAGCACGGACGACGTCCG
Source organism: Curtobacterium sp. NPDC090217 (assembly GCF_044746705.1). Lineage (NCBI taxonomy): Bacteria > Bacillati > Actinomycetota > Actinomycetes > Micrococcales > Microbacteriaceae > Curtobacterium > Curtobacterium sp. NPDC090217. Next base: position 260,037 of record NZ_JBIVCR010000003.1, on the reverse strand, counting down.
GGCCGTCGCGGCGGAGGTCGTCGCCGCATGGGAGCCCCGGCTCGCCCCACAGCCCGCCGAGTAGTGTCCCGCGGGGCCGCTCGCATGTACTACTATTGAGTGGTTGCCCGGCCTGACCGGTGCACATGGTGGGTATAGCTCAGCTGGTAGAGCGCTTGGTTGTGGTCCAGGAGGTCGCGGGTTCGAGCCCCGTTACTCACCCCGAACAAATCGAAGGCCCCGCTGTCGGCGGGGCCTTCGTCGTTCCCGCGTGCATCCAGGTGGGTGTGCCACGATCGGGCCCGTGATGGAGATGTCCGCCGAGGCCTTCGAGGCGCTCGTGACCGACGAACTCGACCTGCTGCCCGACGAGATGGTCGACGGCCTCGACAACGTCGTCTTCGTCGTGGAGGACGAGCCAGAAGACGGCTCCGAGCTCTTCGGCATCTACGACGGCGTCGCACAGACCGAGCGCGGGCAGTACGGCTTCGGTGAACTCCCCGACCGCATCGTGGTGTTCCGGAAGCAGCACCTCGCCGAGTGCGACACGATCGAGGAACTCCGGGACGAGGTCCACACCACGCTCGTCCACGAGATCGGCCACTGGTACGGCATCGACGACGAGCGCCTCCACGAACTCGGCTGGGCGTAGCGACGCCACCAGCCGCGAGTCACCAGCCGCGAGTCACCAGCCGCGAGTCACCGGCCCTCAGGACCGCAGGACGACGTCCGCCAGTGCGACGGGGTCCTCCGACGCGATGAACGCGTCCTCCTGCCGTGCCCACCGCTCCCACTCCGCTGCGAACACGTCCCCGTCCCGGTCGAGTGCTCGCCGCTTCCGGACGTCGTCGTCCGCCTCCATCCAGACCCGCAGCGTCGCGAGCGGCGCCGAGGCTCGGGACAGCGAACCACAGCCCTCGATGACGAGCGGCGCCGTGGGGTCGAGCGACACCCAGCCGGCCGGTGCCGAGCGGGCCCAGTCCCACCGCCGGTAGCCGGACGCCTCGCCGAGGACCTCCGTCACGACGGCCGACGACGCGGCACGGAGTCCGTCCCACCCCGGGTAGACGTCATCGAGGTGGACCACCCGCCACCCGAGCGACTCCCCGAGTGCGTTGCCCAGCGTGGTCTTCCCGGTCCCGGAGCGCCCGTCGACCAGGACGACGGACCGCCGGCCTGACGTCTGCGGAGCCGACCGTGCGCGGTCGGCGAGGGACGCGACGGAGGCGAGCCGAGCCTCCAGGCCGGAAACGGAGGCACCGGAGACGGAAGCACCGGGAACGGACGCACCGGCAACGGACCCACCGGAAACGGACGCTCCGGCTGCACCACGCGCCCCCTCAGACACGCCACGTCCCCACGGCCACCGACACCGCGATCGAGACCAGCCCGATCCCGACCAGCACGGCGACCATCGCCCACTCCCGCGCCCTGAAGCGGGCCGGCCGGGCCCAGGTGCGCCTCCCGGGCGCACCGAAGCCGCGCGACTCCATCGCCACCGCGAGCGTCGTCGCCCGACGGAGCGCGAGCACGAGCAGCGCGAACGCCATCGACGCGCCACGCCGGATCCGTCCGGTGTCAGCGAGGCCGCGAGCACGTCTCGCCATCGCGAGCTGCCGCCAGTCGTCGCCGAGCATGGTCATCATCCGGATGGCCGCGAGCGCTCCGAGCACGAACCTCGCGGGCAGCCGCAGGATCTGCGCGAGCCCGTCCGCCAGGTCCGTGGGGTCCATCCCGATGAACAACACGATGCTCGGCACCCCGACCGCGAGCACGCGCAGCATCGTCGCCACGGCGAGCACGAGCGACCCGTCGGTGACGTGGGCGAAGCCGAGGTCGAACCACTCCCGTCCGGAGGCCCTCCCGTACAACGCGATGCTCACGCCCGTCAGCGGCACGGCGACCAGCACGGGCGAGGTCCGGAGCAGCAGGGTCCTGACCGGGATCCGCAGGAGCGGGAGGAGGGCGAGCTCCAGTCCGAGGGCGACCGCCGCCGACACGACGTCGAGGCTCAGCACGAGACAGATCCCGAGTCCGATGACACCGAGGAGCGCGGCCACCGGCTGGACCGCGCGGATGCCGCGTTCCGAGCGGACGGGAGGCTCGGATCGCCACGACGGTGCGGGTTGCGTCGTCGAGGTGGTCACGTCGTGACCTCCGTGGGCGCGTTCGTCGCGGTCGCGGGCGCGGGTGCGCGCGTCTCGGCTGCGGGTGCGCGCGTCTCGGCTGCGGGTGGGCGCGTCTCGGCTGCGGCTGCGCGCGTCTCGGCTGCGGGTGTCGCGCCCGTCGCGCTGAGGACCACCTCGTCGGCGTCGAGTGCGCGAACCAGGTCGCGGTCGTGCGTCACGGCGACCACCGCGGTCCCGGCGTCCGCGAGTGCTCCGAGCCGGTCGACGACGGCCTGCCACGTCGCACGGTCCTGCCCCGAGGTCGGTTCGTCGAGCACGACGACCGGAGGCTGCGTGGCCACGACGGTGGCGATCGCGAGACGCCGCTGTTCGCCGCCGGAGAGTGTGAACGGGTTGGCGTCCGCGAGGTGCGCCAGGCCGAAGGCGTCGAGCAGCTTACCTACACGCTCCGCGGTGTCCGGGATGCCGAGGGCCTGCGGGCCGGCGGCGATCTCCTCGCGGACCGTGCGGGCCACGAACTGGTGCTCCGGGTCCTGGAACACCGTGCCGATCCGGACGGCGAGCTCGCGGCTGGACCATGCGTGCGGGGCGGCGCCGACGTCGCCTGCGAGCGTCGTCGTGGCCCGCAGCGTGCCGTCGGCAGGGCGGAGGAGTCCTGCGAGGGTGAGCCCGAGCGTCGACTTGCCGATGCCGTTCGGACCAGTGATCGCGATGACCCGGCCCGCGCGGACGTCGAGGTCGATGCCGCTCCCCACGCGCTGGCGCCTGCCCCGTGCGGTCCCGAGCCCCTCCGCCGCGAGCAGGCTCTGCTCCGCAGCGTGCTCCGCAGCGCGCTCCGCCGTGTGCTCCGCCGCGTGCTCCGCCGCGCGCCCGCCCTCGTCGAGCGGGCGGAATACCCGGGTGCTCCCCAGGACGGACCCGGGTATTTCGCCCGCTCGTGGGGACGTGCGAGTCCCCGCTTCGTCGAGCGGGCGGAATGCCAGGGTGCTCCCCGGGACGGACCCGGGTATTTCGCCCGCTCGTGGGGGCGCGGGGCGGGGCGATCGGGCGGAGCCGCGCTCGGGTTCGGCACCGGGGACCCACACGCCGGCGGCGGTCAGCGCATCGCCGTGGGACCGCAGGACGTCGGCGGGCGTGCCGTCGGCGATCACGCCACCCCCCGGCTCGAGCAGCACGAGCCGGTCGACCAGGTCGAGCCACGTGCCGATCCGGTGCTCCACCACGAGCATCGTCGCGCCGGTCTCGTCGAGGAGTGCCCGGACGGCGTCGTGCACCTGTCGGACCCCGGACGGGTCGAGGTTCGCGCAGGGCTCGTCGAGCACGAGTGCTCCCGGTCGCATCGCGAGCACCCCGGCGAGCGCCAGCCGCTGCCGCTGCCCGCCCGAGAGCATCGTCGTCGACCGGTCGAGCGGCAGGTCGAGGCCGACGACGTCGAGCGCCGAGCGGACCCGCTCCCAGGTCTCGCCCCGAGGGACACCGGTGTTCTCGCACCCGAACGCGACGTCGTCCCCGACGCGGGACATCACGGTGTGCGCCTCCGGGTCCTGCATGACGAGCCCGACGCGTCCGCGGACGGCCCCGGGTGCCACGCCGTCGACCAGCACGTTGCCCTCCGCGGCCGCCGCGGAGTCGTCGTCCGGGTCCGGCTCGTCGGGCAGCACGGCCGCGACGGCACGCAGGAGCGTCGACTTGCCCGCACCGGAGGCACCGACGACTGCGACCCGTTCGCCGGGCTCGACGACGAGGTCGACCCCGCGGACCGCCCAGTCGTCCCGCTCGGCGTACCGCCAGCCCCAGTCGCGGAACTCGATCCGGGCCGCCTGCGCGCCCGGCACGGTCACGCCGCCGTGGACTGGCGGGAGCGCCGCTTCGTGTGCTCGCGGCCGGCGGCGAACGACGACAGCACGCCGGTGCGGGCGAGTGCGCGGACGATCAGCCACGAACCGGCGCCCGCGATGACCGCGCCGGAGATCGTCCCGCACACGATGTAGACGGTCTTGAACGCGGCGTCGAGGCCCGGGTACCAGAGGATCGTGTCGTTGATCCCCATCGCCAGTCCGGCGGCGGCACCCGCGAGGACGACCACCGGCAGCCGGTAGACGCGGTACAGGAACAGCGCGAGCACGATCTCCGCGCCGAGGCCCTGCACGAGTCCGGCCTCGAGCGTGCTCCATCCCCACTGCGTGCCGAACAGCGCCTCGACGCTGGCGGCGACGATCTCGGCGAAGAGCGCAGCACCCGGCTTCCGCACGATGATCGCGACGATCGGGCCGGCGAGCAGCCACACGCCACCGAAGAGCGCCTGCGTTCCGGGCAGCAGGAGTGCCACAGCGGCGGAGAGCGGCTCGTAGCCGAACTCCCAGAGCTTGAACACGACACCGACGGCCACGGCGAGGACGCTCGCGACGACGATGTCGACGACCCGCCAGCGCAGCGAGCGCCTCGGGTTCGGCGTCGACGGAGCCGCCGCGGTGGCAGCGGTACGGACGGTGGACGGCGTGCGCGAAGGCATCAGCTGGTACTCCTCCCTGCGCCGGCATGACCCGGATCAGGTTCGACGGTCGGAGCGCCACTCGCTCCCTCTCAGCCCGGCGATCCCGGACTCCCGTGTGTGTCCCAGCAGTGTACCGCTGCGCGGCGCGCGTTACTTCTTGAGGACGCGGATCAGCTTGCGGAGCACGGTGCCCGTCACCCACACCAGCGGGATGCTCACGGCGACGAGCGCGATCAGGTTCGGCTCGAACTCCAGGTCCTTGCCCGGTCGACGGACGTACGCGCCGATCGGCACGGCCGCGCCGCCACCGCCTCCGCCGCCGTTGTCGTCGCCGTCCCCGCCGCCCCCGAAGCCGAACCACCCGAGCGACACCGGGATGAGGGTCTGGTCGCCGACCTCCACCGGGTCTCCGTAGTTCGTGGAGACGCCGATCGGGCGCACCTTGTCTGCGATCTGCGTGACGATGTTGGCCATGTCGGTGAGGCTACTCCGCTGTGGACGGGCGCCGTTCGTCCACAGGAGTGCTCGTCGAGCGGACAGCACAGGGAGGCGTGGATACGTTTGGCGAGACCCACCACTGGAGGACCCTTGCACACCTGGCCCGGCAACCCCTACCCGCTCGGCGCGACCTACGACGGGAGCGGCACGAACTTCGCCCTCTTCAGCGAGGTCGCCGAGCGCGTGGAGCTCTGTCTGTTCGACGAGGACGGCACCGAGACCTGCGTCCCCCTCGTCGAGGTGGACGCCTACGTCTGGCACGCGTACCTGCCCAACGTCGGCCCCGGGCAGCTCTACGGCTTCCGGGTGCACGGCCCGTACGACCCCGAGAACGGCGCGCGGTGCAACCCGGCGAAGCTGCTGCTCGACCCGTACGCCAAGGCCACGAGCGGGGACATCGACTGGGACCAGTCGTTGTTCTCGTACACGTTCGGCGACCCGGATTCCACGAACGACGAGGACTCCGCCGCGCACATGGTCAAGGGCGTGGTGATCAACCCCTTCTTCGACTGGCAGGGCGACCGCGCACCACGGACCCCGTACGGCGAGACGGTCATCTACGAAGCGCACGTGAAGGGCCTCACCGAGACCCACCCGGACGTCCCCGAAGAGCAGCGGGGAACCTACGCCGGTGTCTCGCACCCGGCGGTCATCGAGCACCTCAAGCGCCTCGGCATCACGACGCTCGAGCTCATGCCCGTGCACCAGTTCGTCAACGACTCGACGCTGCAGGACAAGGAGTTGTCGAACTACTGGGGGTACAACACCATCGGGTTCTTCGCCCCCCACTCGCACTACTCGTCCTCCGGCGACGAGGGCCAGCAGGTGCAGGAGTTCAAGACCATGGTGCGCGAGCTGCACCGTGCGGGCATCGAGGTCGTCCTCGACGTCGTCTACAACCACACTGCCGAGGGGAACCACCTCGGCCCGACGCTGTCGTTCCGCGGGATCGACAACGCCGCCTACTACCGCTTGATGGACGACGACAAGCGCTACTACATGGACTACACGGGCACCGGGAACTCGCTGAACGTCGGGCACCCGCACTCGCTGCAGCTCATCATGGACTCGCTGCGGTACTGGGTGACCGAGATGCACGTGGACGGCTTCCGCTTCGACCTCGCGTCGGCGCTGGCCCGTGAGTTCTACGAGGTCGACCGGCTGTCGGCCTTCTTCGAACTCGTCCAGCAGGACCCGATCGTGTCGCAGGTGAAGCTCATCGCCGAGCCGTGGGACGTCGGCCCCGGCGGCTACCAGGTGGGCAACTTCCCGCCGCAGTGGTCGGAGTGGAACGGCAAGTACCGCGACACGGTGCGGGACTTCTGGCGTGGCGAGTCGTCCACCCTCGGCGAGTTCGCATCGCGCATCTCCGGTTCTGCGGACCTCTACGAGCACGACGGCCGCACGCCGAAGGCCAGCATCAACTTCATCACCGCGCACGACGGCTTCACGCTGTACGACCTCGTCGCCTACAACGAGAAGCACAACGACGCGAACGGCGAGGACAACAACGACGGCGAGAGCCACAACCGGTCCTGGAACTCCGGCGTCGAGGGTCCGACGGACGACGAGTCCGTGAACGCCCTGCGGCTGCAGCGTCGACGGAACTTCCTCGCGACGCTGCTCCTCAGCCAGGGCGTGCCGATGATCGCGCACGGCGACGAGCTCGGCCGCTCGCAGTCCGGCAACAACAACGTGTACGCGCAGGACTCCGAGCTGAGCTGGATCGACTGGGACACCGCCGACGACGAACTCATCCAGTTCACCGCCGACGTCACGAAGCTCCGGCACGACCACCCCACGTTCCGACGGACGCGGTACTTCAACGGTCGCCCCGTGCGTCGCGGCGAGGGCGAGCCCCTGCCCGACGTCGTGTGGCTCACCCCGGAAGGCGACGCGATGGCACCGGAGGACTGGGACTCCGGCTTCGGCAAGAGCGTCGGCATGTACCTGAACGGCGAGGGCATCCGCGGTCGCGACGCCCGCGGCGAGCGCGTCACGGACGTGGCCTTCATCACGTACTTCAACGCGCACGACGACACGGTGACGTTCACGCTGCCGCCCGAGGAGTACGCGCCGGGCTGGACGGTCCGCATCGACACCGCCGAACCAGGGGCACGCGACGAGGTCATCGACGCCGCCACCCCGCTCGACGTCCCGGCCCGATCGATGATCGTGCTCCGCGCCGAGCCCGACCACGAGGTGACGACCACCCCCGTCGACGCCGAAGCCCACCCGGTCACGCCGGCGCCGCAGGACGCGGTGACCCCCGCGAACCCCGCAGGATCCCCCGCGCCGAGCGACACCCAGGGCGGTGCCAAGTGACGACAGAGCGCACCCGCCGCGTCCCCGTCTCGACCTACCGTCTACAGGTCGCGCCCGACTTCGACCTGGCGTCGGCCACGGCCCTCGTCGACTACGTCCACGACCTCGGCGCGGACTGGCTCTACCTGTCCCCCGTGCTGCAGTCCGAGCCGGGTTCCGCACACGGGTACGACGTGGTCGACCACACCCACGTCGACGAGCAGCGTGGCGGAGACGCGGCGTTCCGGGCGCTCGCCGAAGCGGCACACGCCGCGGGCCTCGGCGTCCTGGTGGACATCGTCCCGAACCACGTCGGCGTCGCAACGCCCGCGGTGAACCCGTGGTGGTGGTCGCTGCTCGAGCTCGGGCAGGACTCGCCCGTCGCCACGGCGTTCGACGTGGACTGGGCAGCGGGAGACGGACGGATCCGCATCCCGGTCCTCGACGACCGCCTGCTCGACGGGGTCACGCTGGACACGAGCGGGAGCACCAGTCGTACCGCCGGACCCGTGCTCCTGGTCGGCACCACCGCCTACCCGACCGCTCCCGGCACCGTGCACGACGGCGACGACGTGGCGACCGTGCACGCTCGCCAGCACTACGAGTTCGTGCACTGGAAGCGTGCAGACCACGAGTTGAACTACCGCCGGTTCTTCGCGGTGAACACCCTCGCGGCGATCCGGGTCGAAGAGCCCGAGGTGTTCGCCGCGTCCCACACGGTCGTCGGTGCGTGGTTCCGGGACGGCCTGGTCGACGGGCTCCGGATCGACCACCCGGACGGGCTGTACGACCCGGCCGGGTACCTGCAGGACCTTCACGACCTCACCGATGGCGCGTACACCCTCGTGGAGAAGATCCTCGAGCCGGGCGAAGAGCTCCCCGCGAGCTGGCCGGTCGACGGCACCACCGGGTACGACGCACTCGGCGTCCTCGACCGACTGTTCGTCGACCCCCGCGGCGAAGAACCCCTCTGGGCGACCGTCGGCGACGAGCCGGGTGACTGGCAGGGTCTGACGCACGACACCCGCCGCGGGATCGCCGACGGCATCCTGAACAGCGAGGTGCAGCGTCTCGCCCGCCTGCTCGAGGAAGCCGGAGCAGCAGAGCCCGAACGGGTCGTCGACGCCCTCGCCGAGGTCATCGCGTCCTTCGACGTGTACCGCACGTACCTCCCGGAGGGCGCCCACCACCTCATCGACGCCCTCGAGCTCGCGGCGGAGACCCGTCCCGACCTCGCCGACGTCATCGACCGCATCGCCCCCGCGCTCGTCGACCCGACCCACCCCGCCGCGATCCGCCTGCAGCAGACCAGCGGCATGGTGATGGCGAAGGGCGTCGAGGACACCGCGTTCTACCGGACCGCGAAGCTGAGCTCCCTGAGCGAGGTCGGCGGCGATCCGAGCGTCTTCGCGGTCAGCACCGAGGAGTTCCACGCCGCACAGCGGGAGCGCCTGGCGAGCTGGCCACACACGATGACGACCCTCACCACGCACGACACGAAGCGGAGCGAGGACACCCGCGCCCGCATCGCTGTGCTCGCAGAACTCGGCGACGAGTGGACCGAGACGTTCCGGAAGCTGCACGCCCTGGCACCGCTCGAGGACGAGGTGTTCGCGAACCTGCTCTGGCAGGCGATCGTCGGCGCCCGTCCGGCAAGCAGGGAGCGTCTGCACGCGTACGCCGAGAAGGCCTCCCGCGAGGCCGGTAACAGCACGACGTGGACCGAGCCGGACGAGGCGTTCGAGGGACGGATGCACGCCCTCGTCGACGCCGCCTTCGACGACCCGTCCGTCGTCGCGCTGCTCGACACGCTCGACGAGCGCATCGACGCGGCCGGCTGGTCGAACGGCCTCGGCACGAAGCTCGTGCAGCTCACCGCCCCCGGTGTTCCCGACGTCTACCAGGGCACGGAGTTCTGGGACCGCTCCCTGGTCGACCCGGACAACCGTCGCGCGGTCGACTACACCGAACGCCGGCACGTCCTCGCGGAACTCGACGGGCCCGACGACGACGGACCCGAGACGCTGCCGGCCATCGGCATCGACGGTGCTGCGAAGCTGCTCGTCACGACCAGGGCGCTGCGCCTCCGCCGTGACCGGCCCGAGCTCTTCACGCGCTACCTGCCGATCGAGGCCACCGGGAGCGCGGCGGACCACGTGGTCGCCTTCGACCGCGGCGGCGCCGTCACCGTCGCCACACGTCTGCCGATCGGCCTGGAACGGGTCGGCGGGTGGGGCGACACCCTGATCCACCCGGCTCCCGTCGACCGCGTGGACCTGCTGACCGGGAGGCTCGTCCCGGCCACCAGGGGCATCGCGCTGTCCGAGCTGCTCACCACCTACCCCGTTGCCCTGCTCGTCCCGGCGGCCGACGTCGACGAGACCGGTCGGGTCGCCGACGCGACCGACGTGGCGGAGACGAGCCGGGCCTCCAGTCCGGTCGTGACGCGCACCGCGCCGGACGAGACCGACGCGCAGGCCGACATCGACATCCTGGAGGGCCACGCATGACCGCACCCGACCGCTACGCCGTCTGGGCGCCCACCCCGGAGCGGGTGCGGCTCGTCGTCGACGGCACCGAGTACCCGCTGCGCCGCGGCGCCGACGACTGGTGGAGCACCGACGAGGTGCTCCCCCACGTCGGCGCCCGCTACGGCTTCCGGATCGACGACGACGACGCGGTCCGCCCCGATCCGCGCAGCCGGTACCAGCCGGAGGGTGTGCACGGTCCGTCGGAGGTAGTCGACCCCGCACGGTTCTCGTGGACGGACGACGCGTGGACCGGACGTCCGGCCCGCGGCGCCGTGATCTACGAGATGCACGTCGGCACCTACACGCCGGAGGGCACGCTCGACGCCGCCGCCGCGAAGCTCGACCACCTCGTCGAGCTCGGCGTGGAGTTCGTCGAGCTGCTGCCCGTCAACGGGGTCAACGGCGAGTGGAACTGGGGGTACGACGGGGTCGCCTGGTACGCCGTGCACGCACCGTACGGTGGGCCGGACGCCTACGACCGGTTCGTCGACCGGGCACACGCGCTCGGGCTCGGCGTGATCCAGGACGTCGTGTACAACCACCTCGGACCGAGCGGCAACTACCTGCCGCTCTACGGGCCGTACCTGGTCCAGGGACTCGCGAACACCTGGGGTGACTCGGTCAACGTCGAGCACCCCGAGGTCCGACGGTACGTCCTCGACAACGTGCGGATGTGGTTCCGCGACCACCACGTCGACGGGCTCCGGCTCGACGCGGTGCACGCGATCCGCGACACCACCCGCCCGCACGTGTTGCAGGCCATGGCGTCGGAGACCTCGGCGTTCGGTGCCTTCGTCGGGAAGCCGCTGTCGCTCATCGCCGAGTCGGACCTCAACGACCCGATCATGTTCCGGGCGCAGGAGGCCGGCGGCTACGGGCTCGCCGGGCAGTGGTCCGACGACTTCCACCACGCCGTGCACGTCGCCCTCACCGGGGAGACGAACGGGTACTACGCCGACTTCGGCCCGCTGTCGGCGCTGGCGAAGGTCCTCGACCACGGGTTCTTCCACGACGGCACGTGGTCGTCGTTCCGTGGCAAGCGGCACGGCCGGCCGATCGACCGCGGGACATCCCCCGCGACGGCGCTCGTGGTGGCGAACCAGAACCACGACCAGATCGGCAACCGGGCAGCGGGCGATCGGCTCGCGGCGACGCTCACCGATGAGGGACTGGTCATCGCGGCGGCGCTGACCCTGCTCGGGCCGTTCACGCCGATGCTCTTCATGGGCGAGGAGTTCGCCGCGACGACGCCGTGGCAGTTCTTCACGTCGCACCCGGAGCCGGAACTCGGCAAGGCCACCGCCGAAGGGCGGATCAAGGAGTTCGCGGAGCACGGGTGGGACGAGTCCGCCGTGCCGGATCCGCAGGACCCGCAGACGTTCCGGGACTCGAAGCTGTCGTGGGACGACGTGTCGTCGCCGCGGGGCGCTGCGATCCTCCGGGCCTACCGGGTGCTCGTCGCACTGCGGCGAACCGACGAGGCCTTCGTCGACGACCGCTACGAGGCGAACGCCGTCCGCTTCAGCGAGGACCGGCGGTGGCTCGTGCTCACCCGCGGGTTGCTCGGGCCGACCGTGGCGCCGGTGCACGTCGTGGTGAACTTCCTCGACGACGCGGCCGAGGTGCCCGTGCCCGGCGCGACCGGCGAGGTGCTGTACCAGTTCGGTGCGGCCTCGGTCGCGACGGACTGCGTCCGGTTCACCGGCCGCGGGGTCGTCGTCCTGCGCTGACCGCGGCGCGCGCCGCTGGCTCGCGCTGACCGCAGCGCGCGCCGTCGTCCCGCGAAAGCGACAGTTTCCCGCCGGAGTCCGGTGGGAGACTGTCGCTTTCGCGTGGAGGTCAGGCGGGGAGCCTCGTCAGCGGATGGGGTTCGCGACCGCGTGGGCGTTGCGCCGGACCGAGGGCAGCGGCTTGTGCTCCTTGGCGAGCGCACGCACCTCGCGGAGGCGCCGGTCGATGCCCCACTTCGTGACGAGGGTCAGGCTCTCGCGGACGATGTTCCCGCTCATCTTCGAGACGCCGAACTCGCGCTCGGTGAAGGTGATCGGGGTCTCCACGATCCGCAGGCCCGCCTCGAGCGCCCGCCAGCAGAGATCCACCTGGAAGCAGTACCCCTTCGACGCGATGCCGTCGAGGTCGATGCGCTGCAGTGCCGATCGGGTGAACACCCGGAAGCCGCCGGTGGCGTCGCGGACGGCGATGCCGAGCGCGAGTCGCGTGTAGAGGTTGCCGCCGCGGGAGAGGAGCTCGCGGTACCAGGGCCAGTTCTCGACCTCGCCGCCCCGGATCCAGCGGGAGCCGAGGACCAGGTCGTTGGTGTCCGCGAGCTCGATGAGCCACGGCAGGTACTCGGGGTGGTGGGAGCCGTCGGCGTCCATCTCGACGAGCTTGTCGTACCCGTGCTCGAGCCCCCAGGCGAAGCCCGAGAGGTACGCGCCACCGAGGCCGTCCTTGACGGTGCGGTGCAGCACGTGGACCCGATCGGTCTCGGTCGCGATGGCATCGGCGATGTCACCGGTGCCGTCCGGGGAGTTGTCGTCGACGACGAGCACGTGCACGGTGTCGTCCGTGGCCGCGAGGGTACGTGCCACGATCGGCCGGACGTTCTCGGCTTCGTCGTAGGTCGGGATGATGACCAGGGTCTCGCTCATGTTGCTCCTCGATGACTGGTGTCCAACATATGGTTCGGCTGCTGAGTCACTGCCCCGACAGTGATGCGAACACGATCAGGTTGTCCGTGTAGTGCCCTGTGGCGGTGTCGAACGTGCCGTCGCAGGTGATGAGCCGGAGGTCAGGAGTGGGCGACGACCCGTAGACGTCGCTCGTGGGGAACGCCGACTTGGCGGCGCGTTCGGTGCGGTCGACGGTGAAGGTGCGGGTGCTGCCGTCGGACATCGTGACGTGGATCTCGTCACCAGCCACGAGCTCGTCGAGTCGGAAGAACACCGCGGCGCTCGTCGGGCTGTCGACGTGCCCGGCGATGACCGCTGGGCCGACCTCCCCGGGGACGATGCCGTCGCTGAACCACCCGGCGTTGTCCCAGCCCGTCGGCGGGTCGAGCTCGCCGGCGGCTCCGCGGTGCAGGTCCTCGAGTGCGGCGTCCACGCCGATCGCGGGGATCGCCACCCGGGTCGGTGTCGCGTCGGAGCGCGCCGCCGGGGCTGCCGGGTCCTGGAAGCCCGCGATGTCCCGGTCGCCCGCGGACGGCGATGCCCCCGGAGCAGCGACCGAGGACCTCGCAGACGGCGCGGCGTCGTTCCCGGCGGCCACGGCGACCCCGGTCACGACGGCCCCGGCGGCCACGACGACCGCCGCACCCGCCGCGACTGCCACCCACCGTCGACCGAGGCGCGCGCCCAGCGACGTCCCTCGCTCGGCCCGACGCCGCCCGCCGCTCACGAGGAGCTCCCGCCGGCGGTACCGCACCCACCGAGCACGTCGGACGTCAGCATGGTCGCACCGAGGGCCGCCCACGCGTCGCCGTAGTACGTCGGCGTCGTGGCGGCTGTCCGGTCGGCACGCTGCAGATCAGCCGTCGCCGCTCCCGTCGCGCCCGCTGCCTGCTCCGCAGCCGCACGAGCGGAGTACGCCAGCGCGCTGCGGTCCCCCGTGACGGCGGTGCCGCCGAGGTCGAGCTGCGCCGCGAGCTGCGTGGTCCGCCGGAGCGTCGGTGCGATCGACGCCGCGAGGCTGCGGTCCGACGCCGTGCACGCCTCGGCGTACCGCAGCGGCATGCGCATCGCGTCGTACCCGTACAGCACGCGGGCGTCGCTGCCGGTGGCGGGCATCGGGTCGACGCTGCCGTCGGCGTGCACCTGCGACCAGTCGCTCGGCAGGTCGGTCTTCTCGAGCACCGCGGCCGTCACGGCGCTGGAGCCCTCTTCGAGTTCCGTCCACCGCGCGTCGCCTGTTGCCTTCGCCAGCACCCGGTAGGCAGCGGGCGACGCGTACGAGGCGTCGTACCGGTACGGCTCCGAGTCCGCCCACGGCCCCGGGAGCAGGATCCGCCCGAGGTCGGTCGTCGCCGTCTCGTGGTCGAGCACCGCGCGGGCCATCGTCTTGCCGGCCTTCGTGTACGTCTCGTCCTGCCACTTCGCACCCGCGAGGACGAGGGCACGCGCGGCGTCGAGGTCGGCGTCACTCGCGGACTGCTCGTCCGCGACACCGTCCTCCTTCGTCCAGCGCCATGCGAGCAAGGAGTCGTCCGTCAGCATGTGCCGCTTCGTCCACGACCAGATCTCGCCGAAGCGCTGCTCGTCCCCGGCTGCGTACGCGATGAGCAGCCCGTAGGCCTGCCCCTCGCTCACGGTGTCGTTCCCCTGGTCGAGCCGCACGACGCGGCCGTCCTGCACGTAGCGGTCCAGGAAGTCGGTGCGGAGCTGCGCGGCTGAGCGGTTCCCGTCCGGCGGGGTCGTCGAGGTCGGGGTCGACGCGCCACCGGCGTCGGGCTCGGAGGCCGACCACGGGTGCACGGCGGCGACGGCGATGCCGCCGGCGACGAGCACCGCGGCCACGCCGACGGCGGTGATGGGGATCCAGTTCCTGCGGGTCATGCCGGCCTGCTTTCTGCTGGTGGGGAGACGGTCTGACTGGAGGCCCGGATAACGTTCGCCGATCGGCGGCGGTGATCAGGGCCTCCCGTCCGGATCAGTGGAACAGTGCGCGGATCGCCGCGACGGCCGCGTGGACCGCGTCCGTTGCGGGGCGGTCGGCGGCGGTGCCGCCGCCACCCGTCTGGACGCCGCCCGTCGGCGTCGCGGCGGTGGCCGCGGCGTCCGTGACGGGGACGACCGTCAGGTCGCCCTTGCTGTCGTCGAGCACGAAGAGCGTCGAGACGGTGTTGCCGGCGAGGTCGATGTCCGCCGAGCCCGTCTGCCCGCCGCCGGACAGGTCGAGGTCCCACTTGCCCGAGGCGACGGTCGCGTACTGCGAGGCCGAGCCGAACGCGGCGTCGGTGGCGATCTTCGTGCCGGTCGAGGTGGTGACGTCGACCTTCTTGGCGGTCGTCGCGGCCTGGACGAGCCGGAGCTTCGACTTGCCGTCACCGGGCTGCTGCAGGTCGTCGGTGAACGCGGCCGTCTTCAGGCTCTTGTTCTTGCCGTAGGCGACGACGGTGCTCGCGTTCCCGCCCTGGACCGTCACGTCGGTCGAGATGACCGGCGTGGAGTCCGGCGCGTCCGATGCTCGCATCGAGAGCACGTAGGTGCCGGCCGCGAGCGTCTGGTACTTGCTGACCTGTCCGTAGGTGACGTCGTCGAGTTCGAACACCTTCTTGCCGCCGGACAGGCTCGACAGTTCGACGTCGACGCCCTTCGTGTCCGGGGAGAGGTGCCCGACGCGCAGCCAGCCGGTGTCGGTGGCGGCGCTGGCGGACTGGGGAGCTGCGAGGCCGACGGTCGCGGCGACGAGGGTCGCGGCGAGGGCTCCCACGATGGCGACGCGGCGGCGCTGGGTGTGTGCGGAGGTGTGCATGGTGGTGCTCCTTCGGGTCGGATCGTGCTGGTCGTTCCGGGTCAGGGTGTGTTCTCGCGGGCCGCCCCCGCCGCGAGCGGGCGAGATACCACGGTCGTGCGCGGGTGCGGGGCGGGTATTTCGCCCGCTCGCCGAGCTCCCCCCGCGTGCTCGCGGGGGCGGCGAGGTCGGGCGGCGGACGCGCGGGTCACGAGGTGCTGACCGCGGTCGTGGTGGGGTCGGTCGTCGGGAACACGACCGTCAGGGTGGTGCCGTCACGCTCGACCGAGGTCGGGCGGAACGCACTGCCCATCGCGTCGAGCGTGGCCTCGGTGCGCTTCGCCGCGGCGGTGTCCGACGTGTGCACGACCACGCGGCGGAACGTCTGGCCGTCCTCGCCGGTGAGCGGCGTGAACCGGTCGACACGGACGGAGTCGTCGGCGAGGACCTGCCCGAGGGCGATCATGGCGCGGGAGTCGACCTGGCCGGCCCGGAACTGCGACCGGGCACCGGCATCCGCCTCGAGCGCCGGGTTGTCCGCGAGCTGCGTGCCGAGCGTCTTCCGCTGGTCCGCGGCCTTCGTGATCGCCTTGTCGGCGGCTGCCTGGCCCTCGGAGTTGATCTGCCGGACGTCGACCTTCTGGTTGCCGGTGCCGAAGGACGCGACGCTCGTGGAGTTCTGGATCGCCTGGCGCACGTCCGTCGAGGAGTTCCCGCCGGTGCGCATCGAGTCCGTCGTCACGACGTAGTCGGAGTCCTTCCAACCGTTCGGCGACTGGCGTTCGACGGCTCCGTCGGTGTCGAGCTTGTAGTACCAGACCACGTTGTTCCTGGCGAAGCCGTCGTTCACGAGGTCCACCCACATCGCGTCGTCGACGAGCATCCGGGAGCGCTTGTCGACGTTGTCGCCGATCCAGTTCTCCGCCTGCGCCATCGGCTTGTCGAGGTCGGTCACGAGGAAGCCGCGGAGCTGCGATCCCCAGAGCGGCACGGCGACGACGAGCGCAGCGGCAGTTGCGAGCGCCCATGCCCCACCGAGGACCCGACGCGATGCTCCGCGAACCCGGTTCCTCGCGAGGAAGGCGGTCTTGCCGCTGACGGCGAGCACGGCCCGCTCGGCGACGAACGCCACGAGGACGGCCCCGAACGGCACGAGCATGATGACGTACGGCACGGGCAGGTACCCGTTCGGCCGGAACATGAAGAGCAGCAGGAAGACGAGCATCGCGGCGATCGGACGGACCCGACGCAGGAACAGCCCCACGACGGCCGCTGCCGAGCCGAGCACGATGAACACCGGGTCGAGCGCCCACCACTGGGATGCGGCCTCGTTCGCCAGGCTGCCGCCGGTGAAGAGCGAACCGCTCGCCTCGCGGCTGCCGAGCTGGTAGGTGATGCCCTGGAGCAGGCTCACCTTGCCGGCACTCGGCAGGAGCTCGCCCTTGACGGCGGCCAGCAGGATGTACCCGCCACCGATCACGGCGAGGACGGCCCCGGCGACGCTCAACGTGTAGCGACGCGTGCTCTTGTCCGCTCGACGCACGGCCATCCAGATGAGGAACGGCAGTGCGAGCAGGTACGTCTCCTTCGACAGCACCGCGATCCCCAGGCAGGCGGCTGCGCCGACGAACCCGGCGAGCTGCTGCCGACGGCTCAGGACGAGGACGAACGCGGCGAGGAGCCACGGCGTCGCGACGTTGTCGATGTACACGGTGCGGTGGTACTGCAGCGCGAGCGGCGACAGCCCGAACACCAGCACGGCGACGGCGCTCGCCGGTCGGGACATCCCGAGGCGACGGCCGAGGACGAACACCAGGACGGCGGAGACCGCGGCGAAGAACACCATGGCCTCGCGGGCGGCCTCGACGGCGAACGGGTAGCGCGCGAACGCCCCGGTCAGCGAGGTGTAGCCGGCGATCTGGATCCACCCGAGCGGCGGGTGGTCGTACCAGTATGTGTAGTGGGTCAGTTCGCCGAGGTGGGTGATCGCCCACGCCTGGGCCGTGTAGGTGCCCTCGTCGTCGATGCGCTGCGGGATGCCGCCCATGTTCCAGGCCTGCACCAGCGCGGCGATCGCGACGACGGGGAGGACCCACGCGAGGCTCCGTGCGTGCACCTGGAACCAGGCGCGGACACCGGTCGCCGAGCGCGTGCCGCGGATCGGGATGCCGGTCGTGTTGGTCATGCTGGCGGTCATCGTTCACCTCCTGCTGATGCACCGGCGAACGCCGGCTCCGGGCTGGTGACGGCGGACGGGAAGCCGACCACCTCGGGCTGCTGCGCCGCGGTGCGGTGCTGCCCGGTGTGCTCGGTCTTCTCCCATCCGTTCTGCTTCCTGGCGTGCCGGATCACCGCACGGACGGCTGCTGCGGCGAGGAACACCTGGTAGGGCACGAGGCCGAGCACGAGCTTCACGTAGTCGCGGATCCGGACCTTCTCCTTGTAGAGACGCCCGAACTCCCCGAGGCCGGCGATCTCGACCGCGAGCAGCATCAGCGTCGGCGCGAGCGGGATGAACGAGATGAGCGCGATCGCCGTCGGCACCTTCACGAACGCGATCATGATCACGCTGAGCGGGATCAGCAGGCCGGTGGCCGCCTGGATGAAGGGCATCGTCAGCAGGTACCGCGCGAAGAACCGCTGCTTCAGCGACGGGAGCTGCTTCCACTCCCCCTTCTCGAGGACCTGCAGGAAGCCCTGGTTCCAGCGTGTCCGCTGCTTGAGCAGGGAGGCGAACGTCGGCGGGGTCTCCTCGCGGGTGACCGCCTCCGGGCTGTACGCGACGACGACCTTGGCGCCGTCGGCGGAGAGCCGGACGCCGAGCTCGCAGTCCTCGGCGAGGCAGTGCGCGTCCCACCCGTTCGACCAGTCCAGGCGCTCCTTCGTCACGAAGACGGTGTTGCCACCGAGCGGGATGAACTTCGACTCCGCGTGGAAGTGCAGTCGCGAGCGGAACCAGAAGTAGTACTCGAGGACGTTGCGGAGCGACCACCAGCTGGACTTGAAGTTCATCAGCTGCACGCCGCCCTGGACGACGTCGGCGCCGGTCTCCTGGAAGCGCGAGTCGACCAGGCTGAGGAGCTTCGGGTACACCTCGTCCTCTGCGTCGAACACGCCCACGATGTCCCCGGTGGCGTACTGCAGCGCCAGGTTCATCGCCTTCGGCTTGTTCTTCGGCAGCGTGTCGTCGACCACGACCTTGATCAGGCCGGGGTGCCGCGCGGCGGCCTCGCGGACGACCCGGTCGGTGCCGGGGTCGTCCTCGCCGACGATCGCGATGATCTCGAAGTCGGGGTGGTCCTGCGTGGCGAGCATGTCGAGCGTCTGCCCCATCACGTCCTCCTCGTGCCGCCCGGGCACCAGGAGCGTGAAGCGGTGGGCCGCTGGACGCGGTGTGTCGCTGAAGCTCGTCTGCTTCAGCGCGTCACGCGACCGCCAGGCGTGCAGCATCCACCAGAGCGTGGACAGCGCGACCAGCGTGAGCAGGATCGAGATGGCGATGAGGGCGGAGTAGCCGACCCATTCGCCCAGCGTCCAGGCGGCGTGCGCGGCTTGCCCCGAGCCTCCTGTCGGGACGTCCGTGGTGCCCCGGTTCGGGACGTTCCCCGACGTCCCGGACTGGTCCTTCGGCTGGAGCAGCGGCCCAGCGGCCGTGACCAGCGTCGTGATGACGGTCATTCGACGATCTCCTTCGTGCGACGTGCGTCGTGGGAACGGAAGACGAGGGCCTTGTACGCGGCGAACCGGAACGCGGTGCCGAGGACCAGGCCGACCCCGTTGCCGGCGACGTTGTCGGCGAGGGTGGAGGTGTATCCGAGGAGGTAGTGCGAGACGTAGAGGCAAGCGGCGGCGATGCCGAGCCCGATGAGGTTCGTGAGCGCGAAGAGCAGCCCCTCGCGGATCGTCTCGCGACGTCCGGTGGTGCGCTCGGCGCGGAAGGTGATGAAGCGGTTGAGCACGTAGGCGACCGCGGTCGAGACGACCGCCGAGACGACCTTCGCGCCGATGGGCTTGTCGTCGAGGACGGTTGCGCGCAGCAGGTTGTAGACGCCGAGGTCGACGACGAAGCAGAACGCGCCGATGGCGCCGAAGGACACGAGCTGCCGGGCTGTCGCCAGGAGGCGGCTCAGCCGCGTGGACGTCACCCGTGCGGGTGGCACCACAACGAGGGTGTCAGTCGAGGTCATGCAGCCGATTCGGTGGGCTGCTGCCCCCCGTTTGGGTGGGGTACGGACATCCCCAGGGTTCTGCCAGAAACGCGACATCCGTTGTTCATGTGGGGTACGGGCGTTGCGGTCCGCAACGACGGACGGGAGGCACGGTGCCAGCTGGCACCGTGCCTCCCGTCCGGTTCTGGGTCGCGTCTACGCGGGGCGCGACGCCGGGCTCACGCTCTTCGCGGAGTCGCGTTCCGGGATGGACCCCAGGGCGTCGTCGATGGCCTTGAGCGCGTCCGCGTCGAGCTTCACGCCGACCGCCTTGACGTTGTCGGTGACCTGCTGCGGGCGCGAGGCGCCGACGATCGCACTCGCGACGTTGTCGTTCTGGAGCGTCCACGCGATCGCGAGCTGCGCCAGGGTGAGCCCCGCCTGGTCCGCGACGGGCTGGAGGCGCTGGACGGCCTCGAGGACGTCGTCGCGCATGTACCGCTTGATCATGTCCGCGCCGCCCTTCTCGTCGGTGGCGCGCGAGCCCTCGGGGAGCGGCTGGCCGGCCTTGTACTTGCCCGTGAGGACGCCCTGCGCGATCGGGGAGAACACGATCTGCGACAGCCCGAGCTGCTTGGAGGTGGGGACGACCTCGCCCTCGATGACCCGCCAGAGCATCGAGTACTGCGGCTGGTTCGAGATGAGCTGGAAGCCGAGCTCCTTCGCCAGTGCCGCACCGGCGCGGATCTGGTCGGCGGTCCACTCGGAGACGCCGATGTAGAGCGCCTTGCCCTGTCGGACGACGTCGGCGAAGGCCTGCATCGTCTCCTCGAGCGGGGTCTCGTAGTCGTACCGGTGTGCCTGGTAGAGGTCGACGTAGTCCGTCTGGAGCCGCGTCAGCGACCCGTTGATCGACTCGAGGATGTGCTTCCGGCTGAGTCCGACGTCGTTGTGCCCCTTCGGACCGGTCGGCTAGTACACCTTCGTCGCGATCTCCAGCGACTGGCGACGCTCGCCCTTGAGCGCGTCGCCGAGGACCGATTCCGCCTTGGTGTTCGCGTACGTGTCCGCGGTGTCGAACGTCGTGATGCCGGCGTCGAGCGCTGCCCGGACGCACTGGGTGGCGACGTCGTTCTCGACCTGCGAGCCGTGCGTCAGCCAGTTGCCGTAGGTGATCTCGGAGACCTTGAGTCCCGAGTTGCCGAGGTACCTGAATTCCATGCTCCCGACGCTACTGGAGCGCGCTCGGCCCCGGGTGGCCCCGTGGGTGCCTCCCGGGGTGGGGCGCGGGGTGCGGGCGGGGGTGGTGCGTGCGGGGGGGTGGTGCGTGCGGGGGTGGTGCGTGGGCCGCGGTGTTCGCGAGCGGGCGAAATACCCGCGCTGACCGCGTTCCGACCCCTGGTATCTCGCCCGTTCGCCGAGACGGGCAGGCCTCCACACGCGGGCGACGCCCGCGACCATCCACACGGGAGGCTCGGCTCGCCCCGACGACGCCGACTCGCCACGAGCATGTGGGGATGACCGCCAGACGCAGACTCCCCGGAGCGCTCCGAGACGCATCGTTCCGCGTCCGTGACGCGCTGTACCGAGGGGTGCCCCGTGGACGCCTCGACGCCAAGGACCTCGTCCGGCCGTTCCACGGGATCCGGTCCCCGACGACCCCGGTGCTGGTGGACGAACGAGCCCGCGCCCTCGCTCCGCGGCTCCGGCGGGACCAGGTGTTCAGCCACGTGACCGCCGCGGCGATCATCGGCGTACCACTCCCCCGCCGCTTCGAGCGCGACCGACGACTCCACGTGACGACCATCGGCGTCGATCAGGCGATCCGGGTACGTGGCTCGGTGGGACATCGGGCCCGGGCCGGCACGGTGCGACGGACGATCTCACGAGGGGTCCCGATCAGCGACCCCGCAGACACCTTCGTCGCCCTGGGGACGATGCTCACGGTCGACGAGCTCGTGATCGCCGGCGATGCCCTCGTCGGGTGGCTCGGTTGGCTCACGCTCGAAGAACTGACCGCAGCGGTCCGCAGACGACGTCGCATCCGGAGCATCCGAAAGCTCCGTGCAGCACTCGCCGAGATCCGACCGGGTTCCAGGTCCCCCGGCGAGACGCGAACCCGGCTCGCCCTCGTCCGCCGAGGCTTGCCCGAGCCTGCACTCAACCACGACGTCATCGTCGACGGGCAGTGGATCGCCTGCGTCGACCTCGCGTACCCGGAGGCACGCGTCGCGATCGAGTACGAGAGCGATCTCCACCGAACGGATGCCAGGTCGTTCAAGAAGGACCTCACGCGTGGCGAGAACCTGAAGGACGTCGACTGGTGGCTCGTCCGGGTCACAGCAGACGACGTCGGAGCGCTCATCGAGCAGTTCGTCGCACGCGTCAGACGGTTGCTGTCGGTCGGCACTGGTGGTCGGCACGACACACGCACGGCGACACTCGGGTGAACATTGGTTGACGCTTCAACCAAATGGGTGCACAATGGCGTAGCATCAACTCAGATGCGGGCGCATGGACCGGGGATCCGGTCGCTCGCGTCACCACGACTCACTCGTCCTGGAAGGACACCACAATGTCGCTCACCGCAGAAACCGTTCCCGGCTACCGCACCGGCACCTGGAAGATCGACCCGACCCACTCCGAGGTCACCTTCTCGGTCCGCCACCTCGCGATCAGCAAGGTCAAGGGCAAGTTCGAGACCTTCGACGCGACCGTCGTCACCGCCGAGAACCCGCTCGAGTCCACCGTCGAGGCGTCGATCGACGTGGCCTCGGTGAACACCGGCCAGGAGCAGCGCGACCAGCACCTCAAGACGAGCGACTTCTTCCTCACCGAAGAGCACCCGCAGCTCACCTTCCGCTCCACCGGCATCGAGGCCAAGGGCGACGACCTGCACATCGCCGGCGAGCTCACCCTCCGCGGCGTCACCAAGCCGGTCGTCCTGAAGGCCGAGCTCGGTGGCTTCACGACGGACGGCTACGGCCAGGTCAAGTTCGGCGCCGAGGCGACGACCAAGATCGACCGCACCGAGTTCGGCGTGAACTGGAACGCAGCCGTCGAGGCCGGTGGCTTCACCCTGGGCAACGAGGTCACGATCAACCTCGACGTCCAGTTCGTCCTCCAGGCTGCGTGAGTCCGTCCCGGACCCTCGCTCCCTGACAGGGGAACCGAACCGCACAACACTGCAGCACCCGAGACGAAGCCCCGGCACCGCCCCATGGCGCCGGGGCTTCGTCGTGCCCCGCCGCGACGCGTGCAGGGGGACGCACTCAGACGCGTCCAAAGGCGCTCCCGCGGGCGCTCCCGCGCGCTCACCCGCGCGCTCACCCGAGCGGGCGAAATACCCGCGTGCTCGCGAGGCGATCCCTGGCATTTCGCCCGCTCGACGACCACGACGGCAAGCTCCCGTTGCCCGTGCTCACGAGCGGGCGGATTCGAGCGGTTCCCGAGCGGTGCTCCCCGGGTATTTCGCCCGCTCGGCGGCAGACGGTCTGCAGTCGTCGCCGGACGAACACGAGCGGGCGGAAGGGTGGGGTCCCGCGCGAGGATTCCCGGGTATTTCACCCGCTCGACCGGGACGCACCCGCGCTCACGCCAGCACCCGCACCCGCACCAGCCCCGCAGCCGCACCAGCGCCGGCGTACGTTGGGCTCGGACCCTCCCACCTACGCCCGCACCCACGCACCTACGCACGCACCCACCCCCGCACGCACGCACCCACCCCCGCACGCACGCACCCCCGCACGCACGCACCAAGCGCACCCACGCCCCCGGGAATCCGCGAAGGCTCCCCGAGGTTGCACGCCACACATCGCCGAACCGTGACGAACAGGAGCACCACCATGGCCACCGACTGGATCGCGCTGCAAGCCGTCGCCGCAGCCGAGTTCGGCCGCCGCGTCGCCGCCGTCTCCGACTGGGACGCCCCGACCCCCGACTCCGAGTGGACCACCAGGGACCTCGTCGCGCACGTCGTCGACGAGCAGCGGTGGATCCCACTCCTCCTCACCGGATGCGACTACGCCCAGGCCGAGGCCGATCTCGAACCCGTCGGGGACGACCTCGTGGCCGAGTGGGAGCGCTTCGCGGGCGCCGCCACCGAGGCGTGGCACCGCGCCCCGCAGGACACCCCGGTCCACCTCGCGACCGACGTGGTCAGCGCCGCGGAGTACCTCGCCGAGCAGACGAGCGACATCACGATCCACACGTGGGACCTCGCGCGGGCGACCGGCACGGACGAGCAGCTGCCGGACGAACTCGTCGCGGCGGTGTGGCACCACTTCGAGCCGCAGATCGAGTCACTCGCCGAGACCGGCCTGTACGCAGCACCCGTCGAGGTCGGCGAGGACGCACCGCTCCAGGTCCGCCTCCTCGCGGTCACAGGCCGCGATGCCAGGGTGAACGCATGACCCCGACCCACCCGACGAACAGCACCGACACGAACGCCAACGCGAGCACCACACGACTCGGCGCCACCGGCCTCGAGATCAGCAACGTCATCCTCGGGATGATGTCCTACGGCGACCCGACGAAGGGCTCGCACGCGTGGAGCGTCGGCATCGACGAGGCACGCCCCTTCGTCCGGCACGCGTTCGACAAGGGCATCACCACCTTCGACACCGCCAACGTGTACTCCGACGGCTCCAGCGAGGAGATCACCGGCATACTCCTGAAGGAACTCGCCCCGCGAGAGGACGTCCAGGTCTTCACGAAGGTCTTCAACCGGATGCGCCCTGGGCCCAACGGCGCCGGGCTCTCCCGCATGGCGATCATGCACGAGATCGACGCCTCACTGACCCGCCTCGGCACGGACTACGTCGACCTGTACCAGATCCACCGCTTCGATCCGCAGACCCCGATCGAGGAGACGATGGAGGCGCTGCACGACGTCGTCAAGGCCGGGAAGGCGCGCTACATCGGCGCGAGCAGCATGTGGGCGTGGCAGTTCGCCCAGATGCAGCACACCGCCGAGCTGCACGGCTGGACGAAGTTCGTCAGCATGCAGGACCAGTACAACCTCCTCGAGCGCGAGGAAGAGCGCGAGATGCACCCGTTCTGCGCCGCCACGGGTGTCGCGGTGATCCCGTGGAGCCCGCTCGCCCGCGGCAAGGTCACCCGCCCGTGGAACGCTCAGGGCTCCGGCACGCGCGCCGACACCGACGAGTTCGGCAAGACGCTGTACCGCCAGGACGAGGACGCGAACCACGCGATCGTCGACGCCGTCGAGTCGATCGCGAGCGACCGCGGCGTCAGCATGGCGCAGATCGCCCTGGCGTGGGTCGCCGGCAAGGACGCGGTCACGGCCCCGATCGTCGGCGCGACGAAGGAGCACCACATCGACGACGCGGTCGCCGGTGCGTCGATCGTCCTCACGGACGACGAGGTGACGCGACTCGAGTCCGCGTACACGCCCAGGGTGCCGTCCGGTTTCTGACGCACCCACCAGACGGACTGGAGGCACGGTGCGGGCCCGCACCGTGCCTCCAGTCCGTTGTGTGGCTGAGTCTCAGGCCGCTGGTTCCTCGGCCTCGCGCTCCAGCCGTGCGATGCGCCGGAGCGCTGCGCGCTCCGTCCCCGACTGGTTGCCGAGCACGCCGCCGATGCCGTCCAGGACCATGCCGGTCGCGCGTCCGACGGGCAGCTCCACCGGGCCGATCGCCGCCTGACGCAACCCGAGCATCGAGCGGTGCCGGGGGTCGAGGGTCGACACGGCACCCTGGAACAGCGCCTGGTAGCCGGGCCGCAGCATGCGGGCGAGGGGCGGGTTGCGAATGAAGCGGACGACCTCGCGGGTGCGCGGTGTGACGGCCAGCTCGCCGCGGTCGAGGTACCCGTCCATCTGGGCGCGGAGTTCGGCCTCGCTGCGCGGCGGGTCCTCCACGCGCATGAGTTCGCCGGCGGTCGCCCACTCCCGGACGTAGGCGTCGGCGCCTCCCGGAATCGGGTCACCCCACCGCTGGGCGCTCCTGAGGAACGCGTCGGTGAAGGCGAGATGCACCCACCGCGCCAGGTCCGGGTCGTTCGCGGTGTAGTCTCGCGTCACCCCGTGCCCGTCGACGTACTGGCCGTGGACCTTCTCGTGCAGCCGGAGCACCCACTGGCTCGCTCCCCTGGCCGTCGCGGTGTCCCCGTGCGACACCGTGTAGATCCAGCGGATGGTGCCGGCGAGGCGGCCGAACGGGTCCTCACGGTAGCGGGAGTGGTCGGCCACACCCGCGAGCGCCCCCGGGTGCAGCGCCTGGACGAGGAGCGCACGGACACCGGCCACGATCGTGTGGTTGCCGCCGTGCACGGACCAGGTCGCCGACCCCGGTCCGAAGAAGCCGGCGTCGGTGCCCTGCTCGAGCTCGTCCACCCACTCGGGTCGACCGGTCGTGCTGCCGGTGAACGTGGCCTGGAGGCGGGAGCGGAGTGCACCGGTGACGAAGGACATGTCCTCATCGTGCGCCGTCCGGCGGGGTGTGTTCCCAGCCCGCGGTCGGGCACCCCGCTAGGTTGGGCGGGTGAGCATCGACACGCCCCGGCCCTGGCTTGCCGCCTACGCACCAGGAGTGCCGCACGACATCGAGGAGCCCACCGGGTCGCTCTTCGACCTCGTGGAGCAGTCCGCGAAGCGGTTCCCGAAGAAGGTCGCCCTCGAGTTCTTCAAGCGCACGACGACGTACGCCGCGCTCGAGGACCAGATCGTCCGTGCGGCGAACGGCCTCCGCAAGCTCGGCGTGACCGCTGGCGACCGGGTGGCACTGGTCCTGCCGAACTGCCCGCAGCACGTCGTGGCGTTCTACGCGGTGCTGCGGCTCGGGGCGATCGTCGTCGAGCACAACCCGCTGTACACGCCGCGCGAGCTCCGGCACCAGTTCGAGGACCACGGCGCGACGGTGGCGATCGCGTGGGACAAGTCCGTCGCGACGCTGCAGGAGTTCCCCGCCGACGTCCGACTGGACGCCATCGTGTCCGTCGACCTGACGAAGGCGATGCCTCGGAGCACCCGGCTCGCGCTGACGCTTCCCGTGGCGAAGGCCCGGGAGTCCCGCGCGAAGCTGACGACGAAGGTCCGCGGCACGACGAAGTGGGACGACCTGGTGTCCTCCCGCCGGCTGTCCCGCAAGCACGTCCGGCCGTCCACCGACGACACCGCGCTCATCCAGTACACGTCCGGTACCACCGGGACGCCGAAGGGTGCCGTCCTGACGCACCGCAACCTCATCGCGAACGCGGCGCAGTCCCGTGCATGGGTCCCGCAGATCCAGCCGGGCGACGGCAGCGTCGTCTACGCGATCCTGCCGATGTTCCACGCCTACGGACTGACGCTGTGCCTGACCTTCGCGATGAGCATGGCCTCGCGGTTGGTGCTCTTCCCGGCGTTCGAACCGGATCTCGTGCTCACCGCGATGAAGCAGCACCCGCCGACGTTCCTGCCCGCCGTGCCGCCGATCTACGCCAGGCTGCAGCATGCCGCCGACTCCAAGAAGGTGTCGCTCAAGGGCATCGAGATCGGGATCTCCGGGGCGATGGCGCTGTCGAAGGACGTCGTCGAGCCGTGGGAGGCGCGCACCGGCGGGTACCTGGTGGAGGGATACGGCCTGTCCGAGTGCTCCCCCGTCATCATGGCGAACCCGGTGTCCGACGCCAGGCGGCTCGGCACCATCGGCCTGCCGTTCCCCTCGACCGAGGCCCGTGTCGCGGACCCGGACGAGCCCACCCGGGTGCTCGGCACGGACGAGCCGGGTGAGCTGCAGGTCCGCGGGCCGCAGGTGTTCAGCGGCTACTGGGGGAAGGCCGAGGCCACCGATGAGGTCTTCACCGCGGACGGCTGGTTCCGCACCGGGGACATCGTCGCGATCGACGCCGACGGGTACGTGCGGATCGTCGACCGGCTCAAGGAGCTCATCATCACGGGCGGCTTCAACGTCTCCCCGACCGAGGTCGAGGACGCCCTGGTGAAGCACCCGAGCGTCCGCGAGGTCGCCGTCGTCGGCATCACCCAGGCGGGCAACGAGCAGGTCGTCGCCGCGGTGGTGCCGCGCGATCCGTCCTCGTTCGACGCCGAGGCGCTCCGCGCCTACGCCCGCGAGCACATGGCGGCGTACAAGGTGCCGCGGCGGATCGTCGTCGTGGAGGACCTGCCCCGCTCGATGATCGGCAAGGTCCTGCGGCGCAAGGTGCGCGACCAGATCCTGGGCGAGTAGGCGCGCGGGGGCGGGCGCGCGGGGCCGACTCGGAACGACAGACTCGCTGTCGTACGACATCGAGCATGTCGCTCCCACGCGTCCGCAACATCCGGCCCGCGCAACGAACGACAGGGTCGTCGTCGTACGACAGCGGCGTTGTCGTTCTGAGTCGGAACCGCATGGACACGCCGAGTCCGGAACCGCATGGACGCGCCGAGTCGGAACCCCGGCCGCCGCGCCGAGTCCGCAACCGGGCACGCGCCGAGTCAGGACGCGCGAGCGCTCAGCGCCGCGGCGCCCGCCCGGGCACCGCGAGCAACGCCAGGCCGAGCACGACGAGCACGATGCCGCCCCACCCGACGACCCCGAGGTGCTCCCCGACGACCAGCACCGCGAGCACCGCTGCCACGACGGGCTCGAACAGCGACAGCAGCGTCGCGGCCGACGCCGTCACCGTCCTGAGCCCGACCGCGTACAGCGAGTGCCCGATCACCGTCGGGACGAGCGCCAGGTAGAGGAACACCGGCCATGCCGACGGCACGACGAGGTACTCGTGACCGGACACCACGACGAGCACCACGAGCGGCACCGCGGCGAGCCCGAACACCGCGCCGACGAGTCCCCGTCCGTTCGGCCCGACACGCGAGACGATCTCGGCCGTCGGCCCACCGGGCACCGGTGCCCGGAACGTGCCCATCCCGCGGGCGATCGCCCACGAGTACAGCGCATAGGTCAGTCCGGCGAGCAGCGCGGCTCCGAGACCGATCGCAAGTGACCCGGACGAGCTCGACGACGAGCGGGAGAGCGTCACGACGACCATCCCGATGACGCTCACGACCGTGGCGAGGACCCACCGCCGCGCCACGGGACGACGCTCCGCGACCCACTCGACGAGTCCGGCGAACACGGGCGACGAGCCGATCGCGATGGTCGTCCCCAGCGCCACACCCGCGTCGGCCAGCGCCGCGTAGAACGCCACCGCGTACACGGCGAGCGCCGCTGCCCCCAGCCAGACCCAGCCCCGCGTCCCCGGAGCGACCATGGCACGGAGCGTGGCACGACCGGCCAGGCCGGCGAGCACGAGGCCACCGAGGCCGAAGGTCACGGCACCGAACACGAACGCGGGCACGCCGGGAGCGAAGTGCGTCGCCGTCCCGGTGGTCCCCCACACCGCCGCGGCGACGACGACGACGGCGATGCCGCCGACCGGGTGGGAGGCTCGGCCCGCGTCGACCGCGCCCGTCACGACACGTGCACGCTCGGTCGGCGGTTGACCTCGGGTTCGGCCTCGCGCAGGACCTCACGCGTCACCGGAGCGACGTCGCCGACGCCGGTGAAGACGAAGCGGATGGCGTTCCGGATCGGGCTGCCCTCGTTCCACTCGAAGTAGATGCTCGGCACCACGCCGGCGATGTCCCGGATCGCGAGCAACGTCGACGCGATGGTGTTGGGCACGTTGCCGGATCGCACCCGGAGCACCCGGAACCCGTGCACCACGTGCCCCTCGACGACGAGGTCCTCCTCGAAGTCGGACGAGTCGGCCGGGAGCACCTCGAGGAACATCGTCGGGACGCGGGCCGGGATGCCGGAGTCGCGTCGTTCCTCGCGTCCCTTCGACCGGTAGGCGGCCGCCGTTCCCGCACCCGGTTCGTTGGCGATGATGCACACCGAGCTGAACTGGTCGGCGTCGGCCTCGACGAACTGCCTGGCGGTCGCGTCGAGCTCGATCGACGACGCCCGGAGCTCGAACGACCGTCGCACCCGGGACACCAGCGACACGACCACGATCGCGATGATGAAGACCGCGGCGATCCGCACGCCGTCCGGGCGTTCGATGACGTTCGCGATGGTCGTGTAGACGAACACCACGGCGATGATGCCGAAGCCGATGGTGCGTTTCTTCTGCTGCTTGCGCCGGGCCGACAGGGTCACCGCGACGGCGGCGCTCGTGATCAGGACGAGCACGCCCGTGGCGTACGCACCGCCCTGCGCGTCGACGTTGGCCTGGAAGATGATCGTGATCACGAAGGCGATGAGCGTGAAGATGATGACCAGGGGCCGGGTCGCCCTCGCCCACTGCGGCGCCATCCCGTAACGGGGCAGGAACCGGGGCACCAGGTTGAGCAGTCCGGCCATCGCACTCGCGCCGGCGAACCACAGGATCGCGACCGTCGAGAAGTCGTACACCGACCCGAACACGCCGCCCAGGTACTCGTGCGCCAGGTACGCCAGCGCGCGTCCGTTCGCTCCGCCGCCCGGCTGGAACTCGTGCTGCGGGATCAGGAAGGTCGTGACGATCGACGAGGTGATGAGGAACGTGCTCATGATCACCGCGGCGACGGTCAGCAGCCGCTTGGTCCCGCGGATGCGGCCCTCGGGGCGGGGGCTCGTGCCGTCGGCGGCGTCACCGCGGACCTGCGGCATCACCGCGACCCCGGTCTCGAACCCGGACAGGCCGAGCGCGAGCTTCGGGAACACGATCAGCGCGATCCCGATCATCACGAGGGGGTTGCTGTGCTGTGCGGTCAGTCCGCTCCACCAGTCGCTCGCCACGGTCGGGCGCTCGAACACGTGCCAGAGCGAGACGGCGACGACGACCGCGTTGAGCGCCAGGTACACGGCGACCAGGCCGACCGCGATGCCGATCGCCTCCTTGAACCCGCGCAGGAACACGACGCCGAGCAGGAGCAGCAGCGCCAGGGTCAGCGGCACCGGGATCTCGGTGAACCAGTGCGGCGTGAACGGGTTCTCGGCGATGTGGGCCGTGGCGTCCGCGGCGGACAGGGTCATCGTGATCATGAAGTCCGTCACGGCGAACCCGAGCAGGACCAGCACGAACAGCTTGCCGGCCCACCAGGGCAGGAGCTTCTCGAGCATCATGATCGATCCGGCGCCGCGGAAGCTGTCCTGGGCGACGCGGCGGTAGACCGGCAGCGCGCCGAAGAGCGTGACGAGGACGAGCACGATGGTCGCGATCGGCGAGAGCAGCCCGGCGGCGAGCGCCGCGATGGCCGGCTGGTAGCCGAGCGTCGAGAAGTAGTCGACACCTGTGAGGCACATGACCCGCCACCACGAGTGGGTCTTCTCGACCTCGACCTGGTGCGGACCCTGGTGGGACGCCCCCTGATCGGAGCCCTGCAGCATCCACCGCCGGACCCGCGTGCTGCGGTCCGGACGGGGCTCGGTGGCATCGCGGGCGGCAGCCTGTTCGCCGGCACGCTCGGCATCTGTCGCGGTCATGGGCCCTCTCGCGTCGACGGTTCGACACGATCGTAAGCCGCCGCGGCTACTTCGAACTGATCCGCGTGTACTTGTTCACTGCCCACGGCACGAACACGACGAGCATGACGGCGATGCCGATGAGCACCGTGGTGATCGGGTGCTGCATCGTCCAGATGTCGGGCACCGGTGCTGACCCGACGTTCCCGAAGAGCTCACGGGCCGCTTGCACGAGGGAGGACACGGGGTTCCACTCCGCGAACACGCGGAGCACGAGCGGCAGCGTGTCGCTCGGGACGAAGGCGTTCGAGATGAACGTCAGCGGGAACAGGATCATGAACGACGCGTTGTTGATCACCTCCGGCGTCTTCACGCTCATGCCGAGCAGTGCCATCACCCAGCTGAACGAGTAGCTGAAGAGCAGCAGCAGCGCGACGCCGGCGAGGAACTCCAGCGGTGAGGAGTTCACCCGCCACCCCACGAGCAGGCCG
This sequence comes from Curtobacterium sp. NPDC090217, assembly GCF_044746705.1. NCBI lineage: Bacteria > Bacillati > Actinomycetota > Actinomycetes > Micrococcales > Microbacteriaceae > Curtobacterium > Curtobacterium sp. NPDC090217. The sequence continues at coordinate 228,619 of NZ_JBIVCR010000003.1, read as the reverse complement.
GTGAGCATCATGATCACCATCGAGATCGTGTTGAGGACGAGGTCGCTGTTCGTGCGGCCGACGAGCACCGCGGACGACGACATCGGCAGCGTCCGGAACCGGTCGATCAGCCCCTCCTTGAGGTCCTGCGCCATCGCGGAGCCGGAGAACGTCGCGCCGAACACGACGGTCTGGGCGAAGATCCCCGCCATCAGGAACTGCGTGTAGTCGGTGCCCTGCACGGCGATGGCCCCGCCGTAGACCTGGCTGAACAGCAGCACGAACATGATCGGCTGGAGCACGGCGAAGACGAGCATGTCGGGCGAGCGCTTGATCTTGATGAGGTTGCGCTTGGTGACGGTCCAGCCGTCCTCGAACCACACCGCGACGGGTGAGGTGACGACGACCGGCAGCTGCCGGCCCGGCGTGGTGACGACGGCGGTCATCGTGCCGCCTCCTTCTGCTTGGCGGCCGGCGCGTCGTCGGCATCGTCCTCGGTCGCGGCGTGCCCGGTGAGCCGGAGGAACACGTCGTCGAGGGTGGGGCGGCGCATGCCGGCGTCGTGGAGTTCGATGCCGGCCTCGCCCAGGTCGGCGAGCACGCGCTGCAGCGCCGTCGGGCCGGCTTCCACCGCGATCGCGTGGGTGCGTCCGTCGCCGGATGCCTCCACCTCACCGACGCCGTAGCGCCGGAGCACGGTGACCGCGGCGTCACCGTCGGTCTCGTCGACCAGCGTCACGACGACCCGGTGTCCGCCGACCTGTGCCTTGAGCTGGTCGGCCGTGCCCTCGGCGATGACCCTGCCGTCGTCGATCACCGCGATGTCGTCGGCGAGCCGGTCGGCTTCCTCGAGGTACTGCGTCGTCAGGAGCACGGTCGCGCCGTCGGCGACGAGTCGCTCGATGATGCCCCAGAGCGACAGTCGGCTGCGGGGGTCGAGCCCGGTCGTCGGTTCGTCGAGGAACAGCACGCTCGGGTTCATCACGAGGGCACCGGCGAGGTCGATGCGCCGACGCATGCCGCCGGAGAAGCCCTTCACGGGGCGGTCCCCCGCCTCGGACAGGTCGAACACGTCGATGAGCTCGCGGGCCCGGGCACGGGACGCCCTGCCACCGAGGTGGTACAGCCGGCCGATCATCTCGAGGTTCTCGAACCCCGTGAGGTTCTCGTCGACCGCGGCGTACTGCCCGGACACCCCGATCGACCGACGGGTCGCCTGGGGGTCCCGCACGACGTCGACCCCGGCGATCGACGCCGTGCCGCTGTCGGGCTTGATGAGCGTCGTGAGCACCTTGACCGTCGTGGTCTTGCCGGCGCCGTTCGGCCCGAGCAGCGCCGTGACGGTGCCCTGCGGCACGGACAGGTCGAGTCCGGCCAACGCGTGCACCGGCCCGGACTTCGATCGGTAGGTCTTGGTCAGCCCGGAGGCTTCGATGATGGCCATGCCGCTCCCTCGTCGAACATGGAATGTATCAGTGGTCCGGAAGGGAGAAGGACGGACGATCAGATGTCGAAGCCGCCGAAGTCGCCACCGAAGTCGTCGAACCCGCCGCCACCACCAAGGTCGGAGCCGCTGTCCCACGACGCGTTGTCGAACCCGCCGCCGTCGGATGCGCCGCCGTCACCGGAGTCGCCCCCAGTGTCCCCCGAACCACCGTCACCCGCATCCCCGGATGCGTCGGTGCCGCCGTCGAAGCCGGACGGATCGGGCAGGAACGCACTCATCAGCGTCGAACCGATGACGTACCCGGCGACGGTCCCGAGGATCGACGCACCGAGCATGCTGCCGAACGACGGCCCCTGACGCTGGCCGAAGGCACCGCCGGCACCGCCGCCCATCCCGCCGAGCGACCGCTCCATGAACCCGGGCTGTCGGATCTCGGACCGCGTGGCCGACTGCGCGAGCGATCGCGGGTCGTTGCCACGGGGTGCGTCGCCGGCCGGAGCCGTCCGGGTGAACTCGTCGTAGACCATCTGGCGCTGCTCGGGCGTGAGCCGTTCGAATGCCTCGGCGTGCACCTCCTCGATCCGCTCCGGCGGCGCGGTGCGCAGCAGGTAGCGGTAGCGCTCGACGGCCTGCTGGTCCTCGGTCCGAGCACCAGGACCGGAGGCAGCACCAGGACCGGAGCCAGCACCAGGACCGGAGCCAGCACCAGGACCGTAACCGCCGGGAGCGCCGCTGGCGGGCGGGGCCGTGTCGTACGACTGCTGCCCGTACCGATAGCCCTGCTGCTGCTGCGCGTTCCACCCCTGCTGCTGCGATCGGTCTTCGCGGCCGAGCAGTCGGTCAAGGAATCCCATGTCGATGCTCCCAACGTGATCCGGGCACGGTGCCCGTGGAGTGCAACAGTAGGGACGCCGGACGACCGGTGACTGTGTGCACGCACAGAGTTCGGTGAACGAGGAGGATGACACCATGACCGACCTCGACGAGCTCCGCCGACTCCGCCGTGCGCGGAGCCGGATGGACCGCGAGTACGCCGAGCCCCTCGACGTCCCCGCCCTGGCCGCGTCGGCGTACATGTCCACCGCGCACTTCAGCCGACGCTTCCGCGACGCCTACGGCGAGACCCCGTACGCGTACCTGATGACCCGGCGGATCGAACGGGCGCAGGCGCTGCTCCGCGAGCAGTTTCGAGAGAAGCACGGGGCGCGGACGCCCGCCTAGGGTCGGTCGCATGACCATCCAGATCAGCGGCGTGCACGTGCTCGCCGACGACATCGACCTCGCCGTCGCCTTCTCCCGCGACACGATCGGCTTCTCCGTCCGCGACGCGGCCGTCCGCGACCCTGCTGGCAACATGGTCCGGATCGCCCAGGCCTGAGCAGGTCCGGAACCGGACCGAAGGCGGACGGGAGGCTCGTGGCGGCCCCGCCACGAGCCTCCCGGCCGTCCTCCACACGTCAGGGACGCACCGCACCCACCCAGACCGCGTGCAGTTCATCGGCCGCACCCGGGTGCGCCACCAGGAACGGCGCACCCACCGGCGGGAACCCCTCGACCGGCCCGTCGACGGTCATGACGACGCCACGGCCTCGTGCACGAGCAGCACGGCCGCACCGTGGTCGATCGGGTCGAACGCCGACACGCACCCGCCGATCCCCCGCCCCGCCGCGACCTGCGCGATCGTCAGCGTGCCGGACCCCTGGACGCGGAGCGTGCAGGACCGCGCGGCGAGGGCGTCGAGGAACGCGCCGAACCCCGGCCACGGCAGGTGTCCGTCGAGCTCGGTCCCGACGACCGCGCCCGCCAACGACCTCGGGGTGTCGTCGAGCCGGAGCTGCCGGTCGCGGATCACGGCGCCGCGGCCCCGACGCGCCTCGAACACCTCGCCACGCCACGGATCCGCGACGACGCCGACGAGCGGACGCCCGCTCCGGGTGAGACAGAGCGACGTACTTGTCCACGGGACGCCGTTCGCGAGGTTCGTCGTCCCGTCCACCGGGTCGAGGTACCAGCGGTGCTTGTCGCCTGGCGCGTGGCCGTACTCCTCGCCGGAGAAGCCGTGCGTGGGGAACGCCGCGCGGACGCGACCCCTGACGTGCTGCTCGACGAGCCGGTCGACGTCCGTGACGAGATCGGCCTCGTGCGCCTTCGTCGTCACCGAGCCGACCGGGTGCTCCCGCGTGTACGCGATCACCTCGTGCGCGATCCGGTGCGCGAGCGCCTGTGCCCGCGAGGCCACCTCGGCCTCGGTCGCCTCGTGGTCCGGCTCCGGCCACCCGTCCCGTTCGGCCGCGGCGAGCGCTGCACGAAGGGCGGCGAGGTCGTTCGTGGTGATCGAGTCCGCGCCGAGCCGAGCCGCCCAGATCGCCGGCTCCGGTGCGTCCACGGTCCACACCGCGACCTGCAGGCCGAGGCCGTGGGCGGCCTCGATGGTCCTCGGGGTCAGGAAGGCGACGTCGAGGTTCAGCGTCGACGGCCCGAGCGCCACCAGGTCGTCGGGCGTCGGCGGGTCGAGGGACTCCCACGCCAGCCAGACGTCCGCATCCGGGAGCACCTCGCGCACCGCAGCCATCGCCTCCTGCGCTCCGCACCACGCGACGGCGACGGCGGCGCTCGACGACGCCACCGTGCGTGCGGCGACGCGGGCGTCCTCGGCGTCGGTGAGGTCGATCAGCAGCGACGACCCGCAGCCGTCCAGCCGTTCCAGCACCGCGTCGAGCCGCGGGATGCGGTCGAGGCCGTTCCCGAGCCGGGCGACGTCACACCACGGCACGTCCGCCACCCGACGCGCGTCGCCCCACATCCGGCCGAGCGTCTCGTCGTGCAGCAGGACGGCGACACCGTCCGCCGTCCGCCGGACGTCCACCTCGATCACGTCGGCGCCGAGCGCCTCGGCCACCGCGACGGCCGGCAGGGTGTTCTCGCGGCGGACCCGTGGCGCGCCACGGTGCGCCACCAGGCGCGGCATCCGGACGGACGGGAGGCTCGGTTCAGCTGGACGACTCCGGGTCGCGTCCGTCGTCGTCATGGCTCTGCCTTCCGTGGAGACTTCCGTCCCGCGTCGTCACGGTTCGGTCTCGCATCGTCGCGGACCCGGTTGAACACCAGGTTGCCGGGTGCACCACCGGCAGGTGAACTCGTTGCCGCGCCGTGCCTGCGACAATGAGGCGGTGACCGATCGCACCTGGGGCTGGCTCGCAGCCGCCATCGACGTCGTCCTGATCATCGTGTTCACGCTGATCGGACGGTCGTCCCACGGCGAGGCGTCCTCGTTGGTCGGACTGTGGACCACCGCGTACCCGTTCCTCGCGGGATGGGCGATCGCCTACGTCACGAGTGGTGCGTGGGCCCGCCCGCTGCGCTTCTGGCCGACCGGTGTCGTCGCGTGGATCCTCACGGTGTTCGTCGGCATGGCGATCAGGGTCGCGACCGGGCAGGGCGTCGTCGACGGCAACCCGCTGCCGATCTCGTTCGTCATCGTCGCGACGATCGTGCTCGGGGTGTTCCTGCTCGGGTGGCGGGCGATCGCGCGGGGTGTCCTGCGGGCCGTCGCGCGGCGACAGCAGCGGTCGGCGCCGGCGGTCGAGGACGACCCGGCGAACGACGACCCGTCGACGGAGCCCTCGGCCGGTGTGACGCCGGGCACCTGAGCGGACGACCAAGAGTTCGTCGATGGTTGGATTCGTCGTATGCGTCGATCGAACGTGCTGTGGCTCGTGTTCCTGTTGCTCGGACTCGTGTTCGGCGCTGTTGCAGTCGTCCTCCTCACGAGCAGCGCCCCAGGCGTGTTCGGATGGATCGCGGTCGCCTGCAGCGTGATCATCCTGGCGAGCACCGCGGTGGGCTACCGACGTTCCCGCTTTCGTCCCTGATCGCTTGGGGCGCCGGACGTCAGAACAAGCCGCCGCGTGGGGCGTCGCCGTCGAGCCCCCGGAACATGTCGGACACGAGCGCCTCGATCTGCGGCTCGACCAGACGTTCGACGGCTTCGGCGATCCGCGGCCGGTGGTCGATGAGGGCGAGGCACACCGCCGTCCCCGTCGAGCGCGCGCACTCGTCGGAGAGGTCGATCTCGTGCCGGAGTGCCGCCTTCGCCTCGTCGGACAGGGGCTCGCGCGGTGCGGCGTCCGACGTTGCCCCGGTGCCGGCGAGCTCGCCGAGCGTGAAGAGGAACGGTGCGCCCTCCTGCGGCTGCGGGTCGACGTCGAGGCCCTGGAACTCGGGCGAGAGTCCCTCGGCCGGCTGGTACCCGGCGTCGCGCTTGCGGGCGGCGGCGCGTTCGAGTTCCCGCTGCAGCAGCGGCAGGTTCTTCGCCGTGTAGTCGTCGACGGAGTCCTCGATGATCGTCGAGATCCGACCGATCAGCGCGTGCTGGACGGGATGCGGCACGTCGGGCCCGAAGCCCGCGGCGCTGGCGATCGGCGACCCGGTGCACTTCCGGCAGATGCGGGTGCGTGGCCGGGCGGTGCCGATCTGCCAGCGCGGGAGCCAGCGCAGCCAGACGTCGACGGCGTTCCGCACGCGCCCGTCGATGCCGTCCATGTCCCCAGGGTATGCGCCACTCCGGGGATCCGCGGCTAGGAGACGGGTTCGGTCACGAAGTCGATGAGCTCCTCGACCCGACCGAGCAGCTGCGGCTCGAGATCGGCGAACGTCCGCACCTGTCCGAGGATCCGCTGCCACGCCCTGGCGATGTCGGCCTGCTCGGCGTGCGGCCACCCGAGCGCCTGGCAGATGCCCTTCTTCCACTCGATCGACCGCGGGATGGTCGGCCACTGCTCGAGGCCCACCCGCCCGGGCTTCACCGACTGCCAGACGTCGACGAACGGGTGCCCGACGACGAGCACGTGTGCGCCCCACTTGCCCCGCATCACGGCGTCGGCGAAGCGGGACTCCTTCGACCCGGGAACCAGGTGGTCGACGAGCACACCCACTCGGCGGTCCCGCGACGGGCGGAACTCCTCGAGCACGTCGGCCAGGTTGTCCACGCCGGAGAGTTCCTCGACGACGACGCCCTCCACACGGAGGTCGGCGCCCCAGACCTTCTCCACGAGTTCGGCGTCGTGCTTGCCCTCGACCATGATCCGGGAGGGCAGCGCCACGCGCGCTCGCTGCGCCTCGACGGCGAACGATCCGGAGGCGGTGCGGAGGCGACCACCGTCGGACGCGTGGCGGACCGCCGGACCGGCACCGGGCCTCCCGTCCGATCCGGCGCGAGCCGGGGGTGCCGCTGCGGCAGAGCGCCCGACCGGCGCCTGCGGGCGACCCAGGGTGACGAGCTCGCCCTCGAGCAGGAACTGGCCGGTGAAGGGGAACGAGCGGGTGCGGCCCTTCCAGTCCTCGAGCGCGACGGTGCCGGCTTCGAGGCCGACCACGGCGCCGGCCCAGCCGGAGGCGGGGTCCTCGAGCACCATGTCGCGTTTGAGCGGCACCTGCCGCACCTTCTTCACGCCCTTCGAGCGCCAGTCGCCCGAGAGCACATCGCTGCCGTACCGGTCGTCGTCCACCCGCACGAGGGTAGCGCCCATCCTTCCGACTCTGGCGTGTACGTTCGTGTCATGGATCTGAAACTCCACTCGATGGACCTCGCTGAGCCCACGGACCGAACCCTTTTCGTCGAGTTCCTGACCACGAATCGATTTCCGTTCCACGTCTCCGCGTCGCCGACGCGAGGGGCCATTGAGAAACGGATCGACGACGGCGCCTTCGCCTCCCCAGAGCACGCGGTGTTCCGGGTCGACGTCGACGGTGCGCTCACCGGCATCGTCGTCCTCGATGACCTCGACGACGATGCGCCGATGATCGACATCCGCCTTGCTGAACCTTCGCGGGGGAACGGCATCGGGACCGTGCTCGTCGGCGCACTGGCCGATCATGTCTTCGCCGCGTTCCCCGACATCACGAGGATCGAGGCGCAGACTCGCGACGACAACGTCGCCATGCGGAAGGCCCTTGCGCGCAACAGCTGGGTGCAGGAAGCGCACTACCGCCGCACGTGGCCGGTCGACGGCGGTGCGCCGCGGGACTCCGTCGCCTACGGGATCCTGCGCGAGGACCACCTCAGCGGGACGACGACTCCGTTCCTGACTGACGTTCCGCGGAGGGCCTGAACGCGGCATCGAGCGTCCGTGCGAGTACGTCCGCAGCGGCGAGCGCCGACCGGTGGGCGCCCTCGCCCTCACCGATGAGTTCGACGATGTCGACACCCACGATCCGGCGTCGTGACACCAGTCGGCAGACGAGGTCGATGAGTTCGTGGGTACTGAACCCCCCGGGAACCGGGGTGCCCGTACTCGGCATGTGAGCCGGATCGAGGACGTCGACATCGATCGTCACGTGCCACCCGAGGTGCTGCGGGAGGTCCGCCAAGAGCTCATCGACGTCGGCGTCGATCGACGACCGTCCGCCCCAGACGACGGTCTTGGAGCCACCCTCGGGGTCGTCGTCCACTCGCTGCCGGATGCCGAACTGCACGATCCGCTCGACTCGCTCCTCACCGGCGATCCAGCTCATCACGTTCCCGTGGTGCAGCGAGGGCCGCCAGTTCCCGCGGGCCGGACGGAGGTAGTCCGTGTGAGCATCGAAGTGGATGAGACCGATCTCGCCCTCGGATGCCGCGAGGAGTCCCCTGACCACCGCATGGGTGATCGAGTGATCGCCACCGATCACGACCGGGAGCTTGCCGGAACCCGTGATCGCCTCCACTGCGCCGGCGAGTCGATCGAGCACCGGTCCGTTGCGCATCTGGACGACGTCGCCGATGTTCCCGATGTCGCCGATCCGCGCGCCGTCGAGCATGCGGCGCCCCAGTGCCGGATCCCACATCCCGCGGTCGGAACCGGGTGCGAACAAGCTGGCAGCAACCCGTCGGACGGCATCGGGGGCAGTCTTCGAGCCGCTCCGTGCGGAAGCACCGGCGTCGTATTCGACCCCGACGACGACCATGTCGAGCCCCGGATCGCTCACCGCGTGACCGAGCGTCGTCATCGGCACGCCGAACAGCCCTCGAGGGGCTTCGCCGGAACCGGGTGCGTTTCCGTGAGGACGGAGCAGACCTCCTTCGACGAGGGAGGTGATGGCGCGGAGAGCTGGCTCACGTGCGGGTTCGGGGAGGGAGCCCAGGGCGACGGACGGTGCTGTCGGCACCGCGAAACGTGAGAGGAGCGCGTGCGCACTGCGGCTGAGCTGCAGCTCCGTGCCGGTTCCGGGCGACCACAGCGTCATCGTCCCGTCTATGTCGGCACTCCGCACGACGAAGCCTTGGTCGACCGCGAGGACGTCATCAGCGTTCATGGTTTCCTTCTTCGGTTCGGGAGGTCCACTGCCGGTGGAGTTCGGCGAACAGTCCCCCGGAGTCAAGGAGTTCGCGCGGCGTGCCGATCTCGCTGACCCGACCGTGTTCCATGGTGAGGACACGGTCCGCATCGAGCGCCGCGCTCATCCGGTGCGCGATGGTGACGACGGTCCGCCCTCGGAACACCGCTGCCATGTCGCGGTCGAGCACCCGTGAGTCGTCCACGGACAGATGCGAGGTCGACTCGTCGAGGACGACGACGTCCGGGTCGCGGAGGACCACTCTCGCGAGCGCGATCCGCTGCAAGTGGACGGGATCGATCGATGTGGCCTCGAGTTCCACGTCGAGCCCATCGACATCCGTCGGTGCCCCTGCGAGCGCGAGCGCAGCGAGGAGTTCCCCGTCCGACGCCGATCTCGCCGCCAGCGCGAGGTTGTCGCGGAGCGTGCCGCTGAAGGCATGAGGGTCCTGGCTCACCATCATCCGCTTCGCGGGGGCACGGGACTCGCGGCCCACCGCGATCCGTCCGGTGTCGGGGTCCAGCGCACCAGCGATGAGCAGGCCGAGGGTCGTCTTCCCGGCTCCGGATGGCCCGAGCACCGCGAGGTGCTCGCCGTGCGCGATGTCGAGGTCGATTCCCGAGACTGCGGGCGGACCGTCGTCGTACGAGAACGACACATCTGCACAGTGGACGGCGCGCCCCGGCGTTTCGACGGGAGCGGTCACCATCTCGTCGTCGTCGTGCGAGGTCGCCACGGGTCGGGAAACGCCGGACATCCTCCGGAACGCGGCCCAGGCGAGTTGCAGCTGGTCCGACCAGTACAGGAGGTCGTCCAGCGGATCGACGACGAGCTGGACGTTGAGTGCGATCGCGACCACGGTCCCGACGCTCACCTCACCCTGTACGGCCAGCCAGCCACCCCACGTCGCCACCACCGCGAACGGGAGGTAGTAGCCGAGCTGCACGACGGGGAACCACCGCGACTGCAGTCCCAGTGTCACGCGCTCGGCCGCCTTGACCTCCCTTGCCCGGGAGTCGATGCGTCGGAGGAGTCGATCCCCTGTCCCGAGCAGTCCGAGCGTCCGAGACGCCGTGACGGTCTCGAGGACGCTGCCGTTGAAGCGCGCGTGACTCCTGAGCTCGGCCTCGTACGCGGACTGCGAGCGGCGGACGTACCATCGCGTCGACAGAACGAGGATGGGCAAGCCCACGACTGATGCGATGGCGACCCGCCAGTCGAGCACGAACGAGGCGGCCGTGGTGAAGAGGACGGTGAAGACCCCGACGAGCACCTCGGGGACACCCACGCGCACGCCTTCGGAGACCGCATCGACGTCGTTCGACGTCCTGGCCAGGACCTCTCCGCGTTCGGCTCGCTCCGTGACGCGGAGCGGGAGGCGGACCACACCTTCGACGACCTCGTCGCGGAGCTGCGCGAACACGTCCTCGCCGAACCGCCAAGACGCGTCCTGGGAGGCCACACCGAGCACGGTCCTGACGACGAGCACACCGCACAGGACGAGGAACAGCGCTGAGATCCGGTCCCACGGACCTCCCGCGGTGACACTGTCGATGAGCATGCCGAACAACACCGGCGCGCTGACCGCCGAGCCGACCGCGAGTGCGTGCCACCCCAGCATGAGTGCAAGGCGACGACGATGCGACCTGACCACCCGACGGATCGCCCCCCAGGTCTCGGTCGGCCCTGCGACGAGGAGCGGTGCGTTCACTTGAGGCCCTCTCGCTCGGCTGCGGCCTCGACCGCTCCCGGCACGTGGACCGACTGGTCGAGGACGGCGACGCGGTCGGCGACCGCGAACACCGATGGGGCCTGCGAGCACACGATCGTGGTGCGGCCGGCACGGTGGCGCGCAAGACGCTCGACCAGGCGCCGCTCGGTGACGAGGTCGAGCGACCGTGTCGGCTCGACCAAGACCAGCACCTCGGTCTCGACGGCGAGCGCCTGTGCCAGCAGGAGTCGACGGACCTGCCCGCCGGACAGGTCGCGTCCGCCCTCGCTGACCTCGCGATCGAGGTCGTCACCGATGAAGTCGTCGGCAGCCGCGACCCGGAGCACGGCGCGGGCATGGTCGTCGTCCTGGGCGCCGAGGATCTCGCGCACGGTGCCGGAGACGAGGCGTGCGTCGGAATCGAGCATGACGGCATGCCTCCTCACCGCTCCCTCGTCCCATTCGGACCAACGCGTCGGGCCGACGTATGAGCACGTTGCGTCGGCTTCTCCGACCAGGCGGGAGGCGACGGAGCGGAGCGTCGCGAGCTCCACGCCGGTCACGAGCAGGAACTCGGGCGAACGGGCCACCACACCGCTCACCTCGTCCACGAGGTCACCGGTCGGCGTTCCGTCGCGTCCGGTACGTGGCGGGTGTCCAGCGTCGAGCAGCGTCTGCTCCCGCCGTGCCGCGACGGCGATCGCAGGCACTTCGTTCCAGGCCCCGATGAAGGACCCGACAGGACCGACGAGGAAGACGCCGAGCCCGTAGTAGGTGACCAGATCGCCCGCCGTCTGGTCGCCGGAACGCCACTGCCACAGCGCGATCCCCAGGATGAGCAGGACGAATGCGCTCGGGATCGCGACCTGGACACCGGCGATGAGCGCGCGTCGACGCGCGACCGTGAGGCCCGCGAGACGCATCTGGGCGGACGCATCGCGGAACCGGCGGAGGAACACGTCCTCGGCGCCGATGCCGCGGAGGTCGCGGAGTCCACTCGCCGCGTCGGCAGCCAGTCCTGCGACCGCGCCCGCACGCGCGCGGTGCCGCTCGAGCGGCTGTTCGAGCAGGCCGACCAGTGCCGGCAGGAAGAGGGCGATGCACAGTGCTCCGACGATGATGGACCCACCGATCACCCAGGAGTTCGCGACGAGGTACACGCCGATCGCGACGAAGGTCACGAGCGACACGACCAACGACCGGGCCACGCCCACCACTCCGGCGATGGTCTCGGTGTCCGTCTCCGCTGTCTCGACGGCATCGCCGAGACCCACGCGCTCACCGATCACCGATCGGCTCGCCACGAGGTGCGCGCCGACTGCGCGCTTGCGACCGACTGCGATGTCGATCTCGGCGCTGCGAGCAACGGCATGAGCGACCACCGACGACGCCACGCGAGCGACGACCACCAGTGCCAACACGCCGGAGGCGATGAAGACCGTGTCGAACCGTCCACGCTCGACTCCGTCGACGACCTGCCCGAGCCCGATCGGCAGGCACGCCTCGGCGAGTGTGCCCGCGAGTGCGAGACCGATGAGCCCGGCCAACGCCCGTCGATGTCCTCGAAGCAAGGGACGGAGCGACGCGAACGTGTGCCCGAGTGCAGCCGTCGTGCCGCTCACAGTGCCAGCTCGATCGGTCGGACTCCGCGGAAGTGCCGCCGCACGGCATCCATGCTGCCGAGCGCGTGCAGGTCACGGAACAGCTCGATCACCCCGTCCATCGCGGGTCCGCCGCGCGCCCCGAGGGCGACCTTGAGCAGACACCTGAGATCTCGTTTGCGTGGCACGATCGTCTCGTGTCGATGGGACCGGAACCCGAAACTCGCGCCGAACTGCAGGTCCACTCTGCGGCGGTCCGCCTCGGTCCGGATCACCCCGAGGAGCAGGCGGTACCCGAGCAGGTCGTCGTCCTCGAGACGCAGGACCGTGAACGGGGCGACCCGCACCGAGCCGTCTCGTGTGTCCGCGCCCCGCGGTCGGTTCGCGGGATGGGCAACGGTCTCGAAGAGCCCCCGGTCGACGGAGAGCGCTCGCGCGAACGCCTCGTTGTTCCTCGCCACCAGCGCGACGTGGGTCCTGCGCCAATCCGGGTCGAGGAAGAACGAGTTGTCGAGCGCGATCGCCGAGCGTGGAGGGAGCGCGGCGCCGAGGACCGCGCGGGCGTTCCGCAGTGTCTCGGGGTCGGACACCGCAGCAGTCAGCGCGTCGTTGCGGTGGACCACGACTGCGCCGGCGTTCGCCAGCTCGAGCCCCAGCTGGTCGAGCTTGAGCGCCGAACGCGCCTCGATCACGGTCGCGGTGTCCGTTCCGGTCAAGGTCGTGAGGAGCTGTTGTTTCGGCCAGACGCCCGGCGTCAGGCTCGGGTCCACGATCACCGTTCGCGGAGCCCCCTGCGCTGCCCAGGCAGTGGACAGTTCGATGAAGTCGACGGTGTGGAGGTCCCAGTCGTAGCGGACCGGCTCGAGCACGACCACATCTGCGCGGGTTGCGACGAGTTCAGCCACCGACCGGCACCGTGACCAGGACGCAAACGACGTCGACACGAGCTCGATCAGCATCGTCGTCTCGAAGTAGTCACCCAGCAGGGCGACCTTCGGGAGCCTGCCGTGGACGGAGCGGAACTCGTACGCGGCGACGTGGAGCGCCACCGTGAGTGCCGCCATCCCGCTGCTGCACACGACTCCTGACGCCGTCCATCCGGTGATGTCGGGCTCCCCGTCCACCAGCCTGCCGTCGAGCACGGCGCTCGGGGCGCTCCGCTCGTAGCCGTAGTCGATTCCGGGATCCGCGTCACGACCGGACGGAGGACTCGCGAAACGATCCACCACGGAACGGTCTGCGCGACTCCGCAGCACGTGCCGGAGGTCGATGTACCTGTCGTGCAGGAAGCGCTCCTGCTCGCGGTGGTCTCCGGCCGCGTCCCCGGCCGCGAGGTCCCGGGAGATCCGCGCCATCCCTGACGGATCGAGCTGCGCGTTCTCGTCGAGCACCCGCTGGAGCAGCGTGCGTTCGAGCTCGAGCGCGCTCGAACTGTCGGCGTTCACCGCGTTGCCGCCATCTCGGTGTCGACCGGACGGAGTGCGTCATCGACGATCAGGTACTCGCGGAGGTTGCCCAGGAGGTTGAAATCGCGACGGTTCGTCATGGTGTAGGCGCCTGCGTTGGTCAGGACGAGCCGTTCCCCGACGGACACCGCCGCCATGTCGATGAGCGGACGTCCTGCGCGACCGGTCATCCCGAAGAAGTCGTTCTCGTAGAGCGTGTTCCCGGATACCAGCCGGGCGGACTTCGGTTGACGCTCGGGTTCGTCGAGCGGCACAGCGGCCGGGAGGTGCCACGGGGCGTAGTTCCAGGCGGACGTGTCCACCTGCACAACCTCGGCGCCGTAGGCGGGATGTGCCTGCTCGATCGACTGGACCGTCGTCACGAGGTATCCATGCGGGCCGAGGACGGCTGCTCCGGGTTCGAACCGGATCGCCATCGGCCGCCCGGTCCGGGCACGCCACTGCGCGAGCAGTTCATCAGCCGTCTGGAGCGCACGCCGTGCCACGGCTCGATCCGCGTAGAAGTCGTAGAACCCGCCGCCGAAGTCGATGAGCTCCACGTGGGACATGGATTCCGCAACGGTGAGGGTGTACCGGAGTTCCCAGAGGAACAGGTGAGGGGACAGCTGCCCGGTGTGCAGGTGCAGCCGTGTGACGCGCAGCCGGTGCCGGACCAAGACCGCGTGGACGGCTGGATCGGTGGCGCCGACCCCGAACCGGCTGTTCGCACCGAAGGAGTTGGCCGTGTCCAGCGTCTCGGGAATCGGCAGACGCAAACGGAGCCCGACGTCGGAACCCGACCGGGTCCTGCCGATCAGTTCCAGCTGGTCGATCGACGTCGCATCCAGGACGACACCGCGCTCAGCGAGCCGGTCGAGAGCTCCCTCGTCGGAGAAGCTCGGACCTGTCGCCGACAGCTCGTCAAACCCGACTGACACGGCGAGGTCGAGTTCGCGGACCGATGCACAGTCCGCGCCGAGTCCTGCGTCCGCGAGGTGCCGGAGCACCGCGGGCGTGTGGCAGGACTTCAGCGCGACGTTCAGCCTGGCGCCCGAGACCAGGGACACGTCATCGAGCATTCGTCCGACCGAGCGCATCGCGTTGTCGACGTCGTACACGAGAGCGGGTGTGGGGACAGTGAGCATGTGGTCGAAGACCGAGCGGTGCGGCGGGGTCACGACTGGATCGAGGTGCACTGAGGTCCTTCGCGGAAGCGGGTTCTGGTTGCGGAGCGTCCAAAGGCGTGGCGCGCCGAACCCGGCACGCCACGCCGTTGATCAGGACATCTGACGCGGGCGGCTTCCACCCAGCGTCGAGAACTCGCTCGTGATCTCGATGACGTCACGACGCTCGACCGTCATCGCGGCTTCCGCGGTGTCGGGGACGACGACGTCCCAACCGCTGAAGTCATCGAGGGCGGCCAGAGCGGATTCGAGCTCGTTCACGGCAGTCGGTGACATGGCATTTCTCCTCTTGCGTAGGAGCGAGGAGCACCTGAGCGACCCCCCGCCGTCCGTCCCGATCCACTCAGATCGGGTTGACGGAAATCTAGCGCCGGAGCGTGAAACATCACCCTCCTGAATTCTGATTTCCATGAGTATTCTCAGATTCCGGTGGGTCGAAAAGAGGACATGGGGTACGCAACGCAGCGGGCGCATCGCGGCCTCGCATGATGTGCGTAGGGTCGTGGTCATGCACCGTCGCGGAGGGGTCGGAGCGCCGACACTCGGCGGGTGCCTCGTCATCTCGAAAGGACAGCGACCTTGCGCGCAGCAGTCATCCACGCCCCTCGCGACATCCGGGTCGAGGCCCGCGACCAGCCGTCGCTCATCAGCCAGCGGGACGCGGTCGTCAAGGTCGCGGCCGCGTGCGTGTGCGGGTCGGACCTCTGGCCCTACCGGGGTGTGACCGAGACGAAGCACGCGCGCCCCATCGGCCACGAGATGATCGGCGAGGTCACCGCGGTCGGCAGCGAGGTGACCGGGCTCGCGGTCGGTGACTTCGTGATCTCCCCCTTCACGATGAACGACGGCACCTGCCAGGCGTGCCGCAACGGCATGACGACGGGCTGCGAGCACCTCTCCGGCTTCGGCGGCAAGGACGCGTACGGCGACCCGGTCGGCGGCGCACAGGCGGAGTACGTCCGCGTCCCCGATGCGTCGGCGACGCTCGTGGTGGTCCCTGGTCCGGTCGACCCGGCGCTGTACCCGTCGCTGCTCACCCTGTCGGACGTCTTCTCGACCGGGCACCACGCGGCGGTCTCGGCAGCGGTCGGTCCCGGCAAGACCGTCGTCGTGGTCGGTGACGGCGCGGTCGGGCTCTGCGCCGTGCTCGCGGCGAAGCGCCTCGGCGCGGAGCGCATCATCGCGATGAGCCGGCACGCCGACCGTCAGGCGCTCGCGCGCGAGTTCGGCGCGACGGACATCGTCGAGACCCGCGGCGACGAGGGCGTGCAGGCCGTGCGGGACCTGCTCGGCGGGGACCTCGCCGACTGCGCAGTCGAGGCCGTCGGTACCGAGGAGAGCATGGACCAGGCGCTGCACGTCGTGCGGGCCGGCGGCAACCTCGGCTTCGTCGGGGTGCCGCACGGGGTACCGACGATCGGGATGCGCTACCTGTTCGACACGAACATCACGGTAGGCGGCGGCATGGCCCCCGCACGCACGTACATCCCCGAGCTCCTGCCCGACGTGCTGTCCGGTGCGATCGACCCCGGTCGCGTGTTCGACCTGGAGCTCCCCCTCGACGAGGCAGCCGAGGCGTACGCGGCGATGGACGAGCGTCGCGCGATCAAGGTGTTGCTGCGCCCGTAGCCGGTCGTGCGGGGTGGGCGATCCGGCCCATCGCACCCGCAATGGGAGGGGGGGGGGGGGGGGGGGGGGGGGGGGGGGGGGGCGCGCCCCCCCGCGGGGGGGGGGGGGGGGGGGGGGGGGGGGGGGGGGGGCGGGGCCGCGCCCGGGGTGGGGGT